>WGLP01000008.1 GCA_016125505.1 Gammaproteobacteria bacterium
GAGATGGTGATGCCGGGTGACAACGTGAAGATGACGGTGTCCCTGATTGCGCCGATCGCGATGGAAGAAGGTCTGCGCTTCGCGATCCGCGAAGGTGGCCGCACCGTCGGCGCCGGCGTGGTGTCCAAGGTTATCGAATAAAACGGTAACGTATCCCGTCTGTGCGCAGGCGGGAAAACGAGAACAGGGGGCAGAACGTGTTCTGTCCCCCTGTTTTTATTGAATGAAGGCCAGTAGCTCAATTGGCAGAGCGGCGGTCTCCAAAACCGCAGGTTGGGGGTTCGATTCCCTCCTGGCCTGCCAAACAAATGCGGTGCGAAAGAGTTAAATGATGGACAAGGTGAAATTAGGCTTGGCAATCCTGCTGGTGGTCGGCGGGATCGTTGGCTTTTACTGGTTTGGCGACCAGGCCTTGTTGTATCGCGTACTTGGCATGCTGGTGATTTTTGGTATTGCGGTGGCGATTGCCGTCACCACGCAACTGGGTCAAAGCGTCGTGAGTTTCGGGCGCAGTGCCACCATGGAAATGCGCAAGACCGTGTGGCCGACCCGCAAGGAAACGACCCAGACGACAATTATCGTGGTGGTCTTCGTTTCAATCCTGGGTCTCGCGATTTGGATCATCGACTCGGTCCTGCGCATGATCGTAACCAAGCTAATTTAATCGGAGGCACAACCGGATGAGTCTTCGTTGGTATGTTGTCCACGCCTATTCAGGCTTCGAATCACAAGTGAAGCGTTCACTTGAGGAGCGGGTCAAATTGCGTGGTATGCAAGACAAATTCGGCGAGATCCTGGTGCCGACCGAAGAAGTCGTGGAAATGCGTGACGGGCAAAAACGTAAGTCCGACCGCAAGTTTTTCCCCGGCTACGTGTTGGTACAAATGGAAATGAACGATGACACCTGGCACCTGGTCAAAGACGTGCCCAAGGTCATGGGTTTCATCGGCGGGACTTCGGACAAGCCGGCGCCGATTACGGAGCGCGAGGCCAACGAGATTTTGAACCGCGTCCAGGAAGGGGCGGAAAAGCCGCGGCCGAAGGTGCTGTTCGAAGCGGGCGAGGTGGTACGCATCACCGAAGGTCCGTTCAACGATTTCAACGGTGTGGTCGAGGTAGTGGATTACGATCGCAGCCGGTTACGGGTGGAAGTGTCGATCTTCGGCCGTTCCACACCGGTGGATCTGGATTTCAGCCAGGTCGAGAAAGGTTAATGCAATAACACGGGGAGCCCTCGCCAGGCGTTCGCACCCGGAAGGAGTAGTACAACATGGCCAAGAAGATTGACGCTTACATCAAGCTACAGGTGAAGGCTGGCCAAGCCAACCCGTCACCGCCGGTAGGTCCTGCCCTGGGTCAACATGGTGTCAACATCATGGAGTTCTGTAAGGCATTCAATGCCCAGACTCAGTCACTGGAACCGGGCCTGCCGACACCTGTTGTCATCACTGTTTATAGTGATCGCAGCTTTACCTTTGTTACCAAGACCCCGCCGGCCTCGATTCTGCTGATCAAGGCAGCCGGTATTCCCAAGGGTTCCGGTGTGCCCAATCGCGACAAGGTTGGCAAGGTCAGCCGTGCGCAATTGGAAGAAATCGCCAAGACCAAGGACCCGGATCTGACTGCATCGGATCTGGACGCCGCCGTGCGTACCATCGCAGGTACCGCGCGCAGCATGGGTATCGACGTGGAGGGTGTGTAACATGGCAAAGATTAGCAAACGCAAACAGGCCATGCGCCAACTGGTTGATCGCACCAAGCTGTATCCGGTGGAAGAGGCCTTTGCCCTGTTGAAGCAATTCCCGCGCGCCAAATTCCTGGAATCCGTGGACGTGGCGGTGAACCTGGGTGTAGACCCGCGTAAATCCGACCAGGTTGTGCGTGGTTCCACCGTATTGCCGCACGGTACCGGCAAGAGCGTGCGTGTGGCCGTTTTCGCCCAGGGCGCCAATGCCGACAAGGCCAAGGCCGCCGGCGCCGACATCGTCGGTTTCGAAGACCTGGCCGAGAGCATTAAGGCCGGCAAGATGGACTTCGATGTCGTGATCGCCAGCCCGGACGCCATGCGCGTCGTGGGTCAGTTGGGTCAGATCCTCGGCCCGCGTGGCCTGATGCCGAACCCGAAGGTTGGCACGGTGACGCCGGATATCGAAGGTGCGGTCAAGAATGCCAAGTCCGGTCAGGTGCGTTATCGGACTGACAAGGCCGGCATCATTCACGCCGCCATCGGCAATGTGGACTTCGATCCGGAAAAATTGAAAGAAAACCTCGAAGCCTTGCTGGCAGACCTGAAGAAGGCCAAGCCATCCACGGCCAAGGGTCAGTATTTAAAGAAGGTCACGGTCTCCACCACCATGGGTGCAGGCGTCGTGATCGACAGCGCGGTTTACATGTAAATCACGCAACAGACTTTGGGGCTTCCCCGCCTTGCGCGGGGGTGCCATCAAAGACCACGGGTAACGGCCTTGCGGCCGGAATAAATGGGATCCCCGGCCCGTGTAGATGGTGAGCCAAATCCGTTTTAAGTACGGCGCCTATTCAGGCACCGTCAGATGAGGGTCACTAACAGGTGCGGTATCAGCAACACCGATACCGTGAACTCAGAACGTAACTTTAGGAGGTCAACTTGGCACTCAGTCTAGAGGAAAAGAAAGCCATCGTGGCTGATGTCGCCGAAGTCGCCGCCAGCGCGTATTCCGCTGTTTGTGCGGAATATATCGGGCTGAGCTCTAACGAGCTCAACGACCTGCGTGCCGAGGCACGTAAGGGTGGAGTGTATCTGCGTGTTGTGAAGAACACTCTGGCTCGTCGCGCCGTTGAAGGGACGGACTATGCCTGCATGACCGAAGCCTTTACCGGTCCGCTGATCCTCGCGTTTTCGCAAGAAGACCCGGGTGCCGCGGCACGGGTATTTAAGGACTTCGCCAAGCAGCATGACAAATTGGTGGTCAAGGCACTGTCAGTTAGTGGGCAATTACTCCCGGCTACTGATCTGGATCGCCTGGCTTCGCTGCCGACCAAAGAGCAAGCCATCAGCATGCTCATGTCGGTCATGCAGGCCCCGATCGCCAAGCTCGCACGTACCCTCAACGAGGTGCCGGGCAAGCTGGTCCGTACCGTGGCTGCTATTCGCGACCAAAAGGAAGCTGCCTAAGCAGCACTTTGTAACGAGTAAGCATCGACAAGTCTTACAAATATTAAGGACTTGTTACTGAAAATTTTTAGGAGATATGACAATGGCTGTATCGAAAGAAGACATTTTGGAAACCATCTCAAACATGACCGTTATGGAAGTAGTTGATCTGATTGCGGCGATGGAAGAGAAATTTGGCGTAACCGCAGCTGCTGCTGTGGCTGCTGCTCCGGTTGCCGCGGCAGGCGGTGCTGCTGCTGAAGAAGTGAAGGACGAATTCAACGTCGTTCTGGCCAGCTTCGGCGAAAACAAGGTAGGCGTCATCAAGGTTGTTCGCGCTCTGACCGGTCTGGGCCTGAAAGAAGCCAAGGACATGGTCGAAGGTGCACCGTCTACCGTGAAGGAAGCCGTATCCAAGGCGGAAGCCGAAGATATGAAGAAGCAGCTCGAAGAGGCAGGCGCCAAGGTCGAGTTGAAATAAAGTTGCTTTGTGCTGTCTAAGGAGGCCCGGGGACTCCCAATTTGGGTAGGAATCGGGTAAACTTGGCGGATTCAGGTGGCATCTTTATCTCATAGAACATAAACGCAGCGCTCGGCCGGTGATCTCGCGACCACCGGCCGAGTTGTTGTGTTTTTGTTTTTTGTAAATCGCCGGGTTTTACGAAACCCGCAACAGTGACAGAGGGCGGATCAGCGATGGGCTATTCATATACCGAGAAGAAGCGCATTCGTAAGTATTTCGGCAAGCAAGCAAACGTATTACCCGTTCCCGCCTTGCTCGCCATGCAAACCAATTCTTACAAGGAATTCCTACAGGAAGATGTCGATCCCGATCGACGCGCCGACCGAGGTTTGCAGGCTGCCTTCAAGTCCGTCTTCCCCATTACCAGTTATTCCGGTAACGCGGCGCTGGAGTTTGTCAGCTTCCGCCTGGGCACGCCGACCTTTGATACCAAGGAATGCACCATGCGCGGCGTTACGTACGCAGCGCCTCTGCGGGTCAAGGTGCGCCTGGTTATTTATGACAAGGAATCCAAGAATCCGACGGTTAAAGACATCCGCGAACAGGAAGTCTACATGGGCGAAATGCCCCTGATGACCGACACGGGTACCTTCATCATTAATGGTACCGAACGCGTTATCGTGTCCCAGTTACACCGCTCACCGGGCGTGTTCTTCGACCACGACCGCGGCAAGACCCATTCTTCAGGTAAGTTGCTGTTCAACGCACGGGTGATTCCGTACCGTGGCTCCTGGCTGGACTTCGAGTACGACCCGAAAGACTGCCTGTTCACCCGTATCGACCGTCGCCGCAAACTGCCGGTGACGATCCTGCTGAAGGCCCTGGGTTACAACACCGAGCAGATCCTGGATCTGTTCTTTGAAAAGAATTCTTTCAATTTCACCAAAGACGGTATCACCCTGGACCTGGTGCCGGAGCGCCTGCGTGGTGAAACCGCCAGCTTTGATATCGTGATCAAGGGCAAGACCATCGTGGAAGAAGGCCGTCGCGTGACCGCGCGCCATATTCGCGAGTTCGAAAACGCCGGCGTGAAGACGCTGGATGTGCCGCGCGAATATGTTTACGGCAAGGTGCTGGCGCACGATGTCATCGACAAGAGCTCCGGTGAAGTGGCGGTTGCCGCCAATACCACCATTACCGATGAGATCCTTGGCAAGCTGCAGGCATTGGAACTCAAAACCTTCCAGACCATTTTCACCAACGACCTGGATCATGGTCCGTACATCTCCAAGACCCTGGAGATCGATCCGACCACCACGCAGCTGGAAGCGCAGGTGGAAATCTACCGCATGATGCGTCCCGGCGAACCGCCGACGAAAGATGCGGCGGAGAACCTGTTTAACAATCTGTTCTTCAATGACGAGCGTTATGACCTTTCCGCTGTCGGTCGCATGAAGTTCAACCGTCGCGTCGGCCGCAAGGAAATCGTGGGCCCGGGTACGCTCAGCAATGAAGATATTACTGATGTCCTGAAAGTGTTGATCGACATCCGTAACGGCCGCGGCAGTGTGGACGATATCGACCACCTGGGTAATCGCCGTATCCGTTCCGTCGGTGAAATGGCGGAAAACCAGTTCCGTGTCGGCCTGGTGCGTGTCGAGCGTGCGGTAAAAGAACGTCTGTCTCTGGCGGAATCCGAAAACCTGATGCCGCAGGAATTGATCAATGCCAAGCCGGTGTCCGCGGCAATCAAGGAATTTTTCGGTTCCTCACAGTTGTCGCAGTTCATGGATCAGAACAATCCATTGTCCGAAGTTACCCACAAACGCCGTATTTCCGCGTTGGGCCCCGGCGGTTTGACCCGTGAGCGTGCGGGCTTCGAAGTGCGCGACGTACACCCGACCCATTACGGTCGTGTCTGCCCGATTGAAACACCGGAAGGTCCGAACATCGGTCTGATCAACTCACTGGCCGTGTATGCGCGCGCTAACGATTACGGGTTCCTGGAAACCCCGTATCGTAAAGTTGTGAATGCCAAGGTTACCGACGAGATCGAATTCCTGACTGCGATCGACGAAGGCGAGTACGTCATCGCCCAGGCTAACGCCACCGTCGACAGCAAGGGCAAGTTGATTGACGACCTCGTACCGTGCCGTCATCAAAATGAATTTACCCTGTCCACGCCGGATCAAATCGAATACATGGACGTGTCACCGAAACAGATCGTCTCGGTGGCCGCGTCATTGATTCCGTTCCTTGAACACGACGACGCCAACCGTGCCTTGATGGGATCGAACATGCAACGCCAGGCCGTGCCGACCCTGAAGGCGGACAAGCCGCTGGTGGGTACCGGTATGGAACGTACCGTGGCCATCGACTCCGGTGTGACCGTAGTTGCCAAGCGTGGTGGTCTGGTGGATTCCGTTGACGCCGCCCGTGTGGTGGTGCGCGTGAATGATGAAGAGACGATTCCGGGCGAACCGGGTGTCGACATCTATAACCTGACCAAGTACACCCGTTCCAACCAGAACACCTGCATCAACCAGCGTCCGCTGGTAAGACCGGGCGATGTGATAGCCAAGGGTGACGTACTGGCCGACGGTCCGTCTACGGATTTGGGTGAGCTGGCGCTGGGTCAGAACATGCTGGTCGCGTTCATGCCCTGGAACGGTTACAACTTCGAAGACTCGATCCTGATCTCTGAACGCGTCGTACAGGAAGACCGTTACACCACCATCCACATCGAAGAACTCACCTGCGTCGCGCGCGACACCAAACTGGGCGCGGAAGAAATCACTGGTGATATTCCCAATGTGGGCGAGGCTGCGCTGTCCAAACTGGATGAGGCCGGCATCGTTTACATCGGTGCTGAAGTCAAACCCGGCGACATCCTGGTCGGTAAGGTTACGCCAAAAGGTGAAACCCAGCTAACGCCGGAAGAAAAACTGCTGCGCGCCATCTTCGGTGAGAAGGCCTCCGACGTGAAAGATACGTCACTGCGTGTCCCGTCCGGTATGTTCGGTACGGTCATCGACGTACAGGTCTTTACCCGTGATGGACTGGAAAAAGATACGCGCGCCAAGCAGATCGAAGAAGATGCCCTGGCGGCGATCCAGAAAGACCTGAATGATCAACGCCGGATCATGGAAGACGACGCTTACAGCCGCGTGGAAAACATGCTGATCGGCAAGATGGCCGATGGCGGTCCGAACAAACTCAAGGGCGGCACCAAGATTGCCAAGGCCTACCTGGACGAAGTGCCGCGCGATCGCTGGTTCGAGATCCGTCTGCGCAACGACGAAGCCAATGCGCAGCTGGAGGCGATTTCCGAGCAGCTCAAGCAACTGCGCAAGGACTTTGACGAGCGTTTCGAAGAAAAGAAACGCAAGATTACGACTGGTGACGATCTGGCGCCGGGCGTGCTGAAGATGGTCAAGGTCTTCCTGGCCGTAAAACGCCGCCTGCAACCGGGTGACAAGATGGCCGGTCGCCACGGTAACAAGGGTGTTATCTCCATGATCGTGCCCGTCGAAGACATGCCGCATACGGCCGATGGCGAACCGGTGGATATCGTGTTGAATCCGCTGGGCGTGCCGTCACGGATGAACGTGGGCCAGGTCCTGGAGACCCACCTGGGTTGGGCCGCGCGTGGTCTGGGCAAGAAGATCAATGCCATGCTGCAGACCCAGGCCAAGATTGTGGAATTGCGCAAGTTACTCGACGATATCTACAACAAGACTCATGGCCATGCCGAAGACATCAAGTCCTTAAGCGATGAAGAAGTCATCGAACTGGCGCGTAACCTGCAAAAGGGCGTGCCCATTGCAACACCGGTGTTCGACGGTATCCATGAAAATGAAATCAAGGAATTGCTGGAACTGGCGGATCTGCCGGCCTCCGGTCAGACCACCTTGTTTGACGGTCGTACCGGTGAGTCCTTCGATCGCAAGGTGACGGTAGGTTATATGTACATGCTCAAGCTCAACCACCTGGTGGATGACAAGATGCATGCGCGTTCTACCGGTCCTTACAGTCTGGTTACCCAACAACCGCTCGGTGGTAAGGCGCAATTCGGTGGTCAACGCTTCGGTGAAATGGAAGTGTGGGCGCTGGAGGCTTATGGCGCTGCGTACACCCTGCAGGAAATGCTCACCGTGAAATCGGACGACGTGAACGGTCGTACCAAGATGTACAAGAACATTGTCGACGGCGACCACCGTATGGAAGCCGGCATGCCGGAATCCTTCAATGTTCTGCTCAAGGAAATCCGTTCGCTCGGTATTGATATCGAGTTAGAGCAGTCTGAATAACCTGAACGCACAGTTAGGCGATTAATTTTAGGAGTCGCGACGTGAAAGACTTACTGAAGATACTCAAGCAACAAGGCACCATGGATGACTTTGATGCGATCCGCATTGGTCTCGCCTCACCCCAGAAGATCCGCTCCTGGTCGTATGGCGAAGTCAAAAAGCCGGAAACCATCAATTACCGTACCTTCAAGCCGGAGCGTGATGGTCTGTTCTGTGCCAAGATCTTCGGGCCGGTGAAGGACTACGAATGCCTGTGCGGCAAGTACAAGCGCCTCAAGCACCGCGGCGTGATCTGCGAGAAGTGCGGTATTGAAGTGACGCTCGCCAAGGTCCGGCGTGAGCGCATGGGCCACATCGAACTGGCCTCACCGGTGGCACACATCTGGTTCCTGAAATCCCTGCCGTCCCGCATGGGTCTGTTGCTGGACATGACCCTGCGCGACATCGAGCGCATTCTGTACTTCGAAGCGTTTGTCGTGATCGAGCCGGGCATGACCAATCTGGAACGCGGTCAGTTGCTCAACGACGAGCAATACCTGGAAACCATCGAAGAGTTCGGTGACGAGTTCGACGCGCGCATGGGTGCCGAAGCGATTCATGAATTGCTGCGTACGCTCAATCTGACCACCGAAGCGGAAAAGCTGCGCGAAGAGATTGGTGGTACCAAGTCCGAGACCAAATTGAAGAAGTTCGGCAAGCGCCTGAAGCTGATCGAGGCCTTCCTCGAATCCGGCAATAATCCGGAGTGGATGGTGATGACCGTGTTGCCGGTATTGCCGCCGGAATTGCGTCCGCTGGTGCCGCTCGAAGGCGGTCGTTTCGCGACCTCCGATCTGAACGACCTGTATCGTCGCGTGATCAACCGTAACAACCGTCTCAAGCGTCTGCTGGATCTGAATGCGCCGGATATCATCGTGCGCAACGAAAAACGCATGCTGCAGGAAGCGGTGGACGCACTGCTGGATAACGGCCGTCGCGGTCGTGCCATCACCGGTTCCAACAAGCGTCCGCTCAAGTCACTGGCTGACATGATTAAGGGTAAGCAGGGTCGCTTCCGCCAGAACCTCCTGGGCAAGCGCGTCGACTACTCCGGTCGTTCCGTGATCGTGGTCGGTCCAACCCTGAAATTGCATCAGTGCGGTCTGCCCAAGAAGATGGCGCTGGAACTGTTCAAGCCGTTTATTTTCTCCAAACTGGAGCGCCGCGGTCTGGCGACCACCATCAAGGCTGCCAAGAAGATGGTGGAACGCGAAGGTCCGGAAGTCTGGGATATTCTCGAAGAAGTGATCCGTGAACATCCGGTCATGTTGAACCGTGCGCCGACCCTGCACCGTCTGGGTATTCAGGCCTTCGAACCGGTGTTGATTGAAGGTAAGGCGATTCAGTTGCATCCGTTGGTCTGTACCGCGTTTAACGCCGACTTCGACGGTGACCAGATGGCCGTGCACGTGCCTTTGTCACTGGAAGCGCAGCTGGAAGCCCGTGCGCTGATGATGTCCACCAACAACATTTTGTCACCGGCTAACGGTGAACCGATCATTGTGCCGTCACAGGACGTGGTACTGGGTCTGTACTGGATGACGCGTAAACGTGTCAACGCCAAGGGTGAAGGCATGGCCTTTGCTGATACTGCCGAAGTGCATCGCGCCTACACCAGTGGCACGGTGGATCTGCAAGCGTCTGTGAAAGTACGTATTTGCGAAACCAAGATCCATAAAGATGGCACCAAAGAGAAAATTTATTCCGTCAAGGATACGAGTGTCGGTCGTGCCCTGTTATGGGAGATTGCGCCCGAAGGTATGCCTTTCTCCAATTTCGACCAGGACATGAACAAGAAGGCGATCTCCCGCCTGATCAACACCTGTTATCGTCAGATGGGTCTGAAAGATACCGTCATCTTTGCCGACCAGTTGATGTATACCGGTTTCCGTTATTCCACTCGCGCCGGCGTCTCTTTCGGTCTGGAAGATATGGTGATCCCGGAAGCCAAGACCGAGATCCTGAGCAAGGCGGAACTGGAAGTGAAGGAGATCGTGGATCAGTACACTTCCGGTCTGGTGACCAACAACGAACGTTACAACAAGGTCGTGGACATCTGGTCACGTACGAATGATCAGGTTGCCAAGGCCATGATGGAAAAACTCGGCAAGGAAGACGTGGTCGACAAGGACGGCAATACCGTCAAGCAAACCTCGTTTAACTCCGTGTTTATGATGGCCGACTCCGGCGCGCGGGGTTCTGCCGCACAGATTCGTCAGCTCGCAGGTATGCGCGGTTTGATGGCGAAACCGGACGGCTCCATTATCGAGCAGCCGATTACGGCCAACTTCCGTGAAGGTCTGTCGGTATTGCAATACTTCATTTCAACTCACGGTGCACGTAAAGGTCTGGCCGATACGGCGTTGAAGACCGCTAACTCCGGTTACCTGACGCGTCGTCTGGTCGACGTGTCACAAGACCTGGTAATCACCGATGCCGATTGCGGCACCTCACGCGGTCTGATGATGACCTCCTTGATCGAAGGCGGTGACGTCGTCGAACCGTTGAGCGAACGCGTACTCGGTCGTATTGTCGCGCAAGACGTCATGAGTGCTGATGGCGAAACCCTGATTCCGCTGGGGACCTATCTCGATGAGAAGTGGGTCAGCCGTCTGGAAGAATTGGGTATCGACCATATTCTGGTGCGCTCACCGATTACCTGTGAAACCCGTTATGGCGTGTGTGCCGAATGCTATGGTCGTGACCTGGCGCGTGGCCATCAGGTCAATCCGGGTGAAGCGATTGGTGTGATTGCCGCACAGTCCATTGGTGAGCCGGGTACGCAGTTGACCATGCGGACCTTCCACATCGGTGGTGCCGCATCACGTTCCGCTGCGGTAAATAACATTCAGGTCAAGAGCAAAGGTACTGTTCGTCTGCACAACATGAAGATGGTGCAGCATGCCAGCGGCCATAACGTGGCGGTGTCGCGTTCCGGTGAAATCACCGTGCTGGACGAGCATATGCGTGAACGTGAACGTTACAAAGTGCCTTACGGTGCCACCATCAGTGTGAATGATACTGATATGGTGGAAGCCGGTCAGATTATTGCGAACTGGGATCCGCACACTCACCCGGTAGTAACGGAAGTGGCCGGTAGTATCCGATTCGTGGATATCATCGACGGTATGACCGTGCAGTCCGAAGTGGACGAAGTCACCGGTCTGTCCTCATTGGTGGTACTGGATCCGAAACAACGCAGCAGTGCCGCCAAGGACGTGCGTCCGATGGTGAAACTGGTGGATGACAAGGGCAAAGACCTGAACATCGCCGGTACCGAAATTCCCGCGCATTACTATCTGCCGTCAGGCGCGATTATCTCGCTGACCGACGGTGCTGACGTGGGCGTGGGTGATATTCTCGCGCGTATTCCGCAGGAATCTTCCAAGACTCGTGATATTACCGGTGGTCTGCCGCGGGTTGCCGATCTGTTTGAAGCACGTAAACCGAAGGAACCGGCCATCATGGCGGAAATCTCCGGTACGGTGTCGTTCGGTAAGGAAACCAAGGGCAAACAGCGTCTGGTGATTACACCAAATGAGGGTGATGCCTACGAAGAACTGATTCCGAAGTGGCGTCACGTCACCGTGTTCGAAGGTGAACACGTGGAGAAGGGTGAAGTCATTGCTGAGGGCGAGACCAATCCACACGATATTCTGCGTCTGCTGGGTGTCGAGGAACTGGCCAAGTACATCGTCAATGAGGTGCAGGAGGTTTACCGTCTGCAGGGTGTGAAGATCAACGATAAGCACATCGAAGTGATTGTGCGTCAGATGTTGCGCAAAGTGGAAATCGCCGATGCTGGCGACAGTAAATTCCTCAAGGGCGAGCAGGTTGATCGGGCACGCGTGCTGGATGCCAATGATGAGCTCGTCGCGGCTGATAAGGAGCCGGCAATCATCGCACCGATGTTGCTGGGTATTACCAAGGCCTCGCTGGCGACCGAATCGTTTATTTCCGCTGCATCCTTCCAGGAAACCACACGGGTATTGACCGAAGCGGCAGTAACTGGCAAGGTCGACGACCTGCGCGGCCTGAAGGAAAACGTGATTGTGGGTCGCCTGATTCCGGCAGGTACCGGGATGGCCTTCCACAAGCAGCGTCGCCGTAAACGCAGGACCAGTTCTGAAGGTTTGGGCTCTTTCCTTGAAGAGTCAGCAAGTTTGGATGAAGGCAGCGAAACTTCCGCCGAGGCGGCGGGAAGTCGTTAAGCCTAATTAGGCACAAGGGGTTTTCCGGCCATCTGACCCAAGATTCGGTCGATGTGCTCGGGAGCGGGAACAACCTCTGGAAAGGCACGTTAAATCGTGCTTTTTAGCCGGAAGCCGGTTGACGTTACAGCCTGGTTTCAATAAAATCTCGCGCCTCACGACAGGTCGGGCTGACACGCTCGGCCTGTCTTTATTTTCAGGAGCTTAGAAAGACTTATGGCAACGATTAATCAGCTGGTACGCAAGCCGCGCAGAAGTAAACGGGAAAAGAGTACCGTCCCTGCCCTGGAAGCGTGCCCACAAAAACGCGGCGTGTGTACACGTGTGTATACCACAACCCCGAAAAAGCCGAACTCAGCCCTGCGTAAGGTTGCCCGTGTGCGCCTGACCAATGGTTACGAAGTAACCAGTTATATCGGCGGTGAGGGTCATAACCTGCAAGAGCACTCGGTTGTGCTGATTCGCGGCGGTCGTGTGAAGGACCTGCCGGGTGTGCGTTACCACACCGTGCGCGGTTCATTGGATACTGCCGGTGTGAACGATCGCAAACAGGCGCGTTCGAAGTATGGCGCCAAGCGTCCGAAGTCATAACGGTTAATTTGATGAAAATGTCGATATATCAGTAAGTTAATCGGCATTTAGAGTGGACTAAACAGGAAAACAGACAGATGGCAAGACGACACGCAGCAATCAAACGCCCGATTCTGCCGGACCCCAAGTTCGGATCGGAGATGATCGCCAAATTTATCAACATCCTGATGTTGAGCGGTAAGAAGTCCGTGGCGGAAAACGTGGTTTACGGCGCCCTGGATACCATTGGTGAACGCAACAAGGGCAGTGATGCCATGAAAGTGCTGGAAAGTGCACTGGATAACGTGAAGCCGATGGTGGAAGTGAAGTCCCGCCGCGTGGGTGGTGCTACCTATCAGGTGCCGGTGGAAGTCCGTGCCGATCGCCGGATTACCCTGGCGATGCGCTGGTTGGTCGACGCTGCGCGTGCCCGCGGCGAAAAAGGCATGCGTGCCCGTCTGGCCGGTGAAATTATGGATGCGGCTGAGAACCGTGGTTCTGCCGTGAAGAAGCGTGAAGACACACACCGTATGGCCGAAGCCAATAAGGCTTTCGCCCACTATCGGTGGTAAAGCTATATATATAGGTCGATACCCGTGGCACGCAAAACTCCCATCAACCGTTATCGCAATATCGGCATCATGGCGCACATCGATGCTGGTAAGACGACGACGACGGAGCGCGTGCTGTTTTATACCGGTATTTCACACAAGATCGGCGAAGTGCACGACGGTGCGGCCACCATGGACTGGATGGAACAGGAACAAGAGCGCGGGATCACGATTACGTCCGCTGCCACCACCTGTTTCTGGCAGGGTATGGAAAAGCAGTTCCCGGAACATCGCATCAATATCATCGATACCCCGGGACACGTGGATTTTACGATTGAAGTTGAGCGTTCATTGCGTGTGCTCGATGGTGCCTGCGCCGTGTTCTGCGCAGTAGGCGGTGTTGAGCCTCAGTCCGAAACCGTGTGGCGCCAGGCGAATAAATATGCTGTACCGCGTCTGGCCTTCGTGAACAAGATGGATCGTGCCGGCGCAGATTTTCTGCGTGTGGTTAAGCAGATCAAAACGCGTCTGGGCGCGAACCCGGTGCCGATTCAACTGAATATCGGCGCGGAAGAAAAATTTAAAGGCGTGGTCGACCTGGTCAAGATGAAGGCGATCATGTGGAGTGAAGCGGACATGGGTGTGACCTTTACGGAAGAACCCATTCCGGCGGATATCGCAGCCAAGTGTCAGGAACTGCGTGAGCAAATGGTGGAGGCTGCGGCCGAAGCCAATGAAGCGCTGATGGAAAAATATCTGAACGACGGTGACCTGTCGGCAGAAGATATCAAGGCGGGTTTGCGCCAACGGACCCTGGCGAATGAGATCATCCCTTGCCTGTGCGGCTCTGCATTCAAGAACAAAGGTGTGCAGGCCATGTTGGATGCTGTGATCGACTACATGCCGTCACCCACGGATGTGCCTTCGATCAAGGGTCATCTCGACGACAAGGATAATACGGAAGCCGAGCGTCATTCGTCGGATGAAGAGCCGTTTTCTGCGCTGGCGTTCAAGATTGCGACGGATCCGTTTGTAGGGACCCTGACTTTCTTCCGTGTGTACTCCGGTGTGCTGAATTCCGGTGACGCGGTATATAACCCGGTCAAGGGCAAGAAAGAGCGTATTGGTCGTATCGTGCAGATGCACGCTAACCATCGCGACGAGATTAAAGAAGTGCGTGCGGGCGATATCGCTGCAGCCGTTGGTTTAAAAGATGTGACCACAGGTGACACCCTGTGTGACGTGAACAGTGTGATTATCCTGGAGCGCATGGAATTCCCGGAGCCGGTGATTTCCGTTGCGATCGAGCCGAAGACCAAGGTCGATCAGGAAAAGATGGGTATCGCACTGTCGAAGCTGGCGCAGGAAGATCCGTCTTTTCGTGTGCATACCGACGAAGAGTCCGGGCAGACCATTATCTCCGGCATGGGTGAATTGCACCTGGAGATCATTGTCGACCGCATGAAGCGTGAATTTAAAGTGGAAGCCAACGTGGGTGCACCGCAGGTGGCGTATCGCGAAACCATGCGCAAGACCGTGGACAAGGTGGAAGGCAAGTTTGTCCGCCAGTCCGGTGGTCGCGGTCAGTTCGGCCATGTCTGGCTGAAGCTGCAACCGCAGGAAGCCGGCAAGGGTTATGAGTTTGAAAATGCCATCGTCGGTGGTGCGATTCCGAAGGAATATATCCCGGCTGTGGACAAAGGTATTCAGGAAGCCATGGCCAATGGTGTACTGGCGGGTTTTCCCATCGTGGATATCAAGGCGACGTTGTTTGACGGATCGTTCCATGAAGTGGACTCATCGGAAATGGCATTCAAGATTGCCGGTTCCATGGGTTTCAAGGACGGCTTTCGTCAGGGCAGCCCGGTATTGCTTGAGCCGATCATGAAAGTGGAAGTGGTCAGCCCGGAAGAATATTTTGGCGATGTGGTGGGTGATATCAACCGTCGCCGCGGCATTGTGAAAGAAATGGATGAAAGTCCGAGCGGTAAGATTGTGCGCGCCGAAGTGCCGTTGAAGGAAATGTTTGGTTATTCCACGACGCTGCGTTCCTTGAGCCAGGGTCGTGCCAATTACAGCATGGAGTTTGAGAAGTACGCGGAAGCACCAAACACTGTGGCTGAGCAAGTTATCAAGAAAGCGTCATAACGATTTACGAAAACATTAGATAGAGGGTTACAGCTGTGTCCAAAGAGAAATTTGAACGTAAAAAGCCACACGTGAACGTGGGCACGATTGGCCACGTGGATCACGGCAAGACGACGTTGACGGCGGCGTTGACGGTGGTGCAGGCGAAGAAATTTGGTGGCGAATCGAAGGCGTACGACCAGATTGACAGCGCGCCGGAAGAAAAGGCCCGCGGGATCACGATTGCGACCGCGCACGTGGAATACGAGAGTGACAACCGTCACTACGCGCACGTGGACTGCCCGGGACACGCCGACTACGTGAAGAACATGATCACCGGTGCCGCCCAGATGGACGGTGCCATTCTGGTGGTGTCCGCGGCGGACGGCCCGATGCCGCAGACCCGCGAACACATCCTGCTGGCCCGTCAGGTGGGCGTGCCCTACATCGTCGTGTTCCTGAACAAGGCCGACATGGTGGACGACCCGGAACTGCTGGAACTGGTGGAAATGGAAGTGCGCGAGCTGCTCTCCAGCTACGACTTCCCGGGTGACGACACCCCGATCATCACCGGCTCGGCGCTGAAGGCGCTGGAAGGTGACACCTCGGACATCGGCGTGCCGGCGATCGACAAACTGATTGCGGCGCTGGACACCTACATCCCGGAACCGGAGCGGGCGATTGACGGCGCGTTCCTGATGCCGGTGGAAGACGTCTTCTCCATCTCCGGTCGCGGTACCGTGGTGACCGGCCGGATCGAACGCGGCATTGTGAAGGTGGGCGACACCGTCGAAATCGTCGGGATCCGCGACACCGCCTCCACCACTGTCACGGGCGTGGAAATGTTCCGCAAGCTGCTGGACCAAGGTCAGGCCGGCGACAACGTGGGCGTGCTGCTGCGCGGCACCAAGCGGGAAGAAGTCGAGCGTGGCCAGGTGCTGTGCAAGCCGGGTTCCATCAAGCCGCACACCAAGTTTGAAGCCGAGGTGTACGTGCTGAGCAAGGAAGAAGGCGGCCGGCATACGCCGTTCTTCAACGGCTACCGCCCGCAGTTTTACTTCCGGACCACGGACGTGACCGGGGCGTGTGATTTGCCGGAAGGCACGGAGATGGTGATGCCGGGTGACAACGTGAAGATGACGGTGTCCCTGATTGCGCCGATCGCGATGGAAGAAGGTCTGCGCTTCGCGATCCGCGAAGGTGGCCGCACCGTCGGCGCCGGCGTGGTGTCCAAGGTTATCGAATAA
>WGLP01000002.1 GCA_016125505.1 Gammaproteobacteria bacterium
CTACCCGCGCGCGGAACCCATGATGGCCCGGAGGCAAAACAGCACCTCCACAAAAGAGGCCGGATATACGACTGCAACTGATCCTTCGTCCATGAAAACTCAAAACTCAGTCATCTCCGGTTGTGGGAGGAGTCCATATACGTACTTGTTAGCTATATCGTGCTTGGTCTGGCCATCATTTTCGAAGGGGGTGCCTGGTTTTTCGCCTTGCGCGAATTTTCCCGGCAGAAAGGCCAGGTCGGTTATATTCAGGCGGTGCAACGCGCCAAGGACCCGTCGATCTTCGTGGTGTTGTTCGAAGACTCCGCCGCGATGCTGGGTTTACTGGTCGCGCTATTGGCGACGATATTGGGCCAGTTGACAGGTAATTTATATTTCGATGGTATCGCCTCCATTATTATCGGCCTGATCCTGGGGGTCACAGCGGCATGGCTCGCGTACGAAACCAAGGGCTTGCTAATCGGCGAGCGTGCCAGTGCGGATGTTATCGAAGGGATTCGTTCGATCGTGGCTACAGTGACAGACGTGAAGCATGTGAATGAAATCGCCACCATGCATATGGGACCGGATTTTGTGCTGGCGAACCTGAGTCTGGACTTTGTTGATAATATTCCATCGCAGTCCGTGGAACGCACGATTACCGAGATCACCGCGCAGATTAAGCAACGTTACCCGGTGGTCAAACGTGTGTTTATCGAAATCGAAAGCTGGCGGAATCATACCTCGGGGACAATGACGCAATAAAAAACCCGGCAGCGCCGGGTTTTTTATTGTAGTGAGCAGCGACGTTTATGCAGCAACAACGCTTTGATTGACGTTCATGCGTTCCACGGTTTCTTCATGCAGTGCGGCGAGAGTGATGCCGTCGAGATGTTGTGATACTTTGTTTTCCAGCAAGCCCCACGCCATCAGGGTCGCGGATTGTGGTTGTCCGTTAAAGTCGGCGGCAGTCTTGCGATTGATGTCGATTGCGGACACGATATCAGCGATGGTGATGACCTCGGTCGGTTTCCCGAGCACGTAACCACCGCCAGGACCACGAACACCTTTGACCAGATTATTTTTGCGTAATAGCGCAAATATCTGCTCGAGGTAGGACAAGGAAATATCCAGTTTCTTTGCCAGGGAAGTGAGAGAGACGGGATTTGGCATCTGGAATGCCAGATTCAGCATCGCCTTGATTGCATAATGTGCACGAGAAGAGATTGTCATAGCCTACGGTCCTGTTCGTTATGTGGAAAGTTCATCCAATATGGAAATAGCCCAATCCTTGCTTCCCTTCCTTGGCCGCTATAGAGATTGGCTAACAACATTCCATGGATACCCTGACTACTAAAGTAGAAATTAGGCCTTATTTTCTCAACGTTCTTTTTGTTAATAATTGTAAATCTTTTAAGGGAAATACAAGTCAATTGAAAGGAAAAACCGGGTAATGAGCAGTCTGTATGTAATTATAGGTCGCAGCTTGGGTCAGCAAAAGTCATTATTAATAAAAAGGGATCGAAACCAGGAAAACGGGACGCGCATGCACCGGACAGCGCTCATCTTGCTGTTAGCCATGTTCCTTTCTGCCTGCGCCGCTAATAAAGGCGGTTTCAACTCCAGCGAGTTACCGACTGAATCCGAGGTCTCTACCCGGCTTGCGGAGGCAAGTCTGCCGAAGGAATTGCGAACGCAGATCATCCGGTTACACAGTCGTGAGCCTCAGGAGCGGGCAGCTGCAGCAGGGCATTTGGGCAATATGGGCCTCGGGGCGGCGGCCGCCGTACCCTATCTGGTGCGCCTATTGGCGGATAATACGCCGGTTCAGCTTTCCCAATATCTTGGTGGTGGTTATTACAGCAGCACTGAAACGACACCGGGTGATGAGGCCAGCCGTGCGCTGGGAGAGATCGGTGACCCTGCGAGTAATGCCTTGTTGTTTGCCTTGCAGGATACCCGCCCTGAGGTACGTCGTCTGGCCGCCAAGGCCCTTGGGCAGATTGGTGACATCCGTGCAATCGATTTCCTCATCGGCTTGCTAAGTGACCCGGATCGGGGCGTTCGGGCCACGGCGGCCATTGCCCTGGGCAATTATCGCCACCCCATGGCGGCGCAAAAGATTATGGATGCCTATCCAGCAGCGGGTTTGTCGGCGCGAGTGGATTTGATCTTTGCCCTGGCGCATATCAACGACATTCTGGCCGTGCCGTTTTTGATGCAACATGCGAAAGACCCGGAGCCGGATATTCGCGCCGCGATTATGCTGGCGCTGGGAAAATTGCGCGATGCCCGAGTGATCCCGGCCCTGTTGCAGGGCGTGCAGGATAGCGATGAGATCACCCGTGCCAATGCTGCCTACTCCTTGGGGATGTACTACTCGCCAGCGGTTGTTGATGCCCTGATTAAGGCGTTAGCGGATTCAGCACCGCGTGTGCGGGAAGCGGCATTGGAATCACTCACGACGATGACCGGTATGGATTACGGAAACGATCAGAACAAATGGCAGACCTGGTGGCGTGAACAGCGTCAACAGATGCAAACACCGCGATAAGTTTGTAGACCAAATTGACCGGGGAAGTTGTTATTGAGGGTTTTTCACCGATACGGTTGCATCAGGATCCAGCAATTTGATCGCACGGCTGGCCTTGTCGAGGCATGGGATAAATTCACGGTGTTCCATTGCGATTTTGGCACCGGTTATCAGGTTGTCTGCGGCATCCGCAATCCGCTGATTAAGGGTTTGCGCCTTCTGTTGATACAGTTCCTGTGCTTGTGTGATAAGCCGATTGCACTGCGCGTCTACAGTGACCTGTTTGGTGCGATGGGCGCAGCCCGTAAGCGCGATGTTCAGCGTAACGAAAGCAAGAAGTGCTTGAATTCGCATATGTCTCCCCGGAATCGATTGTCTTATAATAGCAAATACATTTTTAAAACGAATTTGTGATATGCGTGCATTACTCGTGGTCGCCCACGGCAGTCGCCGGTCGGTATCCAATGATGAGGTAAGACAATTGACGAACGAATTACGCGTGGCCGCCGGCCAGGAATTCGCGAAGGTCGAATGTGCCTTTCTGGAGCTGGCAGAGCCGTCAATTCCAGACGGGATTTCCTGCTGTGTGTCCGAAGGCGCGACCGAGGTTGTCATTCTGCCCTATTTTCTGTCTGCCGGCAGGCATGTGGCCAAGGACATTCCTGAAATCGTGGCCAGTGCCCGGGATGAACACCCAGGTGTGACTCTGCGGATCGCCCCCTATCTTGGTCAGGCCAAGGCGCTGGTCGCAAGCATGCTCGAACTGAGCGCAAAATAACCAACCCCGGGTTAGAAAAAATTTTTTTTCCAGATTTTCCATTGGGCTCAGCGTGACTGCGACGTGCTGAGATCTCCATACTGATCAGTTACTTAGGGCAGAAATGTCAGTCTCGTGTCAATTGTAAGCTATTGATTCTTATAGATTAATTTACAAGGTTGTGAGCAAAGTCAGCGCTTGCATGGCTTGGGCAGGGGGGCTAAGGTTAGTCCACCAGCCCCCGCCAAGGGTCAGCTGGTGGAAAATTCGCATTTTCTTTGTTGTTATATACTTAAACCCTCCTGTGGACACTGAGTAAATCCTAAGGAGGGTTTTTTTTATGCCGTGATAAAACTCCGGTTCCCCGGCGAACTAAAAAAACCCGAAAATCCGCACAGGGCGTTCCGATAATAATTATTCATTACTCAGAATTTGCCAGGCATGCACGATTCACACGATCTCGAGTTGGTTCTCAAGTCGCACATTCCGATCGTTGTCATTGAGACACGCGAAGAACAGCGCGCGGTAAACATGATCAAGTCACTGCAGTTTCGGCTGGCCTTACCCATTTATCAGTGGACGGTAACGGAAGGTCTGCAGCGCATCGATCTCGATTATGAACCGCAACGCCACAATGCCAAGCCCACGGAGGTCCTGGGTAATATCAAGGCGGGAACCAATCACGGGATCTACATCCTGCTGGATTTTCATCCGTACCTGAACGACCCGATGCACGTGCGCCTGTTGAAAGACATTGCCATCTCTTATGAGCTGACACATCAAACCATCGTCTTGATCAGTCACGATATCGATATCCCGCCGGAGCTGAAGAATTTCAGCGCGATGGTGGAGCTGGACCTGCCGACCGATCAGGTATTGCGCGAGATTGTGAACGATGTCGCCGAGAAATGGGCCAGACAGAATCGCAAAAAGGTAAAAGCGAATCCGGCGTCATTTGATGCCCTGGTAAAGAATCTGTCGGGCCTGACCCACTCCGAGGCATTACGCGTTGCGCGCACGGCCATCTATGATGATGGTGCGATTACCCCGGATGATATACCGACCGTCATGAAGGCAAAGTATGCCCTGCTCAGCAAGGACGGGATGTTGCACTTCGAGCTCGGTACTGAACAGTTTTCCAGTGTTGGCGGCTTCTCCCGCCTGAAGACCTGGTTACGTCAGCGGCAACCGGTATTTGAAGGTAAGCTTGCCGGGCTGGATATGCCCAAGGGGATCTTGTTACTGGGGGTACAGGGCTGTGGCAAGAGCCTCGCGGCAAAGGCCGTTGCGGGTGTGCTGGGGATACCTTTGCTGCGGCTGGATCTGGCGGGGATCTTTAACAAGTATCACGGTGAAACCGAGCGCAACTTGCGGGAATCATTGAAGGCTGCGGAGAGTATGGCGCCGTGTGTGTTGTGGATCGATGAACTGGAAAAAGGTATCTCCACCGGCGAGAACGATGGCGGCACCTCCAAGCGGGTCTTGGGTTCGCTGTTAACGTGGATGGCAGAGAAGAAAAGCGCGGTGTTCATCGTGGCAACGGCGAATGAAATCGAGGCGCTGCCACCGGAATTGGTACGTAAGGGCCGGTTTGATGAAATCTTTTTTGTTGATTTACCCGATCTGAAGACGCGTGCGCTTATCTACGAAATACATTTGCAAAAGCGTGGTTATGCCAGCCCGCAGTTTGATGTACAACGCTTAGCAGAATGGAGCGAAGGATTCTCCGGGGCGGAAGTCGAGCAATCGGTTGTAGCGGCGATCTATTCCGCCTATGCACAGGATGTGGCTTTGAATACCAACCACATCATGCAGGAGATCAAGCAAACCAAACCCTTGTCGATCGTCATGGCTGAACGTATAGAGGGCCTGAGGCAGTGGGCGCTGGATCGCACCGTTCCCGTGGATTAGGGTGTAAGCGCAATAAGCAAAATAACAGCGTGGATCGCGTGGTTCTGCTTGTTTTTGTTCAGCGCGGTTAAATTTCTTGAATCTGGGTGGTGCTCTCGCTACTCTCGGATTTTGGGGGAAGATAAACACGTCGGTTAGCCATGGCAGTTGTCACTTGTAAATATCATCCGCAAATACCGGCACGTTGGCGCTGCGAGTCCTGCCAAATCAACTACTGCCCGAGCTGCATCACGGTTAATGGCCAGCGGGCGCCGGATTGTCCGATCTGCAAGAGTGAATTAACGTCGTTAGGCTCCGCCAATCTGATCAAGCCGTTCTGGACGCGCCTGCGGGAGTTTTTTTTGTACCCGTTGCATCCCGCGCCACTTATGGTCATGTTTGGCCTGAGTGTGATTGCCTTCCTGATTGCACAGATTCCGGGTTGGTTTATTCAAACGGATTTTTTGCTGTGGCGCGTCCACCGCTACGACCTGTTTTCCTTGCCGTTTGTATTCGTTTATCTCAAATATGCACAGAGTGTGCTGGAAGACACGGCCCACGGTCATCTCAAGCCCACGCCCTTGTCTTCGGAGAAATTGACCGAGAACGGCATGATTATCGTCAAAATGATGCTGTTGTTCTTCGCATTTTCCTTGATCCAGTTTGCCACGCTCGACCTGTTCGGCCAGTTCGGCAAACACATCGTGCAAATCATTCTGGTATTCGCCACACCGGCTGCAATTATGGTGCTGGCAATGGAGGATAAATTGGCCAGCGCCATAAATCCTGCAACTGTGGGTTCATTGATGTTGCGCATTGGCGCGCCTTATTTATTGTTGTTTGCCCTGATTTATTTCCTGATACAGGCCAAGAATTTCATGATTGGGATGGTGTCTGGCGTTTTCAGTCCGGCATTAACTATTGCGTTTTTTGAATTCTTTTCGATGTACTTCTATTTGATCGTAGCCAATATGATGGGTTATCTGTTGTATCAGCATCATGAAGAACTGGGTTTCAGCATTGACGTTGAAGTGGAAGTCTACCCTGAAAAGAAAAAGACAAAAACGTCACCGGTACAGGAGGTCAGTCCGGAATTGCGTGCGGTCGAGATTCTTATTCATGAAGGCAAGACCGAAGAGGCGGTCAGACAGTTGCAGGGCGTTATCCGAAATTCACCGACGGATCTGGAGGCGCGTGAACGCCTGCTCAAATTGTTGCGTCTGACCGGGGACATGGCAGCGTTTCGCGAGCAGGGGCAATCTTATATCTCCTATCTGATTAGCGATAACAAGTATGCACAGGCGGCCAAGGTCTATCAGGGTTGTATCGAATTCGATAAGACCTTCAAGCCCGAGAAAGCAGGTGAGCGTGTGGAATTGGGTAAGCTTTTTCGACACAATGGCCAACCCAAGCTGGCGATGGCCATCCTGAATAACCTGCACAAGGATTTTCCCAACTATGACAATGTGCCACAGGCCTATCTGATGGTGGCGCAGATGTTGTGTGAACAATTCAATGAGGATGCGCGCGCCAAACAGGTACTGAAGTTTGTGCTGGAAAATTACCCGTCACACCCAATGACCGAGGCCGTACGCGATTATCTGAAAATCGTCGAGGATGTCTCTAACCGCTAGCCGTGCCTGCGAGCTTGAGCAGGTGTTGCGCCTCGCTGCTATCGGGATACATGCGCAGCAACATATCGCGGTAATGCACCATCTTGTCCTTGTCCTTGCCGTTAAAGTACTTGGCAAGTGCCGCCAGTCCTTCCGGATTGCGATGAAAATCCGCTTTCGCCTTGATCAGAAAGTTAACCAGTTTTTCCGCGTCATCCAGATAGCCGGCGGAGGCAAAACGCGTTGCCATGGAAATCATCAGCTCCGGTGTCCAGCGCGGTTTTGGCCTGGCCTTGGCGGCATATTCAACAAACGTGTCATGAATAATCTTGATGGTAGCGCGATCCGAGCCGGGCAGATTGAGCAATTGGGTGGCGTACTGATGATATGACTCGGACGCAGGATTGTATTTGCAGACCGTATAAAGTTGTTGCTTGAGGCTGATGTCATTCGGGCGTTGCTTGAGCAGGGCCTCGAATTTTTCCCGCGCCTCATCGATCTTCATGCTCGCCAGCAATTGCATGGCCGCGTGGTGATCAGCCTGATAGCGATCTTCGTTTTTCTTTTCATCGACGTAGTCGATGTTGATGGCGCCGGGAATAAATTTGAGGACGCCGGCGAACAGTGCGCCGCCAAACAGGCCGCCGATATGGGCAGCGACGTTAATATTGGTATCGAATACGAATTGTATGACCGCCTGCAAGGCGACAAACAAGGGGAGCATGAGGATGGCCGGTGCACGGACGTAATCAAAATAGACGAATAGAAAATAGAAAAAATTTATTTTGCGCAGACCAAATATCACCACATACATGCCGAGGACACCGGCAATTGCGCCGGAGGCGCCGATGCCGGGGATGGCGGAATGCGGAAACAGCAATACGTATAAAATGCCGGCGGTCAGACCGGAAAACAAATATCCGATCAGGTAAAGGGTGCGACCCAGGATCATTTCGACCACATAGCCCATCAATACGAACATCACCATGTTGCCCCAGAGATGCGCATTGCTTCCATGCAGGAACATATTGGTAATAAGCGTTAGTACAGTAGGCTTGCTTGGGATCAGTCCGTATTTATTGGAAACGACCTTATCCTGCAGTTGCACGTAATGGGTACGATTGCTGCGCCACTCGTCAAAGCCTTTATCGCCCGGTTTGATAATTTCATTGGCGTCCAGTTTTGCCTGGAAATCACCGTCTTTGCGCATGGCGTATGCAAGCTTTTGCGCCGCATGAGAAAAACGATCGATATCCATTTCCGTTAATTTGTCCTTGCTCTCCGTGTAGTCCTCGTATGCGCGCAACTCTGTTTTGTAGAGTCCCGAAAATGTGTAGTACTCGCCGGCAGCGAGCGAGTTGGTGGTATCGTTGGATTGCCAGACATACCAGCAAAGGACATTCGCCAGGAGAATGATCAACGTGATCAGCGGCGGGTTCTTCCAATCCGGTTTTCGATCCAGGGGTAAAAACATCGATTAAGTCACAAATAATCTAAAGAGATTCGTTTTGGTCAGCCAAATAGCAAATAATGTTACTCGTTCGCTGGAAAACCGGATTCTATTTTTTCTCTAATTAATTAGTTTTCAATGGCTAAGGGGATTATGGTGGAACAGTCCAAATTTGTCACGTCGGGCAATAAAGGCATCATGGAAAATCAGGATGTTATTGCAGCGGTGGAAAAGGCAGTGGCTGCTCATCAGTTGTTTGGCGATCTGCTGACGACCGTTGAAAAAGAGTATTTACTCGACCGGGGGATCGTTCGTAGCCTGGCCCCGGGGACAAAGTTGTGCCGGCAGCATCAACGCGACGACCGGGTCTATATTCTGGTGGTCGGTGAGGTTGAGGCCAGTGCCGGCGAGGATGCAAGTAAAACGCATATTGCGAATATCAAACAGGGCGAGGTGTTTGGTGAGATAGCCGCCCTGTTTGGGATGCCGCGCATTTGTGACATCACCGTCAGGCGTCCTTCAGTGGTACTGGAAATCCCCAGTGGTGTCCTGCGCACGATAATCGAAACCCGCAATGAATTACGCGACGCCGTTATACAGCGTTTTCGGAATCGTATTACCGAAACTGCCCTGCGCGCGGTTCCACTGTTTCGTTATTTGCCGGATGACTCCTTGCAGCAGCTGGTCGCTTCGGCCACGCTGGTTGGCGCACCGCCAGGTAGCATCCTGATCGAAGAGGGCGAGGTCGGTGATGCCTTTTATATTGTTATCTACGGCAGCTTGCGCGTGAGTCACGATATCGCCGGCCGCCATTTGAACCTTGCGATGCTGCAGCCGGGTGATTTTTTCGGGGAATGGTCATTGTTGACCGGTGCGCCGCGCACCGCAACCGTTTCCGCTCTGACCCAGACGGAACTGGTGGCCATCGAACGTGCGGCGTTTTTAAAGATCATGCAATTGCACCCTGAAATTCGTGATCGTATCGATCTGGAAGCGCACAATCGTTTCGATCAGCGTTCAATTCCCGATACGCTCAGCAAGGAGGCGGGGGCCCGTCAGAATCTCGATCAAATCAAGGACATACTCAAACAACAAAAATGAGACTTGGCAGTGATCGGCCAAGCCACTAGAATGGCCTACAGTCAAAATAATTCACTGTTGGAGGGTCCCAATGCTGTATTTTCGTAAAATGCAACGTCTCGTCAGTAGCCTGCTTATCATGTTGATGTTAAGTCTGGGGGTGAGCCGGATCAGCATGGCCGGGATCGTGACAACCGAACAATTGGTCGATGCACAACAGGTCAGTGCCGAACGTGAGCAAATACGGGACTGGTTGGCGCGCGACGAAGTGCGCAAACAATTGACTACGATGGGCGTCGATGTCAAGGCGGCGCAGGGGCGCGTAGATAGCATGACCGCGCAGGAAGTCCATGCCATGGCGGATAATATGAAGAATATGCCCGCCGGCGCCGGCGCACTTGAAACGGCCGTACTTGTGCTGCTCATTCTGATCCTGCTGGATATTGCCGGCGTTACCGATATTTTCCCTAACATTTAATCTGTTTCTCGCATGTGGTTACAAATCAAGGCCGTCTGTCTGCGGACAGGCGGCCTTCTTGCTATCCTGCTGTTAGCCGGCTGCGCGGCCACGCCGCAGAGTGACGCCCTGGTAGACCGTATTGAGGCGCCGTTTGCCAAGCCGACGGAACTCAGCCAAACGCCGTTCTTTCCGCAAGAAGAATATCAATGCGGTCCGGCGGCATTGGCAACAGTGCTACAGGCACAAGGCGTAAATGTCACGCCGGAAGAACTCAAGGACCAAGTCTACTTGCCGGAACGCAAGGGTAGTCTTCAGATCGAAATGATCACCGCAACCCGCCGTCACAAGCTCCTGCCGTATGTTTTACGTCCGCAATTATCGGACGTACTGGCCGAGATAAATGCCGGTCGTCCGGTACTGGTGCTTCAAAACGAAGGCGTAAGCTGGTATCCGCAATGGCACTATGCGGTCATCATCGGGTACAACCTGCAGGAAGGAAAATTGATCCTGCGATCCGGCACCATCAAACGTTATGTCATGAGCATGTTTACATTTGAGCGGACCTGGCAGCGCAGTCAGTCCTGGGCCATGGTCACGCTCAAGCCCGGTGAATTACCCGTGCGCCCCGACGAATGGCATTATGTGCAGGCCGTCGTCGGGTTTGAGCAGACCCATGATTGGTCGTTGATTGAAACGTTTTATCTCACGGGCCTGCAGCAGTGGCCTGACAGCAGGGATCTGCATATGGGCTATGGCAATGTGCTTTACCTGCAACACCAGCGCAAGGCAGCGGCGGAGCAGTACCGCCTTGTGTTGCAGCTGACACCGGATTTTGCGCCGGCACACAATAATCTTGCGATGGTGCTGGCGGAGCTGGGTGATTACCGGCCCGCGCTGGTGCATGTACGACGCGCAATTGAGCTGGGCGGTGTGCACAGCGAGGAATATCAGGCTACACTGCAACAAATACATCAGATGCAGGCCGCGGCCAAAAAGCATTGAGACCAGTACGATACGGCATGCCTGTAAGCTTTAATTGGCGTGTTATTTCAGGCTATTATTAACAGGTTACGACCCGAGACAGACGCCGAGGACTGTATGCATCAACTGAAATATTTTTTGGCAGCCGTATTTTTCCTTTTCGCGCATACTGCGTATGCCGACATGTTCGATGTTCAGCTCAGCAATAACAGCGGGCGGTTTACCTATGCCACGGAAATGTTTGGCGGGCAGTATGGCCCGGTCGATCTGGAGATGGGCCTGTTCTTCAATCAGGACAACGACAAGATGGCGCATGTCGGTATGATGGTTCGCAACGATACCCTCGATAATCCCCTGGTCATCTCGATTGGTATTCGTGCCTATTATGGTGATGTAGGCAACAAGGACCCCGGCCCGCACTCCAAGTTCGGTGCGATTACCATCGGGGGCGAATTGCTGTTTATTCCGAATAATCTCGGTGGACTGGGCTTCGGCATACACTATTATGTTGCGCCCAGCGTGGTTTCCTATATCGATGCCGACGGTTTTAGCGAATACGGCGCGAGCATCAATTATGAATTGACCAAACAAGCCAACGTGTCACTGGGCTACCAGAAGATCAAAGTGGATCTGAACAGCGGCACGACGCTGGACGTAGATTCCAGCGTATTTTTCGGGATTGGCCTGCGCTTCTAACTTTACCTGCATGCGATATTCACAAGCGCATTCGCTTGCGTAGTTTGTCATGCCTGCCTGCACCGCCGTTTGTTTCGACCTCTTCAATACCCTGGTCAGCGTGGGCGAAGTGCCGGATAGCGTGGGCCGTTTTACCGCGGATGTCCTCGGCGTCGACCGAGAGGTCTGGAATACTGCCTGTTTCGGACCGGGCCATGAGATCTGCAAACCCACCTTGCACGAAGACATTCTCACGACCCTGGCGCACAGTATCGACCCATCCATTTCTTCAGCGCGTATCCGTGAAGCTGTCAGGGACAGACAGGCGCGTTTCGATCATGCCTTGTGTCATGTGCGCCCGGGGACCCTCCATACTCTGCAGATTCTCAAACAGGCAGGCCTGCGCCTGGCGCTGATCTCCAATGCCTCTACCGGTGAGATTTCCGCCTGGGCGGCGTCCCCCTTGGCGCCCATGTTTGATGTCACGGTATTTAGTTGTGAATGCGGTCTGAAAAAACCGGAGCCCGCGATCTATCAGCACGCGCTAGAACAGTTAGGTGTCGAGGCCGCTGCATGTGTCTATGTCGGTGATGGCGGGAGCCAGGAGTTTCACGGCGCCGGACCACTTGGTATGCGAACACTGCTGACGCGCGAGTTTTTGCAGATGAGCCGCTATGAAAAGGTGATGGCTGAACAGGGGGAGATGATAGGCGGGGAGATAAACACACTACAGGAACTGATGCCCCTGTTGTTGTAGAAGCGGGGGCCGGTAATTAATTACCGGCCCCGCTGGCGGTCTTAGTTGACCATTTCCTTCAGGGCCTTGAGCGGCAGAACTTTGACAACGTTCCGCGCAGGCTTGGCCTTGAATACAGTCGGTTCACCGGTAAACGGATTAATACCCTTGCGGGCCTTGGTAGCCGGTTTACGTACGACCTTGACCTTCATCAGGCCGGGCATGGTGAACAGGCCGGCGGCGTTCTTCTTGACGTGGCCATTAATGATGCTGGTCAGTTCATCGAACACTGCGACGACATCTTTCTTCTTGAGGCCGGTCTTCTCGGAGATGGCCATGTACAGCGCTGACTTGGTCATGGGTTCCTTGAAGGATTTAACCGGTGCTGCTGCCTTCTTTGCTGCAGCTTTTTTCTTCGCTTTTTTCTTTGTTGCCATGAGTTACTCCTGGTTCTATTTTGGATTAGGCAGTTTCATGTCCAGGCATACATGACACCGGGACATGCATATACTCAAGAAAATAGTGATTGCAGGGACGAATCGCTGTTTTCTTAATTGCTGTTACAATAGCACAATCTTTATCATTTTGGAGCAGGAAAACAGGGTTTTTTTGTGTCGGAAGTAAAAAAAACCCTTAAAATACAGGCTCAGATGCACATTTTGGATCTCAGTGATCGCAGCCGTACCTTTTTCAGCCTTAAATAACAGTACAAAATGGTCAAAACGATTTACATCAATGTCAACGGACAGGGCCTGCATCCCGTTACACGGCAGGTCGAAGAGGTCGTCAAAGCTGCCGGCCTGGGCGAAGGTTTGTGTACGCTGTTTATCCGGCATACCTCGGCCAGCTTGTTGATTCAGGAAAATGCCGACCCGTCCGCCCGCCATGATCTCGAGGCCTGGTTGAATCGTCTGGTGCCGGAACACGATCCGCATTACACCCATACCCTCGAAGGCGCAGATGACATGCCGGCACATATCAAATCCGCCCTTACCGCGACCAGTCTGTCGATCCCGATACTCAAAGGGGAGCTCATGCTGGGAACCTGGCAAGGTATCTATCTCTGGGAACACCGGCATGCGCATTCACGGCGTGAGCTGGTGATCCATATCGGTAATTGATCGCAGATGCCATCGGATTTATGGCCAGTTTGCCGACGAGACGACCTTGCCGCTCCTGGTTGCCGAGAGTTTGACTTACAGGTTGGTGAGAAAACGATCAACGGTTTTGTTGTCCATTGGAGAGGACAGTGGTACGCCTATCTCAACAGTTGTCCGCACACCCGTGTGGGTCTGAATTGGCTGCCGGACCAGTTTTTCGATCTCGAACAGCGGTATCTCCAGTGCAGTTTACATGGCGCGTTATTTGAGCCGGAAACGGGCCTGTGCATCTATGGTCCCTGCCGCGGCCGCACATTGACACGTCTGCCGGTGGTGGTTCGCCACGATGATATCGCCATTGCCAGGCGGGAGTTGGACGAACTCTAAGCGAAGAGACTATATTAATGGCTAAAGTCACTCCGGGCGGCAGCCGATATTTCACCAACGGGAACGAACGCCGTCGAAAAGGGAATTTGCCATTCGCAGTCAGCTAATCATGTTACGAATCGCAACGCTCACATTCTTATGTCTGTTCACATCGCTTTGTCTGGCGGAGACCGTCTACGTCAATGACACTTTGCGTGTCGGTGTGCGTGCCGAACCGGACAGCAACGGTGCACCTTATGCCGTGGTCGTGACCGGTATGCAACTGGAAGTGCTCGATCGCGCCAATGGTTATATCAAGATACGCAGCGACAAAGGCGTCCAGGGCTGGATCAAGGATGACTATGTCACTACGAGCAAGCCTGCCAAACTTGAACTTTCCGATTTGCAGACAGAGCAGCAACAGCTTCAGACAAAACTGGCGGCACAGGATAAAGCTCTCAAGGCAGAAAGCGCCAAATCAGCGGCGATGACCACGGAAATCGAGAAACTGAAAACGAAGAATGGCCAGTTACAGGCGCGCTTGAGCTCTTCCATGGCAGATAACACGAGCAATCGATCTGTCGGCTATCTTCTGTATGTGATCTGGTTGATACTTCTGGCGGTTGGTGGATTTGTCGCCGGGGTTCTCTGGTATCGCAAACAGGCGATGAAACGCCTGGGCGGTCTGCGCGTTTAGGCAACGGTTCTACTCATCAGGCGGAGATCGCCTGAGCCATTTCTTTCAAGGTCTCGCCCCCGGATAGTACTTCATCCAGCATCAGAAATACCTGTTCTTCTTCAAGGCCCAGCCGTTCGAGCAGTTCAGGCGGGATCTCTTCATCATCGCCATCCGACATACCATGTGTCTTCAACAACCGTTCTGTCAGGTTCAGGAGCAGGACATATTCCGCATAGGGGCCGTGATAGTTCGCGTCGTGATGATGCTCGACACAGATGATCAGTTCTTCCGGCATTTTCCAGGCCTGCATCAACCAGGCGCCAAGTTCATCGTGGGATACCCCTAACAGGCGTTTTTCCATCGACACCACGGATTGATCCGGATTGGCCTCGATCATTTTATTCAGCCATGCGTGTTCGTTTTTGAAAAACAGATTGAGTGCCAGGAAGCCGATGTCATGCAGCAGGCCTGCCAGATAAGCGATGCCGGCTTTTGGTCGTCGCTGCTTGGGCATGGCATTAGCCAGGTGCTGGGCCAATGCAGCGGCATACGTCGCGTGTTGCCAGAAATGCAGCTGGCCCAGGGGACCTTTTTCAGGCAACTTGAATACACGCCCAAGGGCGTAACCCAGTGCCAGGTGAAGTACGGTTTCGTAACCCAGGACACGGAAAATTGCGTCCTTGAGCGACACCACTTTCTCGCGTGTGGCAAAAATGGAGGAATTGGCATAACGCAGGGTCTGGGCGCTCAGGGATAGATCCTGTTCGACCAGCTCGACCAGTTGATCCACCGTACTATTGGGATCATTGCGCAAGGCCAGAATGCGGCGCGGCATCTCCGGCATCGCCGGCAGGCGATCGAGCTTGGCGATGCGTTCCTTTAAATTGTGCCGGCGTGTGCCATTCTCGCTGTTGTCAGCGTTTTGCGGAAAGTCGCTGAACACGCTGCAGATCAGTATATCGCTGGCGATGTGTTGCAGGTCCAGGCTCTTGACCCGGAACAGGGTACAGGCCTGGGGTGCTTCAAAATAGATGATTTCCTGGTTGGTCAGGTGTTCATCGATAATCACCTGAATGCCGCTCGCATTGTTCAATTGAAACTCTGACAACGCCAGGCGCGCCTTTAAGTGATTGGCAATCGCGGCCGTGGCGACAAAACGCAAGTCGCGATGCAGGATGGACTGCAACTTGTTCAAATTGAGAATGCGATCGGCAGGGAAAAATGCCAGGACCAAGCCATTGCCATCCTGCAGAATCGCAAGGCGTGCAACACTGCTGAGCGGCACGGTTTGCTCTAGCCAGTTTTCACGCAAACTGACGGCATCCGGCGCACGCAGGATCTCGTAAGCCAATTTTTGCTTTTCGAGCAACGTCAGGATCAGGTCAGAAAATGACATGATCGCAATTCCTTCTGTTTTATTCGCATTTTGCTGATTCAAACACAAGTAATAGTCGGCGCGAAAAAATTCAGGCTTTAGTCGCGAACGACTCGCTAATGTTAATTATTGTTACGTTGGCCAGCAGCTCCTGCGCTGGCACTGCGTTTATATCGCCCATTGAAACCCGGGCGTATTCAAGATGTTATCGTCCGGCGTCAGGGAAAGTTGAGCGGTAATTCAAATTGCGATAGCTCTCACATATGGCGGGGTTAAAAACCGCAAAGATGATGATACACTTCTTTGCACTAATATAAGTACGGAAAAAATCGGCAATGGACGAGTCTCGCACGATCACCCCCGAACGTTTGAGAAAACTGGAACCGCTATCGAATCTCTCCACGGAGCGGCTGGAGGAACTGGTCACTTTATCATCCGTCGATCGTCTGCCCATCGGCCTGAGTGTCTTTCGCCAGGGCGACATCGATAACCAGACAGTGTACCTCCTGGATGGCGAGGTCCAGTTGAGTTCCTCCGATGGCAAGATCGACAAAGTCATCACCAGCAAACAAAAGGAAGCCGTTTTTCCGCTTGACGATAGTCAGCCGCGTCAGGTGTCCTGTGTTGCCATGAGCCGAGTTGATGTCCTGCGGATCGACAACAGTGTGCTGGACTATATGATGATGTGGGATCAAATGGCGGTATCCGAAGAGGCCCAGGTCGAGGAAGAGTCGAGCGAGGAAACGAGCGCCGAGACTGAAACGAAGGAAGCCGCAGCGGCCGAACCGGCTAGCCAGGCCGCGCCGGCGGCGGATGAAGACCGCAGCTGGATTCGCAAGATGCGCCACATCATGGCCTTCAAAAACATGCCGCCGGCCAATATCAAATCGCTGCTGGAACGCATGGAGACCCTGTTGGTGCAGCAAGGCGATGTCATCGTCAAGCAGGGCGAGCCCGGTGATTATTATTATGTGTTGACCGAAGGTACGGCCGAGGTGACACGCGTGATCGAGCTGGCGCGGCTGGAAGCCGGCAACAGTTTTGGTGAAGAGGCGCTGGTGTCAGGCAGCGTGCGCAATGCCTCGGTGACCATGACCAGTGACGGCATGTTGATGCGCCTGTCCATGGATGATTTCAACGAGCTGTTGAAGGACCCCTTGCTGGAGCGGGTCTCACCGGACGATGCCCGTGTGCGTGTTGCCAGGGGGGCGCAATGGCTCGATGTCCGCCATGCCAAGGAATTCCATCACGGGCATTTACCCAAGGCGATGAATATCCCGTTACATGAGATGCGTATCCGGATGACAGAGCTGGACAAGAATGTGCATTACATTTGTTATTGCGGCACCGGTCGCCGCAGCAGTGCCGCCGCGTTCCTGTTGGTGCAGAACGGTTTCAAGGCCAGCGTACTCAACGGCGGCGTGCAGGTGATGGCCCAGGACCTTTGCAAATAAGCGATCAGCCCGGCGGCCAGTGCATTGGCCGACCCGCCAGCATGTGCAGGTGAATGTGAAACACCGTTTGCCCGGCCATGGCATTGCAGTTCATGACGGTGCGATAACCTTCCTGTGCCACACCCAGATTACCCGCGTGCGTCTTCGCGGCGAGATACAGCTTCCCCACCAGGGCAGCATCCGTGCCTTCGAGATCATTCAGGGTACTGATGTGGCGTTTGGGAATGAACAGGACGTGGTGCGGCGCCTGCGGGTTGATGTCGTTGAAACCCAGCACCTCATCGTCTTCGTAAATTTTGCCGGCCGGGATCTCGCCGGCGATGATTTTGCAAAACAGGCAATCCGCCATGTCGCCTCCTTGTCAAAGAAATAGGGTTAGCACCCCGGTATACCCGTATAAACGGTTTCCGGCAATTTCACCATTGGCATAAAACCCGGCCAAGGGAATATCGCCAAGGATCTCGCTGATCAGTTGCAGTTCGCGATGGGGTTCGCCGAACATATGCTGGCCGCGCCCAAGACAGGTGAAATACAGCGCACCCTTGATGGGACCGCGGGCGCGATCCTTGAGTTTACTGACCATGCGTTGCAGGTCTTCCACCGCCGTTTTGCTGTCACGTTTGCAGAACATGATCGGCGCGTTGGTGTGCAGGTAATCGCCGATGGCGAGGGCGCCGGAATTCGGATCGATCCCCAGCAAATTCCGCACAACATAATCGCCGCGGTCGGAATCGGCGATGGGGAAACCCGCAAAGATGTAGCCACCGATGCGGCTGAGATCGCGCGCGAGGATCTCGCCGATGTCTTCCTTCATGACATCCAGTGCCGGACGATGATCGATGGTAATGGCAACATTGCCTTCGCATTCGGTCAGGGCGTGACTGGGGCCCAAGGGCGAACAGCCTTGCGTTAAGCCGGTGATAACCGACACACCTTGTTCGAAAACGACGCCGGAAAGTGCGCCTTCGCAAATTTCATCCGCGAGCTGAAAGTAGTGCGTTTGCGAAGAGCTCAGGCCGCCAACCAGATAACCGTTGCCGATGAGATCGGGCATCTGCGCGATGAGCTCGGCAATCTGACCGTTACGCGGGTCGCCGTGTACCACGGCAACGCGTACGCCGTCGTTTTCCGCAGAACTGGGCAAGGATTCCTCAGCGGCGAACATACGAAAGTTCGCCGGCGAGATATCCGTGATCAGAATGACCAGCGCGGGTTCGTCGTAATATTCGGTGTTGGTGGCACACAATGCGCTGCCGATCGTCCCGGCCCAGTGCGGGACAGGGGCGTGTGACTTGAGTCTACGGATGATGTCCATGAAGTGCGCGGCATGTTGCTCGCTGATGTAAATAAACCCCAGCGTGGCTTCCGGCGGCAGCGTGCCGAGTTGAGCCAGCGCGGCATCGACAGCAGCCTGCCAGTCCGTCAAATTGTTGTGTGCGAGTAGAAACTGTTGCATGACCATTCCAAAAAAGAAGCCGGGACTTGCCCGGCTTCAGTCTATAACAGGATACTCTGCTTAGCCCGTCTTCTTTGCCTCGATTAAACGATGAATGATCGGGTTGAGCACCAGCTCCATGGCAAAGCCCATCTTGCCGCCGGGTACGACCAGCGTATTGCGGCGAGACATGAACGAATCCTTCAGCATGTTCAGCAGGAAGGGGAAGTCGACGCCGGTGGGATCGCGGTAACGGATCACGACAAAACTTTCGTCGGGGGTCGGGATGTCACGGGCGATGAACGGGTTGGACGTGTCGACCGTCGGCACGCGCTGGAAGTTGATATCAGTGCGCGAGAACTGCGGTGTAATGTAGTGCACGTAATCGTCCATGCGGCGCAGGATCGTGTCGACGATGGCCTCGGCGGAATACCCGCGCTGTGCATTGTCGCGATGGATCTTCTGGATCCATTCCAGGTTGACGATAGGCACCACGCCGACCAGCAGGTCGGTTTGCGCCGCGACGTCGACACTGCCGTCGACAGCACCGCCGTGCAGGCCTTCATAGAACAGGAGATCGGTATCTTCAGTGATATCTTCCCAGGGCGTGAACTGGCCTGCATTGAGGCTGGTACCCAGACGCGCGTTGTGTTCGGCGGCTTCTTCCGGGCTGTGCAGGTAATAGCGGCGCTTGCAGCGGCCGGTATCGCCATAGGTCTTGAAGGTATCGGCCAGGGTATCGAAGTGGTTGGCTTCCGGACCGAAGTGGCTGATCTGCTTGCCCTTGGCGGCATAGTCTTCGATTGCCTTCTTCATGGCCTGACGATCATAGCGGTGGTAGCTGTCACCTTCGATAATGAGCGGATTGATCTGCTCGCGGAAGAAGATGTGCTCGAAGGCATTCTTGACCGTGGTGGTACCCGCACCAGAGGAGCCGGTGACGGCAATCACGGGATGTTTCTTGGACATGGATACTCCTTAAACAATAACTAAAGCAAAATTAGTTGTTCGCTGGTCCGCATAATGTTGTTTATTTATTGACCAGCACCAGAAAGCGAGCCGCTCATTCTACTTAAATACGCCGGTGACGTCTCTCCCCCTGCGGCGATTTAATCCGGATTCAGCCGCGCTCTCGCGCGATGGCCCGATAACCGATGTCCCGGCGATAATACGCGCCTTCCCAATGGATCCCAGCGGCACGGGCGTAGGCTTTGTGCTGGGCTTCGGATACGGTCTGTCCCAGGGCGGTGACACACAATACCCGGCCGCCACTGGTGACTATCTGTCCGTCTTTCTGCGTGGTGCCGGCATGAAAGACTTTCACGTCGTCGTTATCACCGGCTGCCAGACCGCTAATGGGTTTGAGTTTCTCGTAACTGCCGGGATAGCCGCCGGCCGCCATGACGATACCCAGCGCGGCGCGAGGGTCCCACTCGGCCTTGACCTGATCCAGTTGGCCATCGAGGGCGGCGTCACACAGGCTGACCAGGTCCGATTGCAGCCGCAGCATGATGGGCTGGGTCTCCGGGTCACCAAAGCGGACGTTGTATTCGATGACCTTGGGGCTGCCATCGGCACTGATCATGAGGCCGGCATAGAGAAAACCGGTATAGGGGTGGCCTTCTGCGGCCATGCCATGCACGGTCGGTTCGATGACCTCGGCCAGGATGCGGGCATGAATCTCAGGTGTGACCACCGGTGCCGGGGAGTAGGCGCCCATGCCGCCGGTGTTGGGGCCGGAATCACCTTCGCCTACCCGTTTATGGTCCTGGCTGGTTGCCATGGCCAGGATGTGTTCACCGTCCACCATGCAGATGAAGCTGGCTTCTTCGCCCTCCAGGAATTCTTCGATCACCACGCGGTGACCGGCCTCGCCAAAGGCATTGCCGGCGAGCATGTCTTTGACGGCGTCGATGGCTTCATTCTCCGCCATGGCGACGATGACACCCTTGCCGGCGGCCAGGCCGTCGGCCTTGATCACGATGGGGGCGCCTTGCTCGCGGATGTAGGCGATGGCGGCATCGACGTCAGTGAAATTCTGATAGGCCGCGGTCGGGATGTGGTGGCGGGCCAGGAAATCCTTGGTGAAGGCCTTGGAGCCTTCCAGTTGCGCTGCAGCCTCGCTGGGGCCAAAGCAACGCAGGCCCTGGTTGGTAAATTGATCCACGATCCCGGCGACCAGCGGGGCTTCGGGGCCAATGATGGTGAGCCCGACCTGGGCCTCCTTGGCGAAATGGATCAGGGCGGTGATGTCTTCGGCGCCGATGGGGATGTTCTCCACCTTGGCTTCCGTGGCGGTCCCCGCATTGCCCGGAGCCACATAGACCTTGTCCACCTGGGTGGATTGCGCCGCTTTCCAGGCCAGGGCGTGCTCGCGCCCGCCGCTGCCCACGATCAGTACATTCATTGCTCTCAACCGCTGGTTGTAAAAAGGACTGGCAATATGCCTAGCCGCGCGGTTCAGATCAAGCCGGGATCACTGTGTCTGTTTCACCAGCAGGTTTTTGTTGTGATACAGCATGTACTTGGACGTCTCGTAAAGCCCCACGGTCAGGTCGTGCATCCGTTTGGCGACCTCAGGCTGCTCCTCGAGGATGTTTTTGTTATTAAAGTCCTTCAGGGCGAAGAGGCGTGGGTCTTTGCCGTCCGCCATGGTCATATAGTAATAATCCTTGTTCAGCAGACCGATCTCGGGCACCTGGTAATGGGTGATGGTGAAGGCCTCGCGCCGGTCGTCGTATTTCGGATCGAAGAGATCGCGCCCCAGGGTCGTATCGTTGTATTCGATGCCGGCCAGTCCGGCCATGGTCGGCAACAGGTCCAGCTCACTGGCGATCTTGGTGACGCGTTCCGGCTTGAGCAGCTTCGGTGCATAGATGAGGAGCGGGGTGTACATGCCACTGAGTTTCGTCGGTGTAAGCCAGGGCTCGCTGAAGGCGCCGGCGTAGTCGGTGATACCGTGATCGCCATAGAACACGAAGATGGTGTTCTTGAAATAGGGCTGGGTCTTCGCCTGTTTGATGAAATAGCCGATGCTGTAATCCATGAAACGGAAGGCATTGTATTCGTCCAGATCATAGAAGGCGTTGCGGCTCAGGGTTTTCTGATCCACTTTCTGCCGCTTGAAACCATGGCTGTCTTCCGGGATGTGGAAGGGGCGGTGGTTACCCGCGGTCTGGATGATGGCGAAGAACGGTTTCTTCTGTTTGGTCAGGACCTTGTCGGCTTCCAGAAACAGGCTCAGGTCATCGATGCCCCACACGTCCATGCGCGGCGAGGTGTAATCACCCTCTTCATACAAGTGCAGGTCCTTGATGTTGTGCTGTAACACGCCGCGGATATTGGCCCAGTTGGCGCTGCCGCCGATGAAATAATATTTTTCGTAACCCTTGAAGGCATTCACGATGGTGTGTTGATCCACCGCCAGCGGATTGCGGGTCGAGGTCTTGTGCACTTCCACGTCCGGGATCCCGGTCAGCATGGCCCATACCGAATGGGCGGTGCCGACGGCGGGCACGAAGTAATTGGTAAACAGCACACCATCATTGCACAGCGCGTCAAAATAGGGTGTCGGCTTTAACGGATTCCCCAGGACCCCGGTCTTGTAACCGGCGAAGGATTCCAGAAATACCATGACGATATTCGGTGGAGGCTCCATCTTGTCGGGCTTGGCCGGAATATGCCGGGTGAAATTCAGGCTGGCCTTGTCCGGTTTGTCCACGCCCAGATACTGGCTGACCACGTCGTAGTATTCGCGGACCTTGTCAGGATTCGCGAGCACGAAGCGGTTTTTCATCGTCTCAAAGAAATTCAATACCGGATTGGTGGCGACGGAGGCGGCATAGGTATTGGTACTGAAGAAGGCGTCGCTCCAGCGTAGGGGATAATAGGAAAACTTGCCGTACATGCCAAAGACAAAAATGAAGAAGGCGACAGGGGCGACCCACAGCCGGTGACGTATTTTCAGGTACGGCGTCCGGTGTGCAGTAAAGTACCTGATTAGAAAATGGATGACATAGGCGTCCAGGGCAATTAACGCAATGACAGCCAACGACCAGGGGATCACCGAATAGGATTGCCAGACCATTTGCGCCGAAGTATCGAAGTTATCCAGGAAGCGCAGGACGGTGGCATTCAAACGGCTATGCAGATAAGCGTAGTGACCGAAGTCGACGAGGTAAAAGGCCAGAACGATGGTGGCCACCAGCACCAGATAGATCAGCCAGAAGTAGCGTGCGAAACGGTTATTAAACGGGTCGAACCACTTCAGGCCGCCCAGGAAAAACAGCGGCAACAGCACATAGAGGGTCAACCGCAGATCGAACTTGGTGCCGAGATAAAACGCGTAGAGCAAATCCTTGGTCGGCAGCGGATCCGCCGGGTTATGAAACATTCCCCAAAAGATGGCGCGCATCCCGAACAGGATAACCAGGGTCAGGGCGGTGACGGCGAGAATGAACTGAAATAAAGTGGGGAGGCGGCGAAACGATTTTCCGATAGCATTGACAAACATTCAGATTTAACCTTTTTGGGTAACGCAAGTACGTGTTAATGCGAAATTTCACATCACTGGTGTCGGCTTCCCGGTGTTCAGGCCATCGCCGTTCTGAATATATTACCGCGCCAGTTCGCGACAGATTATCCCGTCACACCAAGACAGGGTCGGGTCGGAGAAGTTCCCGTCACGCCGTTGCTGGCGGTAGTCGCCAAAACGCGGTAGTGTCGGCAATTCGCATGAATGGCGAAGAGTATATCCAATGCCATCAAGGTTACCAAAATGACGAATAAGCTTATACCCAAACGCTGGTGGTCGCGCACCTTGCTCGGATTTGTGCTGTTGCTCAGTGTTGCGGCGGTCATCTGGTTTGGCATCGCCTTGAGCCAGAGCCAGGTCAATGGCGATCGAGCGCCCTATCTGCAGATGGGCGGGCCGGAACGCATGACAATTCGGTGGGGTACTGTCAAGACCGGACGCGGCGAGGTCTATTACGGCGAACAGGCGGACCCATTGTCAAAATCGCAGGCGGAGGGGAAGCGCGGCAAGAATCATCGTGTGATCCTGCGTGAACTCAAGCCGGATACCCGTTATTACTACCGTGTGAAACAGGGTGGCAAATGGCTGATGCCGGAGGCGGAGTGGTTTTACACCTCACCGAAGATTGGCAGTGACACGCCAACGCGGATCTGGGTTCTCGGTGATCCGGGCGAGAAGGACTTTCATAATCAAGTGAGTCAAAATACCTATAAGTGGCTGGAGGCGCATCCGCGGCCGGGGCGTCCTCTGCTGGATTTCATCCTGACCACCGGAGATAACGCCTATCCCAACGGCACCAATGCGCAATATGACAGCGGCTTTTTCCTGCCATTTGGCAATTACCTGAAAAACTTCACGGTGTGGCCGGCCTTCGGTAATCATGATGCGCGGCGCTGGGCCTTTTACCGCATATTCGATCGACCAAAGAACGCTGAATTCGGCGGCGTGGCTTCGCATGACAAGGCTTACTTCTCTTTTGATTATGCCCGCACGCACATTGTCATGCTGGATTCGGAGCACGGCGACCTCGCCAAGGACAGCCCCATGCAGGCCTGGTTAAAACAGGATCTGGCGCAGACGCGGCAGGACTGGGTGATCGTGGTATTCCATCACCCGCCATACACCTCGGGTACACATAAATCGGATAACCCGAACGACAGTGCCGCGCGCATGGTCAAGATGCGCGAGAATTTCGCGCCGATCCTCGATCGCGCCGGTGTGGACCTCGTCCTCAGTGGGCACAGTCATGACTATGAACGTACCGCCCTGGTGGATTGCCATTATGGCCTGTCGAACACCTTCGCGCCGTGGATGCTGAAGGATAAGGGGGAGACCGACGCCAATGGTGTCACCCATTACCGCAAGGCGCACCGCGGCCTGAGTCCTTACGACGGCACGATGTACATCGTGGAAGGATCCTCGGGCGAGGGGCATAAGGTCGAGAAATTATTACCAGTGATGGTGAAGACATCACCGGATGCCGGTTCGCTGATGCTCGATATCCAGGACCAGACCCTGACTGCACGCTACGTCAACTACCGTGGCGAGGTCACCGACACCTTCACCATTACCAAAGGTGTGGATGAGAAGGCAGCGGTGAGTCAGGGGTGTGAGAAATAAAAGTTTGTTTGTAAAATTCGATCAGGCCGATGATGACAAGGCGGAAACGATGCGAAGAGACGGAGTTTACACTTCGTAAATGAGTATTCTGAGCATCGTTTCCAACGAAGTCAGCGCGGCCTCAGCGAATTTTAATGTCGGAAATGACGCATGCCAGTAAACACCATCGCCATCCCATGCTCATTGGCGGCGGCGATCACTTCCTCATCACGCATGGAGCCACCGGGTTGAATGACTGCGGTAATGCCTGACTGCGCTGCCTGGTCAATACCGTCACGGAACGGAAAGAAGGCATCGGAGGCCATGACCGCGCCGCTGACTTCCAGCCCGGCATGCTCTGCCTTAATCGCGGCGATGCGCGCCGAATTGACGCGGCTCATCTGGCCGGCGCCGACCCCGATGGTCATGTGGTCCTTGCCGTAGACAATGGCGTTGGATTTGACGAACTTGGCGACCTTCCAGCTGAATAACAAATCCTGCATTTCCTGTTCGCTGGGCTGGCGCGTCGTGACGATTTTCAATTCCTTGTACAAGTCCAGATCGGCATCCTGCACCAGCAGACCACCGTTGACGCGTTTGAAGTCGAGACGCGGTGCATGTTGGTCGGTCCACTTGCCGCATGTCAGTAAACGCACATTCTTCTTTTCCCTGACCGCCTGGATGGCCGCCTCGCTGACACTGGGCGCAATGATGACTTCCACGAACTGGCGTTCGACGATGGCCTTCGCGGTATCGCCATCCAGTTCCTGGTTAAAGGCGATAATGCCGCCGAAGGCCGATTCCGGGTCGGTACTGTAGGCACGATCGTAGGCCGCCAGCAGATTGTCCGCGATAGCGACGCCGCAGGGGTTGGCGTGTTTGACAATGACACAGGCGGGATCGGCGCTGAACTGTTTCACGCATTCGAGCGCTGCATCGGTGTCGGCGATATTGTTATAGGATAATTCCTTGCCCTGGATCTGTTTGGCCGTGGCGATGCAGGCTTCTTGTTGCGTGGCTTCCACATAAAAGGCCGCGCCCTGATGCGGATTTTCGCCGTAGCGCATGGCCTGAACCTTTGTGAACTGCGTATTGAAGGTACGCGGTAAATTGTCCTTGCTGCCATCTGCATTGATAGCGCCAAGATAATTGGCGATGGCGCCGTCGTAGTTCGCCGTGTGTTCGAACACCTTCACCGCCAGATCGAAACGGACGGCGTCGCTGACAGCACCCTGGTTGTCACGCATATCGTCGAGCACGCGCTGATAATCCGCGGCATTCACCACGACGGCCACGTCGCGATGATTCTTGGCGGCGGCGCGCAGCATGGTCGGCCCGCCGATGTCGATGTTTTCGATCGCGGTTTCCAGATCGCAATTGGGCCTGGCGACCGTCGCCTGAAACGGATACAGATTCACAACCACGAGATCGATAGGGCCGATGCCGTGTTGCGCCATCACCTGATCGTCGGTGCCGCGCCGACCCAGCAGGCCACCGTGAAGCTTCGGGTGCAGGGTCGTGACCCGGCCATCCATCATCTCCGGAAAGCCGGTGTAGTCAGAGACCTCGATCACCGGTACGCCGTTATCAGCGAGCAGTTTGGCGGTACCGCCGGTGGAGAGAATTTCTATCTTGTATTGCTGGTGCAGTTGCTGAGCAAATTCGACAATGCCGGATTTGTCCGACACGCTGATGAGTGCGCGCTGGATCCTGTTCATGATCGCTCTTGTTCCTTAGCCGAAAGAGTGGAGAGAAGTTGTAGCGCAGTCGGGCGAAGCGGGTAATCGGCTTCACCCGGAACGGGTTCCTCCCCCTGCGCTACTTATTGTATCGATGCATCCGCTTACTGGTGTAGACCGTACATTTTTAGTTTTTTACGCAAGGTACCGCGGTTGATACCTAACAGTTCCGCAGCCTTACTCTGATTGCCACGTACATAAGCCATTACGGTTTCCAGTAACGGCGTCTCAACTTCCTGTAAAAACATCTGATACAACTGACCGGCGGAATGGCCGTCCAACTGTTTCAAATACATATCCATGGTTTGCTTTACGCTGTCGCGTAGGGCGGTTTGAGGACGGTTGGACTGTTCTTGGGTCTCGTCATCCACAGGCATTGCCAATACCGTGTCCGTCATGCTGCTAACTCCTCCCTGGTCTGTAAGTTGTTGAAGAAATCATGAGTCAGTTCTAACTGTTGTTCGATCGTGTCCACGCGGTTGACGATCTGGCGAAACGCAGCACCGTGTGGCTGACCCTTACTGTACCAACTAATATGCTTACGGGCGATGCGCACACCGGCAAATTCGCCATAGAATTCATATAAGTTTTTCAGATGGTCAATCAGGATATCGCGAACTTCTTGAGGCGACGGCTCGGGTAATCGTTCGCCGGTTGCTAAATAATGTTGTATTTCGCGAAATATCCAAGGCCGTCCTTGCGCTGCGCGTCCGATCATGACTGCATCGACGCCGGTGTACTCTAACACATACTTGGCTTTTTCGGGGCTAGTAATATCGCCATTTGCGATCACCGGGATGTGAATTTTTTGCTTGACTTGTGCGATGGTGTCGTACTCGGCGTCGCCGGTGTATTGGTCCGCCCGCGTGCGGCCGTGAATGGCGAGCGCCTGAATGCCGGCGTCTTCGGCGATGCGGGCCACCGTAATGGCATTTTTGTGTTGGCTGTCCCAACCGGTGCGGATCTTCAGCGTGACCGGTATGTCCACGGCGCGCACCACCGCGTGCAGGATGTCTGACACCAGGGCTTCGTGCTGTAACAGCGCGGATCCGGCCATCACGTTACAAATCTTTTTTGCCGGGCAGCCCATATTGATATCGATAATCTGTGCGCCTTGCTCGGCATTATAGCGGGCGGCATCCGCCATCATTTGTGGATCGGCGCCGGCGATCTGCACGGATTTCGGTTCAGTCTCGCCGGTGTGGTTGGCCCGGCGTTGGGTCTTTTCGCTGCCCCACAGGAGCGAATTGGAAGCGACCATTTCCGACACCGCCATACCTGCGCCGAGGTTGCGGCACAACTGCCGGAACGGCCGATCGGTCACACCGGCCATGGGTGCGAGGATCAGGTTGTTGGGTAATTGATAGGGTCCAATTTGCATAACAGGTCGTGGTCGTCTGCCCGTTTGGGGTTGACGATCATACCCGCAGCCTTGAATCGGTTAAAGCCGCTTTTAGCGAAAAAGTGTGATCCAATGGAGTGCATCACAACGCGCTGTCAGCGGCCATGCACCAAAACCTACAGAAAGGAGAATTCGAAATTTATCGCGTCCTTACCCGGATCGAGTACGGCAAGGGTGACATGCACGGGGGTGCCTGACTCCATCAGCAGGAAACGGTTGTACATATCCTGCAGATATTCCTGTGGCGTGAAACGTCGACTCGCGACGACATTGCCGCTCAGGTCGTAGAGCGTGATCTGAATGATGGGATACGGCTGGTCGAAGGGGGCCTGGTTGACGAAAGCCGCGCTGATCAATAAGGCATTGGCCTGGGTCGGATGGCTGCTTACATCGCGGCTGATCAACTTGATCTGGCTGACATCGATCTTGCCGCTGTAACGGCAGGGAATGTCGTCACAGACCTTGCTTAGCATTGGAATCAGCTGGGGAAATTTCTGCGCCAGCTGGACATTGCGAAACAGCACTACCTGAAAACCCAGTCCGCCAATCAGGATCAGGATAATCAGCGACATCAGCACGATCTGTCCGATGGAGCGGCGCGGCAAACGGCTCAGGTTGTCGAGTGAACGGCGCAATGCGAGTGGGATGTCCTCGTCGTTTAGCGGCGGCTTGTCAGCGATGACAGCTGAGGTGGAGAGCGCTTCATCGGGTGCCGGTGCGGCCTCGATGAAATCCACCTCGTCGTCGGGGACTGATTGTTCGGTTTCCGGTTCCGGTGGGGCGTGAAGTTCCGCGGACTGCTCATCCGCAGGCGCCGCAGCTGCCTGTGCGGCGAAGACACCGGTGTTGGTGGCTTCCAGCTCTTTTTCAAAATCGGCGAGTACCTGGAGATCGAAAATTTCTTCGGCATCGGCATCGGGCGCCGGTGACACCTGACGCTTTGTTTGCGCCGGGGTATCTTCGATATGTTTCTGCTCCTTCTCGAAGTCGAGACCTTTGGCGAAGGCGAGGAGTTCATCGATATCCTTGTCCAGCTGGGATTTGCCTAAATCGGTATCAGCCTTGTCGCTTAACTGCGAATCGACCTCGCTATAGAAATTCAGTATCGAGGCATGATCCGCGTCGGTAGCGTCGGCTTCTTTACTGTCGATGTCTTCGTAGGGAGTGCGAGTGTCTTCCAGCGGTTTCGGCGCGGGTGGTTCGGGTTCTTCCTCCGCTTCATCTTCATTGAACTTGATAATGGAATCCCCGAAGTCGATATCGCCGGGTATGCTGATCGAACCCATCTGGTCCAGATTGTTATAACGATCATTGCCGACCAGGGAGTCCATGAACACGGTTTGATCGGGCGCCTTGGCGCGTTCCTTCCGGATCGCCTTTATGTCTTCATCCGGCGGTGTCGGCGTGAACACCTCGAAATGTTCAGGCTCCACCGGTGGTTTTGTTGGCTGCACCACGGGTTTCGGTGGCGGCGGTGGCGGCGCGGGTTCGGCGGGGTGTTGATAGGTGATGGGTTCCCGGTCGGTCAGATTTTTAAAGAGATGCTGCGTGGCATCGAACACTTCCTGGCAACTACCGCAGCGAACCTTGCCATTGGCGACATTGAGATGCGCCTCGGAAATACGAAAGCAGGTCTGACAGTGGGGACATTGGGTGTACATGATGTTGAGACTATAGCCTGTGGGTCGCGTTCAGTAACACCCATTCTTCCTGCTGTGCTGTATGTTGAAAATCGAACCAGGCGGCATAGGCATGTCGCACGCTGTCTGCTTGCTCGGCCAGGATGCCGGAAAGCACTATGTTACCACCTGGACGAACGATTTCGGCAAATCGCGGCGCCAGGCTGATCAGTGGCCCGGCAAGGATGTTGGCCAACAGGGTATCGCATTGTGTTTGCAAGGGCGGTGTCACGTCCCGGCATTCTATATATTTGCTTACGTGGTTCTGTTCTGCATTGTACTGCGTTGCCTGCAAGGCCTGGGGATCGTTGTCCACGGCGATGACGTGACTGGCGCCGAGCTTGGCGGCAGCGATGGCGAGGATGCCTGAACCGCAACCGTAATCGACGACTGCCTGGCTGCGCGGTGGATGGCTTGCGAGCCAGCGCAGGCACATGGCCGTAGTCGGATGGGTGCCGGTGCCAAAGGCCAGGCCGGGGTCGAGCAGGATATTGACAGCCCGTGGATCCGGCGGCGCGTGGTGAGAAGGGACGATCCAGAGCGACTCGCCGAATTGCATCGGTCGATACCGGCTCATCCATTCCCGGACCCAGTCTTTATCTTCCAGGATTTCCATGCGAACACCAGTGACGCCGGTGAAGTGCCGGGGCAATTCCCGCACCAGGGATTCGAGGTCGGTTTGTGCCTCGAACAGTCCGGTAATAATCGTATCCTGCCAAAGCGGGGTTTCGCCCGGCGGCGGTTCGTAGAGCGGCTGATCGGCGGCATCCTGGTAGGTAACGGAGAGTGCGCCGTGCGCGGTCAGCCAGTCGGAGATCGCATCAACATGTTGGGGATGGCTTGCACATTTCAGTTGTAACCAGGGCATTGGATGAGCGTGGTCTTTCCGGCTGTCGTCATTCGAATTCAAAGCCGATAGCTTACACCGCGCCGGATCGCAGGTGAAGTTTTGCGGTCAGACAACGAGTCTCGGCTGCGGGAACAGGCCGTGCCGGCTTCGAGGGATACCGTTCCATGCACATTTTGCATCGAAACTAATCGAAAAAATTATTGAATGAAAACGATGGTGAGACACAAAAAATTCCGTTTCACATAATTGCGACTCTCTTCTACTTTAATCAGGAGGGTTAAGTATTGTGAACCCGCACTTTCATCCAACGAGTTCCTTTTGTAAGGAGTTATACAGAAATGCGTAATATTATCATGCTGCTTGCCGCTGTGAGTCTTTCCGGTGTGGTTGCGACACCGGCCTTTGCCGACACCGAAGCGCAGGCGCTGATCAAATCCTGCGAACAACAAAGCCAGGCTGGCGGTGATCAGTATGCCGCTGTCATGGCATGCCTGCATGAAAAGCTGCAGTACGATACCAGCGATTCCGGCGAGTAATCGAATAGACATATCCAGCCGGTAATAACATCCGGTATCTCGGCCCCGACGACTACATGGTCTCGGGGCCGTTTCTTTTTCTGTATAAGGGCGAGTGGTCTGCGCAAGCGCGAAACGTCGCTATCCTGAACGCGCATTTCCCTTTTCATCCCCGCCGATCTTCAGTAGTCTGCTACGACGACCTCCCGGGAGAGTAAGATGTTAATAGCGTCGTTGTGGCTGGCGTTTGCGTACGCACTGGGTTTAATCATGCGCCTGCTGGGCCTGCCGCCTCTGGTGGGCTATCTGCTTGCCGGTTTTGTGCTGAGTTCGCAAGGATACGAATCACATACTCTGCTTGAACAGGTTGCGCACGCCGGTGTCCTGCTCTTGCTGTTTGGCGTCGGACTCAAGTTGCGGCTGAAAAGCCTGTTTCGGATCGAGGTACTCGCGGGCTCCCTCCTGCACATGGCCATTGTTACGGGTATCTTGCTCTTGCTGTTGACACAGCTTGCCGGTCTGTCGAACCAATTGGCCTTTTTGATTGCGATTGCCTTGTCATTTTCCAGCACGGTGGTGGCTGCCAAGGTCCTGGAAGGCAAGCGCGAATTACGTGCGTTTCATGGCCGGGTCGCCATCGGCATTTTGATCATGCAGGACCTGGTCGCGGTCGTCATCCTCAGTGTTGCAAATGGCAGTGTGCCGTCCATGTGGGCGCTGGGACTGGTCGGTCTTGTGTTATTGCGCCCGGTGTTTTATCGCCTGCTGGATCTGAGCGGACATGGCGAGTTAATCGTGTTGTATGGCTTGTTGCTGGCACTGGTGATCGGTGGCGCGAGTTTCGAGTATGTCGGTCTGAGTTCGGAACTTGGTGCCTTGTTACTGGGTGTCATGCTCTCCGGCCATAAACGTGCGGTTGAACTGGCGAATGCCCTGTGGGGTTTAAAAGAGGTCCTGCTCGTCGGTTTCTTTTTGCAAATTGGTCTCTCCGGTCATCCCACACTGGCGACGCTGGAAAATGCGGTCTGGTTGAACGGATTTTTACTCGTCAAGGCGCTGTTGTTTTTCTTTATCCTGTTGCTGTTCCGGTTGCGGGCACGTACCGCGTTTCTGGCCGGCCTGTCGCTGGCGAGCTATAGCGAATTCGGCCTTATTATTGCCAATGTGGCGATGCGACACGGTTGGTTGAACGAGGACTGGATGATCATGCTGGCACTGACCGTCGCGTTATCGTTTGTGATTGCCGCGCCCCTGAATCGGCATGCGCATGAGCTCTACGCGCGAGTGGAGAAATGGCTGCGACGTTTCGAGTCCGAACGGCGTCATCCTGACGATGAACCGATCAACCTTGGGCAGTCGCATATCGTCATCATGGGGATGGGGCGGGTTGGCACGGGTGCGTATGATCAGCTCGTTCAGCATCATCAGCGTGTGATAGGGCTGGACTCCGACCTGGGCAAAGTGGAGTACCACCTTAAACAGGGCAGGCGGGTGTTGTACGCAGACGCGGAAGACCCCGGTCTCTGGGCGAACCTGAATCTGGAAGGCGTACATGCGGTATTGCTGGCCATGCCGGAGCCCGAAGCAAAATTATTGGCGCTTAGGAAATTACGGCAACTGAATTTCACCGGCACCATTACCGCCACGGCCTTGTTCAGCGAAGAACTGGAGTTGTTCAAAAAGGCGGGGGCCGATGACGTTTATAACTACTACGAAGGTGTCGGCGCCGGCTTCGCCGAGCGCACGCTGGCAAAACTGGAAGCGCATTGACGCGTGGCATCACGTCAATGCGTTGCACCTCAGTCGCTGGTTTATTGCAGATCGGCCAGACGTTTTTCCAGGTAGTGAATATTGAAACCGCCTGCCACAAAACCGGTATCGCGCATGAGTTGTTGGTGCAGGGCAATATTGGTTTTGATCCCTTCGATGACGATTTCCGACAAGGCGATGCGCATGCGGGCAATGGCCGCCTGACGCGATTCACCGTAAGTGATTAACTTGCCGATCATCGAATCATAATACGGCGGTACACGATAACCGTCATAGATGTGTGAGTCGACGCGCACGCCGGGACCACCTGGGGCATGGTACGCCGTGATGGTGCCGGGTGACGGCATGAAGGTCCGCGGGTCTTCCGCGTTGATACGGCATTCGATGGCGTGTCCCCGCATGATGATATCGCTTTGTTGTACGCTCATGCCTTCGCCGGAGGCGATACGGATTTGTTCCTTGACGATGTCGACGCCGGTGACCAGTTCGGTAACCGGGTGTTCCACCTGCACCCGCGTATTCATCTCGATGAAATAGAACTCGCCGTCCTGGTATAAAAATTCAAACGTGCCGGCGCCGCGATAGCTGATTTCAACGCAGGCATTGGCACAACGTTCACCGATACGCTTGCGCATTTCCTTGGTGATGCCCGGCGCGGGAGACTCCTCGATGACTTTCTGATGGCGGCGCTGCATGGAACAGTCACGCTCACCGAGGTGAATGGCCTTGCCGTTGCCGTCCGCCAGCACCTGGATCTCGATATGGCGTGGATTATCCAGGAACTTTTCCATGTACACGGTGGGATTGTTGAATGCCGCGCCGGCTTCCGCGCGTGTGAGATTTATGGCGTTCAACAGATGCGCTTCCGTATGGACGACGCGCATTCCACGGCCACCGCCACCACCCGCAGCCTTGATGATGATGGGATAGCCGATCTGGCGCGCGATTCGCAAGTTTTCTTCATCGTCGTCGCCCAACGGGCCGTCGGACCCGGGGACGCAGGGCACGCCGGCCGCTTTCATGGCCTTGATGGCGGATACCTTGTCACCCATAAGACGGATGGTATCGGGACGTGGACCGATGAAAATGAAACCGCATTCCTCGACACGCTCGGCAAAGTCGGCGTTTTCCGACAGGAAGCCGTAACCGGGATGGATCGCGACGGCATCGGTCACTTCCGCTGCGCTGATCACGGCGGGGATGTTGAGGTAGCTTTCGGCAGAGGGCGGTGGCCCAATGCAAACGGATTCGTCGGCCAGGCGCACGTGTTTAAGATCGCGATCAGCCTCGGAATGGACGGCGACGGTTTTGATGCCCAGCTCACGACACGCGCGCAAAATACGCAAGGCAATTTCGCCACGATTGGCAATAAGGATCTTTTCAATCATGACGCTGTTTACTCGATGACGAACAGGGGTTGGTTGTACTCAACCGGCTGACCGTTCTCAACCAGTACCGCCTTGATGGTGCCTGCCTTATCGGCCTCGATCTGATTGAGCAGTTTCATCGCTTCGATGATGCACAGGGTATCGCCGACTTTCACTGACTGGCCTTCTTCAACGAAGGATTTTGCCCCCGGACTCGGCGAGCGATAAAACGTACCGACCATCGGTGAGCGTACGACGTGCCCGCTGATTTCTTCCGGCTTGGCGGCTTCAGCGACCGGTGCTGCAGTTGGTGCGGGTGCGGCAGCCGGGGGCGGTGCCATCATCGGTTGCGGTGCGTACATTGGGGCAGCGGACATCATGCCGTGGCGGCTGATGCGGACGGATTCTTCGCCTTCCTTGATTTCAATTTCGGCGACGCCGGATTCTTCGAGCAGTTCAATCAGTTTTTTTACTTTGCGGATATCCATATGGGTTTTCTCTTGATGGTATTCAGTTAGCCAGACGCGACAGCGCGGCCTGGAGTGCCAATTCGTAACCTATGGGGCCGAGTCCACTGATCACACCGACAGCCAGATCAGAAAAATACGAATGTTGACGAAATTCTTCCCGCGCGTGGACATTGGACAGGTGCACTTCAATAAACGGGATCTTCACCGCCGCGAGGGCGTCACGCAGCGCCACACTGGTATGGGTGAAAGCGGCGGGATTGATGATGATCATATCAACACCGTCCCTCGCTGCCTGATGAATGGCGTCCACGAGCACATGCTCGGCATTGCTTTGCACGCTATGCAGTTCGTGGCCGACCTCTGCCGCATGCGCAGTCAATTTTTCATCGATTTGCGGAAGAGTGGTTTTACCGTAATGCTCCGGTTCACGCGTGCCTAACAAATTCAGGTTGGGTCCGTGAATCACCAGGATGCTAGCCATGTTTTATCCAAATTTAGCCGAGATCGCCGCAATTACTTACAAGTTTTCAGGGGTTTGCAGCAATATTGGTGTGTTTATTAGGGATAATTTTCGCCGATTTTTTTTGAAATGTCCAGATATCGGCATGATCGCCACAAATTAGCGCCAGTTTAGCCGAAATTTAGCCGTTTCGGCGAATATTGCAGGTGCGGAATGCGAGAACCGTCACAACAACGGGGCGACCAGTTGCTCAGCCTCTTCCAGGTTGAGCTCGTGGCGAACCGTGTGCCGAATGACGCCTTTGCGGTCAATGATGACGGTGTAGGGTAAGACGCCCAGGTCATTACCATATTGCTGCGTCAGGGCGATCCCTTCCTTCTCTGCGACCAGGATAGGGTAATTGATGCCCATGGGGTCGACAAAATCGATGGCATTTTGCTTGGAGTCCAGGGCGACGCCGACAATCATGAGCCCTTTGTCGTGGTATTTCTGGTACATGTTAATGAAGTCCGGGATTTCCCGGCGGCAAGGCGGGCACCAGGTGGCCCAGAAATTCAGCATGATGACCTTGCCATTCCATTGCTTAATATCTTGCGCCTTGTCACTGGTATCCAGCAGGGAAAAGTCGGGGCGTGACTGGCCAATCATACTGAGGGGAGTAATCTTCGCCGGCGGTGAGTTTTGCCCGGTATGAAAGCCGAACCAGTACACGCCGATGCCCGCCGCAAAACAGACCAGGCCAAACAAGACCAGCCAGGTTTTTGTCTTTGTGCTCATTCGAATAAATCCAGCAGCCTAGTTTTTCTGGGCAGCGGCGGTCGCCAGGGCCATGAACTCATCCTTGGTGAGCAGGCCATAGGACTTTTTCACCAGATTGCCCTGACGATCAAAGAACAACAGGGCGGGGGGGCCGAAGACGCCGAACTTGTCCTTCATGGGCTGGGTGCGCTTGTCGAATTGATCACTCACGTCCGCCTGTACAACGACGAAGTTATCGCGCATGTATTGCTGAACCTGGGCGTCACTGAAGACGCTCTTTTTCATCAGATTACAGTCGGTGCACCAGGTGGCGTAGTAATCAAGAAAGACCGGTTTCCCCGCGGCTTTTGCCTGGGAGAATTTGGCTTCCATATCTTCCAGGCTGTGGACCCGATCAAACATGGCTTCGGCATTGGTGACGTTCACTGCTGTGCCACCACCACCCGCGCTACCGAGCTGGATCGGTTGCAGGATATCGCGATTCCCCTGCATGGCGCCGACCAGGGCCAGGACACCCCAGATAAGCAAAAAGAGACCGATGCCTTTCCAGAGGGTTTGCCAGCCGCTGGCCCCTTCGGGAGTGGTGCGGGTGGCGCCCATGTAAACCCCGGTGATGATCAGGAACGGCGCCCACAGGAACAGGACCGGGATCCAGGGAATCGAGGAAATGATATAGATGGCCAGACCAATCAGAATGACACCGAAGACATATTTCACGGTATCCATCCAGGTGCCCGCCTTGGGCAGGAGCCAACCGGCGCCGATACCGATGAGAATGATCGGCACACCCATACCCAGCGCCATCAGGAACATCAGGCCACCGCCGAGCACGGCGTCATGGGTCTGCATGGCGACGCCCAGATTCAGGATGAGGATTGGCGACACACAGGCACCGGCAATGACCGATGCCAGCACACCCATCAGGAACACACCGATGACCGTGCCACCCTTGAGTCCGTAGGATTTTTCCTGGGCCTTGGATTGCAGGCTCGCCGGCATCTGCAGGTTATAGATGCCAAACATGGCGAGCGATAGCACTAATAGCACGAGCGCGACAGGCAGCAGGAAGTACGGCGAGGATGTATAAGCTTGTAGCTGTTCGCCTGAGGCGCCGGCAACGACGCCGGCGATGGTCCATACCACAGCGGTACCCAACACATAGATAGCCGCAAGGAAGCCGCCACGTGCCTTCGTCACCTTGTCACCCTGGCCGGCAATAATGCTGGAAATGATCGGCAACATTGGCAGTACACAGGGGGTGAAGGTCAGACCCAGGCCGGAGAAGAAGGCAAAGACCAGGCGGCCGACGGTATCCCAAAACGAGGATTTGGTTTCAGGGCCGGCTGGTTGCTCGGTCTTGCCTGGTGCCGTCACCGGTTTACTGGCAACAGGTGGTGCCGTGGTGGATGGACTTTGCGTGACGGATACCAGCGCCGTGCGGTGTTGCGGCGGATAACAGATCCCCAGCTTTTCCGCACATCCTTGACCGTTGGCGACAAACTCGATGCCGTCGACTTTATTGTCGAGCGTGTACGGTACGGTAATGGTGACATGGTCCATGTAGGTTTCCACTTCACCTTCACTGCCATCGGGTTTGATGCCGTGCTTCATCTTGCCCGGCGGGACCTCGGGCTTACCGAAGGTCAGCCCCGGCGTTTTCGGTTCGAAACTGAATTTGTCCCGGTACATGTAATAGTCGGGGGCGATGGTCCAGGTGGCGACAATCTTGCCGCCTTCCGCAACTGCACTGAATCCAAAGGCCTGTTCCGGCGGCAGGGGTTCATCCGTGGCGTTATTGCCGAGACCGAGTTGTGCGCCGAGGGCGCTGACAGCTGACGTCGGTTTTGCGTCAGCACTGGCGAGGGTTAATACCCTCTCGTGTTTTTGCGGTGGATAGCAAATTCCGAGTTTTTCCGCACAACCCTGGCCATGGGCGATCAGTTTTAATTCGCTACCATTGGCGCTGGTGATGGGCACATCGATGGTGACGCTGTGCATGAAGACCTCGACCTTGCCTTCGCTGCCATCGGGCAGAATACCGTTATGCATTTTGCCCTTGGGAAAGATCGGTGTGCCCAAGGTGACGCCTGGCGTCGCGGACTCGAAACGGAACTTGTCGTGGTACATGTAGTAGTCGTCTGCCATCGTCCAGGTGGCAAGGACATGATTGTCTTTGACCACGGCGTCAAATTTGAAGGCTTGATCGCCCGGCAGTGGTTCATCATCCGCAGCGAAAACGGAACTTATGAAGGACAGGAACAAGAAAAAGATAAAAAATAATTTTGTTTTATTATGCATCGTGGTTTACCGACTCTGTGATCCAGTTTAAATAGGGTTGCAGACCCGCTTCGATAGGGACTGCGATAATTTCGGGAAGTTCATATTGGTGCAATTTGCATACACGTTCGCGTAAAGTCGTGAAGACTTCACGACGAGTTTTAATCAGTAACAAATACTCCGATGCGGATTCTAACTTGCCGTCCCAGCGATAGACAGACTGGATTCCAGGCAGGATATTAACGCAGGCCGCCAGACTCTCCGCGACGAGGGCCTCGGCGATTTCACGGGCATTTTCTTCGCTGCCACAGGTAACGTAGATAAGGTAATGGGGACTTGAGTTCGCCTGCATACGCCCAAAGATAACAATCATCATCCTTTTGAAAAAGAGACTTTTCCGGACATGCGCATATTTCCCGTCGGTCTGGCGTTATTCATCCTGATTCCAATAATCGAACTATACGTGCTGATCAAGGTAGGCAGTTATATTGGCGCCTTAAGTACGATTGGGCTAGTACTACTTACCGCCGTGATCGGTCTAAATCTGCTGCGCCATCAAGGGATATCCACCCTGAACCAGGTGCAGGCACAAATGCAGCGTGGCGAGATCCCGGCGACGGGGATGCTGGAAGGCATGCTGATATTCTTCGCGGGGGCAATGCTGCTGACGCCGGGTTTTGTCACCGATACGGTTGGCTTTCTGCTCATGATCCCGCCCTTACGTAAAGTCATCGCCTTATGGTTGCTGGAGCACAGCGGCTGGATAGTCAAAGTACAAACCCATACTACTATGAGGGATAACAGGCAGCAGGAGAGACATACCCTCGAAGGCGACTACAAGCGCCGAGACGATTAATTCCCGAAATTATAGTTTCGTTCTTCGATGCCGATAGTTTACTCAGGACTATCCTGATGATTGTATTTGGGGATCGGCGATGCTCGTCACATTACAAACCTTGGCAGAGCAGATGCAGTTAACAGAGCGGGAACTCGAGCAGCGCAAAGCGCTGGTCCAGTTCGGCCCTGAAGATGCAGAGTGTTTACGTTCGCACAGAGAACTCATTTCCGAAAATATCGATGAGATCATCCGGGCGTTTTATGACAATCAACTCTCGGTACCGGAAATCTCATTACTGATTGGCGATGCCGACACCATGGGCCGGTTACGTGGGGCCATGCGCCGCTACATCCTGGAATTATTCGAGGGCTATTACGATCTGGATTACGTCAACAAGCGTCTGCGCATTGGCAAGGTCCATAAACAGATAGGGGTGCCACCGAAATTCTTTATCTCGGCCATCTGGTTGCTGGAAAAAATCCTCAACGAAACGATTAATAGCTACGCGGAACAACTTGGTTTGCAGCAGATAGGTAACAAGGTGAATCGCAGCCTGCACAAACTGCTTACCCTGGATACGCAGTTTGTCTTTGACACCTATATTGCCAGTCTCATGGCGGAAGTGAATATCGCCAAATCGCAGATGGAAAAGCAGATTGAGCAACTGGAAGTCACCATTACTGAACGGACAAAATCCCTCGAAACGCTCTCCCGTTGTGACGGGCTGACAGGACTATGGAATCAAAACGCCTTTTATGAATATCTTCGCCATGAATTGGCGTCCTCAGAACGCTACAAGGATACAGTCTCCCTGGCATATCTGGACGTGGATGGGTTTAAGGGTCTGAATGATACACAGGGTCATGTTGCCGGGGATCAGGCACTGATCCTGTTAAGTGGTATCTTGAAGGAATCTGTCCGCGACTGTGATATCCCCTGCCGCGTCGGCGGTGACGAATTTGCCATTATCTTTCCCAAGACCGCGCTCGAGGATGCGCGTGTTATCTGCGAACGTGTCATTCAACGACTAAAAAACACCAGGATGCTGGATATCACCGTGAGCTTCGGGGTCGCTGTCGCTGGCGGCGACTACTACCCGACCATGCATGATTTTATTCGAGAAGCGGATCGGAATATGTACAGCTCAAAATCACAATTATCAGTCAAGAGTAATTGATGGCATGAACTGACCTCGTGTATTTACTGGCTTGTTTGAGCTTTCAGAGAATAAAAGTAAATTTGTTAAGGTTTTCTAGTCTTCTTGGCGCAAAATGATTTCATGATTGATATTTTATTCGTATGATACTCTTGTTGGGGTAGAACTAATTATAAATAAAAGCCATCAAATGTTTTTTTCAATTCAATTACAAAATGAGTTTTAACGCCATTATCGTCGGGATGCCGCGTTCCGGCACCAGTATGACGGCCGCAATTTTTGCGCGAGCGGGATACTTCATTGCGGAGGATCAAAAGGGTCAATTGCGTCAAGGCGACGAATTTAACCCAACGGGTTATTGGGAAGCAGAGCCATTGATCCATGCCAATGCTGAGATATTTCAGGCCGCCGGTTTCCCTTACGATAATACCTGGTTGTATGAGCCAATCACTTCACACAGTGCAACACGTATTAATGAATTAGAACGTAGCTCGGTGCATAAGCAATTTGTTTCAGATTTCGATCAACATTATCCCTGGCTGTGGAAAGATCCGCGATTGTGCTACACACTTGGCTATTGGTGGCCTTTATTGGATAGAGACAAGACACGGGTGTTGTTGTTAAAACGTGATCCCAAACAGATCTATAACAGTTTTCTTCGTCTGAAATGGCGTTCTATGAGCGCGCGGGACCGTAAGGATACTTTGCAACGCGTAAAAGATCATATGAAGGCGGCAGAATTTGCGGTACAAAAATTTGAAATTCCGCATATCGTTGTGAACTACAGCGATTTTGCAAACAATGCCAACGAAACTGCGCAACGAATTAATGAATTTTTTGGATTAAATTTACAAAGTCAGGATCTGGGTTTTGACAGACGCGCGAACAACAGTAACCTGCGTGGGAAATTATCCATTTTCCTTGACCGGATTGCCGATCATATGCCGGATAAACTGCGCAAATTCATAAAACGCCTGATTCCGGCCAGATTGTTAAACCTGATTTTCCCGTTTAAAACATCGTAAACCCCCTTTGATTTCAGTCTCGTCGGCTTATTGCTGATTGAAATTCTGCTTCCCGTCCCCAGATCACTGTCCATCCCAAGGGGTTCTTGACAGTTCAGGTCTGCCCGTTAGAATTAGCACTCATCTATGGGGAGTGCTAACAAACCCCACAAGAACTGGGATAAAAGTTTATTAACCTGTTGATTTATCAGCATATTGAGGAGAACTACGAATGAAGATTCGTCCCTTACATGACCGTGTGATCGTTCGTCGCATGGAAGAAGAACGCACCACCGCCGGTGGTATCGTCATCCCCGATTCCGCAACCGAGAAGCCTGTACAGGGTGAAATCATTGCCGTGGGCAATGGCAAGATCCTCGAGAGCGGTGAGGTCCGTGCGCTGGACGTGAAGAAAGGCGACCGCGTGTTGTTCGGCAAATATGCCGGCAACGAAGTGAAGATCGACGGTGAAGAGCTGTTGGTCCTGCGCGAAGAAGACATCATGGGTGTCATCGAGAAGTAATCCGCGCATTGTCGAACAACCAAATTTTTAAGAGGAAGAAAACATGAGTGCGAAAGAAGTCAAATTCAGTGATGACGCCCGTCATCGCATGCTCAAGGGTGTGAACATCCTGGCCAATGCAGTCAAGGTTACCCTGGGTCCGAAAGGCCGTAACGTCGTATTAGACAAGAGCTTCGGCGCCCCGACCATCACCAAGGACGGCGTCTCCGTGGCGAAGGAAATCGAGCTGAAGGACAAGTTTGAAAACATGGGCGCGCAGATGGTGAAGGAAGTGTCTTCACAAACGTCTGACGTCGCCGGTGACGGTACCACCACTGCTACCGTTTTGGCGCAATCTATTCTGACCGAAGGTCTGAAGGCAGTTGCTGCCGGCATGAACCCGATGGACCTCAAGCGTGGTATCGACAAGGCCGTTGCCACCACCGTACAGGAACTCAAGAAACTGTCCAAGCCCTGCGCCGACAGCAAGGCCATCGCCCAGGTTGGTACCATCTCCGCCAACTCCGATGACGAGATCGGCAAGATCATCGCCGACGCCATGGACAAGGTTGGCAAAGAAGGCGTTATCACTGTGGAAGAGGGTTCCGGTCTGCAGAACGAACTGGAAGTGGTAGAGGGTATGCAGTTCGACCGCGGTTACCTGTCGCCGTACTTCGTGAACAACCAGCAAAGCATGAGCGCTGAACTGGATGACCCGTTCATCCTGTTGTGCGAGAAGAAGATCTCCAACATTCGTGACATGCTGCCGGTCCTCGAAGGCGTGGCCAAGAGTGGCAAGCCTTTGTTGATTATTGCTGAAGATGTCGAAGGTGAAGCCCTGGCGACCCTGGTGGTGAACAATATCCGTGGCATCGTGAAAGTGGCTGCCGTAAAAGCACCGGGCTTCGGCGATCGCCGCAAGGCCATGCTGCAGGACATTGCCACCCTGACCGGTGGTACCGTGATCTCCGAAGAAGTTGGTCTGTCTCTGGAGAAGGCCACCCTGGATGACCTGGGTTCCGCCAAGAAGATCCAGGTGACCAAGGAAGAGACCACCATCATCGACGGCGCTGGCAACTCGGCTGACATCGAAGGCCGCGTCAAGCAAATCCGCACCCAGATCGAAGAAGCGACCTCTGACTACGACCGCGAAAAACTGCAAGAGCGCGTGGCCAAGCTGGCCGGCGGTGTGGCGGTGATCAAGGTCGGTGCCGCGACTGAAGTGGAAATGAAAGAGAAGAAGGCACGCGTTGAAGACGCCCTGCACGCGACCCGTGCCGCGGTGGAAGAAGGCGTAGTGCCTGGTGGTGGCGTGGCCCTGATTCGCGCCCTGCAAGCGACCAAGAAACTGACAGGTGATAACCATGACCAGGACGTCGGCATCAGCATTGCCCGTCGTGCCATGGAAGAACCGATGCGCCAGATCGTTGCCAACGCCGGTGACGAACCTTCCGTGGTTGTCAACAAGGTACTGGAAGGCAAAGGCAACTTTGGTTACAACGCGGCGACCGGTGAATACGGTGACATGGTGGAGATGGGTATTCTGGACCCGACCAAGGTGACCCGTTCCGCACTGCAGAACGCCGCCTCTGTGGCCGGCCTGATGATCACCACCGAAGCAATGGTGGCGGATATTCCGGCCGATGATAAGGCAGCCGCACCTGCGATGCCGGACATGGGTGGCATGGGCGGTATGATGTAAGGCCGGTCATCACCCTTAAGCACGACAAAAAGCCCCGCATTGCGGGGCTTTTTTTTTGTTTAAGTTTTGTCGGGAATTAAAATGTCTGTTTCGTTCTCGCACGTGTGGTAAAAATACGATGAACAAGCGGCCGAACCAAGACAGATACGCATAAACACATGGAAAACCAAAAAATAATTATCTCCCTTTACGTGTCTATTTTCGTCGGGCTCACTCTGTATGTTGCCAAGATGGTTTTTTTTACGATCCACGGTGACGAACCCTGGTTTGCAGAGCAGGCATACTGGTTGGTTAAGGACGGTGTCGTTCGGTCGGAATTCTTTTCCAGTGTCTTGAATTACGGTACACAGCAGTTTGCATATCACAAACTGCATATCTGGATCGCCGCCCTGGCGATAAAACTGTTCGGGTTATCATTTCTTGTGCTGAAAATAATTGCACTGTCTTTCTTCTGTATTTTTATCGTTATCTCACGCAGGTATTTTTATATTTTTCATGAGAAGCAGGCTAAGCACATCTTTGTCGTGTTCCTGGCATTTATGTTTATTAACACGATTGCGCTGGAAATGTTTTTTGTCTACCGACCGGAAATTGCGATCATGTGTTTTGGTTTTATTTCGTATCTGTTTGTGCGCAAAACCATGTATGGAAGAGTGGAGTACTCGCTGCTTGCTGGCATATTCGCGGGGCTGTGCGCATTGCTGCATCTCAATGGCGTTATCTTTATCGCTGCCGGCGCTGTCCTGTTATTCGCCAGCAAAAAATATCAACAACTGATGTGGTTCTGTCTCGCCGCCATGGTGGTCGCTTCATTTTATTTCGTCGACATACTTCCGCATCACTGGTCGGCATACTGGATGCAATTCAGGCATGATCCGGCTATACCGGAATCAAAATTCAGTGTGCAATCACTGTTGCTGCAAATCGTGTTCGAGTATGAGCGTTTTTTTGGGCATGGCTATGAATCCGGATATGGCCTGCTATTGCTGGCAGTATTAATTGCGAATGGCAAAACAATCTGGCGGCAAACCGAGTTGCGTTATGTCCTCATTTACTTTCTAGCGCTTACGCTGGTGTTGGCGGCGATATCGCCTGGCAAAAAGCATTATTATCTCCTGTTTGGAATACCGTATGCTGGCATTTTAATCTCGGTAACGCTGTGGCAAGCATTTTCACATATCCGGAATAGTAGCCGGAATAAAATCCTGACAGGCTTCGCTGTTTTGTATGTACTTGCCAACATACCGCACGCCCTGGCTATGATTAATGACGGGAGGGAGGAAATTCCGACGCCGCGCGTTAACACGGCAGCTATGAAAGAATTCAAGATCCATGATGGCGACAAGGTGCTTGCTCCATTGAGCTTTATATTTAATTCATTAGAACAGGTAAATATCCATGGCGTCGATGCCTATTTTATGCGTGCGCGGAGGGGGATGGTTGTATTCTCAGCGTCAACATTTTTTCATGAGGCAAAGGGCACTGATAGAAAATTTATCTTACTCGATCGATGGCAGCTGCAGGGCCTCAAACTGAAGCCAGTCGTCGGTGAAACAGTTCATGGGTACACGTTTTTGGGAAGTGGACATGGCTATTATGTTTATAAACGGACCTTCTGATACAGGTCACGTTGTTCTCTACACGGACATACAGTAACTTACTGGTTATGAGTTCCTCGATTCATACTACTTTCGAACAATTGCCACCATTATTGCAGGAGGCGTTGCGGCCGCAATGGTCGGAGGTGCAGGCGCAGCTGCAGCAGGAGTTGGGTGCGGATTTTTCCGTAATCGAACCGACATTGGCCGGGGTATTGGCCTGCAGTGACTATGTTTTGCAATGGTGCCGGCGGCGACCGGAATGGCTTAGCGAGTTAGTGCGTTCGGGGGATCTGGCACGCGCGTATCACCTGGATGAAATCCTCGCGGGGCTGGTTTCCCGCCTGGAGGGTATCGCTGACGAAAAACAACTGACGCGTTGTCTGCGTCAATATCGTCAGCGCGAGATGTTGCGCATCATCTGGCGCGACCTGGCGGGTTGGGCCGATCTCGAGGAGACCATGCGCGATTTGTCGGCGCTAGCCGATGCCTGTGTCGATCAGGCCCTGCAGCTGCTTTATCGCTGGCATTGCGCGGCATACGGTACGCCTGTCAATGCAGAAGGTGAGCTCCAACGGTTGGTGGTCATCGCCATGGGCAAACTCGGTGCGAATGAGCTGAATCTGTCTTCGGACATCGATTTGATCTTCAATTACCCCGAAGAGGGTGAAACTCAGGGCAGTGATCGCACGCTCAGCAACAGCGAGTTTTTCCAGAAACTCGGGCAGCGCCTGAACGCGGCATTGTCGCAGGTCACCGAAGACGGTTTTGTGTTTCGCGTCGATATGCGTCTACGTCCCTTCGGCGACAGCGGGCCGTTGGTCTGTTCCTTTGCGGCCATGGAAGAGTATTACGAGATTCATGGCCGTGAGTGGGAACGCTACGCCCTGATCAAGGCGCGCATCATCGCGGGCGACACGGCGGCGGGTGAATCCCTGATGCAGACCCTGCGGCCGTTTATCTATCGTCGGTACATGGACTACAGTGCCTATGAATCCTTGCGCGAGATGAAGGCGATGATTCAGAAAGAGGTCGTGCGCAAGGGCAAGGAACATAACATCAAGGTCGGTCCAGGCGGTATCCGCGAGGTCGAATTCATCGGCCAGGTATTTCAATTGATCCGTGGTGGGCGGGAGCCGCGCCTGCAGACGCGATCCATCGTCGAGGTACTGGGCTGGTTGCAGACACTACACCTGTTACCCGATTTCGTGGTTGGGCAGTTACTGGAGGCTTACGATTTTCTGCGGCGCAGTGAGCATCGCCTGCAGGCCGTGCGCGATGAGCAGACCCAGGTATTGCCGGCTGACGAACTGGGTCGGCAGCGGCTTGCGTTCAGCATGGGCTATTCAAGCTGGAATACCTATATAAAGGAATTGTCTCGCCACCGTGGCCGGGTTCAGGAGCACTTCGAGCAGGTCTTTGCCGCGCCGCAGTCCACCGAGGAAAATGCCGATACCAGGCAATATGCCGTGCTTTGGCATGGGCGTCTGGAAAAGGAGCAGGCCATCCAGCGCCTGACGGAACTGGATTTCGATGAGGCCGAGACCATCTGGAATAAATTGACCGCCTTGCGACATGGCCGTGCTTACGAACACCTGAGTGCGCAAGGCCGCGATCGCATGGATCGACTCATGCCCCTGTTGATTGGCGCCTGTCTGTCCACGGGTCAACCCGGCCTGGCCTTATTTCGGTCCATGGATGTGATCGAGGCCATTGTGCGGCGTACGGTCTATCTGGTGTTGTTGATCGAAAATCCCATGGCCTTGTCGCAACTGGTGCGGTTGTGTGGTGCCAGCCCCTGGATTACGCGTTATCTTGCCCAACACCCCATGCTGCTGGACGAACTGCTGGATCCCCGTAATCTGTATACGCCACCGAATAAACCGGCGCTGGCGGCGGAACTGGGCCAACGCCTGGCCGCCCTTGATCTGACAGACGAGGAGCTGGCCATGGACACCTTGCGCCAGTTCAAACATGCCCACTTTTTACGTGTCGCCGCCGCCGATGTGGCGGGCGCACTCCCCCTGATGAAAGTCAGCGATCACCTGAGCTGGATTGCCGAGGTCGTGCTGGACGGGACGCTGGAGCTGGCCTGGCAGCACCTGGTGGCCAAACACGGCAGGCCTGTTTGCACCAGCGACGGCGAGGTCTGCGATACCGGTTTTGCGGTGGTGGCCTACGGCAAGCTCGGGGGGCTGGAGCTCGGCTACGGTTCCGACCTGGACCTCGTGTTTCTCCACAGTGGGGAGTCCGAGTCACTGGAGACCCGTGGCAAACAGCCGGTGAGTCTGGGCGTATTTTTTGCCCGCCTGGCCCAGCGCATGATCCACATCCTGAACAGTTTCACCTCCGGCGGTATCCTGTTCGAGGTCGATACCCGCCTGCGCCCGGACGGGGCCTCGGGCATGCTGGTGAGCAGCCTGGCGGCATTCGAATCCTATCAGCAGGAGAAGGCGTGGACCTGGGAACACCAGGCCCTGGTACGGGCGCGCGTGATCACGGGCGATCCGGCGATCGCGCAGCGCTTTAACCTGATCCGGCGAGAGACGCTGGGCAAACAACGCGACCTGAGCAGCCTGCGGCAGGAGGTGTTGACCATGCGCGACAAGATGTCGGCCAGCCTCGACAAGAGTAAGGACGGCTTATTCGATGTGAAGCAGGGGCGAGGTGGTATCGTCGATATTGAATTTATGGTGCAATATGGGGTCTTGGCATTTGCCCACGCCCATCCGGCCCTGCTGGATTACACCGATAATATCCGGATCCTGGAACGGCTCGCCCAGGCGGGCGTCATGCGTGCAGCCGATGCCGAGTTTTTGAGCGAGACCTATCGCACCTACCGCGATCGTGTGCACCGGTTTAAGTTACAGGAACAATCCGCCATCGTCCCGGCGGTGGAGTTCGAGGCACAACGCCGCGGCGTGCAGGACATCTGGTCCGCCTGGCTGGAACAAGACTGAGATGATATTAGGTTGAATTCGATCAAGCCGATGATGACAAGGCGGGCCGATGTGAAAATGCGGAATTTACACGATAAGTAAATGAGCAATTTGAACATTGGCCCAACGACATCAGCGCGGCTTCAGCGAATTTATAAAGTATAAAAATAGATGAGGTAACGAAGTATGACGATGGCCGATCGTGACGGCTATATCTGGTTTGACGGTAAGTTGGTGCCCTGGCGCGAAGCGCAGGTACATGTATTAACGCATACCTTGCATTACGGCATGGGCGTCTTCGAAGGCGTGCGCGCCTACAAGGCCGAGCAGGGCACCGCGATTTTTCAACTCGAGGCGCATACGCACCGCCTGTTTCAGTCGGCGCACATCCTTGGCATGAAGATCCAGTACGACGAAGCCACCATTAACGAAGCGACCAAAGCGGCGGTACGCGAAAACAAGCTGAGCTCCGCCTATATTCGCCCGATGTGTTTCTACGGATCAGAGGGCATGGGCCTGCGCGCCGACAATCTCAAGGTGCATACCATCGTGGCGGCCTGGGAATGGGGTTCCTATCTGGGCGCGGAAAACATGGAGCGTGGCATACGGATCAAGACCTCTTCGTTTACCCGCCATCATGTCAACATTCACATGTGCAAGGCCAAGGCCAACGGCAATTACATGAACTCGATGCTGGCGCTACAGGAGGCCTTGCGTGACGGCTATGACGAGGCCCTGCTGCTCGATATCGAAGGTTATGTCGCCGAAGGCTCGGGCGAGAATTTCTTTTTGGTCAATGACGGCGTGATCTATACCCCTGAACTGACCTCGGCCCTGAACGGGATCACGCGCAAGACGATCATTACCTTGGCCAATGAACTCGGCATCGAGGTGCGTGAAAAGCGCATCACCCGCGATGAAGTGTATATCGCCGATGAAGCCTTCTTTACCGGTACTGCGGCGGAAGTCACGCCCATCCGTGAACTGGACGGTCGTCAGATCGGTGCCGGCAAACGCGGGCCGATCACAGAAAAATTGCAAAGTACGTACTTTGATATTGTCCATGGCAGGGTTAAACAACACCTGGACTGGTTGACACCGGTATAAGCGATTTCATTACAACGATAACAGGAAACACATCTCGTGAGCACGCAAGAAAAGATCCAGGCCAATGCCGCGCAACGGTATACGGTCAGTCGCGCCGATTTACCCTTGCACTGTCCAATGGACAACATGACCTTATGGAACTCTCATCCCAAGGTTTATTTGCCCATCGAGGACAAGGGCGAAGCGAAGTGTCCGTATTGCGGTGCTGTCTACGTCCTGAAAGATTAACAGTTTGTTGAAAAACTACTGCGCTTGCCATGACTGTGTTGCAGAAGGACTCAAAATGCTCATTGACTATCGTGTCAACTCCGCTTTTTCGTCCTTCTGCGCCTTGCCCTGGCAGCGCTCGTCACGTTTTTCAACAAACTGTTCGGTTCGCAATTCAGTGTGCAGGAATGTTAACGCATGAAGCTTAATCTGCCCGATTTCAGCAAAGCCCATGTGCTGGTGATCGGTGATTTGATGCTGGATCGTTACTGGCACGGCGATACTTCGCGTATCTCGCCGGAGGCGCCGGTGCCGGTAGTGCAGGTAAAAGATGCTGAAGAGCGCGCCGGTGGTTCCGGTAATGTGGCCTTGAATATTGCTGCGCTGGGTTCAGGCATTTCCGTCATGGGTTATACCGGTGATGATGAGGCCGCCGATGCCTTGCAGGAGATTCTGCAGAACGCCGGTGTTGAATGTGCATTTGAACGCATTCCGGGTTGCAGCACCGTTACCAAGTTGCGTGTGCTGAGCCGGCATCAGCAATTGATTCGTCTGGATTTCGAGGATGGCTTTGGCGAACAGCGCGCGGATATGCTGACCGCACGCGCCGCCGGTTTGATGGGCAAGGCCGGCGCAGTGGTGTTATCCGACTACGGCAAAGGTACCTTGCGCGATATCCCGGCCTTGATTGCGGCGGCGCGTAACACCAACACGCCGGTACTGATCGATCCCAAAGGCACGGATTTCGATCGTTATCGCCATGCCACCTTGATTACACCCAACATGCATGAATTCGAGGCCGTGGTCGGTCACTGCGCCAACGATCAGGCGATCGAAGAAAAGGGCATGAATCTGATCCGGCAACTGGAGCTGGATGCGCTATTAGTCACGCGCAGCGAGCGCGGCATGACGCTGTTGCGTAAGGATCAACCCGTCTTGCATCTGCCTACCAAGGCGCGCGAAGTCTTTGATGTGACCGGTGCCGGCGATACCGTGATCGCCACCCTGGCGGCGGGGGTTGCTGCCGGGATGGATCTGGCGGCGGCAACGGCCTTGTCCAATCTCGCGGCGGGGATTGTCGTGGGCAAGCTGGGCACCGCGACCGTTACCCCGGCCGAGTTGCACATCGCCATGCACGACGAGACCCAGTTGGGGCGCGGCGTCATGGATGAGATTCACCTGTTGCAAATCGTCAAACAGGCGAAACAGCGGGGCGAACGAATCGTCATGACCAACGGCTGTTTCGATATCCTGCATCCGGGGCATGTGTCGTATTTGCAAAAGGCCCGTCGTCTGGGCGATCGCCTGATCATTGCCGTGAACGACGATGCCTCGGTCAAACGTCTCAAGGGCAAGGATCGCCCCATCAATACGCTGGATCGGCGCATGGCGGTACTGGCGGCGCTGGAATGCGTCGACTGGGTGGTATCATTCGGAGAAGACACGCCGGAGCGCCTGATCTGTTCCGTCTTGCCCGATGTCCTGGTCAAGGGCGGTGACTACAAACCCGAGGACGTGGCCGGCGGTCCCTGCGTGATCAAGCACGGCGGCGAGGTGGCGATACTGGAATACATCGAAGGCCATTCCACCACCGATATTATTAAAAGCATTTTGAGCGGAAGTTAATAACATGATTATTGTGACCGGTGGCGCCGGCTTTATCGGCAGTAACATCGTGAAGACCCTGAACGAACGGGGCGTCAGCGATATCCTCGTGGTGGACAATCTCAAGAACGGCGTGAAATTCAAAAACATCGCCGATTGCGAGATCGCCGATTACATGGACAAGCAGGATTTTATTCAGCGTGTCAAAAACAACGAGCGCTTTGCCCGCCAGGTCGAGGCTATTTTTCATGAAGGGGCCTGCTCATCCACCACCGAGTGGGACGGCCTGTACATGATGCAAAACAATTACGAATACTCCAAGGCCTTGTTGCATTACTGCCTGGAGCACAAGATTGCGTATCTGTATGCCTCTTCGGCATCGGTCTATGGCAGCGGCACGGTGTTCAAGGAAGTGCGCGAACATGAAGAGCCGCTCAACGTCTATGGCTATTCCAAATTCCTGTTCGACCAATACGTGCGCCGGCATTTGGCCAAGGCGGAAAGCCAGGTCGTCGGGTTTCGTTATTTCAACGTGTACGGCCCGCGTGAATCGCATAAAGGCAGCATGGCCAGCGTTGCCTTCCACCATCACAACCAGATCCGTGACACGGGCGTGGTGAAATTGTTTGAAGGTTGCGACGGTTACGGTGACGGTGAACAGCGTCGCGATTTTGTCTATGTCGGCGATACCGTGGCCGTGAACCTGTGGTTCATGGAACATCCGGACAAGTCCGGCATTTTCAATCTGGGGACCGGTCGCAGTCAGCCGTTTAACGATATCGCCAAGACGGTGATTGCCTTTGAAGGCCGCGGTGAACTGGAATACATTCCTTTTCCCGAACACCTCAAGGGACGTTACCAGAGTTTCACCGAGGCAGACATCAGTGCCTTGCGTGATGCCGGCTACAGCGCGCCGTTCAAGACCGTGCAGGAAGGTGTTACCGAATACATGCAATGGCTGCGGGATCGCAGCAGCGATCAGCATAAATAACCGGGAGCATCACCATCGCCTCCGCAACGCGTATCCTGGTAGTTGGACCCGCCTGGGTCGGCGACATGGTGATGGCGCAAAGCCTGTTTATCACCCTGCGCCAACAAGACCCCGATTGCCTTATCGATGTGGTGGCACCGGCCTGGTCGGTGCCGCTGTTGCAGCGGATGCCCGAGGTCAATCAGGCCATTGAGCTGGCGGTCGGGCACAAACAGTTAAAATTGTTCAACCGGTATCGCGTTGGCAGGCAATTGCGTCAGGAGCACTATGCTAGAGCCATCGTGTTGCCACGATCTTTCAAGTCAGCCCTGGTGCCGTTTTTCGCACGAGTTCACCGGCGTACCGGTTATCGTGGCGAGCATCGTTACGCCCTGATCAATGACATGCGCCCCCTGGACAAAACCGTCCTGCGGCAAACCGTGCAACGCTACGTCGCGCTCGGGAGCGATCAGGCACAAAGTGTGGCACCGAATATACCCTTTCCCCGATTGCGCATTGATAGTCAAAACCAGGAAATGTTATTGAATAGGTTAAGTTTAGATCTCGATAAGCCTGTTATTGGTTTTATGCCGGGCGCCGAGTATGGCCCGGCCAAACAATGGCCGGTGCAGTATTATCGCGAACTGGCGGCGGAACTGACGGCAAGGGATTATCAGGTATGGGTGTTCGGATCGGCCAAGGAAGCGGTGTTGGGTGAAACAATTCACAATGAAAATTCCGCCGTGATAAACCTCTGCGGCAAAACAGCCTTGGTCGACGCGATCGATTTGATCGCGCTGACGCAGAACAATGTCACCAATGATTCCGGGCTAATGCATATCGCCTGCGCCACCGGCCGGCCGGTGATTGCCATTTACGGTTCATCCGATCCCGCGTACACCCCGCCCTTATCAGACACGGCCACCATTCTCTATAAGAATCTGGAATGTAGTCCGTGTTTTGATCGGCAGTGCCGTTTCGGACATACCCGTTGTCTTACGGAGATTACGCCTCGGAGTGTCTTACAATCTGTATTAAATGGATGAAAAGATGTATCAAGTGTTAATACGGCGTTTATTTAGTTTTGAGGGGTTAACCTACGCACTGCTGTTTCTGTTTCCTATCGGCGGGATGCTGGTGCGAGGCTGGTTGACCAATGTTTTCAACCTGTTGTTTTTAATAGGTCTGTTTTACCTCCGAAAGAGAAATAAGCCCCTGCGCAAGGAAGAGAAAGTTTATCTGTGGATCTGTGTAGCCTATGTTGGTATTTACTTTGTATCCAGTATCACTAATGGCTGGGGACAAATGCAGACCCATTACCTGGGAACGGAAATTCGTTTCTGGATGATTATCCCTATCTATCTGCTGGTGCGAGAACAACCCAATAGCTGGCGATGGATGTTGTACGGCAGCCTGTTGGGTATCGTGTTTATTTTTACTCAATCCGCTTATGAAGTACTCGTGCAAGGGCGGGCAACGGCGTGGGGCGCATATAGTAAAAATCTTATCGGACCGTTTGCGGCCTTATTAGGTTTTTATGTGTTGGGCTTGTGGCAAGAGCGAAAAAATGTATGTTTTAAAACGATACTTGTCATTGCCTTTGTACTAGCCATGCTGGCGACCGTCCTGTCCGGTTCGCGTGGCGCATATGTGGGATTTGTGGCGATGTTTATGGGATGGATGCTGTTGCAGATTCCGCTACGCTGGATGCTGGTATCAATGATCCTGATGTTTGGGGTACTGGGTGGGATATACCTGAAGTCAAATATTGTTCATGAAGGCGTCAGTAAGGCATTTTCCGAGTTTGATGAGTACCTACGAAATCCGGATATTGCGCATACTAAAAATTTCAACGGATCAACGGAAGTACACCTGGAGATGTGGCGCGCGGCAAGATTCTTTTTCCCGGACCATCCGATTCTCGGAGTCGGGCCAGGCAATTACCAGGCAACTGCAAAAAAATATGCACAGGAAGGCAAAGTAAACCCTGAGATCGCCGGACATGGTCACCCACATAACAGTTTTCTTGAGGCCCTCTACTCCAAGGGTATAATCGGTTTGATTTCGCTGTTACTGTTGTTGTATTACCCGTTCTATATTCTGTTCAGGACACGGCAGCAGTCACGTAATTCAGCCGGCCTGGGGATGCTGCATATTATCGGTATTTCTGGCTTCTCTCTATTTGATGCATCGCCGATATTAATGAATAACTACACTTCCATTCTATTGTTAGGGATTGCCGTATTTTTTTCTTATCACTTGTACGCCATAACAGCGAGAGAGCAAGGGAATGCCTAGGTTATCAGTTGTATTAATTGTAAAAAACGAGGAGCAGGTGCTTGCGTCGTGCCTGGAAAAATTGCTCTGGGCGGATGAAATCATCGTGCTGGATTCCGGTAGTACGGATAAAACGTTGGATATAGCTAAGCAATTTACGTCGCATGTTTATGTTGATACGGACTGGCAGGGTTTTGGTGTTCAGCGTCAACGCGCGCAGTCTCGGGCGACAGGTGAGTGGATCCTGATGGTGGATGCGGATGAGCATGTTACTGATGAACTCAGACAAGAAATACAACAGGTCGTCAGAGAGGACGATCAAGATAAGGTATATGAAATACCCAGACTTGCATGGTGTTTCGGGGGATACATACGGCATTCTGGCTGGTATCCAGGTTATACATTGCGCCTCTATCCGAACAAGGTCGCCAGGTATGGTGATCAACGGGTACATGAAAAGCTTGAATATCCAAAGTCTGTGCGAGTCGAGAGATTGGCGGGGGATTTAATTCATTACACTTACTGGGATTTGAATCAGTATCTCACCAAATCGACACGTTACGCCTCAGAATGGGCGGAACAGCACTATCTCGCCGGTAAGAAGGCATCTTTGCTGAACGGCGTGTCACATGGCGTATATTGTTTTTTACGTATGTATATCTTGCGTGCCGGTTTTCTCGATGGGAAACGGGGTTTTTTGCTCGCACTACTTTCCACGTTTTCGACTTTTGCCAAGTATGCGGACCTCTGGGTGCGCTGGCAGTTGCAGACGAAAGAGTAGTCGGGTTTATATCAGTTACAGACAATAATCAAACAGCGCATGAATTATGAAAGCCAAAAGCTGATTTACCGGAAACTCAAAAAGAAGGGGTTTCATCCTGCGCATGTGGCGGAGGTTGGGGTATTTCATCCGGAAACATCAAATTTGTATGATTTTGTGATGGATGGTGTCAGGACGACGCTGGTTGAACCGGAACCTGAATCTATTAAATTAATAAAGAAATATTTTTGTGGGAAAAAGAATGTCGAATTACACGAAGTTGCGGTGTATTCAAGACCCGGCAAGATTTCACTCGCTCACCGTCAGGCCTCTACTTTTGTTATCGATCTCGAATCTTCACCAACAATCGTGAATGACGGATATATAGTGAATGAAAATGATATTATTGAAGTAGAGGCTAAAACCTTCGATGAAATCGACGATGGTACTATCGATTTGTTGAGTGTGGATATCGAGGGCAGCGAGTGGTTTGTGATACAAAACCTTGTCAGCAGGCCTGCAGTCATTTCCCTGGAAACCCATGGAGCTATCTACACAAATCCGAAATTGCAGGAATTAAGCAGCTGGTTGCTGAAAAACGGCTATAGCAAATGGTATAAAGACCGTAGTGACACGGTTTATGTCAGGAAGGGCAGCATACCAATCACCCTGGCAGACAAAATCAGTCTTGCTTTCTATGAATTCTATTTAATTGCGAGAAAATGCCGAAAAGCCGTGAAGAAAAAAATGAAGGAAACATTTCCACGACAGCGCCATGATTAGCGGTTTGTATGTAATTTTTCCAGAAGCGCACTGATCGTCCTCGCGGCAACCCCGATATCCACCTGTCCCATATCCTCTGCTTCAGCTTCTGTCGGGGGCGAAAATACCAGACGGCGATCATCTGTGCTTAATGTCTGCCAGCGCAAGGGGGTGGCCGAGCGACGGTTAGGGTAAAATCCGGCGGTCGGCCGATTCAGCGCGCCGGCGATGTGCAGCGGTCCGGTTGAGCCGCTGATAAAAATCCTTGCCAGACTGATGTGTTCGACAAAACGTTGCAGGCCTTCGTCGGAGACATATACGACATGCGGTATCGTCAACAGCTCGGCGAGTTTACGCGCCTGATCGGCTTCAGCGGAGGCGCAACTAATGACGATGGTGGAAGGAACCGGGCAATGCAGGCTGTTCGCCAGTTCCGCATATTGCGCCAGCGAGAGATTCACGGCGGAACCGCCACTGCCTGGATGAATGAATATCAGGTCGTGATCGGGCGGAATGGCATGCTGCGCAATAAATGTTCTGCGCAACTCGTGCTGAACAGACTCAGGAACTTCTATATAGGGCGCCAGGGGCACCGCTTCAGGTTTGCGCTGTTGCAGTTCTAAAAAATAATTCGCCAAATCGGCGTTATAGACGTACTCGGGTTTTTCCGAGTGCGATCGGCGCTGTCGAATGCGATAGTTATAAAAGATCTGTGCCAGCTTGGTTGCGGGTGCAATCCGCAGCGGGATTCGGCTCAACCAGCAGGCAAGACCGATGCGAGTCGTGGAAAAAAGTGTGATGACCGCTCGATACCGTTCGCGACGGATTAATCCGGACAATTGCCACAGGCCGCGCCAACCCGCAGCCTGTCCCGGATCCAGCAGGACCCGGTCGATATCCGGATTCATTTCCGCGATCGGTCGGGTATATGCGGGTACGAGTACGTGTATTTCAGTATCGGGCAGTCCCCGCCGCAACATCCGCAATGCCGGAAAAGACAGCACGAAATCACCCAGCTTGTCATTGCGTACGACCAGTATTTTGTTTGTATGCGGTTTCATGCGCTCCGGGCAATTCTAGTCAAGCCTGACTATTGAGGATATTATAAAGAAATAACGGCAAAATGAGCAGGTATTATGCGTTTATGGTTTGGCAAGGGAGCATGGGCATCGCATGCCGCGCGGCAGCGAATTAACGATATTGCGCCTGACCAGGTTGGTTCCATCGCAATAATCCGTCATGCCGCATTGGGCGACATGCTGTTGACAAGACCCTTCATACTGGAATGCCGGCGTCATTTCCCCAATGCAAAGATCACCTTGAGTCTGGTGAGCAATTATACCCGGGGCGCACCGGAAGACATTGTTGATCGGATTCATGTCATCCCCGGAACGGATCAACGTGATGTCTCCCGGTCGACGCAAATCCGCAAGATGAAAGAGTTGGGATACCATGATCTGATATTCGATGCGGCAGCGACATCGCGCTCATTCTGGGTTTGTAAATTAAACCGTGCCATGCTTAAGGTCGGCTATCCATATCGGCAATTGCAACGCCGTTTATTCTATGATGTCGCCATATTGCGTTCAGCCATGCGCTATGAGACCGATGCCATGCTGGATATGCTGCATGCCTTTGGCTTCAAAAGCGAATATCCGCTGCGGTTCAATCTGCCTGGCGAGGTACTAAAACGGGAAAGGCCGTACATCGTCTATTTCACCAGTGCCTCGATGCCGGAAAAATGCTGGCCGAATAACCGGTTTGCCACGTTGATCGGACTCGCTGGTAAGGAATTGCCGGAATATGACCACCTCGTACTGAAAGGCGTAGGGTCATCGGAATCGATCGACAGTATTATGTCGACACTTAAAAACGAAAATGCCTTCGCCTATGAGGCACAGACGGTTGATGCGACGACGGCACTGATAAAAGGCGCCCGCGCGGTGGTCTCGAACGATACCGGCATACGTCACCTGGCGGTGGCGGCGGAGGTCCCCACGGTCGGGATATTCTTGCAGGCGGAAAGGCATCATGCCGAACCTTATCGCTACTGGTTACGCTACCCGATACATGAAGTGGCGATGCGCGCAGACGGGATGGCGCCGGACGTCGAAGAGGTTTTTCCGCTTTTGCAGAAGGTATTGCAGGCACGCAAGGCGGGTTAACTGCTAGAATGCTTCAACTCAAACGGATCCACTAAACGGCAGAGAGAACTAGATATGAACGTCGAAATATCCACCGGGGAATTTCTCGATAAGCTGACCATTCTGCAGATCAAGGCGGAGCGGATTTCCGACCCGGAAAAATTATCATCCATCAATAAAGAATTGCACCTGTTGACAAAGATCTGGCAGCAGTCACCGCATTCCGCGGCGGATATCAGCGCCGAAATCGCGGAATTGAAGAAAGTGAACGAGACCCTCTGGGATATCGAAGACGATATCCGGGATAAGGAGCGGCACAAGGTATTCGATCAGGGTTTTATCGAATTGGCACGATCGGTTTACATCACTAACGATAAACGCGCAGATATAAAACGTCGCATCAACATGAAAACCGGTTCCGAGTTGATGGAAGAAAAATCCTATGCTGAATACTGATTCCGCCCTCCGGGTGCTACGGTACACCTGCTATCGCCTGGTGTGATTGACGTCATAACAGGACCTGGGCGCGCATCGGATGAAAGTACTGGGAATCTGCCTGTCACCCGGCAAAGGGGGCCTGGAACTCTACGCATATAACGCGATTAACGCGTTGAAAAATGCGGGTCACGACTGTTATTTTGCCACCGCAGCGGAGAGTTACCTCAAGGATCGTTCCTGGTCGGTAAGCCTGATTGAACTCAAGCCGCTGGTGCGCCAAATCCCTCTGCTAACCGCATTGAGACTCGCCAGGTATATCGATGCACACGCAATCGATATTATTCACATGCACTGGAATAAAGATCTGAATCTCTGTGCGCTCGCCAGGTTGTTTTCACGGCGTAAACCCAAACTGGTTTACACCCGGCATATGGAAATCACCCGCAGCAAAAAGGATCCCTATCACCGCTTTCTGTACCGTCAGGTAGATCGGATGCTGGTCATCGCCGACTTCGTCAGGAGACAGGCAATACAGTATCTGCCACTGCGCGACGAACAAGTTACCCTGCTGTATCTCGGAGTCAGGGCCGTGAAAGCGGCGACACCGGCGCAATGTCTGGAGCTGATTCCGGATTTAAGCGCGAAGGCCCCCGATTTTGTGATCGGCATGATTGGCCGGATCGAGGAATACAAGGGCCAGCACATCCTGCTCGAGGCACTAAGGCTTGTAAAAGACAGAATACCTCGAGCCTTGATCGTGATGGCAGGGCCGATCATGGATGAGACCTATTTCGAACGCCTGCATAAACAGATCCAGCGGGATGGTCTCACCGGCATGGTTACCTATCTTGGCATCAGCCATGAACCCGGCAGACTGATGAGTTGTTGCCAGGTTGTGGTCCTGACAACGTATTGTGAAACCTTCGGGCTGGTGCTGGCGGAGGCGATGCGTGCGGGAACTGCGGTTATCGGCACCAATGCCGGCGGTGTGCCGGAGATCATCAAACATAATGAGACCGGGTTGTTGTATGAACCGGGCAATGCGCAAGAGTTGGCTCAAAATTTAACGGACCTTTATGAGAACAGGGAAAGACGAGAAAGGTTGTGTCGGGCAGGCAATGAGTTTGCGGATAAAATGTTTGATGTAAATAAACACTTTCACTTGTTGGAAAAATATCTTAAGCAATACGACGCCTAAAGTCCGGTGGATATGTCAATAGAATATATACAGATTAAATCAGGTGCCAGGATCCCAAAATCTGATATCCACAATGTATGTTTTCTTTTTTGGGGGTTGATTGGGGATGTATTTATCCGTGTCTCGATACTGGAAACATTCAAGAAGTTCTATCCAAACACCAGGATTACCGTTATCGTGGATCCTCCCGCGGAACCCGTCTTACGAAATCATCCCGACGTGGATGAGGTTTATGTGTTTGATCGGAAAAAGAAACCGAGAATCAAATATTTCACCGGAATACTGCGTAATAGTTTTATTTTGCGCAGGAAACGCTTCGATCTGTTCGTGAACCTGTATTCAGGTGGTTCGAGTCCGCTGGTGACAAGGTTGGTGAATGCAAGAATAAGACTTGGGTTTGATCATACCGCAAATTTGAGAAGAGTGAATAATCTATTAGTGAAACACCCTTCATTATGTTTACACTGGACAAGACAGTTTGCCACCATCCTTATCCCATTGGGTATAGCGAATAGCGATGTCCGTAAAGGTACAAGCTTTTATTGTGATGACAAGGCATTGTCGCTTGCACAGGCACAATTCAGCAATGATTCTCACGAGTATATTGCGGTCAACCTTGGCGCAAGGGTCGCTGAAAAACGCTGGTCAATTTCACGCTATATCGAGCTTTGTAAAATCCTGAATTCAGCCTATGGACTTTGCCCGATGGTGCTGACAAATCCAGGGATGGAGGAATTGGCATCACAATTCTGTGAAGAATATGCCGCTTATGGACATTCTCTCAAAATTCCGTTATTGCCTCTGAATGACGTAGCCGCAGTCATGCTGCATGCGAAATTTGTGATTACCGGGGATACATCGATCATGCATTTATCTTTCGGACTCAAATTACCGACGCTCGTTCTTTTTACCTATACACGCCCGGAGATCGTTGCACCGGATGACTGCCTGCATGAAGATTGTTTTATCCCGAATGAGAACAACAAGGATGAGTGCGGGAACCCTTTTGGAAGCAACGATATTCCGGTTTCAATGGCAGTGGAAAAGTTTGAGAAGCTGTATACAAGGAACAGTCGCAGTTCGTAGTTATTTTTCGAGTGGACTTCGTGTATAAGCGAAAAGGCCGTTATCGTGATAAACGACTTTGGCATCCTGTGGAACCTTGTCCCGAGAATTCGCCAGCTCAAACTTAATTGCGTCGGACCGATTAACTGCGGGTGTACCAGAGGTTTGATATAAAGCAATATAGGTAGTAATTGCATTCGTTGTGATATCGTAATATTTATTATTGGTATCCAGCAAACGCGATGTGTCGACCTCTATGATTTTGTTCTCCCCGGCGATTTTCTTCAGTCCGTTATAAAGGGCCTCCAGCTTGTAAAATGCCGGCATGAATTGCGTCGAATGAGTCAGCTTGTTATTTTGATCGGCGTAAAAACTCAAAACAAGATAGATATTGCAGCCAAACATGGTCGAAAGAGCGAATACCAGAATATGTTTGTAGCGTTGTGATTTAACGCTGGCAAGATAAAGTGCCGGCAACAGAAACAGGATCGGAAAAATGAAAATGCTATAACGGGTGGCATAGGCCTTTCCTGTCAGAATATACAGCAATAGCGGGATGACAAGCAGTATCCCGATAAAGACGTGAGGCCTGTCGTTCAGCAAAGCTTTTCGCAGATTAAATCTCGTGGTGCGCAGAGCCGTATAAAATTTGCGAAAAAAACGGGCCAGGAACAGGATGGCCAGCAGAAATGACACCAGATTAATCGCGATTAGGACAAGATACGACCCGAACCATTTATCGGCAAAGGCCACCATTTCGGCGCTGGTATATCCTGGCCATTCGCCAGGGTGATTGGTGAGCATGCCAATAGGGATGGTAATCACCTTGAGTACGCCGGAAGAGAATTTGCCAACACCGTGAAGAACATTATGCAGGTTGCTCCAGTGATGCGTGATCTCGCCAATCAGATAGGGAACATACAATAGAAAGCCGGCAAGGATGCCGGCCACAAGCCATTGCAGGTTGGTGCGTTGTGGATTCAGGAGTAACAACAAGACAATCGCCGGGTAGTAAAAGATTCCGATCATGTGGAATTGCGGTATCGCCGCGGATATAAACACCACCCAGAATATTGCCCGTGCACGATCATGGGTAAGAGTCTGCCATAAGGCCAGATACAGTAGGGCGCCAAGGAAGGCCAGCACCATGGGATTATAAAGTCCGGCAGAGTAATAAATTGCCCAGGGCGACAGGGCATAGAACAGGGTTGCGAAGAGGGAGTAACGCGGTGACATCATGCGGCTGGAGAGCAGATAGACGAAATAAATGACAAGCGTGTTGAGCAGTACCATACCGAAGATCGCACCTTCGATCGAATTCCCCCCCAGCTTGTACAGACCGGCGACAAGCATCGCCCATAGCGGGCCGGGGATCTGTCCTTGGTTTAATGCAGGATGGCCCAGATAATAGGTAACGGGGTCACCTGCCATAAAACCAAAGGCATATTGGAGTGCAGTGATCTCATCCTTGATTGTAAAAAAGGTATAGGCGTGGCCGACACGGAGCGAGTACCAGCGTAACAGGAAGCCGACGATAATCAGCAGAAGCAGGCTGAAGACATGCGCACGCGAACGCCGATCGTCCAGGAGATCAAGCAAGCCTTGCGCGGGTATATTGGTTTGCATCATATGTGCGTGTCTTTATCCTGCCTGAATGTCCAGAGTTTATTTGCAGTGAAATTCCATAACAATACGATACCTGTCGCCAGGATTTGCGGAAAAAGGTAATACATGTGTAGCAAATGGGTTCCAAGGTACATCATCAGGGTATTGATTACGGCGCCGATGAATGCAACAACAAAGAACTTACTCATGGCTTCGCTGTGTGATTTATTACTCTTAAATGTAAACTTGTAGTTCAGAAAATAATTAATAATCGCGCCAACAACAAAACCCACGATTGACGCTGGAACTGCGATAACAAGGTGCGTCTCCACTAATGCAATCAGGGTAATGTACTGCCCGGCGGTGCCAATTCCTCCGATAACGGCGAAGAGGAAAAACTGCTTGATGGTATGTGCGTTCTGCAATGGACTGGAAGGAACGTAATCTGTTACGCAGATGCATCAGCGTCATCGGCGCGACGGGGTTTGTAATCATTGAGAAAATACAAGGGTCTTCGCTTTGACTCGGTAAATATACGCCCTACATACTCGCCAACTATACCAATTGCCATGAGTTGCACACCACCCAGGAACAGAATGATCACGATCAGGGAAGGGTACCCGGGTACGGGATTACCGAAAATCAATGTGCGGATCAGCATGTAACTGCCATAAACGAATGCAATAAGGGCCGTCATAAACCCGATGTATGTGGCCAGTTTCAGTGGCGCCGTGGTGAAGGAGGTGATGCCGTCAATGGCGAAGTTCCAGAGCTTCCAGTAATTCCATTTGGTGGTACCGGCAAAGCGCGGATCGCGATCGTAATAGACGGCCTTCTGTTTGTAGCCGATCCAGGCGAACAGGCCTTTCATAAAACGGTGTTGTTCGGACAAGGTATTCAGGGCATCGACAGCGCGCCGACTGAGCAAACGAAAGTCGCCGGTGTCCTCCGGGATGCGTACCTTGCTCAGGCGTTGAATGATGCGATAGAAACCGGCGGCGCTGGCCTTTTTAAACCACGTTTCGCCCTTGCGTTGGGTGCGTCGGGCATAGACGACGTCATAACCATTTTCCCATTCCGCAACCAGTTGCGGGATGACTTCCGGGGGATCCTGTAAATCGGCATCAATGACCACCACGGCGTCGCCCTGGGCCTTGTGGAGTCCGGCGGAAAGTGCGATTTCCTTGCCGAAGTTGCGGCTCAAATCAACGACAGCGACACGCTCATCCCTGGCATACAGGTCGTTGAGAATCGCGAGGGTATCATCGAGACTGCCATCATTGATATAGACAATCTCGAACTCGTAAAGCAGGCCTTCAAGCGCGGTGGCCAGGCGATCATGAAATGCGGCTAACACTTCCTGTTCATTGTAGGCGGGGACAACGACGGAAATCAGGGGTTTATTCTTCACCTGATGTGGTCTCCTGGTGCTTACAACAGCCGTTTATTGAGACCAAAGAAGATAAACAGTTCGCTGGTAATGGGCTTGCGCATTTCGATCGCCACCCATTTGTTTAGCAGGGCAAGGCTCTCGAAGTTTTTGATACCGTGTAGCTCTCCCATGACCCATTGGCAATCTTCAAGAAAACTGTCCGGTATGCTGGTAAGAATGTCGTATTCAGCGCCTTCAGTATCGATTTTGAGCAAATCTATTTTTTTGATGCCAAGTTCGGCAAGGGCTTCGCCTGCCTTACGAATCTGTATTTTACCGACGGAAGCCGTTCTGGTGCCCAAATTGTCCGGATCGTCTTCGCGTTGATAAATCGAAAAGCCGCCACGGTTTGTTTCATCAACGTTAGAAAAGATATCCAGTTCATCATTTGTGTTGCCGAGGCCAAAATTAAATGCCTGGATGTTTTCAATTCCGGAAATGTTTTTCTGGAGTATCTCAAAGTTATCCTGCATCGGTTCGAAGCAATAAATTTTGGCATTCGGAAATTTGCGATTCAGCCACAAGGCGGTGATACCGATATTGGCCCCGATGTCGACAATGATATCCGGATGAACCCGAGCGTCTACATGGTATTCCGCTTTGTCAGGCTTGCGAATGAGGATTTCATATATCAAGCCATGGTCACTCGTGCCCGGCCGGTAGTGAATCTGCCGACCATGCCAGTTATAAACATATAAAGGCTTGGCGTAATTTTCAGGTCCACGTTGCTGGCTGCGCATGAAATCCCAAGAACCGGAGCGCAGCAGTATTTTGATATTGCGAAATAAGCTCATGTCATTGACCGGAAGTTAAGTGTCACTGAGAAACTGGTCCAGTAGTCGCGTAACATCGTTGATTTGTATGCGTTCCATTGTACCACGGTCCCGAACGCGTGTCCCCCAAGGGACTTCGGACACGGTCTTGCCAAATTTTCCAAGGATCGCCTCGGGGTATTTATTTGCGACAAGCTCTGGGCTGTTATACGGCCGCGCGCGATCCGGGTTGGTCGTGGCATACAGGCCGATCACCGGTGTGCCTACGGCATTGGCGAGGTGGGCGGGACCCGCATCCGGGGCAATGACCAGCCGGGCATCGTGTAACAAGGCGAGTAATTCTTTCAGCGAGGTTTTGCCGATGAGATTCGTGACCTCGCAACGGCATTGCTGGCCGATGATTTGCCCGTATTCGTGTTCGATGGCGCTGGGCCCGCCGGAAAGCACAATGGCCAGGCCATAGTTTTCACTGGCGTAGTCGGCGACGGCCGCATAGCGATGCGCATCCCAGTTCCGGTAGGCCATGCTTGAGCAGGGGCTGATGACGAGATAGGGCTTACCGGCGGGCAAGCGTTCATGTACTGCGTTACGGGCATCATCGGGAATCGGGATGTCCCAGCGCAGGTGTTTTTCGTGAATGCCGAGCGCTTCGCTGAAACCAAAAAAACTGTCGATGACATGCTGGCGGGCCTGATACGCAATGCTGTGATTGGTAAATAACCACTGCAGGTCCTTGGCGCGTTCACGATCAAAGCCCAACTTGATTGGGCTGTTCACGAACAGGGACAACATGCTCGCACGCAGGGACATCTGCATGTGCAACAGGACATCGAAGCGGCGGCCGCGCAGTTGCTGCCGCACATCCAGATAGCCTCGCCAGCCTGCCTTTTTATCAAAGGTGATGAACTCGATGTCCGGGATGTCATAAACCAATTGATATTCGCCTTTGCCTATCAGCCAGGTCAGATGCGTCTTCGGCCAGACAGCCTGTAGCGTGCGTACCAGCGGCAGGGTGTGGCTGATGTCTCCCACGGCGGAAAGGCGTAGAATGCACAGCGAATCAGGAGGCGAGGTCAGTGGCAAACTCATCTGGGGTCAGATCCATTAGCGAACATAGCGAGCACGGCTACATCATATACGATGCACGGCTGTCAGGGCAGATCTCCGCGCAATGGTTTGATCCCGAATACTGGAAGACACACGGCGAACTGGAAACCGTTGCTACCGGTCGCGGTCAGGCCTGGTTTATTCAATCGCAGGATCAGCAACTGGTATTGCGGCATTACTGTCGCGGTGGACTCGCGGCGAGCTTTTCCCCGGACCGCTATGTGTGGACCGGCCTGCAACGCACGCGTGCCTGGCGTGAATATCACTTGCTGGCGAGGCTGCAGGCGCTTGGGCTGCCGGCGCCGCGCCCGGTTGCCGCACGCGTTGTGCGCAGCGGCATATTGTATCGGGCGGATTTGCTCACCCTGCGCATACCGGACAGCCAGCCGCTATCGCGCATACTGGAACAGCAGGGGCTGGATAGCGAACACTGGCAGGAGATCGGAAAGTGCATCCGTGCCTTTCATCGACACGCCATACGCCACGCCGATCTCAATGCACATAATATCCTGCTGGACTCGCACGGCCGTGTCTATTTAATCGACTTCGACAAGAGCGGTGTGGATCAGGACCGGAGCTGGCAACAGATGACCCTGGATCGCCTGCATCGATCGTTGCACAAGTTACAGGCGCAGTTTACGGACTATCACTTTACGGAACACGACTGGCAGGCGTTGCAGAACGGTTATCGCTCCTGAGCCGCGTGCGCTAACAGCGGGCAATAAGCCTGCAGTTGTGTCAGATAATCTTCGGCAATGTGTCGTTTGCCTTCGACCAGTTGCCTGCCGCGTGCCCCCAATACCTGACAGCGTTGTGTATCCTGCAGCAGATCGCTGAGTACCACGGCCAGCTGGTGCTGATCCTCGACCTGCACGGCGGCATCGGCCGCAATAAACTCCTGTGCCTCGCTGTGAAAGTTTTCCATGTGCGGGCCGAATACCACGGCCTTACCGGCGTTGGCCACCTCGATAATATTTTGTCCGCCGAAAGGCGCAAAGGATCCGCCCATCACCACAAAGCGGGCGCCCTGAATAAAGCCTTTAAGTTCGCCGAAGGTGTCGGCCAGGTAGATCATCGTGGTGGCGCTTACGTGATCGTGACGACTCCGCACGGCAATCGCCGGCGTCAGGGCCTGCAGATCGCGCAGGATATCGGGCAGGCGTTGAATGTGTCTTGGCGCGATCACGAGCATGGGTTTATCGCCCGGTATGGTCATCCAGGTCTGGACCAGGCGTTTTTCCTCACCGTCGCGGGATGAGGCAAACAGGATGTAATCGCGCGCCAGTGTAATGGCCTCCGCCGCTGCGTTACTGGCCGTGGCATATTTAATGTTGCCGATGACCCGCGTGTATGCGGGTGATGCGCCCAGCGCCAGGTAGCGTTTGGCATCTTCCTCGCTGCGCGCGAGGACGGCATAGGTGTATTGGATCGCCTGACTTTGCCAGCGTTTGATCATGCGCGGGACATCGTGACTGCGCGTGGAAAGGCGCGCGTTGATGATGATGTTGCGGATACCGCGGAAGTAACACGCCTCGGCAAGGTTCGGCCACAGTTCGGTTTCCATGATCAGCACGCATCGCGGGTTCACCTGCGCGAGGTAACGATAGACCGACCAGCGCCAGTCGATGGGCAGATAGGCGTAATGCACCCTGTCGCCCAGATGTTTCATCGCGGTTCGCCGGCCACTGGGCGTGTTCATGCTGAACAGGATCTTGGTGTGGGGCAAGCGGTTCAGGATCAGATCAAGCAGCGGCATCACCGCATTGACTTCACCGATGGACGCGGCATGGACGATGATATCCGCCGCTGCCGGGCGCCTCAGACCGAGACGTTCGCGCAGATAATCGCTGTCACGCTGACGCACGGCGGTCCATAGCGTGTATGCAATCGCCGGCAGCGCGAGCAGCAGATGGCTGAAACTGTAACTGCGCAGGTATTTACGTTTCAATTTATAGAATTGCGGTTCGCCGCGCGGGCGGGTCTTGAAGCGGCGATGACCCCACAGGTATTGCGCGGGCACACGTCGTACCTGTTGTTCGATGGCGGCGTTGATCGTGGTGGCATCCTGCACATCGTCACCGCTCGGGAATGGCTGCAGCGCCGGTCCCACGCGCACAAGATAGCCCTGCAATGCCGGCAGTTGTTCGCAATACAGGGGCAACACCGGCGCGCCTGAGGCCTTGGCCAGGCGCGCAGTCATGGTCAGGGTTGCCGTCTGGATCCCCATGAATGGTGCGAAGACCGAGGGTTCGCTGCCGAAGTCCTGATCCGGCGCATACCAGATGATCTGATTCTGTTTGAGTAACTTCAGGATGCGACGCATGTCACTGCTGGCAACGATGCCTTTATTCATGCGCCGCCGGTTTCGCGTCATGATCAATTCGAACAAACGATTATGCGCCGGCTTGTAAGTGGAATAGAGATTGCCGGACTCGTACGCCATGAAACGACCGAGAATATCGATATGGCTGTAGTGGCCGCCGAGCAAAATAACGCCTTTACCCTGTGCCTCGGCCTCGCGCAGATTTTCCATCCCCTCGAAGCGAACCAGGGGGCGCATTTTTTTATCGCTGGCCCACCAGCCCCAGATCATTTCGAACAACATCAGGCTGGCGAAATAAAATGTCTGTTTGAGCAGTTGCCGGGTTGCCGCCTCATCCAGGTCAGGATGGGTCAGGCGGATATTCGTCCGCATGGTGCGGCGTCGTTGCGGCATCACATAGTATCCGAGCAGTCCCAGCACACGCGATATGCCGAGGAGGGTGCGGTAAGGCAGGAGGGTAGTCAAATACAACAGCCCGAGTGACAGCCACAAGGGCCAGTACAGGGGATTGAATACGTAACGCGCCTGGAAGGGACTGGAGTTATCCGACATTCCGGTTTCTTGTCATTAAGGAGTCGGGCTCAATTCTGGGTGCTTGGGGTAATTTGATCAAGCCGTAACGAAATCAGCGTTAGCGGATTAACCTGGACAAGGTCTTGAACTGCGCGTGACTTGCGTCTTTCAGCCACTCGAACAACACCGACTCGGCATTCGTGATGATCACCCCTGCCTGCTGTAGCCGGGCGAGCGCGTTTTTATAGTGTTGTTTGCTGCGCGAACACACCGCGTCCTGCACCACAAAGACCTGTTTGCCCTGTTGCTGTAATTCGATGGCGCTTTGCAAGACACAGATGTGCGCCTCCATGCCGGTCACGATGAGCTGTTTGCGCGTGATATCGTTTAACTGTGTGTCGATCCCCGCGGCGCCGCAACTGGAGAAACAGGTCTTTTCATAGGCAGTCTGGCCGGCCGGCAGTTTCTCGGCAATCGCCGCCACGGTCGGTCCCAGGCCTTTGGGATACTGTTCGGTGCGTACGATCGGAATCTCCAGCGCGATGGCGGCTTCGATCAGGATACGGGTATTGCGCAGGAGTTGTTCCAGGATCGTCTCGTCCATGGTGCGGGCGAGACGATCCTGGACATCGATAATCAGTAACTGACTAAGTTGTGCCTGGCAAAGCGGGGAAGTCGGCATGTGTCGCCAGGGTTACTGCAGCCAGCTGTTGATACCCTTGATGTCATCCTCAGCCAGGGTACCGGCTGACTGTTTCAGTCGCAGGGTTTCCAGGATGTAATCGTAACGGGATTTTGCATAGTTGCTGCGTGCCTGGAATACCAGTTGCTGCGAGTCGAGTACTTCCACGGCCGTACGCGTGCCGACATCGAAACCGGCCTTGGTGGCTTCCAATGCGGTTTGCGAGGAACGCAACGCCTGCTTGAGCGCCTTGACGGTACTGATGTCGGCAATGACGGTCAGATAACTGTTGCGGGTGCCGCGTTCGGTGGCGCGACGTTGCTGTTCATACAGATCCATGGATTGTTGATACTGAGCCGCCGCCTGGCGGGATGCGGCACTGACGCCACCGCCGGCATACAGCGGCAGGTTCAGAACCAATGCTATCGTGGTGCCGTCGGTTTTGGTGGTGAAGCCCCCGGTGGCATCGTAATTCGTATAGTCTGCCTGCAGGTCAAGAGTCGGGTAATGACCGGCGCGCGCCACACTGACCCCGGCCTGCGCGGCATCCATGGCCTTTTGTGCGGACAGCAACAACAGATTGCGTTCCAGCGCCGTCTTTACCCATTGTTCGACATCTTCCGGTTCCGGTGATAACAGCGGGCTGTTTTCCTCCAGCGTAGCCAGCTTGCCCGGTGGCTCATGCGTGATCTCGCGCAGCTCTTCCTGACGGATCGCATATTGGTTTCGCGCCGTGATCTCGGAGGCAACCGACGCATCGTAACGGGCCTGCGCCTCGTGTACGTCCGTGATGGCGGTCAGGCCGACGTCGAAGCGTTGTTTGGTCTGCTGCAACTGTTGCTCGATGGCTTCCTTGTTCGCCTGGGCGAAGATCAGGTTGTCTTCGGCCGCCAGCACATTGAAGTAGCGTTGCGCGGCGCGCAGGATCAAATCGAGTTTGGCGCTATCGAACTTGGCAGCCGCCTGGGCCACCTGCGCATCGGCCTGGCTGATGCGATCGAACTGATCCTTGCGAAACAGTGTTTGCGTCAGTTTCAGGGTATAGGAATTGGAGTGATAACGCCCGGATGTCGGATTACCGAGTACCGTCACGTCTTGATCGTATTCGGAATGATTGCCGCTCAGATTAATCTGCGGCAACACGGACGCCCACGCGCGCGGGCTGGCCTGTTTGGCGGCTTCGTATTCGGCGACCGCGGCCAGATAGGTCGGATCGTTTTGCCTTGCCAGTTTATAAATATCCAGCAGATTTTCCGCATGCAGGCTGCCTGCGCAGCCAAGCCCAAGGAGCAGGAGTAAGATTTTTTTTGTTCGTGTTTGCATGATTTCAATACCGTTCCATTGTTGGGTCGACGTCCTGGGCCCAGGCCTCAACGCCACCTTCAAGATTAATCATTTTGGTGAAGCCCTGATGTTCCAGATAGTATGCAACTTGGCGACTGCGAATACCATGGTGGCAGATCACCACAATTTCCTGTCCCGGGTCCAGCCGGGCCTGTTCCACCGCCAGCGGGATCTGGTGCATCGGAATCAATTCTGATCCCGGTATGTGACAACGCGCGAATTCCCAAGGTTCGCGCACATCGAGCAACAGAGGCGCTTTGTCACTTTGTTGTAAATAGGCGGCCAGCTGTGAGGGGGAAAATCGTTGCATTCAGGCACTATGGCGTCGTCAGCCGCAAGATACAACCCGGCGATTTGCGGGGAGATAGCCGTCTAAAGCTTGTCAGGCTTACAGCACGAAGCGGTCGGGTTGGGGCGCGTTGCGCAACGGGGGTAATACGGTCTCGAAGAGTTTTTCGCGACGGAATTCATCCGCGCTCAGCCGGGTGATCAGCATGGCCTCCATGGCCGGGGCATCACCCACGACGACAAACAGGCGTCCGCCGGGTTTGAGGGTGTGTTCAAAGACCTCGGGCAGGCTCGGGAACGAGCCGGTAATGGCAATGACATCCATCTGGCCGTAATTTGACCAGCCACGGGAGGCGTCGCCGGTCTCGAGGGTAACGTTAAGGATGCCGTAAGCGGCGAGCTTGGGCGCGGCGGCGGCGGTGAATTCCGGATGGACCTCCACGCTATAGACGTGGCGCGCCAGTTTCGCCAGCAGGGCGGTGACATAGCCACTGCCCGTGCCGATCTCGAGGGCCGTTTCCTGCGGCTGAACATTTAGTGCCTGTAACATGCGCGCCTCCAGACGAGGCGGCATCATCACTTCGCCATGACCCAGGGGAATGTCGATGTCGGTATACGCCAGCTTCCGGTAGGCGTCGGGGACAAAGTCCTCACGCGGCATCTCTTCCAGCAATCCCAATACGCGGGAATCCAGCACATCCCAGGGGCGGATTTGCTGCTGAACCATGTTATGCCGTGCCTGCTGGAGATTTAACTCTGACATCCGGGGATCCTCTTGGTCATTCTGCACTGATGGCCCGCTAGAGTATGCAGTTTGTTCGGGGCAGGCAAGCGGACGATGTTGTCCAGGCTATTGAAAATACACACTAAAATATAATTATTATTTATAAGCCGACGGCAACCTCAGCCCGGCAGGCGCAGCGGTAACTGGCGCAGGCGCTGGCCGCTGGCCGCAAAGACGGCATTGGCGACCGCCGGCGCGATGGGCGGTACGCCTGGCTCGCCCACCCCGGCAGGGGGCCGGGCAGTGTCAACGAAGTAAGTATCCACTTGCGGCGTTTCCTGCATGGTCAGCAAGGGGAAGTCGTGAAAGTTGGATTGTTCCACCTTGTCGTCCCGGAGGGTGATGGCGGATTTCAGGGTGGCGGTCAGGCCATAGACCACCGCGCTCTCCAGCTGGGCCCGCACCCCATCGGGATTGACGACGATGCCGCAATCCATGACGCAGGTGACCTTATGCACGCGGATCCGGCGGTCTGCGGCAATGGAGATCTCGGCGATCTGGGCGACGTGGCTGCCGTAACAGGAATGCAGGGCCAGGCCGTGAAAACGGCCGGGCGCCAGGGGCTTGCCCCAGCCGGCCTTGTCTGCCACCAGCTTGAGCACGGCGATCTGTTCCGGGTGGCCGCTTAGCAATTGCAGCCGGAATTGCAGCGGATCGATACCCGCGGCATGCGCCAGCTCGTCGACAAAACATTCCTTGGCGAAGGCGGTATGCGAATTTCCCACCGAGCGCCAGAACCCCAGGGGCACACGGGAGGCCAGTTTGACATAAGTCACCTGGCGTTGAGCCATGGCGTAGGCCAGTTCAGTGGAGCCTTCCGTCACCGAACCATCGCCACCACTGCCGTTACCGCCCCACAGATAATCGTTAATGGAGCCACCGACGATTTTATGCTGCCACGACGCAATGCTGTGATCCGGCAACAGATGGCCCGTGAGTTTGTGTGTCGTCGCCGGACGGTAATAATCATGTTGCAGATCTTCTTCCCGCGACCAGATCAAACGCACGGGCTTCTTCACTCGCTTGGCAATTTGCACGGCCTCGGCGACATAGTCGTTTTGCAGGCGCCGGCCGAAGCCGCCACCCAGTTGTGTAACGCGGATATGGATATCGTCTTCGTAGGAATGAAAGACCTTGCGCATGAGCTTGTCGAAGAATTTCGTGACCGACGACTTCCCGTGCGACATTGCCTCGCCGTAGGCATTGGCCGGTGTCTGGGTCGGCGCCCAGATGTCGATGTGGCCATCGTGGATGTAGGCGGTACACGTCATGGGTTCCATGGTGGCATGGGCCTGATAGGGCAACTCATAAATCGCCTCGACCATCTTGGTACCGTTCAGGTCCGGTGCGGTTCCGGTGTCTTCCACGACGAAGCCGGGACGATCGAGCAGATCGCGGTAACGCGCGGGTGGCAGGATCGGATCACCGCTGCGTTCCCATTCGATCTTGAGAAGCCCGGCGGCCTGCTGCGCGGTCCAGTAATTCTCGGCAACAACCGCGATGCCACGGTCGATAGCGAAGATGCCGTGCACACCGGCTAGCGCGAGTGCCTGTTTGGCATCGAAGGATTTGAGCTGTCCCGTAAAATACGGGCAGTGCACGACGGTCGCGGTCAGCATCCCGTCCAGTTTCACGTCTGATCCGTACACCGCGCTGCCATTGATCTTATGCGACAGATCGACGCGCGGCTGCGATTTGCCAATGACGCGAAAGCCGGTGGTTTTCAATGTGACATGCGATGGCAACGCTAAGGTCTGTGCGATGGCCACCAGATCGCCATAGGCAAGTTTGTCACCGGTCTTGCGATTGTGGATCTGGCCCTGCTCGGCCTGGCATTGATCGCGTGACAGCGACCAGCGTTTGGCCGCGGCGTCGAGCAACAACTCGCGGGTGACGGCGGCGGCTTCACGCAGGGTCTGCCAGTTGCTCTGGATACTGCTGCTGCCGCCGGTATTCTGATCGCCGTAGCGGGGATCGAAATCCGCCTGTTGTACGTCCAGTTGTGCGAGATCGACGTGCAGTTCTTCCGCGACGAGCATGGCGAGGGCCGTGGTGACACCCTGACCCATTTCCGATTTGCTCATGTGGAAGACGATGCGATTATCCGGATGGATCGCGATCCAGGCGACGGGTTGCAAGGTGTCCTGGCTTTTGTTCGACGCCGTTGCGCGGGTCGGAAACACACCCAGCACCAATGTGGCGGTGCCCGCCGCCGACAATAATAAAAATTGCCGCCGGTCTATCGTGAAACTCTGTCGGTCTTTATGATTGTTTTGTGACATCTGCTTGCTGTGCTGCGTCTAGGATGGCCTGCCTGATCCGCTGGTAAGTACCACAGCGGCATAATACGGTATTCATTTCCTGCTCGATCAACTGCGTGTTAACCGTGCCGTGTTTTTTGAGCAAGGCAGCGGCCGCCATGATCTGGCCGGATTGGCAATAACCGCATTGCGTCACCTGGTGTTTTTGCCAGGCCAGTTGCAGGGGATGCGTGTGGTCGGCGGAAAGACCTTCGATGGTGACAATTGCCTGGTCCTTGATCGCACTCACCGGCGTGATGCAGGCGCGAATGGCTTCGCCATCGGCATGCACGGTGCAGGCACCGCAGAAACCCTTGCCGCAGCCGAATTTGGTACCGGTCAGCCCCACGGTCTCGCGCAACACCCAGAGCAGGGGCATGTTCGCGGCCGCCTTGACCTTGTGGGGTTTGCCGTTGATGTTGAGTTCGTAGGTGGGCATGCTGAGCTACTCGATGGCCGTCGTCCATGTTAGTGGATTGTAGCTGCGTTTAGAACCGGCTGATTGTGGATTTACCACTTGGCGGACCTATACCCGGACGTGTGCCTGCCGATATAGAGGCTGTCCGCCGGTAATAGTTCAGCACCAGGCAGCTAGGGATTACGCAGGCCGTAGCGTATACTGTCAATTTTGTGTCCTGAGTAAAAACGAAAGTAGAAAAGGATTGTCGGATCCAATTGGAAAGAAGAGGGGATGTTTTTTATGTCGACGGTAGAACAAAAAGTCAGAAGTTTTATCCTGGAAAATTTCATGTTCAGCAATGACGAGTCCGCACTGGATAGCGCGGAATCCTTGCTGGATAAAGGTGTTATCGATTCCACCGGGGTGATGGAACTGGTGGCCTTTCTGGAAGATGAATATCACTTCCGCATCAACGATGAAGAACTGGTGCCGGAAAACCTGGACAGCGTGCGCAACATCGTCGCCTTCGTCGACAGCAAGCAAGCCGCCGCCTGAAACGAATGGCCAGCGCAAGGGATAACGCCGGTCTGAAACCCATGCCTGTGAGCAAGTATATGGTGCGCGCCGCGGACATGGCGTCCGATCGCGATGTGGTACTCGCCTTGTGGGGCCAGGCCTTTCCCGCCCCTGCGCAACATCCCATTAAATATGACTGGTGTTACGGTCACACGCCGCAAGGCGTTGGGCGTTTATATTTATTGGTATACGGTGAGGATGGCAGCGTCATTGGTGTGCAGGGCATCGTCCCGCGGCGCTGGTGGCTTCACGGTGAGATAAAAAACATGGGCATCTGCGCCGACCTCGTGGTGGACAAACAGCACCGTTCCATCGGACCCGCCCTGGCCATGGTGCGCCAGGTGATCGAAATCGAACACTCCTCATCGCATACCGAATTGTTGTACGGCTTTCCCAACACCAAATCGGAAGCGCTGTATCGACGCGCCGGTTACCATAAGGCCGGCGAGCTTACCCGCTATGTCCGCCCCTTGCGTCTGCATGTCTGGTTGAGCAGAAAAGGGTTACCTGCCATCGTGGCGCGTGTGCTCGCCAAACCTGCCGACCTCGCACGCCAGTTGCGTGTGCGGTTCGCCAGCCTGTCGGCGGCGCGGCACTGGCGCATGGTGACGGTCAATGAATTCGATGCGCGCTTCGATGCCTTGTGGGCGCGTGTGGCGGCAACAGCGTTTGCACCCATGGTGATGCGCGATAGTGCATTTTTGCGCTGGCGCTTCGGCAATCATTTTGCCGGGCAAACCCGGATCATGGTGCTGGAAAACCGTAAGAATCAGATCGATGGTTACGTGGCGTACCTCGTGAACCCGGGCAACATGGTTGTCGTGCTGGATTTCCTGGTGGCGGACAACACAACGATGCTATCAGGATTGCTGAATTTGTTTATTTGCGAAATGTATCAGCGGCATTATGCCGGGGTGACACTGGAATTCAGTGGCACTGAATCCATCTCGCAAACACTCCTGCGGTGCGGGTTTTCCCCGCGTGAAACCAATCCCGTGTACGCCGTGCTCAACCAGACCGAAAGCGGCTGGCTGCAGGGTGAGCCGCCGTATTTCACTTCATGCGATCGCGATCAGTAAAACACCTCACAACTATGCCGCTGCCGCATCAGTAGAACGCGCCAGCACAAAACGGCGTTTGAGTCTGAGGAACGGTTGCTCCAGGACATGCCAGGAAATATAAGACGCCGCGGTGGCCAGAGCGGTGATCCCGATAAAGTTGTAAAGCGTGACGCCGAGTTGTTGCCAGGCTGCGTTGGGCATGACCGGAATGGCGAAGTGGCTGAACCAGATCAACTTGGCGGGGAAGTGGAAGATATAAATGGCATAACTGTATTTGCCGACCCAGCGCAGGAAGCGGTTGGAGAAGGTGGGGCGCAGGTTATCGAGTTGGTTGTGCCACGGCGCTATGCTGAGCAGCACCAGCATGGCGAACCACACGGCAATGCTGATCTGATTCAGGATACCCTGGTAACCGCTTGGCGCAAAACTCCGCATCGCGCCGATCTGGGCGACCAGCAGCATGGTCAACATCACAAAGCCGCGCGTGAAGTAGCGCTGGAGATAGACTAATGCGCTATCGCTGCGGACCAGCAAGGCCAGCAACGATCCTACCGCCAGCGCATCCCAGCGAGTAATGGTAAAGGTATACATCGCATGTTCCGAAAAGGCGCGGTCGTAGTTGAACATGATGTAGGCGCGGCTGAGAAAGGCGGTCACGATCAGCGCCGCGCAGACATAGGCCAGTGTGCGCTTGCGCAGGAAGATCACCAGCAAGGGCCAGAGCAGGTAATACTGTTCTTCGATCGCCAGCGACCACAGGTGGGGGAATACCGGTTGATGTATAAAAGGCTGGCCCCAGTTGATCAGGTAGGTCCAATACAACGTGAGTTCGCGCGAACCGACAGTGTGCCAGGTCACGATGCCCAGCCATGGCAGAATCACAAACGCCAGCAGCAGAAAACCGTAATACAGGGGAAAGATACGCAAGGTGCGGCGCGCGTAAAACGTACGGAATTGATTGGTCGCGCCGCGGCCGTCCAGCAAAATGCCGGTGATCAGGAAACCGGACAGGACAAAAAACAATTGCACACCTACCCAGCCGATATTACTCAGCAGGTCGATCAGGTTCATGGCGATGCTCTGGGGAGGGCCGGTACCGTCCAGTGCGGCGTTGTGCAGGATCACCCACAGGATCGCGATGCCACGCAAGGCATCGAGTTGCGGCATGTGGCTGCGGATCGCCTCACGCAACTCACTGGCCTGTGAGATATCTGCGGATTGGCGTCCAGGGTTTAGCGCGGAATCAGGCATGGGTTACAATGAGTGTGTTTGCAGAGGCCACCTTCCATGGCTGCTAGCGTGGCATTCTAGACGGAGTCGGTACATGGCAGCAACCGGCATAGTTGAATCATATTGTAAGAGCAGCATGAAACATGCCAATCACGAAAGCAGGTCATGATGGATTATCGTCAGCTGGGTGATACCGGGTTACGCGTTTCCGAAACCGGCTTCGGCGCCTGGGGCATCGGCGGAGAAAGTTACGGCGTCACTGAAAAACGCGAGTCCTTGCGCGCGCTTGCCGTGGCCGAAGAACTGGGCTGCAATTTTCTCGACACGGCGCCCGTGTATGGCGAGTCCGAACAGATCATCGGTGAGTTCCTGCCGGGCCGCCGCGACAAATGGATCCTCGCCACAAAATATTCCGGTGGTGCGGCGTCATTACGCACCACGCTTGTGCAACAATTGCAGCGCTTGAACACCGATGTGATCGACCTGTACCAGATCCACTGGGTACCGCGCGGTGACGATACGCAATTGTATGAAGAGTTATACAGGCTGCGGCGCGAGGGCAAGGTGCGCGCCGTCGGCGTGTCCCTCTATAACGTCAACGACATCGATTACGTTATCGACAATACCGTGATCGATACCATTCAGTTACCCTGTAATTTGCTGGAGCCCTTGCCTTACCTGCAACGACTGAAAAAGATTCAGGCCAGCGGTGTCGGTGTCATCATCCGTTCCAGTCTCAAGGGTGGCTTACTGAGCGGCAAGTATTCGCGCGAGACGCAATTTACCGACGCCAGGGATCAACGCAGTAAACTCAGCAGCGAAGAACTCCACAGCCTGTTCGCGCAAGTGGACGCGATGCGGTTCCTGGAACAGACAGCGGGATCGCTGGCGCTGGCGGCGGCACGCTACCCCTTATCGTTTGCCCAAACGTCAACGGTGTTGCTCGGCACCAAGACCGAGGCACAGGCGCGCTTCAACTTTGGCGAGGTCCCGGGTGGCCGGCTGAACGAGGATATTCTGCAACGCATTCATGCCACCCAAATTCAACTTGGCTTGTTCCCGCCGCGTTGGAAACTGTGGCTGCAAAAATTAAAAAATCAGCTCAGGCCGTAATCCTGCGATACGCCGCCGGTATTTTCATTAACCTCAGTTACCGGCAAACTGTTTGAGCAAGGTGTAATCCGCCTGACCTTGCAAGCGGGTAACGAGAAACAGCCGAAGAGCGGTGTAACTGCCGCCCTTCACGCTGTCTTGTGATGAGATCAGGTAATCCTCGATCCCGTCGTGATTGAAATCACCGCTGGCGACCAGCTGCAGTTGCTGTTCGCCACTCTTATAGACATAGGTCATCTCGTGTGCGGACTGTCCACTGAATTTCACCGGCGTATCGACCTGCGACATGTGCGCGATGGCCTTGTCGGCGAGGATGCGCGTGCTTTCCGTTGACGAGATGATCATGGCCATTTGCTTCGGCAATTTCGCCGGCAGGGTGTGATCGAAAACCGGCAGGCTATTGCTATTCATATTCGCCGGTGCCGCATTCGCGATGGCGCGGGTTGCCTCGCACATCACCACGATTTGCATGAATGCGGCATTCTCCGATTCCTTCACCGTCCACAGCGGGTGCTGCGGCGCATTGAAATAGTCACTGCAGGTCTTCAGGGTGATGGCCTGATTTGATCCGGTTGCGTGTACCCGGAACGGGGCGTACCAGGCTTGATCGAGCAAACCGGCGATATCGGCCTGGGTGTTTATCTCGACGGGGTCCGCGAGAAACTGCGGCATGGTGTAACCGGCATACCACTGTATCTTGTTTGCGCCTGTATCCTGCGCCGCGTTGCAGGCGGCGGCGAAGGGCAGTATCAGCAGTGCCAGCGTTATGCGGAAATATTTCATGTGTCCATCCTAAGGTTTGGGCGGCGTGGTCAGCTTGGCGGCCTGTTCCAGTAAATCCTTCACGTATTTATTCCGATCGGGCGACACCGGCGGTTTGCGTTTCGATTCGGCGGCGGCGTTCTTCCAGTCCTTGGCCTTGATGTATTTGTTGAAGTTCGGCCAGTTGTTGCTGAGTCCGCTCATGCCCAGATTATAAATCATATCGAACAGCGCCAGTTTTACCTCGCCAGGGTAGCTATCGTAATCGGGATAAACGGTCTTCAGTTCGCCGTAAAACTGGTTGATGGTCTTATTGGTTAACAGGTCGATTTCATTGGGCGTCAGTTTCAGTTTGGTAAACTTTTTATAAAACCCCGCCAGAAAACCCTTCGATTGTTTTTTGACATTATCGTAATCGGTTTTGATCTCGGCCGCCGTCGCGGCCTTGCCGGTGGTGTTGTTCACAAATGGCAGTTTCTGCGCCTCCACCGCATTCGCGAGCAGATAGCCAATGCCGACAGTGACCAGGCCTTTCGCGTCGAGATACATGTGCGGGATGTTGCCCTCGTATTCCTCGAGCTTTGTACGCAACGTTTGCATTTCGGATGCTGACAGCACGATACCCTCCTCAATGAGATGATACGCAATCAGGAAGGCGTATTCTGACAGATCGCGGGCTGAAATCCGGAATTTGTTAACGCTTGTTTACAAAGATGTTCAGACGTCGAGCGTGGGCAGGCGGGCAACCAGGGCATCGAGTACCGCCTCGTCGATGGCGGTGTGGACTTCCTTGCGCATGATCTCGATGGAACGGTCCACCGGGATGGCGCCGCGGTACGGACGTGCCGCGGTGATGGCGTCGAAGATATCGGCGACGGTGATGATGCGGGTCTCCAGACAGATTTCATTGGCCGTCAGGCCATAGGGATAACCGCCACCGTCGAGGCGTTCGTGATGCGCGCCGGCGACTTTCGCCAACTCCGCAAACGGACTCAGGTGCGACAAGATCACCTCAGTATATTTCGCGTGATCGCGCACCGCCTGCCACTCCGCCTCATCCAGCTTGCCGGGCTTGTCGAGGATGTCGTTACTCACCCCGAGTTTACCGATGTCGTGCAGGAAGGCGCCGCGGCGCAGGAAGTGCTGACGTGAAACGGGGACACCCAGTTCTTCGGCGATGGCCAGGGTGTATTGCGCGACGCGGCTGCTGTGATTAAACGTGTACGGACTCTTCGAGTCGACGATCATGCCGAAGGCGGCGGTGATATCGTCGAGACGTTCTTCGCTGAGCATGACCGGTTCGCTCTCCGGCGCCATGTTCTGGATGGTGAGCTGAATGTTGTCGTCGGCGAGTTGTTGCCAGAACGGCTGGTCATGGCGTAACACCATGAACACATCCACCAGCTCCGGGTCGAACCAGCTGCCGCGGCGCTTGTGCACCTCCGCCTCGGCGGCATCCTGCCCGGCGGCCTGGAAGAACACATCGATCACCTGCGCCAGCAGGGCGATGCGCGAATGGATCGGAATACGATCGCCGCGGATATGATACGGCCGGCCCTGACCGTTCCAGTGTTCGTCGAGATAGCGAATGCCGTCGGCGATCTTCTCGTTGAAGCCCAGGCGCATGGCAATGTCCGCCCCGCGTTCGCAACGCGTCTCCACCAGTTCGTCGGCAAATTTTTCGCCGTGCACGACGAGATTGGTGAGGCGCTGCATCTTCTTCACCAGGCCGCCGCTGCTATCGACATTGGCAAACACGAACCTGGCGATCTCCTTGAGGTTATCGCCGTTCACGGTTTTGAAATCGTGTTTGATGCGACGCTCGTCGCTGCCATAGAGTTCGTACAGGCGCGCCGCGTTACTGCTGCAACCGGCATCCTTGAGCAACAACGTGTAATACAAATCCCAGAGATCGTTCTGGTGCATCCCCAGCATCTTGCCGATGTGCATCCCGATCCAGCAGCAGCGAATACAGTGCCCGGCCGGCTGGCCCTCGGTCAGGTCCAGCGCATAACTCAGGGCGCCGATGACCTCCGACAGACGCAATTCACCTATGGAATCGGGGTGTTTCGCCTGGGGGTGTGTCTGTGGGCTCATGCTCAGAAATATCGGCCTGTATAAAAAGACCTCAAGCAAAAATTCGGGATCCTGGCAGTCAATTTATACGTGCAGGAAGGCTTCTATTATTTTCTTACGAGATACGTAATAGAATCATGATCCGTGTCATGCTGTATAACGTCACCCGCCAGGTCCAAGGCAACGATTTCCTTGTCAAAACCGACGCAGTGTAATTGAGAGAGTTGCTGGTCTTTCGTTGTGTAATAAAGAAAGGTTGAATAGTTATGACAGACGTCATTAATTATGGAATAGCTATCCGTATGGTGTTCATGGCGAATATGTTTATATCTGTTCCACCCTCTAATTAAAGTAGCATTCGTATAGCGAATCATTCGTGCAATAAATTTCAGTGGATGGAAGGTGAAATTAAATTCTGGAAATTGGAACAACTTGCGATGTCTCGAATTCTTTTTATTATAAGCTGAAAAGAGAAATACCCCTCCCGGTTGCAGTACTCGGAATATCTCTCGCAAAATCTGCAGACGTCCCTCGTGATTTACCATGCATAATCCGTTCATGGAAAAAACGACCAAATAAAACATGTTGTCCGAAAAATGCGACAAATTCCTGGCGTCGGCGTATTCAAAACGGACACCGGGATATTTCGTTCTGCATGCAGAGACCATTTCCCTGGAATAATCGATACCCAGATATTGCTCACTAATTTCGATCAATGCCTCTGTTGTTCTTCCTGCGCCGACGCCGATATCGAGGATAGGTTTATCAACCACGTCCTGTGCCATTTGTAAGGCAGAATACTCAGCCTTAGTTAAGCCCATGCAACTTGAATAAAACTCGACATCTTTCGCCATCGTGGACTGGTTGATATCGTCAATCATGTTTGTATTTTTCATGTACGCTCCTGTCCGTGTACACGCGCGAAGGCCACAAAACACACCGGTGCCGAGCTTTGCTCATTATTTTTTGCAAGGGTTCTGGGGTGATATCGCCAGAATGGGGGTGTTTCTTGAAAGTTTTTGCCGAGGGCGAGGCAGGGGATGGTTGCCGCGGATTAACACGTTGGAGTGCAAATCGCGCTAGATCGACACAAAAGCCTCAATACCGCGAGGAATGGGGTATTGCAAACCCATACCCTATGGATTAACTTGGCGATTCGACCGCCGGGGGTGCCCACTGAGAAATCGGGCTGAGAGAGACCCTAGATTTACCTGATCCGGATAATGCCGGCGTAGGGAAGGCGAATCCCCCACCCAACATCACAAGCCATGGGTTGCGGTCGTCCAACGAAGAGGACCAGACCATGAGCGCAATCCCCGAAGAATTCATCAAGAAAACGGCCAACCTGTCGGAAGAAGTCACCCGGCCGTTTACCCAATCCAAAAAGATCTACGTCAGCGGCAGCCGCGACGACATCCGTGTGCCCATGCGCGAGGTGACCCAGTCGCCGACGCACACCGAACGCACGCCGGAACAGAACCCACCTATCTATATATATGATACCTCCGGCCCCTACACCGACCCGGCGGTGCACATCGACCTGCTCAAGGGCCTGCCCGAGGTGCGCGCCAACTGGATCGCCGAGCGCAACGACACCGAATTGCTCAGCGGCCCCACCAGCGACTACGGCCGTGCGCGCCAGAACGACCCCAAGCTCGCGCACCTGCGCTTCGAACACATCCGCGCACCGCGCCGTGCGAAGAGTGGCAAGAACGTCACCCAGATGCACTATGCCAAACAGGGCATCATCACCCCGGAGATGGAATACATCGCCATCCGCGAAAACCTGAAACTGCAGGAGATGCGCAACGACCCGCGCTACGAAAAACTCCTGCGTCAGCATCGCGGCGAAAACTTCGGTGCCAACATCCCGGACATCATCACCCCGGAATTCGTGCGCAGTGAAGTGGCCGCCGGGCGCGCCATCATCCCGGCCAACATCAACCACCCGGAACTGGAACCGATGATCATCGGCCGCAACTTCCGTGTGAAGATCAACACCAACATCGGCAACTCCGCGGTGACCTCCTCCATCGAAGAGGAAGTGGAAAAGATGGTGTGGTCCGCGCGCTGGGGCGGCGACACCTTAATGGACCTGTCGACGGGCAAGAACATCCACGAGACCCGCGAGTGGATCCTGCGCAACGCGCCCATGCCCATCGGCACCGTGCCCATCTACCAGGCGCTGGAAAAGGTCGAGGGCAAGGCCGAAGAACTCACCTGGGAAATGTTCGCCGACACCCTCATCGAACAGGCCGAGCAGGGCGTGGACTACTTCACCATTCACGCCGGCGTGTTGCTGCGCTATGTCCCGCTCACCGCCAACCGCGTGACCGGCATCGTCAGCCGCGGCGGCTCCATCATGGCCAAGTGGTGTCTCGCGCATCACCAGGAGAATTTCCTCTACACCCACTTCGACGATATCTGCGAGATCATGAAGGCCTACGACGTCAGCTTCTCATTAGGCGATGGCCTGCGCCCCGGTTGCATCGCCGACGCCAACGACGCCGCGCAATTCGGCGAACTGGAAACCCTCGGCGAACTCACCAAGAAGGCGTGGGACCACGATTGCCAGGTCATGATCGAAGGCCCCGGCCATGTGCCGCTGCATCTGGTGAAAGAGAACGTCGAGAAAGAATTGCACGACTGTTTCGAAGCGCCGTTCTATACACTCGGCCCGCTGGTGACCGACATTGCGCCGGCCTACGATCACATCACCAGCGCGATCGGCGCCACCAACATCGGTTGGTACGGCACCGCCATGCTGTGTTACGTCACGCCGAAAGAACACCTGGGCCTGCCGAACAAACAGGACGTGCGCGACGGCATCATCGCCTACAAGATCGCCGCGCACGGATCGGACCTGGCCAAGGGCTTTCCCGGTGCGCAGGTGCGCGATAATGCGCTCTCAAAAGCGCGCTTCGAATTCCGCTGGGAAGATCAGTTCAACCTCTCACTCGACCCGGACCGCGCACGCGAATTCCACGACGAGACCATGCCCAAAGAGGCCCATAAGGTTGCCCATTTTTGCAGTATGTGTGGCCCGAATTTTTGCTCGATGAAGATCACGCAGGACGTTAGGGATTATGCGGCGAAAGAAGGCATTGGCGTCGAGGTTGCGCTGGACGAAGGGATGAAGAAGAAGGCGGAAGAGTTTAAGCAGAAGGGTAGTGAAATTTACCAGAAGGCCTGATGCTTCGTCATTCCGGCCAAGCCAAAGGCGCGACTAGAACTCGCGAAGCGAGTTGAGGAGTACTGAACGAACCCGTAGGGTTCTTGAGTGAAAGCCGGAATCCAGAGACTTAACTGTAGAATAAATAAAGCAGCTGGGCATCATTCCAGTCCAGAGCCGGAATCCAGAGACTTAACTGTAGAATAAATAAAGCAGCTGGGCATCATTCCAGTCCAGAGCCGGAATCCAGAGGATGGACTAGAATTAAGTGCAGGAGAAAACTTTATGGCACGCAGCATCGCAGACATCGAAAAAGAACTCATGGCCTTGCCGACCGAGGAACGCGCACGCGTCGCGCTGGATTTGATTCGCAGCCTGGACAAGGACGAAGAAATCGTCACCCGCGAAGAATGGGAAGCTGCGTGGTACGAAGAAATTGAGAGGCGTGCACAGGATGTACAGGCAGGTCGGGTGGAGCTAGTGGATGGAGAACAGGTCATGGCAGAACTAAGAGCCAGATACCCGAAAAAATAATAGTCGTTACAGGGATGTACAAACTATGGATATCAGATTAACGCCATCTGCCCGTAAGGAAGTAAACGAGGTGGCGGATTTCTACGAAGCAAACCGACCAGGGTTGGGGACAGAATTTACCGATGAGTTCGACCTGGTATATGAACGTATCAAGTTACATCCACATGCCGGAACTCCTTTCAGAAATACATACCGGCAACAATTGTTAAACAGGTTTCCCTATACGGTGTATTACAGCATTAGTGAAAATGAAATTGTAATATTTGCTGTGGCCCACCAACACCGGAAACCCGGTTATTGGAGTGGCAGAGTAAAAGAGTCCGAAGGTGTTTACGTCAGTGAAACCAATTACGGCTGGCCCGTGACCTTTGAACAGGTTGAAGAGGCACAACTGCGTGACATGTTAAAAGCCACGCCTGCACAGCGTCTGGCAATGGCGGAAGAACTGATGAAGTTTGTCAATTTGGCGCATTCAGCGGAAACGGTTAAGAAATGAATTTTTACATTATTCCTAAAGATTTCATCGGTGCCACCAACATCGGATCGGACCTGGCCAAAGGCTTCCCCGGTGCGCAGGTGCGTGACAATGCACTCTCCGAGGCCCGCTTCGAATTCCGCTGGGAAGATCGGTTCAACCTCTCGCTGGATCCGGATCGCGCAAGAGAATTCCACGACGAGACCATGCCCAAAGAGGCCCACAAGGTTGCCCATTTTTGCAGTATGTGTGGCCCAAATTTCTGTTCGATGAAGATCACTCAAGACGTCAGAGACTATGCGGCGAAGGAAGGGATTGGCGTCGAGGTTGCGCTGGATGAAGGGATGAAGAAGAAGGCGGAAGAATTTAAACAGAAGGGTAGTGAGATTTATCAGAAGACATAAAAATATGAATTTCAAAAAATACTAAAATGATATAAAGATGTTGACTATATGGCATATCCTATAATTACTGTTCCTGATGATGCCTCTACTCAATTAGAACAGTTAGGTACAAAAGCAAAATTTTGGTATCGAGATGACAATAATAATTCAATGCTGTTTAAACAGGGGAGACCGGGGACAGGAGAAAACTGGTCAGAGAAAGTATGTTGCGAAATTTGTAAAAAATTAAATTTGCCACATGCAGAATATAATTTTGCAGCCTATAGAGGCGTGATTGGTGTAATAACTCCTAACTTCGTTCCTGAGAATTGCCGATTAATATTGGGTAATGAATTATTATCTAAATTCGTTGAAGGTTATGACACAACACAAACATATAGCACTAGTCAGCATACACTTAGACGAGTTATTGCACTTTTAAAACTATTAAGTTCTGCACCAAATCGCTTTGCATTACATGAACCAATAGATTGGGTGATGCCGCATCAAGTGGGAAATGTTATTGGTATTTTTGTGGGCTATTTATTGCTGGATGCATTGGTTGGTAACCAAGATAGGCATCATGAGAATTGGGGAATTATAACTTCGCCTGAATCTGGGCTAACGTTAACTCCAACTTTTGATCACGCTTCTAGCCTAGGTAGAAATGAAACAGATGAAAATCGACTAGCTAGGCTCAATTCAAAAGATCATTTGAGGTCGGTTGAGCATTATGTTTCAAGAGCTCGTTCAGGATTTTATCCATCGACTTCCTCACGAAAAGCGTATACTACGATGGAAGCTTTTGCTGAAATTGCTAAAATGAACAGCAACGCTTGTCGATATTGGTTAGAGCAGTTAAGGCTTATGCAACGTATTGATTTTGATCACATTTTGGCTGAAGTACCAAATTCTGAAATCAGCGATGTTGCTCGAGAATTCGCATTGAGGATGTTAGATACTAATAAAAGTCGGATTTTAGATGTCGGAGATAAGCTATGAAAGCATTATTTATCGCGTGGCAGGATCCTAAATCTAGACAATGGGCGCCTGTAGCTAGACTGACGCATGAAGATGATAAATATCATTTCGTTTATACCCGAGGGGCAGAGGAAGTGCCAAATTTTACACCTTTCGGGTTTATGAATGATTTGCATGCTGAATATGTATCTGAAGCACTCTTTCCATTGTTTGCAAACCGTGTGCTGCCTAAATCGAGACCAGAGTATAATGACTATTTGCGATGGTTAGGGTTGTCAAATATTGAATATGATGCGCTGGATGAATTAGCACGTACTGGAGGTTTGCGTGCTACAGATTCTTTAGAGATGTTTCCTTGCCCAGACCCTAGTGTTGATAAAAACTATGAAGTGTATTTCTTTAGTCGTGGTCTGCGTCACATGCATAAAGAAAATCAAAAAAGAGCATTGGAACTAAAGCAAGGCGAGAAAATTTATTTAATGCAAGATTTGCAAAATGAATATGATGAAATGGCATTGCTATTGAGAACTAATGATCCAATTTCGCTTGCGGGTTATGCGCCTCGCTATTATTCAGGAGAGTTTACGAAATTAATCAAATTGGTAGGACGTGATAAAGTTACCGTAGAAGTTGAAAGAGTTAATGCAGATGCTCCGTTGCAATATCGAGTATTATGCCGATTGGTGTCTCCATGGCCTCCAAATTTCTCCCCATGTATGAGAGATCAATATCGAGTTATTGCTAAAAATAAGTCTGACTTTCAGGTTAAATAATCTAATTTCGAAGAAATATTTGGGATCAGAGTAAAACTCTAAATCGATCCCCAAGTTGCATTAAATAACCCAGTATTGACAATTCGGTTTTCTAAGGCCATAAATAAAGGATGGAAAATCCTGGGGTTAGAAGTTGGTTAATTTCTTGTGATGAGTCTGGGGTGCATGGTTCGCACCACTACGGCTTCGGCAGTCTGTGGATGAAGTGGCAGCGACGCGGTGACTTTATCGAATCCGTACGGGAATTGCGTAACCGTTACGGTTATCAGGACGAGTGCAAATGGACCAGAGTGTCCAAATCAAATTACAACTTCTACGAAGCATTAGTCGATTTCTTTTTCGAACGTCAATGGCTTGTATTTCATTGTATTGTGGTGAGGAAAAGTGCAGTCAGGAAAGATATCTACCATAAGAATGACTGGGATTTAGCAAGACGTAAGCATTATACCATGCTGCTTACCTCGAAGATGCACAAAGCTCTCAGACGATATCCTGATAGAGAACAGGAATTCAGAATATATATTGATCCTATCCACTCCAGTTATGCTAAAGCAGACGAAGCAATGGAGGTGATAACGAATAATGTATTGAATGCACGTTTCAGGAAAACATCCCCCGTTAAGTCTGTAATTACTAGGGACTCGCGAGAGACGCTCACGATTCAGCTCTGTGATCTATTGCTTGGCGCAGTTATGGAAACGTGGCAGAAAAAAGCAGAGACACAAGCGAAACACGATCTAAGAACTCATATAGCTCATTATCTCGGTTGGCCACAACTTGATTCTGATACGTTGCCCGCAGAGCGTAAATTTAATATCTGGTATTTTTTTGATCCGGTTCGCGAATCTCGACGAGTGAATACACGCAATGTGAATTTGGTTTATCCGTTCAGTCCTGGGTAAGAGTTTAACGGAAAATTGGGCCAGTGAGGAATTGTCTCTAATATAAGACGAGCCGAGTATTAGCGATAAGTGTCTATCAACCGCATCAGGATTGTGGTCAATGACTGATTTCAAAAAATATCTTAATAGCATTGGTTTAGGTACCGCCATCCTAATATTAGGAGTTGTTGCCTTCATATTTTTTGGTATTGATTTTTTAAAGACAATTGCCAATATCAGTATAGGTTCATCGATCGTTATTGTAGGTGTTGTATCTTTCTTTTTGTTCAGAAAACAGTGGTCAGATTTAATTAATCGAATTGTTAGAGCGGGGAAAGGTGGAGTCGAATTTACACCATATCACCAGAATAAAGTTGAATATCATGAAGCAACATTGACCACCGGGGTTGTTAAAGGTGATCTCAATGAAGAAGTTAAATTATTAATGATAAATCTACAATTGCCTGCAGTGCTTGCAGAAGAAGACAAGATACGAAATGAACTAGTGCGTCTTGATTTAGATAAAAATAATAATGAGGCAGTAAATTTGCTTACGCGAGTATTGGCGGCACAAAACCTTGCGGCACATTTTGAAAGAGTGTATGCAAATATACTAGGGACTCAATTAACTGTACTGCAAGAACTCAATGTCTTAAATGGGCCGGCAACCAGAGATATTTTAATAAATTATTTTAATTCATTAACTGCGAATTTTCCGCTATACAAAGAAAGTGGTTTCACATTCGAACAATGGATTAATTATTTGGTTACAGCTAATTTAATACGAGATGAGAATCAACAATACATAATTACAGATATGGGAAAAGAATTCCTACGCTATCTGACAAATACAAATAAACCCATGACATTGCAAACCTAGTGAAAATGAAAAGCCATGTTCGGAAATCCGGTGGCAGAACATAGTTTTCTCTAAAACCGGGGTAAAACCGGGGTCAGAACACTGTTTTCTCTAATATTAGATTTTAATATGCTTTGACCCAATTCTTTTGCGACTTCAAAGAGAAGCAAAACAGTGCTATTTCAAGAGAATTAAAAATCGATCAAAAACAATAGGTAGCAGCCATGGCAGATGATACTCGGAGTTTTATAGGTCAAGCACAAACCGCCAATTTACAATGTATTGGTTATTCGTCGACGCTCATTACTGGTCACGCTTTCGCACAGTATTGGTTTGAGGATGCATATCAAGAATCAAAAGGTAATACTTGGCACCATATTCGACGAGAAATAATTTTTTCAACAACTTTTCTAGAAGCATATCTGTTTGAATGGGCGCAGTCTCAACTAACTAACGATATGGTCGAGCTTTTAAGACTTTTCCCGCAAGAGAAAAATATTCCTAGCCTTACAAATAAATGGAACAAAACAATCACACAAATTTTTAAACTTAGGGCACTTGGAGAACCGCCATGCTCAGATATTGAAGAATTTAAACAACTTATAGAATTGCGTAATAATCTTCTTCATGCAAGAGCAAGCCGCTTGTCTATAACAAACGAAGTAAATATTTCTTGGCCAGAGCCATCAGCGGAATCATTGAGTAAGTTACAAAATGGATGGGCACTTGGAGTTGCTATCGATATGGTATGCCTCCTTAATTCGCACGCTGGTACGGACATACCTAATTACATAAAGGAAAAAATTAGTAAGAGATAAATTGAGTCAGAATACAGATTTCTATAATAAAGATAAAGGATTCAGGCGAAAGAGAGTTATTAGATGAATATATTAATAATATATGCGTCTAAAGAAGGTCAGACGGCCAGCATTGCCGAGTTCATTGCAGGGGCGATTCGCCGTCACGGTCATCAGGTTACCGCTCTCTCTGGCGCGACATTGCCAGCAGATTATTCGACGGCTGCCTTTGATGCCGCCATCATTGGTGGCTCGATACACATGAATGCATATCCCCGTTATCTCTACACGTTTATCGAAACCCATAAAGACTGGCTCAATCGGGTACCTTCGGCATTATTCACGGTCTGTATGGCGATCCACAGCAAGAATGACGAAGAACGTGAAGCAGCCCGCGCCTTTGGCGCGAAGTTGACTGCGGAAACCCACTGGCAACCCGGTATGATGGACACATTTGCTGGCGCTATCAAATACACGCAATACGGATTCATTACCCGCTGGATCATGCGCCGCATCGCCAAAAAAGAAGGTGGCGATACGGATACATCACGCGATCATGAATACACTGACTGGGATGCCGTTACACGCTTTAGCGAGACATTTCTCCTCAAAGCTGCAACTTAGTCTGTCCCCTGTTGTATGGCGAAGGGCGGGAGGCGGCATTCGCGCCTCCCGTCATCTCCGATTTAGCCGTGGCGATGATGTTGCGGACCAAACTGGTCAAACACCGCTTTTTGTTCGGGTGTCAGTACCTGCTCGAGTTCGGTGCGTGCCTTGAGGATGGCCTTCATCCCGGCCAGACGTTGCTCCATGAAGGCGATGTGCGCTTGCATCCCGTCTGGGCCGCTGGCCATGCCCTGGCCCATGCGATGACCCTCGCCATGGGTGGCCATCTGCGCGCGGACCGCTTTTTCAAATGTTTCCCAGGCGGGTTGCTGCTTTGCGGTCAGCTTCAGCTCGGTCTTGAGGGTGTCGAGGTGGGCGCCGGGTCCGCCCTGTTGGCAGTTCTCCATTGGGCCGAAGCCGTGTCGACCTTGGCCCATTCCGGGGCCATATTCATGCGCCAGTACCATGGAGCTGGTGGCGATACCTGTGGCGGCAAGCAGGCTCAGTGCGATTTTGGATGACGTCTTCATAGTATTACTCCTGTTTCACAAGGGTGGGATTTGGTCACGGCTTTATTCAAGCAGAATCGCGTCAGGCGATGGTGTCACCCGTGTGGCATTTTGTAACCGCATGCAACGTTCAGGCGGCTTGTTACATTGCGTTACAATTCTCCTCGCCAGTGAGGATGCCAACACGGTATAACCTTATTTATGCAGCGCACCGAACATATCCTGATTGTTGACGACGACGTCGAGATTCGTCATCTGTTACGCGACTATCTGGAGCGCAACGGCCTGCGCGCCACCGCGGTGGCCGACGGCCGTGGCATGCGCGCGGCACTGAGCAAGGGGCAATTTGATCTGGTGATCCTCGATCTCATGCTGCCGGGAGAGGATGGCCTGGTGTTGTGCAGGGAGCTGCGCGCACATTCCAATCTACCGGTGGTGATGCTCACCGCACGTGGCGACGAAACCGATCGTATCGTTGGGCTGGAAATGGGCGCCGACGATTATCTGCCCAAGCCATTCAATCCGCGCGAACTGTTGGCGCGCATCAAGGCGGTATTGCGTCGCACCCAGGCGTTGCCGCCGACGCCGGAACGTTCCGAAGCACGTCGCCTGCACTTTGCCGGTTGGACACTGGACCTCGCGCGTCGCCAGTTGCTGTCCGCCACCGGGGTGGTGGTGTCCCTGTCCGGCGGTGAATACCGATTACTTCGGATCTTTCTTGATCATGCGCAGCGCGTGCTGAGCCGTGATCAATTGCTCGATATGAGTCATGGGCGGGAGGGCACGCCATTTGATCGCAGTATCGATGTCCAGGTCGGACGTCTGCGCCGACGTCTGGGCGACGACAGTGCTAACCTGATTCAGACCGTGCGGGGCGAAGGCTATGTGCTGGCCGCCGAAGTGGAGAGTGAGCGATGACTCGCTGGTTGCCGAGCACACTCTTTGGTCGCCTGATGCTGACCCTGTTGATCGGCTTACTCGCTGCGCAAGTGGTTGCTGCATTGATCCTGTTGCGTGATCGCGCCAGCGTGATCTACCAGGCGAGTGGTTTTGGTGCCGCGCAACGCATTGCCGGTATCGTGCAAGTCCTGGATCATCTTGACCCGGTGTCGCGTGCCAACTTGTTACCGGCCTTCAATAGCCCGCAGTTGCAGGTGCGACTGATGGCGAAGGCACCGGCACCCGAGATGACGCTGAGCGAAGATATGCATGCGGCACACATGCGTAATGTATTAAGACGGCTATTGGGGAAAGACACACCGGTGCAGGTAAGCGTCATCGGGCTCATGACGAGAAGGGGAGAGCGCCATGATTTCGAAAGACATCACCCGCGGTTTGAACCCATGGACGAGTATTTTCCACGCCACGATATCGCGTTTGAAGTCTCGGCCAGGCTGCAGGATGGTAGCTGGGCGAGGTTTGAATATCATCTCGGCGATGAGCCTTTTGCCCGACCCTGGCAATTGTTGCTCACCCTGGCGGTGTTGTTGATCTCGGTGATTGTCCTCGTGTTGATTGCGGTGCGCTGGCTAACGCGGCCGTTGGCCGTGCTGGCAACCGCAGCGGACGACCTGGGGCGGGATATGCATCGACCGCCGTTACCGGAAAAGGGGCCCGCCGAAGTGCGACGCGCGGCGTCGGCATTTAATACCATGCAGGCACGGATTCGCACCTACCTGCGCGAACGCGAACATATGCTTGCCGCGGTATCACATGACTTACGTACGCCGATTACACGCTTGCGCCTGCGGGCGGAATTGATCACGGATACCGCACTGCGTGAAAAGATCGATAATGACCTGGTAGAGATGGAAGCCATGACATCGGCCGCACTCGATTTTCTTCGCGGTGCGGGTAGCGACGAAGCGATACAGCAGGTGGATGTGATTGCATTACTCGAGAGTCTGCAGGCGGACATGGAAGAAGCGGGTGACGACGTGAGCTTGCAAGATAATGCGATGGCGGCACCGTATCCGGCACGGCCGCTTGCGCTCAAGCGTCTGCTGACGAACCTGTTGGATAACGCCATCAAGTACGGCCGCCGCGCGACGATCCGCATCGAGGATACAGCGACACAATTGCGGATCGTGATTGCCGACGAGGGTCCTGGGATCGCCGAGGATCAGCTCGAACGCGTATTCGAACCGTTCTACCGCATCGAGGGATCGCGCAACCGCAAGACCGGTGGCGTGGGTCTGGGCCTGGTGTTGGCGCGCGATATCGCCCGTGCCCATGGCGGGGAACTGGTGTTACGTAATCGCGCAAACGGTGGGCTCGAGGCCATCCTGAGTTTGCCGAGGTCATCATAGAGGCAGTTGAAAAAATAGGGTCAGGATTCGTATTGATGATTAGCGATAAATTCTGGGAAACGAAATCACTCGAGCAGATGACACCCGATGAGTGGGAGGCCTTGTGTGATGGTTGTGGCTTGTGTTGCCTGGTGAAGATAGAGGACGAAGACAGTGGTGAAGTCTTCAATACGACAGTCAGTTGCCGCTTGCTGGATGTCGCGACCTGTCGCTGCCGTGACTATGAGCATCGACTGACAAAGGCACCCATGTGTACCCGCTTAACCCTGGATAACCTTCAGGAAATGCGCTGGTTGCCGGAAACCTGTGCCTATAAACGATTACATGCAGGTCAGCCCTTACCGGCATGGCATTACCTGTTGAGCGGTGACAGGAATGCCGTTCACGCTGCAGGTATCTCCGCAAAATGGTTCGCGCAATCAGAAGAATATGTCCACCCTGATCAGCTGGTTGAATTTATCATCGAAGAATAATTGGTTCAGAGTAAAAACTATTTAATGCTTGGCGATTCATAATTTACAAATTTTCACACTTGCGTAGAACCTTTCTTAGAATGTATAGGTTCGGGCTGTCATAATATTTTTGCAGAAAGATATTCATTAATTATTTTGCAGCTATAGTGCTATCAAAGGAGGGGATATGGCAAATGCACAAGCAGCGACTCAGGTATCAAGTTGGGATTTTGAGACACGTCTTAAAGAGATGTTAGAGACAGCGATTCCTAAACTTGGTCCAGAAGTCGGTCAACAACTCAAACAAATGGTATCTCCCGAGTCACTTGCCATCATGGCCGGAGTGCTTGTCGCCTGGATAATTTCTCATGGTGCTGGTGTTGGCGAAATTATTGATGTGGTTATTTTGACCGTTGGTGTTTTTGCTATCGGGATGGCTATATTTTCCGGTCTGGATTATCTCTTTAGTGCTGTTTCCTTGACGTATCATGCGTCGTCAAAGCGTGATTTGGAAAAGGCAGCCGATGATTTTTCGAAGGCTATAAGCATTCTAGGAGTGCAGACTGTATTGGCCATCTTATTTCGTAAAGTACCCGTTACTCGGCGTGGTGGCCGTTTTGAACTCGGTGAACCACCGCGTACTCCAGGCATTCGATACAAGCCAAAGACAGAAGGCATAAACTCAAGTGAGTTGTATGCAGGGGAGGGGAGTACAAATCCCTGGGGGGATATCACGATTTCCTTAAAAGGGAGTATAAATGATCAAAAGTCAGCTTTGTATCACGAAAAGGTTCATCAGTTTCTGGCGCCAAAGCTATACTTATTACGTAATTTTAGAGTGCAAAATCTGACCGCTTCATATTTTAGGTCATCACTATGGCGATATGTAGAAGAAGCTTTAGCTGAAACAGTGTCCCAGGTCGGCGTATATGGAATCCGTAAATTCTTTGTAGGGGTTAAATTTCCTGTCAAAAATGGCTATGTGTTTTTGACGCGAGGCGGTGGTTTCTCTGTAGGAATGAAAGGTGCTGGAATAATACCAGAGGGAGCTTCGTTGATAAGCAGTGGGCTTATATATGGTATTAGCTTTAGGCTTTGGTTTAGCTCGAATCCGGCGACCAAGAAAAAATAAAGAAATCATTGGACTAGCGAAATTGATGAATCTTATTAAAAGAATATTTCAAGCTAAGGAAAAAGTCTTAATGAAAACTAATTTGTCTAGTGCGCAGGCAATCGCGATAGCAAAGACAGCTGATATTGAATCCTTATTCAAAGAGAATCTAAGTGTTGCCACAGCAGTTGAAGAGAATGGGAAAATATTATGGTCTGTCTCATCCCTGTCCAAGGGCGCGCAGGAAATCGTATATGTCGACGATGAAACCGGAGTTATAGTTAGAACAAAGCATGTTGGTGTTCGTTAAGAATAATAAGGGAGAACCCACGTTTTAAAGAAGTGGGGTAACTAAATGAAATTATTGTATGCCTTTGTTCTTATTATCTCTGCTACATCTTGTATGGCACAAACGCCTAAAATTTCTCATGCAGAAAAGAAACTCGATTGCACAGATATTACGACAAGCCCACAACTGGATGCCTGTGTGCATCATAAGATGGTGCAATCAAATGCCCTCCTTATGAACGAGTTTTCTGAATTTGAGAAACGTGTGAAACAAACTTATACGGCTGATCTAAAACTTGGTAATGACCTCATTGAGAAAGTCCGGAAAGCACAAAACGCCTGGGTGACATATCGGCAACTAAATTGTAGTGTCGAGGCATTCGGGATTGAGGAGGGAACGCCTGCGTATAATACAACGGTAAACAATTGCATAATAAGAATGAATACAAAAAGAATAAAAGCGTTGAAAAAACTACCAAATTAAGAATATTTGGTGTCACGACTGCAGGGATGCAGGAGTTAGGGCGACGCAGGATGCCAAAGCCGAGAGTAAAAAATCTTTAGTTCATCCGACAAGCCAATCAAAGACCGAAATAGCCTATAATCCGCTTTGATTTTTGCTTCGAGACAGTAATCGCAATGACGCAACGGACCGAGCACGGCATGGGGTTGGCGGCCGCGCTGACTGCATTCGCAATCTGGGGCTTTCTGCCCCTCTACTACCACCTCATCGGCACACGGGTCAGCGTGTGGGAGGTGCTGTCGCATCGCATTGTCTGGGCGACCGTCGTGCTTGTCGCTTACGTCGTGATCCGTGGGCGAGTGTCGCGTCTGCGCGCCGTCTTCGGCAAACCGGCTGTGCTCCGGGCCCTGGCGGCGAGTGGCGTGTGTATCGGTCTGAACTGGGTGGTGTTCATCTGGGCCGTCACGCACGGACATGTCCTGGAAACGAGTCTTGGCTACTACATCACGCCACTGCTGAACGTGGTGATGGGGCTGATCTTTCTCGGCGAACGGATGCGCCCCCTGCAATGGCTGGCCGTCGCCCTGGCGGCACTCGGTGTTGCCATCATGATGGGTAGCTTCGGCACCATACCGTGGGTGGCACTCACGCTGGCCATCGCGTTCGGATTCTATGGCCTGATCCGCAAACAGGTAGAGGTCGACAGCATCACCGGTCTGCTGATCGAAACCCTGCTCCTGCTACCCGTCGCGCTGGTACTTATCGCCTGGTTCTATGCGCATCACACACTCACGTTTCTGCACACATCGGTGACGATGGACCTGCTTCTGGTGGGCGCCGGTGTGATTACGGTCGTGCCACTGGTATTGTTTGCGACGGGCGCACGCCGGCTGCGCCTGGGCACCATTGGCCTGTTGCAGTATGTGGCGCCGACCATACAATTTTTAACCGGGGTATATTTTTTCAGCGAGCCCTTCACGCGAGTGGATGGCATCACCTTCGCCTGTATCTGGAGCGGCCTGGCGTTGTATAGCATCGACGCCTTACGTTTCAACTCGCGCCGGACGCCAAACGCGTAAAAGAATTATCCAAACTTGGAACGTTAATGAAGCAGCTTGTACGCCCACTAACAAAATGCGAGTATCTGAATAATCAATAGAGCAGGAGGTTGCTATGGTTTCCGTTCACTGGTGGGTTTATTCAATTGCGGCAGCCATCGTGTGGGGAGTGCATTTTAATCTGGTGGCGAAGATCATGAAGATGTTGCCAAAAGATCTGAATACACCAATTACCCTGTTTATGATTACTGCGTTACCCATCTTTCTTGTCTTGCCCTTTAATTATCACAAGGTGTTTGGAAATCTCATGACACTTTGGCAGGCGAAAACTGAGATACGAATTTCCGTCATTATTCTGATTTTTACCACGATCATTGCTGCAAATTTATTATATGTGGCCATGCAGTTGAGTCCGAATCCGACGATTGCCTCTCTTATTGATATTACCTATCCGTTGTTTATCGCCATCATTGCCTGGCTGGTTTATCGAGAAAATCACATTGACTGGTCGGTATTGCTGGGCGGGGCATTGATACTTTCCGGATCGATGCTGATTGTATGGAAGCATGGATAAGCTGTATTTTTCTCTGCGCACGATTATCGAAACAATTGAACACTGCATACTTACGAACTGGCATTTTAAACACTGTTTAATTGCATCCATGCGTGATGTTGCCGGTATTTTTGTGCTTTAATGTGTGAAGTGATAATAATTAAAAAATAGTTTAGCTACCTATGACTTCACCACGAAACCAGATCATTGCCCTCATCGAACAGGGTGGTATCGCACCTGACAACATTCCTGACGCCCTGACCGCGTCCAGGGTTGAACCCGACGGGGAGTCGTGGAAAACGTTTCTCGATCATCTTCTGCTCTGGCTCGGTGGTCTGGCCCTGGCCTTCGCGGTCATGTTCTTTATTGCCTACAACTGGGATGACCTGGGGCGCTTTGCTAAATTTGGTCTGATGGAAGGCCTTATCATCATGACGGTGCTGGTCTACTGGAAACTGGATAAAGCCAAAGTGGCAGCGAAGATTTCCCTGCTGCTGGCGAGTATCTTTCTGGGTGTGCTGCTCGCTTTATATGGCCAGACCTACCAGACGGGTGCCGATCCCTGGCAACTCTTTTTTACCTGGGCATTGCTCATGTTGCCATGGGCGATGATCGGGCGTTTTTCCGCGATCTGGATTCTCTGGATTGGACTGATCAATACGTCGATCATCCTGTATCACATGACGTTTAGAAATGCGTTCTGGATGGTGTTTGATTCAGACATGAGCATGCTTTGGTGGGTATTTATCTTTAATACGCTGGCACTTTTCGCCTGGGAATTTCTGGAACAGCGATGGACATGGTTAGCTGAACGCTGGGCTACGCGTCTGCTCGCGCTTGCCAGCGGTACGGCCATTACCTGGCTGGCCATCTATGTCATCTTTGATCCTCGGCAGGGAGATGCTGTATCCATAGTCGTGTGGCTGGCGTGGATGGGAGGGCTGTACTTTTTCTACCGCATGAAAAAGCCTGACCTGTTTATGCTCGCCGGTGGCTGCCTCTCCGGGATTGTCGTCATCGTCAGTGTTCTGATTAGATACATGCTGGATCGTTTAGAGGCGGGCGGTTTCCTGTTGCTGGCCCTGGTCATTATCGGTCTGGGTACCGGCGCCGCGATCTGGCTCAGGAATGTGCATCGGGAGTGGACCGCATGAGTCAGTCATCGCAACCCGTCTGGGCGACATTGCAACAAGCGGGTCTGGTGCAGGGTAATGCACCTATACCAGCACAGCCGGAATCACCCTGGTTCGTTAAAGTCCTGTTGGCCTTCTCAGGCTGGTTAGCGTCGCTGTTCCTGCTGGGTTTTCTCGGCGCGGGTTTTGAGGTCATCTTCAGAAACACTGTCGCTTCTGCCATCACCGGTAGTGTGATGATCGGTGCTGCCTATTTCATACTACGCATCCCCAAGAATGAATTTGTCGAGCATATAGGTCTGGCCGTCAGTCTGGCGGGGCAGGCATTGATTACCTGGAGCCTGTTTCAGGGCCTGAACAACGATAAACTCGCCTGGATTATCCTCGCACTCCTGCAAGCCGGACTGGCGGTGGTGATGCCCAACTTCATACACCGCGTGTTCTCCTCATTTATTGCGGCCTTTAGTTTTTCCATGGCGCTGACTCAATTCGGTGCACCCTATATTTTCAGCAGTATTGTGATGTTTATCGCTGCCTGGCTCTGGTTACACGAATTTCACTTTCCAAAACACATTCGGAAAATCCATGCGCTTGGCTATGGTGCTGTGCTGGGACTCATACAACTTAAGAGCTTTGACCTGTTCGGCATTCATCACCTCGGCTGGAGCATGGGGAGGATGAATACCGAGCTGTGGGTTCGGCCCTGGATGGCAGAAGTGCTGGCCGGGGTGGTGATGGTCTACGTCGTCTGGCAACTGCTCCAACGCATGGGGCATCGCCTGTCCGCTCCCCTTGCCAGTACGGCCCTGCTGGGCACGGTGATCCTGTCAGCTGTCTCAGTGGAAGCACCCGGTATCACCGTTGGCATGATGATCCTCCTGTTGGGTTTTGCGGGGAGTAATCGTGTCCTCATGGGGCTCGGGATTATCTCCCTGCTGTTTTACATCTCTGCGTATTACTACCTGCTCGATGCCACCTTACTGATGAAGGCCGAGACGCTGCTCGTGACGGGCATGGTGTTGTTACTGGTGCGGTGGCTACTGTTGAAAATAATTCACCGAGAGAAGGGGGCTACGCATGGCTAAAATCCTTGCCCTGGTGTCGCTTGTCATCGTCCTGGGCCTGGTGAACTGGTCTATTGTTAAAAAGGAAGACCAGCTTGCCCATGGCAAAATCGCCTATCTTGAGCTTGCCCCGATCGATCCCCGGTCACTCATGCAGGGTGACTATATGGCCCTGAATTACCAGGTTGCCAGGCAGGTGTATGATGCGTTGCCCAAATCAAAAGAATACAAGCGCTGGCGGCAGAATATCGACGCATCCGATGGCTATGCCGTTGTCGCACTTGATGAGCGCAATATCGCGACATTCAAATCGATCTATCATGGACAAGCCCTGGCAAAGAACGACATCCTGATGCGTTATCGCGTACGCAATGGTGCCGTCAGATTTGCGACCAATGCCTATTTCTTTCAGGAGGGCACCGCTGGAAAATACCAGACTGCACGCTATGGGCAGTTCCGCGTCGCGGATGATGGTGAGTTATTACTGGTTGCGATGTACGACAAAGACCTGAAGAAACTCGGAGGGAATGAGTTTTAACCCGTGGTCAAGAGTTTACACTCATAGTCCTAATGACCTGATATTTTTTCCCTGCTCGGATGTTGAGGATGAAGTAGGAGTATATTGGGTATTCCGCTGCACAGGAGCATGTTTTGAAAATTCCGTCATCCGGTGAATCACGCGCAAAACAAGGCAAGCCCATACTGCGCAATCGCTTCGATCGCATGGAATGGGCTGGCGCCTTCGGTGACCTCGGGACACTGATCCCTTTCGTCGTGGGTTACATCGGTGTCCTGAAAATGGATCCCTTTGGGATATTGTTCGCCTTCGGTGTCGCCATGTTGCTTTGCGGTAGCATCTACAAAACACCGTTCCCGGTCCAGCCGATGAAGGCGATCGCTGCCATTGCGATTGCCCAGGTTGCCCAAACCGCGGTGGTCACGCCGATGGTGGTGTATGCAGCGGGTCTCACGACCGGCTTGCTATGGCTGGTGCTGGGCGTCAGCGGCATGGCCAGTCGCATCACGAAGTTCGTGCCACGACCGGTGGTGGTCGGCATTATCCTGGGACTCGGTATGAGCTTCATGCTGAATGGTGTGAAGATGATGGCGAGCCATTGGCTACTTGCCGCGGTCGGGCTCGTTGGCACCCTGCTGCTATTGACCAACCGCAAAATCCCGGCCATGTTCCTGTTGCTGATCTTTGGCGCGATCAGCGGGGCGATTTTGCATCCTGCCGTCCTTCACGAACTGGGCACAACAGATCTCAGTGTGCGCGCACCTCACTTTGAATTGTCCGCGATGACCTGGCACGATCTGCTGATTGGTTTTGTGTTGCTGACCTTGCCCCAGCTCCCATTGACCTTGGGTAATGCCGTCATTGCCATTCGCGAAGAGAACAATCGACTGTTTCCGGATCGTACAGTGACGGACAACCGGGTAGCCACCTCAACCGGACTCATGAATATCGCAAGTTCCGTGATAGGCGGTGTACCGATGTGTCATGGGGCAGGCGGTATGGCGGGTCATGTCGCATTCGGGGCACGCACTGGCGGCGCCTTGATCATCCTGGGTCTGATGCTGCTGCTCCTTGCCATATTCTTCAGTAACTCGATAGCGACATTGTTTCATTTGTTTCCAACCGCGATTCTGGGCGTCATCCTGTTTCTCGCCGGTGCGCAACTGGCGCTGGGTGCATGCAATTTCGGTAAAAATAAAGTCGAGCATCTGGTCACCTTGATAACCGCCGCCTTCGCCATGTGGGATGTCGGCGTCGCCTTTGTTGTGGGTATGACAGTGAGTTACCTGGGACAGCGGGGATGGTTAAAGCTGTAGGTGGGTAAGTGATGATGGCGGTAAAAGGGGATGGAGCCCTTGCCATGAACTGTACTATGCTTTGTCCGAGCCGTCTGATAATAAAGAATAATATGTACCGAACACTCAATCCTCAGAAAACGATCGAGACGATAGACAAGCTGGGCAAGCGTATACATGAACGTTTCCCCACTGCCGGTCTTAACAAGGTCTGTGCCGAGTTGCTGACGCTGGCGCAGGAAAACCAGACACAGGCAAACTGGATCTCCCGGCCGAACATTGCCATACGCCTGGGTGTGGTGCTTGTCATCGTGCTGGCGGCATTTGTGCTTATCTACAGCCTCTCGCAGTTGTCGTTCACCCGCGAACAATTCACTATCGGTGACCTGGTCACCGTCAGTGAAGCCGGGATCAACGACATCGTACTGTTAGGCGCCGCCATCTTTTTTCTGATTACACTGGAGACCCGAATCAAACGATCGCGTGCCCTGGCGGCCTTGCATGAACTGCGATCCATCGCCCATGTGATCGACATGCATCAGCTCACCAAGGACCCGAGCCACATGCTCAACAAGGTCGTGATGACGCCGTCCTCACCGGAACGTGTGCTGACGGCATTCGAGTTAACACGCTATCTGAATTATTGCAGTGAGATGCTGTCACTGACTGGCAAGCTCGCGGCACTCTACGCGCAGGATTTTCGTGATGCGGTGGTGCTCTCGGCCGTCAATGAAGTGGAAATCCTGACTACGGGTTTGAGCCGCAAGGTCTGGCAGAAGATCATGATACTCAGAGAAATGCAGGACCTCCCCAGCTAGCCGACGCTGCCTGCATAAAGTACGGCGGCAGCATTCCTTTTTTTCGTGATCTGGATCCCGTTCTCTATTCCGTGCTCGCTCCGGTGCGTTGCTTTGTTTATAATGCGTATATTAGAAAATACTAATATACAATTTAACGAGGTAACACATGAACGTTCGCCTGGGGGCTCTGCTTGGTACCGGTCTATTGGCGCTGCTCTTAACTTCCACACTCCATGCGGCGCAGGCCGCGAATCAGAATGACGCTGTCGAGCCCATTGGCAAACCTTCCAGCATTCCTGGCGTGTTAGCCGTTCAACCGGCCGAGGTGATTCAGCTGGCGAATCTGGATGAAGACATGGTGATCTTCGATGCCCGCAGTGAGGCGCAGCGCAGCAAGGGGAAGTTAGCCTGGTCAGAAGGTTTCGAGCTGAAACAACTGGCCGCTACTCAGTTAGCCAGTAAGGTCGCGTCCAAGTCCACGGTGGTCTTGTTCTACGGTGACGAGAACGATCCGAATGCCGCCCTGGGCGCGAAAACGGCTGTCGCGAAAGGATATACCAGTGTGTATTGGTTACAGGGTGGCTGGCCCGCATGGCAACAGAGCGGTCTGCGTCTCGATCAGTGAATCAGGCTTGATATAAATTTGTAGTAGAGCGCAGACCACGCTTTCGCCCAGGCTACGCGTTCTTTATCGTAATGTTTGGGCGGAGGAAAAACGTGCTGAAACAAACATTGTTACTGACTTTGGGCTTGTTTCTGGCGAGCAGTGCGAATTCGTACGACCCATCACCGAATATAGGATAAATCTTCCCTGCCTCTGTTTTTGTTAACCCCACCCGCGCAGGCTTTTGGAAGCTCATCGTGACGGCGTAAATCACCGGGCCGATGATTTTTCATGGCACGCCCGAGATCATGAAACCGACCAGGACAAACCTGCCACGGGGCAGCGGATGAAATGGGTGTATATTGGATCGGATATCAGTATATTACTTGATAAAGCCGAAGGCTTCTAAGTGCTCCCTGACCCGGACAATCGCGATCAGATCCTGGTTGTCATGAACAGCAAAGTCGACTGACAAGGCACGGAAAGAGTGGATACACATACCTTTTTTCTTTCACTGCTTATCATTCTGTTAACTGCTCGTCTGCTGGCGGAGATCGCCATTCGGTTGAAGGCGCCTTCTGTTATTGGGGAACTGGTTGCCGGCGTGATTCTTGGTCCCAGTTTGTTTGGCTGGTTAGAACCCAATGAAGTGCTGAGACTGCTTGCCGAGATCGGAATCATTCTGCTGTTATTCGAAGTCGGTCTGGAAACCGATGTGAAGCGTCTGGTCGATGCCGGTCGGAAATCCTTTATCGTGGCGCTTGGCGGATTTGCCGTGCCCTTTGTGCTGGGATTCTGCTTCGGCTACTGGGCATTGGGCCTGTCGTCGCTGGTATCGCTGTTTATCGGCGGCACACTCACTGCCACCAGCATTGGTATTACCGTGCGGGTGTTGTCTGATCTGAAGCGTCAGCAAAATAAAGAAGGGCAAATCGTTTTGGGTGCCGCGGTACTGGATGATGTTCTGGGTATCATATTGCTGGCAATGCTGTATGAGTTTTCCATCGGCGGTGGCGTCAGTATGGCCAACGTCAGTAAAGTTCTGGTATTCGTGGGTGCGTTTTTCTTATTGGCCCCGCTGGCAGCGAAGCTGATATCTCTGCTGATTCATCGTTTCGACTCCCTTAGCGGTATTCCCGGCCTGATTCCGACCACCATGGTTTCGCTGGTGCTGTTCTTTGCCTGGTTGGCGCATGCGGTCGGCGCACCGGAACTGCTCGGTGGTTTTGCCGCCGGCCTGGCGTTATCACGGCGTTTTTTTCTGCCCTTTGGTATTGCATTGCATACAGACGAAAACTTTGCCAATCGGATCGAAGAGCAGATGCGGCCGATTATCCAGTTGTTTACGCCGATCTTTTTTGTCATGGTGGGGTTATCGTTAAATCTCCGCGAGATTGACTGGTCGTCGTCGTTTATCTGGAGTTTTTCATTATTGTTCTTTGCGATTGCCTTCCTGGGTAAATTTGCCGGAACGTTGCTGATTAAAGAATCCTGGCATATGCGCACGGTTATCGGTTTGGCGATGGTGCCGCGTGGTGAAGTGGGTCTGATCTTTGCGGAACTGGGGCGTGTGAGTGGAATTTTTAACAACGAAATCTATGCTGGCATGATCATCGTTATCGCACTGACAACCCTGCTGCCGCCTTTCGCAATGAAATGGTATTGTGGCCGATACGCTAATCTTTCTTAATCGAACCCGGCCAGGCTTTAATATGTTGGGTCACGACTGCCGAGTTACCGGGGACGCCAAAGCCGGACGCATAAAAGATGCTAAAATTCACTCATGACCAGTGACACACCAAATCAAAATCCGATTCTGGGTCAAGGTGAAACCAAAACGCTGGGCATCCTGTCCTCCCTGTTCGAGGAATTTTCCCGCTCACTCGATCTTGATCAAACCATGCAGAAAGTGGTCGAGGTAACCAAGGCAATGATGAGTGCCGAAGGGGTGGCGCTGTTCCTGCTGGAAAATGCTGACACTGAACTTGTCTGTCGCGTGTGCTCTACGCCAACGGATATCACCGGCATGCGTATCAGTGCCAGGCAGGGCATTATTGGTCGTAGCATTCGGCGAGAGAAGGTTCAGCTGGTTGCCGATGCGTCGACGGATCCGGATTTTGTCCGTGGGGTGGATGGCATGGCGGGTAGCCAGGTCCGGTCGATTGTGTGTGCACCCCTCACGCTGGGCGGAAAAAGTTTCGGCGCACTCCAGGCGATGAACAAGACCGCCTATGGCGAACGATTTGATGAGAAGGATCAAAATTTTCTTTCAACACTGGCCAATGCCGCCTCGCTGGCTATTCACAATGCGAAACTGGTCAGTCAGGTGCTTGATGAAGAACGGACCCGTCAGGAGTTATCGCTGGCGCGGGAAATACAGGAAGCGGTGTTTCCGGATGCGCGGCAGGGCGGTCATGTCATTGCGGGGTATAACTTATCGGCACGCAGTGTCTCCGGCGATTTCTATGATTATCTCGAAGTGTCGCCGGGCCGGTTTTGTTTCTGTCTGGGTGATGTCTCCGGCAAAGGGGTGAATGCGGCGTTGATGGTGGCCAGGGTGAGTGGGCTGTTTCGATATCTGGCAAAAAGCAAAACCTCACCGGCGGAATTACTGGCGGCCATGAATACCGAATTATGTGAGACCATGACCCGCGGTATGTTTGTCACCATGGTTGCCGGCGTCTATGAACGCAAGGACAAGATGATCGAAATGGCGAATGCCGGACACCACCCGCCATTGCAGATGCAGGCCAATAACATCATCGCGTATGAGCAGGCCTCACCACCCTTGGGTGTCCTCCCGGACATCGCGTTCGAGCCCTACGTGCTCAGGCTCAAGGATGGCGCTTTATATATCTTCACCGATGGCCTGACCGAGTGCTGGACTGACCATCAGCAGCCGCTGGGGAACGACGGCGTAAAAGCACTCATCCGCAAACATGCCACGGTACCGTTGACTGAACGATTAAAAGTTATCGTGGAAGACGCTACCCAGTGGAAAATGAAAACCGGTGGCTACCTCAATGATGATATTACCTTGCTGGTGATTGATGGCTAGGTGGTGTGGGGCAGCAAAACGGGTTCTGGTCGAACAATTTACACAGTGTTCTCAGAAATTATTGGAATTTTTGCGCTGACACCTGTTTCTAAAATTCACGTTTAAGTATTAAACTGCGTATTCTTCTTCGCAAATTCCACAACCACTCACCATCGAGGACACGCATGTCAGCGATTGTTTCCATTAGCCATCTCTCCAAGACTTATACCGGCGGGTTTCAGGCCTTAAAGGATGTCAACCTGGAGATTCAGCCGGGTGAGATCCTTGCCCTGCTGGGTCCCAATGGGGCGGGCAAGACCACCCTGATCTCGATTATCTGCGGCATCGTGAATGCCAGTGGCGGTGCGGTGACCGTGGATGGCTTTGATATCGTCAAGGACTATCGCGTGACACGGGAGCGCATTGGTCTGGTCCCCCAGGAACTGACCCTGGGGGCGTTTGAATCGGTATGGGATACTTTTTGTTTCAGCCGCGGCCTGTTTGGTAAAAAGCCCAACCCGGCCTACCTCGAACAATTACTCAAGGCTCTTTCTCTGTGGGATAAACGCGATGCCATGATCATGAGCCTGTCCGGCGGGATGAAACGGCGCGTGCTGATTGGCAAGGCGCTGGCCCACGAGCCGGTGATCCTGTTTCTGGATGAACCGACGGCCGGGGTGGATGTCGAGCTGCGCAAGGATATGTGGGCCCTGGTGGAAAAACTGCGCCAGTCCGGTGTGACCATTATCCTGACCACCCACTATATCGAAGAGGCCGAAGCCATTGCCGACCGGGTGGGGGTGATCAATAAAGGCGAGTTGCTGGTGGTGGACGATAAGCAGGCGCTGATGCATAAACTGGGTAAGCGTCAGTTGATGATCGAGCTGGAAACGCCTGTCAGCGGTATCCCAACCGAGTTGACGGAATTTGCCTTGGAATTGTCGGAGGACAGGACGACAGTGACATATACCTATGACCCGCACCGGACGCATACCGGGATTGACGCGTTGTTGAAGGCGGCGGCATCCGCAGGCTGGGCGATTAAGGATGTGCACAGCGTGAAGACCTCACTGGAGGAGATCTTTGTCAATCTGGTGAAAGGGACGGGGAGGGACGCCGCATGAATGTCTACGCGATTCGCGTCATCTACAAGTATGAAATGAAGCGGGCGTTTAATACGATTGCGCAGAGCTTTGCGTCGCCGGTGCTGTCCACGGCCTTGTATTTCGTGGTGTTCGGCTCGGCCATCGGTTCACGCATTGATGTGATAGACAAGGTCTCTTATGGCCTGTTCATCGTGCCTGGTCTGATGATGCTGACGATTTTGTCGCAGAGCCTGGCCAATGCCTCCTTCGGCATCTATTTTCCGCGTTTCACCGGACAGATCTATGAGGTGTTATCGGCGCCGGTGTCCGCCATGGAGATCGTCATCGGCTATGTCGGGGCGGCCGCCACCAAATCCTTATTGATCGCGTTTATTATCCTGGTGACGGCCAGCTTTTTTGTCGAGATGCGTATCGACCATCCCGTCTGGATGCTGGGCTTTTTAATCCTGACCTGTATCTCCTTTAGCCTGTTTGGTTTCATCATTGGCCTGTGGGCCGGTGACTTTGAAAAACTGCAGATCGTGCCCCTGTTGGTGATCACCCCGTTGGTGTTCCTGGGCGGGACCTTTTATACCATCGACATGCTGCCACCGGTCTGGCAGACCATCAGCCTGTTCAATCCGGTGGTCTATCTGGTGAGCGGTTTTCGCTGGAGTTTTTTTGAGGTGTCCGATGTGAGTGTCGGGATTAGCCTGCTGATGGTGTTACTGTTCATGCTGGTGTGCCTGGTGATCATTGGCTGGATGTTCAAAACCGGGTATCGTCTCAAGCAGTAGTCACACGATAAGGGAACCGCAATGCATACAAATTTCTATCTGCTCATCACAATCGGCGTGCTGGCCGGGTTTTTCATGCGCCCGCTCAACATGTTTGTCTTTGGCAAAGTCGCTGCCTTGGTGAAATACATCCAGCGCAAACCCCTCGTCATCCTGCTCATGTTCGCCTCGATGCTGTCCGCATTAGCCGTGACTATCTCCACGATTTATTTGGCGCTGAAACTTTCCGGGTTTATCCCGCTCGCGGCGCATGCGCCGGCCTTTGTCGTGTCATTCTTTGTCGGCGGCATGCTCTGGGTGATTTATGCCAAGCTGTTCAATCGCGGCTGCAGCATCGATCTGTAGGAAATGATATCGATCAAGGAAGACATTTGATGGCATCACACCGGCGTTTCGTCATTTTGCTTCTCCTCGGTCTGGGGCTGCTGGCGACGCAGAGCGCTTACGCCTTTCGCTGCAGCGGCGGGCTGATCAGCACGGGGGACTCCAAACTCGTGCTGCTGAAAAAGTGCGGCGAGCCGTCGTGGATCGATCGTTGGCCCGAACGCACGGTCGAACTGCCGGACACCGATGTCGAGCACAGCGTCACGCGCATCAATGAACGCTGGATCTACAACCTCGGCCCGACGCAATTTATCCGTATCATCACGCTGCGCGACGGCCGGGTCGCGAATATCGAAACCGGCGGGCGCGGCTTTAGCGTTTATCCCGGTATGCAGCGTTGTGATTTCAACAGCTTCTCCCTGGGCAGCACCTCCGCGGAGGTCAGTGCAAAGTGCGGCGTGCCTGATTCGCAGGAGCAGCGCTATGAAACGGTCACGGAGAAGATTGCCGGTGGCCGGCGCCAGGTCAGCGTCAGCGTGGAGGAGTGGACCTTCAATCTCGGCCCCACGCAATTCATGCGTATCCTTACCTTCCGCAACGGGGTGCTGGTGGACATCACCACGGGGGAACGAGGGTTTCAATAACCATTGTGCTGTTACGGAACAGCGGGCGGAACACAGTTTTCAGTAATATTAGAAAGAATTAATATCTAATCCCAATTATTCGTTGATATTAAATATTTTTTGTTTCAATCGTATGTCTATTGATTTGTAGTGTCCTTCGTAACAGAATAAAAACATACTAATAATTCGCCTATAACTATTAAAGCTTTGGCGAAGGGGGCGGCAATGGACGAACGGCAACGTGCTCTGGAAGTCCTGTCGAAGTGGCGCCAACATCAAGCTTCCAAACAACAATCACCGGCCGCGCGGCGCAAATTGCTTGGGCGTTTAGCCTTCGTCTTCGCATCGATCTTTATTGTACTTGTCGGCTTACGCGCGGCGATGGATCCCTGGTCACTGCCGCTGCCGGGAATGCCGGCCCTGACCGGTGAATGGGTAGGCACCCTCGTTTCGCCGCAAGGTCAACGGTTCGGTGTTTACTTTGACATTAAGTGGGATGCAGGCGGTGGGTGTCCCAACTGTGGACATATCGGGGGTGGTGCCCAATCCTGTCGTGCCGACGGCGATGCCCGACAATACACACTCAAAGGCAAACCTCAAACCTGGCGCGGGGAAGTTTTCACTTTGGGTGCAACACAGAGTGTCGACGATGCCCCGGGGTTGCGGTTATACGGCATGGACGGACGTTGGCTGGCCGATGAATTACACATTACAGCGACGCTCGCGTCCATCGGCGTCAAGTCAGGCGCAAATTCCAATCCGGATACCACGCGTCCTGTCGCGTGGACGATGCGTCGCGGCACGCGCCGTGACTTCACGGTACTCTGTGCACGCATCACCGCGAAATGATTGCAACAGACGATGGAAACCCGAATCACTAACAAGAAATATTTCAAGTCTACGAGGTAACTATGCCTACTATCAAAACTGCAAGGAATGTCAGTGTGCTCCTCTGCGGCATGTTTATTTTGGTCTCAGTACTCGGTTCCCCCGCATTTGCTGCGCTGATTCCTGACTGGCGATCGCCTGTCGTGATTGGTGGCAGTGGTGGCAACCCGTCCTCCACTATCTGTCCCAAAGGGATGTTCCTGCATGGTTTTATCAGCCGGGTGGGTGACGATGTGGACTTTATTGCAGCTCTGTGCGCAACTCCGCCGGGCTTGTCGACAGGCTCGCCGAAAAATCTGAGCATCAATCTGGCGGAAGGCGAGATGGGTGGCCGCGGTGGCAAGGTGAACATCATTCACTGCCCTATGCAAGAGCCGTTCGTGCGGACCCTGTGGTATCAGGCCGAAGGCGCGCGCGAGCGCACGATGGTACTCAACAATATTCGCATCGGCTGTGGTCCACTTACCGGCGTTGTTCCGCGGCAGGTCCAGGGCTATAACCAGTTTTCGATCGACGGAAAACTGTATTCGGGCAATAACGGGCTGAGTGTTGGCGTTGTCAGTTCTAAAAATGCGGACGCCGATTGCCCGGATGGCATGCTGCCCATCGGACTGCATGGTCGTTCCGGCGCAGTCGTGGATGCCGTGGCTGTGGTTTGCCGACCGGTGTCGGGTGGTGTTAACAGTCTGCCGGATTCAAAAATCACGAAAGGCGCGAAAGAGTTGGGGTCGCGCGCGCAAAACGACCCCTATGAACAGCTATTGAATCGTTTTAATACTCAAGCCTCTTCAGCATCTACGACGCGCGTGCAGTCGGCGCCAACGCAAACTGCAAAAGCGCAAGATGGCGGGCTCACAGCAAAACCACTGGGGAAAACCAGGTTTCCGTCCGCACCTGGGCAATGTCGACCGGGCTTTGTATTGAGAAATGCCGGACCCAAGGATGCTGTTTGCGTATCACCGTCGGCGCGCGATCGCGTCGCTAGTGAAAACAAAGTGGCAGCGGCCCGTCGGGACCCGAAGGGACATTATGGTCCAAATAGCTGCAAATCAGGATTTGTCTGGCGGGGAGCATTTGACGGTGATGTTGTTTGTGTCACACCACGATCGCGCGATCTGGCGCGAAGTGAAAATAAAATGGCTGCTTCGACTCGAGTACCTTGACGACGTTGCTTGCTAGCCGAGGTAGAGTTTAACGGGGTCACACTCTTAACGATCCAACGATAAATTTGCGAATTAGATCGAGTCTGACCCTGCCGAGCCCCTGCCGAGCCTTGAAGCATGTTAGAGCCATGCTGCCATCATCTGTCTATCCGGTTTTCTTTCGGGCGCTTTTAACTAAAAAAGCGCGAAAACAAGAAATGCACTAGAGCTTGACTATTACTCTTATATATCTATGCATCCATGAGAATTTTTTGACCTTGAAGGTAACTTGGGCTAAATATAAGAGGTTTTCGGCGAGTGAGAGGCGCTCCATGCAGAAAAAACACCCCATTATCGCGGTTACCGGCGCGTCCGGCGCAGGGACGACCGTTGTGCAACAGGCCTTCCATGAAATATTCCTCCGTCTGGGGATCAATGGTGTGTTCGTCGAAGGTGACAGCTTCCTGAAGTACGACCAGGAAGAAATGTGCCGCCGGATTGAGACTGCGGAGCAGGCGCAGAAGCCGGTGAGTTCTTACGGTCCCGAGCTGAATGATTTCGCGCGGCTGGAACAGCTGTTTCGCCAGTATTCCGCAACCGGGACGGGTCAGATTCGTCGCCGGGTCAATCATGACAATCAACACGAGTTCGATCAGCCGCTCGGTACCTTTACACCCTGGCAGGAGATGCCGGCGGACAGCGATTTATTGTTTTATGAGGGACTCCATGGTGGTGTCGTCGCCAGCAGCTGGACGCGACGTAAAATGAGCGAATCGCACAATCCCGTCGTTATCGAACGGCGCAAACACGCCAATGGCAAAGGGGTCGATGTGGCGCAGTATGTCGACCTGCTCATCGGCATCGTGCCGGCCATCAACCTGGAATGGATCCAGCGGATTCATCGCGATTTTCATTGTAAGCAAGAGACCCCGGAAGAGGTCACCCGCGACATTATCGAACGTCTGCAGGACTACATCCATTTTATTATTCCGCAGTTTTCGCTGACCGATATCAATTTCCAGCGCATGCCCGTGGTGGATACCTCGAATCCCTTCATCGCCCGCGAGGTACCAACGGAAACCGAGAGCGTGGTCGTGATCAGGTTCCGGGAACCGCGTAAGTATAATTTTCCGCTGTTCCTGAAAAGGATTCCCGAGGCGTTTATGTCCCGCTCCAATACCCTGGTGATACCCGGCGGCGAAATGCGGCATGCGCTCGACGTGATCTGTGCGCCGATGATCGAGAAGTTCAGGGACAATCAATAGTTCAAAATCACGTTATGCTAGTGTCCGGTTATATCCTCCTTCCTGCTGGAACCAGAAATTGAGCGACCTGCGTAAGGGCCTGATGGCTGTTCACTCGGCGGTGTTTCTGTTCGGCCTGACCGCGCTGTTTTCCAAACTGATCCAGTTGACCGCCCTGGAGATCACGCTATTGCGTTCCGTGTTTGCGGTGCTCACCTTGTGGCTGGTGATGCGCTACCAGGGACTGCCGGTGAGGCTGAATTCACGCCGGGATTATTACATCGCGCTGCTGCTGGGGATCCTCCTGGCCGTCCACTGGGTCACCTATTTTCACGCCATGCAGGTGGCCTCGGTCGCGGTCGGCGTCATCGCCCTCTTTACCTTTCCGGTGATCACGGTGTTTCTCGAACCGTTATTCCACGGCGGGCGTCCGCATCTCAGCGATATCATCAGCGCACTGGCGGTACTGTTTGGTATCTACCTGCTGGTACCCAGCTTCAGTCTCGGTGACCAAACCACCCAGGGCGTGTTGTGGGGTGTGTTTTCCGCACTGCTCTTTGCCCTGCGCAATATCATCCAGGGACGCTATTTCTCCCGTTACCCCGCCAGGCAATCACTGCTGTACCAGATCGCCATCACCTTCCTGCTGCTACTGCCCTTCGGCGCGCAGACGATTCCCCAGGTGAGCCATGTGCAGTGGGGACAGCTCTTGTTATTGGGCGTGGTCTTTACCGCCTTACCCCACACCCTGTTTGCCTTCAGCCTGCGTTATTTTAAGGCCAAGACCACCAGCCTGATTGCCTGCCTGCAGGTGGTGTATGCGACACTGTTTGCCGCGTTGATCCTGGGAGAGTGGCCCAGCGTGGCGACCATGGTCGGTGGCTTGATCGTGGTGGCCGGGGCCATGTTTGAAACCTATTCCATGGGCCGGCGTGTATAGTAGAAATTAAAGGCGCAGGAGTGATTTATTTAAAATCACTCCCACCTTTTTCTATTTTTATTTACATCTTAATGTTTAATGACAAGGCTTTTTGACATTCCGTTTTAACAACCAGTAATTCACCGGCCAGGCGGCAAGGAATCCGGCGGGGAGAGCGAACAGGTAGCCTGTCCAGAATTGTACATGCAGGATCGAACTCGCTTGTACTCCACCGACATGATAGTCCGTCAGGTTCATGACGAATTCCATGGCAGCAATCGAAATGGTCTCACCCAGCCAGATAATACGAAACGCCTGGAACCAGCTGTTGCCTTCGCGCACCAGCGGCAACAGGCCCAGGGTATAACCACTGACAAAACCGAGCACGGTCGCCAGTGCCATGGTGGTCCATGGATTCAGGCCCAGACTGACGCCGATGGCGAGGCCAGCCAGTTCCCCGATGGCGCACCCGGTCAAACAGTGCAGGGTGGCCAGGGTCGCCAGTTTGAAACTGGAAGATGTCGAGCCGTGACCGTGGCTGTGGCCGGTGTGTTGCGGCAGGGTGGTTTCGTATTGTGTATGGTGTTGCATGGCAATAAGCTCCTTTTGTTGACAGATAATCAGGACTACACTGTGTGAAACTCTAGACCTTCCCATCGTTGGAAGGTCAAGCACTTCCGTTGAAAAAGAGGTGATCCTATGCAGGGGATGAATATCGGGCAGGCCGCGCAGGCCTCCGGCGTCAGCGCCAAAATGATCCGTCACTATGAGTCGATAGGCTTGATTGCCAGGGCGGACAGGACAGGTTCGGGCTACCGTATTTATTCCAGCACGGATCTGCACCTGCTGACGTTTATCAAACAGGCCAGAAATCTCGGATTTTCCATTGACCAGATTCGAGAGCTGCTGAACCTGTGGCAGAACAAGCGCCGGAGCAGTCGCAAGGTCAAGGAGTTGGCAACGAGTCATATTCAGGAGCTGGATGAACGTATCCGCGAACTGCAGGACATCAGGCAGGCGCTATCCCATTTGGCCCGGCACTGCCATGGCGACGATCGGCCTGAGTGTCCGATACTGGATGGACTTGCCAATGGGCATTACCGGCAAGCACAAAATCCAAAAAAGAAAATCGGGGGCAGAACTTAGTTTTCGAGTGAGTTTATGAGTGAAATAAATTGTTGAAGATCTTTAGCTGGCTGTTTCCAAGCCGCCGCCGTGTGGCACCGACACTCAAGGCGATCTTTATCGCCGCGAAAGCGGGCGAGGCCATGCAATCCGTCGCGCGCATACAGGCCATCGCGGCTGCCGGTCTCCGGGGTGATCGCTACAGCGAGGCAGGCGGTTTCTGGCAAGCCACCGATGCCTGCCAGGTCACCCTGATCAGCGAAGATGACATAAGCCAGGCAAAACAGGGCCGTCCCGCCATACTTCAGGACAAGCTGGATAACGGCAGTCATCGCCGCAACCTGGTGGTTGGGGGCATCAAGACAAAACAGTTAGAAGGCAAGACCTTTCGCATCGGTCAGGCCAGCTTCCGTTACCACAAACCGCGACCGCCGTGTGCCTACCTGGAAAAGATCGAAGGACAAGGCATGAGCCGGGCATTGGGCAAACACAGCGGCGTCTGCCTTTATGTGATCGAGGGCGGGGAATTCTCGGTCGGCGACACGCTGGAAATAATCAAGACCAGCGGCGAAGACTAATCTAAAAGGAAAAAAAACCGGTTCGATATCCGGGATCAATTTATATAGACAGTATCACCCACACGCAGGACGCCCGGCTGCCGGATACTGCCATAGATACCCAGGTTCTGATCCGCATCTTTGACGATAGTCCTGAGCATGGATGTATCGAAGTCGAGGCCTTGCTGCCCTCGCGTGACGGCGCCACAACGCGGCGCAGTGGCGGTACAATCGATCTGTGTCTCGGCAATGGTCAGCTGCCTGCCAATCCAGTCCTGCTCCACCAGGCCTTCATCACCGTGATTGGTATCGACCACGATATTGGGCCGGAAACGCCGCACGTCCCAGTCTGCCTGCGGCAACAGCTTTTTCATGTGCCGCAGGGTTGCCGAGGTGATGAGATGAAAAGGGGTCACCAGAAAAAATGTCCCCGGCACCGTCACAAAGTCTTTGGCCTCCTGGGAGAACTGCGTGAAGTCCGGCAATGGCTCACCCGGTTCGCGAGTGAACGTCGCCTTTAACTCTTCCAGCCAGGTATGATCATCGCGCTTATGGCGTCGATAAAAATCCAGTTCCGCAATGGGCTGCAAGACCTCGATTGTGGAGGCATGGCCCACCAGTTCAGATAATCGTTGATGGATAGCCGCTTCATCACTCCCCATGATCGTGCCGTCCGGGAAGGAAATATCAACGTGATGCCCCGCTGGCTGAGGACGGCTGCTGGCCGTACAGGTTAATAATTCCGGGCGAAATTTACAGCTCTGTATCTCCTGGCGCGCTACGTCGCGTAATGCCCAGACGCGATCACCAGCGAGCCCGGATGCGGTAATGGCGCATTGTTGCACCTGTTCCCCCGCCATCCCTTTCACCGGGTAACGCCAGATCTCTCGAATGGTGCCGACCTTCATCATTGTCTCGTTCTCAACGGGGGTTGGTTTACGCGCCAAGCTTGCAGTTAATTCAAATCAGCACAATCCTGGTACATGGACCAAGAGACGCTGTGCGTAATGGTGCAACGGTGAAGTTAACTGCGCCGTAAGCCGCTGATTTTTGCACTCATGAAATAGCACAGCACAAGTTATGCCAGTTCGAATTGGCATATCGGGAGGGAAACCGTCACGCTGTTCTACGCCGGTTCAGCGAGTTCGCAGCGGTTACGTCCCCTGTTCTTGGCCTGATAAAGCGCGGCATCGGCGCGTTGGAGGAGGCTTTCGATGGCTTCGTCGGAGTCACGTTCGGCAATGCCGATACTGACGGTGATTGGCATGGACAGTGTTTTCTCCATGTCTGCTTCTGCAGCAAAAACAGTGCGCAGTCGTTCGGCGGCAACTTGCGCCTGTTCGGCGGACGTGTTGGGTAACAGGGCAACGAACTCTTCACCGCCAAAGCGGCAGAAGACATCCTCGCCGCGGAAGATTTTATTGGCGCACACAACAAAGCGGCATAACAGTGTGTCGCCGGCCTCATGGCCGTGACGGTCGTTGACGTGTTTGAAGTTATCGAGATCCATGACCAATACCGAAAGCGGTTTGGCAGAACGACGGGAGCGGGCAATCGCCTTCTCGGCAATCAATGCAAACGCCCGGCGGTTAAAGGCGCCGGTCAAGTGGTCACGGTTGGCCTGGTTATCGAGATCCGCCTGGAGTCGTTCGGCCGCCATCAACACCATCCCCAGGGTCACGGCGATGATCATGCACAGCCACCACAGCAACATGAAGGGGGCAATACCATTCGGGTTCATGGGGTCGCCCGCCGGCGTGCCTTGGGGGACCGCAATGACGCGTGCCAGGAAAACAAGGGCATTGAGGCCATAGAGCCAGCCCGTGACGCGCATAGCGGGGGGGACGTCATCGGGCGTGGTGAGTAACTCGCGCGCGATCAGCCCGGATAAGCTGGCAATCAACACGTCATTACCCAGCGCTTTGATCTCCAGAGACTGCATCGGGTGAGCGACCACGATCCAGGCCAGGGCCAGGGCGCTGATGCCGAGCAAGGTCCGTAACGAGAGCGGGGGTTGACCGATAAACCGCCGAAACCCGTCCCAGCTCATGACCAGGCCGAGCACCACTGCCAGCTGGGCCAGTGCCAGGAAGGGCGGCCAGGGTGTTATCCCATTGGCAAGGATCAGAAAGAGGGTGAGTGTCGCGAGGCCACCGGCCAATGCCCAATGGGCGAGACCGGGGAGGGCGGGGTGCATCCGCCATAACAGCAGCCGCGCGCCCGCACAAAACGCGCTTGCCAGCGTCACGGCCACCAATAAGCTGCGAATGTCGAGTTGTAAATGCAACAGATTACGCCTTCGTATCTTTTAAACCGGCGGGGGAATGATCCCATAATAGCGGCCAAAAGGGGACCGTTCTTTCGCCATCCTGATGATTCCATGCAGACATTTTTAACAGCCCGAATCAGGAATCAGGTCGTATTATCCACTATGCTTTTCTAGTATCGTTTTTCATTCCTGTGTTCAGGTATCCGACACAAAAGCGGGGTCTCAGATGCGGTTTCCAGCACTTACGTTGGTTTTACTCCTGGTCAGCACCAGCAGCGGTGTATATGCGGGTGAAGTTCAACGTGTCAAACTGACGGACGGCAGTGTCCTGAGCGCTGAAGTGATCTCGATGCACAACGGTGTCTATACCTTCAAATCTCCTAGCCTGGGGGAGTTCAGCGTCAATGCGAAGCAAGTCCAGTCCATATCTGCATTGAGCGTGCCTTCGCCACAGGCGGGGTCAGCGAATTTAAATCTCAATCAACTGCAGTCGGCACTACAGGCAAACCCGGGCGCCATGAATGCCATTACCGGACTGCAAAATGACCCTGACATGCAGGCAGTTCTGTCGGATCCGGAAATTATGAAAGCCATTCAGAGTCGTGACTATTCGGCACTTGCCAATAATCCCAAATTTCAGAAGCTCATGCAGAATCCCGCAATCAAACAGATTACCGATAACGTCACCCGGTAGATTCTGAACACCGAAGTAGTCGGGAAATTTAATTCAGACTGACTGAAGAGTCAGTTTTTCTGAGCAGAAATACATAAATAAAAAATGACAACACGCCGGCTAACAGCCCGGTGGTGTTCGTTACAAGGTCTACAATAGATGACGTTCGGCCGGATACACAGCAATATTGCGCCGTTTCAATCATAAAGCTGGTGCCGACACCCGTGATTATCGTCATTACTGCGGCTGTCCTGTTGCTTTTAGTCCGGGTTAGCGTCGCCATCATCAGGAAACCAATCGGGATAAAGCCAAGGACGTTTATAAAAACATCCTGAAGCTGAATGACTTCACTGCCGAGAAAGCTGCTGGGGCGATAAAAATAGTCATGGCCTGGCTTTAAGCCGGCAAAAATGATTCCTGCCAGATACAGTACGGTCAGAATCCGGTCCCATTGATACTGTGCCGGTAATAGCCAGCGTCTGAGAAAAAATCCACCCATTATTCCGCTAACTATCAACAGCGATAACTGCAGAAAGCCAAAGCCAGCGGTTAAATGCTTCGAGGTATCCGCGAGTATTGATAAAAGCGCTGCGCAGGCGCAGGCAAGAACAAGATAGAAATGAAGATTTTTAAAACTGCGCATACAGCCTTCACAAAACGGGATTAGGGAAGAATATTCTCATTGGGTAGTCAGAATATCAGAAACAATTCCTTTCTGACCCCAATTATTCGAGCGGACGTTTCGAATCACCCATCCTGCGCACCCTCTCGACATTTTCGTGTTCGATCTTGCCTTCCTTGCCTGCAACCACCGGCAGCAAGTACACATAGAAATCAAACAGATTGTATTCGTAACCTGCCTCAAATGTGAGTTCGCCTTTACGTGTGCGCCGTGTATAACTGTATTGCTCGCACGTCATCTTCGGGTAACCCACACGATTGCCTGTTTTTCTATCGATATAAGTCGTGCGGACACGGTGCGTGCATCTATCGAGCCGCCGTGCGTCTTCTTCTATAGTGTACTTGCCTGCTTTGATATATACCCTGTCGATGTTATCGGAAGCTACTTCTTTACCATCGATTTTGAGGCTGTAGGTTCTCCCGCGCCAGCCTTCACTCAATTTCAGAGCAGCGAGCTGTGATTTGGGCACGTCCTTCGTATCCTGCCAGTACAATGAGGAAGCACAACCCGTCAATGCAAATAGGGTAGAGGCAACGAAAGTTATTTGAGTGATTTTCATATCGGCCAACGTCACGGCGTCCTGTTTTGTAAGTATATTATTTGCTTTCAGCCACTTCTTCTATACCTGTTTCGGTACGCGGGTCCAGTTCGACCACCTCGGGACTGGTGCGTGTGATCGGCATGAAGGCCTCCTGTGCCTCCGCGGGGACGGGTTTGCCCACGCTGAGCCGGTAGCCGGCGTAGATGCCCAGCAGGGAAAGGACCAGGGCAAAAAACAACATCAAGGCATCCGCCGCCAGCCATTGCATGAGGATACCGGCGAGGATAGGTCCGATGGCGGCGCCGATACCACTTAACAGTAACAGTGTACGCGTCGCGTCGAGCACCATGTCGATTTCTACCTGGTCCTGTGCATGTGCGACGCACAGTGAATAAATCGAAAATGAACAACCGCCATAGAGCAGGACCATCCCGAGCATGGCCAACTCGGACGACGGGTGTAACAGGTAGATCAGCCAGGCGATGATCGCCGCCGCGATCGTGGTCAGCAGCAGGACTAAACGACGATCATATACATCAGACTGGTGTCCGATCGGATACTGCAGTAATACTCCGCCCAGGATCACGCTGCTGATAAACAGGGCGATATGGGTGGTATCAAAGCCGATCCCGGCCGCATAGACGGCGCCCATCCCCCAGAATGCGCCACTGAGCATGCCCGAGCAAAATGCGCCAACCGTTCCCAGTGGCGAGTGCCGGTAAAGTTTTTTCAACATCAGCTGCGGTATCGCTACCGTCAGTGGCTGCGTCAGTTTGGTCACCGCGATGGGTATCAGTGACAGAATGAAAAACACGGCGCCCAGTGCAAAGCTGGCCAATTGTTCGGGACCGTATGCCAGTAACAGGTACTGACCCATCCCCAGCGCAATCAGTGTTGTCATTATATAGATGGAAAACAGCCGGCCGCGTTTGGGATTATGCTTGATCAGGCTGTGTAACCAGCTTTCCACGATCATGTACAGTCCGACCACGCAGACCCCGCTGATGATGCGCAGGCACCACCAGACAAACGGGTCGATCACCAGACCATGAACGATCATCGCCACGGCGGCGATGGCAGCCAGGACCGAGAAGGCGCGAATATAGCCCACGTCACGGATCAGGCGCGGGCACAGATAGGCGCCGAGGACATAACCGACAAAGAAGGCCGACATGACAATGCCGATCACCGGGTTGGAAAATCCCTCGATTCTGGCGCGCAATCCTATCAGGGTACCTAGCAGGCCCGAGCCGAGCAGCAGAATGCTGACGGCGAGCAAGAGCGAGTAAATGGATAAAACCGTGCTTAACATCTGGCTGTATGTCTAATGATTGCAATCCTCAGGTGTTTACCGTGTATGCCGGTAGTATAGAAAAAAAACCGGGTCAGGGCGCAATTATCTCCGAGACAGGCAAATATTCCTCTCTGCCTCTGATTTAATGCGCCTCTTTGTCAGGTGCAGTCGATATAGATCAGGATGGGAAACGTGGGATGCTGGCGAAGACTGAATCGCCGTGTTGGCAGGGTATTTTGCAGGTGGGCCAGCAAGCGATCCTTGTGCATGGCTTCGCAGCGCAGGTCTGCAACAATGGTGTCGCCATCCAGATAGAGGGGAAAGTCCGTGCAGCTGTCCGGCTTCAGCCGGCTACGATAGTGGCGGCAGCGACGCGTCGCCTCATCGTAGGCGGGACAGGGTGAACCGTGCGTGTAATAAAGTCCCGCCTGTTTGCGCACATACTCCGGCCCGGAGCCATCACGCAGGCTGCGATCAAAGGCCTTTTGGCCCAATGCAATGGCGTACAACTCGCGCAGGTGTTTCCAGTCAAATTCCAGTACCACATCCGTCAGCATACAGCATGGCCGTCGGCAAACCTGGCAATGAGAAATAATCTCCCGGGCCTGGAAGTGATTAAGGGATTGCTGGAGGGCGTTTTTGGTGGCATACCGCTTAAGCTGCGGCATACATGTACTGGCCGGTGAGGGATGATGGGCGGATTATAATCTTCCCCGGAAAACTGGCAAGGGGCATTCATGTGGATTCCATAGCCGATGACGCCCCGTTCCATTTATGGGGTGCCCTTATCGCGGGCGGGAAGATACTGAGGCAACAGCATTGACCGCGGTGCTGTCCGGCGCCGGCCTTGCAGAGATTTGTTCACAGTTGCTGGCGTTTTGCGATACAGGAACAGTTGGTAAATAGCCCAGTGATCACATGACTCAATGAAAATGATAAAGAAGGTTATGTCTATAAAAAATTATTGATTCTCTTGATTTAGGGAGCTTGATGAAATTGTAAAGTCGATTGGTACAAATTTTCTCTTTGTTATGATTCATGTTATGTATTTTTGTAAGTTCTGGTAATTATTTTCCTCGCGAGCAAAGTGTATTTTTGCCAAATCGATTGAATATCAAATATCCCCCAACTACGCTTTAGATCATCACCAATGCAAGCTGCATAGCCTTATCAAAAAGCGCACGCGACACGACGTCATCGAGTCCTTTCACAACAAGATGAGGACACCACAAGAAGGAGGACAATATGCAGAGGTCTCTCTTGATCGATGCAGGCAAATGTACCGGATGCGTACAATGTGAAATGGCCTGCTCATTTGAAAACGAAGGCATTTTTAATCCCGCTAAATCCCGAATCCGTATTTTTACCTTCCACCAGGAAGGGCGCTTTGTGCCCTATACCTGCACCCAGTGCGCTGAGGCCTGGTGTATGCAAGCTTGTCCGGTGGATGCCATTGTCTATGATGCCGCAACCGGCGCCAAGGTCATTGTCGAGTCCACCTGTGTCGGTTGCAAGGTCTGCACCATCGCCTGTCCATTCGGCACAGTCAATTACAACAGTGACACGGGCAAGGTCATCAAATGCGATCTCTGCGGTGGCGATCCGGCGTGTGCCAAGGCCTGTCCGACCGCCGCCATCACCTACGTGGATGCCGATCAAACCGGCTATGAAAAAATGCGCGTGTGGGCGGGCCGCACCGATGCGGGGGCAACGGCGACACATTAATTCGGAGGTAACGAGTCATGGCATGGACAGGAAAAGTTCTGCGCGTCAACCTGACGAAGGGCACATGCACCCCTGAGGCACTGAATCACAACTGGGCACAGGAATATCTGGGTCAACGTGGTCTGGCGACCAAGTATCTGGTGGAGGAAGTGGATGCGAAAGTGGATCCGCTCAGTCCCGACAACAAACTGATCATGGCAACCGGGCCACTTACCGGGACCATGGCATCGACAGGGGGACGTTATTCGGTGATTACCAAAAGTCCGCTGACCAGGTGTGTCGCCTGCTCCAACTCGGGTGGCTTCATTGGCGCGGAAATCAAGAATGCCGGTTGGGACATGATCATATTCGAGGGTAAGTCGCCGCAGCCGGTATACCTGTATATCGTGAATGACAAGGCAGAGTTGTTACCCGCCGATGAAATCTGGGGCACCAGTGTCTGGCATACCGATGAATGGCTGCATAACAAACATCAGGACCCGATGATAAAGATCTCGGCGATTGGACGCGTGGCGGAGCATGGTTGCCTGTATGCCGCCATCGTGAATGATCTGCATCGTGCCGCGGGGCGTTCCGGCGTCGGTACGGTCATGGCGTCCAAAAATCTCAAGGCCGTTGCGGTGCGCGGCACCAAAGGCGTGGGCAACATTAAGGATCCCGCCAGATTCATGCAGGCGGTGAACGCCGGCAAGAAAGTGCTTGCCGAAAATGCCGTGACCAGTCAGGGGCTACCCACCTATGGCACCCAGGTGCTCATGAATGTCATCAATGAAATGGGCGCCCTCCCGACACGCAATATGGACGAAGTGCAGTTTGAAGGCGCGGCAAATGTCTCGGGTGAAGCCATGCACAAACCTCGCAGGTCGGATGGCAAACCCAATCTCACCACCAATGCCGGTTGTTTCGGTTGCACCATTGCCTGCGGGCGTATTTCAACTATCGATAAAGGTCACTTTTCTATCGAACACAAGCCCGAGTATTGGGGCAATTCCGGCGGCCTTGAATACGAAGCCGCATGGGCCTTGGGGCCCGATACGGGGGTGGATGATCTCGATGCGCTGACCTATGTGAATTTCCTGTGTAACGAAGACGGTTTTGATCCGATCACCTACGGCTCGACGCTCGCCGCCGCGATGGAGCTGTTCAAGATCGGCGCGATCACGACCAGGGAAACCGGCGGGATTGATCTGAAATTCGGTTCGGCCAAGACCCTGGTCGCGGCCACCGAGGCCTTAATCAAGGGTGAAGGTTTCGGCAAGGACCTGGGCCTGGGTTCAAAACGCTTGTGTGAAAAGTACGGTCACCCTGAATTATCCATGACGGTGAAGGGCCAGGAATTCCCTGCCTATGATCCTCGCGGCATTCAGGGCATGGGTCTGGCCTATGCCACGTCCAATCGCGGTGCCTGCCACCTGCGTGGTTATACCGTGGCCTCCGAGGTATTGGGTATTCCGGAAAAAACGGATCCCCTTGTGACCGAGGGCAAGGCCGGTCTGGTGAAGGCCTTTCAGGATGCCACCGCCGCAGTGGATTCCAGTGGCCTGTGCCTGTTCACCACCTTTGCCTGGTCGCTGGCAGATATCGCGCCGCAGGTTGATGGCGCCTGTGCCGGTGAGTGGACTGCAGAACGCATGATGGAAGTCGGCGAGCGTATCTGGAATATGGAACGCGATTTTAATTTGCGCTCCGGTCTCACTGCCGCCGATGACACCTTGCCCAAGCGCTTGCTGAAGGAAGCCGCCAAAACCGGTCCGGCAAAGGGGCGGGTTAACGACCTCGATAAAATGCTGCCGGAGTATTATCAATTGCGCGGCTGGTCGAAAGAAGGCGTACCGACCGATGCCACGCGCAAGCGTCTGCATTTGTCCTGACACAGGGATAGCGTGTTGCGATGCAGCATATCGTCATAGGTGCGGGACCGGCCGGCGTTACAGCCTGTGAGGCATTACGCCGGCTGGATCCCGATTGTCGTATCAGCCTGATTGGCGATGAGCCGGAACCTCCCTATTCACGCATGGCCATTCCCTATCTGCTGGTCGACCACATCAATGAGCAGGGCACCTATCTGCGCAAGACCGATAATTATTACCAGGACCAGCGTATCGATATTCTGCAGGGCACCGTTATTGCCGTTAATCCCGCGCAGCACACGATCACTCTCACCCAAGGGGACACGCTGCAGTATGACCGCTTACTGATCGCAACCGGCGCCTCGCCAATTCATTTACCGATCCCGGGCATTGACCTCCCGGGTGTGCATACGTGCTGGAGCCTGGAGGATGCCCGCGCGATCGTTGCACGTGCCACCGCGGGCGCCTCCGTGGTGTTGATTGGCGCGGGCTTTATCGGTTGTATCATCATGGAGGCACTGGTGGAGCGCGGCGTACACCTGACCGTGGTGGAACGGGAAGATCGCATGGTGCCGCGTATGCTGGACGATGTGGCGGGCGGATTACTCAAACGCTGGTGTGAAAGTAAAGGGATAACGGTGTTAACCAACTGTGGTGTCGCCGGTATTGAAGCCAGTAAAACGGGTCTGAGCGTACTGCTTGATAATGGCCATCCACTCTCCGCCAATCTCGTGATTACGGCGACCGGCGTGCGATCCAACAATAATTTTCTGGCCGGTTCGGGGATTGAATGCGATCAGGGAATTCTGGTGAATGCCTATCTTGAAAGCAACCAGCAGGACATTTTTGCCGCGGGCGATGTTGCCCAGGGCCGGGATTATTCCAGCGGTGGCTATTCGGTACAGGCCATCCAGCCAACCGCCGTTGAGCATGGTCGCATCGCCGCGGCCAATATGATTACGCAAAAGAGTGTGCGCCACGCGGGTAGTCTGAATATGAATATCCTGGATACGCTGGGACTGATTTCCACTTCTTTCGGGCAATGGATGGGAGGTGAAGAGAGTGATCATGCCGTCTTGCTGGATGAGGGGCGTTATCGCTATCTGAGTCTTCAGTTCGAGGATGATCGTCTCACGGGCGCCAGCAGCCTGGGGCATACCGAACATATCGGCGTGCTGAGGGGCTTGATCCGCAGCCGGGTCGCGCTGGGTGTCTGGAAACAACGCCTGATGCAGGACCCGACGCGCCTGATGGAGGCCTACCTGGGATCGGTGCAGGGTATGGTTTGAGCCTGTGGTACGGGTTGAGTTGAAGCTATTCGCCACCTTGATGCAGTACTTGCCGGCCGCCGCCCGGGGACATAGTGTGACTGTGGAATTGCCCGAAGCAATCACGATATATGAATTGATGGATCGATTTCACGTCCCCCGCCATCAGGCGCACATCGTCGCGCGAAATGGCGTGTTTGTCCCTTTCCCGGAACGTGACACTTACAAACTACAGGAAGGCGATGTCATTGCCCTTTGGCCACCTGTCGCCGGTGGCTGAGACAGGGTGACATGTCCGCAGCAAGTCAGACCTACACCCGGACCATGTCTATCACGCATGCGGATTTCCTGCGGAGCCTGCTGCCACTGAAAAAATACTATCACTACCAAATCAATAACGCTGCAAACCGGATTCAGATCAGCGATGAGCAACGGATCATCCAAATCCTGTTGGGAACGGAAGGCGCTGTTGCGATGGGGTCACTCAGAATGCCATCCACCGAGGTCACGTTTACCTTCCGGGGATTTACGCCGTCTGAAAGGGATTTGTTCTGGTCTCGGTTTGATCTTTGTTTCCGGCGTGGCGGTGGCTGAGTTCAGTGTAATTTGATTTGGGGATCGACACCCCTGCGCAGAAAACGCAGCAAGGTGATCAGAATGGCGCGGGGCCAGCCGTAAAGTGCAGCCTGGTGCATCTTGTATAGATAAAGATAAACGAAGCGCGCGGTCAGGCCGGACACCATCATGCTGCGCATCAGGCCGCCCATCAGATTACCCACCGTACTGTAGTGCCCCATCGCGACCAGTGAACCGTAATCGCGATAGTGATAGTCGAGCGGCGGCAGCCCCTTCAGTTGACGCAGGATGGTCCTGGCCAGGGTGGATGCTTCCTGATGTGCCGCCTGTGCGCGGGGCGGGACGGTCTTGCCAGTATCATCGAGTGGACAGGCGGCGCAATCACCGATAGCAAAGATGCGCGCGTCACGGGTCGTCTGTAAATTCTGCGTAACCACGAGCTGGTTGAGACGATTGGTTTCCAGTCCGGCGATGTCCTTGAGAAAATCCGGTGCCTTGATACCCGCCGCCCAGACCTTCATGGCCGCCGGAATAATTTTACCCTCGATGGTAATGACGCCGGCTTTTGAGATCTCGACGACGCGCTGATTCACGTGCACGGTGACTCCCAGTCGCACTAATTCGCGTTCGGCCGCCTGTGACAGGCGTTCCGGCAAGGCGGGGAGGATGCGCGGCCCGGCCTCGATGAGGTGGAGCCTGATGTGTTTATCCGGGTCGATGGTGTCGAGGCCATAGTTGGCCAGCTTGCGCGTGACATGATGAATTTGCGCGGCAAGCTCCACGCCGGTTGCACCGGCGCCGACGATGGCAAGGTCGAGCTGTCCCTGCACGATGGGGGTACCCTGGGTATGCGCCTTCAACATGCAATCCAGCAGTTTACGTTGGAAGCGTTCCGCCTGCGCCGTGGTGTCGAGGAACAAACAGTTTTGTTTGACGCCGCGGATGCCAAAGTCGTTGCTGAGACTGCCCACCGCCATCACCAGGGTATCGTAGTGGAAGCGGCGTTCCGGAATGATCTCCACGCCTTCCTCATTGAGGGTGGGGGCCAGGCAGACTTCCTGGCGTTCACGATCAAGACCGGTCATGCGCCCGAGGCGATAGCGAAAGTTGCACCAGCGCGCCTGGGCCAGGTATTCCAGTTCATCCTCCGCCGAGTCCAGTGTACCGGCGGCGACTTCATGCAACAGCGGCTTCCAGATATGCGTACGACTGGCGTCGATGAGAATCACATCGGCAAGTTTCTTTTTACCGAGTTTTCTGCCCAGCGTCGTGGCCAGTTCGAGCCCGGCAGAACCACCGCCGACGATGACAATCTGATGTCTAGCTTGATCCATATACAGCTTACAACTTATGGAAGTTAGAATATTATAAACAGCCAATAGACCTTGCCTGAAGTGTTTAGTGCCGTAATTTTTATATAATCGTGAGTAACCGCACGCTTTGTCTTTGATACGTTCAATATGGTGCGAACAGCACACAAGCGTTCGTGAAGATGTATCGCGATAGTGCAAAAAAATAAAATATACGGTTTAACTTTGATCATTTTTGATTTCATGCACCGAGATAAATCATATGCCGACAGGTAAACGGAGCGTATGACAGATCCTCTGGATAAACTTCCACCGTTCACGGGGCAACCCCGCTGGAGGCAGCGCAAAAACAGGGCTCTGCCGCGACGCAGGCGGTTGCTGTGCGCAACAGTTCGAGCGGTTGATTGAGTGCCTTTGTGGGCCGATCCAGTGAGAGACGTCATCGCTGGGAAAAGACAGAGGGTGCCCGAATACGGAACGTGCAGATTGCTCTATTCCAGCTATATTTCTCCCGAGTCATGATTGCAAGAATTTGTTACAACTACCATTGATAGGCAACAGTGGGTGTGCAACAGGGGTAATATCCATCATTGATAGTGAGTTACCTTCTTATGTATAAAGCAGAAAATTATTTTTCAATTATGGATAAATTTATAAGACAAATGGACGAGCAGCCGCATGGAACTTAGATTAGGTGATAGTGATAATAAGTCGATTTGGGGTGGAGCTAAACAGAACCAGGCACCAACCTACACCGTCAAATCACTACAAACGGAGCTGCACGCGATTGGTGTTTATTCTGACAAAATAGACGGAGATTTCGGCGGAAAAACCGAGAAAGCGCTCAAATTATTTCAATGGTGTCTAAAAAACTCGGTTCATGTCGTTAAAAAAGGTTCTTTGGTAGTTTACTCGTCTATGCCTTCAACTCTGATTACAGGGCGATGTGATGAATCAACTCAGGCGAAATTAAAATCCTGGGTAAAAAACCAATATATCGTGACTGGCGATCTCGTTCGTATTTCCACCACTAACCTGTCGAATATTGAATTAAGCCCTAATTTTAGCCTTATTGGACAGCCTGTTGTTGGAAAGAGCGAATTTGTTATATCCAGAACCGCCGTTCCGATGATCAAGCTCATGAATGAAACCGCCAAGAAATTGAATGTTATTATCAGCATCAATCAGGTATTGCGTATATTTGGGAATAAGGTGACTGGTTCCGTGGTATCTCCTGCAACTAAATCGCAGCATTATATTGGTCATGCTATCGACTGTAATATTGTTGATGGCAGTAATTGGAATACGGCGAGTGATTTTCAAAATCAAACGCAAACGAGTAATGCGGACCAGTTTATCTCTGCCATGAAAAAAGCAAATTACAGATGGGGCGGTGATTTTACTACGGTAGATACACCGCATTTTGATAAAGAGCTTAATGCCAATACTTTTGACTATGATGCGGAGTTTTTTTTAAACCAAAAGCAAATTACGTCAGGTGACCCGATTGAAAAGCTACTTATTCCTTAGGCAGTTATTGCTTATATTTACGATTATGTTAGCCGTCGGGTGTGCCAATTCGGCCACGCCCGGGACAGCTACTGCTGAGTTACTAAAAAAGATTGAAAACACCCTAGGACAGGGACAGGCAGTAATTGTCTACCATATGACAAATATGGACAGAACAACTGAGCAGTACGCAGACTGGTCGGCTAGCCTGAATGAATTTTCCTCTGCTCATGCTGACAAGTACAAAGTATTTTCAGCAGATATAAAATTTAAAACAATGCTGGTCAAAAGCAACTTTGGCCGAAACAAAGAATTTACTGTATTTATGAAAAAGGATTATCCCACCTACTACTATGATGGAGTGATTGTAGAGCAGGCTGTCTACATTGCTATAGATAATAAATATTCTGGCAAACCTTTATCCGGGATGGATAAGGCATTTTTACCTAAAGAAATTAACTTTTCATTAAAGTAAAAACTCGAGCAATATGGCAATGATTGGGGCTGGTTTTCAGGCAAATAGACATCTATTTAGCAGACAATTCCAGAAATTTTTCGTTGACGAAACCCATAATTTGGAATAAGTTCAAAATAGTGCTTACGTAGGTATGCACTGAAATATTAATAATATTTTCTTTTTATTTGATTTTTTAATATGGGGTATCTATATGAAGTTCATCATCAAAGCAATATCCGTTTCACTTTTATTTACTCTGGCGGTATCAAACAGTTTTGCCGATGAAACAAAACAGGGAGATAACAACGCAGCAAAACAGGCAGAAACCAAAGAGCATCAAAAAACTCTTAACCCCTGGATCGATTGCGGTATTGGCGCAATGATCTTTCCCGACACAACCTGGGCTGCCGTCAGCTCGAACATTATCTGGGACTTGGGTACCACGGCGGTGACATCCGACCAATCATCACAACATACTTGCAATAGCAAAAAAGCACAAACTGCAATGTATATCAGCGCTACTTATGCAAACCTGGAAGAAGAAACAGTAAAAGGTAATGGCCAGCACGTCCATGCCATGTTAAACATGATGGGCTGCGACACAGCTGTACAAGATGGCATCATCGCTTCCGTTCGCACTGACTTTAATGCCAGCCTGCAAAATGCCGCTTACGATAAGAAATCGGCCACAAACAAGGCGCAGGATTACTATGACCTGGTCAACGCCAAGATCAAAAACGGTTATGCCCAAAGTTGCCGGGCACTTTAAACTGTCCAAGCTAGTGCTCTAGTGTTGCGGACCTGCTGAGAGACCAGCAGGTCCGTTTCTTAAGCTCTTAGTCACGCCAGTTCCGCGAATACTTTTCATGGATCGTTGTTTGCCCAGCGCCATCGTTCATATTCTGGCATTACTACTCCCGACGTTTTTGCTGAATTCAATTGCTAATGCGAATACAACGAATCACTTCGATGCTGACTCACTAATTGAACAGGCCAAAGCCAAGCGCCTATCTGAAAGGCACTACTGGCACGCGCTCGTCCACTATCGGCATGACAGCAGCACAGAATCGGGTTATAGCAGTGAAATTATCAGTCCGGAATTTTTTCTGGCAAAAGATGGCAATCGTGACCCGGAAGCAGAGCTCGAAGCAACTCTCAGGGCGCTGCTGAAACAGCCGGAGGCGAATCCCAATACACACGCCCAATGCCGATTCGTAGCAAGATATCATTGGTTACGGACATCCCTGGACTGGCGGGGCATCACAGTGCCAGCAGTAAATTGCAGCGAGTACGCTGCATGGACCCATAATAATCACATCGAATCCCTGAGCCTGGTATTTGCCACAGGTTATCTGAGCAATCCGGCCTCATATTACGGACACCTGTTACTTAAATTTAATACCGAGCGTTCTGTTCTCCCCACGGATTTACTGGATGAGAGCATAAACTTCGGCGCCATAATTCCCGATAACGAGAATGGCCTGGTTTATGTGTTGCGCGGTCTGTTCGGTGGGTATAAAGCAGGGTTTTCCAGTGACAAATTTTATAAGTTAAATCATCTTTATGCTGAGAACGATCTGCGTGACCTGTGGGAATACAAACTCAATCTGACACCTGATGAAGTCCGGCAGATTGCAGATCACACTTGGGAACTGATGGGAAAGAATTTCACTTACTACTTTATTGATAAAAATTGCGCATATCGCATGGCGGAATTGCTCGAGCTCGTCGTAGACCAGCCATTATTACCGGATATTCCATGGTCCTTACCGAGTGATGTTTTTGAACATCTCATGCGTGTAAAACATCATGGTAATCCTCTGGTGGAAAATGTATCCAGAATACCTTCGCGCCTGAATCGATTCTATGACAGTTATCGTTTGCTCGATAATCAACAAAAATACGCTTTGCGACAGGTCGTATCCGATGACGCTCACTTCAATTCCGCGCAATACCAGGAATTAAAGATATCTGCCAAGGTTGCTGTTATCGATACCTTGTTGGATTATTACGAATTCCGCATTGTTTCGGATAAGCACAATCCCGTGCTTCTGCGTAATAAACGCATGGTGCTGATTGAACGGGCAAAATTACCGCCGGAAACAAACCTGCAACCTTTGGCGGATCCAAACGCACAGAATGCGGCACCACCGCATGAAGGCCCGCTGCCTGACACACTCCGCGTTGGTGTAGTACATAATAATCAATACGGCGATGGTGTCTTCTTGAGGATACGACCGGCTTACTATGACACACTGGAAACGGATAATGGGCGCATCAGCAATTCCTATTTAACCATGTTTGACTTGAGTGTTTTTTATCTGAACGATGCGTTCCAGCTTCGTAAGCTCGATTTTGTTAAAGTCGAAACACTCAATGCGTCACATACTTCGCTTCCAGGTGACGGTGGCCTGGCCTGGGATTTCTCTGTCGGGATTCAAAGCCAGGATCTGGCCTGCAGTAACTGTTCCGTCGTTAATATAAAGGGCGGGTTTGGCAAAGCTGTATCAATTGCACCGAATTTCACGCTACTGGGAATGCTGGATTTTTTTGGCCAATCAAACCATCAGGAAATGGGCACCCTCGGTGTAATACCCCGCATCGGCATATTAATCAGCGCCAAGCCATTTTGGAAAACGAACCTGTCACTGGGTGAACAGCGATATCTTAACGGGTCACACAGCAAACACACCGTCATTCAATGGGAGAATCGTTTCGGCTCATCACGTAACTGGGATATTCGCCTGGCGTTTCAGAAACAGATTGCCAGTGAGTACCAGATTTCGGCATCTTACTACTGGTAAGTCGTATTACTCCCTGGCTAATTTAGAGGCAAGGAGCGCTTGATTGAGTGCCTTTGTGCGCCTGAGCCGGTGAAAAGACGTGATCGGCGGAAAAAGATTACGACGACGAAATAAGCGGCAATCCAAACACAATGTTAACTGCCTAATACTATATATAGAGTGTCGTTTCATGCAGCTATGGAGTTGCACCAGCGCACTGAATTTCTGTGGCCGTGCCGGTGCGGGTATTGGGAATTCTCGTGTACACCTTTCTTGCGTGTGTCATTTGCCTTTATAGCTTTTCGCATATATTAGATTCTGCTAATATGCGCGGCTTTTGATGTCCGCAAAGAGGTTCCCTGCGATGTTCCAACTTGGCTGTGCCACCCGTGCCTGTGTGCAAAACGAAATTCTCTCCGGTCTGACGGTGGCGCTTGCTCTGGTGCCGGAAGCCGTGGCATTCGCCTTTGTCGCCGGTGTCGATCCCCTGGTCGGTTTGTATGCGGCGTTCATGGTTGGTTTGTTGGCATCAATCTTTGGTGGACGTCCCGGCATGATTTCGGGTGCCACCGGTTCCATGGCCGTGGTCATGGTGGCCCTGGTCGCTCAACATGGCGTGGAATATCTGTTTGCCACTGTCGTGCTGACCGGGATTTTACAAATCGGTGCAGGCTTGCTGCGCCTGGGCAAATATATTCGTATGGTGCCTTATCCGGTTATGCTCGGTTTTGTTAACGGATTGGCGATTGTGATTTTTCTCGCGCAATTGCAGCATTTTCATATCCAGGGCGCGGGCGGCGGTGTGGATTGGATGCATGGGCGCACGCTCTATATCTTTATCGGCCTGATCGGCTTGACCATGGCGATCGCGCATTTCCTGCCGCGCCTGACCACGATCGTGCCTTCTTCCCTTGCGGCTATCATTACCGTGACAGTGATCGTGCTGGCATTTCATGTCGATACCAAGTCCGTGGGTGACCTGGCGTCGATTGAAGGTGGTCTGCCGAGTTTCCATCTTCCATCGGTGCCGATCAATTGGGAAACCCTGCGAATCATCTTTCCCTATGCGCTCATTCTCGCCGCCGTGGGATTGATCGAATCCCTGCTTACTCTGACGCTGATCGATGACGTCACTAATACCCGCGGCAGGGGCAATCGCGAGTGTGTCGGTCAGGGGATTGCTAACACTGTCACCGGGTTGTTTGGTGGCATGGGTGGCTGCGCCATGATTGGACAGAGCATGATCAACGTGAACTCTGGCGGTCGTCAACGCCTGTCCGGCATCGCGGCCGCCCTGTTCCTGTTGGCATTTATTCTGTTTGCCTCGAAACTGATTGCCATGATCCCCATGGCGGCGTTGGTGGGTGTGATGTTTATCGTTGTGCTGGGTACCTTTGAATGGACCAGCTTTCGAATCATTGGCAAGATTCCGCGCACCGATGCATTTGTTCTGATCCTGGTCTCTGCGGTAACGGTAGCAACGGACCTGGCTATTGCCGTGATCGTTGGTGTGATTATCTCGGCACTGGTCTTTGCCTGGGAACACGCCAAGCATATCAATGTCGCAAGTTACGACGACGAAAACGGTGCCCGCGTGTACAGACTCACTGGTCCGCTGTTTTTCGGTTCAGTGAAAAATTTTCTGGAGCTGTTTCATCCGGAGACTGACCCGGATGAGGTAATTATTGATTTCCAGCATTCGCGCGTGGCGGATCATTCCGCTATCGAAGCCATTGATAATCTGGCGGACAAATATATTCAGGCAGGTAAAAAACTTCACCTGCGCCATCTGAGTCTGGAGTGTCGTGAATTGCTGAAGAAGGCAGGGAACCTGGTTGAAGTCAACGTCATCGAGGACCCACGCTATCATGTTGCCAATGATCAACTGGGCTAGGAAAATTTTCATCAAAACCGGAAATCAGACTCAGCGGGCAATTCTATAACTGCGGTTTAATAGTTCCTGTTTCGATCCTGCACGCGCTGCATTCGCAGAAAACCGGTATAGCTGCCATGTAAGAATGATTCTTATGTGCGCCCGTATACCACTGCTTGGAACGATTTTCTTGACCCAGGTCTTGGTATGCCTGCGTGTTTTGCGCCATGATCGCCCGCTTTTGAAATTCTCGAATGGTGATATATGCGCATGTACCTTCCCACGATCAGCTTTAGCCTGCGGATTACTTTCCTGTTTGCACTTTTTATGGCTGCCGAGTATATCCGTGCGGCCGACTCGGATACTCCGGCACCACTGCAAGAGTCGGGAGAGGAGGCGGAATTGGGCGGATTCAAGTATTCGCCGAATGCCAGCCTGTCCTACGAATACAATGACAATATCTATGCCACCGACACGGGCGCAGTGAGCGACACTACCCTGCGCGCAAGCGTGGGCGGGGCCATGATGAGTCGTTGGAAACAACATGCCGTCGAGGCGGGCGCCAGTGTCAATGCGGCGTATTTCAACGATTACTCCAGTGAGAATACGACTGATTACCAGGTTCACACCTCTGGTCGTTACGATTTTAACAAGCGCAGCAACCTGTTCGGCGGGCTGTCCTATTCGCGCCTGCACGAGGCACGCGGTTCGATCGAGGCGGTAAGCGGCGACGAGCCCACCATCTATTACAAGGGACAGGCCAATGCCGGCATCAAGCTGGGCGCGGACAAGGTCTCGTTGACCCTGGCAGGGAATGCCAGCAATCTGGATTACCGCAACACGCCCGCCGCCGGCAGTGTCCTGTTCAATGACGACCGGGATCGCAATGAATTCGCGCTTGGCGCGCGGCTGAACTATGCACTTGCCGGTAAACGCTACCTGTTTGCACAGCTGCGTACGGACGTGCGTGATTACAAGCTGCGCTTCGATGAGGCGGGATATGAGCGCAGTTCAACAGGCTACCGCGCGGGTGTTGGCTACGGTGTGGACCTGGGCACGCGCCTGAAAGCGGAGGTCATGCTTGGTTATCTGACGCAGAACTACGACGACGTTGCCTTCAATGACGTTAATGCGTTCGATTACAAGGCCAGCCTGAACTGGTATGTGTCCAAAGACAGTAACCTGCAGCTCGAGCTGTCGCATGCGCTCGAGGAGACGACACTGCCGGGTTCGCCGGGCTATCTGTATCGGCAATTCAGCATGCAGTGGCGGCAACGTCACAGTGCGAGCGTATTTGCCAAGTATGCCTTCTCCTATGGCCAGGCCGATTACCAGCAAAGCGCGATCAAAGACGACTATTACGATGCTTCAGTTGGGATCGCCTACGCGTTGCACAAGGGCATTCTGGCCGGCGTGGATCTGCGTCATCTGCAGCGCGATTCGAACCAGGTGGGCGATGACTTTGCGCGCAACGTGCTGAGCGTGTCAGTGAGCGGGCGGTTCTGATTCGCACGTATCAGGTGCGCACAGGCTGCGACCATTTGTCGCAGGTATAGTGTCTAGCGTTTCACATATCGGAAAAACAAGTAGCGTTATTGTAGTGTTGTGCCGGTTGCGTTGGAACTACTCCAGTATCGGTGCGTCAATGTAACAGACCTGACGGAAATACCAGAGGGTTATTATTATTACTACACATGGAGATTGAATCATGAAACTAGCTTCCGCAACTTTACTCGCTTCCCTTTTCGTTTCGCCGCTTGCGCTGGCGGATCACAATAGTGTGTGGGGAGAAGGCTGGGCCAACATGCCGAACGACATTCACAACACCCGCATCGACACCCTGGCAGACGACAGCGACGCATTTACCGATTTCGTGCGTTATGGCAACGGCGCCGATTCAGTGAACCGCTTCCTCGATGATGACAGCGCGACCCTGGTGAGCTCGATGGGTGCCGGCGGTTCGGATATGGCGCGCGGTGGCGCTGCCCTGGCCGTCAGCGATGTGAGCCGCGGTGGTTCTCGCCGTTAATCCATCACGACACTACGTTCTGATACGTGCCCCGCTGATGCGGGGCATTTTTTTTCCCGCTAAAAATCTCTTCCCGTTTCCATTATGATTACGCGTAACCCGCAAGAGGAAACTGCGTTGCCTGTCATCCAGAGTACATTCAAACCCGCCTGGTGGTTGCGCGGGGCGCATGCCCAGACGATATGGTCCAGCCTGCTGCGGTTAAAGCCGAGGCTGAACATTGAGTGGCAGCGGGTGGAATTGCCGGATGGCGACTTCATCGATCTGGCCTGGGCTGGTCCGCAAACGGGCAAGACGGTGCTGCTCCTGCACGGGCTTGAAGGCAGTGTCCATTCCAGCTATGCCAGTGGCCTCATGCACGCACTCGGGCGGCGTGGTTATCGGACGTGTGTGATGCATTTTCGTGGCTGCGGCAGAGGCCCCAACCGCCTGCCAGTGTGGTACCACAGCGGGCAGAGCGACGAGCCGCAACGCATCCTGGAGTATCTGCGCGAGCAAATGCATATCGAGGTTTACGCCGCCGTGGGGTTTTCGCTCGGGGGTAACGTGTTGCTCAAATGGCTGGGTGAGCGCGGCGAGGATACACTGTTACAGCGTGCCGCCGTCGTGTCCGTCCCGTTTCAGTTGGCGCACGCCGCGCAAGGTATGAACGCGGGTTTTTCGCGCCTGTATCAATGGTATCTGACTACCAGCATGCGAAAAAAATATAAACGGAAATACGCCAGGGTGGCTTCCCCGCTGCATGTCGACATCGATAAACTCGGGACGTTCTGGCAGTTTGACGACCAGGTCACCGCACCTCTGCATGGGTTTGACGGCGTGGAGGACTACTATGCACGCGCCAGCAGTCGCCAGTTTATCCCGCGGATCCGCGTGCCAACCTTGATCCTGCATGCGCGCGATGACCCCTTCATGTATGCGCATACGCCACCGACGCCGGACGAGTTGCCGGACAATGTCTGGCTGGAGTTGACGGAGCACGGCGGCCATGTCGGTTTTATCAGTGGCAGGATCCCCGGCCTGGCGCAATATTGGGGAGAGAGACGTCTGCTGGAGTGGATCGACAATAACGCGTAAAGATTCAGGTAACGATATGATTATTCCGTATCACGAATTATCACAAGAGGCATTGCAGGCCCTGCTTGAGGATTTTGTCACGCGTGACGGTACCGATTACGGCCTGGTCGAAATGAGCAGGCAGGAGAAAGCGGCGCATCTGCTTGCCATGCTGAAGAAGGGCGATTTGCTGATAACGTATGACGCCGAATTACAAAGCTGTGGCCTGGTGACGAAGGAAGAGGCGGCAAAGGCCTTGAAATAAATTGACGCTCCTTCAGGCCCGCACCAACACCTTCCGGATATCGAACCAATAGGCAACTAAAAGATACGTCAGTAACAATAATGTGCCTGAGAGCATGGCAGGAATTTCGTAGTGAATGTTGATTTGGGTATTAACAAGGTAGAACGCGACCGCTAAAAGCACATACCCCATGATACGCATCAGGGCGTAAGGCACCGGGTAATATTTGCGGCCCAACAGGTAGGATGCGAGCGCCATGCAAAAATAACAAACCAGGGTTGCCCAGGCCGCGCCTGTGTAGCCGTATATCGGTACCCACCACAGCAGTAATATCACCGTGAGTGCCGCGCCACCCAGTGAAACAAATGCCCCCAGCAGGGTACGGTCGGTCAGTTTGTACCAGATGGACAGATTAACATACACCCCCAGAAACAAATTCGCCAGCAACAGTATCGGTACGATATGCAGGCCGGAGCGAAACGCTGTGCCGACAAAATACTTAAACACGTCCAGGTACAACGTCACCAGCAGGAAAATGAACGCGCAGAGAATCACGAAATAGGTCAGGACATCCGCATAGGTTTTTGGCGCGTTGCGTTCCTGCGCATGGGCGAAGAAAAAGGGTTCGCCCGCATAGCGAAACGCCTGGATGAACAACGACATCACAATCGACAGTTTATAACAGGCGCTGTAAATACCCAGCTGTGCCATATTGGTGTTCAGATCGTACGGCAAGAGATATTTCATCAGGGCCCGATCCAGCATTTCGTTGACGATGCCGGCAAAGCCGATGATGACCATCGGCAGGGAGTAGCGCAGCATTTGTTTGAAAAGTGCGAGATCAAAACCCGGCGTGATGCCGCGCAATTGCGGCGTGAGCAGCAAGAGCTTGGCGCCGCTGGCCACCAGATTCGCAATAAAAATATAACCCACGCCAAGCGCCGGATTCCACATGGCGCCAAGGGCGGACTGTGGCTGGCTCGCGAACGCCTTGCGGCATAACACGATAAAAAACAAACACAGGCCGACATTGACCAGGATTTCGAGTATCTTGATCGAGGCAAAACGCAGGGCTTTTTCCTGTGCGCGCAATTTTGCAAACGCGATGGAACCGACCGCATCCATGGCAAGGATGGCAGCCACCCAGACGATATACTCCGGGTGATCGTTATGTTTGAGCCACTGCGCCAGGCCCGGGCTGCCAAGCCAGAAAACAACAAAAAAGATCAGATTTGCGCTGAGCAGAAATATCAGGGCGGTGGAATAAACCGTATCCGGCGCGGATGCGTCTTTCGGGCGAAACCGGAAATAGCCGGTTTCGAAGCCGAACACCAGAAACACGGCAAAAAATCCCGCGTAGGCATAGAATTCAGATACGGTGCCGTATTCAACGGGGGTAAACGTGTAGGTAAAGAGGGGAACCAGTAAATAATTGAGAAAACGCCCGATGATCGAGCTAAGCCCGTATACAGCGGTTTGTGAGGCGAGACGTTTGAGCGTTGACACGCGGCAATCTTAACTTAAACGTGACAGAAAAATACACTTTTAAAACCCCGTGAAAGTTTGGCTGTCTGGCACGAATGATTCGCTAAAAATCAAAACTGTTCACACCGCCGCAGGCAACGACACTGCCCGTAATATTCAATGGTTGTGAAGCAGTGACATCCGCACGGTATAGCAGGTGGGGTGAAGTCGCCGGATCGGTCGAGCCTGCGAAGATAAAATAGCGGTTGTCCGTGCTCCAGGGTGAATATGTGTAATATTCGTTGATATAGGGCCGGTAAAAGAATCTGCTATTCACCGCAAAACTCGCGCCCGTGACGTTATGGGCCAAACTGTTGCCGTCCGGTGTGGTGACGTACAGGCCGGTTTGATCACCGTTTCTCACTTCATAGGCAATACGCTGTCCGTCCGGCGACCAGCTCAAACTGAATGCTTCCACTTTACTGTTCGTAAGATTATCCAGCGAGACTTTTACCGGGGCGCCGCCGCCGGCCGCCGCCACGGTATAGGCTTCGGTCACGCCGACTGTATCCTGATCCGCAACGTAGGCCAGGCGGCTGCTATCGGGTGACCAGTAAAACTGGTTCACTCTGGCATTCGTGAGCAGAGGGGCATTGAGTTTGACGCTGCTGGCAGCGACATCAGGTAAGGCCGAATACAGTTCATATTGACCGGCAATATCCTGGGTGGATGTGTAAGCGACTCGACTGAAATCCGGCGACCAGGCAAAGCGATCGATGGAACGGCCCGCGGCGAGGGTGCCGGAGATGTTGATGCCATTGCGCGCGGTACTGTTCTGTGTGTCATGGGTATACAAACCGGGCGTCGCGTAATACAGCAGATAACGACTGTCTCCCGACCAATAGAGTCGGAAAAAACAGCTCTGGCCGCTTGTCAGGGGAATATTTACTCTACGCTTTCCGGTCGACAGGCCGCTGTCTTCACCGGCATTGGCGATGTAGATCTCGCGCATGCTGCCCGAGTCTTCGTAGGAGACGTAGCCGATTCTCGTACTGTCCGGTGACCAGGCCATTTCCTGTACCGATGCCGAGACGGTGGTCATGATGGCCGAACCGCTGACACGCACGCTGTTACGTCCGCCGATGGTGGTGTCATGGGTATTGATGGCGAAACGATCGACGATATATCCGGTACGCGTCAGTGTCCGCACGTAATACGCCACGTAACGACTGTCCGGCGACCATCTCGCCTCGCCAATGCGTACGACCGCGGGGCTGCCGACCGTGCCGCTGATCTTGTGGTGATCACTGCCATCGGCGTTCACCAGGTAGAGTTCTTGAATCTCATCGATATCCGCATCGGCCAGATATACCAGCCGGGTACTGTCGGGTGACCACCAGAAGGCATCTGCGCCATAACCCTGACCGACATCCGCGTTCGGCCCCAGTCCCTGCGAGACCTTCACATGGTTAGTGCCATCGACATTCACCACGTAGAGGTCGGCCACGCCGGCGCTGTCCTCTATCGCCGTGTAGGCGACCTTGGTTTTATCCGGTGACAGTTTAAACATGCCGACGCTGCCACTGAGAAGTGTACTGGAGAGTTTGACCAGGCCACTGCCGTCATCCTGTACTGCGTAGAGTTCCCTGGTACCTGCCGTTTGCTTGTCGGCAACGAACACGACGGTCTCAGGCGTCCGTGTCGTGGTCGTGGTACTGCCGCCGCTGCCACCACCGCCGCCGCAGGCGCTCAGGATGAACAGGGCACAGACCCCCAGGATGCTGGGTTTGCGCAGGGCGGCTAGGTGATGTGGAACAGGCATGGCGATTTCCCCGGTGTTTTCAATGATTAAATTATGGGGAAAGGTGGCGACTTCGCCTATTAACCAAAAGTATGTACGACTACATACTTTCGTCGGTAGGTGACGGTAAACGGCGTATTGCCAGATATACCAATATATTAGGTTAAGGTGGGGCTTACGGGATGCGTACGCCTTCCCGGGCCAGCGCACGTTTGCGCTGGGCATGACAGTCACGCGCATCCTTGACCATGTAGTGTTCGCCGGAATGGCGAAAACCGAGCTTGCTATAAAAATGCTTTAACTGTTTTATCTGTGCCGGTGTCCGTTCATTCATGTCCTCATCAAGAATCGGCATCGCCTTCAGCGCAACCAGGGTCTTGTTCAGGTCGATGACCTGGCTCATGCGCTTGAGCATTTCGGTACCGATATGCATGCCGCGGTAAGGTTTTTCCACGACGAGTTCATCGATATACACCAGCGCGGCGCAAGGCGTTGTCTCGACTTCGTCACGGCTGCAACATTCGACGAAACATTCGTTGTTCGTCAGGATATGCGCACCCAGATCGGAAACCTCCGCAGAGATGCTGTCGAACAGCTCCTGCAGGTCCTCGTAGTGTTCACGCGCACTTGCCAGATCCAGCCGGTGACCCTTGAGACGGGCAACCACCTTCTCTTCCGCATCCTCGTCACAGTAAATTGCCTTGCCGTTAAAATCGAGGAGGAAATGGCTGAACTCTTCGAGCTCAGATGGCTTTACCGTAAATTCGAATTCAAGTTCGGAAATGATATCTGGGTGCATAATAAAAAACCTGCAGGGTTTTTTCCAAAATAGAGTTCTGCACAGTATTTTTCAAGTAATTTTCCCGCTTTTAGTGTAATGTTTCACATGGAAAATTGATGTTGATCAACTCTTATGTCGACTTCCTCTATCGCCGTTATCGCCGGTCCGGAACTGGCAGATTACCACTTCGGAGACGCCCACCCGTTCGGCCCTTTGCGCCACCAGGCATTTCTCGATGGCATGCTGCAGCGGCAACTCAATACTCTGGTGGACTGGCTCAAGCCCACGCATTGCGAAGCGGAGACATTACGGCTTTTCCATTCACAGGAGTACATTGAAAAAATCCGGCAAAGATCGGCGGTCGGCTTCGGCTACCTGGATCATGGCGATACCCCGGCCAGAAAAGGTATCTACGATGCCGCGTGCACGGTGGTAGGCTCCGTCCTCGACATGATCGACCGCATCGTCGCGGGAGAATACCGGCGCGGTTTTGTGCCCATCGCCGGCCTGCATCATGGCTACCGCGATCATTGCAGCGGGTTTTGCGTATTCAATGATTGTGCGATTGCGATTGAACATTTACGCCAAAAGCATGGCCTGCAAAAAATCCTGTACGTCGATATCGATGCGCATCACGGCGACGGCGTGTTCTATAACTACGAGAGTGACAGCAAGCTGTTCGTTGTGGATTTTCATGAAGATGGGCAGTTCCTCTATCCGGGTACCGGCGACGCGGATGAGACCGGCACGGGTCCCGCAGTCGGCACCATGATGAATTTTCCGATGTTCATGCACGCCAAAGACAGCGATTTTATCGAATTGTGGAATATCGCGGAGATGTTCATTCGCTCCATCGAGCCCGAGTTCATTATCCTGCAATGCGGCGCTGACAGCATGCAGGGCGATCCCATCACTCACCTGGAATATTCACCCGAGGTCTACCGCCATGTCGCGCAGAGCCTGTGCCAACTGGCGGATGAATTCTGCCAGGGACGCGTCATCGGCCTGGGGGGTGGCGGCTATAACATGGAAAATATTGCCCGGGCGTGGCCGGTAGTCGTCGAGGCCATGCTGGGCTGAGTCCGGGATAGTGATGATCATCCGAACAAACGTGGCAACAAGCCGGACGAGGTTTGTTTCCCGGTAAGTTTGCGGGTGAGCGCATGCTTGAGCGGCGGAAAATTGTTGGCGAGCCGCATTGTTTGGGAATGCGTATGCCTTGCGCGCTAACCAAACGCCATCTTCCCCGAGTGTAACCGTCACACGTCCTGATGATTGTCGTTTTTGCTACATGAGCAGCAAGATGACGTTGTCGTCTTTAAAACAAATTTTGTCTTTAATGCGACAAGGCCTGAAAGCCCGGCCAGCGTGCCGCGCGCAATCTCTATTTGTCATCACGCACCAGTCCCCATAAAATTCTGGTCGTTACGAAACGATATGATGATTGTTTTAACAAAGGCGGCGCTTGCGACAGGCGAGAAACGCGTTACGGTTGCATGTCTGGACGTGAACAAAACCGGATTGATGGGATAAAAGGTAGAGAGATACTTATGACTTTTAGCATGGACAGTCAAACACGGCGGCAATTAATCCAGGTTATCGAATCCGCACCACCACGCCCACACCATCACGCCCTGCTTGAGGCGGCAAACAATGTAATGACGCATGGCGAGTTTCGCCACGTGTTGAGTAAAGGTGGCTGGTATCGTGTCGGCGGTGTGCTTTCTCCCGACGGCAATCGCCTGGGTCTCGCGCTGGAAGACTGGGTGGGCAGTGAGCTGAAGAAGTGCGGCAATGACTTTGAGAAATTTCTTGCGGCCTACACCGACAAGGAACTGCTGGTGACCCGGCACGCGGGCCGCATCCATTACTTTGTCGCGCCTTATGGGCCAGCACCCGAGGAGTTTTTACAACTGGAAGTGGAGGAGTTGCAGGAACTGTGGGACCGCAAACTGATCAACCCCGAGCAACCGCCACAGGATCGTACCACCCTGGTAGAGCCAATCGACGCGCTGAAAGTCGATGCGCATCCGGTTGGCAGTCCGCGCTACCGCTTTGCACGGCTGCTCGATGCGCGTGAGTTGCTTGTCCGGGGCGAAGAGACTCCACTGGGGCGGTTTCTGACGGAGTGGTCGCAGAGCCGTGCGGCCGAGAATGACCATTTTTGCGAACACTGGCTGCTCGCGAACCTCGAACGTTACGATCCTGATGCCGCCACCAGATTTGACGCAACCCTGATGTCAGTACATGCCCGCACACTTACACCATTCCAGTGGGACAGCACGAAAGCCGGTGTGGCTCTGGGAAATCAACTACGCGAGTTTGATCGGGCCGCCGGCTATCCCGCTGCCTGGTACTTTCATCTTGTTGCGAACAAGTTTGTGCCGGGCAATCTTGCGCTGGAACTCCAGCGCGATCGTAAAAACGGGTATGCGTATCTGGCGGGTAAGGACCTGCAGTTGCTGGAGAACCTTGCCTCGGCACCTTATCGGCTGAATCAGGCGGGAAATATTTAACGGGTGTCGGTGACAAATACATGCGTATTTGCCACCGACGCTTCGCTATTTCTGTTGAAGCTTACCAACCCAGGTTATTAGCGCCGTCTGCCGGCAACTGTTGCTGATTGGCATTGTTTTCCCGGAACCGGTTTTGCTCGGTATCCGTTGCCGTGTTTTGCTCCTGATACTGATTTGCGGTCTGGTGACGATAACGATAAACGAATTTCTCACCTACCACATTCGGATCCCAGTTCCAGGACGGTCCATACGGTTGACGACTGGGTTGTTGCGGGCCTGCAGCGAAAACCGGGAATGCCAGCACGCTTGCGGCCAGGATAACGAGGACTTTGCCTTTCATGACTTTTCTCCAATAATTTGTGGCTTGACTATGCCGATCATCGCAATTCCTGTGCCAGATTTGGCTGACGACAGACAGCGTCGATAATTTTCTAACTTAATGTAATTAAAGAAGAAAAAAGTTTGTGCCGATCTGGCCCGGTGCGAACATTTGCCATGAATGACAGTATTGCTAAGATCCGGTATGTCAGGAATGACAATTATCGAGGTGACAACATGCCTGCAGACGAGAAATTGGACAGAGAATGCCTGGGTGGGGTCCTCGATGTGATCACCCAGCCTGCGATCCTGCTCAATCGGCACTACCAGATCGTCGGCGCCAATGAGCTCTACATCAATCACTATGGGACAGGGCCAAACCTGAAAGGCCGAAAGTGTTACGAGGTCTCGCATCACTACACCGTGCCTTGCGATCGCGCCGGTGAGAGCTGTCCGCTGCAGGCCAGCCTCGAGAGTGGTGAACCGCATCGCGTCCTGCATCTGCATCATACGCCCCGCGGCGAGGAACACGTTGATGTTGAGACGCGTCCGTTACGCAATCGTAACGGTGAGATTGAATATCTCGTCGAGATTCTCAAGAGCAGCAAGCTGGCGAGTGTGGATGTGTCGCAGCGCAGTCTGGTCGGGCGGTCGCCGGCATTTAACCAGATGTTGAACCTGGTGCAACGGGTGGCGCCTACCAATACCACCGTCCTGCTTCAGGGGGAAACCGGCACGGGCAAGGAGGTCGTGGCGCAGGCTATCCATGATGCCAGCGAACGGCAGTCAGCCGCGTTTGTCCCGGTAGAGTGTTCGGGATTAACGGAGAGTCTGTTTGAAAGCGAGTTATTCGGTCACGAGAAAGGCGCCTTTACCGGAGCGCATAGCCGGAAACACGGTCTGGTGGAAGCGGCCCGTGGCGGGACACTGTTTCTGGACGAGGTCGGAGACATTCCGCTGGCGATGCAGGTCAAGTTGTTGCGTCTGCTTGAGACCGGGACCTTTCGCCGCGTGGGAAGTATCGATGCACTGAAGGCAGACTTCAGATTGATCTGTGCGACACACCGTGACCTGAAGGCCATGGTGCAGGCGGGAGGTTTCCGGGAGGATTTGTATTATCGTATCAGTGCGTTTCCAATTCATCTGCCGGCACTGCGTGAGCGGGCCGAGGATTTGAAGTTGCTGATCGATACGTTATTAAACAGGATCCATCCGGATACCAAACTTTCACTTAGCGCGCAGGCCTTAAACTGCCTGGGGAATTATGCCTTTCCGGGTAACATCCGCGAACTGCGCAATATTCTCGAGCGCGCATCGATCCTGGCAGACGGTACGGTGATTTTGCCCGAACACCTGCCGCCGGAATGTACCTGCGCCACAACGACATCTGCACACCTGTTTGACCCCGGTGCGACCATCATGACGCTGGAACAGGCGGAACAGCGTTACCTGCAGAATGTGCTGGCGCATTTTAACGGGGATAAAAAGGCGCTGGCGGCGAAACTGGGTATCAGCGAACGCACGCTGTATCGTAAATTGCAGGAGATGGGGCAGGCATAAACGGGTATTCGGCTGGAACCATCATGGTTTTCATGATGTCGTAGGCAAAGAGCTTTTCATCCAACCGGCTGAGGTATTTATATGTTGTTCCCCATAATTCTGGTAACCGCACTGCTCGTATTTACCTACATCGAAGCGTCACATGGCTGATTCAGAATAACGGGTGCGCTATTTGATATGCGCGATGATCTTACCGGTATACCTAAAAGATCAGATTCAGCATGACGATCATCACTACCAGGAAGATCAATGTCATTAACCCGCCTGCTCGCATAAAATGGGCGACCCGATAACCGGCCGGCCCCATGATCAGTGCGTTGACCTGATGGGTCGGAATGAAAAACGAATTTGACGTGGCCAGCGCCACGATCAGAGCGAATTCCGCCGGATTGGCCCCGACATCAAGCGCGATGTTAATGGCCAGCGGCACCAGCAAGACCGTCGCGCCGACATTCGACATCACCAGGGTGAACACGGTCGCCAGCAGCGCAATCGCCACCTGCAACACCCACACCGGTACATCGCCCAGCAGATGCAGTGTCTGTTGCGCAATCCAGGCGGCCGTGCCGGTATTCTCCACCGCAACCCCCAGCGGGATCAGGCTCGCCAGTAAAAACACCGATTGCCAGCCAACCGCCTTGTAGGCCTCGTCGACTTTCAGCACGCCGGTGACGATCATGCCGACGGCGCCGACCATCAGGGCGATGGACAGACGGGTATCGGTAAACAGGATCAGGGACAGGGCGATTGCGAAAAACACCATGGCGTGAATGAATTTGTGCGGACGGGTTTCTTCCCGCGGGAAATCGGTAACGACCAGGAAGCGCGGGTCCTTGCTCACCGGTAGCAGGTCACTCCATTTACTATGCACTACCAGGGCGTCGCCGGCCTTGAATACCAGGTTGCGAAGATCGCTGCGGATAACATCGTCGCCGCGTTTCACCGACAAGATGGATATGCCCAGGGTTTTGCGCAGGCGCAATTCGTCAACTGACTTGCCGATGATGGTGGAGCCCGGTGGAATCACGATTTCGGAAATACCTGCGACGCTGGCGCTGAGGATCTCCGCAAACGTTTCCAGATTTTTCTTCAGCATGAGTTTATATTCGTTGGCGAATGACTCGATCTCCGCGAAGTGCCCGATCATCACGAACTCGGCGCCGCGTGTGATCTCGATATCACGCGCCGGGGCAACCCTGATGTCACTGCCGGTACGCAGGGCGATAAGCGGTATCGCATGCGCCAGCTGTTCAAGTTCGTAGACCTGCTTGCCCACCAGCGGGCTGTCATCGCTGACCCGCAATTCGAAGGCATCACCTTTGAGATGATATAACTGTTCGAAATAATCGGCGGTCTTGCCGGGTTCGGCGACTTCGCTCTTTACGTCCGGCAGCACGAAACGGCCAAATAGAATGAAGTAGAGTATGCCGGACGCCACCATGGCGATACCGACCGGCGTCACGGCAAACAGGCCGAAGGTCTTCATCTTTTCGTGCTCGGGCGGCAACACTTCGTTGGCCGAGATGATCAGGTCATTGAGCAGAATGAGCGGACTCGATCCGATCATGGTCATGGTGCCACCGAGGATCGCGCAATAGCCCATGGGCATCAGCAAGCGGGAAAGCGAGATATTGGTGCGGCGAGAGATGCGGGCAACCACCGGCATGAACAGGGCGGCGGCACCGATGTTTTGCATGAAGCTGGAAATGAAGGCAACCGTTCCGGAAATAAAAAATACAATACGTTTTTCGGTGTTGCCTGCGATCTTTAAAATTCTGCTGGCCAGCGAGGACATGGCCCCGGTTTTATCCAGGCCGGCACCCATGATCATCACGGCGATAATGGATATGACGGCGTTACTGCTAAACCCCATAAACAAATCATGTGAGTGAACCAGACCATCGTAGCCGGGGATCAGACTGGACAGGCCAATCAATACCATGACGAGGACAGCGGCAACATCGACCCGTACGATCTCCGAAACGAAGAGAAAAATAGTAAAACCCAGGATAGCCAGGACAGCTATCATCTCGTTGGTCAGTGCAATCTCGTTCACCATGGATATTATCTTAACAAATACTCGTCATCGGACAAGCGATAAGCCGGCACGCGCGACATGCGCAATGCATTCGGAACGTGCTCATTTAATCGATACGCTATCCGGCGAAACCGGCTTCGACAACATTTTGAAATCCACGGGAGATTGCTAGGCGCGCTGCGTAAGGCGAACCGCGTGCCGCCGCTTGGCCTGGTATAGCCATCGTTTCCAATATTGCATATCCGGGCTCAGCGCCGCCTTGGCCACCCCGATTTGTATATAAGCTGTTGATTTTAATAAAGTGTTATATGGGCGGCGTATATATGTCTAAAATTTTCCGAGGGGAAACGAAAAAATCAAAGGGATGTGACCGGCCGTGACGAATAATCTTGGTCTGAACATACTATATGCCACCACGCCCCAAACAAACCGGACTGCTGAGTCTGAAAAGCCGTTATATCTGGCTCGCCAGTTTAATATCCGTACTGCTGGTTTCCGCGGCGGTGTTTACCAGCTGGTATGCGCAGCAAGTCACGGCAAAGAATACCCAGGCACTAAAATTACGCGACCAGGTTACCGCCTCCACAATCAAAATCCGCAATCATATCTGGGCATCGGATATCGCGCTGAATACCTTACTCATCAGACCCAGCAGTAAATATACCGCGCAGATTGCCAGTAACCTTGATGCCGCCAGAGAGCTTACGAATGCGCTGATCAAAAACCCGGATATCAATACCGCCAACCTGTTGCCGCAAATCACGGAACTGCAGCAGCGACTCGGCAAATACACCTCGACGGTAAGCGAGCTGATCAAGAAACGCGAGGACCCTAACTGGGTCTATCCGGTCTTACCCTATATAAACAGCAAGTTGTTACTACCGAATATTGAATTTGAAACCGCAGTGACACAGGCATTGCGTGAAATCGCGATCGCGGACGGACGCAGTTACGCTTCGCCATTGTATGGCGAGTTTGACGAGGTCCGTGACCTGTGGCGGCGCAAGATCCTTAACTTCAGGGCGGTAGTGATCCGCTTCGCCGGATTAAACGAGCAGAGGACGGCGGCAGAGGAAGATAATATTGAGACACTGCATGAAGAAATTGAAAAACGACTGCAGCATCTGCAGGAATTGAGCGATGAGGGAAAGTTGGGCCTGGAATCGGAATTCGCCCTGGAGCAGATGCGCAAGGCGTCCAAGGAATGGCAGAAACGCTGGGAGACAGTAAAGAATTATCGCTCATCGGATATCTGGCGGTCTGACCTTCATTATATGCAAACGATTGTGCGGCCCGTACAGCAGGAATTGCTGAATACGCTGGCCGCGCTGGAGCGGGGTATTCAGAACTGGTCGAAAAATACGGTCGATACCGTACAGAAGGCGGCATGGCAGATCAGTATTGCCTTGTGGGCGCTGTCAACACTGGCAATAGTGTTCGTCGTCCTGATTTATATACTGGTCAACCGCACGGTGCTGCGCCCGATTAGTTATATCGCGAGCATGCTGACAAATGAAGGTGAAATCAGCGTCGCACAGTTACAAAGCCTGAGCAGCAAGGAAATTCAACAGCTCGTCAATGCATTCGAGGTCATGCGTCGTCAGGTCCACCAGCGGCAGGTCGCATTGGAATATCAGGCGCTGCATGATTCCTTGACGGGACTCCCCAATCGCACCCTGCTGCACGATCGCCTTGAGCAGTCGATTAATCTCATGAATCGTAACAAGCAAACGATGGCGCTTATGGTCCTTGATCTTGATCGGTTCAAGGATGTCAATGATGCGCTTGGACATCATGTTGGCGACCAGCTTTTGCAGCAGGTTGGACAGCGGCTGATGGAAAAACTTCGTGACACAGATACCGTTGCGCGGCTTGGTGGCGATGAATTTGCGATAGTGGCGCCGAATGCTGATCTGGATGATGTGGTGGCATTTGCCGAGAAAATAGTTTCCGTTATCAAAGAGGTCTATGTTGTCGATAAGCAGAATCTCTACGTCGGCGCCAGTATCGGTATCGCAATGTATCCTGAACATGGCAAAGATGCGGGAGAATTAATACGCCATGCGGACATTGCGATGTATCACGCCAAGCGTAACAATCTTGGCTTCAGTCTGTATGACCAGGGACGCGATGAGGAGCACCTTGACAAGCTGGCGCTCGTCGGGGAACTGCATAAGGAACTCTCGCTGGCAAAAAATCTGCGAATCGCATATCAGCCGCTTATAGACGTATTTTCGCATCAGGTGGTGACCGTGGAAGTATTGTTGCGCTGGCACCATCCTGACATGGGCGCGATATCGCCCGAACAGGTGATATCCATGGCCGAACATACCGGCCTGATTGGCTCGCTGACAGAATGGATCCTGGAAACCGCCTTACGCCAGTATACCGAGGCGGGTCTGGATCGACAGGATATAAAACTTGCCGTGAATCTTTCCGCATGGAACCTGCAGGACCCGGCACTTCCGGAAATTACAAAAGAATTACTGCAGCGTTATGGGCTGAAGCCGGATCGGCTGATATTCGAAATCACGGAGAGCGCCATGATGAGCGACCCCGTGCATGCCAGAAAGATACTCTATCAGTTAAGCAGTATGGGCATCGAATTATCGATCGACGACTTTGGTACCGGCTTTTCGTCGCTCGGATATCTGAAGATGCTGCCGGTGAACAGCCTGAAAATCGATAAATCATTTGTGATAGATATGTTGGCAGATGAAAATGATGCACTCATCGTCCAGTCCACCATCGATCTGGCGCACAATCTCGGCCTGGTGGTAATTGCCGAGGGGGTTGAGACCCAAAAGGTGATGCAGCGGCTGCGCATTCTAAAATGCGATATCGCGCAGGGTTATCACATTGCCGGGGCCATGTATTGTGAAGACCTGATTCCTTGGTTGAAGGCATACAAACCGAAACTGGCACAATAACTTGGTTTGTTAATTCTCGCTTACGTGGAAATAGTTTCTGACAAACCGCCTGAGTAGTGCCTGGGCAAGGAAAGTTGCCGCTCACGACAGGTTGCAGAAAGCAGGCCTATTCGCTATCCGAGGTAGTATCTTCCTCAGGCGTTCGCTGCCGAGTAGTGCGTCGCCAGTGAGTGTTATACAGGCGAGGTGGTCTTGGCCTCGCGGCGTTTTTTGCTTTCAGCAACGAATGCGGACAAATCGGCGCTCGGCCGGATTTCAAAGGTGCCGCCCATCTTTATGCTCGGGTGCCGCGACATCAACTGAATGGCCTCGTTCATATCCCTGGCCTCCAGGATCATGATGCCGCCGAGAAATTCCTTGGTCTCGGCGAACGGGCCGTCGGTAATCTGCAGTTGCCCATGTCGAGACCGCACGGTGGTCGCGGTGTTCACCGGTTGCAGCGCCTCACCGCCGATCATGTGGCCGTTTCTCTGTAGCTCTTCATCGTAGGCAAAACAGGCATCCATAAAGTCGCGCTGCGCCTGTTCGGACAATTGGCCGAAGTACTTGTCTTCAATGTAGCCCAGGCAAATGTATTTCATGGCACTTCTCCCTTTACTCTGCACTCGCGAAGTCTTCGGGTCCGAAGACCTGGCGGATTTCAATGGTGTCACCGTCGTCGGCCGGGCACTTCGCTGCCCAGTTCACGACGTCCTCTTTTGAGTCTGCCTCGACCATCCAGTAGCCACCCAGGACTTCCTTGGCTTCAATGAACGGACCGTCGGTGATGAGCGGTTGTCCCTTGGCAAACGATACGCGCGCGCCGGTGGTTTGCGGGTGCAGGCCGTTGAGGTCCAGCAGCGTGAGGGCCTTGCCCATCGCCTCGTTGAATTGTTGCATTTGTTTCACTTTTTGCGGATCGGGCGCGAAGTCCGGGCCCGGCTTGTTTCCGCCCTGATACACAGCGGGGATCATCAGCATCATGAATTTCATAAAATCACCTGTAAATGGTTATTGGTTCTGTATTCTCTAGTCGTTTGGAGGTCCCCTGTTTCGACATTACTCAAATTTTTTTGTGACGCCCTTTAAATCGTCTCTACTATTGAGTAGTGCCGATTTGTTTCAAATATTCGAACCGGCTAATATACAAGTTCGAGCTATTTATTCTGCATGCGACGGAAATAACAATATGAAAACCGCCATCAGGCACAGGGCCATTGCTGGGCTACTTGTGGGTTTATCCTTACCGGGGACACTACTGCATGCGCAGACCATGAGTTTCGACCAGGTCCTGCAGAAAGTGGTGGATCATTATCCCTCCTTGCGTAGCACCGAATACCAGGTGGAGAAGGCGCGCCAGGAGAGTATCAAGGTGGAGAGTACACTGGGTTGGCAGTTAAACGCCCAGGGTGGCGTCAGTCATGACTTATCGCTCTTTGGCGCACCCAGTGACACCGTGAATCTGGCCGGCAGTCTGGCGCGTAAACTGGAATCCGGTGCGCGCCTCTCCCTCAATGCGAATATTAATCGTACCGATTCGGATTATGCCATCAGTCCGAACCTGCCCAATCCCGCCACGACGACAACTTTGGATATGCAATATCGCCAGCCCTTGCAGAAGGGTGCGGACAATCCGGATTTTGTGATCGCGAAAGACAATGCCGCAGTACAACAGCGACTGACCGGTGCGGATCGCGCCAGCCGTTATGACCAGGTGGCGACACAACTGGTGGATATCTATCTGGGCCTGGCGCGGGTACAAAGTCAGATTGCGAATACCCAGGAGGCGATTGTACGCAGCAAGCGCCTGAAAAATTATATCGCGCGCCGTTTCAATCTCGGTCTGGCGGAAGACAAGGATCGTTTGCAGGTAGAGGCACAACTGAAAGGCCATGAAGCCACCTTACAAACCCTGAAGCAGGCGCAGGTGAAACAGGTTGTGGCACTGAATCGTTTGATGGGGCGTGAACCCCAGGCCGGTCTGGAGTTGCAACAACCACAGGCGGTGTTCGAACATGATGACATGCAGTTATTGCCGCGGGTGCAGCAGCACAGTCCGGCCTTGCAGACGGTGAACGGTCGGCTCGAACTCGCCGAGAACAGCATCCGTGCCAGTCGCGATGCGCGTAAGGATCAACTCGACATGGTAATGTATCTGGGTAACAAGACCAACGAGGGCGACACCCCTGCCGGCGGGATTAACGATTCCGAGGTGGTGGGCGGTTTACGGCTGGAATACAACCGCGGCCTGGACCGCCGCGGTTTTGATGCGCAGTTGTATCAGGCGCAACTGGATCGCTATGCCGCCATAAGCGACAAGCAGCAGGTGCTGGAAGACCTGAAATACAACCTGGCCAGTTTGCTGGCGGATCGGGATAACGTGAAGCAGACGATTCGGGCGTATGCGTTGAGCGTCAGCAGCGAACAGAAAAAACTGCAGGACGCGGAGAAACGCTATCGTCAGGGGCGTACCGACACGGACCAGCTGATCCAGTTCGAGGCCCAGTTGTCCGCGGCGGAGCTGAATCTGGAGCTGCAGCGTATCGAATTGCTCGGGGTGGAGCAGAAGCTGCGCCTGCTCACCGGACAACTCTGGGACAGCATCCAGTATCCCGCGCTGAATCTGACCGAGGGGGCTGCCGCACAATGAGGGCCATCATTCGTTTTCTGGTCGAACGACCCCTGGTGATCAACCTGGTCTCGGTATTCCTGCTGGTGCTGGGCCTGGTGGTGTCTATCTACCTGATCAATCGCGAGGCGTTTCCCAACGTCAACCTGGATAAGATTCAGATCGATACGGTGTATCCCGGCGCGTCGCCACGGGAAGTGGAACAACTGATCATTACCCCCATCGAGCAGGAACTGCGTTCACTCAATGGCATCGATACCATGGTGTCGATGTCCTTTCCCGGTTCCGGCCGGATCGTCATGGAAGTCGACCCGAGTTCGAGCAATCGCGACAAGTTGTCCAACGAAATTTCGCTGGCAGTGGATCGTGCCGATCTGCCGACCGATCTGCCGGACCCGCCGGTAGTGACGGAGATCGATGGCGCCGTGTTTCCGATTATCCGCATGTCGGTGGCGGCACCGCTGGATGATCTGCACCTGAAACGCCTGGCGGACAAGATCAAGGATGACTTGCTGAATCTCACTGGCATTGCGCGCGTGCAGGTGCTGAGCGATCGCAAGGCAGAACTGCGCGTGACCGTGGACCCGGAAAAGATGGCGGCCAATCGGATCTCCGTCGCCGACGTGGCCAATGCCATCAGTCGCTGGAATCTGAACACACCCGGTGGTGAAATCGATACGCCGGAGGGACAGAAATCCGTGCGCATGGTAGGCGAGTTCAAGGACCCCCAGGATGCCGCGTCGCTGGTCTTGCGCGCCAACGACATGGGTAACGATGTGACGCTGGGTGATGTCGCAATGGTGACGGAGTCGCTGGAGAAACCGCGCATCATTTACGAGGTAAAAGGCAAACCCGCCATCTCCATGCTGATCCTCAAAAAGGCCGATGCCGATATCATCGATACCGTGGATACGCTCAAGGACTATATCAAGACCATGCCGGAGCGCTACGGCAATGACATCGAGGTGGATACCTTTCAGGACTTTTCGCACTTTACCCGTTTACGTTTAGGCGTGCTCACCAACAACGGCATCGTCGGTCTGGTGCTGGTGTTCGTGTCGCTGTTGCTGTTCCTGCGTTTTTCCGTGGCCATGACCACGACGTGGGGTCTGCCCATCATTTTCATGACGGGGATGTTTGTTCTCTACAGTACCGGCGTGACACTGAATCTGATCTCCATGATGGGCTTCATCATGGTGCTGGGGATGCTGGTGGACGACGCCATTATTATTGGTGAGAACATCACGTATCACATGGAGCGGGGACTCAAGCCCAATGATGCGGCGGTGACCGGTGCGCTGGAACTCCTGGGTCCGGTCACCGCGACTATCATGACCACCATCGCGGCGTTCCTGCCCATGTATTTTGTCTCGGGCATTATCGGTAAATTCATTGTTGCGATCCCCACGGTGGTGATCACCTTGCTGACGATTTCCTGGCTGGAGTCTTTCCTGTTCCTGCCCAGCCACGTGGCGCATGTCACCAATCCGCACAAGCACCCGCCGGAACGGCGCTGGCTGGTGGCGCTGGAGAATGGTTACATCCGGGTGTTGACGATGGCCTTACGTTTTCGCTGGATTACGGTGTTGGTGTCGTTCTTGATCCTGGCGGGTTCGCTGGTGCTGGCAAAAGCGAAAATGGATTTCCAGTTGTTTCCGCCGGCCGGTGTCGATGAATTCGTGGTTCGTGTGACCGCGCCACCGGGCACCAGTATCGAGACCATGCGGGATCGACTACGGGATGTCGACAAACGCCTGCGCGATTACATCAATCCCAAGTACCTGGAATCCACGCTACTCAAAAGCGGTGATGTCTCCCTGGATGAAGGGGACCCATTGACACAGCGCGGCAGTCGTTACGGTCAGGTGCGGGCGATTTATATTCCGGCAGTGAGTCGTCCGGAACACGACGTGCTGAAGGATATGCATCATCTGGAAAAGACCATCCCGAAGGAATTTCCGAAGCTGGAGATAACGTTTACCGCGATTCGACCCGGACCACCGCTGGGCAGGCCGCTGGAGGCGGAGATCTCCAGCTATGACGATCACTTTAGTGAAAAGGCCGCGCAGGGTTTGATGGACTATCTTGCGACAGTGGATGGCGTTACCAGCATCGACAGTGGTCTGAAAAAAGGCGATGACGAACTGCATGTCGTGGTCGATCGCCAGAAGGCCACGTATGCCGGGATTAATCTGTCAACGATATCGCAACAGGTGCGCGCGGCGGTGGGCGGTCTGGTGGTTTCCCATATCCGTAAAGGGACCGAGCAAGTGGATGTCACGATTCGCTTCCCGGAGAAAGGTGCGCAGGAGGTCCGGCAACTGGAGGATTTGCTCATCCCCAACAACCACGACGGTCTGGTGCCGCTGCACAAGATCGCCAAACTCGTGGACTATCCCGGCTTTACCACGATTCGCCACTCGGAAGGGATTCGCATCGTGAACGTGGTCGCGGACATCGACGCGGAGAAGATCACCAGCGTCAAGCTCAACCAGTTGGTCAAGGCGCATGAAAAAGACTGGCAGGGCGATGTCCACGGCAAGGTCAAAGTGAACTATGGCGGTGAAGAGGAAAAGAACCAGGAGTCGTTTGTCAGCCTGGCCTTCGCCTTTGTGTTTGCCTTATTGGCGATCTTCTTCATCCTGGCGATCCAGTTCAATAATATGAGTTATCCGTTTATCGTGATGCTGGCGATTCCATTCGGGGCCATCGGCATTATTCTCAGTTTTTATCTGCATGGTCTGTACTGGAAGCCCATGCCGCTGTCGTTCTTCTCCAGCCTGGGCATGATTGCGCTCACCGGTGTGGTGGTGAACAGCTCGCTGGTGCTGCTGGTGTTCATCCAGCGTGCACGCCAGGAAGGCATGGCAATATTGGACGCCATCGTGCTGGCGGGACGTCGGCGCCTGCGCGCGGTCGTGCTCACCGCCGCCACGACCGTGGTGGGTCTGTTACCGACCGCCTACGGCTGGGGTGGTATGGATCCGTTTGTCGCACCGATGGCCATGGCATTGTCGTGGGGCCTGATGGTGGCCACGGTCTTTACCCTGATTACCATCCCGGCGGTACTGGCGATCGGCCATGATATTCGGGACCTCGTGCTGCGCAAGCGGTGATGCCGGCAGCCTGCTTTACGCTATCGCTTATAATTTTTTCTTATAAGAAGTAAGTAGCCAGACTCGCTTGCCAAGTAGACCAGGACACGGTTATTGCTAAAATTAGGATCGATGAAGCATTAATCCCGCTTTTCAGGTTTTTCATCCCGTGGGGTATGGGCCTGACGTTTGTAACGGCTATCACCCTTACGAAACTCGTCTAAGGAGGTGTGGCATGAAAACAGCACATTCACTTCAGCATGGCTCTCCACTCTATGCACCTTGCCGCAGTCTTGCATTCGATGCGCCGTTAGGGTGGCTCAGAAAAGGTTGGCAGGACTTCCGGCGGGCGCCCTTGCACAGTCTGATCTATGGCGTGATATTCGCGGCAATCGGTTGGGTGCTGGTCTATCTTTCAAGCGTTGACAACGGTTTTCTTGTGGCCGGTCTTATTGCCAGTCTGCTGATAGTCGGTCCCGCGCTCGCATTCGGTCTTTACGATATCAGTCAGCAACTCGAACAGAACCATAAACCGAGTTTTCGTCACGAGCGAGGCAAGGCGTTGCATGAAATGGGACACGAACTCATGCTTGTCTTATTGCTGAGCCTGGCGTACCTGATTCTCCTTCTACTGTTGCCGATAGCGATGGATATCATCGGGATCACCGGGCAGTTTGCCGTTTCTGCTGCCGTACCCATGACAGACGCCGCGACGTTATTCAGCGCGGTCATTTTTGCAGGACTGCTTTTTGTCGTCAGCATGTTCGCGCTGCCGATGATTCTGGATCAGGATACCGAGGCCATGCTGGCAATCACGACCAGCCTGCATGCGGTATGGCGAAACAAATCGGTGCTGGTGTTCTGGAGTTTGCTGATCCTGGCGCTGACGGTGATAGGATTCCTGACTGCCCTGATAGGATTCGTGTTTATCGTCCCGGTGCTCGGTTATGCCACCTGGCATGCATACCGTGAAACGATTATTAAATAAGTAGAAATCAGAAAATTGACAGACCGGGGTCAGAGGTCAACTCCTCTGACCCCGTTTTCGTTTGGACAATAATGATTAAATTCATCCAGTAACCTGCAGGGTCCTGTTCATGGAAGGTGGTTTTTCGGGGAATTTGGGGTTTATACTTTCTATATTACAGGGATCTGTATGGGACACCGGTTAGCAAGCTAAATCACAAGAACAACACTGGATAAGTTGCCATGCTCGAAATCGGTTATCGCTATGCCTGCTTGTGGACATGCCAGTTAATCGGCCTGGTCCGGCGAATCATCTCGCAGAAACTTGTCCTTAATCTGTTTTTCCTGGTATTGATTTCGGCTGCGCTCTGGGCAGTTGATAACCGCAGTCAGATCACCCGTAGCTCGGAGGCGAGTCTCCACGCTGTGTATGAGCGGATGACAGGTTATCTCCAGGGGCTATACAAAAAGGTCAATCCGGATTTTAAACCGAAAATCAAACCTGACGCCGTAACCCAGGCAGCTGCCAAAAAACAACCTGGTGATACGCCTGCCAAAGCCGATGGAAAACCGCTGTTGTCCCTGATGAATGTGCTCTCGGTTTGGGCCGCGGGTTTGCTCATCGTCTGGATTATTAAAGTGCGCAGAACCCTGGTGATCGGACAGTTCGATGATCTGAGCGGTGGCAAGGCAAAAATCAATTCCAGTGGCTTCAGCATGCTATTGTTGCTCGGGATATCCAATCTCAGTGATCTGTTCTCCGAGTTTGAGCAGGGTCGTGGCGCCATTCCCACGGTGCCACAGGCCCTCAAACCGTTGAACGCCGCCATCCAGACCGAAACCATATCGCAATTCATCGAAAAGGCTGTCACGGCCGAGACGAATTTTTCCCTGGGCCCGTTCAAAATTCCCCTGGGTGTGATTCTCGGCATTATCGGCAAGATGGTGCGTGGACCGCGCATTGCCGGGCAAATCCACATGGTCGGTGACACCTGCATCGTCACCGCTGAACTGATTGGCAGTCTGGGCGCGCGTATCTGGAAAGTAGAGGCAAAAGCCGATGCGGAATACCAGGCCAGTGACATCGCGTACGACCTTGCCTGCCGGATCTTCAGCTATCTGGCACTCGAGGATACGGTGAGTTGGCTGGGCCTGAAACATTATGCCGCTGCACTGATCGCCTACCGCCGCAGCGTCAAACGAAGATCAGGCACACCTTGAACCTGAAAGATGCGGAGCATGAACTACTGCAGACTGTGGCGGAAGATCCGGATTTCGATCTGGCGTATTACAACCTTGGCGTTGTCTATACCGAGCTGGACCTGCTGGATGCCGCCGGTGTGGCCTTCGACAAAGCCATTACGATAAACAATCGGCGCTGGAGTGCATATTATGCCCTGGGGCGTAATCGCTATACTCGCGGCTTGAATATTGGCCTGGATAATTTGGACATGTTACCTGCGCTGGATCGGATCAGGGTGATGACAGAGGCATCGCAGCATTATCTGAAGGCTATCGATCACTGTGAGCGGGCCTGTAGATTGGCGCCTTCACTGTTTATCAAGGCACAGGCGCTGAACCTGAAGGCCCTGTGTTATTTGCGGCAGGGTGATACCGATATCTATCAAGCCGCGCGCACTGCACGCAAGGCGTATATCGCGGCGTGGTGGGCGTTATGCCTGTATGAAAGCCGGCGTACAGCGAATACAGTTGAACAGAAGATCCTGCATGAACAAACCTATTCTTTTGTCAGCCTGTGCCTGTGGAATTTATCCCAGTATGTCGTATTTGATATCAATAATCAGAAAACAGCTGCATTGCCCAGATCCGAGGACGGTAATCCTGACCTGCCTGCGATTGCAAATATTCCGGTGACAAATACCTGGTTACAAAAAATAGTTTTACGCAAGACGATTAAGTATCTCATCATGGCGCGGATGTTGACGCCCTGGGTGGCGGACATCCACCGTAACCTGGGCTTGATTTACCTGCAATACGGTAAATACAGGCACGCCATACATGCCCTATATACTTGTGCGCGCGTCGACCCGTCGTCTGCCATCCCCTGGGGCTATCTGGCATTTGCCTATTCTCAATACAATAATCAGCGGGCTGTGTTTAATACTTTCTACCGGGTCCTTGATAATTTCGATCCTGCATTCCCGGATAGTCTGGAGTATTCACTCAGGGGCCTGGCCAGGCTGTATGTCGCCAATGATCAACTGCATGAATTCCTTCGCCAGATGGAGGCCAAAAAGGCAAGAAGGCCTTCAAGTCTGGGACGGTTACTCCTGGTTTTTTCCTTTCTACCTCGCTTTCTTATAGTCGCCTACAGGATGGGCGGCTATTCCTGGATGGAGTTAGGCCGGCAGTCGCAGATATTAAAGGCATATATGCTGGATCGTACCCAGGCGGAAAATGCCCATGAGGCGAATCGGAATATCCTGCAGGTCATTGCCAACCGAATTGACAGACTCTTCGGTTTCGATCGGGAAATCAGCAAATTGATTGATCAGAAAGACATTGCCGAGTTGGAGAAAAAACTGCAGGAGGAGGTCACTCTGGGATTTGACTGGGAATGCGGCACTATCGAGGTGGCGTTGGCACAATACTATTACCAGAATGATGACAACGAGAAGGCAATCGAGCATATCGATGCTGCAATAGGCTATTTCAGACATTTACATCCTGATGAAATTCAGCGGCGCGGACTTTATAGCTATAAGTCCAGAATGCAGCAGTCAAACCGGCAATATGGTGAAGCGCTGGATTCCGCCAAGGTTGGCATTGGTAAGCAGCCAATCGGTTCCTACGAACGTAATGCACTGGGTTGGGCCTATTTCAATCTTTCCGACTTTGCCGAGGCTGAAAAGGCCTGGCTGGATGCGTTGTATTGGGAGCCGAACAATCCGGAGATACATTACAATCTTGGCCTGGCCTATTATTACCAATCACTCGACACGCATATCAAGGATGCACGCAAGGAATTGCTGAATAAGGCCACGCAATATTTCAATGATGCGTATGAACTGTATTCTCCGGGTGATTCACGCATACGCGCGCGCTATCTCCTGGCGAAATGTTATTTCTATGCCGCCCATTACACGCATGCCCTGATTGAATTACGCGCCCTTGAAAAACTGGAACAATACCATGAGGTAGTCAGTCTGGAACTGGCCGATAGTCTCCTGTCACGAGGCGATTTCAAGGAGGCGGAATATTGGTTTGTTTCCATATCAGAAAAGCTCGCGGCCAAACTCGCGGATGCCAACGGCGATGTCAATCAACGCATTGTCAGTCTGCCGCTTTCCGGGGTACAGAATCTCGGCGTCGCACTTTGTTATGCGCATCTGGGAATCGCATCCACGCTGTTGGATCGCGATATCCAGCTCAGCATTGCAAATGCGGAAATCGATAAGGCCTATACCTTTCTGGAGAATCTCGCCAACAAGGATGAACAAAGCTTCTGGCGTTCACGCTGCGATATATTCAAGTCAAAGGTTGAAATGAAACAGGGCCAGCCGGAACAGGCAATAGAAAAGCTGGAGGCCGCCATTGCCGCAGACGATGATGCGAATACCTATTATCTGCTTGCGTCCGCTCTCGAACAAATCATCCAAAAAGCCACCTCGGATCAGGAGAAAACGCTACTGATCGCCAGATTCAGAAACTACTGCACACAGGCGCAGAAAAAAGACTGGAACGATGAGTTGAAAACTGAGCTTGAACAGCTACAGCAAAAACTTTCCGCTTAAAACTGCAGGTTCGTTATCCCAGGCCGGTCAGGCTTCTGATGATTGTCATCACGGCGTGGATCACCGGTCCAATGAGATGCCAGAGGATACCGGTGAGCATCAGACCGATCAGGATAAACATGCCATAGGGTTCTATCCTGCTCACGCTGTAGGCCATGCGCGGCGGCAACAGGCTGGTGAGGATACGCCCGCCATCGGTTGGCGGAATCGGCACCAGGTTAAACACCATCAGCACGGTGTTGATCAGGATCCCGAACAAACCCATGTAGATTAATGGTGTGCTGAGGATAAACCCCTGGGGCAGCAGCGTGCCTATTTTCACCAGCAAGGCCCAGAAGATGGCCATCAACAAATTAGCGACCGGGCCTGCTGCGGCCACCAGGGCGATGTCCCGTTTGGGGTGATGCAGATTGTTCCAGTTGATGGGAACGGGCTTGGCCCAGCCGAAGGCGAAGCCCACGGTGATGATCAGTAGCGCGGGCACCAGGATCGTCCCAATCGGATCGATATGTTTGAGGGGATTGAGTGTCAGACGTCCCGCTGCATACGCTGTTCTGTCGCCAAGACGCATGGCAACCCAGCCGTGCGAGACTTCATGTATCACGATGGCGAATAATGTAGGCAGTATCGCGACGGTGACTAACTGCAGGGTGCTGAGCTCGGGGAACATGCAGACAGAATACCAGATTTATCCCTGGATTTGGGGCTGCAGCGACAGTGTAACTGCACCAAACTAGTACCCGCCGATCGCGTCACATCCCATCTTGGATCATCATCCTTCACTCTCGCCGCTGTCATAAAATTGAAAATATGCGCGGTTCGCATTGATGGTCCAGGTCAAAACAGATATTTGATCAACTTGTAAGCAATCGAGCATTTTTCTCGGACAGGGATCGATATTTTGCGTTTGATTCGGGTACAATCGTTCGAACTAAATGGAGATGCGACGATTGTCTGACACACCATTAGTAAAAAATCGACAGACACGTTCACCTGGCATCCGGATATCGCTCGATGCCGGCACGCTGACCTTCGCTCTACGCCTTTCATCTTTTCTCTCACTCCAAAACAACATCAACAACGGCCCAGGACTCATGGAGAGATCTCGACATGTATCGTCATTTTTTTGAACTCGCAGAATATCCCTTCCAGCTGACCGCGGACGCGCGTTACTTTTTCCAGGGCCAGGGGCACATGCGCGCCAGGGATTATCTCAACTATATTCTGCGCGAACGTGATGGGGTGGCGCTGATCACGGGTGAGCCGGGTATCGGCAAGACGATGCTGCTTGAGCATGCCCTTGCCGATCTGGACGCGGATATTGTGGTGGGGCGTATCCAGCAAACCCTGTTGACGACTACGGAATTTCTGCTGGCCATCTGCCTGCAATTGGGGATGAAACCTTTTCAGTTTAACAAAACTGTTTTGATTGATGAGATCCAGCGCTTTTGCCAGCTGCAACACGCCGAGGGAAAAAACGTCGTGCTGGTGGTGGACGAGGCGCACAACCTGCGGATAGACACGCTTGAAGAAATACGGATGCTGGCCAAGCTGGAGCGAAACGGCAAGAGGCTTATGCAGATTGTGCTGGTGGGGCAACCCACGCTGCGTCACATGTTGTCCTCGATGCGCAACAACAGTCTGTCGCAAATGGTTCGGCTCACTTGCCAGATTGAGCCGCTCGGCAAATCGGAAATCGCAAACTATATTGAATACCGTCTATATGTGGCGAGTAACGGGGTGGACAGGGGACTGTTTCCGTCGGAGCTGGTGCCAGCGATCATGCGCTATACCGGTGGTGTGCCACGCCTGATCAACTTATTAAGTGACATGATGATGATTGTCGCCTGTATGCGTAAATCGCAGGTTCTGGATCGCGCCTGCCTCAATACCGCGATCAAGACGCTGGCATGGCCGGTATACCAGAAACGGATCCGCGAGATGCCCAAGGCCGTGGAAGACAATAAATTTGTGCAGCAGCGCCCCTTACCGGTCCTGGAGATTCGCCAGCACAACCAGATCGTCGCGAGATTTCTGTTAAGCCGTGAGCGCATGCGTATCGGTCGTGAGGAGGGGCAGGATATCCGGCTGGATGACCGCCGGGCCAGCCGTCAGCACGCGCAGATCCTTTATCTGTTCGGCAGTTTCTTTTTGCAGGACCTGAACAGCACCAATGGCACTTACGTGAACGGGCAGCGGGTCGGGTGGCACGCGATCTCCAATAAAGACCGGATACGCATAGGCCATTGCCTGTTGGAATTTCAGGAGGGCATGGCGGAAGAGCTCAGCGAGGTAACTGGTGAAATCACTCAGCCTAAGTTAGTGGCTGTGAAGTAACATCCTATATATGTAGTATAGGGCCGCTGGCGTTTTCTACTTCTACTCGACGGCTGTTACGCGGATTTTGCCGCCAGCCACATCCTTGCGATTTAGGTTCTTCATCGCGGCCTTGGCTTCATCGGATTTGGCCATGGTGACAAAGCCAAAACCTTTGGAAATACCGGTATCCTGATCGTTCACGATATTGCAGGATTGCACATCACCATAGGTTGCAAACAGTGTGCGTAGCTCTGCTTCGGTGGATGTGCGAGATAGATTGCGAACCGAGAGTTTCATGCAGTCGATTTACAGTTTTGCCGGGATCAAATAGATCAGAGCTGTTCCTATCAGGACCAGCAAGATAAACAAGTGAATAAACTGTTTGGTATGACGTAGTGTTGATTGGGTCATTTTCGTGTCCTGGGTGCGTAAAAGGAACCGCCTCTGTTAGCACGATTATTGAGGTCGTCCACCATTGCGTAGGCGTGTTCAGTCACCGCCTGCAAACTGCCAAGCTTGAACCCAACGATTTCTGATTTGCCTTGTCCGATGACATAGCGATACCAGCTGCCGGTATCGATGCCCTGAGGAGGAATGCTTTTCTCCACGGCGACAACTTGATATTTTTCATTGTTTATTGCGTATTCTGCGTCCGTATTCATACGTTCTTGACTCCTGTATCTGCGAGCAGGTTAGGTAAGTACATGCCCCGCACACCGGGCGTACGAACTGATCCCTGAAGAGTGGAATCGCATGGCCTTCCCTGCTTGTCTTCGTCGTGCGCTCAGGTCTTCTACTGAGCCAGTCCAGGTGGGAACAATTCCAGTGGTTTTCGCGGTTGATTAGGTGGGTAAAATCGCGAAGCTTGACACAAATCGATAGGTATAATGGCTGTCAAAATCAACAATGCAAGTATAACAGAATTCAGTATGGATTGCTTTACTTCGTTTGATCTCGATAGAACGACTCTAATGCAATGCGCATTGTGCCGAAGAATCTTAATAAATAGCTAATTTGTCGATTATCCTGTATGGTGCCGTCCAGTAGCAGTTTCTTCTAGTTGTTCCGGTAGTACCACTCGCAGTGTTTTTAGCAGACTCTCCCGAAATTTCTCAGCAACAAGCTGTTCGCTAAATAAAACGCAAATCCGCGGGACTTCCGCTGTTTGCATCTCTGCACACTTACCTTTGATCGAGAGCGATCAGAACACAGGAGCAATGACGCATCATGGCGAAAGAAGATCTTATTGAAATGGAGGGAACGGTTACTGAAGTTCTGCCAGATTCGGTCTATCGAGTTGAACTGGAAAATGGTCATCAACTATCTGCCTATGCAGCAGGCAAGATGCGTCGTTTTCGGATTCGCGTGGTTGCTGGCGATAAAGTGAAAATAGAGCTTTCACCCTATGATCTGAGCAAAGGTCGTATCAGTTACCGTTACAAAGACTGACAGCTCCGGACCTCGGGAAGCTGCAAAACCTCTCCTTATTGCATGATGAAACGATGCGATCGTGGTTTCGTCGTGTAAGGCGACATTGAAATTACGGATGACTTTGCCGATAGCAATACTCAAACGTCAGGAGCATTACCGCCCTCCCAAATTTGGTAAAATGGGATATTTATCGCCAAGTAGCCGTATAATCTATATGGATAAATTTATCCCAAATTGTAAAGTTGTGACGCAGTCCATGCCGATAATCTCCTACTGTCTTCTATAGTTATTTCCAGACAAAGGGGGGATCCATGTCAAACCAGGAGCGAGCTTTCCCAGGAAGGTTTCCAACGCTAACGGCGTTTGCACTGCTATTGTTTATCGCAATGTTTACAGCCGGTTGTGGCGGTGGTGGTTCGGGCACGTCAGGCGCTTCTGGTTCCACGACAACAGCCAGCACAGCAGTCCTCAAAGCGGATGCGGGACCCGTGTGCGAGACGCTTTTGACAAGCGCCGTCTATACCAAAGCCCCGCCACCATTATCTTGCAATGGCAGCTCCGATCCCTATACAGCCTATCTCGATGGCAGCAAATCGACTGCCCCAAAGGGTCAAACCCTTAGCTATGCCTGGACCTTTGTCTCGAAACCGACAGGGAGTAATGCCGCTCTGGCCGGTGCAAATACCGCCAAGCCCACGTTTGTGCCCGATAAGGCAGGTACATACACAGTACAACTTGTGGTTAGTGCGCAAGGAGTTGCAAGCGCCCGTGCAGTGGCCCTGGTCGTTACGCTTGACGATGCCACTATCAACCCGAATCTGTCCGTCAACCCCAGTGCCCCGTCGTATCATTTTCATGGCGGTCTTTCGAACACCTGTACGACGTGTCATTCAGGAACGTTTACCGATCTGTTGACCAAACCAAGCACGCATATGGCAACGACTAATGCATGCCAGGCTTGTCATTCGCCGTTAGGTTTCAATATCACAAGCTTTGTCGATCACAATGAAGTCGTCGGTAAATGTAGTGATTGTCATAACGGCGTTACCGCCATTGGCAAATCGGCGAATCACCTGGTTACCACGCAGGAGTGCAGCGATTGCCATACAACCACCAGTTTCGTGAATCTCAATCCGGATGGCACTTTCGATCACTCTAATATTACCGAGCCCTGTTCCGCCTGCCACAACGGCACTGTCGCGAAAGGTACAGCCTCCGATCCCAATCCAACGGGACACCCGAGTATCTCCGTCGAATGTAATGCCTGTCATACCACAACGACCTTTACCACGCCTTTCCCGAATCATGCTGATCCGAAAGTCGTGGTGCCGGGTACCTGCGGCAAAGCTGGATGTCATGACGGCAGCAGTAATGCAAATGGTGTGCAGATAACTGGCGAGAATTCTGCGCCAAACCCGCATATCAACACGGGGACTTCACAGGCCTGTGACCTTTGCCATAACACCACCAGTTACAACATGGGTGGCATCTTCAGCCATGGCATATTGGGACAACTGCCTGCCAATGGGATTAACGTTTCCTGTGTGACCTGTCACGATGGATTAAATGCAACCGGTGTACCCGCGCCGACCGCCACGTTTACACACCCGAACAGAACCGATTGTGCGTCTTGCCACAATACAGCGGCTTTCATACCCGCATTTGGTCAGGATCACACGGGGTTCGATGCAACCACAACGTGTACTGGTAGCGGGTGTCACAACGGAACTGACGCAACGGGCATGCCCACCGATTCAGTGCATAACACAACGACAAATCCTGAATTTGCCGCCAAGACCTCACCCACTACCCGATGCGGCCAGTGTCATACCCCGCCGGGTGGCAGCTTCCACACGGCCACGGTTGACCACAGTGCGGGCGTATTTGGCACGCTTGGCAGCTCCACGCCCACGGTGGATTGTACGAGTTGCCATAACGGCAATATCCCCACCGCACTGGGTAAACCGAGCAATCACATTACAACCTCTGCTAACTGTCGTGATTGCCACAGTCCGCAAGCACCGTCGTTCGTGGGCGGGGTTGTTGACCACTCCACTATCGTGTCGATTAACAATGGGACGACACCGGCCACTTCCACACCGACCTGCGTCTCTTGTCATGATGGATCGACCGCCACAGGTCAATCACTCACACACGTGCCAATGACAGCAGCGAACGGGACGGATTGTTTGGTCTGTCACGGCACCGGGTACAGCAGTTTCGCAATGACGACCTTTGACCATGCCGCGGCGGGTATCACAAACAACTGCAGCAGTTGTCACGATGGCAAGACACATGACACGACCCTCGTGATCACCAAACCGACCACGCACGTTCCGACATCGGGCGCGGACTGCAGCACATGCCATACGTCTACCACCAATGGTCCCGGTATAAATGGCACCAGCTCAAGCGGTTATGCCACGGCAACGCGGTTTGTGAATACGGTACACCCGGCCTATTCAACCGGTTGCCGCAACTGTCATAACTCGAGTTATGACAATACAATCTATAACGCCAAGAGCCATCCGGCCGATTCCGTGCATGCGACTGTGGATGCGAATGGTTGGGAGTGTAATGCCTGTCATACGACGACGGGTAACTTCCTGGAGACCAATCCGGTCAACCACCAGGATCCCGCAATTAAGGCCCAGGCGTGCATAAGCTGTCATGATGGCAACACTCCCGGCGCTATGGCGAAAGGGCCCAGTCATCCCTCTACCTCGAATCAATGCCAGGGTTGCCATCAGGCTGGCGGTAGTTTCACCGCAGGCTTCGACCATACGACCCTGGATGCAGGCGGTGCGAATGTCGGGCTGGCATGTACCACCTGTCATGACGGGACGACTGCAACGGGTAAAGCGCAGAATCACGTGGCTACCACGCGTGATTGTCTCAGCTGCCATGCAGGTCACCCGCCTACGGTCGCCAACTTTGCCAACGGCACGTTTGATCACTCGGGCCCTGAAATGACTGGCAGACAGTGCATGGATTGCCACGACGGCAGCATCCTCGGCGCTTTAGGCAAATCGGCGAAGCCTGACCATGTGGTGACGAGTGCGGACTGCTCTGCGTGCCATACCACTAGCGCGTTTAAACCAGCCACGACCTTCGATCACACGGGTACAACCAGCGGTTGCCAGGCAGCTGGATGTCACGCCGCAGGTACTGCCGGGGTAGTGGATGTCACCGATGACCCCAATCCGAAACCGCATATTCCGATCATGAATGGAAGTACGGAGGTCGATTGTTATAACTGCCATAAGAACCCGGGCGGTACCTTCGCCAATGCCTCAATGAACCATACCGTGGTGACCTTCGAGGCCTGCCAGTCCTGTCACGACGGCAATCATGATGGTGCGAATACGGCCCACATCGCGACGACCAAGTCATCGACTCACTTCGTCACGTCTATCGCCGCGTGTGCTTCGTGTCATAAGAGTACCAGTGCCTGGACGGTAGGGGTGAGCGACTATACGCATACCGGTAGCGGTTTCCCTGGCACCCACAGTACGAAGAAAGTAACAAGTTGTACCCAATGTCATACTAACTCACCGGCAAATGCGGATATCTCGACATTCCCGTTATCCCCTTATGGATCAACCTGTGCTGCGTGTCACTGGCAGCAGGGTCAGAAGGAGCATGGTAATCCGCTACCCTCAAATAAGTACAATTGTGGTAACTCAGGGTGCCATCGAGTCAGTAGCAGTAGTTTCTAGTCGATACTTGCCTTATTAGCTTGGGATCACTGGCTATACTTGTATAGCCAGTGAGGAGGACCCGAGCAATGAAACGCCTATTTCCGTATTTGCTTTTACTCGCCTTGGTGTCCGAGGTGTGGGCCGAGGTATTACCCCCTTTACCACAAACCCAGGTCGTCAAACTCAACGACCACGTGTACGCCCTGCTGGGGCCGCTCGAATTGCCCACCGCTGAGAATCGCGGCTACATGGTGAATAGCGCGGTCATCCTTGGCGAGAAGGGTGTGATCCTGGTGGATACCGGCTTTTCCCACGAAATCGGCGAACACCTCAAGCAGGCCGTCAAGACCATCACGAACAAACCGGTTACGCATATCATTAACACGCACGATCATGGCGATCACGTCCTGGGGAATAATGCGTTTCCCGGCGCCACCATCATCAGTTCAGAGCAATGCAAGAGCGTGATGGAAAAAACCGGTTACGAATGGATCGGCATTCTGGAACAGACGACGGGGCGGACATACCCGAACACAAAACCCGTGGTCGCTGGCAAGGGCTATGCGCCTGGTGTCCACAAGCAGGTGATGATAGATGGGGTGAATCTTACGCTGTGGGTCCCGCCCGGCTCCCACACGGCCACGGACATGCTGGTTTACTTGCCGCAGGACCGCATTTTGATTTCCGGTGATGTGTTGGAAAACCAGCTCATGCCGAGCTTTCGTGATGCCAATGTGAAAAACTGGATCGGGACACTGCAAAAGATCGGCACAATGCAAATTTCCAATATCATCCCGGGCCATGGACCGTTGATGCAACAGGCTGACGTTAAGCAGATGTTAAATCGCATGCAAACGTTTTATGCCGGCGTAGAGGCTGGCTACAAACAAGGGCTCACCGATGGCGAGATTCGAAAACAGCTGGATTTGACGGAATGGAAGAAACTGAAATATTTTGACGAGTTTATCGGCCTCGATGTTAATCGCACCTATCTGGAAGTCGAGGCGGCGAATTTCTAGATTTTCGTTCTATACATTATACATTGCGCCAATAGTTATCCCGTACCCCATACTTTAGTATGGGGTGATACCGACCTTTGGATAATTGATTGCATCATCCGTACCTTCGATAATTTCCTCAAGACAACTGAGGAAAAATGTAGACGAGACCAGGTTCTTCGTCACGGGGGTAATAAAAATGCATTCTTTGGCACAACTCAAATCAAAATGGCTCTCGCTCTTGCTGTTAGCTACCACCTTGTTACTGTCGGCCTGTGGTGGCGGAGGTGGTGGCAGCAGCACCTCACCGCAGTATGCACCGACTCTGTATCAGGCCGTTTATAGCAGCGGCTATCAATACACCAAGCAGTTTTATATCACGGGTGCGCCGGACGATACGGACTGGGACCGCATGGGTGTCCTGCACGATGGCACGGACTACCGGCTGTATTTTATGAAACAGGGCACCAGCGATACGCTTTATCAGTTTGCGTACAACCCCAACAGCGCCGACTTTGAATACGGCTATAACTCTATACCACAATTGACACTCACCAACGTGCCTGCCGATGCGGATGGCAACAGCCTTGCCATGTCGAATGATGGCACGTATTACTATGCGCATATGAAAAGCCTGTCCGTCCCCACCCGTATTTACACATTCCGATATGTTGCGAATACGACGACTTACGCTTATCAGCGCAGTTACAACATTACCAAGGCACCCGCGGATACGGACTGGTCACGCTGGGCGATGCTGTACGGTGATAGCGCCAGTCGGTTCTATGCGGGGAAAACCGGTGTGGATTCGCCCATTTACCAGTTCAAATATAACCCGACGACGCAGTCCTATGAGTGGGGTTACGGTGGAGCGGTATCGACACTCGCAGTAATCGGCATGCCGTCTGACAGCGATACGTCCAACTTCAGTATGCTGAATAATGGCACACAGTATCAGTTTTACTATTTGAATAAACGGAACTAGTCCGGCCCGAAAAGTTTGGTATTTGGCCATTACCGTTCGGTTAGGAAAATTTTAAGATTCTCATAAGATACTTTTAGTAACCTAACATCCTCGCCCGCGTTAGGCTTTTGTCATCAGACAATTTGACCTTAACGGGGGGATTTATGTTGCAGCGAACTTTATATTTTTTATGCGCACTTCTTGCACTTGGCGTACTAAACACTGCTGGAGCCAGTGGCACGATGGAAACGCCAGCCAGTTTACTTGAAGCAGTCCCGGCCCTGCCTGCCAGCCTGCGCGATGCCAGCTGTGACACTGGAAGACAAATCGCACGTCGTGCCGAACAAATTGCCTCAGGCCAATATAATGACTTTGCCAAATCATCAGAGGCGGCCGCACCCACGGCATCGGCGGTGACGGACACCCAGGCGGACGCCATTACTAAGCTCACTGATGAGGCGTTGGTGCAATGTCTGTTTGATGTGAGCCTCATGCGGGAGAGTGTTGTCGAACCCGGCAAACGGCGAATCCAGGAAGCGGCTGATGCATTGGAAGCCGAGTTTTATAAGAAGGACGCAGGCTGTGGCAGTGGTATCGGCATGGATGTCACCTGCCACAAGCAGGTGGTGACTGACTACAAAAACAGAATGGCTGCTCTGGCAAAAAATGCTTTGCGTGATCTGCGCACTCCCTTTGGTGAATGGCAGAAAAAGGCCGGGCACTGTATCGGGCTGCGCGAAAATGCGGTAAGTGAAGTACTCAGCAGCGGCAGTCTCTTTGCGACCCAGGCATTGGCCATGCGCACGCAGACCTACTCGATCCCCCAGGTGCTTGGCGATGGTTACGCAGAGTTATGCGAAACGGCCGTGACGGCGGGGCAGCGTCTGGATAATCAATAATGTCCGGAACAGATTTCGCCTTCATGGTTCTGTGTAAATTTGCCGGGAAAGTGAAGGATGCAATGGGTGTCTATTTTGTCGGATCTTAGTATATTAAGGAGAGTGAGTATCTGATACGGTTTTCCCGGCCAGGGAGTGGGAAATGAATCATCGAATTGTCCTTGTCTGTGCGCTGTTATTCCTTGGGATTGGTGCGTCAAGGGCCGGCGATCTCACTGCCAAACAGCAATTGGGTAGCGCCATTTTTTTCGATCGAAGTCTCTCTCTCAATGGCAACCAGGGTTGCGTGAGTTGCCATACACCCAATACCGGCTGGTCCGGCGATATTGCAAAATTTAATGCGCACGGTGCGACCTACGAGGGTTCGGTCAAACATCGTTTCAGTAATCGCAAACCTCCCACCGCCGCTTACGCAACAACCAGTCCGGTATTACATTACGATAAAAACGAAGAGCTGTTCCTGGGCGGTAATTTCTGGGATGGGCGTGCGACGGGAGAAAAACTGGGTAATCCCGCCGCCGATCAGGCGCAGGCACCATTTTTAAATCATGTCGAACAGGCCTTGCCGGAAAGCGCCTGCGTGGTCTACAAGGTCTGTCATGCCAATTACCCCGTAAGCCTGGATCAGGTCTGGCCGGGCGCCTGTAAAATTCACTGGCCAGCGGATGTAAAAACGACCTGTAAGACTGAGGGCGCCGTTGTAACGCTGTCTGCGGCCGAACGCGCCAAGGCAGACAAGGCCTACGCTGACATCGCCTTGGCGATTGCCGCGTTTGAAGAGTCTCCGGTGGTTAATGCCTTTACCTCAAAGTATGACTACTACCTGGCAGGCCGGGTACAACTTAGCAGAACAGAATTGCACGGGATGCAATTGTTTAAGGACAAGGGCAAATGTGATGCCTGTCATCCGATGGATCCCGGAAGACATGGTGAACCACCGCTATTTACCGATTACTCATACGATAATCTCGGTGTGCCGCGTAATCCGCAGAATCCCTGGTACAACATGCCGAAACAATTTAATCCGGCGGGTCGCAAGTGGGTGGATAAGGGACTGGGCGCCTATCTGGAAACACGTGCTGAATATACACAATTCGCCAGGGCCAACTATGGCAAACACAAAGTGCCCACCGTACGCAATGTCGATAAACGCCCCAGCCACGATTTTGTGAAGGCATATATGCATAACGGTTATTTCAAGACACTGAAAGGCCTGGTCCATTTTTACAACACCCGCGATGTAAAGCCGGCATGCAAAAATCCGCTTGCCACCGAGGCCGAGGCCTTGGCTCAGCAATGCTGGCCGGCCGCCGAGATCACTGACAACGTCAATTCTGAGGAGCTGGGGGATCTCAAGCTCAGCGAAGACGAGGAAGATGCCATTGTCGCCTTTATGAAGACCCTGTCGGACGGTTATGTCCCGCCGAAGGGCACGACACCGTTAGCGCCCGGGATGCGTCGGTACTAAGGCACCTTGAATCAGAACAGCTCTCAACGTCGAATGACGCGCGCGGGGTCTTGTTGGAATGGATATCAGGATTCAGGCAATTGATCTGATCTGCCTGACAGGCTGTTCATACTCCCGGGACGCCGGCCTTGTAGAACCCTGGGTTTTGAGTTCGGTTTCGCTAGGCAGGTACTGGGGGTCGTAGACGGTATAAACAATGCGAGTTTGTGGGCGGAATTTTTCTGCATGGAGGCGGATGGCGCATTTGGGATGTTTTGTGTAGCAGTCCCGCAATGCCGTTAATACCGCTTCGGCAGTGCTGATCGCAAAGAATGTTTTATCCCACAACTGCCAGCCGGTATTTTCGGATTCGCCGCTTTGATATTCGATCCGGATTGCCCAATCCGACAATAAACTATTTTCAATAATTCGTTTTACGTAAGCGGTATCAGGTTTAATGGCCTGCGAATAATTTATTGATCCCACTGTGCATCCTCTCTTTTTGGAATAAGGCGATTGGTGTGGTGTGCACTACAAAAAATATATTACTAATTTGCTAGGAGATTACCTGTAGCGCGTGGCAGCGTCTTATCAAAGTTTGCTTGGTGAATGACTTCTTTGATAGATAAAACTCGATGGGAAGTGCATGATCCATATATATTTAATTACAAATAAGGTATTAGCTATATAGAAAGATAGCTTTATAAAGAGAAGCTAATGACTCTTCAATTTAGTGTGCTCAGGGCCGGTCGATGTTCCTTATGCTGCCATTTGCCGGTGCACTAACCCAGATAGCCTCCCGCCGGTCGGTTCGGGCTGGGCTGTGACTCAGCGCAGGATTGCACCAGTAACTACCAATAGTCACAAAACGGTGATAATTGCGCACCATTCGACGGCAGGCGGGTCCTTCCAACGCCGCCAGTAGCCTGCTCCGGTTGCGAAATAAACTCAATAAAAACAAGTCCTTCAGCAAATACCCTGATTTTTCTCAAAAGTAGGTGCAGTAATTGCTCTATGAGTGGGAGAAATGGCTATGGGGTCTCAGTATTAACCTTTTTTGCATTTGAATTTTTACTCAGCCCCCGATTATTGGGGTAGCCAGTGACAAGTCATCCTTCCTTTGAGCAGCCGAGCGAAGTGCTTCAGCGTGATTTCAGCGCGGTGAGGCGTGTTGCCTTTTTTTTCGGGCCTGAGCACAGGAAATTATTCGGTACCTTTCATTTTGTTGACGGGGCTACTGGCACAGATTCCGCAATCCTGCTTTGCCCGTCACTCGGCGTTGAATACATGGACCCCTATCGTCCATTGCGCTATGTCGCGGACTATCATGCCATGGCAGGCATTCCCGCACTGCGCTTTGATTATCACGGCACGGGTGATTCTTCCGGGCTGAATGATGAGGCGGACAGACTGGCAGACTGGCTGCGCAGCATTAAACTCGCCTGCCAGCAGTTAAGGGACATGTCGGGCTGTAAAAAAATCATTGTGTTTGGCTTTCGCTTTGGAGGGGCATTAGCCACTCTGGTCGCGCAGGACCTTGCGATCGACGGCCTGATCCTGTGGGCACCGGTAGAAAGTGGCCGCCAATATCTGCGCGAAATCCGTGCGCTGCAAATGGCAGCGCTCAATCAGCCTGATGCGTCAGGCCTGCTGGAGGCGGGCGGCGCGGTTTTCGTTCCGGCGACAATTGCCGAGATTGATAAAATCAAACTGTGTCTCTGTCGTCCAAAAGCAAATCGGATTCTTATCATACCCCGCGATGATCTACCTGCCAGCGACAAACTCAAACTGGCCTGGGGGCAACAGGGCCTAGCGGTTGATCAGGTCGTATATCCGGGTTTTGCGAATATGATGCTGGAGGCACGCTTTGTTCAGATACCACATGCCGCCATTCAGAAAATTGTTGAATGGTCATGTGAACTCGCTGAAGCTAGAAACGTTTCCAGGTCTTTCGACCTTCCGTTTGCGGCAGTAGTCATGACGTTGCCGCATTTTAACAGTTGCGCAGATGAGCGGCCTGACACAGCGGGAATGATCCAGGAATCGATTATCAAGTACGGGCCTGATAACAGTCGGCTCGGTATTTTGTCCGGACCGGCAACCCCGGCGAAAAATACTCTGCCGATCGTGATCCTGGCGAACTCCGGTTCCAATCACCGCGTCGGACCGAATCGTTTGTATGTCTTATTCGCGCGGGCCTTGGCACGCAAAGGATACCGGTGTTTGCGTATCGATATGGATGGTCTGGGCGATGGCGCGAAAGCCGACCCGGAAAGCGAAAATATTGTGTATATGGACCATTCCAGTGACGAGATACACCTGGCAATCAAGTCCTTTGGTGAGCATTACAAGGAGAATAAATATATTCTGACGGGCCTGTGTTCAGGTGCGTATTTTGCCTTTCGTGCCTGTCTCGATTTAACGGATATCGATATTGTCGAATGCCATATGATTAATCCGCTCACATTCCATTGGGAAGCGGGGATGACCATCGATGACTCACCGGCGGTCACTTATGTGAATTGGTATGCTTATAAAAAATCCATCAAGAACCCGGCGAGCTGGCTAAAGCTGTTGACCGGGCGTGTTTCGATTAAAAATCTCCTGACGACGATCTGGAACAGGTTGATGATATTGACCACAGCCAGGATCCGGGCCTTACAAAATTATAAAGATAAAACTCCGGCAAAATACGAAGGGAAAGATCTGGATAAGAACCTGTACTGTCTTGCCGAGAGAAATATTCATATATCATTCCTGCTTGCCAGGGATGATGCGGGTTACGATGTATTAATGAGCATGGCAGGCAAGACAGCGAGAAAACTCCAGAAAAGATCAAAACTGTCCATTCAGTTTATCGAAAAGGCCGACCATACATTTTCACGTTATACGCCACGCTGCCAGGCCATCAACAAGCTAGTGGAACATTTTGAAAATAAATGGGGTAGCAATACCTGATCGGCGATTGCCTGTATCTATCCAGCGCAGCGTTTTCATTATCACGCATTGCCCTTCAGTTTTGTCTTTGGGCAGATAAGGGATTTATACTTTCATATAATTCGGCAAGTTAACAGCATTGTCGCCGGGGCGATTGCGCCACTCGCGAGTGTACGATCGTTAACGATGGCAGTGACCGTGCTGGGACTGAACCTTTGTGCGGGCTTTGCTCTGGATTGTCTGGTATCGGCTTTATCGCCATGTGCCTCCGGGCACCTGACAGGGCGTGGCTTTAGTTTCAAAGAAAACCCAGCGAATAACTCGATTATATTGCCCGGAGAATGCTAAAACTGAAAGAAAGAAAATGGTGTGTATTGCTGCAGTTATCAGTATATTAGCAAGGATTGTTTTAGCCTGATTTTGCCTTCCTGGGCCTTCTTCAGTTAGCAGACATCAAGTAGCAACCGTATGACAAGCAGCTCCGCAAGCAAGTCGAAACAAGACAGGCCGCAGCTATGGCTGTATGTCACGATAGCGATTCTCTTGATACCCCTCGCGGTGACGGTCTATTTATCGATGAGTGACAGTGACATCGGGGTGACTGCACCACTGAATGTCTCGTGTGATCTGCACCATGGACCTTGTCAATCCGTGTTCCCAAACGGAGCTAAAGTTTCCCTGTCGATCGAACCGCGACCGATAGCGGCATTAAAGCCGCTGCAGATTCGGGTACAAACGGAAGGTATTGAAGCAAAATCGGTGGCGGTGGATTTTCGCGGCGTGGATATGAACATGGGATATAACCGTCCCCAGCTCAGACAGGTGGCGCCCGGACAGTATACAGGCACCTGGGTGCTCGCCAGTTGTGGACTGGAACGCATGATATGGGAAGCCACGGTCATCATCGAAACCGCCAGGACAAAAATGGCCGCGCCGTTTCGCCTCGAAACTTCCGGAAAATCAGCGCGGGAGCAAAAGCAATGAAAGTATCACATAAAGTACTCGGCATCGTTGTCGTGTTGATAGTGGTTGTCCTGATCGTGTTGCAATGGCCATCGAAAACAAACAAGCTGAGTAACCTGAGCGAGGCGCCGAAAGGCGGCGACTTCACGCTGGATACGGCTACCGGCCCTTTCGATCTGAAATCGCAGCGGGGCAAGGTCGTACTGATCTATTTTGGTTATACCTTCTGCCCGGATATTTGCCCAACGAATCTCATGCTGATCGCGCAGGCCTTTAATGCACTGAGCAAAGATGAGTTGGCGCGGGTTCAGGGTGTGTTTATCAGCGTCGACCCGGAGCGTGATACGCTGGACAGACTGGCCGCTTATACAAAATACTTTCATCCCTCTATCATCGGGGCCACCGGCAAACCGGATCACATCGCAAAAATTGCGAAGCAATACGGTGCGGTCTACCGCAAGGTCGAAGGTGAATCCGAGGGTGGTTACCTGATCGACCATTCAGCCAATACCTATGTGGTGGCGCCGGACGGTTCCTTGAATACGATTTTGCCCCATGCCACCCCGCCCGAGGATATCGTCAAGGTAATCCGCAGTCTGCTGGACAAGACCGGAACCCAGTAATCTGACTAATTAAGCATATTGAGACAGGAGCAATTGCCATGAAAGACCAACTCATTAAGCGTAGCCAAATTGTTTTACTTATGTTGTCTGGCCTGATATCGGCCCCCCTGATTGCGGCAACCCCGGCAGCAGACGATGTCACTGTGAGCAAGCCTTACGTACGCGCGGTGCCGCCGGGACAACCCAACAGTGCCGCCTTCATGCAACTACAAAACAAGGGCGCGACCCCGCATGCCGTTATGAAAGCGGAAAGTCCCGTAGCAAAGGTGGTGGAGCTGCATACACACATCAATGAAGGCGGCGTGATGAAAATGCGCCAGATCAAAAAGATCGACATCCCCGCGCAGGGAGAGACCATGCTGAAACCCGGTGGTCTGCATGTCATGTTTCTCGGGCTTGAATCCGAATTAAAACCGGGCCAGTCAGTGCCGGTCACGCTGATCTATGAGGATGGGAGCAAAGTCACGATCCAGGCCACGGTGCGCAAGATGCAGATGCATATGAAACAAAAATAGTCTGTTGCAGAATAAAAATGAGGAAAGGATAGACGCGGGAATAAAGATCGTATAATTAAATAGTGTACGTGAGGACAAAGAAACCCGGGGGTCGTGAAACGGGCTGGGCAGGATGTCATCATCGGCCGCAAGGAGATTGGCCATGCGTTCATTCATACAGAAACAGAATGCAAACAAGCCGGGCGCGGGCGCCAACGCGCTGAAACCGAATTACGCCGCCGCTACGCGCTACCGTGATGTGGAATCGAGCTCCCATCTTCAGAACACGATCGGGAATCAGGCGGTACAGCGGTTGCAACAAAGTGATGCGGAATCCCCCCGTCATGAATACGACAACGCGCAGGCTCCCGTTGCATCATCGAACGAGCGGCGGCCGGCAAAGACATCCAGCGCAGTACGTCCAGACGGAGACCTGCAACGACCCAGGCGCGTGGCCGGTCGATTAAATGACGATGGGCTCGAACGTGAGGCAAACGAAATCGGCGCAAGCATTGGGGCGAAGCTAGGCCCGGACGCGCTCACCGAGGGAAATCTGCCGTTGACGGCCAGGGCGGTTGCCGAGCGCTACCTCGGCCGGTTACCGCCGGTCACTGTCAGGGAAGCATCGCATGGGGTGCACGCATCGGGTGCGCTTGCCTCTGCGCACGGTAGCCAGATCCATTTCCGTCCAGGCGCCTTGTCGAACAGGCTGCCGTTCTACCGCGCTGTCCTCGGGCACGAACTTGTTCATGTGGCGCAGCAGCAATTCATTGGCCCGCGCACCCAGCATCTGACGATCGATGGCGTAAAGGTCCCCGATGTTACCTTGAGTGCAAAAGGTAGTGAGACCACGCTCCTTATCGACGGTGTGCCCGTGCTTAAGGCCGATGGGCAGCTTGTTGTAAATACCAGCTATAACAAAACGAATTTGCGATTTGGCATTCTGGTGCAATCCTCGGCGAGTGTTGTACCGCTGCAGGGGCTGCGCTTTCTTGATGCCATGTACCCCGCCCTGGAAGGGCGCGTGGTTGTCAATGAACCCTCGCTTACCTTGCCTAAAGAGGGGGTGCCTTCCCATACAACTTCGTCCTACCTCTTCGGCGTTTTCGGAAGGGCGCCTGGTGCCACCTCGGCTGCTCCAGCCGGACCTGTTGCGACACCGGGTCCAGCTGCAAATGCGCCGGATGTGAAACCCGCACCCACAATCGTTGCCGCACCGGCACCAACGGCGGCCGGTTCCGGCGGCGAGGAAACGTTGTCCGCAGACAAGGAGTCGAATCCCTATCGCACCCTGGATGTCCCGGCGCGCGTAGCCAAGGTGAAAGCGCTCCTCGATCAGTGGTTCAGCGCCCGCGACATCGTGCAGGTGTTCCAGGCGTCCGGCAACGACGCCGAATTCCTGCAACTCGAGAAGGCAACCGACTTTGGTGCGGTCCTGGACAAGCTGGAAGAATGGGACATCGTCCGCCTGGGGGCTGCCGGACCAATCCTGCCAGAGTACAGTACGCGCGTGAATCGCGTGCGTGCGGACTATCTGGAACGAATCGTCCGGGAATGGGGCGGACCGCAGCGGGCAGAGATATTCGCGTTGTACATCATTGACACGACCACCAACGACGATATCGAAGCCGTATTGAAGTTGTTGGCTGATGACCAGGAACTTTACCGTACCGTGTTACGCATGCCCATTGTGTTGAAACGGCTCAGCGATCGCGGTATCGACATCACGCGCTTTAAGGACCGCGACTGGAAAGCCGCTGACATCGGTACCGGCCTTTATCACGTATTCGATGCGATCATGGCGACCTCACCCGCGGCCTCGGAGATGCGGGGTAACGCCGCGTTCCAGCAGGGGATCGATCTGCCTGAGCCATACCGAACGGCGGTGCACGATCTGGACATGGCAGTCTTTCAGCAAGCCTTTACACCCGGAAATGTCGTGCTGGGTGCCGCAGACTATGCACTTCTTGGCCTGCCTTCCGCGGTAAAAGGCGTCGTCTACGATCTGCCGCGTTCGGTTGTCGGTGGTGTCGAAGAGCTTTCCAAGGGGCATGTTACCGCCGGGGTAGAGCTGCTCACCGTACCTGTCATCCTTGTCATTGCCACTGCCCTCGGTGCGCGCGCAGCGTTCCGGCGCGCCCGGATTAACGCGCTGCTCGAGCTCACTGCCGAGGGCAAGGCACTATATGACGGGCTGAAGTACAGTATCGGGACGTCGGGGATCAATCGTGTCGCCGGTTATGTACAGAAGAGTGCTGCCGCACGGATTCTGGTTGCAGAGAAGGGCGCCGAAGGCATCCTTGCGCTGAATACCGCGAAGGGTGATGTCGCCGCCGCGCGTGCACTGATCGCGCAACGCCAGTTGCTGATCGAACAGGCGGGGACACCGTCCAAGGTATGGACGGGGATGCCGGGCACGCGCTATGCGCGTCCCGGAGAAGTACCCTATACGCAACCCCCCGACATGCAGGTTGTGAAACCGGGCAACCCCTTGCGGGTGGAGAAGCTCAATCCGGCCAAACGCTATCTCTGGGTGCTCGACGAAGAGGGCAACTTTCGGATTGCCGCGGAGGGACAGGGGGAAATGTTTCCGCGTCGCGGCACGCTCGGTCCAGGCCATCCGCAGGCCGGGGAGACGCCGCTCAAACATGGCGACCTTACCCCCGGACCTGCGGGCGAGTCGCGCGGAGTGGCGCGCGCGGGTGGTGAGTTACACGCGGAGATGGGGGCGGACGGTAAGCCGACCGGTCGCTGGATCATGGATGCGAATTCAAGTTACTCTTTTGCCCGCCTGGATTATGTAAAACTCGGGACTGCGGAACTTGAAGCAGCCCACAGCCTGCTCGGCACCACGGGCACCGACATAACGAAGATCATTCTGGCACCGTAGGCACATGATGAGTTTCAATAACAAAGCAGAGACTGATCCGTTGCTCGCGTGGATGGACGCTGGCAACCAGCAACCTCTCAGGAATGCCGGCGACGCGGAAGTGGAAGTATCGCTCCGCAGACTGCTGGACGAACAGGAGGCCATGGCGGAAGCGTTCGACAGCGAACGGCTCATGCGTGCAGCCTGGGCAATGGAGAATGCCGAAAAATGGAGCGGCCCCGATATTGCCGTTTCCTGGTTGAAAGAGCGGCCCTGCCACACGCGCCTGGGGATCGTTCTCAGCCTGCTTATGGTCGCGTGGAACTGCAAGCCTGGAATGCCACGGCCCGCTCCGGTGTTGGTAGAGACACTGCTCTCTGTTTACGACGGCCTGGATTACGATCTCATTAGCGAGAACACGCTGTTGCTGGTGCTGATGGTGGCCAGTAAATCGGGACTCCCTGTACCGCTGGTAACACGGGTGAGGGAGATCATTCAGCACGCCCGCAATGCGTCTCCTCGTCAGCCGGAGGTGAGGGCGCAACTGGATAATTTTCTAAACGCGACTCGTGACTGATTGCAGTTACAGTCCGTGTTGCTATCATTCATTGTCATAAAAGATCCGGTAACATATCTTTCCCAGCCTGTGCTGTTGTTTCGCGGTGTTAATAACCTTGAAAGATCACAAGCATAAAGTGCGTAACGCCAATAACGTGTGTCCAGGAGCAACGAATGACAATGCAACTTTATCACTTTGAGTATTCCGGTCACTCGCACCGTGTACGTCTGTTTCTTTCTTTACTGGAACTGAGTTACGAAAGTATTTCCGTGGACATACTCAAGAACGAGCAAAAGGCGCCAGAGTATATGAAGCTGAACCCCCTGGGGCAGGTGCCGACACTGGTGGACGGTAATAGCGTTGTCCCGGATTCCACGGCCGCGCTTGTCTATCTGGCAAAGAAATATGACGCCAGCGGCCGCTGGTTACCAAACGATCCTGCCGGAGCCGCGGCAGTGCAGGTCTGGTTGTCTACCGCCGCCGGTGAACTCTATCGCGGGCCGGCAACGGCGCGTGCCATCAAGATCATGGGGCGCAAGGCGGATTACGCTGCCGCCAGCAGTTGCGCGGCGCAGCTGTTTCAATGGATGCAGGCCGTACTTGGCGCGCACACCTGGCTGGCGGCGCAGCATGCCACGATCGCCGATATCGCCATGTACTCCTATGTGCGTGTCGCCGATGAAGGCGAACTGGATATCACGCCTTATCCGGCGATTATGCGTTGGCTGGGTTACGTCGAGGAGTTGCCAGGGTTTGAGCCGATGCCACGGCGGAAACAGGCCTGAGCCGAACGGTTTCGGCGGACGCTACCAAACAGTTCTTGCGAGCCCTCTCCTCTATGTGACTTATATATCGAAATTTACGATATTAAATACAAATAAATATCGATTGATTGTTTTTAAATCCGGGCTATATGTTTAAGTATATAAGTGAGTACTAAAGAGGAGACTGAGTATGTTGGATTATGTAGAACCGGAACGCGATGTTGAGGGTTACCTGATTGACCCGGAGGATTGGGACGAGTTGGTGGCCTGTGCCCTGGCGGACGAGGAAGAGGTGGTGCTCGAAGAGGATTATTGGCCCGTGCTCAAGTTCATGCGCGACTATTGGCGCGAATATAAGGTCGCCCCGGATGTCCGTCATGTGGTGGACTACATGGCGCGGGAACAGGATGCAGACAAACAAAGCGCGAAGCAGCACCTATTCCGGATGTTTCCCTACGGCTATGTGCAACAGGCGTGCAAGATTGCCGGTATGCAAAAACCGCGTGCGTGGAGCACTGGCTGATTGCCCGGCTTGCGATAAAGATTCACAACGCAGACATGGCGGACAGGGATGTCCGAAAATAACGTGTACGACATTCCTCGCTACGCCCCCATTTTTTTGAGATACAGTTTCCCTACCGTTTATTAATCAGCCGATGTAACCGAAAGTGACGTGGGTCACGTTGATAATACCTGCGATAGACGCACAGTGGTGTCGCAGTGTTAACTTTCTATACTTTAGTAGATTAATATAGAGGCATTCTGATGATAGAAATTTCCCATGGATAAACAACTCCACGCCAAGCTACTCAAGACGATCGAATCTGCGAATGAAATTATCCTGGGGAAAGACAATGCCATCCGGCTTGCCATCACCTGCTTATTGAGTCGGGGGCACTTGCTGATCGAAGATCTGCCGGGCGTAGGAAAAACCACGCTGGCGCATGTGATTGCGCAATTGCTCGGGTTGCAGTTCAACCGTATCCAGTTCACGAGTGACATGCTGCCGGCCGACATCCTGGGTATCTCCATTTATGCACAGAACAGCGGCCATTTCACCTTTCATCCAGGGCCGATCTTTGCCAATGTCATCCTCGCGGATGAGATCAACCGCGCCACACCCAAGGCACAAAGCGCGTTATTGGAGGCGATGGAGGAACGACAAATCACCATCGAAGGGGAAACCCGCCAGCTGCTGGATCCGTTTTTTGTCATCGCGACGCAGAATCCCATTGAACACATTGGCACCTACCCGCTCCCGGAATCCCAACTGGACCGTTTCTTGATGTCGATTACCCTGGGCTACCCGGACGCCGAGGCGGAGCGCCTGTTGCTGACATCGAGCGATCGTCGTTCAGAACTGCAACATCTCAGGGCCACCATCGATCAGACATCGCTACTCCAGTTGCAGCAACAGGTCTCACAGGTGACTTCCTCGGCGGCATTGATTGATTATGTGCAGGCGCTCCTGCAGTTCTCGCGTCAGTCCGGCCAATTTGTTTGTGGTTTATCGCCACGCGCAGGACTTGCCCTCCTGCATGCCAGCAAGGCATGGGCATTAATCCAGAACCGTGACTATGTCATCCCCGAAGATGTCCAGGCAGTATTGCCTGCGGTGGTGAATCATCGCCTGGTGAATATGGAACAGGATATATCGCAATTGCCCGCGGAGAAATTATTGACCGTCGCCATCCCCTAGACACATGCCTGCGACATCGACAGCCAAACGTTTTAATTTCCGGCGTTTCTTCGTGGGGGAAGGACCGCAGGCCCCCCCTTATTATTTGAATCATCGGCGTGTGTATATTTTACCGACCAGGCAGGGGCTGGTGTTTGCGCTGCTGTTATTGGCCATGTTGCTGGGCTCCATCAACTATAACAACAACCTCGGCTATATCCTGACGTTCCTGCTGGCGAGTCTCGCCGTCGTGACCATTTTCATGACGTATCGCAATATGCTTTATCTGCGTATCGGACCTGCAATGACGGCACCGGTATTCGCGGGAAAACTGTCGACGATTCCCGTGCAGATCGACAATCAACAGTATTCAACGCGCTTTGCCATTGAGTACCACTTGCCGAAAGCCAGGCCGGTCGCCCGCGATATTCCCGCAAATGCAGGTTCTACGCTGCAGCTGGAGATCGATTTTGCACAACGCGGGTTTCAGCCGCTACCCAGGTTTATTGTCGCCACCACCTTTCCGTTAGGTTTGTTTCGGGCATGGTCACATGTCGAGTTGCAACAGTCCGTTCTGATATACCCGCAACCCGGCAATGACAAGATCTTGCCGCAACTGTCAGCCGGTGAGAAGGAGGGCGAACGGTATCAGGGCGGCGGCAATGATGATTTCGAGGGGTTGCGGAATTATCAGGTCGGCGACTCGTTTTACCGGATCCATTGGAAATCCGCGGCAAGGCATCATGTCCTGCAGACCAAGCAATATGTCGGTAGCGCCAACAGCGAAGTGTGGATCGATTGGGAGGATTCTCGCTTTACGGATATCGAAAAAAGAATCTCGCAATTGACGCAATGGGTCATGCTGGCCGCCAACCTGGGGATACCCTACGGGTTTCGGATCCCGGGTGTGGAATACAGCCTGTCAGCGGGCGTGTTACACAGAAATAACTGCCTGAAGGCACTGGCGCTCTATGGTGCAAACGATATTTAAACGCGCCAGGGGCGCTGAACCGGCGACATTCGCGATGAGTCGCACGGGTATGTATTTCCTGCTGGCGGGACTCGCGGTGGTCATCCTGCCGCATGTCGAGCACCTGCCGCTGTGGACGAGTTTGACCTGTTTCAGTCTGGTGATGTGGCGTCTGTTATATGACATGAGGCGTCTGCCGCTCCCCAACAAGTTTATCGTGTTCCTGACTTTCGTCCTGATCATACTGGGGGTGATATCACACTACTTCACGATTGTCGGCCGTGAAGCGGGAACGGCATTGTTAATCAGCCTGATCTGCCTGAAACTGTTCGAGATCAGATCTTTTCGCGACATCTCGCTTGTCGTGCAGCTTGCCTTCTTTGCCATCGTCGTCACGTTTTTATTCAGCCAGTCAATTTTTGTTGCACTAACCATGCTGCTTGCCGTGCTCCTGCTGGTCACTGCATTGATCAGCTTTCAGCATGCGAAATCCAGCCAGCACCAACGGACATGGCCGGAGAAGGAACATATCCGGCTTGCCATGAAAATGGTGGTTTATGCAATTCCATTGACCGTCATTATTTTTATTTTCTTTCCGCGTACGGGCACGCCGCTCTGGGGGTTGCCACACGATGCCTTTGCGGCCAAGACCGGTCTGTCGGATGAGATGTCGCCGGGAAATATCAGTAACCTCGTGGACTCACAGGAGGTCGCCTTCCGGGTGCAATTTCAATCGCAGATTCCGGAACCCGCACAGACCTATTGGCGTGGTCCCGTATTCTGGGCATTTGACGGGCGTACCTGGTCAGCACCCGCGTTGGAGCGCCGGGTAATGAAAAAGATCGCGCTTCAGCAGCCTGCGAACCCGGTTGAATATACGGTGACTCTCGAACCGAATAATAATTTCTGGTTGTTTGCGCTGGATCAGCCCGGTGTCCTTCCCGAACACGCAATGCTCTCAACAGAGATGCAATTGCTTGCACGCAAACCGGTAAATCATCTGTTGCGTTATGACATGACGTCATATCTCAATTATGAGCTCCCCTGGCTATCCTGGCTGCCAGACGCAAGATACTTATATGTTCCTCCGGATTCGGCGCCGCGCGCGCGGGAATATATCCAGAAACTCATGCAGCAGCACCCCGATCAAGCCGGCCTGGTAAATGCCGTACTAAACCGCTTCAGGAATGATGATTACTATTACACAAGGCAGCCACCACCACTGAACGGCGATCCGACGGATGCCTTTCTCTTTGATACCCGCCGCGGCTATTGTGAGCACTACGCATCGAGCTTCACTGTGCTCATGCGCCTGGCGGGCATTCCCGCACGGGTGGTCACCGGTTACCAGGGCGGCGAAATGAATCCGCTGAGTAATTACATGATCGTACGCCAGTCCGATGCCCACGCCTGGTCCGAGATTTATCTCAAAGGCAAGGGTTGGTTACGCGTCGATCCGACGGCGGTCATTCCGCCGGGTAATATTGAGAATGTAAACGATGTCGACCGTTTTCGCACAGAGTTGATTGACCCCCGTGTCTTGTCCGAGAGAGGCTGGCTGACAGCCTCGGTAAGGCAATTACACTATGCGTGGGATATGGTGAATAACAGCTGGAACCAGTGGGTGATAGGCTATAGCAATCAAAAACAAAAGTCATTGTTCAAGGCCATTGGCATACCTGAGATCACATGGCAGGGCCTGAGTTATGCGTTATTCGCCACACTGGGCGTGTTCACAAGCCTGATGGCGGCAAGTATCTTCCAGGCCCAGAGGGTCAGGAAAAATACCCTCGAAAGGATCTATGGTCGGTTTCTGCGAAAATTACGTGTCATGCATATTGAAAAATTACCAGCGGAAGGCGCTCTGGATTTTTCCCGACGAGTTGCACGGCAGTTCCCGGACCAGTCCGTAGAGCTTATCAATATCGCCAATCTTTATAACCAGGCACGCTATGCTGATAGACGCACGGATATAATCGTTCAGTTACGCAATGCCATTCATTCCACCAAGTTCAGAAAAAGGCAATGAGGGAGTCATCGGTGATCCTTTCGATTCCTCTACTCATGGCAAGATGAATATGACAGAATGAATGTATTGCCGGTCATTGCAATTCCACGCCAGGGCATTTGCCTGACGAACAAGTTAAAACTCACGTGTTAAATTGCGGTTATGGCTTACGGAGGTAGACTGTATGTCGTCAACAAGTAAGTTATCGGATCCAAAAAGCGTTATTCGTGTGCGCAATGCACGTCTGGCGGATGTCCCCGCCATCAGCGAAATGACACGCCGTATCTATGCAGGCACCGGCATGATTGGCCATACCGAGTCCGCATTAACCGGCCAGATCAATAATTTCCCGCAAGGCCAGTTTGTCATTACCGTCGACGAGAAGATTGTTGGCTATTGCGCAACGATTATTGTCGATGACGCGGCGCTGAAGAAACACAGCTGGAATGAAATTACGGGAAACGGATTCGGTACGCGCCATGACCGTCAGGGCAGTTGGCTCTACGGTATGGAGATGTGCGTTGACCCTGAGTATCGGGGCTATCGTCTCGGCCAGCGGCTCTATAATGAACGCAAGAAACTCTGTCAGTCGCTCAACCTCAAGGGCATCATCTTTGGCGGGCGTCTGCCGACATTATATAAGCGTCTCAATAAATACCAGAGCGTCGATGCTTATGTTGAAGCCATCAAAGAGAAGAAGGTCCGGGACCCGGTGCTGTCGTTCCAGCTGCATAACGGCTTTGAATTGATTGGTATCCTGCCGGATTATCTGCCGAACGATCACCAGTCAATGGGTTATGGCATGCATCTGGTCTGGCGCAATCCAAAAGTGCCGGATGAACAGAACGCCAAGAAAGAGAAGCGTTATGGCGGGCGCTTGCCGGATACGGTACGGATCGGTACGGTCCAGTTCATGCAACGCAAGGTGCATTCATTTGAGGAATTTATCGATGTCGTTGCGTATTTCGTCGACGTGGTTGCCGATTACAAGGGCGATTTCGTCGTGTTCCCCGAGCTTTTCACCTTACAACTGCTTTCGATAGATAACCGCGAGGTTTCCCCATCCGAAGCGATTGAGGCGCTGACAAATTATACGCCGCGATTCAAGGAAGCCATGCGGGACATGGCGATCCGCTATAACATAAACATTATTGGCGGCTCGCATCCTACCCGTGTTGAGAGCGGCAATGTCGAAAATATCTCCTACGTCTTCCTGCGCGACGGCAGGGTGCATCAGCAACCCAAGATCCATCCCACGCCAAATGAAGTGTACTGGTGGAATATCGAAGGCGGTACCGAACTCAAACCGATCGATACCGACTGCGGGCCGATCGGCGTGCTCATTTGCTACGATTCGGAATTTCCCGAACTCGCCAGACATCTGACCGATCAGGGCATTCAAATCCTGTTCGTTCCATTCTGTACCGACGAAAGACAGAGTTATTTACGGGTACGTTACTGCTGCCAGGCGCGGGCCGTGGAAAACCAGATCTACGTGGTGATGTCAGGCAATGTCGGTAACCTGCCTTATGTCTCCAACATGGATATCCAGTATGCGCAGAGTTGTGTGTTAACCCCGTGCGATTTCCCGTTTGCACGCGACGGCATCGCCGCGGACACGACGCCAAATGCGGAAACAGTGGCGATTGCCGATTTACGGCTCGAGAGCCTGACGATGGCGCGCAATAACGGCACGGTCAAGAATCTGCGCGACCGCAGGCACGATCTTTACCATGTGCAGTGGCGCGGAAAGTAAACGTCCGGGAAATTTCGAACCCGGTCCTTTGCCGCCACCGCACAGCGAGCGGATACGGCCTGGCATTATCCGAATAATTTTTCGGTCATGACCTCCGCAAAATCGATGCCCCAGTTGGGGACCTTGCCGTGGCGATTGAAGAACAGGGTTTTGTACTGCATCTTCAGCATATACGGCACGCGCCCCATCTTGAGGACGGCATCGTTACCGCCATACCAGGTATTCGAGCGGATATAAAAGGCCTGGTTCGCACCCATATCACCGATGCAAAGCACTACCGGTTGCAGATACTCTTCCGCCAGCTTGTCACTGACTCGATTCATCTCATTGCCGATCTGGCGTCCGATGATCTCGCACTGCTGGTGCCCGATCGCACCCAGCTTCGGCACCGTCACCGCCGCCGCATCACCGGCAGCGAAGATATGCGGATAGTCGGGGTTGCGCATGTGCAGATTGGTCCTGATAAACCCCATGCTGTCACTGATGGGCAGGTCGCGCAGGAAGTCGTGAGCCACCCAGTCCGGGAAGATGATCTTGATCTCGGCCTCGAGGGAATCACCGCTGGCAAACTCAATGCCGTCAGCGGTCAGCCGGGTGATATCCCGGGTTTCGTTTTTGTAACCGAAGCCCATACCCGATGCGATCTCGAGTAACTGATTGACCACGGTCTCACCGGCATCCTCAGCGATGACCTTCGCCGGTGTAAACACGGTAATAGTTTTCGGCCCGCCTTTTTTCTGTTGCTGCAACCAGGTCGCTGCCGCCAGCATGGTCTCAACCGGCGGTCCTTCGCATGCCGCTTCCGCGATAGGGATTGAACCGCCCGGATACGGTTCCAGGCCATTGGCACCATCACCCTGGTGAAAGCGCGCCGAGCCAATGGCAATGGGTCCGCCTTTGTAGCCGTCATTCAGATAGTGCCGGAGTTTGTTGCCGTGGTACGTATCCGACAGCGTGTCGCCGTATTCTGCAAAACCCTCGATGCGATCGTAGGCCAGTCGACTACCCAGGGCGATAACCAGATAATCGAAGGTGATGGAATTGGTGGCGGCACCCGGACGTTCGGCAGGGACATAATCCACTCGCCTGGCGTCCGGATCGATGGCATTGACCTCGGCCTGCAGGAAACGGATCCCGTCTTTTTCCAGCGGCTTGATGATGTCCATGAACATACTCAGTGCCGGGTCGTGATTGGTAAACACCTCGGCCGGGATGTTGGGGACAAACAGCAGACTGGATTTTTTGTCGATGACGGTGATGTCGACACTGTCGCCGGCGTATTCCCGGATTTTCTGCGCACTGCCCAGTCCGGCAAAATTACCGCCGAGCACGACGACGTGGGGTTTGGAATGTGATTTAGCCATAGCAACCTCCTGTTACTGAATTAGTAGTGATCCTCCCTGTATCCGGCGCATTGTGAAATTGGATCTGGTTAAGCAACCAGCTTGCCTGGCAGTTTCGTTGCGCGTCAGCGCGCGTGCCTGAAAAATCCGCCTTACTGATAAGTGAGACAACAAATGGCTGATTTGTTGTACCCAAACCCGATTTTTTTCGCCCCGAATTAAATTCGTGCTTGTGCATGCAGGATATGCGATTGCGTGGCTGGAATTAAATTCATAAAGATTATCCATATAGCGATGACTATCTCATCCGCATCGCATTCTCATTGGAAGGGGTTATTGTTGTACTGACCTTGTGTGAAATGCGAACCTTTCGTCGGCAGCAGAGTCGTAGTTGCGTGAACTGCCCCATCTATTTATGAAACCAACGAGGAGGATGGCATGGGTAAAATGATCAACTACAAACGACCTGACGGCCAGAATGCAAAAGGGTATCTGGTGGAGCCGGCGCAAGGTGACAACGCGCCCGGTATTGTCGTGATTCAGGAGTGGTGGGGGCTCAACGATCAGATCAAGGGTGTCGCGGACAAGTTTGCGGCCGCGGGTTATCGCGTACTGGTCTCCGATCTCTATCGCGGCAAGCTGGCATTGGAGGCCAACGAGGCCGAGCATATGATGAATGATCTGGATTTTGCCGATGCGGCGGGTCAGGATGTTCGGGGCGCGGTTCAATACCTCAAGCACTCAGGCAGTACGACGGTGGGGGTGAATGGCTATTGCATGGGCGGCGCACTGACGCTGCTTGCGGCAGTGTTTGTACCGGAGAGCGATGCCAGCGCGACATGGTACGGCTATCCGCCGCTTGAGTATGTGGACGCCGCCAGGATCAATGCGCCACTACTGGGGCACTGGGGCAAGCATGATCAGTTTTTTCCTATCAAGGGTGTCGATGCCCTGGAAGACAAGCTGAGGCAGGCGGGCATCGGCTACGAATTCTACCGCTACGATACCAGGCATGCCTTTGCCAACGAGGAGGCTGACACAAAGAACCTGTCAGCGCTTGCATATAATGCACAGGCCGCCGAACTCGCCTGGCAGCGAACAATGGCGTTCTTCGGCAACAATCTGCACTAAACCTGCTTTATCACTGTTCGCAAGAGCAGAACAAATCCGCATCCCGTCGCAACAGAATCATCCTTCCGGATTAGCTTTGGACCCCATACGAAAGTATGGGGTGCACCGACTTTTGGCTAATGTTCGGTGCTCATCAATTCCCTGATAATCGTGACTACCAACTAAAGACTATGCCGTTTACGACTAAGGTCTAATAACGAAATCGGCAATCTTGATTCACACTTTGCAGTATCAAACACCGTGATTTCCTGTAGCAGCGAGCAGTCTGGACGGTCACGCTAAAACGGAGGGAGACTACCATGCTAACCATACGCAAATTGCGAACGGGCAGCGCCTTTTTTCTGAGTGCCATCGTACTGGCCGCGTGTGGCGGTGGCAGCGGCGACCCGGCCCCGACCAAAAACTTCACATCCACGGACATCAGTGTCCTGACCAGCAAACCGGAGATCGGTTATCCGCTGGATGTGTCTGTGGATTTCAACTCAAACGAATCCGCCGATAATGTCAGTGTCTCCTTGTATGCCGTCGAAAAGGATCCGGCGCCGGGCACGACGGCAAAACAGTATCCGCTGGGTTCGCAGACGCTGGCGCATGTCACAGCCGGGACGAACACGCTGCAGATGAAAGTCAACATACCCTCGAATGTGGACCTGCCGGGACAATATTATCTGACGGCGATGATTGACCCTGCCGGCGTGTTCAGGGAGACCGACAAGGACGATAACACCGCATCCACCGAGATCACCATTGCGCCGTCGACCGGGCCGAATATCAAACTGGTGAAGCTGGAGCTGGATCGCAGCGCCATGCTGGTGAACACGGATTCGTATACACAGCAGGTGGATGGGACCGCCGGCAATGTGTACAACTCCGATGCCGGCGGGACGATTACCGTGGCTGCCGATGGTCTCGACCCCAATCAGACCCTCGCTATCGATTCCTTTGCCAAGCTGAGGATACATCGCACGGATACCAACACGACCTATGACCTCCCGCTCTACTTGTGGAACACGGCGCTGGATCGTTACATCAACGCCTACGGTGTCGACCCGTCCGGCAGTACCACCACCAATGTCGAATGGCTGCCCCTGGGTACATTCAATCCACAGCTTGCCGGTACCGACCTCAATAACGCCAGCGTGGACGATACCGACCGCGATTCGGCGCATATCGAATTCTATCTGCCGGGCAAGCTCGGCCAGATCCTGGAAACCGCCGCGCGTCATTATCCGACGGTGCTTTCGCCTGGCCCGACGGTGCCGCCGCCGGACCTCACCGCCACTGTCATTTCCCAGTTAACGAGTTTTCTGAGCGGTTTGCCGTATGGTGCCACTGCCTACGATGAGAGCGCCGCCATGGCGGTACTGGACTTTTCCATCTGCGTGGATATTCGCCCGAGCGATTCTGCGATTGTCGATCAGGACCCCAGCGATAACGAAAGTTGTGCACCCATCGCGGTTTCACTGCCGCCGTTACCAACCGGTACTTCCAATGCCTTGCCACCGAGCTTGCCACCCGTGTTTACGCCAGCGCTCGGCAGCACTGCGCATCGTGTCACACCGGTGCCGAACAGCCACGGCAATCCAACAAAAGGTGGCAATTCCATGTTCGGTTTTGCACTGGATTTCGGCAGCACGGTCACGGCGGACAACCATGGCTATGTTGAAGAAGAGCACGGCTATATCCCGGTGACGATCCTCGGCATCAAAGTCGATTTTCTGAAGATCGACGTCAGGGCCCAGCTGATTCCAAATGATTTTGTTGGCAAACCTGCGGGGGAAAATTCCGATTTCACCATCCAGGTCCGTCACGTGGGACAGTTGCTGGCGTCCGTGGCGAAGGTGCCGAGTAACGTGCAGGTATCGATCGACGTTGCCTCCATCTCCAAGGAATACCCGAAACCGCCGAAAGAGGCCATCTTCATGGTCGGTCCGATCCCGCTGAGCCTGGGCGCCAGTGTCTCCGGGAATTTCGGCCTGGACTATCAACCGCTGGTATTCACCTCCGACGACGTCGACGGCTACGCGCTCGGCCTGTCCGGCGGGCCGTATGCGAATCTGGAGGCGCGCGCCTATGCGGCGATCGGCAGTGATGTCGGCGGCTTCGCGGCAGGTGTGGAAGGCATTCTGTCACTGCTGGATGAACGCATCGAGTTCTTCAACGGCGTGGACATCACTCTCATCAGCAAGAGCAGTCCCGCGGAATTCATTATCCGGCAGGGGCCGAAGATCACCAACATCTTTACCGGTCCGCAGGGCTTCATCAACCTCTACGCCAAATACACGGTACCGACGATCAAGCAGTGCAAGGTGGGTGTCTTCAAGATCCCCTGTCCCGGCTTCAAGACGATCAAGGCGACGAAGAACCTGTTGAAGAGCAAGGCGCTGTTCAAGAAGTCGGATGTCCTGTATGAAAACAACAGTTTGAATCTGGACGTGGTCATCCCGACGAACGACGACCCCATCTATTATTCTAATTGAGGCCGGCCATGCGCTTGAAACTGATCATACTTGCCGTATTGTTCCTGGTGGTGTTGCCGGGGGTGTTTCTCAGCCTCCGGCAGGCACCGGAGAATCCGCAAACCGCGACTCAGGATACCTTGCAATGGCGGGTCGGTAGCTCACAGCAGTACCAGGTGGAGACCGACTCCCTGGTGCAAATGACCAACGCCAGGTCGGGTGGCGGGCAGACGCTGCGTATCCAGGTGCAGGGTACGCTCGTTATGCAGACCCTGAACGTGAGTGCGGATACGGCCGTGGTCGGTATGCAGTTCAGCTCGGTGGATTTGCTGATCGGCGGCAACAGTAACGCAGACACCAATCGCGTATTGACGACACCGTTTCGCGTGCGTTTTGTTTCCGGGGGGATTCCCGAGGCGTTTGAATTTCCCGCCGGGATATCCGCAAAAGATCGCGACATCCTGAAGAATCTGATCAAGATGTTTCAGGTCACGATGCACAACGGTGCCTCCTGGACCGCCAAGGAATCGGATGCGTCGGGCTATTACGAGGCCGTGTACAAGCGAAACTCCGCGAATGAAATTACCAAGACCAAGCGTAATCTCGCCGGCGCGATGAATGCCGCCATGCTAAAGGACTTCAGTTTTGCGTCTAAGGAGGTGATTCAACTGGATGCGCGGCATGACTGGGTCAAACAAATGTCGTTGGAGGAAAAGCGAAATACCCGAGACCTGTCTGACCTCAACATGAATATTCGGAATCATGCGAGCCTGATACTGACCTCGGCAAAGGCACCGCTACCGAACGCCACCTGGAATTTTGCCGCCAGCGCGGCACCGGCGGATAGCGCAGATCAACAACACAAACCCAGGCTCACACCGGAACAGGCGCGCAAGCAGATGCTTTCGGCCCTGGAGACGCTCGATGGTACCGAAAAAGGCCGCATCACCTGGATCCATCGCCTGCGTGACCTGTTGCGCATGGATAAGTCAGTGCCTGCTGAACTGCTGAAGGCACTCAAGGCCGGCAAACTCAGCGACCGGACCCAGGCGGATGCCTATCTGGCATTGGAACTGGCGGGCAATGCATATGCGCAGGAGGCGCTGGTGACGGTGATGACGGATGCGTCCTGGCCGGAGCGGGATGCCATGCGCGCCATTATCGCGCTGGCCGGGATAAAAAAACCGACAGCGGAGACGATCTCGTCGCTCTGGCAGACTGCAGACAGTTCACAGCTGCACGGCGATCGTCACCAGCTGGTGAGCACGGCGACCTATGCCCTGGGCAGTATCGGTGCCGCCATGAACCAGGAAAACGACCCGGACTATCCGGCACTCAAGGCGCGGCTGGAACAGGGGGCGCTGAGTGCGAGCGGTTCCGCGGATGACGTCGAGGTAAGAACGAATTATGTCTACGCGCTGGGAAATACCCGGGACAAATCGCTGACCGCTGACCTGACCGGATTACTGGATGATACTGCCCCCGCGGTCCGCCAGGCGGCGGCATTGGCTTTGAATACCATCGGTGTCGATCAGGCCGCCAATGAGCTGGTGTCACGTTTTCAGGTGGAGACAAACCGGTCGGTGCGCAGTGCCATCATGGAATCGCTGGTGAACTGGAGTGCGCCGACCCAGGCCGCGGTGACGAGCATTGCCGCCGAGGTCCTGAGCGAACCTAATGAAGGCACCCGCTATCACATGGCGCAGTTTCTGGGTAACAATCTGGATAAGTATCCCGGCAACAAGCAAATTCTGCAGGATCTGCTTCGCACCGAACATTCAAAACGCATCCGCCAAAGTGTTGCCGATGCGCTTGCGGTTGCCAGGAACGAGTCGGTTCAATAAAAAAGCGAGTTGTCCCGGGATTAGCTCTTGTGTTTAGGTCCGTGAGTTGCTATATAGCGAAATGTATCGTGTTTTGGCTAACAAACCGTTACACTTCACGGCGCTACATTTTCTAGCCTGGTACTTTTCAGAATTTCTTTCCAAGATGGCTCCTGTTAATTACCTCGAAAGACTTGTAACACGTTATTTTTAATCACTTTATTGAGGTAATTACATGGCAACAGGTACCGTTAAATGGTTTAACGAATCCAAGGGTTTCGGCTTTATTACGCCTTCCGATGGCAGTAAAGACGTTTTTGTACATTTCTCTGCGATTGCCAGCCAAGGTTTTCGCACACTGGCGGAAGGCCAGGCTGTGACCTATACCGTGGAAAACGGCCCCAAAGGCCCGCAAGCCGCCAACGTACAGGTCTAAGACCTGTCTTGTCTGACAGGTAATGCTGAACCCCGCGCAACAGCGCGGGGTTTGCTTTTTTAAACGTTGGAAAAGGGAGCTTCACCATGAAAAAACTCTTTGTTGGCAGTCTGCCACCCACCACCACAGAAGAATCCCTCACCGAGCTGTTTTCCCCCTTCGGCAAGGTTCGTTCGCTCAAACTGGCGAAGGACCTGTTTTCTGGTAAATGCAAAGGTTTCGCCTTTCTCGAAATGGAAGGTCACGAAGCGCGTGCCGCAATGGCGGAACTGAACGGCAAATCATTCAATGGCAGTTCGTTGAAGGTCAGGTTCGAAGATGAGAAAGGACGCGGTGCGCGGGGTCGTCACCGCTAGCCATGCCCTCTATAAAATTCCCGGGGCCAATATTGGCGTTTTGTCCCGGGTAAAGGCAGGGCCGCAGCGTTCGGCAAGACCGCCAGTCCCCTGCAACGCAATCGTTAACATCTCGGGTTTGATCACAGATTTGATGTTTGCGCTTTGAAATAAAAATAGTAGGCTTATTAAGTCAATATGTATTCGCGCCCTGACGCACCCTCGCGGCGTATGAATACATTCATCCGATTCCTTACTTAGAACTATCGAACATGCATCCGCAAGCACTCAAGACAGTCCTGATTGTGGATGATGAGCCATCTATCCGTCTGCTGATAAAGCAGTTTCTCAAGAGTGACGGCTATGCGGCGGTGGAAGCAGCCAGCGGTGAGGAGGCCATTGCCTTGGCCGGGCAATCGGAGTTTGACGCGATCCTGCTGGACTTCAACCTGCCCGGCATCGACGGCATTGAGACCTGCCGCCAGATCCGCGTCATGCCCAATCATAAAGTGACGCCGATCCTGGTTGTTACCGCTGCTGATGACGATGCAATATTAAATGATGCCTTTGCCGCCGGCTGCGATGATTACATCATCAAGCCCATCAATCATGTCGTGCTGCACGCACGCCTGGCGGCGCATATCCACCGCACCGAACTTTATTACCAGTTGGAACAGGTGCGGAAAATGCTGAATCGGTATGTCTCACCCCGCACCCAGCTCATGGTCGAAGAATATGCCGGGACGGGCCGTTATCCGCCGCCGGAAAAACGCGATGTGTGCGTCCTCTTCACCGACATCCGGGGATTTACCCAGCTGTCACAGCATATCGAGCCCGAACGCCTGTTCGCCTTACTCAGCCGGCACCTGGCATACCAGGTGGAACTGGTTTACCAATACGCCGGTTACGTCGACAAGTATGCCGGTGACGGCATCATGGCGATCTTCGAAGGGCCTAACATGGCCTTGCATGGCTGCCTGTGCGCCATCGATATCATCAGCCACGCGCGTGCCATCATGCGCCAGGAGGCCAATAATCTGTTTGCAGTCGGTTGCGGACTTAACCTGGGACAGGCCGTGATTGGCAATATCGGCTCGCCGGAACATCTGGATTATTCCGCGGTAGGAGAGACCGTGAATCTGGCGGCGCGCCTGTGCGGGCTGGCGGAACCCATGTCGATCATTGTCTCCGACGAAATTTATTCCAGCGTAGGCGGACATCCGCGCCTGCGTTTTTCCGGAAAACAAATCGTGCCGGTCAAAGGTTTCACGCAATTAGTTAAAATATACGGCCTGCATTGCTGACGCCTGTCTTTGTCTCGGCGTACTCTGGAATCTAGTCACCCTGATCGAAGCGCGCGCACGATCCGCGATATTGCTCCGGCACATTGGCGGGGCACTCACCACACTTTTGATTGCCGGGAACGGCAAAATCGATCTTGCGCGGATAGGGCAGATCCAGATTGTCCATGGTCTCGATAAATTCCTCCAGCGTCTTGCCACCGATGTGTTTGTTACGCGCCTTCTCCTGCGCGATAGTCGTGATGCGACGCCCGGTATAGTCGTGCGCGGGATACACGAGGGTTTCATCCGGCAGGGTAAAAAACTTTTGCTGGATGCTTTTGTAGAGGGTCGCACTGTCCCCGGATTGAAAATCGGTACGGCCCACCCCGTCGATCATCAGGGCATCGCCTGAGAACAGCATGCTATGCACCGGCGTATGCATCAGATAGGCGTGGTGATGATCGGTGTGTCCCGGGCTAAACAGGGGATGCAGTTCAATATTACCTATCCTGAACGGTGTGCCTTCCTGCAGGCCGATATCGGCACAGGGCAATTCGTCGATGGCGGGATAGGCGATCTTGCTGCCGATCAGTGTTTTCAAACGCCGTGCGCCACTCAGGTGGTCAGCGTGAATATGCGTATCGATAGTGTAGGTGAGTTTCAGATTCAGCGATTGCAACACGCTCAGGTCGCGTTCCGCGGTATCCAGTACGGGATCGATGAGCGCACATTCGCCGGTATCCGGGCAGGCAACAAGATAAGTATAGGTAGACGAATCCGGTTCAAACAGCTGTTTAAAAATCATATGCCACATCCTTTGCGGGTGTTTACACGAAAATGTCATCTGAATTCATTTTATAGTTATGGCACGCCTTGCGTGTTTCAAGGGATATGCGGGTACCGTTGTCGTGTTGGTATGTGGTCTGAAAGTTTCCGCACGCTTGCATGTCTTGGTTAGGCGCGTCCGGCAGGCTGTTGCGTTCAGTCGCCTGGATTGAACAATTTGTCAGAATCGTGTTCTATGTAATTGAACGGCACGCGCGGCTTTTTATCTATGCAGGGACCTCCGCCCATGAATGAACTCGAACAGCTCAAGCAATTCACCACGATCGTGGCAGATACCGGCGATTTCGATGAAATCAAATCCTATACGCCCACAGACGCCACCACCAATCCTTCGTTGTTGTTGAAGGCGGCACAGCAACCGGAATACAGGCACCTGGTAGAGTCGGCGATCGAATACGGAAAAGCAAAGTCTAATGCTGCGCATGAACAAACCCACCTGGCGACAAACAAACTGGCGGTCAATTTCGGCGTCGAGATTCTGAAAATCGTTCCCGGCCGGGTATCCACGGAAGTGGATTCGCGGTTCTCGTTTAATCGCCAGCGCACGATTGCGCAGGCAAGGGAATTGATCTCGTTGTATCGCGATGCCGGTATTGATTCGCGGCGTGTGTTGATCAAAGTCGCCTCTACCTGGGAGGGTATCCAGGCCGCGAGGGAGCTCGAGCGGGAAGGCATTCATTGTAACCTGACCTTGCTCTTCAGTCTCAGTCAGGCGATCGCCTGCGCGGATGCCGGGGTCACGCTGATCTCGCCTTTCGTCGGGCGTATCCTTGACTGGTACAAGGCGCACGAGCGTGTGGACGCGTATCCGCCGCAGGATGACCCGGGCGTCAAGTCCGTCACCCGCATCTATAACTATTTCAAGAAATTCGGCTATCGCACGGTGGTGATGGGCGCCAGCTTCCGCAACAAGGAACAAATCCGGGAATTGGCGGGCTGCGACTATCTCACGATATCACCGGAATTGATGCAGGCGCTGCAAAACGATGCAGGCAAGCTAGAGCGGAAACTCAGCCCGGAGACGGCAAAGGGATCTGATATTGTCCGCCAGGAAATGGATGAAGACACTTTTCGCTGGTCACTCAACGAGGATGCCATGGCGACGGAGAAACTCGCGGAGGGGATCCGCAAGTTCAATCAGGATGCGCAGAAGCTTGCGGAGTACATTCAGACGGCGTGTCAGAATTGTTGAAAACAGATGACCGCGAAGCCAGACGATAACCTGCCGGATGTGAGAGACGGGCTTACGCGTAAAGAGCGGATCATCCTGTATTGCCTCGACCAGTTACAAACAGAACGCGATGGGCGCAACGTACCGACGGCGATGCTGTACGGCAGGGTGATTGAGTACCTGGATATGAGCATGGAAGAATTCCAGGCGGCCCTGGCGAGTGCATCCATGCGCTCGCGGGAGTAACGCTGTTCGGTTTGTTATGGTCCCCAGGGCATCATCTGCCGCATCCCGGCCATGGCCGGAGAGACATTGTGGGTCAGGACGTTGATATCGCGAGTCATCTGACCGGTATTGGCCGTCATCACCCGGGTATCCTTGCTCACGTTTTCTATCGCAACCTTGATGTTGGTCATATCGTGCGACATATGGGTCATGGCCACCTCCATGACGTGCACCGTATAAAACATATAAATCAATGCCAGGACCGCGATGATCATGCCGGGCACCGCCAGCAGGCGGGTCTTGCGTACCTGTTCCGACTGGACCTGTCTGAAGTTCTGCAGTTTCTTGTCCTGCAGTTTTTCCTGCTCAACGACTTCCTCGTGTATCGTCTTGCTTTCCAGAATCAGGGTATCGCTCAGTCTCGACAGTATTTCATCATTACGGCTATCGCGTTGGGTTGCCGCCAGTTCCAGCTTGGTGAAGGCATTTCCCAGATTTGAAATTAACAGCTCGAATTCACGGTCCCGTTTTACGCCACGCTCGCCATATTGCTCGAAGCCCTCGCGTATTTCCTGTACCAGTGCATCCAGTTGCTGATCGCGACTCTGTCTGTCCTGTTTGAGTTCCTGCAGCAGTATGTCTAGGGGGCCTGCAGCGCCTGTCTTGGCAGCGCTTTGTTTCTTAACGGCCTTCTTGTCTGGTGTGGTTTCATCCGTCATCGCTGTTTCTCCCGTCGATAGTCGATTCCTACTGTAGCCGGCATTCCAAAACAATTAAGTGAACAGGCGCATGGACGACAATTAAAACGCGCTAAAAGAGGTAAAGAGTGTCGGCGTAAATCGCCTGCACGGATGGGATAAGTATGGCTAAGAAAATGAATTATTACAGGGATGTCCGCTATCACGCGCCGGCGAGAAAGCGGTCCAGGGCGTTGGCGAACTCGCGCCGTTCGGTTTGACTGAGAGGCGGTGGGCCGCCGGTCATCACGCCACTGCCGCGCATTTCATCCATGAAATCCCGCAGGGTAAGTTTTTGTCTGATCGTGTTGGTGTCATAAACCTCACCGCGGGGATTCAAGGCCTGGGCACCCTTTGCCAGTACCTCTGCGGCCAGCGGGATGTCCGCCGTGACGACCAGGTCTGCGTTTGAGACCTGGTTCACAATATAGTTATCCGCCACATCAAAACCGGAGGCGACGCGAACCGATTTTATGTAGGCCGATTTCGGTGTGGGCAGGTTCTGGTTAGCCACCAGGATTAGCTGACACTTCACCCGTTCCGCCGCCCGATAGAGAATCTCCTTGATCACCTTGGGACAGGCGTCTGCATCGACCCAGATTCGCATTAAGTCACAACCTATATATATAGTATGAGTTGAACATAACACAGGGGACTGGAAAAGGGGTGTGCCTTCGAAACGGCGCATCGGCAATAGTCATATATTTTGCAGGATAAGTCTGCGCGAGGGCGGTTAAGGTGTTCTGACCGTATCCCGGCGCTCGCTGACAAAAATTAGGCCGAGTGGACGCAGCACGTGACCTGAGGGCGGGTTAGTAGGTCGGAGAATAGGGGGGCAGCGCCGCGCCATATCCCATTGCAGCGCCTTTCACCCGGCTTGTGAAAACGCCCGGACTTTTCCGGGGAGAAGCTGAGCCGGAATTCCCGGCAAAAAACAGGAACCCGTTTGAATAATATTTCTTGTTAAAAACAAAAACTGGTTGTATATAGCGAATTATCTGTCCGCATGGACGGGTGATTTAGTAAAGAACCCTTTCTTTAACTCCATATCAGGAGCAGACACAGCTAATGTACCCAGAGTCGTATGAACCCAACCCCTTATACCCTCGTAGCGAAGATTTCGAGGTTGTTCGCAAGGATGATCAAACTGGACTCGGTGTGATATCACACAAAGGATTTAAAACAGGCGACATTGTCGCCGCCATGAATGGCGAACGTATTCAAGATATTCGCCAGCACTCCTTGCAGATTGAGCCGGGAATACATTTGTACGATATCCATTTTGCCGGTTATTTCCTGCATTCCTGTGCACCCAATGTGTTTCTCGACATGGAAAAGATGCTGGTCATCGCCACACGGAGAATCAAACCGGGTGATTATCTGTTGATGGACTATGCGCAAACGGAAGATCACCTGTTCAAGCAGTTTGCCTGTGGCTGTGGCGCCAAAAATTGCCGTGGCTGGATCACCGGCAAGAAAGACCTCATCGACGAGGAAGACCCCGCCTATCAGCAGTTCATCTCGGCGCAGGTTATGGCGGTATGAATGATGTCAGTGCCCGGTTTCAATGGTGGGAGCGGCCTGACTTAAACTACGAAAACGGAAAGCTCAAGTTCGCTGGCCATGCGGTCAGCGAACTCGTCCGTCGGCATGGGACGCCGAGTTTCTTCTATAACGCTTCACGTGTTACCGCGAATATCAAGCGCCTGCATCAGGCGCTGGAGGGTGCGGGCTTTGCCGATCGGTTTCGCATCCTCTATGCAATGAAGGCCAACCGGTTTGCCCCCTTACTGACGTATCTCAAGACCTCCGGCCTGGTGGGTATCGATGCCTGCTCGCCCAATGAGGTGGAGCATGCGATCAGTTGTGGATTCAGGCCGGAAGATATTTCGTTTACCAATACCAGTCTGTCACGGGAAGACCTCGGTCGCCTGACCCAATGGGACGGCATGTCGATGAATTGCGATTCCATACACGCCATCCAGAAGTGGGGCGAGCTGGGACAGGGTCGCGATATCGGGATTCGCATCAATCCGGCAGTCGGCATCGGCCGTGAAGGCAACGACAAGCTGCAATACAGCGGGGCATTGACGAGTAAATTTGGCATCTACCGGGAACAGTTGGCGGACGCCATGGCCATGGCGAGGCGTTACCAGCTGCGGATTACCAAGATCCATTTTCATACCGGCTGTGGCTATCTGACGCCACAGTTGGAGAGCTGGGAAAATATCATCAGGACCTGCCTGTGGTTTGTCGATCAAATTGAGACAGTCGAGACGGTCAACGTGGGCGGCGGTTTGGGCGTGCCCCACGTGGCAGGTGATGCGCCGCTGGATTTATCCAGGTGGGCAGCGATACTCAAGGAGCATTTTCTGGCGCGGCCGGTGAAGATCGAAATCGAACCCGGTGACTACATTGCGAAAGATGCCGGGATCCTGTGTCTCACCGTGAACGCGATAGAAAAAAAACAGAACACGATGTTTGTCGGCGTGAACGCCGGCTTCGCTATCGCGCTGGAACCTGCAGTATACGGATTGCCATTTCAACCCGTGCCGGCATTGCTTCGCCAGGGCAGGCATCAGATCGTTTCCATTGCCGGGCATATTAATGAAGCATTAGATATCTTCTATCATGATATTGAGTTGCCACCGTTGCAGGAAGATGATTGCCTGGTTCTGATCAATGCTGGCGCGTATTCGAGTTCGATGGCATCCAATCATTGTATGCGGGGTCAGTTTAAGGAATTCCTGCTCGTTTAGTCACTCAATATCACCCCATTGCTCTTGATAGCAATGGGGTGGTCTATAATCAGGGTCCTGCCTGTCACCTAGCCTGCAATTCGCCCGCGCGCAAGGGAGACGGGATGAACTCACGGTAATGCCATGCAGGGATATAATCGTCGAGCAAATCTCAGGCAACTCGTACTGCGCCGCGACACGGCGACGGGGCTGACACTGGTTGGCTGGGAAGAGGACCTGCCGGTTGGCCGTTTTGAGCATCTTACCCGAAATTGCAAGCGGGCGTGGGTGATTGCCCGGCAAGGGACAATTACTCATGTGCGTGCGCGTTATCCTGATAAGACCCTGGATGAATTGACGTACCAGGTCTGGTATCACACACAACTGCATCAACTGCATCTGCTGGATGGGGTCTTGCTGGAAGGCAATCTGATGATCTGCGAGAGCGGTTTGTGGTTTGCTGAGCAGTAGATATATTTGCTTAAAGTGTAAAACCCAATCCCTTACTCGTATTACAACAACTCCGAGAATGTATTTTTACTGCGGGAGCTTTTTATTCATTTTAGTAAAATGAAAGTTATACTGTTTATATTTCCAAGCGCGAGGTAGTAGCCATGCTGGAATTCATCTTTTTTCATGAAACACCCCACCGCCTCTTCGTCGACTGGCTGAAAGAAAAGGGGCTGGCGCCGGAATCTTCCATTGAGGATGAGACCTTTCAGGTAGCGCTGCCCGAGGACCTGGATGATGCGCTCTATGACGAGATCGAAGAAAAGTACGAAACCTTCATGGAAATGAATGAGGAGATCCTGAGGGAAGAGAACGCGGATGAAGCGGGCTATCATATGGCCGGGATCGCCGTGCATCTGAAAGACGGCAATGTCTCCTATGCCGATATCGATCCAAAGCTGCTGGGCAGGGTAATGGGTGCCATCACCGCAGAAGAGTTTGCCATCATCGTCGACGCCATTGTGACAGCGGTCGAGAATCCTCAGGACCGTACGTTCTGCCAGCGTCAGCGGGATAAAGATACGGAATAACGTGTCTCTTGCGAATCAGGATAGGGCTGACTCGCTAGAGTATAAGGAAGAAAAATGAACCTGATACTCAGGCTTATTCGGATTGTGTTGATGTCTTTTTTTCGTGCCAGGCTGGATGTTCTGGGTGTGTCGGTGGTGAATTTTCGCGTCTGGCCCAACGACCTGGATTTTAACGGCCACATGAACAACGGGCGGTATCTGACGATCATGGACCTGGGTCGGATCGACCTCATCTTGCGTGCCGGTCTGGGCAAATATTTTCTCACCGGCAGGTGGGTGCCGATTGTTGCTTCCGCCAAGCTACGCTACCGGCGTTCACTCGGACCGTTCCAGAAATATCAGTTACACAGTCGTTTATTATGCTGGGATGATAAGTGGTTTGTCGTGGAGCAGCGTTTTATGGTCGATGATCGCTCGGTCGCCATCGCCTATATCAAGAGTTTGTTTCGTGAACGCAAAAGCAATTTAGCGCCAGCCGAGATCTTGTCGACCCTTGGCTACACTGTTCCTTCACCGCCTATGCCGGAATCAGTGCAGCTCTGGATGGAATCGGAATCGCATATTGCGACGGATTGATCGTTTAGCAATTAAATTCATATGTCTCGGGGAGTAAGCTTAGGGTGATGATGAAAAAAATGCTTAGGTATGCCGGTTGCGCATGCATGATCGGAATGTTACTCGTAAGTTCGGCAGCATCAGCGCAGACTGCGGGTCTTAAGTTGCAAAAAATAAACAAGCACGTCTACGCCATTGTAGGGCCATACGGTAATCGTACCGCGAAAAATTTCGGCAATAACGCGACCTTCGGGTTTGTCGTGACGAACGACGGCGTGGTGCTTATCGATAGCGGTGGCAGTTATCTGGGGGCTGCCGCCATTGATAAGCTTATCAGGCAGGTGACGGATAGCCCGGTAAAGATCGTGATTAACACCGGTGGGCAGGATCATCGCTGGCTGGGGAACGGTTATTTCAAGGCCCAAGGCGCACGCGTTCTTGCCAGCGAAGCGGCAGTGGTTGATCAGCGCGAGCGACTACAGGATCAGATGTTTATGCTGGGCAACCTGATCGGCACAAAGGCCTTGCAGGGCACAGAGGCCGTGTATGCCGATGAAACCTTCACTGAAGAGAAGACATTCACTTTCGGTGGCGTGCAGTTTGTACTGAAAAAAGTCGGCCCCGCGCATACTCCCGGCGACAGTCTCGTTTACCTGCCGCAGGATAAGATAGTCTTCAGCGGTGACGTGGTTTTTGTCGGTCGGTTATTGGGCGTGTTGCCACACTCTAACAGCCGTCACTGGGTCTCCGCGTTCGAGACCATGGCTGCACTGCAGCCGCAGGTCGTGGTACCCGGTCACGGTCCGGTGACTGATCTGGCGCAGGCACGCAAGGATACCTATGATTATCTGGTATTCCTGCGCGAACTGGTGGGTACGTTCATGGAGAGTGGCGGCGACATTACCAGGATTGGCGCCCTGGATCAGTCACGCTTTGCCTATCTGGTGGACTATGACTCGCTCAAGGGTCGTAACGCCCAGCAGGTGTACCAGGCGATGGAATGGGAGTAGCTAATTCAATAACTGGCATAGGCATTATCGACATAACAATAAAGCCATTGTTCTCCCGGTTCCGCTGAGGCAATCACCGGATGACCTGTTGACTGTGCATGTTTGCTCGCATGTTTGTTGATGGAACTATCGCAACAGAGTGTCACGCCGCAGCTCTGGCAGGTCCGCAGATGTACCCATTCATCACCGCTTTTTACGCATTCTTCACATTCGTAGCTTTTTGCCGTTTTGATGTTGTCCAAGGCCGTGAGATGTTTACATACTGATTGTGTGTTCATTTGCGGCTCCTGGAGTAGAGGTTGTCTGCACATGCCTGTCCTCTGTAAGCATAGCGGGCTTTAGCGGTTTGCAAAGACGTAAGGCCGGTATGGGTTTAGTCGGACACTGGACGCGGCCAGGTCAATAACGCGCTGGCACTCGCGGTTGAAATATGCAATCGTCGCATAAGTAAAATCTCGAGGTTGATATATTAATGAGTGTCGAAAATCGGTCTGAGCCAGAGTCGCGCGCGCAAGCGGGTAGCTGCGATGCGATCGAACTGATGATCTATCCGAAGGAACACGATCTCGGTGGATTTTCCGTGAGACGCGCATTACCCAACGGGCATAAACGCATGATCGGCCCCTGGGTCTTTTTCGATCATATGGGGCCGGCCACATTCGCAGCCGGTGAGGGCATAGATGTAAGGCCGCATCCGCATATCAATCTTGCGACAGTCACGTATTTATTCGAAGGCGAGATGTTGCATCGCGACTCGCTCGGGAACGAAATGGTCATCCTGCCGGGTGAGATCAATCTAATGGTGGCAGGCAGGGGAATCGTACATTCGGAACGACAGCGAGCGGAAGTCAAGGCTAAACCCCATGTCCTTGAGGGCCTGCAGCTCTGGTTGGCTCTCCCGGAGCAGGATGAAGAAATGGCGCCCGAGTTCCACCATTACAGTAGCGAATCGATTCCCCAGGTTGAGGTGGATTCCGTTTTCATGCGCGTATTGATTGGCACGGCTTATGGCGTGCAATCGCCGGTGAAGACATTTGCCAGGACCTTGTATATCGAGGCGAGAATGAAGGCAGGCCAGCGCCTTGTGTTACCAAGCGATATCGATGAACTGGGGTTATATGTTCTGGAGGGAGAGCTCATGGCCAAGACGGATGTCATTAATCAATACGCCATGGCTGTGTTGCGGACAGGACACGATATCGAAGTGCGGGCCGTCAGGGATACTCAACTCGCTATCATCGGTGGCGAGCGTTTACCGGCGCGGCATATCTGGTGGAACTTTGTTTCTAGCCGTCAGGAACGTATTGAACAGGCCAAGCAGGACTGGACGTCCGGTGTCTTCCCGAAGATCCCGGGCGACGCTGTGGAATTTATCCCCCTTCCGGAATAATAGCGCCTTAACAAAACGGGCGCGCTCATCGCAATCGCCGTTTTGGCGAGTGTGCCGGCCTGAGATGAGACTTATTGCACGTGGTTTTTCCTGAGCAGCTCCGAATAACCCATATCTTCTTTCAGAATATGATTATTCAGCCAGGTCTTCAGAAACTGCATCAGCTCGTCGGAGACATCAAAGCCCGGGGTGTCAGCTTCCTGTTTTAGCGCAAACAGCTTCTTCTCGATCCTTCGGTGCGATTCCTTGTGTTCCTCGGTCAAGGCATATTGATTCCCGGAAAACAATCCTTCCTCGTAGACGAAATGCGCCTGGGCGTAATTGATGACTTTTTTCAGCACGGCCTTACCCGCCGAGGGGCCGGCACCCTTTGCCATGGCCTCGTGTAATTCGTTTATCAGGGCAATCAAGACCTTATGCTGGCGGTCGATGGAGGGGACACCAACGGACAATTGTTCGTTCCATTCGTAAAACATAGACAGTACTTTATCGTGGTTGACCAGGTATTAGTCGTTCAAATCCCGGCTGACTTTAATCGGCGGCATGTTTATGTTCCCGGGATGGAAATCAGTTTGCATATGCCGGAAGTAAATTGCTCGATATCCTCTTCAGGTCGTGGCGCGGCGCTGGGTATAATGCCTCGAATCCATCCTTAAATAACGCGGTACGGCATGGAAACACAAAAACACCAGATCATCATCGTCGGCGGCGGCGCTGCCGGACTCGAACTCGCCACGGCATTAGGCAGGAAACTCGGCAACAAGGGCCTAGCCGATGTCATCCTGATTGATGCCAGCCGAACGCATATCTGGAAACCGCTGTTGCACGAGGTTGCCGCCGGGACCCTGGATTCCGCGGAGGATGAGCTGGAGTACCTGGCGCAGGCGCGGTGGAGTCATTTTCGTTATCGTCTTGGCCGTATGGTCGGGCTCGATCGGGAGCGGCGTGAAGTCTGTATTGCCGCGACGTATAACGATGAGGGCAACGAGATTATCCCGGAACGTCGTTTCCGTTACGACACACTTGTGATAGCCGTGGGCAGTCTCAGTAATGACTTTGGGATCCCGGGGGTGAAGGAACATTGCCTGTTTCTCGATACGACGGCCCAGGCCGAACGCTTCCAGAAGAAATTGCTGGATTGCATGCTGAAGGCGCACACCCAGGCGAAGCCCATTATTGAAGGCCAGCTCGACCTGGCAATCGTCGGTGCCGGCGCCACCGGCGTGGAACTTGCCGCGCAGCTCCACCACGTGACGCGTCAGCTCTCCGCTTATGGACTCGACAGCATTGATCCGGATAAACACATGCAGCTGCATGTGATCGAGGCGGGGCCGCGGATTTTACCTGCCTTGCCGACGCGTTTGTCGCTGGCGGCGGAAAATGAATTACGGCGACTCGGTGTCACCGTGCATACAAACAAGCGCGTGGTTGAAGTCACAGCGGCGGGGATCGTCACCGCCGAAGGCGACGTGATTCCTGCCGCCATTAAAGTCTGGGCAGCCGGTATCAAGGCCCCGGACTTCCTCAAGGATATCGCCGGTCTGGAGACCAACCGGATCAACCAGCTGGTGGTCAGGCGCAATCTGCAAACCACTCGCGACGAGAATATTTTTGCTATCGGTGACTGTGCGGCCTGTCCTCTGGATGATAAAGGCAATAATGTGCCGCCACGCGCACAGGCGGCACACCAGCAGGCATCCATCCTCGCGAGGTCGATCCGGCGTCGCCTCAAGGGACAGCTTCCACTGGACTATACCTATCGCGACTACGGGTCCCTGGTGGCGTTGGGGCGCTATAGCACGGTCGGGAATCTGATGGGAGGACTTGTCGGTAGCATGATGATTTCCGGGTACATTGCCCGCTTTGTCTATCTCTCGCTGTATAAGATGCACCAGGCTGCGCTTTATGGCTGGCCGCGGGCCATTCTCATTACGTTGCTGCATATCCTGCGCCGGGGTATCGATCCGCAAATCAAGCTTCACTGATGTGCGGCATGCGGCCTTCGCCGCACGTTCAGGGTGAATGTCAGCGCGCAAAGCGCCGTGATTGTGTTTACGCGAATCGCCAAATCCGGGATTTCAGTCTGATTTGCCCAGGCACCGCCATGAAATTACGTGCAGGTAGCACGGGTCGTATATACTAAACTGATGGTTGGTAGTGGACTTGCGCAGCGTTGGAGTACGGAGGCTGGCCGGGGCAAGGCAGGGATGTGATTACGCCGGGATATTTTGGTTTGACCTTGAATCGGGATTGCCGTGCTCAAAATACTTATCGTCGACGATCATGCCCTGTTTCGCGAAGGCCTCGCGCACGTTCTGCATGGTCTGGGTGAAGAGACGATTATCCTTGAGGCCGGCAATGTTGATCGTGCCGTCCAGGATGCTGCCGCACACCCCGAGCTCGATCTCGTCCTGTTGGATCTGAACATGCCTGGCCAGGATGGCTTTACCGCGCTGGATATTTTTACCCGGCAATATCCCGCCTTGCCAATCGTGATCCTGTCGGCGTCCACGCACAGGAGCGATATTCAGCGTTGCCTGGATGCCGGCGCATTAGGCTATATCCCCAAAGACACCACCAGCACGGTCATGATTAACGCCATTCGCCTGGTGTTATCCGGCGGTATCTATACGCCACCCAGTCTGGTACAGGTTGAGGATGAGACGGCGGACTCCGCGGAGACGAATGGCAACGGTCTTACCCCGCGCCAGATGCAGGTACTGCACCTGCTGGTGCAGGGTTGCTCGAATAAGGAGATCGCCGCTGAGATGGCGCTGGCCGAGGCCACGATCAAGATGCACATCTCGTCGATACTCAAGAGCCTGGGGGTGAGCAATCGTACCCAGGCCGCCATGGCGGCTGAAAAGCTTGGCCTGGTGACGACAAGAAACTGAGAGCCTAAGCCCCCTTGGTTGAAAGATTTCTGCTTTTGTGCAATTGGACGTTGCGCAGGAAAGTGCGCAGTTTTACCGGCGCCACCGGTTTATGCAAAACCTGGAACCCGCTGTTATTGACTTCACGCAAGCGTTCGGCGGCGATATCGCCGGTCACGATCAGCGACGGGATATCCGTCGTATATTCGGCATGAATCTTCTTGATGGTTTCAACACCGGTCTGGTTTTCGCGCAGACGATAATCGGCAATGATGCCGTCCGGTGGTCGGTCCTGTTGCTTGAGTAAAGTGAGCGCCTCCTGCGTCTCGGCGGCACAGATCACATCACAGCCCCAGGTTTCCAGCAGTGTCTGGGTGCCTTCCCTGACGCTGGCCTCGTCATCAATGACGATCACCAGAACCTTTTCCCTGGGCAGCGGAGATTTCTCCACCGGTTGCGGCGCTGATAAGGCGTCGACGGATTGGCTGGAAAGGTCTACCGTGATGGAGAAGGACGAACCCTGGCCAAGCCGGGAGGTCACGTCGAATGGGTGATCGAGCAGCCGGGCGGTACGTTGCACGATGGCGAGGCCAAGCCCCAGGCCTTTACTGCGATCGCGCTCCGGGTTGTTGAGCTGATGAAATTCTTCAAAGATGGCATCAAGTTCCTCCGCAGGAATACCCTGTCCGGTATCGACAACACTGATCTTGATCCCGTTGCCGACGGGTTCACAGGCGACCTGCACGCCGCCTTTATTGGTATAACGGATCGCATTGGCAATATAGTTGCGCAGTATCTGCTCCAGCAGGTTCGGATCCGTGAAGACAAACGCCCGGGTATCTGGCCAGCTTATCTTTAATCCTTTTTCGCTGGCCTGCGGCGTGAAATCATTGGCCAGCTTGTCAAACATCGGCTGCAGGGCGAAGTGTGTTTTCTCCGCGATCATCATGCCTGCCTCCAGCCGCGAAATATCCAGCAAGGCATTGAACAGGCTCTGCAAGGCATGCACGGATGCCTTGATTTGATCCACGACACGCCGCACCTTCGGATACTGAATCGATTCGTCCAGTACCGAGGTAAACAGGGTCAGGGCATGCAAGGGCTGGCGCAGGTCATGACTGGCGGCGGCGAGGAAACGTGTCTTGGCGACATTGGCGTGTTCCGCTTCCTCTTTTTGCTCGCGCAGTTGATCGACAAGGTCCAGATTTTCAAATCGCAACAGAAGTGATTGCTTGATTGCGCGGTTGATGTTGATGGCGAAATAAGACAGGGCCGCGGTATACGCAATGATCATCAGGGCCAGCGCGAAATGAATCTGTTCGTCGGTAAATAATAATTGCGGAATCACCGGGATCAGACTTGCCGGGAAGTAGGCAAAAAAGGCCGGCAGGTACGTCGTCAACGAGGAGATGGCGCCGGCACCCATGCCGACGATGACGCTCAACAAAAAAATCTGATAGACCTGATCGTTTTCCGGAAAAAGAAATACGCCGCCGACACCCCAGGACAATCCGGTCAAACCGGAGCCGATGACAAAATATAAGGCGAAACGCCGAATCCGCGCCGGCGTAAAATAACGCTGGTAATGCATATAACTGATGATGCGCAGCAGGAACAGGAACACCATCAGGCCTAACCAGAGGTTCAGCCGGGATCGTGGCACCTTGTCAGACAGGCCATAGACCAGGGCCAGGCTGACTGTCAGGTTGACGATCGCAATCGGCAGCAGGCTGCGATACATAATGCGTATCTGCTCGACAAGCACCTGTTGGTCCATTGCCTTGCTGGTTATTGTGTTCATGCGCAGCATCATACTATATCCGGATACGATTACCGCATGCGTATCAAGCAGCGCATACCGACGAAAGTATGGGGCTGCCGACTTTCGTCTAATGGAGAAGAGTTGATGTCCATGTGAAGACACCGGCAAACACTGCGGGTTACAACGAATCCGTAACCGCCCTAATCGTGTTCACTGCATTGGATACGGAATGTTGGGTTTTCCGTTTGACCTGAGCGTGTCCGATAGCGGCAACGCCGCCACGGTTGCAAATGGGGCGGCTGGTGGCCTGCTCGGGAACGGCAATTCGAGCGGCAATGGCGCCACCGGCGACAGCCGGTTCAGTGCCTTCAGCCTGAACCCGGCATCGGCCGGCAGTAATGGGCGTGGAGGCCGGTGGTGGAGGGGCGGTAAGGGTGGCCTGGCCGGACGATGGGGCCCCTGGCACCCGGGGATGGACGGGGCAGGCGGCCAGAGGAATTTCTGCTTTTTCGGGTTACGGATCCGCTCGCCAGGGCATAGTCGGGCAGGGCGTTATCCCTCCCGCAGAAATTTCGTTTCCGCGCGCGCGGCGGACTGAACTCTCGGCGGTTTCACCTGTCTTCCACCTGCTTTTGATCTGCGTGTCTTTTCATTCAAAACCCGGATGCGTTATAACATCACCATGTCGCCTGCCATCAGATACCAACCCCTTGCCATCTTCGTGCTGCTCCTGGCGGCCAGGTCCGCCTTTGCGCAATTGTTTTTATTGCCGCCAGAGGGGGAAGACATGGTCGGTGCCATTCGCTATACCGAGGCGACCCACGCGGACACCTTGCTCGACATTGCCCGGCGGAACGATCTGGGTTACGAGGAAATCCGGCAGGCAAATCCGAATGTCGATACCTGGCTACCGGGGGAAGGCACGCGCGTGGTGTTACCCATGCGTTTCCTGCTGCCGGATGCGCCGCGCAAAGGCATTGTGATTAATGTCGCCGAGATGCGACTGTATTACTACCCCAAACCCAAACCCGGTCAGGCGGCCCTGGTCCAGACCTATCCTATCAGTGTCGGTCGTGCCAACTGGAGCACGCCGATTACGGAAACGCGTGTCACAGCAAAGATTACCGACCCGGTCTGGTACCCGACGGAATCCATCCGCGCCGAACACGCCGCCGACGGCGACCCCTTGCCAAAGAGTGTGGCCGCGGGCGACGACAATCCGCTGGGTCGGTTCGCCTTACGCCTGAGCCTTGCCGACTACCTGATCCACGGCACGAATAAGGCCTTCGGGATCGGCATGCAGGTAACCCATGGTTGCATCCGTCTGTATCCGGAAGACATTTCTTACCTGTTTGAAAATGTTCCGGTGGGTACACCGGTGCGTATTGTGAATCAGCCGTACAAGACCGGCTGGCATAACGGTCAGCTCTATCTGGAAGTCCATCCGTTATTGGAAGGCGCCAAAGAGGAGAACCGTCAAAACAAGACGCCGGTCGTGCAAGCCTTGATCGCCGCAACCAGTAACCGTCCGCAGTATCCTGTCGACTGGCATAAAGTCGAAGTCATGGCACTGGAACGCAAAGGGTTACCGGAGGCGGTGGGGCCGTCAATCGCGGTTGCCGAAGAGGCCTCGGCGCGTGACAACCTGCAGGGAGTCGCGCCGACGCCCTGAACAGGCGCCGGCGCAGATAAACGAAATTACTTGTTCATGGATTTCTTGAAAGCGCGGTCAATCTTGTTATTGGCTTCGTTAGCTGTTTGCAGTGCCTGATTCGCGGTGTTCTGCGCTTCAGCGGCAGCCTTCTTGGCTTCATCGGCGCTTTGTTGTGCCGCGGCGGCCATCGCCTTTACTTCATCGTACTGTTGGGTGTTGGTCGCACAACCTGCGGTCAATGCAATCGCAACCGCCACGGGTGCTAATTTAAATAAGTTCCTGTTCATACCGCCTCCTTGTTGGAATGCTGCGTTAGTTACGTCGGGAAAATTATCTGCTGTGAATACAACAGTTGTGGTTACTGTATCACTACGCGTGTACCAATTTCCAGCCAGTGCGCAAGTTTTTCGATCTGCTTGTTGGTAAGTGCGACGCAACCCTCAGTCCAATTGAAATGCCGGTGCATCCAGAGTGAACCTTGCCCCAAACCGTGAATGCCGATCTGTCCGCCCAGGGCTGTATTTTGTGGCGGTACCTCTCCACTGGCATTCGCCTCTCTGATTTTATCCAGTGCATTTTCGTCAAGAATACCCTCGACAAATCCATAAAGCGCCTGATGGGCTGTTGGGTAATTCAGGCCGAAAAAAACATGGAAGGGGCTTTGGTGATTGATCCAGGCGATGCGGTAACTGCCCAGTGGTGTGCGACCGTCACCCTGCTTGTGCAACATGCCGACGCCGCCGCGGCCGAAGGCGGCATTTTTCAACTGGAGAACTGTTTGGCCGTCTTTTAGAACAGTGACCGTGGCTTGCTGCGTATCCACTTTTACCCAGGCGGCATCCGCCACGGCAGTCAGCGGTATCAACATCAGGCAGGCCAGAAAGATGGTTCGCAGCATGACTCGGTTGTCGGCGTTCGTATAGCGTTCTTTAATAAAGCAGAGTCAAGTTGTGTTCGTGTGCACACCTATTTATTTGCATTTCAACCACCGCTCAGCGCCTGGACCAGGACGACGGAATCCTGCGCCGACAAGGAATGCGTAATATCAAATACTTGTGCATTGTTAACGAAGAAACGCATATGCGGCCGCATGCGATCCTGTTCGTCAATCACGCGAAAACGAATACCGGGGTATTGTCTGTCCAGATCATTGAGTAATTCCGCAATCGTTGTTCCCGATGCATCAACAACTGTCTGTTTCGTGTATGCAAGCAGTGGCGACGGGATGCGCACTTTCATTGTTCAGATCTCGGCGACTTCCAGCGCGTAGATCTCGGGCAGGTGACGTGCAATGCAATGCCAGGTTTTGCCCTCGTTGCGGCTGAGCCAGACTTCACCGCCCGTCGTACCGAAATACAGGCCAAGCTCTTTTTGGGTATCGCTGGTCATGGCCTGGCGTTTTACCGTCCACCATGCCTGTTGCTCAGGCATGCCTGCGTCAAGACGTTTCCAGCCGGTGCCGCTGTTGCGGGTAACGTAGACTGCCGGTTTACCGTCCGGGCAGGTACGCGGCCACACACTGGTGCCATCCATGGGCAAGACCCAGGCGGTCTTGTCATCCCGAGGATGTACAACCATGGGAAATCCGATGTCGCCCACTTTCCTGGGCATCTTCTTGCCGATGTGTTGCCACTCCCGCGCAGGACGATCCAGCCGATAGATGCCGCAGTGGTTTTGCTGATACAGGCGATCGGGGTTGCTTGGGCACATGCGCACGCAATGCGGATCGTGGAAAGCGGGTTTGCTGGCATCGAAACCTTCTACTACCTTCAGACCGTCGAGCAAGGCCTGCCAGGTCTGCCCCTGGTCGAGGGATTCATGCACGCCGCCACCGGACATGGCGATATACAAATGTCTGGGATCGCGGGGATCGACAATGATGGAATGCAGTTTCGGACCGTCCGGTGTGCCATCCTGTTCGCTACCCATCCACTCGCGAAATTGCGGGTCATCGTTAATCGTCGAAAACGGTTCCCAGGTATCGCCAGCGTCGTCCGAGCGAAACAAACCCTGCGGTGAGGTACCCGCATACCAGGCCTTCGGTTCGTTGGCATGGCAGGGCGTCAACCAGAAGGTATGTTTGACCGAGCGGCCTTTGCCGTCGGCGGCCTTGGCAAAGGCGGGCGGTTTGCTGGCCTCGCTCCATTTACGCCCCAGGTTGGTGGAGCGGAAGAGAGTGGGCCCCAGATGCCCGGTAGAGACAGCCGCTAACAAGGTCTTGCCGTCGCGGGGGTCAAGCACCATGTGATGGGTGACCTGACCGAGAAAATGCGGGCCGTCGATTTTCCATTTTTTTCGCCTGGCGTCGCTATGCAGTAACCATCCCCCCTTGCGCGTGGCAACGAGGACAACGAGCTTTTTCCCCGCGCTGGATTTGGCTCCCGGTTTATTATCAGATTTTTTTGCGGCACCCATGGACTTCCTCCTGAAGATGAGGTGGTGATATCCAGTCACGTTTAACTATAGCGCAGGCGTTCAATCATGCCGATTGGTGTGTGCAATATATATAGTATGGTCGCGGCCCTGCCGTCTCGGCATGCCGCCCTGGCCCCGTGCCATTAAACCGTAATATCAGTAGTTGCTTAATTGTAAAGTTTTGTTAGACTTGAACGATAAATAGTTACCGTTCTCGCGTTCATCACGCGCATATATATAAGTAGGTCACGTCCAAGTGCCCATATTGAGCGGATTCGGGGGGGAAATGAAACTTCGATCCGTTTACACCATGGGAGAAAAACATGAAGAAGTACGTCCTTGGCCTGCTTGCCTGGCTGCTGGTCTGTGCATCCCTGCCAGTCCAGGCAGCTGATGTTTCAATTAGCGGTTATGCATCCTTCGCAGGAACCTATTCCGATAGTAAAGATTCCAGCGGAACGGAAGTTCCTTATTATTTCGGACTGGCAACGAACAAGGCCCAGTTCGACACGGTAGATAACGATATCGGCCTGCAGTTCGCTGCAACGGTATCGGATAAAGTCGATATGACGGTCGTGCTCCACGCCCGCGGCGGCTCCAATAATAATTACAGCATCGACACCCAATGGGCCTACGCCTCTTACCACTTCACGCAGGACCTGGAACTGCGGATGGGTAAATACAAAGGCCCTTTCTACATGATTTCCGATTACAAGAACGTCGGCTACGCCTATCCCTGGGTACGTCCGCCACTTGAAGTGTACAGCACCAACCCGATCGAGGCCTTGAGCGGTCTGGATGTGTTGTGGACAAAGGACGCCGGGCACATGCGCTATCTGTTCGAGGTCTACGGTGGCAATGGTTCGCACACCGGACAAGTTCTCGCGCAGGTCGCCGATGGCAGTGGTGGTGCGTTTACGGCAGGTCAGGCAGTTTCATTCGATACTCCGAAATCCTTCGGTATCAATATGTCCATGTCGGGCGACATCGGCAGCGTGCGCCTGGGTTATTACAGCACGGACGTGACCGCCGCCAACTTTGGCATTACCAATCAGCACGGTTCGTTCGCCGGTCTTGGATTCACCATCGACTGGAAAAATATCGTGGTCTACAGCGAATACATCATCCGCGATACCGACAATACGACCGCGATGCAATCCGCCTTCCCGGATCAGATCGCCTATTACATGACCGTAGGTTATCGGATCAAGAAATATCTTCCCTATCTCACTTACGCCAAGATCGACGAAGGTAACTTCAAATCTCCAGTTGCCCAGGTACAGGATTCCGTTGCCCTGGGCCTGCGTGCTGAAGTCGGTGACGCATCGGCTGTGAAATTTGAAGTGATGAGGGTTAGCCCGCAAAAGAACAGTGCCGGCGGTGATTACGGCCTGTTTAATTCCGGCGGGGTAAAAGACGGTAATGTCTATACCGTGTCCTTCGATACGATTTTTTAAGTGAGGATAGCAATGAGCAAGTTACAGAATGTTTTTGGCAGTGTGTTGGCGATATTACTGCTCGTGGCCGTTATCCCGAATGTGCAGGCGGAGATCGCTGTTATCACCAATCCTGATGTGAAGGAAATCGGCCTCTCCAAGGATAAACTGGCCGATATCTATCTTGGCAGGAAAAAATCCTATTCCGATGGCTCGCGGGTTGAGCCGGTGGATCAGGAAGCCGATACGGCGGTGCGCGACAAGTTTTATCGTGCAGTCGTCAAAATGTCCAACAGCGAAGTCAATCGCTACTGGGCCAAGCTTAAATTCACTGGCAAGGGCAAACCGCCCAGAGTCGTCAACGGGGATGAATCGGTGCGTGACTGGGTCGCATCGCATTCCGGGGCCATCGGATATATCGATGGGAAATACCTGAATGATAGCGTCAAGGTTGTCCTGATCATTCCATAACGCCTGTGCCAGGACTCCCCTGTTTTATTCTGCAGGGGAGTCTGTCTTTGCCGATAACAGGTCTAGTCTGATCGTAGAGTGACAAACGATGAAAAAACTTATCTTCATTCTGTCGTTTGCATTGCTGGTCTCCGGAGTGTCCCACGCTGCGGGAGACCCCATGCAAAGTCTGTTCAGTTTCCAGCAAGCGATGGCGAATAACGGCAGTACTACCGCCATGATGAAACTTGGCGAAATGTATGAACAGGGCGTCGGTACCAAGCAGGACCTCGATAAGGCGATAGAGATGTATCGTAAGGCCAAGGCAGGCGGCCACGCCGGTGCGGATGCGGCGATCGCCCGGGTCTTGCGCACCAAGCAGTCGCTTGCGGATGCCGCACGTCGTGAAAAGGTACAGTCTGTCGAAAGCAAGCGCCAGGAACAGGAAAGGCAACGCGCCGAAGCCGAACGCCAGGCACAGGCTGCGCATCAGGCTGAACTGGAACGTCAGGCACGGGAAAAGGCGCGCCAGGACGCGCTGGCCAGGAAACGCGCCGAACAGGCCCGCCATGATGCTGAGGCCAGGGCAAAAGCGGAACAAGCGGCGCGTGCCAGGGCAGCGGCAGCAGCCGAGGCTGCGCGCCGGGCGCAGCAACAGGCGCTCCAGGAAAAGACGCGCGCCGAAGCGCGTAAACAGCAGCAGGCAAAGGCACCGCCAGCCAGCGATGCGCCTGCACCGAAAGAATCCGGAAATAATAGTGCTGAAACCTTTAAATCGGATCCGTGCAAAGGACCGGCGGCACGTGTTATGTCAATTTGTAAATAAACGAATCGCAAAGAATTATTGGGGCGGTTAAACATGAACAAACAAAGCAAGGTACTGATGGCAATCGCGCTGTCATTGTGTGTAGGCATGCTGGATTCGGCGATCGCATTTGCCGATGAGGGTAAATCGCCAAAGAGCCAGGGCGGGTTTGGTAATCTTGATGCCAGCCAGTTCAAGCTGGATATGATTCTGGCGCAACGGGGCGATCCGGATGCGCAATATCATGTGGGTAACGCCTATGAAGAAGGCCGTGGCACGCAGAAAAATCTGAAACAGGCGTTTGAATGGTACAGCAAGGCGGCGCAACAGAACCAGTATGAGGCCGAATATAAACTGGGAAGCTTATATGAAAACGGCATGGGCGTGCGTCAGGACTACAAAAAGGCCATGGAGTGGTACAAGCGTGCGGCGGAAAACAGTTGTAGCCAGGTCAGGGACCGGCTCAATCAGCAGGCCTACGATCATCGGAAAGAAGAAATGAAACGTTCGCTGGCGACCATGAAGGTCGAGCAGGAACAGCGTGACAAGGAACAACGCGCGAAGGAACTGCGCGACAAGGAACAGCAGGAAAAAGAACAGCGCGAACGGGAGCGCAAGACGGCTGAAGAACGCGCCAGACAGGAAGCAGCGCGCAAGCAACAAGCTACTGTACAAAAGAAAAAGATCGTGATGGCCTCCGCCGAGCGCGTCACTATCACGGATATCAGTGACGTGGTTTTAAAGAACAAGTGGAGCAACGGTTCCGTCCCGGCGGATTATCTCCCATCGGACAGTACGCATTGCCTGCGCGCATCCGGCAGCGAGATTGTCTGTTTCTCCGATGAGAAGCAGCGTGTGATCGCGGGTCAGCAGGTAACATTTACCACCAAGGCCACCTTGTCGGATTTCAAAACCGACGGTTCATTTCAGGTGAAATACAATTACAACGCGGTTCAGGTAGGCAAGGCGTCGTCGCCCGGCATCAGCGTTGATCCCAACGGCTTGAAACTGGCGCAGGGCTGGCAGGAGCCGCCGTTATCCATGGTCTGCCGTACGGCGGATCGTGTGAACCTTTACTGTAGCCGCGGCAACATCAAACTCCACTATCATCACTGATAGCGACAATTCAGCAGACGGATTGTCCCACCCTGACATTGGATTAACACAGGGAGCGTGTTAATTCACCCATCCCCCTTGCACTATCCTTGCATGCTTGCCTGAATTGCATAAAAAATATGGATTAAGGCCATGTTGAGTTAGCGCATCGGCGGCGCTAGACTGCGGTAAGTTTTTCGCAGGAGTGTCGCCGATGGTTAAGCTGAAGATAAACGGAAAACTGACCGCACTCGATGTCGATGGTGCCACGCCCCTGCTCTGGGCCCTGCGGGAGCAGGCCGGTCTGACCGGCACCAAGTACAGTTGCGGTATCGGCATCTGCGGTGCCTGCACCGTATTGCTCGATGGCAAGGCCGTGCGTTCCTGCATCATTCCAGTGTCTTCCCTGAATCCCGCACAGGATATTGTCACTATCGAAGGGCTGTCTGCCGACAACCAGCATCCGCTGCAACAGGCCTGGAAAGAACTCGATGTCCCGCAGTGCGGTTACTGCCAGTCAGGCATGATCATGGCGGCAGCGGCATTGTTGAGTACCCATCCAGATCCCACCGATGCGGATATCGACGGCAATATCACCAATATTTGCCGATGCGGCACATTCAATCGTGTGCGGCGCGGCATTCATCTCGCGGCCGAGATTCATCAGAAACTCAACGGCAGGAGGTCATGATGAAGAAGGAACGTATCAATGTCTCTCGCCGGGAATTTCTTATTCAAAGTACCGCCCTGGGCACCGGCTTTTCACTGGGACTGTATCTACCCTTTCTGTCCGGCAGCGTCTTTGCCGCGGAAGGCAGTGCGGCAAAAACGGCATCCGCGGTAAAGGAGGTCGATGCCTGGGTGGTGATTGAACCTGACGATACCGTCGTTATTCGCATCGCGCGTTCGGAAATGGGCCAGGGCACGCTCACCGGTCTGGCGCAACTGGTCGCCGAGGAACTCGAATGTGATTGGGCCAAGGTGACGACGGAATATCCGACACCGGGTCAGAACCTCGCGCGGGATCGGATCTGGGGTGACTTTGCCACCGGTGGCAGCCGGGGCATTCGCAGCAGCCAGCAATATGTGCGCAAGGGCGGCGCGGTGGCACGGGAGATGTTAATTGAAGCCGCTGCCAACGAATGGAAGGTACCGATGGCGGAATGCCGTGCCGCCAACAGCGTGATTACTCACGTGCCAAGCGGGCGCACAACGACATACGGCAAGGTGGCCGCGGCGGCGGTCAATTCGTTTCCGCCACAGGACGTCGAACTCAAGGATCCAAAAGACTGGAAATTGATCGGCAAACCCGTCAAACGCCTGGACACCGACGACAAACTCAACGGCAAGCAGATCTTCGCGGCGGACCTGAAATTACCCGGCATGCTCAATGCCGCCATCAAGGCCTGTCCGGTCTTCGGCGGCAAGGTGAAATCCTTTGATGCGGCCAAGGTCAACAAGATGCCCGGCGTGCGCAAGGTCGTCAAAGTGGAAGACTACGCCGTCGCTGTCGTTGCCGAGACCTGGTGGCAGGCGAAGACGGCGCTCGATGCCTTGCCGATCAACTGGGATCTGGGTCCGAACGCCAAGGTGAGCAGCGCGTCCATCGAGAAGATGCTCGATGCGGGTCTGACCTCGAATAAGCATGTGTTCGTCGGCAACAAACGTGGCGATGCCAAACAGGCTTTGAAGAGTGCGGCGAAAACCGTAGCGGCGACCTACCGTTATCCTTTCCAGAATCACGCCTGCATGGAGCCGATGAATGCTACCGCGAAATGGACCAAGGACCGCTGTCTGGTCTGGTGTCCAACGCAAAACGGCGAGGCGGCGTTGTCCGCCGCGGCTGAGGCCGCCGGGTTACCCATCACGCAATGCGATGTTATTAAAATTAATCTGGGCGGTGGATTTGGTCGGCGCGGATTCCAGGATTATGTGAAGCAGGCTGTCGCCATCGCGAAGCAGTTGCCGGGGACGCCGGTCAAGTTGTTGTGGACGCGTGAAGAAGACATGATGCATGGTTTTTATCATCCGATCACCAAGTGCAAGCTGGTTGGCGGTCTGGATGACAAGGGCGATTTGACGGGACTGCATGTGCGTATCTCCGGACAATCCATCCTGGCCTCACTGAACCCCGAGGTGGAAAAGACCGGTGACATGATCACCTTCCAGGGTCTGCTGCCCGACGGTGATCACGAAATCAGTTATACGGTGCCCAACCTGCTGGTCGATCATGCCATGCGCAATCCGCCGGTGCCTCCGGGTTTCTGGCGCGGGGTGAATATCAACCAGAATACGATCTATATGGAATGTTTTCTGGATGAGCTGGCGCATGCCGCGGGCAAGGATCCGCTGGAGTTTCGCCGTAAGCTGATGGCCGAGCACCCCAAGGCACTGGCCGTGCTCAACACGGTGGCGGAAAAGGCCGGCTGGGGCAAGCCCGCGGCAAACGGCATTCATCGCGGGCTTGCGGTGTGCAAGACCTTTGGCAGCTATGTCGCCGCGTGTGCGGAAGTCTCGGTCGACGATAAAGGTCAGCTCACGATCCATCGTATCGTGGCGGCGACTGATCCGGGTTATGCGGTGAATCCGCAACAGATCGAGGCGCAGGTGGAAGGCTCGTTTGTGTTTGGTCTCTCGGCGTTGTTGTATGGCGAGTGCACGGTGAAGAACGGCGCGATACAACAAACCAATTTTCACAACTACCCGTCGATGCTGATCAAGGAGATGCCCAGGGTCGATGTGACTATCAGGCCCTCCGGTGGCTTCTGGGGCGGCATTGGTGAACCCACCATTGCGGTGGCGGCACCGGCAGTGCTGAACGGGATCTTCGCCGCAACCGGCAAACGGATTCGCCAGATTCCCCTGAAGGATACTGACCTGCGCAAGGTATAAGACGCCAGCCAAATAATAATCTGCTGCAGAACCTGCAGCGTTGCTGTTAGCAAAAAATAATGAAACGATTCATCAAGGGGGATATGTATGCATTTCCAGTTTTTATTTGGGCCGCTCTATTTAATCAGTAAAATTATTATCACTTATTTTGCATTTTATCTTTTCCAACGTACCCGCCTTAAAGGCAGTCTGCTGCTGGCAGTAGGCATGCTGATCCTGTCCTTCTCACAGCTTTTCTCTCAATACCTGTCCAGACTCATGCGCGAAGTGGTGCCAATAGGAACGGAATACTTCAGCCTTTTCGGATTTCTCAATGTACTCGGTTATATTCTGTTTGCTATCGGTTTTGTCCAGTTGGCAGTCACGTTAACGCAGAAAAAATAAATACCCGGGGCATGCCCTCGTTGCAAGACATTAATACCGCTATTTCACGCGTAACTCGCGCGGATAAATATACCCGCTGAATTCAGGTGAACCATCGCCCGTGAAACTTTAGCCGGTCTGCGCAGTCCTAGAAAAAATTTAAATTGAGGAAGATGGGGATTCATGGCATCGCACTGGCGTGTGCGCTGTCTTTTTGTGTTTTCAAACTTTGAGGGATGAAATTTTATGTATGTATCGATGATGAAATTCGCCCGGCATATGATCATACCTGCATCAATATTGTGCAGCAGTATGGTGATGGCGGCCGACAAGCAGGCGGGTAAACACCTGGTGATGCACGGCAATGACAGGGGTGCCACGGCCTGCCTGGCGTGTCATGGCCTCAACGGCGAAGGCAATGCCGCGACCGCATTCCCGCGGCTGGCCGGTCTGAATGCCACATACCTGGCGAAGCAACTGCATGATTTCAAAAACGACACCCGTCTGAATTCGATCATGCAGCCCATCGCCAAGGCGCTCAACGATCGGGAGATTGAAAATGCCGCTGCCTATTTTGCGAGCCTGAAACCGCCGGCTGCCAGCGGACACGCCGATGACTCGCAGGCCGATGACGGCAAGGCATTGGTTGAACTTGGTGCATGGGACGAGACGGTACCTGCATGCGTGCAGTGCCATGGTCCGGGCGCACGGGGCGTCGGCACGACGTTTCCGCCACTGGCCGGTCAGCACGCCAGTTATCTGGTGGCGCAACTCAATGACTGGAAGGAAGGGCGGCGTAAAAATGATCCGCTTCATCTGATGCACGGCATTGCCAGTCGCCTGGGTGAAGGACAGATCAAGGCCGTCGCTGCCTACTTGTCCACGCTGAAACCAGTACATTGAACCGGATACAGGAGAGAATCATGAGTCGTATACATATGGTATCCATTGCCGGCCTGTTATGTTTCTTGTTGTCATCCGCCGCGTCAGCCGCCGATAACAAGGTCGACTATCAGGCCGAACTGCAACCGGCGCCCGCCGGCAAGGCCGAGTTCCAGCCGCCGCGAGAAGAGACGATCCCGAATAATGAGTTTGGCAAGATGGTGAAGTACGGTGAGAAACTGTTTACCGATACGCAGACCCTGCGCGGGAAATACGTCGGCAACAATCTGAATTGCGTGAATTGTCATCTTGATCGTGGACGGCTTGCCGACGCCGCGCCCATGTGGGCGGCGTACGTGTACTACCCGGCGTATCGCAAGAAAAACGATATGGTGAATACACTGGGTGAAAGGATCCAGGGCTGCTTTCGCTACAGCATGAACGGCAAGCCGCCGGCGGTGAACAGCGATATCATCAAGGCCATGGAGACCTATTTCTTCTGGTTGGCCAAGGGCGCGCCAGTGGGTGAGAACATGAAAGGCCGTGGTTATCCCAAACTGGAAAAGCCCGCAGCGTCACCGGATATTGCGCGTGGTAAACAGGTGTTCAAAAACAACTGTGCCGTTTGCCATGGTGCGAATGGTCAGGGACAGATGGCGGAAGGCAAGGTCGTGTTTCCGCCGTTATGGGGCAAGGATTCCTATAACTGGGGTGCCGGCATGCATCGGGTGAGTACGGCCGCGGCCTTTATCAAGGCGAACATGCCGTTGAGTAAACCCAATAGTCTCTCGTTGCAGGAAGCCTGGGATGTAGCGGCGTTTATCAACAGCCGTGAACGTCCACAAGACCCGCGCTACAACGGCAATTTCAAGGAAACCAAAGCCAAGTACCACAAGTCCGACTACTATGGCGAGAAAGTTGACGGCAGGATCTTGGGCGAACATGCCTATCCAAATCCGTTGAAATAGTGCTGACCCACGTGCCGGGCGGTCTGCGTCCAGCAGGCTGCCCGCATGTGGAGTTTTATATTTTTTTTGTCACATTCCCTACATACTTTGCTCCCCGATCTTCAGCACTTCATTCTGCATAAAAAAAATGTGATGACCTGTGCATTTTCTGCGTCCGAATCAGATAAAGCGGATTCAGCCCTTATCCGCTAGCGGTACTTAAGTTACTGAGTAACTGCAATTTTTGATCTGACCCGGAGGTACTGCATGTTTTCTTCCCTGCGGCGCTTAGTCGTCCTGATTCTGACCTTTATGACTCTGTTTGGCATGATAAATCTCAGCAGGGCAGACACGCTCCGTCTGGGCGTGCTGGCACCGCGCGGGGAACTCAAGGCCCAGGCACGCTGGACCGAACTCGCCGACTATTTCAAAACGGAAACCGGTCATGACGTCAAACTGGTTCCCTTGGCACCGTCGCGAGTCGTGAATGCCGCACAACAGAAGCAGGTGGATTTCGTTCTCTCTCACTCCCCGCACACCGTGCAGTTAGAGGAGAAGCTGGGTGCCACGGTACTGGCAACATTAAATACGAAAGATGGGTCGCGCTTTGGCGGCGTCATCGTCGCCAGGAAAGACAGTGGCATCAAAACAGGCGGCGATCTGCGTGGCAAGAATGTCATGTCCCTCAAGTTCCGCGCGGCGGCAGGTGCCTATATCTTCCAGACCTACCACTTGATGAAAGAAGGGATCGATCCGCAAAAAGACTTCGGTTCGTTGCGCGAAGGTAAAAAACAGGATGACCTGGTTCTGGCAGTGCAGAACGGTTTGATCGATGCCGCGTTTGTGCGTACCGGGTTGCTGGAGACGATGCAGCGCGAAGGCAAGATTACGTTATCCGATTTTCAGATCGTCGATCAACAGACCGGTGACGGGTTTTCTCTACTGCGCTCGACCGAACTGTATCCGGAGTGGTGTCTGTCGGTACTGCCCGGTGTGAGTAACGATGTCGCAGCCCAGTTCAAGGCGGCGGCGCTTAAATTGAAACCGGACCAGCCTGCCGCGCAGAAGGCTCGCATCAATGGGTTTGTGGAGCCAGTCCCGCTTGACAAGATCAAGCAGGCGTTGCGTTTCCTGCATATTTCTCCCTACAACACCTGATGGCTGAGGAGAAATTGCGATGAAACCATTCAAGTTACAATTTCAGAAACCGAGCCGCCTTGGCGTATCCGGCAAGTTTATTACCGCGATCATTGTGGTGATGACGTTGATGTCGCTGATCGCCGGCTATGTGATCATCAATCTGCAGGACAGGGCCATGCGGCATGAGTTGTCGGCCGCGGAAAAAATCATCAATGAAATATCCCAGCAGCAGGCGGCCAATGACAGGCAGGCGATAAAGTTCAAGGTCAAACAACTCTCCCGGCTGTTAAGTGCGATTGCGCCGCAGCCCATGGTGGAGTTTGACCTCTCACTACTGGGCAGTTATGCGGAAATGGCTATCGCCGATCCGGATGTCTCTTACGTTTCCTTTCTCAATAATAACGGGAAACTCTTTGCCAAGGCGGGCAAGCAAGACTCCGCCAATGAACAGCTGGTTGTGCCAGTGGAAAATGAAGGTATCAAGCTTGGTGAATTACAGCTTGGCTATAACTTCAAACGCGCCAATGAGCAACTGGAGAACATCGAGAAACAAAAAAACCAGAAATTCATGGAGATCAACCAGACCAAGGTCCAGGCATTGACACGACTGGTGGCTAGCGTGGCGGCAATCTTTATTGTCATTGCCTTATCGGTAATGGTGCTGTCTTATCTGCTGATCAACCGCTTTGTAAAAACACCGTTATCCGGGGTCGTTGCGGCGACTGACGAGCTTGCCGATGGCAATCTGACGGCGCGTGTCGATTACAGCAGTCATGATGAGCTGGGGCATCTTGCTGAAAAGTTCAACAGCATGGCGGACACCTTCCAAAGTCTGATCCATCGTGTGACCAACACTGCCAGCAACCTTCGCCTGTCTTCGGAGCAAATGTCCGACATCACAAACACGACCGTGGAGCAGGTCAGGCAACAGCATCGAGAAACCGAACAGGTGGCGACTGCCATGACCGAAATGGCGGCGACCGTCGAAGAGGTCGCGCGCAACACCAGCCAGGCCGCGGAATCCGCCACCCATGCCAACGAAGAGGCTGACCGTGGCAAGCAGGTCGTCTATGAAACCATCAAGGGGATCGAGTCGGTGGCCGACGAAGTGGAAAACACCGCAACGGAAATCCAGCAACTGTCGGAACACGCCCAGGAGATCGGCTCCATCATTGATGTCATCCAGTCGATTGCCGAACAAACCAATCTCCTGGCACTCAACGCCGCCATCGAAGCGGCCCGTGCCGGAGAACAGGGACGTGGTTTTGCGGTGGTTGCCGACGAGGTGCGCACACTGGCCCGCCGGACCCATGAGTCAACCCAGGAAATCGAACAGATGATAGGGCGGGTGCAATCCAGCGCGAAAATGTCGGCACAACGCATGCACTCCGGGCAGGAGAAGGTTCACGCAAGTGTCGAACAGGCCAAGCTGGCAGGCAACTCACTGGATACCATCACGAGTTCGGTCGCAACCATTACCGAGATGACGACCCAGATTGCCAGTGCCGCCGAGGAGCAAAGCGCCGTGGCCAATGATATGCATAAGCATATTACGCTGATTCGCGATCTCGCGGATAAAACCGCCAGTGGCGCTTCCTTTACCGAGTCGGCAGGAAAATCCTTGCTGAGCGAGTCGGATGCACTGCGGGAAACGATCCAGCACTTCCGGGTTTAGCTATTACTGCGCCTGGGCTTTGGACAACTCCACGATCCGTTCGTTACTGGAGACGATGGTTCGCGCCATGTCACCGATCAGCTTCTGTACGATGTCGGGCCGCACCTCGAGGATGCTACGAAAGTTTTCGCGCGTGGCGACGAGCGTATCGCAATCGCTGGTCGCGACAATGGTGGCGCTGCGTCTGGTGTTGGTGAGGGCGGCGATGGCACCGAAGATTTCGTCTTTCTTGATCTCGCCGACCTCCTCGTTGTTGCTCATCACCTTCGCGGAACCATTGAGCAGGGTAAAGACTTCGTCACCTTCGGTATTCTCCTCGATGATGACATCCCCTTTTTTGTATGAGCGGAAGTCCGGCAGGTATTCCGAGTCCTGGCGGCTGAAATAACACATGAGTAATTGGTAACTCTGGCACAGGCAACTCAGATAGCGGCTCCATGCCTGGAATTTGCCTTTATCACTCGCAATCGCGTCAAGGAAGGCCTGCCCGTCATACTCATCAACGGTCACCACAAAATCCGTTTCATACAAATTCGGTTTGGGATGGGAGAGTGCATCCGCATTGACCAGGTCGCCTTGTTGATGAATGACCAGCAGTTGCCCATCGTATGTTTCATGGATCTCGCCTTCCTTGATCAGGTAGACAGAAGAGGAGCCAGGGTTGATGGGCGTGCTCGCATCGAGTACGCGTCCTTTTGACTTGATCGCGCAATCTCGCAATAGCGCAGGGACAAGCGATTGACATTCCTGCCATAGGGTCTCGCATTGAGCCGGGACTTCAAGGTTATGATACATACTCCATCCTCGTTATTTATTATAGTGAGATCAAAAACCATGAATGATGGGTAAGCAAGCCTTCTGACCCATCAATACTCAATATTATAGTCCGGGCCCGAACTTGTGCTACCAGTGAAAACCGATGGCTTACGGTTACCGAGGGTGTTTATACTCTCATGATGGTGGCGCTATGCATTTAATTACGTTTACTGAAGCCGGTCGTACCCGGATTGGCATTTTGGATCTCGCGCACGATGAGGTCATCGACCTGACTCAGGTTGCAGGCGATTTGCCGGATAGCATGCTGGCGTTTATCGCCCGGGGTACCGACGCACTGGGCACGGCACGGACAGCTGTGGAATCCGGCGCGGGGCGGCTCGCGCTGGCGCGCGTGCAATTGCTTGCGCCCATACCCCGGCCTTTACGCAATGTATTTTGCATCGGCAAAAATTATCGCGCGCACGTGCAGGAGTTACAGGGGGCGGGCACCAGCTTCGCCACGGATTTCAAACAAGCTATCCCGGAAAAACCGATCTTTTTCACCAAGACCACGACATCCGTTATTGGACCGCAGATGTCCATCCCCGCGTCACTGGACCCGACGGCGTCGGCGGATTACGAAGGTGAACTGGCAGTCATCATCGGAACGGGTGGGCGGGGTATCGCGCGCGCCGATGCCATGCGACATGTCTACGGTTACACCATCCTCAATGATGTGACGTCGCGCCGTTTGCAGCGCGATCACCAGCAATGGTTTCTCGGCAAAAGTCTTGACGGTTTCTGCCCTATGGGCCCGGCCATTGTCACTGCCGATGCGATCGACGATATCAACCAGCTGCGCGTGCAGACCTGGGTCAACGGCGAGTTGCGCCAGGATGACGTGATCGCCAGTTTGATCTTCGATATCCCGACCTTGATCGAAACCCTGTCACGCACCATGACGCTGGAACCGGGCGACATCATCGCCACCGGTACTCCGGCGGGTGTCGGTATGGGATTTAAACCGCCACGCTTTTTACAAACAGGCGACGTGGTGAAGATCAGCATCGCCCCTATCGGCACGCTCGAAAACCCCGTCGCCTGAATCCAGGCTATTTCATTTTATCCGCCAGCACTTCGGAGACAGCGCCCGCACCGGGTGAAGCACTTTCTGTCACCGGGGCGAAGCGTGCGATACCGACAAGAAACACGGCGAACAACAGATAACTGGCAGCGACGGCAGGGGCCTCACCGATGCCCACGGATTCACCGTGTATCAAACCGAAGAAGGTGAGCACGGCACCCACCAGGGCGAAGGCCGCGGCGCGCAGAAACTGTTTTTCGATCACGAACACGGCGATGGCGCCGAGCACCATGCCGGCGAGAGTCGCGCCGCCGCCCAGCACTTCAAGCCCGTGATACAACACACCATGTGCACCCAGACCGTCGAGGCCGACCTGGGTCGCGGAGGTGCCGGCAGTGGCAAGCGCGCCGTCGATCTGTGTTTTACCCCAGGCGGCGATTTGTGGCATCAGGGCCAGCACGATGGCCGGTGCATGCCGATGCGGGGTTTCCTGAAATGCCTGCGAGCCGATCAACATGCCAATGTACAACAGGATCGGTAACAGCGCGACGACGGGGATCAACGCCATCATCACCGACAAAATACCAAGCCAGGACAGGATAATGACCATCAGGCCGGTTGCCGCGGAGTAACCGACGCGTCCGCCCATGGCCTTCCAGCCGGGATGCCCGATGTACACGGCGTTGATAAACGGATTCCCCATGAGACAACCGATCAGACTCACCACGCCATCGGCGGTTAAGACGCGGGTCGTGGGATATTCATCGCCGGCGGCAGAGGCGCTTTCCACATTGTCCATCGCCTCCACCAGGTCATAGATCGAGAAGGGAATCGCCGTCACCAGGATCACCGGTAAGTAATGAAAGCCGTTGAAGACTTCGCTGACGGCGGGCATGGGCACGGACAAACCGAAATTCGCAAAAGAACCTTGCAAGCCGGCCAGCGTCATGTTGCCGTAGCCCAGGCCAAACATATTGGAGCCCCAGGCAATGACGGCACCGACGACCAGGGCCACCAGGCCGGCGGGGATGCCGCGCAGGTAACGCACGCCGCCAAACCAGCTCACCAGGATGATGCCGAAACAGATCACGCCGATGATCGGGGTGCTGAATACCTGCGCGGCCGGGCGCATCGAGATGAAGGTAATGGAGACGCCGGCGAGGGCGCCGAGCAGGGCGGCGCGTGGTGTGATACGACGGATCCAGGGTGCGATAAAACCGCCCGCCATCAGCACGAAGCTTTGCACGAAGACCCAGGTCAGCCCGGCCTCCCACGCCGTGATGGGATTCTTGGTTTCCATCAGGATGGGCAACATGACCACGAAGACCACAACGAACATGTGCGGCACGCTGAAGCCGGAAGGCAGGGCGCAGACATCGGTGCGACCGGTCTTCTTCGCGAGGCGATACGCAAGCCACGCGTAATATCCGGTACTCAAACACAACATCAGGCCGGTCGCCGGCAGGATACGGCCGAATACCAGTTCGTCCGGCATCTTCAGCACGAAACGCAACAGGCCGGTCAGTACTAACAGGTTTACCAGGATATTGGTGCCGAAACCAAAGAAGGCATTCCAATCGCCGGGGGCCCAGAGCCTGGGTTTGAACGTATGTGTCGTCATGGCTGCTTCTCCTTCATGTCATTGCAATCGGCCGGGACGACACACCATCAGGATGTCATCCCAGGGCCGCCAGGATCCGGTCGGAATCCGTAACCCAACCGAAAATGCCGCCCTGCGCCTTGATCATGCGCAGGCCGACGTCGTGAAACTCGGGAAAATAGGAGGCGCAGCAATCGCCGGGCACGAGGCAGCGATAGCCACGGTCGTTGGCTTCACGCACGGTGGTGTGCACGCAGACTTCGGTCGTGACGCCACAGACGATCAAATTGGCTATGCCGCGGTTTTGCAAAATGGTCTGCAGGTCGGTCGCGTAAAACGCGCCTTTGCCGGGTTTGTCGATCACGGCCTCGCCGGCTTGTGGATAGAGTTCGGGGATCAGGTCGTGGCCGGGTTCGCCGCGAATCAGGATGCGACCCATGGGGCCGACATCGCCGATGCGCGCACTGGGTTGGCCGCGCTCGACCTTGGCCGGCGGGGCGTCGAGCATGTCGGGGCGATGGCCCTCGCGGGTGTGAATGATCAGCATGCCATGGCGGCGGGCGCCTGCCAGCAGGTTTTTGCACGGTTCCACGGCGGCGGCAAGCAGACTGATATCGTTACCCAGGGTCTCCCCAAAGCCGCCGGGTTGTAAAAAATCGCGCTGCATGTCGATCATGATGATCGCGGTCTGGGCGGGATCGATCTCGATATCCTGCGGTTCAGCGGAAATACATATAAGCGCCATGGAATCGACTGTCCTCCCGGCATGCCGAGGTAGCGTCAGGAACGTCCGCAGATTTGATGTATACATTCATGTACACATGAGCAGCAATATCCAGACCAGGTCGTCCCGTGGCGGCACCCGGGAAATAATGTTCAGCAACTCAAGCAGTTATAAAAGCAGGCGAAAAAGCCCGGGGAAGCGGCAGCCGGAAAAACGCGCTGTGTTGGCGCAGGCTGGGTTACGCTGGTGCAGACGCGGCGGATATGCGCAGGGGTGGCCCTGGTTCAGGCCGTGGGCAGTTCCAGGTAGGTGAGACGATTACGGCCGCTGCGTTTGGATTCGTAGAGCGCATCATCGGCGCGTTTCAGGAACATATCCGTGTTCTCGCCGAAGGCGTATTCGGTGGCGCCGATGGACACCGTGACGGTCCCGATTTCCTGTCCGGCAACGACACTGCGGTGTCTGCTGCGTTCGATATTCATGCGCAGGATCTCGCCGACCTGCCTGCCGTTGGCAAGACTGGTGCTGGGCAGGAGTATGGCAAACTCCTCGCCGCCATAACGTCCCACGGTATCCTTGCCCTTGATGTTGGCCGACAGGATGGTCCCGATGTTACGCAGCACCTTGTCGCCGGCAAGGTGGCCAAAGGTATCGTTGATATTTTTGAAGTGATCGATATCGATCAGTAACAGGGTCAGGGCCTGCTGGTAGTGCGCCGCTTCGTTACAGGCCAGTTGCATTGCCGCCTCAAAGCCACGCCGATTGAGCAGCCCGGTGAGGGGGTCCGTGTTGGCCTGCTGGCGGGTGCGATCCAGTTCTTCGCGCAGATTATCGATCTCATGCCGGGTGTCATCGAGCATTTGTTTGATCGTTAAACTGTTCTGCGCGAGGTTGCGGGTTTCCGTCACGACCTCGCTCACGATGACACGCAGGTCATCGACGGAAGCGTCCTGGCTGAGACGACGTGAGGTGACAGTCAGATTGGTGGCGGTGAGTTCCGCGTGCTGACTGGCCTCATCGACCCCGGCGATGGTGTCCACGATGACGCTGCGCATTTCATTGCGGATCTCGTCCAGACGCCGTTCATTGTTGTCGAGAATAAAGCGACGATAGAGTTCGATGGCGGACTCGTGCGACATCGGTCCCTGTGCCAGAAGCTGGTCCAGGGCTTGTTTCAGAGCGGGATCGCGATCCAGCAGGTACTCATAGGCAAGAGTGAAATGGAGCGGATCCGGGGGGAGTTGATGCTTGCCTAAAAACGCGAGGGTCAGTCGGAGGTGCTCACTGGCCTGTTCGGGGGTCTGAGGATATTCCAGTAATGACCGCCCCGAAGGGTTGTTTTGCATAGCCGCGTCCTTTCTCTTTTTAAGCGAATTGTGCATCGACAGACATCGTTTCGCCAATACCTAATTTGGCATTATACAGGGCAATATAGCTGATGATCGGTACTGCCACACGCGGGCATAAACCCGAGTGGTTTTAATGTGACCCTGTCGACCGGATTTGTTAACGATGATTGCCGATCACGGGTCACTCTGCGCGATAACCCAATCCCTCGGAGATATCGCGGGCGGCGCGAATCAGGTTCTCGATCCATTCGGATTTGCGCCGCTCGATGGGCGCGGAGACAGAGAGGCCGGCGACGATGTTGCCATTGGCATCATGGATGAGGGCGCCGATACAACCGACACCAATCTCGGCCTCCTCATTGTCATAGGCATAACCCTGCGCACGCAGTTGTCCGGCCTCCTGCAGTAACTTGGGCAAGGTGTTGATGGTATTGCGGGTATAGGCCGGGAGATTGGTCCGCAGGGCATAACCACGGCATTCTTCTTCACCGCTCATGGCCAGCATCAGTTTGCCGACCGCGGTCACGTGCAAGGGCGCACGGCTGCCGATCAACTGTTGCACGTGCATCATGCGGTTGGGCGTGGCCTTCTCGATATACACCACTTCGTCGCCCTGGCGCAGTGTCAGGTTGATGGATTCACCCAGCTCATCGCGTAAACGGCGCATCACGGGCAGGGCAATCTCGCGCAAGTCGGATTTGGCGTGGACCCGGCTGCTCAGGCGCAGGAGCTTGCTCCCCAGTTGGTATTTGCCGGCGGCATCGCGTTCGATAAAGCCGTTGGTTTCCATGGAATCGAGAATACGGAAGGCGGTGGAGCTGTGCAGACCCGTCTCCGCCGCCAGGATTTTGAGGCTGACCGGCTCCGGATAACGTGCCACGGCGTCCAGCAGGCTGGACATCCGATCGATCACCTGAATCACGCTTTTTTCGGCCATTGCAATTTCATATTGTGAAAACGATTGTTCATTGTGGCAGCCCCCGGGCATATTGGCAAGGTTTTCAGCCACTTAGTATCGAAATAGCTAAAATTGAATGAAATATTTCATAATATGAAAAATCTTTTGCTTTATGAAATGCGAAGTCTTTCCTATGGTTAGCCCATCGATACCGCCAACTGATGGCGGTAGCCAAACGAATCCCAACAGGAGAGCCGCCATGAGCATCCCAGCCAGCAAAATGAAGACCGAGACCCTGCCTGCCTTCACGCAGGGCATTAAATTTTTCGCCCCGGAGAGTCCCGAGCCTGCCGCCATTGCCGGTCCGGCGATTGCCGCAGGCAAGACCGCGATCGGCAAGATCGATGATGCCGCCGTCTATCAGACCCTGCTGGGCGCCGACGCCCTGCGCTACCTGACCCTGCAGGTCTGCAGCAGCAAGGAATCCGGGCACCCTGGCGGGTTTGCCAGTAGCGCTGACGCCTATGCCGCCCTGGTGATGTTGGGCCACACCAATATCGTGACCGAGGTCGGACACCATGCCCCGGGCTTCTATAGCGCCATGTTCCTGGACGGTTCACTGGAAGACATGGGCATCCATACGATGGACGACATGATGGCCCGTTTCCGTGAACGCCATGGTTTGCTCGGGCACCTGTCCGGTGCCATCCCGGGCTTGCTGGCACCGGCGGGTCCGCTCGGTCAGGGCCAGCATTTCGCCATGGCGGGCGCCTACCTGCATCCGGACAAGCTGTTTCCGTTCACCCTCGGTGACGGAGGCATGGGCGAGCCCTATGTCCTGTCGTCCATGATGCACTTCCACACCGCCTATCCCAAGTGCACCAACTTTTTACCCGTGCTGGTATGGAACGGTTACAGCCAGGAGCACCACTCCATGGTCTCCATCAAATCCAATGAGGAGATGATCCGGTACTGGAAAGGCCATGGTTTCGAAAACGTGGTGCTGGTCGATGCCAAGCTGTTCGACGACACCAACCAGACCGGCGACTATGTCGATAGCACCCTGTTCTCGCCGGCGACGCGTCTGGCCTTTACCCGCGCCGTGCTCGAACAAATGAAACACGCGGCGGATGCCGCCATGCACGGGCAACTCACCGTGTTCATCATCAAGCAGCTCAAGGGTGCGGGCGTACATGCCGTGGGCGCCAAGTCACACAACCTGTATCCCGGTGACAACGCCGATAAACCGAATATTGCCGAAGGTCTGCAGAAACGCGCATTGTCACCGCGCGCCTGGCAACTGGTGCGCGAGAATTTTCAGCGCGCGGGTGGCGGTCCGGCCGTGAAGACGGTGGTGACTGAATTTGAACTGGCCCTGCCTGAACTCGGCGAACTGCCGAAAAAGGAATTCCCCGTGGGCGAAAAGGCCGTGCCGTCCACCGCCATGGGCGCGCTGGTCGGTGAGGTCGGCAAACGCGACAGGCGTTTTGTCGTGACCAATGCCGACGGTAACGAGGCCTCCGGCATGAAGAACATCAACGAGGCCCTGCAGATCCGTCACCCGACCGCGGACAGTCTGTATAACCAGGGGCCGGAAGGCCAGGTCTATGAACCGCTGAGTGAAGATGCCTGCGCCGGTTTCGCCGGTGGCCTGGCGCTGTTTGGTTCGCGCGCCCTGTGGTTGTCGTACGAGAGTTTCGTGATCAACGGTATGCCGATCATTCAGACCGTGGCCCAGGCCATGGCCGAATTGCGACGCAAGACGCCGTCGATCGTGAACATGTATACCGCGGGTGCCCTGGAACAGGGCCGCAACGGCTGGACGCATCAGCGTCCGGAAATCGAAAATTACATGGCGTCCCTGATGCGTACCGGTAACTATTATTCCTTGTTTCCCTGTGATGCCAACATGATCCAGGTGGCGTACGAGTGGGCGACCAACAGCTTTAACAAGGCCATCGCCATCGTCGCTTCGAAGAGTGCATTGCCGGTGTACACGACCATCGAACAGGCGAAACAGGCCATCGAGACCGGGGCGATCGGTCTGTACGAGACCGCCACGTCGAATAAGACCGGTAACAAAGGCACGATCGTGTTTGCTGTGACCGGTGATATGGTGTTGCTGCCGGTGTTCGAGGCCAAGGCGGAGCTGGAAAAACAGGGCTACAAGGTGCGCATTGTGTGCGTGGCGAATCCGCGCCGCGTGTATCGTCCTTCCGATGTGGCCTGGGATACGGTCGCGCAAGCGGATAGCAAGTTTATGAGCGATGCGGAGTTCGACGCACTGTTCAGCGGCGACATCCTGATCGGGGTGACCGGCGGTGCCAGTGGTTCACTGGAACCGGTCATGTTGCGCACGCGGGCACCGATCCGCGATGTGATGTGCTGGAAGCGTGGCGAGACCACGGCGTCACCGGCGGAGATCATGGCGTTCAATGGCCTGTCTGCGGCGGATATCGTTAAACGTATCCAGCTTCTGGATCGGGCATGAACGCATCGACTATCCAGACCCGGATCATCGCCATCGACGATGACCCGACGGGATCACAGACCGTGCACAGTTGCCTGCTGCTGACGGCGTGGGATGTGGACACACTGGTCACTGCCTTGCAGGATGTCTCGCCCTTGTTTTTTATTCTGTCCAATACGCGCGGCATGGATGCCGCGCGGGCGGCGGACGTGACGCGCAGCATCTGCATCAATCTGAAGCAGGCACTGGAGAAGCTGAAACAGGATGGTGTTGTCATCAATCCCATCGTGGTCAGCCGTTCCGATTCCACGCTGCGCGGTCACTATCCGGTGGAGACCGACATCATTGCACAGGAACTGGGTCCGTTTGATGCGCACTTCATGGTGCCGGCGTTCTTCGAGGCCGGGCGGTTTACCCGCGACAGCGTGCATTACCTGATGGTCAATGGCAAACCGGTGCCGGTGAATGAAACCGAATTCGCGAAAGACTCCGTGTTCGGTTTCAGCACGGCGTACCTGCCGGATTACGTCGAGGAAAAGACCCGCGGCCGGATCAAGGCCGGCGCGGTCGAGCGTTTTCTGTTGAGTGACGTGCGTGGCGATTGCCGCGATCGACTGCGCGGCTTATCCGGCAATGTGTGTTGTGTGGTGGACTCCGAATACCAGGCGGACCTCAATCATTTCGCGGATCAACTGCAGGCCGTGGCGCGCGAGGGCAAACGCTTCCTGTTTCGCAGCGCGGCCAGTTTACTCACCGCCCTGGCCAAGCTGCCGCCGCAACCGGTGAAGCCCGAGGACATGGCCTATTACGTGCGCGATCGCAAACCCGGCGTGATCCTGATCGGTTCCCACGTCGCCAAGACCTCGGCGCAACTTGCCTATTTGCGTGAGCACACCGATGTGGTGCCGATTCATATCGAGGTGGAACGGCTCAAGGTCAGTGACAGTGCGCAACGCATGCAAACTACGGCAGGTCTCGCCGATGAGATCCTTGCGCAGGTCGATAGTGCGCATGCCAGGGGCAAGACCGTGGCCTTGTATACGTCACGCACGGAATTGCAGTTTCCTTCGCAGGCGCAACGTCTCGCCTTCGGCGAGCAGGTCTCCGCATTTCTGATGGATTTGGTGCAGCGCTTGCCCAGGACGATCGGTTTTCTGATCAGCAAGGGCGGGATCACGTCCAATGATGTCCTGAGCACCGGCCTGAAACTGAAGCAGTCACGTGTCGTCGGCCAGATCCTGACGGGGTGTTCCGTCATTCGTTGTCCGGCGGATCATTCACGCTATCCCGAATTGCCGGTGGTGATCTTTCCCGGCAATGTTGGCGATGACACTGCCCTGGCGCAGGCCTATACCCGGCTGACGACCCGACACACATCCGATACTGTCCGGCACACGGCCTGAATATAAGAATTTCGAATTTTGCCCGGGTGTATGAAAACCAGGGTGGGATAATATTTCCAGGACACGCGGTAAATACATCCCTGTACGCTCATGTGCCGCATCCGTGCGGCATATGGTCCTGGAAAATATTATCCCACCCTGTTACGAATCAGGAAGTTGGAATGCGGCTTTAGCGTTTGCGCATTCCGGGCGCTATGGCCTGAGTGATGCACGAAATTTCTCCGATATATGCGGGCACGAGACTGGCTTAGCCTGCGGACTGTGCGCCAGGTCACTGTTCATTCTCGAGTAGACGCTTCAGTTTTTCCTCTGGATGCCAATAACCAGCTTGTGCCGATGAAATTCCCTCTGCGTGAATATTAGGGCAGGCTTATTCATCTTCGGCGCGCTTGGCATCGGCCCTGCGTAGCAAGTATAGTTTTCTACCCCCAAGACAGCTGTGAGTGAGGACCGGGATGGATATTACCCCGTATCTGAAATTAATGGTCGAGCGAAATGCCTCTGACTTATATATGACGGCCGGTGCCCGCGTGCATGTCAAGATCGACGGTGTGACCGCGCCCGTGGGTCAGAATGTGTTGCCACCCGGTGCCGTGCAGGAAGTCCTGCCCGGGATACTGTCGGAAAAACAACTTGCCGAATTTATGGAAGAACTGGAACTGGATACCGCCTTTTCCGTTGACGGGATTGGGCGTTTCCGGATCAATGTCTATCGCCAGCGCGGTGAAGACGCCATTGTCATTCGCCAGATCAAGGCGGAAGTCCCCGACATCGATTCCCTGAATCTGCCGAAGATCATCAAAGACCTGATCATGGAACAGCGCGGGCTCCTCATCATTGCCGGCGCCACCGGGACGGGCAAGTCCACCACGGTCGCCACCATGATCGATTACCGTAACCAGAACAAGACCGGCCACATCCTGACAATCGAAGACCCCATCGAATTCCTGCATCAGCATAAAAAATCCATCGTCAGCCAGCGCGAAGTGGGGCTGGATACGAAGTCTTTCGAAGAGGCCCTGCGTCGTGCCATGCGTGAGGCGCCGGACGTGATCATGATCGGCGAGATCCGCGATGCCGAGACCATGAAGCAGGCCTTGTCCTATGCCGATACCGGGCACCTGTGTATCGCAACCCTGCACGCGACCAATGCCACCCAGACCATGGAACGGATTATCAGCCTGTTTCCCGAGCATGCCCGCGATCAATTGTTGATGGACATGTCCTTAAACCTGCGCGCGGTAATCGCCCAGCGCCTCATGATCGACAAAAACAAGAAACGTGTCCCGGCCATCGAAGTCCTGCTGAACGAACCGCGCGTCAAGTCGCTTATTCGCGAAGGCGCGACCCACAAGTTGAAGGAAGTGCTGGAAAAGGCCAGCGATGGCAGTGCTATGCGCTCCTTCGATAACGATATCCTGCGCCTGTTCAATGCCGGAGTGGTGAGCATGGAAGAGGCGCTGATCCACGCCGACGAGCCGGAACACCTGCAAGTGAAGGTCCGCCTGGGCGGTGGCATCTCGTCTGCAGCGGAAGATATTTATAATATCTGATTTGCGCGCAAGCGATTGTCCGCATTCATCTCCTCGCCAGTGACAACTTTCGTGGGCTGTATGATAAGCTGAACACAGCTTTGCATCCGCCGCATTTACACGAAAGGAGTCTGTCATGCTAAACGAATTGCTAAAGGGCGATTACATCGATCTGTATCTCATACCGTGGGGAATTAAAATCGTCACGGCCATTCTCATCTTTGTTATCGGACGCTGGTTCGCGCGCTTCCTGATAAAACTGAGTACCAGGTTGATGTTGAAGGGCAAACTGGACCCGATGCTGGTCGAGTTTCTCAACAATATTCTGTATGCATTGTTGCTGGTCGTTGTCGTGCTTGCCGCACTCGATCAACTGGGCGTGAAAACCACGTCCGCCCTGGCGGTGCTGGGCGCCGCAGGCCTGGCCGTTGGCCTGTCGCTACAGAACTCCCTGGCGAATTTCGCGGCGGGCGTGATGCTTATTATATTTCGTCCGTTCAAGACCGGTGATTTTGTCGAGGCGGGCGGCGTCAGCGGCATCGTCGAGACGATAACCGTGTTTACCACCATCATGCGCACCGGTGATAACCGCGAGGTCATCGTTCCGAACGGACAGATCTACAGCGGGACGATCACGAATTATTCCGCGCGCGATACGCGTCGCATCGATATGACGTTCAGCATCGGCTACGATGACGACATCAAACTTGCCAAATCTCTGATCGAGACCACGCTCAAACAGGAAGCGCGTCTTCTGGAAGAACCTGCCCCGACGATTCTGGTCATGGAACTGGGCGCCAGCAGCGTGGACCTGGCGGTGCGTCCCTGGGTGAAGAGTAGCGATTACTGGGCAGTGCGGTCGGATCTATTGGAAAACATCAAGGCCGCATTCGATGCAAACGGTGTCTCGATTCCGTATCCGCAACAGGATGTCCATATCAAGGATATGCCGCTGGCCGCGGTAAAATGACACGCGGCCAGCCGGTGGTTACACAAGTATCACGATCAACAGGATCAGCAGGATCAGTTCAAGATTGCTGAGCCGGCCGCCGGCCGGCAGTTCATCGATGCGTGACGCCAGTGTTTGTACCTCGGCGTCAGTCATATTGGCGACGCGCTTCTGCGCGTCGGCCACGTCCACGCCGCGTGCGGTGAGGGCTGTTTGCACGTCTTTTCTGGCAAGCAAGGCGGACAGGTGTGCGCGGGTCTTTTCCACTTGCTGGGCATTGATGATTTGTTCGCTGCTGACGATGCCGGCAAATGCTACCGGCGCGGATGCCAGTGTAAGCAACAATGTGGCAAACAGGATTGACAGGCTACGGCGTAGTGAGCGCGTGCTTACCATGATCAGGACTCCAGGTTGGATTGGCAATACATCCTAAATTAGTTGACCCTGGGGCAATTGCCAAGATAGTTCTGTCACATTTTTTTGTTGTTTTACACTCGCTGTAGCTTTGTTATCCATTCAGCCGGACAGGAAACTCAAAATCCATAAACCGATCTCTCCCTTTCAAATAATAACAAGTCTGTCAGGTCAACCTGGATGCGTGCATTGCGTTATTGCCAGTAGGTGTGTTTCTTTTCTGGAGTAATAACATGAATGCAGGTGCAAAATATTCGCTTGGCCTGGCCGTGATCCTGTCAGGCGCCATCAGTCTTTTCCCCGGGAGTTCCCGGGCATATTCGGAGGACACCAGCAGCGGCGGTGCCCATAGCAGTTTTCATTATGAGCTGACACGCACACTGGCGCGTGCCAGTGGTTTCAGCGATGCCCAGGCGACGCGGATCGCCGGTGCCGATCAGGCCGTCGATACCTTCCCCAACGATCCGCAGGATTGCGCCAGCGCAGCCCCGGCGGCGGCCGGTCAGATCATTATCATCGGCACCAGTCGTTCCCATGACGACAGCACCAGCGCACAAACACGGTATTTTCACTGGCCGCGGCGGGGTATCGGCAGTGTTATCGACGGCAGTGCCTATCCGGGCAGCGGTGTCGATACCTGTTCCTATTTCGTCGGGACCGATCAGGCCTGTGGCGCTGAAGGTGATGAGGTTGCGCAATTGGAGAATTTTGCCCTGGCGGGTAATCAGACCGCCCTGTCCATGCCAACGCCGTGTTATTCCAGCAATGGTTCGACCTATACCGATATCCCGGCCGGCAGTCTGATCGCCCTGGGCTTGTATCTGCATTCCCTGGCTGACAGTTATTCGCATGAGGCGTGCATGGCAACCGGTCAGCGTACGCATCAGGATTCCGGCGTAGCCAACGTATGCAGCAGTATCGACTGGCACATCATTCAGGAATATGGTGCCGATGGTGAGGGCGAATCTTATACGAAGGCCGCGGCCACCGCCGTGTGGCAGGCGTTAAAACGCTATCGAACCGCTCAGGGCTACACGGCACCGCCGGCATGGAGTGATACGCAGGCACAGGCGTTCATTAATACCTGGGTTGACCTGAATACCGCGCAGGCGCGTATCGATGCGGCAAATGCGGCATACGCTACCATCGGCCGGTGATTTTGAATTTTAGCGTTTGGTCTTTGTACCAGGAATCCGCATGACGTATTCCTGCAGACCGTTGGCGAGTAACATGCCACGCTCGACACGAAACGGTGCGAACAGCTTGTGCAGGCGTTCCTGGTAATACACCGGACTGACGGCAGTCCACGCGGAGAATGTTTCGATCTGTACTTGTTGTTCGCCCGTAATGCGGTAGTTACACGGCGTGACCGGCATGGTCTGGCGGGTATGGATATACATATGCAGCGCGGTACGCGCGCTGAAACAAGGTGCAAGATAATCGATGAGTGCACGCACGCCGGGTTCGTTCAGATAGTTCGGCAGGTCCCAGAGCAGCAGCAGATCCAGCGAGGCCGGTGCAGGCTCAGGCCAGGGCAGGCAGGTATTGAATAGCTGCGTCCATGTTGCCGGTTCCTGAGCCTCGGCCGTCACCTGCGTGAGTAATGTATCGCGGCAACCTGGCAGGTGTAACCTGCAGCGATACGGCGAGAAGAAATCAAGGGTGTCGGTATTGGCCGGTGATAGATCCAGGATTTCATAACGCGTTTCCGGATCGAATTGCTGCAAGACACCGAACAGGAGCGGGCTTTTGATCCGATAACTCGACTCCTGTTCGGCGGCTTGATTCACCGGCCGCATGGGTATGCTTCTCACGAGATCATCCTTGTGTGGCGCGAGAAGTGCTAGGCGGTCTTCTGTTCCGAGTTGAAGCTGCCCGGGCTGGTGGTGGTTGCTGGTTTGCCTGTGTTCATGCCTTTCTGGCGTGGTTCCATTTCGATACTGCCCTTGAACAAGGCACCGTCTTCGAGAGTGACACGCGGTGCGACGATATTGCCGTGCACGTTACCGGTTTCACGAATAATGACCTTCTCATCACCCAGCATGTCGCCCTGCAGTTCACCTTCGACGATGATCTGGTTGGCTTCGATATTGGCCTTTACCTTGCCGGTTTTGCTGATGGTCACATTGTGGCCCTGGACCTTGATGGTACCTTCCACATGCCCCTGAATAATCAGATTCTCATCACCGGTAACATCACCCTTGATGCGAATCGAGGCGCCAATGGCGGCGGAACTTTCGCGTGAGGTGGTCTGGGGCTTGTTTTCGCGTACGGGAAATTCCATTGCCGGCTCCTGAGCTTGTGTGGTCTTGATGCGATTCGCGACATTTTCCTTGATTTGCTTCATGTCTATCATGGTCGTCTCCAAATTCCGTGGTTGGACAATTGCAGATATTTCTGTGAGGGATCAGAAGGCTGCATGAAAGAATTATGAAATCACCTGAACTGTGATGGCTTGAACTGCATCACAACTGCCGCATTCTGGTTGGCAGGTCCGGAAAAGTTGTCTGCAATAAAACCGTTCTATGCGTGAGCGACAACTGTCGACCAGAGCACACCCAGCGTCAAACCAAGGATATACAGCCAGCCGAAGGCGCGGTTGTGTTGCAGACATACCCGGTGGTACCACAAGGGCCAGCCGACGTAACCTTCGGGTGCTTGGGTGGGACGTGCGCGACTGAGGGTATGCAAGGCATGGCTGGCGCGTGGTAGGGCGATAAGGGTAACGGCGGCAAACGGCGTCAGTAGCTGCAGGATGATCAATACCGCGATGATAATGTACATCATGAGAATGACAAGGATGTTGATGACGCGCGCCGCATGTTCGCCCAGCAACACCGGTAAGGTGTGGATCGCTTTGCTGGTATCGAACTCGCGTTGATCGATGTGTTTGCCCAACAGGATCGACATCACACCCAGACCATACGGCGTCGCGATATAGATGGCATCGCTGGCGAAGTGTCCGCTGATCACGGCGTAACCGCCGCCGACCATCAAGGGCCCCCACACGATGAATACCGCAAGTTCACCCAGGCCGATGCTCTTCAGCGACACCGGTACGGCATCGTACCAGAACAACAGCACGATACCGGCGCTGGCAAAACCGGCGGCCAGCCAGCCGCGTTCAAGAATAAAGAAGGTCAGGATCGACAGCCCCAGCACGGCAGTGATGACGATGCCGAGCAGGAGTGTGCGCGGCGACAACACGCCGCTGTTCAGGGGATGCACGGTGTAACGCATGCGCGGCGAGTCCGGCGTATCGTGACCGTACTTATAGCCGAAGTAATCATTACTGAGATTACTGATCATATGCGCGGTGACAAAACCGATGAAGACCAGGATAAAGTGCAGCCAGTGGAAGGCGCCAGCCTGCGCGGCGAGCAAACCGGCGATGATGGCCGCCTGTGCGGAGATGACAAGGATCACGCTGCGCGCCGCGTAGAGAAACTTCGATACCGTATCCAGCTGACGGATTTCGCTGGCGCTTGGCCGATAGAAACCGGTGAAGGCGCCAAGCCAATGCGAAAATTTGACGCGGATCGATGCAGGCGATGAAGTCATGTCTACGCTTCTGTTAAAACACAATTGGCAGATAAATGTACGCGGCAATCTTAACATGTGCGGCGTATCGCTTCGCAAGCGTTGACAAAACGGGGAAGGTAAGTAAGCAGCTTAACTCGTGGACGGATCAGAACCAGATCATTTTGATACCGACAATCAGCAGAAAGACGGCGAACGCACGTTTGAGCTGTGCGACATTCAGGCGATACGCCAGTTTGACCCCCAGCGGTGCGCACAATACCGTTGCCGGCACCAGGGCGGCGAAGGCCAGCCAGTTGACATAACCGGTGGAACCGAGCGGCAGGCCGCTTGTGCCCCAGCCACTATATATATATCCGACGGTGGCCGGGATGCTGATGATCACACCGAACACGGAGGCGGTTGCCACCGAACGGTGTATCGGAAAGGAAAACAGCGTCAGGATGGGGACCATCATGGTACCGCCACCGATGCCCAGCATGGAGGAGCCGGTACCGACCACGAGGGCAAGGATGAATTGCACACCGCGTGCGGGCAGGCTGCTAAACACGGTCAATGCATGGCGCGAGCTGATCAGCATATGTATGGCGACCAGTGTCAGGAGCACGCCAAACAGGGTTTTCATCAAGGAACCGGAGATGAAATGCGCGGTGAGTGTCCCGATAACAACGCCGATCAGGACGGGGACAAACCAGTGCCGTACCAGCGACTCGTCGACACCGCCGCGGCGATGGTGATTGCGCGCAGACACCCAGGCGGTTAACACGATCGTCGACAGCGAAGTGCCCACCGAGAGCGGCATCACAATGTCCGCCTCGATGCCATAGAGCGTAAAGACGTGGTAGAGCATGGGCACGATGACAATGCCACCACCGACACCCAGCAGGCCGGCGAGGAGTCCGGCAATCACGCCACAGGCCAGCAAGGACAGGATCAACAACACGACATCCAGCGACAGGTGCATATCAGAATCCGATCGCCGCACCGTCACTGCGCGGGTCCGCGGCGGCTTCGACCACGCCGTTGGGATGACGCACCAGGGCGCCGGCGTGTCCCATCATTTCATCGAAGTCTGCGACGACTTCCACCTCGTGTCCCCGTTCGCGCAGGGAATCGATAACCGCACTGCTGAATCGCGCCTCGAGTTTCAAGGTATTGGTGTTCTGGCCCCAGGTTCGCCCCAACACCCAACGCGGTTGGGTAATCGCTGCCTGTAACGGCCGATTGAGATAGGCATAACGGGTAAACACGCATGACTGCGTTTGCGGTTGTCCGTCGCCACCCATGGTGCCCAGGGCCATGCGGCGTCCATCGTTAAAATGGACCAGCGATGGGCACAGGGTATGAAACGGCAAGCGGCGGGGCTGGAGTGCGCGCGGATGGGTTTCATCCAGCACGAAACTGGCACCGCGGTTTTGCCAGCAGATCCCGCTTTGCGGCAGGACAATCCCGCTGCCGAATTCGTGGTACAGACTCTGGATGCAACTGACGATACGGCCTTCACCATCGATGACGCCGAACCAGGTCGTATCGCTCATGTCACCGGCGCCTGCCCAGGGCATGGCCTTGCGCATGTCGATGCGATCGGCCAGGGCCTGTAATGCCTCAGCGGAAAGTGTCTGTGCCAGATCCAGTGGGGACATATCCTGCGGATCGCGGACCTCGCGATCGCGCACGCGAAAGGCCTGCTTGGTGGCCTCGGCAAGGTAATGCACGTAGTCCGCACCGAGGTCGTCGACCATCTCCGCCGCGCGCCGCGAGTACTGACCTAATATATAGAGTGTTGCCAGTCCCTGGGTCGGTGGTGCGGTGGTGTAGTAACGGCCCACCCCCGGCAGGTCCAGCTGGAGTGGTTGCCAGGGTTCGTTGCGCTGGGCATTCAGATCCTGGATCGTCACCGGACTTCCGCTGGCTGCCAGGTCGGCGGCGATCGACTGTGCCAGTTCGCCGCGATAAAAATCCTCGAGTCCTGCACGCGCCAGCTGTTTCAGGCTGGCAGCCAGGGCAGGCTGGAATTGCAGGCTGCCAGCCGTTGGGGGTTTGCCTGCTTGCAGAAATACCGCGGCAAATCCCGTCTGTGTCCGCAATTCATTCTGTTTGCTTGCGGTAATGCGGGCCTGACTGTCCGTTATCGGATAACCGTGTTCGGCATAGTCGATCGCATCGCGCAATAACGCCGATAAAGGCAGACGACCACCCCACTCGCGTGCGCTGATCGCCAGCGCCGCATCCCAGCCACTGAGGGTACCGGCGACAGTGTTAGCGGCCCAGGGGCCTCGCGTCGGAATACTGGTATAGCCGGCATCACGATAGCGTGCGATGTCGAGATCGAAAGGAGTCCGGCCCGCACCGGCGATGGCCTGTACCTGATGTCCGGGGTGTGAGAGTAGCCAGAAACTGTCACCACCCAGGCCGGTCATGTGGGGATAGACGACAGCAAGCGTGGCCGCGACGGCAACGGTGGCCTCGATGGCATTACCGCCTTCGCGTAAGACGGCCTGTCCGGCCTGGGCGGCGAGGGCGTGAGGTGCGACGACCATGCCGCGCGTCGCGCGTTGGGTATTCAGCACGTCGCTGTTCCTTTTGCTGGCTTCAGAGAAATTGCCTCTCGATGATTATGGCTGACCACTGTACACGCCGCGATGAAAATCACCAACCGATTACACGCGGCAGCCAGGTCGCCAGGATCGGAAATAACATGACCAGTCCCAGCGCCAGGATTTGGATACCGATGTACGGCATCACACCGCGATAGATATGTCCGGTCTTTATCTCCGGCGGCGCCACGCCTTTGAGATAAAACAGCGACCAGCCAAACGGTGGCGTCAAAAACGAGGTTTGCAGGTTCATTGCCACCAGCATACACAACCAGACGATATCGACCTGCGACCGCACGAAAAACGGCAGGACCAGGGGCAGGACGATATAGCTGATTTCGATCCAGTCGAGGAAGAAACCCAGCACGAATAACAACACCATGGTGAACAGCAGGCCACCCCACATGCCACCCGGTAAAAACTCGAATAACTGATCGATGAGGTCATCACCGCCGAGACCGCGAAAACTCAGACTGAACACCTGCGCCATCATCAGCACGAACAGGGTCATGGCGGTGATCTTGAAGGTGGAGTTGACGGCCTCGCGCAGGACGGTCTTGTTCAGACGACGCGCCAGGGCGACGAGTAACAGGGCGCCGATGGCACCCATGGACGCGGCTTCCGTCGGCGCGGCAACGCCGCCAATAATGGAACCCAGTACCGCCACGATCAAGGCGAGCGGTGGTGCCACGACTTTCAGCAGGTCACGTACGAGTTCACCGCGCGAGACCTCATCACGTTCCTCGCTCGGGATGGGCGGCATGGTCTCCGGTTTTAACCAGCCGATGCCGATGATGTAGACCAGATACAGGCCCGCCAGGATCAAACCCGGGATCAAGGCCGCGGCGAACAGCGTGCCCACCGAGGTGCCGGTGATATCGGAGAGCAGGATGAGCACCAGGCTGGGTGGGATGATTTGCCCCAGCGTACCCGAAGCGCAGATCGTGCCGCAGGCAATGCGGGGGTCATAATTGCGACGCAACAGAGTGGGCAGGGTGATCAAGCCCACGGTGACAACGGTGGCCGCAACGATACCGGTTGATGCCCCCATGAGCACACCGACCAGGACGATGGCGAAGGCCATGCCGCCGGCGCGTCGTCCGGCAAGGTGACCGATGACATCGAGCATACGCTCGGCCAGGCGTGACTTCTCCAGCAATACCCCCATGAAGACAAACAAGGGAATGGCGAGCATGGTGTAGTTGGTGACCACACCGAAAATCCGCAAGGGCAGCAGGTTGAACAGATCGGTGCCGAAACCGATGAGGCCAAACACGATGCCGCTGACGGCGAGCGCAAAGGGGACAGGTATGCCAAACAGGATCAGCGCGAACAGCGCGATCACCATGAGGACGGACAGGGTTTCTTGTTCCATAAATGTTCTTGCTTAGTGTGTGGACGCCGGCGGTGCGATCAGTTTCACGATACCGTCGCACACCATGGCCACGCCTTGCAGCGCAACCAGGCCGAAGCCGATGGGCAGGAAGGCCTTGAGCAGGTAGCGCGCCGGCAGTCCGCCGGGATCGGGCGAACCTTCCTGCACGGCATAGGACATCTCGACAAAGCGCAGAGAGATATACGCGATAAACAATGCCGTCGGGATAACGACGAGCAACGGCACCCAGATATCCAGCCAGCGTTTAAAGCGATCGCTGTAATACTGGTAAAAGATATCCACGCGGACGTGTTCACCCTGTTGCAGGGTATAGGAGGCGCCCAGCATCGCAATGACGGCGAGCAGGTGCCACTCCAGTTCCTGCTCGGCGACCGAACCGACATGCCAGACATAGCGCGCGATGACATCACCGGCAACCAACAGCGTCAGCAACAGGCATAACCAACTGCTGAGGCGGCCGATGAACTCTATGCTGCGATCAAGCACGCGCGCCACACGCGCCAGGATGGTGATATTCATCCCGGCGCGGTCACGCTTGTTGGTTTCTGATACTACCAGCATGTCAGACACACGCTCCTCGGAAACTGACATAGTGTCACTCTCGTTCGGCTCAGAGGTTCTGGGCCAGGACGATGGCTTCACTGGTCGTCAGCCAGTCATCGACCTGCTTCTTGAAGCCGAAGTAGTGATCGTAGATCTTCTTGGCCTCCGGCTCCTTGGCGGTGAGTGTTGCCAGGGTATCAAAGGTGACTTCGCGCAGGCGTTTGATGATCTCCGGTGACAGGTGACCGACCTTCACGCCGTGATTGTCCACCAGGTCTTTCAGTGCCGCGGCGTTGTTGGCGTTACACCAGGAGAAACTGATCTCGTTACAGGCGGCTGCGGCGTTGGCGATGATCGACTGCAGATCTTTTGGCATCTCATCCCACAGCTTCTTGTTAACCAGTAGCTCGGTGACATTGTTGGGTTCATGCCAGCCCGGGGTGTAATAGTGTTTGGCCGCGTTCATCAGGCCGAGTTTGCGATCGAGATAGGGACCGACAAACTCCGCGGCATCGATCACGCCGCGTTGCAGGGCGGGAAAGATTTCACCGCCGGGCAGCAGCTTGACGCTGACACCGAGCTGTTCATAGACCTTGCCTGCGAGCCCCGGGATTCGCATGCGCAGACCCTTGAAGTCATCGATGCTGTTGATCGGTTTGCGGAACCAGCCGGTCATTTGCATCCCGGTGTTGCCGGCGGCGAAGGCCTTGAGCCCGAACGGCGCATACAGCTCATCCCACAAGGCCTGACCGCCACCTTGTGACAGCCAGGCGTTGGTACCCAGCACATCCATCCCAAACGGGACGTTGGTAAAGAACTGCGCGGCAAACGACTTGCCGGCCCAGAAATAGGCGTTGGCCCAGTTCATATCCACCGTGCCCTCGCGTACGGCATCAAAGCCGCCCAGGGCCGGGATCAACGCGCCCGCCGCAAAAAATTTGATCTTGATGCGGCCACCGGACATGGCCTCGACGCGTTCGATGAAATCCGTCGCGCTACCCGGGCCGGTCGTATAGAAAGGTGAACCCGGCGGATACGCACTGGTCATTTTCAGGTGATAGGTCTTCTTTGAATCGGCACGGACAATCGCCGGCGCGGACAAGGTACCTGCAGCGGCGGCTGCGGCCAGACCTTGTTTGAGAAATTTTCTGCGTTCGTGACTCATGCTGCTTTCCTCACGTCTCATTGCAATGTGGGTCTTTCACACGGCTGTCCCGCCGGCGATAACGACGAATGTCAATGGCGTTCCCTGTCATTGTGTTTTTGTTGATAGCAACACACATGCCAGTGGCCGTTTTTGTGAAGTAACCGCATGATATTTATAGGATGTGTACTGCAAACCGTGGCGAGCATCCGGGTTTACAAACGGTTTTATCGCACCAAGCTAGCGCCCTGTGTCGCTGCGACGAATGTCAGCCGAAATGAATGCAATCAGGCGGAATATGTGCACATGTCAACCCTGAAAAACCGTTTCTCGATTTAATGTTTAGCCGTAGCCGCGGTGACTGAACAAATGGTCAGACGATGCGGATTTCGCATGGCACCATTACTGTGCAAAATTTCCCGGTTGCGCCATCTACGCGCGCACGCTTTGCCGGACCTGACAATCGGCAGTCTGCGCGGATATCGCCGGTTTGGCATGTTTTCAGGTAAATAGCCGACGCGATGGTCGCGCCAAAACCTCTGGCACGATAGCTGCTATTGCAGATAGGCGCATTTGCATTTGGAGAACTTCAGAACATGAATCCGTTGGATACCAAGATACTGGGCTTGTTGATCAAGGACGGCCGTGCGTCCTTTGCGGAGATTGCGCGCATGTTGGGTATCTCCCGTGCCCATGCGCGCGAACGTGTCACCAAGCTCATGGAGGACGGGGTTATCGAACAATTCACCGCCGTGGTGAACCCGGAGAAGCTCGGCAAGGCGGTCTCGGCCTTTTTTGATATCAAAGTGGCGCCGCAGGGTATTAACGAAATTGCCAGCTCGCTTTCGCAACAGCCGGAGGTCATCAGTCTGTATGTGATGAACGATATGCAGAGTCTGCACATGCATACCTTGACGGAAGACATGGATGTGCTGGAGCGCTTTGCGCAGGAAAACCTGTTCGCGCGCGAGCATATTCAAAGCGTGGATTGTAAAACGCTGTTAAGCCGCTTGAAGCATCGCCGCGGCGGACCAAGACTGTAGTCATTTCTGGTTTTATCTACCGAAGGTAAATGCACTTGCATTCATCGAGGTGACTGCGGTGGATGGTGATGCGCACTATAGCCACATTTTTTTCAATGGGTAACACGCAGTATAATCTGATGAATGTTATCAAGATGGCAGCAATGCAGTTTTAATCCGACATCAAAACCCTCTGTAACGACTAATGCGTAAACATCAGTGCGAATAGGATCGTGTGTATCACAAGTTTGATTTAGCCTGTCTAGACAATAATTTGAAATAGTGCTAAACCCACTATGGGTTACATAACATTAACATCGAACTGGAGGGTAATCCCTTATGAAAAAATACGTTATGGTTGCGATCCTGGCAGGTCTTGCGAGTCACGCTTATGCAGACAGCAATAACGTCGGATGTGGTTGGGGTTCCATGGTATTTGATGGTAAGTCCGACAAACCTTCTCAAATAATGGCAGCGACGACTAATGGTACCTTCGGTAACCAGACCTTCGGTATCAGCTCAGGCACGGCAGGTTGTGCGGAAAATGCCACAGTTAAAAGTTATGCTGCTGTATCCACGTTTATGACGGCGAACATTGATAAAGTCGCTCACGACATGGCCGTCGGTAAAGGTGAATCTCTGAACACCCTGGCTTCTCTCATGGGAATGTCCGACCAGGACAAAGTTGCATTCTCCAGCATGGTGAAAAAGAATTTCGCCGTCATTTTCCCCAGCACCAGCACCACCAGTGAACAGGCACTGCAGGCGCTTTCCGGGTTGATGTCAAAAGACGCCCGTCTGGCGCAATATACCGTATAACATTTCGTACGGCGGTAAACGCCCGGCAGGTTTCGCTACCTGCCGGGCATTTTGTTGTCAGTCATTTCTATCATTCGCATGCTAAAAACGCTGACGTACGCTTGCATTTGTTGGAGCGTGTCACATCTTGCCTTTGCTGAAGTTTCTCCCGTCCAACAGTGGATTAATAAGGCTCATCAATTACAACTAGCTGATTCACTGCAATGGATGAGCCTGGTCCATTATCGACCGAATACGATTCGATCAGGCTATACGAGTTTCGCCAGCGGACGTGAATTCTTTCTCGCGGAAAACGGACGAGTCGACCCGCAGGCGGAGCTGGATGCAACGCTGAATGCGATTGCCTTGCCAGTGACGTCGGATCCCGATACGCATGCGCAATGTCGGTTTGTGGCGAGGTTCCACTGGCTGCAGCAGGTACTGGCGATTCCTGATGAGCAACTGCCGGCAGTGAGGTGCGCTGCATTCGAACAGTGGTATCACAATATCAACCCGGCGCGGGTGACCCTGGTGTTTCCTTCCGCCTATATCGATAATCCTTCTTCGATGTTCGGGCATACGTTATTGCGCATCGATCCGCCGCAAGATCAATCCAGCACGGCACTGACGAGTTATTCCATCAGTTATGCCGCGGAGACAACGGAATTCAACGGCCTGGTGTTCGCCATCCGCGGCCTGACCGGTGGCTACAAGGGCTATTTCAGTATTCAGCGCTATTACGACAAGGTCAACGAGTACAGCGACCTGGAGAATCGTGATATCTGGGAATATGAATTGAAATTCACACCCGCCGAGCTCCGGCGCATGATGGAACATGCCTGGGAACTGCACAAGATCGCGTTTGATTATTATTTCCTGGATGAGAATTGTTCCTTTCAGTTGTTGGCGCTGCTGGATGCGGCGCGGCCGAGCATGCGGCTGACAGCGGAATTTCCACTGGAAGTGATCCCCGTGGATACCATCCGGGCAGTACTCAAACAGCACGATATCCTGGCACGGGTTCAATACCGGCCTGCCAGCAGAACCAATCTTGCTTACTGGCTACATCGCCTGGCGGTGCCCCAGCAGGACTGGATCCTGGATTACACCCAATCGAATGCCTCACTGCAGGATGCGCGACTGACTTTGTTGCCCATGCGTACGCAGGCAGAGGTCCTGGATGTCGCCTATGAATATGTTCAGTACCAGTACCGCCGCCGCATCCTGCCACGCAAAGACAGTGCGGCAAAATCGCTGGAACTTCTGACCCGGCGCAGCGAGATCAAAGACACAGAACCACTACCCGCTGCGCCAAAGCCGGCAACCCGACCCGACCAGGGTCATTTATCCTCACGCATACTCCTGGGGTACGGCGAGCTGGCGGGACAGGGCTTTACACAATTTACCTGGCGACCGGCCTATCACGATCTGCTCGATAACGATCAGGGGCATGTGGCGGGCTCGCAGATCAACTTTCTCGATGTGGTATTGCGCAAATACAATGCCGAGAACGCCACCCAGCTCGAGCGTCTGACGCTGATTAATATCTTTTCGATTACGCCGACCAATCGATTTTTTCATGCCCTGTCCTGGCATTTCAGTACCGGTTTCGAACGGCTGAATATCGACCCGGACCCGCTTAAACGTAACCTTACGTATACAGTGAACGGTGGGGCAGGGTATACCGCAAGATTATCCCCGGACTTGCGTGTCTATGGCATGCTGGATGCGAGTGCTATCATTCACCATGAATATACCAATTCCCTGGCCATAGGGCTGGGGGCGCGTACAGGGATGCTTTGGCAGATCACGCCATGGTGGAAACTGCATCTGGAGGGCAAGGCCGTATCGATGCAGTATCATGCCGATCGGATATTGCAGTCCGTGCAGATCGGTCAGAGTATGGCGCTTGGCCGTAACAATGCATTGCGTCTGAACTGGACACGCGCAGGCGAAAAGGACCACTTGTCCAGCGAAATTCTGCTGAGCTGGAATCATTATTACTGATGAAACGGCTAGTCTATATATTCAGTCTGGTGTTGTGTCTGTCCGGTTGTACCAGCATCGTTTTTCAGCCGGATAAAAAGACCTATGTCACCCCGCAGATGTTAAAACTGACGGGTGAAGATGTATATTTTCACTCCGGCGACAGTCTGCTCCACGGCTGGTGGCTGCACGCCAAACAACCGGCGAAAGGCACGGTGTTATTCGTGCACGGCAATGCGCAAAATATCAGTACGCACATTGCCAGCGTCTACTGGTTGCCGGCGGAGGGCTACGATGTCTTTCTGTTCGATTACCGTGGATATGGTCTGTCCCAGGGGGAGCCCGATCTGCCCGGCGTGCACCAGGATTATGCGGCGGCACTGGATTACCTATTCAAACGGCCGGGTGCCAATACAAAGAATGTATTTGTGTTTGGGCAAAGCCTCGGCGCCGCGGTAGCACTGGTGGGTACCGACACCTCAGCGTACAAATCCCGCTTGCATGCGGTCATCGTTGAGGGTGCCTTTACCAGCTATCGCAGTGTGGCACGGGAAAAGCTCGCCAGCCACTGGCTCACGTGGGTGTTGCAATGGCCCCTATCGTTAACTATCGATGACGACTATCAGCCGGTGGATCATATTGCCGGTATTAGCCCGACCCCGGTTCTGTTGATCCATAGCGAACAGGATGAGGTTATTCCGTATCATAATGCCCTCGAGTTATACAAGGCAGCGCATGAGCCAAAGAGTTTGTGGACCCTGAAGAATGTTGCGCACATTCAAGCGTTTAACAAACCGGAAAATCGGAAACGATTGCTCGAATATCTTGAGGCGCATCTCGCCAGATAATTCAGTACCAAACGCAGCAAAATTATTGCCGCGATCACCGAAGTGACACGCCGGCGTCACGTCTTCGTCATATTCGCTTTTTACTCTGCGCAAGCTATCCATAAAATAAACATGTGTTTATTATCGTATGACGAAAAAGATTTTGCTCGTCCGTTTCAGTTCGATTGGGGATATTGTACTGACCACGCCCGTGATGCGCGCCATCAAGACGCAATACAACGATGGCGATGTCGAACTGCATTATCTGACAAAATCGGTATTTACTCCTGTCCTGGGCGCGAATCCGTATCTGGATCGTTTGTTCACGCTCGAGCGTAATGTCGCGGAAGTTGCAGATGTGCTGCGTCGGCAGCAGTACGACTACATTATTGATCTGCACAACAACCTGCGATCCTGGCAGGTGAAACGGGCCCTGAGTCGGCCCACGTATACACTGGACAAACTGGACCTGCGCCGGCTTTTGTATATCCGTTGCAAAATCAATCTGCTCCCCAACAAGCATATTGTGGAGCGTTATCTGGACGTGGCGCGCCCCCTTGGCATCGTCAATGATGGCTGTGGCCTGGATTATTTTCTGCGGCCGCAGGATGAGATCAATCTTCAGAGTCTGCCAGTTACGCATCGTCATGGTTACGTTGCCATCGTGATCGGCGGCAAACACGCCGGTAAACTCTACCCGGTACAACAGCTGGTCCAGGTCTGCCGGCAATTGCAGGAGCCGGTTGTGTTATTGGGTGGTCGGGAAGATCAGCAGCGTGGTGATTCGATTGTAGCGCAAGTGGGCGCGAGGGTATTCAACGCCTGTGGCCGCTACTCCCTGAATCAATCCGCCGCGCTGGTGCGGGACGCGCGGTATGTGATCAGTAACGATACCGGCCTGATGCACATCGCCACTGCATTCAAGAAACGCATTATCTCCTTGTGGGGGGCAACGGTACCGGAGTTCGGGATGTATCCGTATTTGCCGGGCGAGGGTTCGCAGATCCTCGAGGCCCAGAGTCCGCAACGTCCTTATTCCAAACATGGCGACAAGGCGCTGTTTCGTTCGCCGTACGCCTGCTGGACCGGCCTGGAGCCGGAAAAGATCATTCTTGCCGCCCAGGGCGGCATTCGTTAATTCTTTACATATGTTATTTCTGCAATGACTGACACAACTTCCACGAAACAAGTCTATTTTCACGTGGGCCTGGGTAAGACCGGCACGACTTATCTACAGTATGAGTTCTTTCCCAGACTCAAGGGCATCCACTATATCCAGCGTACCCGTTATCAGCGCGCGCACGAGATCATTTCGCGCACACAATATCCGCGCTATCTGGTCTCGCGGGAATTCGACCAGCAATTGCCGCAAGAGGTGGCGAAATTCTCCCGCCACTATCCCGATGCCAGAGTGATTATCGTGTTACGTCGACACGACGGCTGGATCGCCTCGCAATACCGGCGCTTTGCCAAGAATGGTATTCATGTCGACTTCGAACAGTTTTTCGATATCGACCACGACCAGGGGCTGTGGAAGCAGGCCGATCTCAATTTCATGGCCAAGCTGAGAGTCATCGAATCCCATTTTGGCCACAAGCCCCTGGTATTGTTCCAGGAAGATCTGAAACAGGATCCCTATGGATTTTTCGATAGTATCGCGGCGTATACCGGGGCGAGTTATGCCAGAGACGCAATCTCGCTGGACGCCGTGCATACGTCGTATAGCGACAAGCAACTCAAGGCGGTGCGCAAACTGAGCAGGTATCTGTTTCCGGTGAGCGAGGCCCATTCCCGCAAGACCTTGCGTGGCTGGTTGCAGTGGCGGCGTATTCAGTTGACGTCATACGCCATCATGTATCCGGCACGTCTGCTGCCGGATGCCTGGTTCAATAATGTCGAGTTGATCCCGCAGACACAACTGAACAAGATCCGTGATCACTTTGCCGACGATTGGGCACAATGCCGCGCTTATGCACGCCGTGCTTGTTGAATAAAAATGCCGGCGTGATTCGATGAACCACGCCGGCATTCTCTAGCATTTCTACTTCAAGCCCATGCAATTGGCATAGTAAGTGACGGTCGCGGGCCAATCGGAGAAGATGCCCAGGATACCTACCTTGCGCGCCAGTACATCCAGAGCCTTGTACATGTCGCTATCCTTCTTGATCGCCTTGCCTTCGGGATCGAACATGTAATACCAGCCGGCCTTCGCCGCACCCTGGCGTAGATCTGACCGTTCGAAGGTCCAGGTGATGATCTCCAGTCCGGCCTTCTTGATGTCCTTCGCGTAGTCGGAGGGTATCACTTCACCGGCGTCATTGACTGCGAGCAGGGCCCACATCGGCGGCGCGAAGATATTGACGCCCTGACGTTTGAGTTCCTGCAGTTCGGCAAGGCTCAGGCGTGGAATCGGTGGCTTGGCGGTAGGGTCGATGCTGTCAAGATAGACCGCCTGCTTGCCAAAGGCGGGGTCGTTCTTGATCCAGTACAGGATATCGTCCTTGTTGAAGGATTGCGCCCAGACGTCCTTGGGCTTGACACCGGCCTCTCTCAGCTCGTCGATAAATTTCTGCGCGTAACCGGCCTGGCTGCCGAAGATCGCATCGACACGGTCCTGATGTTCGGCGCTTTTGAGTTCGGGCGTGTGTTTCACACCGAGGGCCTTGTTCAGGGCGATGCTCTCGCGGAAGGTCATCACGTGTGCATGACCGGTATAGAGATCGGTGCGCCAGCTGGCGGTGCCGCCCAGATAACCTTCGGCAGTGGTGGCATTGGGATTACTTGAATCCATTTTGGGTTTGAGTGATTTGAATTCATCTACTGTCAGATCACTGGTACAGCACTTCGGCGCCGGATTCTGGCCAGGGCCGGTCCACGGCACCGTGCATTCGTTATTCAGATCCGTGGCAACGATGTTGGTGGTGGTGTGTAGATCGCACTCGCTGTGACGACAGACCAGTTCACCATCCCTGGTGAAGGTCACATCGCACTCGACAATGCCCGCGCCCATGCGTGCACCGCCGCGATAGGCAGTGTCGGTATGCTCGGGAAAGAGTAATGCACCACCGCGATGGGCGATGGAAAAGTCAGTGCGATAAAACGGCCCGTTCTTGCATTGCAGCAGGCGGTCTTTCAGCTTGCCTGCGTCCATGCCTTCTACCAGATAAAACGGACGCGGACCGAGTTGGATATTGTCATTCCGCTGGTGATTATCGCGATCATGCCAGTCGGCATGTGCAGTGTTAACAAGTGATGCGGCCATGATCAAAGCCGCGGGAAGGATCTTGAGTGAATTCATGGTTATGCTCCCTGCACGTTATGTTGCTGTTATGAGTTCCTGCGAACAGAAATGCCTGCGCGCGGTTTCAAAAACTCTGGCACGGCAATATGTCGTTGCAATGGCGATCAGATTGAACTTGTGTGAAAAAAGTTATGCAGGGATCCTGCACATCAACTGCGCACAGTATTCATCAAGAAGCTTTCAGTAAGGTTTTATGGCACTAATTTGTGTAAGTGAAAGCGCAAACAGAAATCCGTGTAATGAAATTTACACTGGACCGCGATTGCGATTTTGTGTAGGGTGCTGGCAGGTATTGCTAAGCGTGTTATTTTACTTGCGGATTGCCAGGGATGTTATCGGTAAGGTCCGCAGTAAAGCTGGATAACAACATAAGAATATAAACCGCTTTATACGCATTACATAAGGGATGGGTATATGTCGAATTCACGACGATCCCCGATAGTTGTCTTTTTGATTTTTCTCGCCACCACTGCATCTGCTGCCATGCAGCGTAACGACGTTTTGGTGGTTGTGAATGATAATTCAACGGACTCCGTACAGATCGGGAATTACTACACGCAAAGACGCGACATCGATCCATCAGCGATTGTTCACGTCAAGGTGCCGGACCAATACTACATAAGCTGGACGGAGTTTCTGTCACTGCGCGATCAGATTCTGCGTTATGGAATTTGTCCGTCCTTGTCAGCCATAGACCGACCTGCGGCGTGTAACGATGCCAGCCTGCCAATCTATACGGCGGAGAACATCAGTGCGCTGACGGCGGCTACGCCAATACGTTATATCGTGACGACCCGCGGCGTCCCGGTGCGGATGACCGTTGATGGTTCCACGCTTTACGACCCGAACAGTTCTACATCGGTGGATAACTATCTCCGCTTCTGGTTGGCGCGTTGTCTCACGAGCGATGTGAGTTTCTCCGGTTTTAATGAACGCGCGACAGCCTTTGGCGACGGCAGCGGTATGCGTATTATCGAACCCGCTATCGATTCGGAATATGTGCTTGGCCGGATTGACGGTCTCGATCTTGCCTCGGCGGAAGCGCTGATCGACCGGGCAATATCGGTAGAGGCCAACGGCTGGTATGGAAAATTATACGGCTCCACCTTTGGCAGTACCGGCGGGATTTCGACATGGATTAATTATGCGAACAGCTCACCCGTGTATGGCGATTACACGATGGGTTGGCGATACGCGTTCGGGTTGCTGGGCGAGAGTCGCCCGGAATGCAGTGATTACGCCAGCGCAAATCATTACTTTGCCTTCGGCCAGACCGCCGCCAATGGCAAGAGTCCCGCCTATTGCCTCGCCCAGTTCAATAAGGGCGTGCCCAATGAGGTGATGCAGGGTAATACCTCGTCGCGCTCGCCGCTGGCGGCAGATGCATTGGCGTATTTCGGTTCACTGGACGGTCAGCTCGAAGCCGGCGGAATAACAACCCTGTTAAACTGGCGCAAGGATGACACCTGTCAGGTGACGCTCTGTGCCAATGCAGCGGACCCGGCGGCATGTCGCCAGGCGTCGACGGACCCCTTGCATGAGATCAATACCGCGTGTGTGGGCGTCGCCGAGGGTTTTATCGGCTATAACTTCCAATCGTTCCCGGTGTCGATCATGGCGAGTTGGCCTACGGCCTGGGGACCGAACAGCGTCGATCAGAACGATCCGCCACTGGTGCTTGCGTCGGATGCGGCGGCAGGCAGTAACAGCCTTTGGTTTGCCCGGCCCGATGAAGTCAGCAATCCCTCCTGTTATATCTACAACAATGGCAATTTCGATGGCAGTGAACAGGCATGTACGCGTGTGCATAAGATCGGCCTGTCGCAATCAATCGATGTGGCCAGCACCGATCCGGCAAATCCACTCAGTTACCATTTGGCATTTAAATTAAAAGGTCAGGGGATAAGCTCAGCGGCAACCGTCAGGGCTTTTGTCCGCTTTATTTATCCGAAGGCGGCAAATACCGATTGTCCAGGCGGCTTAAGCGGGACGGCGGCGGCGACCAGCTGTACCTATCAGGTGACAATCAATGCACCGTTACCTGCCGGTGATTCGGACTGGACGCAGGTGCAAGGCGATGTCATCCCGCCGGCCAATACCGGTATGAACTATACCAGTGCGCTTCTGGGTTTTACCGGGACGGTAAACGGCGGGAGCGTGGGCTTCGATGCCGTATCTTTGCAGGAGACGGGCAGCAGCAACGAGTTGATCGCCAATGGCTCCTTTGAACAAGGCAACCTGCAAACGGCGAATGGTGACTATGCGGCGAATTTTCTTTCCCGGCTCGGTGGTACGGCATTCTGGGGCAGCTTGAGTCATCATGAATCCGGTGGTCATTCATTTGATCGCACGTCGCTGACAACCCTGGTGTACTTGCTGCGCGGGCTGCCGTTGGGTGATGCGGTCTGGCTGGGCGACCCCCATGTCAGCGGAATCTTCTATGGTGATCCCTTGTATTCTCCGGTGGCGGTGCGGCTGCTCGTCGCTGATTCGAATCCGTGGCATTTTATCTCGGGCAGCGTGGCCTTATCCGGCAGCGCGGTCAATGGGAACGATCCCGCCCGTGTCTCAACGCAGTACACCATCGCCTATTGCCATGGTGATGACTTTTACAACTGCGGAAGCGTGGACAATCCCTGGGTTGCGACCGGGCTTGCGGGAACGGGTGGTCAAAAGGATATGAGCTTCGGCAACTGGGATGGAAGTCAGCTTGCACCAGGCAAGTATATGCTCAGATTGCAGGTGACCAGCACTAATCCCGGTAAAGGCAAAACCCAATCGTTTTACGATTATGCCCCTGTGGTTATTTACGACAGTACTTCGGATGCTGACGGTGATGGTCTTTCCGATGTAGATGAAATGTCGAATAAGTATGGTACCAACCCACTGAAGGCGGATACCGATGGCGATGGTTTGTCGGATGGGGATGAGGTCAATGTATATCACACGGACCCCCTGAGTACTGACACGGACAAGGATGGCTTGTCGGATTATGCCGAAGTGGTGACCTATCACAGCAATCCGTTGAGTACCGACAGCGATAATGACGGTTATGCCGACAATATCGAAGTGTACTACGGTGGTGATCCGGCCGACCCGCAAGTCATTCCACTGGTCTTCCTGTCAACCCCGGAAAATACTGCTGAGGCGGACGTTACGTATGTCTATCCGGCAAAGGTAAGCTGGAGCAATACGAGCTTTGCCCTGTTCTCCAGCATCCAGGAGATGGCCCTCGATTCGGTGACCGGCGTGCTCACCTGGAAACCCACGCTTGCCGACGTCGGGCTCAGCCGTTATGTGGGGATTCAAGTTACAAGCGGTACGGTGACAAATTGGCAATTTTTCCCGTTGCAGGTCGTCGCCGTCAATGATGGTGACATAAACCAGGATGGCGTCATTGATGGCGCCGATGTCCTGCTCGCACAGCAGATCGCCCTGGGTGTCATGACACCGAATGAAAGCCAGCGTGCGCACGCCGATGTCATGCACGACCTGAATATTGATATATCAGATGTATTGATTATTCAAAGAAAAGCACTAGGACTCGAATGAGGTGAGGCTATGACAACGACATTCTTCAAATACCACCGCTTGATAGTTCTTCTTGCAGTCGTGCAGCTTGCCGGTTGCGCAAGTATGCAGCCCCTGTCGAATTTCGCGCGCACCGGCGATACGGTCATGGTGTCGCTGGGCGGGACGGACAGCAATGCGCTGGTATCGGTGTTAAAAAAGGAAGATGTGAACGTCAGCATCACCGATGCAGCCGGGAATACTTATCCGGTAAAAGTGCGTAATGTCTTCCGGGTCTTTAGCGATCCAACAAGCCATTATGCCTACCAGTCTCCATCTTCCAGTTACAGCGGATTTGAGAGCTTCGTCGATCCCTATCAGGGCCAATGGATGGCCGTGCTTGACCTGGTGGATCCAGGTACCGATCAACCACTGGCCCTGGCGGTTGGCCAGGCCAGCTTTAACATCAGTTCACAAGACCTGAGATCCTGGGTAGATTACCCGGGTTATGGTTGGAGCTGGACCAATGGTGATCTTGCTTCCATCCCCATTGAAATTATTGCCGGGACCGGCAGCAAGAACCCGCTTAACTATCTCGCCCCCATATCGCTTTCGCCACTGGACAGCCTGGAACCGGAACCACAGGTGGAAGTCACCGCCAATGGTACGCCTGGCGCCATGATCGGCGGCGGCATGTTTGTCTTCAGATATGTCATGTCGGATTTCAATAATGCGAAGCCACGGGTCTTTAGCACAAGCCCGGACCCGAATGTACAACTGGCGTCGGCCACAGCGCCGCAGGGCGATGGTACGGCCTTGTTGACGGTCATGATAAGCAATCCACACGGTTTCAATGTGAACAACAGGAAGGAAGATCAGAACGGTAATAATGTCTTGCTCGCAGGGAGCAGTCTGTTGCGCAGCCTGCGCTTTAGCATTGTCTGGGCGAATTATAACAATACCGTGACGGATGCTAACTGGCAGAACTCTCTCAGTATGGTGAGTGGGCGTTATGTGGACCTGCAGGGGAATACCATGTCAGAGTTGACACCGGTACTGAGCAAAGTCCGCTAGGACTTGATCCGCTGGCCCGATTTTTTCAGGCCTCACCTCGCCGCCTTGACGTCTGCGAAATTACTGGCACCCATCCAGGCGGCAATATTTTTACGTAAGTATGGCGTGCCGCTGACGTCTACCAGCTTGTCGCGCATGGCTTTCATGATCGTGGTATCACCCATCCAGACCGCGGTAAGCGTGCGCAAATCGGAAGAGATGGTGAGATCCACGTCGTAGCCCGGATCTTTTAAACAGACATCCACGTCATCATTGCGGATGACCAGCCACCAGAAACGTTTGCTGGAAATAATATTGGTGAATTCTATCTTGAGGACGGTGCGTTCGGCGGTAAAAAATTCGGTATGCAGGTTGCGATGCATGTCCCAGATAAGCAGGCTGGGATCCAGGTCATGCGGAGACAAATCGCTGCGGACCCAGCGATGGCCCCAGCTGCCAAGCTGAATCAGGATGGGTGTGAGTTCCTCGCCGGCCTTGGTCAGGTGATAACGCACGTTATTGTTGTGCGTTTGACGTTGAATGATCCCGGCATCTTCCAGTGACCTGAGCCGGCTCGACAATAATGTAGGCGAAATCAGCGGGACGCCTTTTCGCACCTCGTTGAAGGATTCGCTGCCCACGGCGATCTCGCGGATGATCAACAAGGTCCAGCGTTCGCCTAATACCTCGGACGCCTTTGCCAGCGGGCAGAACTGACCATAACCGTGCATCGCCGGATCCTCTTCGTGTTTTTTATAAGTTATGCAAAAAAATATAGCAGGGCTAGTACAAATTCTGTACCTGATATCCGCTATTCGTTGCCTGGTGTGAAAAGGTGTGCTCGCCTTGTGGAAATTAACTGCTTGTTTTTATTATGAGGCGGGTGTTCAGGCGGCCTGTAAGCCGGGTTTGTTCAGGTACAAACATTGTACTGGTAGTTGTGTCATCCCCGGTCCACACTCGTCTTAACATCACAAACGGACAGAGCGAGGAGGATTATCATGGACGCGATTGTCGAAACCCGTACGCAGGGACAACCCGACTTTACGGCGATTAAAACCAAACAAAAGGCAACCTGGGAAGACGGGGATTACCATGGTTTTGCCACCTATATGCACGATGGCGCAGTGGAGATCCTGAATAGCTGGGACCTGGCGGGCGTCAAGACGCTGCTGGACGTGGGCTGCGGGTCGGGTCAAACCGCGATACCGGCCGCGTTAAAAGGGATGCGCGTGACCGGGGTGGATATCGCCGAGAACCTGATTGCCATGGCGCGTGAACTGGCAGCCGTAACCCAGTTGGATGCGCAATTTGATGTGGGTGATGCCGAGGCGTTGCCCTACGCCGATCGCAGTTTCGATGCCGTGATCTCCCTGATCGGCGCCATGTTTGCGCCGCGGCCGGAACGTGTGGTGGCGGAGTTTGCGCGGGTATTAAAGCCAGGAGGTAAACTCTGTATGGCAAACTGGACGCCCGCCAGCATGCCGGCAAAAATGTTCAAGTGTTGTAGCGAGGTGGTGGCGCCACCGCCCGGACTGGCTTCACCGGTGTTGTGGGGTGATGAGGCGACGATACGCGAGCGGCTGGCTGAACACTTTACCGATATCAAACTCACCCGCAAAAACTATCCGCAGTGGCATTACCCGTTCGATGAACACGAACTGATTGAATTGTTCAGGCACAAGTTTGGCCCGGTCAAGCGCGCCTTTGATATGGCGAGCCCGGCGCAGGCGAAGTCCCTGCATGAAAAACTGTTTCATGTGTATCGCGACAGCAGCGAAACCAGTAACGGCATCATGACCATTACGGGCGGCGAATATCTGGATGTGTCTGCAGTACGGCGTTAACCGCCATATTCGAAATAGTGCACGCTGAACAGTTGCTCGCCGTCGGTCCAGACCTTTACCGCCCTGAACCCCGCGGCTGCGGCGAGCGACTGGAACTCGGTAATAGTGTACATTTTAAAATAACATGCATGGAGGTCGTCGAGTTTGTAGTGATGATAAGCACTCCATACAATATAATATTTCAGCTTAGAAATAATACATCTTCAATGCACTTTTGATTTATGAGAATAAAATTAAAGAAATGATTGTATGAGGTGTATCTTATAAGTAGATTCGATTAGAGGCTAAAATATAAAAAAACTATGACTGATAACTGTAAGATATGAACGATACATAGTATGATTAAGACGATAAAAAATAAAGATATCTTGCAATAAGATAGCAATCTCGGAACCGTAATATAAATTTCAGTGAGACCAGAATTTTAGAAAGAAATATCATTCATTTTTTTTTGAAAAACAAGTTGTCATGATGAATAAAAGAAGATTTATATTTAACAGACTTCCTGAAACATTTATACATGTCTTTTTGATCTTTCTTGGCGCGGTTCTTGTCTATTCGCAAGTTATTGGCCATGATTTTGTGAAGTACGATGATGATATCTATCTGCAAAGTCCAATCATTGCAAATGGCATAAGCTTATATTCGATAGTGCACGCTTTTAACGTGATTGTTAATGATAATTGGCATCCCATAACTGTTCTGTCTTTGATGTTGGATAGTCAATTATATGGAATACATTCCGCGTATGGGTTCCATATAACAAATATGCTGTTGCATATATTGAACGGTTTGTTGTGTTATTTCTTTGTCAGAAATATAAGCAAGTCACCTGAGATTTCTATTTTTGTGTCATTGTTATTCGTGGCACATCCATTGCAAGTGGAAACAGTTTCATGGGTGGCAGAAAGAAAGGGTTTGCTTGCTGCGCTGTTCTTCTTCTCTTGTCTGCTGTTTTATATTCGATTCAGAAATAACAATAATCGAATTTTATATGTTGCCTCGATCTTATGTTTCATTCTTGGATTGATGGCAAAAGCCGTTATTGTCATGCTTCCTGTGATTCTCATTATTATTGAGTGGCTGTATCTAAACAGTAAAAAAGAAGATCTGAAAATTAGATTGAATAACGCAATAAAATATTTATTGCCCTATTTTCTTGTTGCATTCTGCATGGGAGTTTTGACAATTTATGTTCAGAATGAAAGCGGAGTATTATCTAAAAGTAATGTGCTGCCGTACACAACTCGCATATTAAACGCAATTTTATCGACGAAGATATATATCGCAGACAATATTTCCTGAAGAGTTATCGGTATTTTATCCTTACCTTAGATATTACCCTCTTTATCTGATTGGGTTGTATTTTTTCGTAATAATATTAATTACAGGAGCGGTAGTATATATATATCTGAAAAAATCCGACCCGAATTATCTGTTTTCTTGGTTGTGGTTTTTGGTTCTGCTTTTACCTGTTCTTGGTTTTATACAGACTGGCGCTCACTCCCACGCCGATCGGTACATGTATTTGCCAATAATTGGCCTGTTATTTGCTGCGGCAAACTTTTTACATTTTTTAATATCTAAAACCAGTTTCAGAAAGCCAATAAAGACTATTCTAACCGGCTCTATAGTGCTGGGATATGGGGCAGTTTCATGGATTCAGGCGGGCGTATGGTATAATACAGAGTCTTTATTTATTCAAGCCGCTGATGTTACAAAGGGGAATTACATAGCGCATACAAGTCTTGCTATATATTATCTGGAGCATAATGAAAATAAAAAGGCATGGTTTCATTATCAGATGGCGAGAGAATCAAATCCAAAATATGAAAATATGTATATGGCTATTGAGTCTATTCTGATAAAACAAAAAAAATACGATGCACTAAATATCGTCGTGGGGGACATGTTAAAAGCGGGAGTCAATGTTGAGGATGGAGAGCGAATGCTTGCGCAAATTATGGTTAATAAAAGCCAATATGATGAAGCTGTAATTCGTTTTCAACATTTTTTGGCGCATCATCCTGATGATGAACAAAGTTTGTACGGGATAGGTTATGCGTATTATCGGCTGAAGAAAAACGACCTGGCATTATACTATCTGCTCAAATTGGAAAAGCGTGTAAATGGGAGTTTCAAGCTCATGGAACTATTGGGAGATATATACCATGCCAAGGGTGATGAAGAAAGAGCCAGCTATTACCACTCGCTTGCTAAAGAAATTAAAGATATATCTAAGTAAGATGATATCTTGGGAAAAATAGTTTATTGAGCCGTTATGGAAAAATCATATTGCTAAATCAGTGATACTGGGGATCCTGCGCCTATCAATGAGTTGTGGCGATGAATATATGCTATTTAACCCTGATATATCAAATAGTGCACGCTGAACAGTTGCTCGCCGTCGGTCCAGACCTTTACCGCCCTGAACCCCGCGGCTGCGGCGAGCGACTGGAACTCGCGAATGGAATATTTGTAGGAACATTCGGTATGAATGGTTTCGCCGCGATGAAACTGGAACGTCTCTTCGGCAACGGCAACCTGTTGTTGCCTGCGGCTGACCAGATGCATTTCGATGCGGCCCAGTGTCCGGTTATAAAACGCCCTGTGTACAAAACTGTCCAGGTCAAAGTCGGCGTTTAATTCCCGATTGATGCGCGCCAACAGATTCAGGTTGAATTCCGCGGTGACGCCCTCGCTATCGTTGTAGGCAGCGTGCAGCAGTTCCGGGTCCTTTTTCAGGTCCACGCCAATGAGCAGGCCACCGCCGACACCCACGGTCTCGCCAAGGTGGGTGAGGAAGGCCTGGGCTGCCGCCGGTTCGAAATTGCCAATACTGGAGCCGGGGAAGAACGCAACTTTATTCAGCGTCTGGGGTTGGACCGGGAGCATCAGCGGTGTAGTGAAGTCCGCGCAGGCGGCGTGGATGTCGAGCCAGGGATATTCATGCGCCAGTGTTTGCGCGGCATCCAGCAAATGCTGTCTGGAAATATCCATGGGCATGTAGGTATGCGGCTTGAGATCATTCAGTAGCAGACGTACCTTGGTACTGCTGCCGCTGCCCGGTTCGAGGACGAAACTCTTTTCGCCAATGATGCCGGCAATCTCTTCGGCGTGGTCGCTGAGGATCTGCATTTCCGTGCGTGTGGGATAATATTCCGCGAGTTCGCAGATGGCATCAAACAGACGCGAGCCCTGGGCATCGTAAAAAAACTTGGGTGCGATGGCCTTGGGCGATTGCTGCAGCCCCTCCATCACTTCAGCGAAAAAATCCGCCGGTGCAGGGTGATAGTCGGTAAAGTGAATGTTGTTCTGTATCGCGTGCTGCATCATGCGTCCTCTGCCAGGCGAATTCCGCTGAACTGCCACTGGTCCTTGGGATAAAAGAAATTACGATAAGTCGCGCGCACATGATCCGCGGGCGTCACGCAGGAGCCGCCGCGCAGGACAAACTGGCTGCACATGAACTTGCCGTTGTATTCGCCGAGTGAACCGGCCAGGGCCTTGAAGCCGGGATAAGGTGCATAGGGACTCTGCGTCCATTCCCAGACGTCGCCATAGAGTTGTTGTGCGCCGGCCCAGCCGGGGGCCGCTACCGGATGCAGGTTACCGCTGTCGCGCAGATTCCCCTCGATTGGATATTCGCGCGCCACCGCTTCCCATTCCGCTTCGCCTGGCAGGCGCTTCCCGGCCCAGCGGGCAAAGGCATCGGCCTCATTAAAACTGACGTGGCACACCGGCGCATGCGGGTCGATCGGCTGCATGCCGTGCAGGGTCATGTGCCACCACTGGTTGTCCCGTTGTTCCCAATATAAAGGTGCCTGCCATTGTTGTGATGTTACCGTCGACCAGGCATCGGACAACCAGAACTCGACACGCTGATAACCCTGATCCTGCATGAATTCGAGATACTCACCATTGGTGACCAGGCGTGAAGCGATGCGGAACGGGTTGAGCCAGGTTTGATGCACCGGCATTTCGTTGTCGTAACAAAAGCGGTCGCCGCTATTGCCAATCGTCAGCAGACCGCCGGGATGAGCGATCCAGTTCAGGACCGGTGCGGTTTCGGCGCGCGGCAACTCCTTGGCGTGATATACCGGCTTCAAGGGGTTCATCGCAAATACGTGTTTGATGTCGGTGAGCATCAGTTCCTGGTGTTGCTGTTCATGATTGATGCCAACCTGCACGCGCAGACTGATGTCCTCCCAGTCCGGATGGTTTGAATCCTGTAGCAAGCGTTGCATGTGTTCATTCACGTAGCCACGGTAGGCATACACCTCGTCCAGGGTAGGGCGGCTGAGCAGACCGCGTTGTGGCCGGGGATGGAAACTGCCGACGGTCGCGTAATAGGAATTGAACAGGTGCGCGAATTGCGGATGAAACGGCTGATACTCCGAAGCGTATGCCTGCAGGATGAAGGTCTCAAAAAACCAGGAGACATGCGCAAGATGCCATTTGGTCGGACTGACATCGGGCATCGTCTGGATTTGGCAATCTTCAACCTCCAGCGGTTGGCACAGGGACTCGGTGGCCGCACGCACCGCGGCATAAGCCGCCGCAAGATCTTCATTATTTGTAGCGGCGAAAGGAACGGTTTTGCTTTGCTCGGCGGTGGCCTGGCTCAAGGTTGGCGTCCTGCGACTCTGTGTGAGAAAAATAGCCTAGGCCAAAATACGTGCCGCTACAACCCGGTATTTATTGCGCGTATAAATGATGAGTGTAATCCGCCGTATAGCTAAGAAATTGATATTTCTTTAGCAAACCCTGACTTAGCTGCATTTTCTCATCGCAAATCGAAACCGTGAACCGGGATGCAACGCGGCAGCGTCTGTTGTCCATCCGTGAACCAGCCGCCCTTTGTCAAAAAATCCGCTTCAGGCGAAGACTGGATACCATTAATACGCTCATGGCCGCAAACACCGCGGGCCAGATGACGAGCGTGGCGGGTAGTGCCAGATAGATAAGATAAAGGATTGGAAACAGGAAACCGTTGACGGTGATGGGCACGCCCTCGAAGCCCTCACCCTCGGAAACATTGTAGCGTGCCAGGCGCAGCATGCCGCACACGCTAAACAGGATCAGAATCAACACAATGCCGATGCCGGGTTCACGTAAAGCGTAATACAGGAATGCGGGGGCGACACCAAACGAGATCAGGTCTGCCAACGAATCCAGTTGTTTCCCGAACGAGTTTGTCTGGTGCATGAGCTTGGCGATTTTGCCGTCCAGCGTGTCCATGATTACCGCCAGCACGATAAGCAATGCCGCAAGGTTAAACTGCGCATTCGACGCGGTGAAAATGGCGAGGACGCCGCAGACCAGGTTACCGGCGGTGAAAACGTCCGCGAGCTTAACCGTACGCAAAATGTTCATGCTTTTCTTTAAATCGATAAACTGCCTCTGATGGTTACATAGATATGTTGCAGTTTTTTGAAAAGGACCGGCACGGCTCAGTCATCCTGCAAGGACAGCAAATCCGCATTGCCGCCGATGGCGGCGATGTTATTGCTGACGACCCTTTCCGTGCCCAGGCGCGGGAGATAGTACGGACCGCCGGCCTTGGGACCGGTACCGGAGAGGCCTTCGCCGCCGAAGGGCTGGACGCCGACCACGGCACCGATCATGTTGCGATTGACATAGATATTACCGACGCGTGCGCGCTGGCAAACGCGATCGATGGTTGCCTGAATGCGGCTGTGAATGCCCAGGGTCAGGCCATAGCCGCTCGCATTGATTTCGCAAATAACCTGATCCAGGGCCCCGCCGTCATAACGCACGACATGCAGGACCGGGCCGAAGGCCTCCTGCGTCAGTTGTGCCGCCGAGGCCAGTTCGTACACACAGGGCGCAAGGAAAAATCCGTTTGCATGCGCGTCATTGAGGGGTATGCGATGGATCAGTCTTGCGTGCCTATCCAGCCATTGCGTGTGTCGGGTCAGACGATCGCGGGCGTCGGCATTGATCAAGGGACCGACGTCAGTTGCGAGAAGCGACGGGTCGCCAATGGTGAGTTCATCCATGGCACCCGCCAACATGGTTAACACGCTGTCGGCGATATCCTCTTGCAGATACAACAGACGCAGTGCCGAGCAACGCTGGCCGGCACTGTTAAACGCGGATTGGATAATGTCGCTCACGACCTGTTCCGGTAGCGCGGAACTGTCAGCGATCATGGCATTGATCCCGCCGGTTTCCGCAACGAAGGGAATGATTGCGCCCTCGCGTTGCGCAAGTAGACGCTGGATGGATTTTGCCGTCGCGGTGGAGCCGGTAAACAATACGCCGGCGAGTGCGGGGTGTTGCAGGAGCGACTGCGACATCTGTTCGCCGCCGCCTGTCACCAGTTGCACGACATCCGACGGAAACCCGGCATGCTGGAGCATGTGTAGCACCCGTGCGGCAATGAGCGGCGTGGCGCTCGCCGGTTTGGCTATGACGCAATTCCCCGCGGCCAGCGCCGCACTGACCTGGCCCAGGAATATCGACAGGGGAAAATTCCAGGGACTGATACACAACACGACGCCGCGGCCGGCGAGGCGCAGCGTGTTCGTTTCGCCGGTAGGGCCAGGTAATCCGCGCGCATTACCGAAGTGCTGTTCGGCCTGCATCGCGTAATAGCGACAGAAGTCCACGGCCTCGCGCACTTCGGCAATGGCGTCGCCAAGGCAACGGCCGGCCTCGCGCACCAGCAGGCTCAATAATTCCGGCGTGTGTTGTTCCAGCAGCTCGGCGGTTTGCCGCAACAGGGTGGCGCGTTCGGCTGCCGTGGTGGTGGACCAATCCATAAATGCACGCTGCGCCGTGTTGATTGCGTTGTTCAGCGAGCTCATTGCGGTGAGTGTGACTTCGCCGACGATATCTTCCGGTTGCGCCGGGTTAAGGATGCGCAATGATTGGTTTTCCGCCTCTGCCAGGGTGGGTGCCGCCGTCCAGTGTGTGGTTTGATAGTGATCCATTTTCTGTTTGAGTGCATTCAGGGCTTCTGGATTATCCAGGTGTACACCCATGGCGTTGATACGTTCGGGTGCGAACAACTGCGGCGGCACCGGGATATACCGGTGTCGGCGTCCGCCATCGTGTTGTGTCTGCGCGACGGGATCGGTGAGTAATTGTTCAAGTGGGATCCGGGTGTCACTGACACGATTGACGAAAGAGGTGTTGGCGCCGTTCTCCAACAGGCGTCGCACCAGGTATGGCAACAGATCGGCATGGTTGCCGACCGGTGCATAAACCCGACAGTTCAAGCCGGATGTTTGCTGCAAGACATACTTGTAAAGGGTTTCCCCCATACCGTGCAGACGTTGAAACTCGAAGGCGCGTGAGTCACCGGCGATCTCGAGAATGCCGGCGATGGTATAGGCGTTGTGCGTGGCGAATTGCGGGTAAAGATACTGTCCATTACTAAACAGTCTATGCGCGCAGGCGAGATAACACACATCGGTATGGTGTTTGCGCGTAAACACCGGATAGTCCGCCAGGCCGAGTTGCTGTGCCGCCTTGATCTCGCTGTCCCAGTAAGCGCCCTTGACCAGGCGCACATTGATGCGTTTGCCCGATTGCTGCGCCAGTTCACAGAGATAGTCCAATACACGCGGCGCGCGTTTTTGATAGGCCTGTACCGCCACTCCCAGTCCTTCCCAATCGCGTAATGCAGGGTCGCCAAATACCTGTGCGAACACATCGAGCATGGGGTCCAGACGCCGGGCCTCTTCGGCGTCGAGCATCAGTTGTACCTGGTGATCGCGTGCCAGACGACACAGCTCCAATAAACGTGGCACTAATTCCTCGGTGAAACGATGGCGTTGGTGATACTCGAAACGGGGATGGAGGGCGGAGAGTTTGACGGACAGGCCGGATGCACGGTGGATGTCGGACGCTGAACCTTGCGCGTGACCGATAAAATCCAGCGCAGCATGATAGGCGGTGAAATAGTTTTGTGCCGCCGTGCGCGTCAGCGCCGCCTCGCCCAGCATATCGATGGAAAGCAGACTCTTCGGAAATTCCTTGCACGCGCGCTGCCAGGCCTCGTCGACGGTTTCCGCCATGACAAATTGCTGGCCGATGACCCGCATGGCGCTCTTGATCGCCAGCCGGATCGTGGGTTCACTGCTGCGCGCGAGCACGCGTTGCAATGACTGAAGTAGGCCGAATGTATTGTCCCTGTCGAATTGTATGAGTTTCCCCGTCAACAGCAGGCCCCAGGTGGAGGCGTTGACGATCAGGGATTCGCTCTGTCCCAGATGCTGTTCCCAGTCCGCATGTGAGAGTTTGTCCTGAATCAGGCGATCCACGGTATCGCTGTCCGGGATGCGCAACAGGGCCTCGGCCAGACACATCAGTGCGATGCCTTCCTGGTTGGCCAGGTCGTATTCGGCAAGCAGGGCCTCCAGGCCGGAGCGTGGGGCGCGCCGCACCGCCTCGATGCAGGCGCGCGCGGTTTCCCGCACGTGCGCAAGTTGCGGCGCCGTCATGGTGGCGGTATGCGCCAGTTGCTCGATCAGCGAGGTTTCATCCGCCAGGTAGTCATGACAGATGGCGAGGCGTTGCGAAGACAGCAGAATGGGCGTATCGAACAGCATGCCGGTCTTGAAGAGGTGTTTCTCTGAGTATAGGCCAATCCCCGGACCTGCATGACACTATATATATAGTATCACCCAGACTCTGTGGCCTAAGCGGTAGTCTCCGCACTGTAGCGGGCCAGCAGGCCCGTGCGTACCGCATAGCGATAGACACGCAGGAAAAACCAGCCGGCGAGGACAATGTACACGCCAGCGAGCACGATCCCCCATAGCAGGAGGTGCGTGGCAAAGGGCTGACCGGAAAGGATGGCGCGCATGCCTTCGAACACATAAGACGGCGGCAGGGCGTATGCCACGTATTGCATCCAGTGTGGCAATGTCGCCAGCGGATAAAACACACCAACAAACGGCGAGATCATGGCGGGGATCGGCCAGATAAACCACTCCGAGGCGGGACCCAGCCGCAACACCATGGCGGCGCCGGCGATCCCCAGGGCAATGCCGAACAGGAACAGCACGAGTAAAAACGGAATCAGGATCAAGCCGAAGCTGAGGTAAGACAAACCAAACAGGCTTGACGCCAGCACGATCATCACGATGAGTCCGACGAGGCTGGTGGCGATACTGGTGAGTACCAGGCCGCTGACATATTCCGGCATGGTCAGGGGCGTGGCGAACAGATTCAGAAAATTGCGCGACCAGACGTCCTCGAGAAACGAGGTAGTGACACCCTGCATGACACGGGTAAAGAAATCCCACATCAACACGGCACCGAGCAGGACGGGAACGAAATTAAAGTTTGCCGCGGCGATCTCATTGAGGTAACGGGTAATAAATCCCCATAACAGAATATCAACGGCGACCCAGGCAAACAGGGGCAGTAGTCGCGCCACGCTGCCGCGCATAAGATAGTACTGACGTAACAGAATGGCGGCCATGTGCTTCAGACGCATTGTCGTTACTCCGCCGTTTGCGCCAGGGGTTCACGCGCCAGGGTGATAAACAGATCTTCGAGCGTCTGTTCGCCGTGTTCACGGGGCAGGGTTTTGGGATTGCCCGTCAGCAGGATTTTACCGTGGGAAAGAAACAGCACGCGGTCACAGACCTTTTCCACTTCAAACATATTATGCGAGGTCCATAACACGCCGACGGCTTCCTGTTTGGCGAAGTCGCAAATCATCGTGCGGACCTGGTTGGCGACGTTGGGGTCAAGCGAGGCGGTGGGTTCGTCCAGCAGTAATAAGCGTGGACGGTTCAGCATGGCCTTGGCCAGGGAGACACGCACCTGTTCGCCCGAGGACAGCACGCCGACCTTGGTCTTGCGAAAGGGCAGGAGATCGAATCGTTTGAGCAGGTGCTGAATGGTTGCCGATAAATTTTTGACATCGTAGATCAACCCGAAGAAACGCAGGTTTTGTTCCACGCTCAGGTTGCCGGGCAAGGGCGCATAGCTGGCGCTGAAGTTGGTGACGGCGAGGGCGGCGGCACGTTGCGTTGCGACGTCCTTGCCGGCGATCGTGACCGAACCGCTGCTCGGTTCGAGCACGCCCAGGATCATGTTGATAGTCGTGGTCTTGCCCGCACCATTGGGACCGAGCAGGCCGACGACCTCACCGTATTCGATATCAAAAGAGATGTTGTCGACCGCCAGCCTGTCACCGTAGCGTTTACTGAATGCGTAAACCGACAGGACCTTGTTTGACATGACGCGCCTGTGCCTGACGCGCAGGGTTACGCCGCGAGGGCGCGCAGGTATTTGATCACCTCATCGGATTCATACAGCCAGGTGTCGCTGCCATCTTCTTGTTTGATGCGCAGGCATGGGACCTTGACCTCACCGCCGCCCTGCAGGAGTTGTTCGCGATGGTGCTGGTCGTGTTGTGCATCACGCAGCTCGATGTTCAGGGACTGGCGCTTGATTTCACGCCGTACCTTCATGCAGAAGGGACAGGTCTTGAATTGATACAGGGCCAGTTGCCCGGTTTGTTGATCCAGCTGTTGTTGGGCATCGGCGGGACGGGTGATGCCTTTGGGGGTAGTGAGTTTGTCGATCAACAACATGATCGGACCGATGATGCGGCGGATGCCGCGAAAAAACATTCGAATGAGCCATTTCATAAACTTGCCTTCCCGTTGCTGGTGACAGGTGCTGTGTGCTGCGAGCGCGAATTATACCGGGGTTTGCTCAGGTGTGCAGTCAAGCGCTAGCTGAAATGTTTATTCCCCGGCGGCGAGTCGGTGTTTCCAGTGACGGCGGACATACCACACCGCACCGAGCACCAGGACAATCGCAATCACGGTGTCGAACTTATGAAAGTAACCCCCCAGACTGTGCCAGTTTTCTCCCAGTTTGAGTCCGATCCAGCCCAGGCCATAGCACCAGATCAGCGAGCCGACGAAGGTGTAGAGGACGAATGGCAACAATGCCATGCGGCTGATGCCCGCGGGCAGGGCAATGAAGGTGCGGATGATGGGCAACAGGCGACCGATGAAAACAGTAATACCGCCGTGTCGTGCGAACCAGCGATCCGCCATGGCCAGGTCCTGGTGTGAGATCAGGACATAACGCCCATATTTATGCACCAGGCTGCGACCGCCGAAGGCACCGATGGCATAGGCGAGCAGGGAACCCAGCACGCAACCGAGGGCGCCGAATACTGCGATGCCCCATAAGGTAAATTCCTGCTTGAATACCAGGTAACCGGAAAATGGCATGATGATCTCGGACGGCAAGGGGATGCAGGCGCTTTCAATCGCCATCAGCAATACGATACCCGCGTAGCCCAGACTGGAGATAGTGGTGATGATGAAACCACTCAGTAGCAAAAGGATCTTTTCAATCATATGGATATTGTAAACGTAAGCGCTCGTTTGCGGGTAATGTTACTTAATTATTGATTATTAGCGTTATTCTATTTCTCGCGTTGCGACGGAAAGACATGGCTTATACGTTCGTACACATAGACTGAGTATGCCATCGAATAAGCTAGCGCTGGCCCTGTAAAAATCTTGTGTTACGATAGTCGCACAGTACATTTTCGAGGTATGTGCTGGACGGAACTTAGTGTTGTTCGTAATGCCCTAACTGGCTTGTACTAATAATAATGCCCCTTACTTGCTAGCAAGGATTCCATATGAAATTATTTCATTTGCGCCCTATTTCTCTCGGGATTGCGCTTGTCGCGCTTTCCGCTTGCGGCAAATCCGATGCACCTGCCCACATGCAGATGCCGCCGCCACAAGTCTCCGTGGTCACTGCCCATGCGGAATCGGTGCCGTTGACGCAAGTGCTGGTGGGGCGACTCGCCGCGGTACGCATTGCACAGGTGCGGGCGCGCGTCGCCGGCGTCATCCTCAAACGCGTCTACACGGAAGGGACCGACGTCGAGCAGGGACAGGTGCTGTTTCAGATCGACCCCGCGCCACTGGAAGCCGCATTACATGCCGAACAGGCGGCCTTGGCCAAGGCCAGGGCCGACGCCGCCAACGCCGCCCTGATTTCCAAGCGCTATAAAGACCTGGAGGCCAAACACCTGATCAGTTCGCAGGATGTCGATACCGCGCTGGCAAACGAACGTACTACCGCGGCTGCCGTGAAACAGGCGCAGGCCAATGTGGAGAAGGCACAACTGGACCTGGGCTACGCCACGGTAACGGCACCGATCAGCGGGCGTGCCGGTCGCGCGCAGGTAACGGAAGGCGCCCTGGTCGGCCAGGGTGAAGCCACCGAGCTGACCACAGTGCAACAAATCGATCCCATCTATGTGAATTTCAGTCAGTCGGTCAGCGAACTGGAGCAACTTCGCGCGGCTAATGCCAATGCCAATCCGACGCAGGAGGCGAGCAAGGTGGAGGTCATGTTGAGTGACGGTACACCATACTCGCAGGCGGGAAAGCTGGATTTCTCCGATCTGGCCGTGGATCCCACTACCGGCACCGTGTCCTTGCGGGCGGTGGTACCTAACCCGGACAAGACCCTGTTGCCCGGTATGTTCGTCAAGCTGCGCGTGACCATGGGCCATCTCGAGCACGCCTATTTGTTACCGCAGGCAACGGTGCAGCGGGATCAGGCCGGGGCCTTTGTGTTTGTCGTGGGGGCTGAGGGCAAGGTCGAACAGCAGCGGGTGGAAACCCATGGCATGACCCGGACCGACTGGATAGTCACCGGCAAATTGACCGACGGCGCGCAGGTGATTGTCGCGGGGATACAAAAGGTCCGGCCGGGCGCCGTGGCCAAAGTCACCGAGGTTGACGGCAAGGCCCAGGAAGCCGCCGCACCCGCCGCCCAGGCCAAACCTTAAGGAGCGCGACGATGCCGAGTTTCTTTATTGATCGGCCGATTTTCGCCTGGGTGGTGGCCATCCTGATCACCCTGGCGGGGACGGCCGCGATTTTCAGACTGCCCATCTCGGCCTATCCACCGATTGCGCCGCCGCAGATCTCGATCAACGCCAGTTACCCCGGCGCCAGTGCCCAGGTCCTGGAAAAGACGGTGACCTCGGTGATCGAACAGCAACTGACGTCTATCGACAATCTGTTGTATTTCGAATCCACATCGCGCTCCAATGGAACGGTACAAATCACCCTGACCTTTACCACCGGCACGGATCCGGATATCGCTGCGGTACAGGTGCAGAACCGCGTGAGTGTAGCGCAGCCGCGCCTGCCGGCGACGGTCGTACAAAACGGGATCACCGTGGCCAAGGCCAATTCGGATTTCCTCATGGTGGTTGCGCTGAAGTCCGATGACCCCAGTTACGATACCTATGCCCTGAACAACGTCATTGCTGCCCAAGTACAAGATCCTATACGCCGTCTGCCAGGTGTGGGTGATGCCAATCTGTTCGGTGCCGCGTATGCCATGCGGATCTGGCTCAACCCTGATAAGTTGCGCGGTTATGGTCTGAGTGCCACGGATGTCCTCAATGCCGTGCGTGCGCAAAACATCCAGGTCGCCGCCGGTAATATCGGCGGGGAACCGGCACTGCCGGGCCAGGGTTTTACCGCCTCCGTGTCGTCGGCATCGCGGTTTAACAGCCCTGACCAGTTCGCCAAGATCATTTTACGCACGCGTCCTGATGGCAGTACGGTGCACCTGAGTGATGTCGCCCGCGTTGCGCTCGGCGCCGAATCCTATGGCCATGACGTGCATGTGAACGGTGTGCCTATCGCAGGTATGGCCATCCTGCTGGGCCCCGGTGCCAATGCGCTTGAAGTGGCGGATGCGGTGCGCACGAAAATGGATGCGCTTGCTCGGTATTTTCCGGCGGGCGTGAGCTGGTTTACGCCGTATGACAGCACCAAGTTTGTCAGCATCTCCATTCATGAAGTGGTGGTTACGCTGATCGCCGCGGTGGTGTTGGTGTTCCTGGTGATCTTGCTGTTCCTGCAAAACCTGCGCGCCACCCTGATTCCGACCCTGGTGGTGCCGGTGGCACTGACCAGCGCCTTCGCCGGGATGTACATCGCGGGCTTCTCGATCAACGTGTTGAGTCTGTTTGCACTGGTGCTGGCCATCGGACTGGTGGTGGACGATGCCATTGTGGTGGTGGAAAACGTCGAGCGCATCATGACCGAGGAAGGGCTGCCACCCAAGGAGGCGGCGCGCAAGGCCATGGGTCAGATCACCGGCGCGGTCATTGCCATGACGACGGTGCTGGCGGCGGTGTTTATCCCGATGGCGCTGGTCGGTGGCAGCGTGGGTGCCATCTACCGGCAATTCTCGCTGACCATTGCGATCTCCATGGCGATTTCCGCCCTGATGGCCCTGAGTTTTACGCCTGCCTTGTGTGCGACTTTGCTCAAACCTGCGCACGGTGAACCCAACGCATTTCTGCGCTGGTTCAATCGTGGTTACAACGCCATGAGCACTGCCTATCTGCATCGGGTCGCCCAGGCCATTCGGCATACCCCGCGCTGGATGGTCGCCTTTGTGGTGTTGGGCGTACTCGCGGTATTTCTCTTTACCCGCCTGCCCACCAGTTTCCTGCCGGAAGAGGATCAGGGTTACGCCCTGGCGATCGTACAGTTGCCGTCCGGTGCGACCATGTCGCGTACCGGTGAAGTGCTGCGTCAGCTGGAACAGATCATCCAGAAGAATCCGGCGGTGGATAAGGTGCTCGACGTCGCCGGTTTCAGTTTTATTGGTCAGGGTGAAAACGTCGGCCTCGGTTTCATCCGGCTAAAAGACTGGAGCGAACGCACCAAGCCCAGTGAAAATGTAAAGGCCTTTATTCAGTGGGCCAACGGCGCCGTGCAACAAATCAAGGGGGCGCGGATCTTCGTGGTCAACCTGCCGACGGTGCGCGGCCTGGGCACGTTTGGCGGTTTCGACTTCCGCCTGGAAGATCGTGCCGGTGTCGGCCATGACAAACTGGTACAGGCACGCAATATCCTGCTGGGTGCCGCGTCCAAAAATCCCGTGCTCTATGGCGTGCGCCCCAACCAGCTGGAAGACGCACCTGAAGTCCATTTGCACGTGGACAGGGTGCAGGCGCTGTCCATGGGCTTATCGTTAACCGATATCTACAACGCCATTAACCTGATGCTGGCGCCGGTGTATGCCAATGACTTCGATTATCAGGGCCGCGTGTTGAAGGTGCTGTTGCAGGCGGATGCGCAGTTCCGCAGCAACCCTGAAGACTTGAATCACTATTATATTCCGAGCAGTAAAGGCGGCGTGGACAACATGGTGCCGCTGAGCAGCGTGGTCAGTTCCAGTTGGGAAATGGCGCCACCGGCCGTCGATCACTTCAACGGCTATGGCGCAATCCAGATCGTGGGTGGCGCTGCGCCGGGTCACAGCTCCGGTGAGGCCATGGCGGCGATGGACAACATCGTGAAAACTGATTTGCCCACGGGGATTGGGTTTGAATGGGCCGGGCAATCCTATCAGGAAATTCTGTCCGGTCAGCAGGCGCCGATTCTGTTCGCACTGTCACTGCTGGTGGTGTTCCTGGCACTGGCGGCCTTGTATGAGAGCTGGTCTATCCCGGCGGCAGTCATGCTGGTCGTGCCCTTGGGCATTCTGGGTGCCGTCACGTTCACCTGGCTGCGTGGTCTGGAAAACGATGTGTATTTCAAGATTGGCATGATCGCGGTTATTGGTCTGTCCGCCAAGAATGCGATTCTGATTATCGAATTCGCCAATACCATGCATAAAGCGGGACGCGGCTTGCTGGAGGCGACGTTGGAAGCCTGTCGCTTGCGTTTGCGCCCGATCCTGATGACGTCGATTGCCTTTATCCTGGGTGTCATGCCGCTGGCGGTCTCCACCGGCGCCGGCGCCAATAGTCGTCACGCCATCGGTACCGGTGTGATGGGCGGTATGATCGGCGCGACGGCACTGGGTCTCTTGTTTGTCCCCGTGTTCTTCGTAGTAGTGCGCCGGCTTCTGCGGGATAAGAATATTACGAACGGAAAATAACGTCTGCCAAGCTTGCCGAGAAAGTCTAAACGGGCTTAACGATAGTGACGATCCCGTGTAAATAGATCGACGTTAGTCCCAAAGTAGTAACGCAGGCCAAGCGAGATCGTTTGTGTCGAAATGGCCTCGTGCTGGGTCGTAATACTCAGTGCGAGGCCCAGGACGTTATCCAGAAATTCGGGCTGGTATTCCGCAGCAAGGCTATAAGTGTTTTTCAAATCCAGGCCACTGGCGGCAAATGACAGGCGAGCCGCATCGGTCGGGTACCAGGAAGCAGTCAAGGTATCCGACTTTTGAACGACATCATTCTGCAGCGTACTGTGTGTCCAATCGGCGGCGATGGTCGTCCGTGCCAGGTAGTATTCGGCATTGGCACGGTAAGTCCTGGTAGTGAGCGTATTGGAATCTGTGACCAGGAATGAGGCATCGCAGTGGGCATCCAGGTTGTTCCCACCATAACCAATCCCAATACGACCGAGATCTGCGCTGCGCGCGAACAAGCCTGCCTCCGTCCCTTCGCTATGATAAGTGCAGGAGCCCCATGGACCTGTCGCAGTCAGCGTATTCGTCGCCGAGGTTGGTAGCAGCGTGTTGTTACCGTAATGACCTGAAATTGATGCCCCGAAATAATTTCCCAGTGGAAAGGTGGCCGTGGCGCCCAGCATGTAGTAATACGTCAACCTGTCACCGGAACTATACGTGTCACCGGAGTCCCCCTGGATTTGATAATTTGGTGCAGTTACCGCTGGCATGCCGGCGGTGACTGTGAACGCAGGTAATAACAAGACCAGAACCAAGCTTACCTGTTTGCCGATTTTATTTATTGTCATGATGACAACCGATTGTGTTGTGGATTGCTGACGTATTTGTTTCACAGCGCGAAGTGTACTCATTGATACATTTACGGTGTGGGTTGCACTACGATCTGATTTGTCCCGGCAATAAACAGGGTGCCGCCGTCCGGCGATATTGTCATTTGTATATCGCTACCAGGATCGCCAGCCAGGCTGACGCCCGACCCGATTTGCGGAAAGGCGCCGCCGGCCGCGTTATAGGTCAAATCATACGTGCGCAGCAGTGGTGGCGAGGTACTGGAATCAACCGTATAGGCCTTGGTTGTATCGGGGCTGATTGCCACTGCCAAGGTTGTGCTGGGAAGTGTGCCGAGTAAGGTAAAGTCGAGAGTGATTTTGACAATGGGCGGTGTCGGCACAATGAAATCGGGCCGGTACACATTGGTTCCATTGAGCACGACGGTAGTTCCCGCACGGTCGACTGCCGGCAAGGCAACGTATTGATTAATTGTCTGGTTGCTGACAATGGCAAATGACATGGTGGCCGGGCTGAATGTGTAAATGGACGAGGCCCCGGCACCAGAGAAGCCCTGTGCAAGCACAGCTAAGGAACCATCGGCGGAGATCCCCGGAATCGAATTGTTCAGGCTTGGCGTGTTAACCGGTGACGTGGGTATGCCGACCGGCTGGGTGAAGGTCTCGTTCGTGATCGAGTACACGTACATCGGTGTCGCCGTACTGCCGGGATAACCGCTGGTCACTAACGCGTTATTGTTGTTAGTGACAGCCAGACTCTTGTAGAAATCGCCGGTCGGCAATGCCGGTACGGCCGTAGTGGTGTTTGCGGTCAGATTAACCGGGTCGAGTAAACTGACATCAGTTTGCGACAAGCTAAGCAGTTGTTGTCCGTTGGTGCTGAGCGTGATATCAGCCAGCCCACTAATTGCACTGCTGCTGCCGCTATTCCAGCTACCAGAATAGGGGAAGGTATCGATCTCGGTGGTGGACGTACTGGTCGTACGCGCTACCAGCAGGGTCTGGCGCTCGGCATCATAAATGAGACGCTGCAGTTGTGAGGTCGAATTCGGGTAACTGATCGTCGTTGCCGTATAGCTGGGTGCGTTTTGCAGGACCAGGCTGGCATTAGAGGTGGCCGGGCCAGCGCTGATTGTCGGCGTTAGCACCGTCACGGCATAGCTGCCTGCGGCAAGTGTCGGATATGTTGCCTTGATTTGCGTGTCGTTCACTACGTTGAAGCTTGTCGCGGACATGCCATTGAACTGCACGTCCTGTACTGGAAACGTCTCAAAGCCCTGTCCGCGTATTACGACGCTTTCAGATTTATTCGCCGTCCCGACATAAGGCGCGACGAACCGCACATTGAGAGGGATGGTGTAGGTGACCGTGATCGTCTCGGCATTGCCGGGTGCCAATTGCGTGCAGCTGGTATTTGCACAACTATAACCGGTAATGACAATAGTACTGGTGAAAATACCTGAACCGATCGTTGCGGGTGAGACCGGTGTTACGGTGATCTCTGCGGTGTTGCCGTGAAGTGTATAGTCCACATTCGAAATGGCCGGGCCGTCATGATTGATGACCAGTGAAACAGTTCCCGCACTGAAACTTGCGGTAAAAGTCTGCGGGCCTGGTGTTGTCGAAGTTGGGGTGGCGGCAGTGAAGCTGAGTGTCGACACGGAACTGGTGGTAGTAGCGCCACTATCGTGACTGCCGCCACCGCAGGCAGACAAAAGCAGCAGACAGCCTAAAAATGCACAGCGGTGAACAAATTGAACAAGCCGCACAACATTTCCTTTCCAGAATATTGGCGTGATGCCTCGTGCACTGACGTCCGCACGGCTCACATCCGCCGGTTATTTTTGTACTTCTGCGAGAGGTTTTGCCTCCACAGTCTGTGTTAACGCAGCAAGCGGTATTTTCAGTCGCAGTAAAAAGAAATTTTTTACTTAAGCTTGTCTTCCTGGCTGGTGAGGGTGGTTGCGTAGGCAACCACCCTTTTTATTTTTCCAGCCTGACGATTAGCGAGTCAACCAGGAACGTGCACGCGCGGTAACGACGGCGTACGGGAAGATCCAGGTCAGCGCGACAAAGGAGAAGTAGGCGTAGAAGATGCCGTAGATAAAATCCCAGGAACGTTCGCTGCGCAGGTAGTACAGGGTGTATAACAACGACACGGTACCGATGCTCAGCCCTACGCGCAACAGTGTCTCCGGATTATGCACCATGAGCACCAGCAGCATACCCAAGGTCGCATAACTGATGGGGAAACGCAGGTTGGTAATCGTGCGTTCTATCAGTGTCGTGATACGAGCCACCAGCGGGCGTTTCCACAGAATGCGGGCCAGGCGCAGTTCCTCGCGCACATAGCTGCGATCCCAGCGCAGCAACATCTTGGTCAGCTTTTTGTAGGTGGTCGGGACCAGGGTGTGGACCACGGCGCTGCGCTGGTACACGCTGTCATAACCGGCTTCCAGGATGTAGTTGGTGAGGGCGCGGTCTTCACCGAAGGTGCAGGCGGCACCCAGGAAGGTCTGGGTCTCCCAGCGGGGCAGGACATCGCGTACAACCTTGGCGCGATAACCGGCCAGCGCACCCGGGCAGCAATACACGGTACGGTAACCGGATTCGGCGGCACGCAGGAAATCGAACGACAGGATAAACCGCACGTGCAGCATGCGCGGGATAATCCCCTGGCGGCGGTTATAGACGGAGACCCGTCCGGCCACGGCACCCACCTTGGGGTCCTTGAACGGGCCGGCAATGGCCAGCAAGGTGTTGTGTTCGATAATACTGTCGGAGTCGATGGTGACCATGACATCGCCGCGGCCACGGCGAAAACCGGCGGACAAGGCGGCGCGTTTGCCGCGGTTTTCCGGGAAACGCAGGGTTGTCACCAGGCCGGGATGCCGTTCGGCGGCGCGGGTAATGTAGGTCCAGGTGTCATCACGGCTGCCATCGTCAACAACAAAGATTTCCAGTTTGTCGCGGGGATAGGCGGCGGAGGCGACGGAGTCGATGGTTTTCTCGACCATGGCGCCTTCGTTGTACGCCGGGATAATGATGGTCAGCATAGGTGCTTCCCAGTCGGTGGTCGGTGCGAACTCGCGATAGTTCAGCCACAGTAAGGTCCGGTACGCGAGGAGCAACAGGCCCATCGCCGCCCACCAGATGGAGGGCATTAAGATGTGCTCTGGCCAGTCGAGATCAGCCACTGCGTCGAGTAGCGGCTGGAACACGTGCCCGTTCAGGTTGGCAAACAGAGCCCAGCCGAGAGTAAGGAACAACATGATTTGTAAAGGTTTTTCCCAGCGGACACGGTGCCGGGAGAGGGCGTATTCGGTGTTCATACAGTTTGGTATTTCTAACCTCTGACAGGTGAAGGGGAGGGCCGACTCGGGTGAGGGGATACAGGACGCATCTCACTGTCGCCGGGGCAATCGTACTGACGGATTTGACAATAAAGTATTATTTGGTTCGCGTTGCTTTAAAGATATTCGTCGACGGCGTCGCAACTCTAGCGTGGTGTGGAAAAGAAGCAAGTTTTCTAATCAATCGTCTCGATTTAAAAAACAAATACTGGCTGTCGGTATACCCGGAGGTAGTCACTGCCGCGTAAGCGTGTCTGCAGGTGCCGGCACCAACTGGCAAACGCACATCGCGGGCTTCGGCAGAATTGCAGAGAAGTTTTTTTCCGATCTGAAACGTGACGCGAGTTGTGCGCAGCAATGGGTGATCGAGCCCTGGTATACAACAGACAGGGGGTACGGAGTTTTCCTCGCGCGCTGTAACTTTTACTGCAGCGCGCGCTTTGATAGCGGCGGTTAAAAAAAGTGCAAAATATTCATCACAATAAAGCTTTTATACCTAGTTTTAATCTGGAATAATGCGTGATGAGTTTCACACGGAGAACCGTAGTCCCGATGAGTTCGAGTGTGCCATATCAAATATATTGCCCGGCTGGTGGGGGATGCATCTGGACCCGATTGGGGTCAGGTAAATCGAGATGCCGCTGGAACAAGAAGGCCTTGATTGCGTTATGCCTGTCGACCGGACAACGATAAATATCCTTCTGGTAGAAGATGACCCGATCGATGTTCGGTGGCTACGTGAGCAGTTCCTGGATCTCGAGAGCAGTGAGTTCGCGTTAACGCATGTCGAGTCGTTGCAGGCCGCCATGGCGGCGCTGAGTAAACAGTCTTTCGATATCATGCTGCTCGACCTGTCGCTCAAGGACGCGCACGGATTCCACGCCATCAAAAAAGTATTGCAGCTTGCGCCGCAACTGCCCATTGTCGTGCTCGGCAGTTTTGACAGTGCCGCCTTGTCACTGCACGTGGTGCAGGCGGGCGCCCAGGATTATCTGGTGAAGGGACAGGGTGATGGAAATCTCATAAGCAGATCACTCCATTACGCCATCGAGCGCAAACATAACCAGGACCGTCTCTTCTATCTCGCCCAGTACGATCAACTGACGAATCTACCCAATCGCAGTCTGTTCAATGCCTATCTGGCGGCGAGCCTGCAACAGGCGCAGGCACATCAACAGCAAATGGTGTTGATCCTGCTGGATCTGGATCACTTCAAGGATATCAATGACACCCTGGGTCATAGCGCCGGCGATAAATTATTGCAGGATGTCACGGCACGCCTGCAACGTAGTGTTCGTGCTGAGGATACTATCGCGCGTCTGGGGGGCGATGAGTTCGCGATCATTATTAATGATATTCGTAGTCAGCAGGATATCACTGCCGTGGCCGAGACGATCCTGGATGCGCTTTCGCATCCGTTCTTACTCGATGAGGAAGAGGTTTTCGTCACGACCAGTATCGGTATCGCGGGTTATCCCAAGTGCGGTAAGGATCCGGAGACGCTGATCCGCCATGCGGATACGGCCTTGTACCGTGCCAAGAGTACGGGCCGGAGCAATTACCGGTTCTTCGAGGCCGAAATGAATCACGCCGTGTCCGAACGCATGAGCATGATCAATGCCTTGCGCCATGCGGCCAAGCGCCAGGAATTCTTTTTGCACTTTCAACCGCTGATTCATGCCCACACCGGTGATGTCTATGGCATGGAGGCATTGCTGCGCTGGCAACACCCGGAGCGGGGCATGATCTCCTCCGGCGAGTTTGTGCCGTTATTGGAAGAGACCGGTCTTATCGTGCCTGTGGGCGAGTGGGTTATTCGCGAGGCCTGTCGGGAGAATCGTGTCTGGCTGGATGCTGGTCTGGAGCCGCTGGTGGTGTCGGTAAACCTTTCCGTGCGCCAGTTTCACGAGCGCAACCTCGTCGATGTGGTGCTGAGCGCCATTGACGAGGCGGGGATCAGCCCGCAGCAATTACAATTGGAGATCACGGAGAGCGTCTTGCTGGAGGGCAATCCGTCCGCGAATGACATCCTGAGCCGGTTGCGCGACCAGGGTATCAAGGTGGCCATCGATGACTTCGGTACCGGATATTCTTCCCTGAGTTATCTGAAGCAATATCCCTTTGACATACTGAAGTTCGATCGCAGCTTCATTCACGACATTACCAGCAGCGAAAATGGCGAGGCGATTGTCGCCTCGGTGATCAATCTTGGTCACAGCCTGGGGATGACCGTGGTGGCCGAAGGTGTGGAGACCCAGCAACAGTTAACCATTCTGCACGACCGCGACTGCGATCAGTTTCAGGGCTATTTGTTTGGTTATCCCATGTCGGCGGAGAATTGCGCGGAGTGGCTGACGCAATACGCGGCCCATTCGTTTTCTTCCCTGGGCTAGAGACAGATTTATTTGTCTGCGTTGGATTTATCCAGGTAATCCAGGATTAACTGTTGCTCGCGTGCATTCGGCACGTGTCTATGCTGCTGTTGCATGTAGGCCTGCATGCGCGCGACGACGTGTGGCCACTCCGCCGGCGTATGCTGGCTCGGTGCCGGCAATTGATGACACTGAGCGCAATATTCCTGGGTCAGATCATAGCCCTGGTGGATCGCCGGCGCGGCATTTTGCGGCGGCGGTTCAGGCGGCGGTGTTGAGCCCATCATGCCATTCATACCACCCATCATCCCCGCGCTGGCAAGCCCGGTAACGGTAAACAACAGTATTGCGGGTAACAGACGTGGCATTGGATTGGCTTTCGGCGTTTACAGGATGGCGGCTAATGCCAGGACCCATTTTGGCAGGGGGATGCCGTTGGCCCCCATCCAGAACATGATACCCGTGAGCATGACAGCGGTAAGGAAGACAGCGAGGCCGATACGCTGTGATGTTGTCATCGATGTGGAATTGGTCGTCATGTGCTCTCTCCAGGGAAAATTCAGTTGGTACCCAACACTGATACGGATTTCGGGTGGGTTAGAATGTATGAGAATTGACCGAATGTCCAGCCCGGATTGGCAGTCATACTTATATATATAGGGTGAATCTGTGCCGGGAACGCGGTCTAAACTTAGAGTATCGAGATTAGAACGATAGCCTATGTCCAACGTGAACCATCGATATGGTAAGTGGCGTACCGCGGCAACCCTCTGTGTGCTTGCCGGGGCACTGTTCTTGCTGGTGGGTGAGGCTAACGCCACCCGGATTTACAAATCCATCGATGCCGCGGGCCATGTTACCTATTCTGCGACGCCACCGGCAGATGCCGTACAGACCGAAACGATGCAGGTCAGCGGTGAATATGATATCGACAGCAGTTCTGCACACGATGCGATCATGGAGGATATCCGCAAGACGGCGGCACAGCTGGAGCAGGATCGCAAACAGCGCGAACAGGCACGCGATGACGCGCGCGCGGATGAGGCTGAACCACCGGCAGCCTCGCCGCCACAACCAACGGTCATCCAGTATTACCCCGTGTATCCGCCAAGGAATTTCTATCCGCATCGACCGCATCCGCCGCGGCACCCGCGCGGGCAGCGGCGTGATCTCTCACCCGAACAACAATCCGGTTTGGATCAGAAATAGGCAAGCATCCTTAATCCAGATGATTGGCAATTAACTCGGTGATGCCAATGACCTCGTGCGGCATATGATTATGGTCGAGCCCGTCCTCCAGGATCATCCGGCAATTGGAGCAGGCAGTCACAATCGTCTTCGTGTTGAGTTCATCCAGTTGCCGTTTTTTGACGTCGAAGACTTTAAGCCGCATGGGTGTTGCCCTTTCGTTGGAACTGACACCGCCACCGCCACCGCAACACCAATTCATATCACCGTGGTCATGCATTTCCTCGAAGGCGGGTGCGACCATGTTAATCAGGTTACGCGGTTGATCGATCACACCGCCGCGGCGACTGATATTGCACGGGTCGTGATAGGTCACGCTTTGAGGAAAGGAACTTTTCAACTTGAGCAGACCGTCGGTCCGTAACTGATCCAGGACTTCCATGATGTGCATGACCTTAAATGGCAATTTGCGCTTCAGAAAATTCGGGGCATCCCAGCGTATCGTGGTATAGGCATGGCCGCACTCCGGGCTGATCACGTATTTGACCTTGAGGCTTTCCGCCGCCGCGACGAGCCGTCCACTGAGCTCTGCCGCGATCTTGGTATCGCCAATCTGCACCCCGGTATTGGTCGCCTCGAAATAATCACTGCTCAAGGTCCAGGACACTCCCGCCTTGGCGAAGATGCGTGTAAGGGAACCGATAAACTCGGGATAGGTCACCACTTCGTTCGATGACAGCATGCACAGGTAATCCGCGCCGACCACATCAACCGGGATCGGCATACCGATCTCTTTCTCTTGTTCGGCGAGGGAGGCGCGCAGACTCTTTTCCGTTAAGCCCATGGGACTCCCGAATTTCAATGCGCGCTTGCCGGCCTCCTGCAGGTCACGGGGGACATAGCCGGCGGCGGCCAGGCCTTCCTTGACCTTGCGGATCATGTAGGCGATATCGATGCCCATGGGACAGACCATGGTGCAACGGCTGCAGACGGAACAGCCGTCGTAGGCCAGCTCTTCCCAGTCCGCCAGGTCCGATTCCGTCAGTGGTTTGCTAAGGCCCATCGTGGTGGCCAGTTTTCCCCAGAAGGTATGCGTCTGCTTCCAGACTTTACGCAGAGGTTCGGTCTTGTAGATGGGCGTAAAGCGTGCGTCACCGGTCTCGGTATAGAACAGACAGGCCTCGGCGCAAATGCCACAGTGCACGCAACTGGACAGGTAGGATTCTACCCGCGCATCAATTTGCGCCTTCAGGGTTTCGATGCCTTGTTCGAATGCTGTGCTCATCACATCCCTCGCTCAGGTGAAGTGTCTCAGGCCTTGATACCGCGCAGACCAAACAAGGACCCCGTATAGCCGCGGCTGGTAATAAACAAAATGGCGTGCATCAAACTGCTGAACGGGAAATACACCATCAACAGCTCGACGGTAAACCGATGCAGTACACGCAGGCCCGTATACGACTCGAACATCGCCATGCATCCGGTCAACATCACGATGAAAATAAGATAAGAGGCGATATGGTCGTCCGCATGTGAAATCAGGCGCGTAACCGGATTCAGTATGCGCTGCAACCAGAGCATGATCAGGCCGGCAAAGGCGAGTTGCGCCACCAGCACAAACGCCCAGTGCGGAAAGGCCGTCCAGCCAAACCCAAGCACGTGTTCTTCCGCGAATTTGATGTGCGGGGCGGCGAACAACAACAACAGAAACAATCCCAGGTGAAACATATAACCGGCAATGACGTGCAGACTTATTTTGGCACGGATCTCGGGCCGGGGGATGAAACGACTGAACTCGGTGTAAAGCGCACCGCCTGCCGATGACCCACGCGGTTCCGCCAGGTCCTTGCGTGTCCCGTGACGAAAAATCGCGACCAGGCGCCAGACGATGCCAATCAGAAAAACTGCCACGGCGATGTTCCAGAAGATCCCGTCGACCAGCTGCGTAAACATAATGCGCCCTCTTGTTTTTTTATCGCGATTTATATTTCCCGGCGTGCCTGTGCAATACCGCCCGCCGTGACACTGGTCTTCGGCGTTTCCGCGCCGACACTGTGTTTGGCCTCTTCATACCACAGGTCGTGATGCGATTTGGCCCAGTTCGCGTCGACATAGCCGTTGGCCATGCTGGAAAAACTGCCTTCCATGCCGGCGGTGCCGATATAGATGTGTCCGAAGGAAACGCCGATCATGACGACGGCGGAGATGCTGTGGATGATATGGGAAAGTGCCATGACGTCCCGGCCCTGGCCGAATACCGCGAAGTCCAGCACCAGGCCGGTAATGCACAGGGCAAAGCCCAGGACTGTCGCCAGCCAGAACCAGATCTTCTCCCCGGCATTAAAGCGTCCGGCGCTGACATGACCGCCAAACATACCACCGCCCTTGAGTAACCATTTCAAATCGCCGCGCGCGTAGAAATTGTCTTTCACGAAGGTAATGAACAAGGCCAGCATCGCAAACAGGAACAGGGGCCCGAACAGGTTATGCGCCTCCTTGCAGGCAGATGCGGTAATGGAAAAGCCCGCGGGTCCAAGCAGGGGGATCAGGACGAAACGACCATACAACAGGATCAGGCCGGTAATCCCCAGCAGCCAGAAGATAATCGCGGTAAACCAGTGCACCATGCGTTCGCTTAGGGTAAAACGCAGGATCATCTTGCCGGAGAAGCCACCCGGAACACGGATGCGGCCCCGGATAAAATAAAACAGCAGGATGGCCCCGAGAATGAGGCCCATGAGAATCGCGCCGTAGGGAACCAGCTCTGTCATTCGATACAGGCGCCAGTCTTCGCCGGTTTTATTGATCAGCACGCCGGTATCGACACCCTGGACCTGCGTCGTGCCGACATAGACACCGTCACGCTGGCGTACCTCACGCCACAATTCGGCACCGGGACTCGGGACATCGATCGGGTTTACCACCTTGGCGGTATTCCCGTTTTGCCCCGTCGCGGCCTGGATCGCATAAGGCACCAGTGGTAGTAACAAGACCACCAGCAGGCTAAAGCCGCCCCAGGTCAGCAATTGCTTGCCGCGTCTTCCCCTTTTGTCCTTATCGTTCATCTATCAGCACCTTTGGCAAACGTGGTTTCCATCGTCAGGAAAAAATCGCCATAGCATGGGCGCTATGGCGAACACCCTTTATTGCCCTTTGCTGTCTTTATCCTGTGGTCCACCGGGAACCCGCAATACGGCATTCTGGTAGGCCATGCCCCAGTTCAATACGCTGGCGCCGCGATTGATGACACGCTTGCGATAGATGTCCGCAATGGTATCCGCATCACCGGCAAGCAAGGCCTTGGTTGAACACATCTCTGCGCACAAGGGCAACTTGCCCTGAGCCAGACGATTGGAGCCATACTTTCTGAATTCTTCTTCACTGTTATCCGCTTCGGGGCCACCGCCGCAGAAGGTGCACTTGTCCATCTTGCCGCGTGTACCGAAGGCGCCCACATGGGGGAATTGCGGCGCACCAAACGGACAGGCGTAGAAGCAGTAGCCGCAGCCGATACAGATATCCTTGTTGTGCAAGACCACGCCGTCATCCGTGGTGTAAAAACAATTCACCGGACATACCGCAGCGCAGGGTGCATCGGAACAATGCATGCATGCCACCGACAACGAGCGTTCACCCGGTTCACCGTCCTTGATAGTCACGACGCGTCGCCGATTGACACCCCACGGAACCTCATTGGCGTTTTTGCATGCCGTGACACAACCGTTACACTCAATGCAGCGTTCCGCGTCACAATAAAATTTCATACGGGCCATGGTGTTCTCCTCCTGCTATCAGGCTTTGGTTATGCGGCACAGAGACGCTTTGGTCTCCTGCATTTGTGTCACCGAGTCATAGCCATAGGTCATGGCCGTATTACAGGCTTCACCCAGGATATAAGGGTCAGCACCCGCTGGATATTTGCTGCGTAGATCCTTGCCTTCGAAGTGACCGCCGAAGTGGAAAGGCATGAACGCCACACCCGCGGCAACGCGACGGGTCACCAGCGCCTTGACCAGGATCTTTGAACCTTCGGGGCTCTCGACCCAGACATGCTGGCCGTCCTCGACGCCGATATTGTTGGCATCGCGTGGATGCATCTCGATAAACATGTGTTGCTGCAATTCCGCCAGCCAGGCGTTGGAACGGGTTTCGTCGCCACCGCCTTCGTATTCCACCAGGCGACCGGAGGTCAGGATCAGCGGATAGTCCTTGGAGTAATCCTTGGCCTGGATCGATTCGTAGCGCGTCGGCAGACGCCAGAAGTTTTTGCGATCGTCGTAGGTCGGATAGTCTTTGACGAGATCGCGGCGACTGGTGTACAGCGGTTCGCGATGGATCGGCACCGGGTCGGGGAAGGTCCAGACGATCGCGCGGGCCTTGGCGTTACCAAACGGCGCGCAACCGTGTTTAATCGCCACGCGCTGGATGCCGCCGGAGAGATCGGTCTTCCAGTTCTTGCCCTCGGCCAGTTTTTGTTCCTCCGCTGTCAGGTCATTCCACCAGCCCAGTTTCTTCAACATCGCATCGGTGAATTCCGGATAACCGTCCTTGATCTCGGAACCTTTCGAATAAGAACCTTCCGCCAGCAAATTAGTGCCCTTGTATTCCGTACCGAAACGTGCGCGGAAGGTCAGGCCGCCGTCCTTGACGGGCAGGCTGGTGTCATACAGATTGGGTGTGCCCGGGTGTTTCATCTCCGGTGTGCCCCAACACGGCCAGGGCATGCCATAAAACTCACCGTCACAAGGGCCACCCTCGGCCTTGAGTGAGGTGATGTTGAATGTGCCCCAATGCTTCTGCTGCAGCTTCATACGCTCGGGGCTCTGGCCGGTGTAACCGATTGTCCACATGCCCCGGTTGTATTCACGCGTAATGTCCTCAACCAGGGGCTCGTCATTGGTGACCTTGATGTGCTTGAACATTTCCTTTTCAAAACCGAGCTTCTTTGCCAGCTTGTACATGATCGTGTGATCCGGCAGCGACTCGAATAAGGGCTCGATGACCTTGTCGCGCCACTGGAGAGAGCGATTGGAGGCGGTGACGGAGCCATAGGTTTCGAACTGGGTGCTCGCCGGCAACAGATAAACCCCGTCGGTGCGATCGTGCATGACGGCGGACAAGGTGGGATAAGGATCGACGACCACGAGCAGATCGAGTTTTTCCATGGCCTTCTTCATTTCCAGGCCGCGGGTCTGACTGTTCGGTGCATGGCCCCAGAAGATCATCGCACGCACATTATCGCGCTGTGCGATATGGGTTTTGTCTTCCAGCACCCCGTCGATCCAGCGGGAAACCGGGATCCCCTTTTCGTTCATGGGCACGGTGGCCTTGGCGGTTTCGCCATGTTCACTGAAGAAGTCGCCGGGATGTTCTTCCTTGTCAAAACGTGATTGCAGCCAGTCAAAGTCGAGGTCCCAGACCCGGGCCCAGTGTTTCCACGCGCCTTCCGCCAGACCGTAGTAACCCGGCAGGGTATCCGCGAGTACACCCAGATCCGTCGCGCCCTGCACATTGTCATGGCCGCGGAAGATATTGGTGCCACCGCCACTGACACCCATGTTACCGAGTGCCAGCTGGAATACGCAGTACGCGCGCGTGTTGTTGTTGCCGATGGTGTGCTGGGTGCCGCCCATGCACCAGATGAAGGTGCCGGGACGATTGGCTGCCATCATCTTGGCCGCTTCGTAGACCTGATGTTCGGGCACACCGGAGACACGTTCCACTTCCGCCGGGGTCCACTTGGCGACCTCCTTGCGGATATCGTCCATACCGAACACGCGCTGGCGGATGAATTCCTTGTCTTCCCAGCCGTTCTTGAAGATATGCCACAGCATGCCCCAGACGATGGGCACGTCCGAACCGGGACGCAGTTTCAGGTACAGATCGGAATGTGCGGCGGTGCGGGTGAAGCGCGGATCGATCACGATCAACTTCGCATTGTTCTCTTCCTTCGCCTTGAAGATGTGTACCAGTGACACCGGGTGGGCCTCGGCAGGATTACCGCCGATGATCAAGATCGCCTTGGACCGGTGGATATCGTTATAGGAGTTGGTCATTGCACCGTAACCCCAGGTATTCGCCACGCCGGCAACCGTGGTGGAGTGACAGATGCGCGCCTGGTGGTCGACGTTGTTGGTGCCCCACATCGCGGCCATCTTGCGGAACAGATAGGCCTGTTCGTTATTGTGTTTGGCGGAACCCAGCCAGTAAACGGAATCAGGACTGTCCTTGCGGATCTCCAGGAGCTTGTCGCCTACCTCATTGATGGCCTGTTCCCAGCTGATCTTTTTCCACTTGCCGTCTTCGAGCTTGGTCGGATATTTCAACCGCCGTTCGCCATGACCGTGTTCACGCACGGAGGCGCCCTTGGCGCAATGCCCGCCCAGGCTGAACGGATGATCGAAGGCCGGTTCCTGTCCCGTCCACACACCATTCGTCACTTCGGCGAGAATGCCGCAGCCAACCGAACAGTGTGTGCACACGGAGCGCACTTCTTTGACGTCGGTTCGCTTCATCTCGTTGGTCTTGGCCTGCGCCTTCTTCATCATCGTCGCGCTCATGCTCGTGGCCAGGATGGCGCCGCCTGCCATGAGGCCGGAATTCCGCAGGAAGCTGCGACGGTCCATCGTGGCCCCGGTGAAGAGGGATTTGGCGCGAGTGCTTTCTGCGTCAGCAGAAGTTGCGTCACGTGCCGGAGTCGGCAACACATAATCGGACTTTTTGGTCAATTTCATAAAGATTCCTCCGGTATGAGGTAATGCGAATGCACTCAGCGCATGCAGGATTTGTAATAGGCCGCGACGTGCGCGCTCAATTGATAGCCCGCCTTGCGATTGGCTGACTTGTCTGAACCATCCTGTGTGTTGTTATCCGGGTGATCCAGGGTCCCGGCAACCGCGATACCAGGTACCGTTGCTGCAATCGCTGCCGTCGTGACACTTTTCTGCAGAAAGTCGCGACGTTGTTGGTCCGTTGTTGCGGGTTGCTTTTTCATGGTTTGCTCCTCGGATCTCCACTGCACAGGGTTAATTACACTTTCATCGCGAGATAATCGCGTTCGAGTTCGAAAAAGGCCGCACCAAAGCGACCGACTGCCCGATAAAACACCGCCTGCCTGGCCTGACTCAAATCTGCGTAAAATCGATCGACCCAGTTCGCCAGGTGTGACTGGAAAAACTCTGTCTGCGTCTGCATCGGCTGGTTCTCGCTGATGAGCATGGCCATCACTTCACACAGGGCCGCGACATGATCTTCCGGTTCGAAGGTGCTGGGTGTGCGTTCGAATCCCAGCGCCATCAGGTCATCGCGCAACAGGGCCAGGGGTTTTTCCATGAGAAACCCGGTGAGGTACCACGAGGCATAAGGCACCAGTTCGCCGCGCCCAAGGCCGATAAACAGGTTGTGAAATTCGTCGTCGATCTGCGATAGCGAGCGATCGCGCGCCGCCAGTCCCAGCATGGACATGGCCAGACCCAGTTCGTCATTCCGGGTCTGAATCTCCGCCAGGGCGCTGATCTGGTTCAGCACATCCACCTGCGGCACATCGCGCAGGAGGGCCGCCAGGGTGTGATAAGCACCGGCGCGATAGACCTGTTCTTCGGCAATTGGCGGCACATCCCAGTCGGGTTGAGCGATGGAATTCGTATCTAAGGTTTGTATGCTCATAGGCTGTCGTCGGTTCCGTTATGGTAGGTAGGCAAGCATTGGGCCAGTGGTAAAAGCAAAAAAATGACAAATTCGGAAAGAATTACCCATGGTGTCCTGTTCATTCGTACATAACGACCCAGGTTGGGCCAATCTGTCCGTTCCAAAATGTCCGTGAGTAACATTCTGGCCCAATCTGAAGGGGGATTATTGCCGGCGCTGGTCCAGCACCCCGGCAGCCATGGCCTCTGGGTCCTGCACAATATCGGCGACCCGGCAGTCATCACACATCAGCAGGCGTTGTCTGGCGCGTTCGCTTTGAAACATCCAATGGTTTCCGAGTTTGGCCAGCATGGCATTCACCACGGATTGAGTCGCGAAGGGCTTGCCGCAACGGATGCAACACAGCGGTTCCTCATGGTGGAGGGTCACGTGTTGCTGACGTTGCAGCGGATCGGCCAGCAGACGTGGCGTCAGTGTAATCGCCTGTTCCGGACAGGCGGCCGCGCAGATGCCGCACTGCACGCAGCGGGATTCGTCAAATACCAGCATGGGTTCTTCATTGCCGGCATACACTGCATGGGTCGGGCATACCGAGGTACAACTCAGGCACAGGGTACAGGTCCTGGCGTTGACGGCGATCGTGCCAAACGGGGCGCCGGCACTGAGCGAGAGTATCGCCTCTGCTGGCTGGCCGTGCTGATACAGGTGATCGATGGCCATAAACATCACCCGCCGCTTTTCATTGAAGCCGGCATAACTCGCCGCCGGGATATCCGGCATCATGGTCTCAACGCCATATTCGGTATTAATGTCACCAATCAGTTGGACGGCATCATCCGGGTAACCGAGGCCGTGCAGGATCTCGCGCGCCGTGGTCAGTTGCGCCTGCAGTGCAGTGATGACATTCGCCGGGATACTGCCGCCAGCAAACAGCCGGATCTGTTTTGCGCCATAAGCCAGTGTGCTTAACCAGATATCGAGGCCGACGCTGGCGACTTCCTCTACCAGTACGGTCAAGACGTTGGGTGCGACCTGGCTTATCTTTGGCAGGTCGTCTTCGGCGACAACCAGGATGATCGGCTGTTGTCCGTGTTTTTCGCGGTATACCTGCAGGAGTGTGCGAATGCGCTGCAGCATATCGGCCGCGCTCGGATAGTTATAGCGAATCGCGCCGGTGGGACAGACACTGGTGCAGATCCCGCCGCCCTGACATAAATACGGATTGACTTCGATGGCCTCCGCCAGGGAGGTGATGGCCTCGGCGGGGCAGGCCTCGATACAGGCGTTACAGCCCGATTTGCCCGACCGTGCGTGGGCACAAATCGACGCATCGTAATCAAAGAAGCGCGGCTTTTCGAATGTCCCCGTCAGCTCGTCGAGTTGCGCCTGTGCCTGTTGCAGGCTGTCTTCGTCGATGCCGCTGTGCAGGTAACCCAACGGTGGCAAGGGCATCGACAATTGCGGTTGCGGACTCAGGTCCAGCACCAGGTCCACGTTGAGGGTTTCATAATTCGGTTTGCCTTCGATGCCAAGGCGGAGTGTGAAATTGCCCAGATAACCCTGGATGGCGAGAGGCCGGCCAGCCAGCGGGATCACCGCGGTGGAAGGTTCTTCCGCACCGCTGACCAGCACGACCGTGGTTTTGTGTTTGTCCTGCAGGCGTGGCGCAAACTCCAGCGCCTCCATCGTGCCGATGATGGCCACACGTCCATGCGAGCGATACTCCACCCGCGCGGTGGGTTTGACGGCCAGGCCTTCCATTGCCGCCTGCGCCTGCAGCCTCGCCTGTGCATTCAGCTGTTGTTGCGTTGGCGTGTTCATGATGTCTTCTCCTCGGCGCCGGCATCCGCGTCGGCCGCGTCGTCGTTGTGCGCCTGTGTGGCATTTGTCGCGGACACGGTTGCCGACGTTTCGGCTGCTGCGACTTGCTGCCCGGGTTCTGCCTGTGCCGCCTGCGGCTTACGCTTGCTTTCCATTTCCAGGCGGTGCTTCAGGTCGACGGTGACGATGTCACCGAGCTTGGCGAACTCGGTAAAATCCTCGTCATAGTCATCCAGTCCGTCCCGCACATTGAAGCTGGCGCTCTGGAATAATTTGCGCAGGGCCTGTTTACGTAAGGCTTCACTGACCTTGGGCGAGAGAAAGCCGGTGTAATCCGAGTCCTCGGTGAGGCTTTCGATGGGCGGCATATCCGCATCGGTCAGATGCGCCACCGGTGCTGGCGACGTATCCGGTGTTTCTTGCGCATCTGTCGGCGTGGCGTGTGACTGTTGTGCCTCATGTTTGCGACGTGACCAGCGACTCAGAAAATCCTCATCAGTGTGTTCGCGCCCGGCGGGTGTCATCTCATTCGTGTCAGACTTGGTCTTCATTCGCGTCGCCCTTTGTCTTCGTTGGTCTTCCAGTCGTCGCGCTTGCGCTTTTTGCGTTTCTCCGGAGTGTAATGCTGGAGTACAAATGCCTCCGTCCAGCGGTAGAGTTCCGGCGGGATATCGATCGCGTAAACCTCTTCGTCCGTCTCGATATAGGCATGTGCTTCATCGAAACTCATGCTCACCAGAAAGGGGACGGGGACATTTTCCTCGTTTACCCGCGCGATGACGTAACAATGCGGTTCGGGTGAGACGAGATTGAAATAATAACTTTCACATTCATCGACATGCAGCCGGATCTGGAAGCCGCTATAGAGGACCTGCATCACGTCACCCCCGCGATGCACCACCTGCGGCTCGTTGCTCTGCATGATTCCGTCGGCGATGGACATGACCCCGACGGCCTGCCATTGGTAATCACTCCATTGGCTGATCACGCTGGGTTGACGTTGCATCAATACCACGACGGGGAAAAATGCGGGTAAGGTCTGGGTCAGGTCGTTATTGCTGTTTGGCATCATCCGGATATTTACACAAGCTGAATTCAGCGAGGAAATTTGCAAGGAATATACCAGTGGTGTTGACACCGGAAATTCACCGTTGCACCACCAGTTAAGCCAGATATGTTGCACCGTCAGGAACGATTGGAATCTAAAACGGGTCAATATGACCAAATTGAATGGACAGGGTGGGTCAAAATGCCTCACCTCAATACGAAATTTTTCCACTGCTGATACCGTTTGTTCCCATTCACTCGCAACGGCATGGGTGCCAGCGTTGAAATACCGCGTGAATCCGTTGTATCTACGGACACGGCAGGCAGCGTCTGGCAAGAGGAATAATTTTTGCTTTATCTTCTGCAGTCCCGCAACGAGGCCATCATGAGTAGCGTCATCGAGAAACCACAACCTGCTACCGCCCAGACGCCGGTATTGATCGATCGCTTTGGTCGGCAGGTTAACTATTTGCGTATTTCAGTGACCGACCGTTGTGACTTGCGTTGCGTCTATTGCATGTCCGAGGATATGCAGTTTGTTCCCCGAAGCAGGCTGTTGACCCTGGAGGAGATTGTCCAGGTCGGCGCGGCCTTTGTGAACCTGGGTGTATCCAAGCTTCGGATTACCGGTGGCGAACCGCTGGTGCGCAAGAATGTCATGTACGTCTTCGATCACCTGGGTGGACTGCCGGGTTTGAAGGATTTCACCCTGACCACGAATGGCACGCAGTTATCCCGCTATGCCAGGGACTTACGCGCGGCGGGTGTCAACCGTATCAATATCAGCCTGGACAGCCTGCAACCTGAACGCTTCAAACAAATCACCCGCACCGGTGAATTGGCCAAGGTGCTCGACGGCATCGAGGCCGCGCGCGACGCCGGTTTTGACCGGATCAAATTGAATTCCGTTGTCCTCAAGTACAAGAATCATGACGAAGTGCTGGACCTGGTGGCCTTCGCGCGGCAGAAGGGGCTGGACATCAGTTTTATCGAGGAGATGCCGCTGGGCATCGTGAACGATCACGATCGTGCCTATACCTACTATTCCAGCGATCAGATCCTGGAAGACCTGCGCCGGCACTACACGCTGACCGCCACGACAGAAAGCACCGGAGGCCCTTCGCGTTATTACCGGATGAGTGACAGTCCGACGCGTATCGGTTTCATCTCACCGCACAGTCATAATTTTTGTTCATCCTGCAACCGGGTCCGGCTGACGGCCGAGGGCAGGCTATTGCTTTGCCTGGGACAGGAACACTCCGTGGATCTGCGGCGCATCGTGCGCGACACCACCAGTTCGCGTGAGGCGTTATCGCAGGCGATCATCGCCGCGATGGCAATCAAACCCAAAGGCCACGATTTCAACCTGGCGGAGCAACCCGTTATTTTTCGTCATATGAATCATACCGGCGGTTAGGCCGCCAGGGAGCGCAAGGCTATGCAGACACTTGATGCAGTGCAGTTACCGCAACTCAGTCACAGTGGTCTGGAGGCGTCGGTCGCGGTGATAGCCCAGGACGAATACGGCGAATCACGTGCCGGGCACATTGCCACCGAACGTGCGCTCACGGTCTATCTGGATAAACGCGAGGTCCTGACCCTGATGACCATGGGCACGGCGCCTGAACTCCTGGTGCTGGGCTGGCTGCGCAATCAACGCCTGTTACCGAACATCGACGCCATCAAGGCGATCCAGGTTGACTGGGAAACCGAGTCCGCCGCGGTCACGACCTACAAAGGGGTCGAAGGCCTGGACAAGAAGATGGAACACAAGACGGTCACCACCGGCTGCGGGCAAGGCACGGTCTTCGGCAGCCTGATGGATGACCTGGACAAGATTCATCTGCCGAGGACCACGATCTCACAGGCCCTGATCTATAAGCTGCTGCACAATCTGAACGAACACAATGAAGTCTACAAGCGCGCCGGCGGGGTGCACGGTTGCTCCCTGTGCCATGCGGACAGGATTTTATATTTTGTCGAGGACGTGGGCCGGCACAACGCGGTGGACACGATTGCCGGCTATATGTGGTTACACGGCATTACCGGCGAGGACAAGATCTTTTATACCACCGGTCGCCTGACCTCGGAGATGGTCATCAAGGTGGCGCAAATGGGGATCCCGATTCTGCTGTCGCGCTCCGGCGTCACCCAAATGGGCCTGGACGTGGCGCGCAAGGTCGGGGTCACGCTGATCGCACGTGCCAAGGGTCATCACTTCATGGTTTACAATGGCGCTGAATTCATGGACTACGATGCCATTCCTGCGCGGCGGCCGGTAGCGGAACAGCAGATGGCGTAAACCTCCATGGCCACCGTGATTAATTCGCAATCGGACGTCTTCATGAGCGTCAAACAGGTCGCGGAATATCTGCACCTGAATGAGAAGAAGATTTATGAACTGGTGAGTGAGCGGCGCATCCCCGCCACCAAGATCACCGGCAAATGGATGTTCCCGCGCGAACTGGTGGATCGCTGGATGCTGGATTCGGCGCACGGTGGTTTGTTTACCGACAGGCTGATCCTCGGCGGCAGTGATGACCCCTTGCTGTATCGCCTCGTCATGCAATACGCCCAGGACACCAAGGCACGCGCGCTGATCACGTATACGCCCACCGGCACGCGGCTCGGTCTGGATTTACTGAACAGCAACCGCATCGATGCCTGCTGCATGCACTGGGGACCGAACACGGAGAGTCACACCCGGCACCCGGCGTTACTGCATCAGTACAACCAGTATCATCATTGGGTCCTGATCCGGGCGTTTCAGCGCGAACAGGGTTTGATCATCAAGCCGCGTCTGGCCGCGATAGTGCATACGCCGGAGGACCTGTTCGATCGGCAATTCCGCTGGGCACTGCGCCAGAGCGGGGCGGGCGCGCAACGCTTTCTGCAGGAGATCCTGGGTAAACACGGGCTGAACACGAGTTCCCTCAACAGTGAAGTTACCGCCTTGTCCGAACGTGAGGCGGGTGCGGCAGTGGCGATGGATCGTGCCGATGTTGTGCCCGGTGCCCGCGCCATTGCAACGGAATTCGGGCTGGGATTTATTCCTTTCGGCTGGGAATCCTTCGACTTTGCGCTGCCGCGCGGGATCTGGTTTCGTCGCCTGTTCCAGGAATTGCTCAACCGGCTCAAGTCAGCACAATGCCAGCACCTGGCGGAGGATCTGGGCGGATATGACCTCAGCAATACCGGGCAACTGCTCTGGGGTGATGAATAGCCTAGCCGGCGTCTTCTTCGATAGCCCTTAATTGCTCGACGATCGTCTCTTCGTCCTCAACCAGGACCGGTTCGCGCAGCAGCCACACGCTAAACTGCGTGCCGACCTGCAGGTTCGACTTCACCGTAATATTGCCGCCGTAGCGGCGGATCAGGCCGTAACTGACGGACAGGCCAAGCCCGGTACCTTCGCCCTGACCCTTGGTGCTGTAAAAGGGATTGAAGATATGCCCCAGCAGTTCCTCCTCCATGCCGGAACCATTGTCGATCACATCGATCGCCACACCGCGGTCTTCCCAGTTACGGGTAACGATCTGGATCCTGCCATTTTTATCCGGCAGGGCGTGGATTGCATTGACCAGCAGGTTGACCAGCACCTGTTGCAGTTCCTGCTGATTGATCTGCACCGTCATCCCTGCGTTCAGGGCGAGATCGATCGTAAATGAATTTGTTTTACGCAGGTGCTGAACCAGCTTCAGCGTATCCTTGACCAGATAGTTGACATCGACGTCACTGATATAACCGGCATACTCATCGGGTCGCGCATACTGCAACAGGTTGCGGATGATCTCCTGGATTCGGTAAACCTGTTGCACGATCAAATCCAGTTCGTGCCGGTAAGGTGTCAGCAGCGTGCCCAGTTCGGCCACGATCATATCGAGATTGCCCAGGATCACCTGGGTCGGATTATTGATTTCATGCGCGACACCCGCGGCGAGTTCGCCCAGGGCGGCCAGTTTTTCCGCCACCACCAGTTGCTGTCGCGTCTGCCGCAGGACACTGATCGTGCGCTGCAGATCCGCATTTTTGTGTTGCAATTCCGCGGTGCGTTCCGCCACCTTGGTTTCGAGCTGGTCCGCCCATGCCTGCAGCTGTTCATTGCGCTCCTGCAACAGATCCAGCATGACGTCGAATTCTCTTGCCAGTACACCAATTTCATCCTGCGATGCCACCTTGCCAATCCTGCGCGCCTCACCGGAACGTGTGGCATGGACCACGGCGGTCATGGCCTCGAGGGGTTTGAAAATGGATTTGGCGCCACGGATTGCCACCAGCGACGACAGGATCATCAGTACGATGAACAGCAGCACTAAAACGACCAGGGCCTGTAACAAGGCGTTGCGGTAGGGTGCCTCGAGATAGCCGGAGTACAACATGCCGACGCGCTGACCGTTCTCATCGAGGATCGGTTCATAGGCGGAGATATACCAGTCGTTTACGACAAACGCGCGATCTATCCAGATCTTGCCCTGATCCAGCACGCGCGTGCGCACCTGATCGGAAACCCGCGTACCGAGCGCGCGCTCGCCAGGCGCGAGCGGCACGTTGGTGGTGATGCGGACGTCATCCAGGAAGACAGTGACCGTGCCGAGGCTGCCCTTCAGCAAACTGCCACTACCGTAAACCAGGTTCCGAATCGCATCGACAAAACTGAAATTATTATTCAGCAACACACCGCCATCCAGTAAGGCAAGCACATCCCCCACCTGATTTTTGATGGGATAGATCGCCCGGATCATCATGCCGCGATCTTCCTTGCGTCTTGCGGACGGGCGCGCATAAGGCGTCTTGAGCAGGGGTAACTCGATCTTGCGCGGCAGAAACGGGTCCTCGTTGGCCAGGTCGGCCTGGCTGAATATCTCGACATTGACCACGGGTTTGCCCTGCGCCGCCTGTAACAGGGTGGCCGAGGATCGATCCCGGCCGGTGTCCGATTCAAACAGGCGATTGCCGGCGACGTCAGTGATGTGCAGGTAGGTGAAGTTGGCGTTGAATTTCAGCGTGCTGAGTTGTTGTTGAATCTCGGCCTTGTCCTTCCTGGTCAATGCGGTCCTGAATGTATAGGACTCGGCAAGGCGCCCGAGGTTTGACAAATAATCCTGGCGCAAGCGACCGAAGACATCATCCGCCACCCGCAGGTCCGTCCTGACCTTCCGGAATAATTGATCGTAAGTGAAACTGGCGCCCCAATAGATCGCCAGCGCGAGCACGATCGGCATGACCAGCAAAATCGGGAATAACACCAGTACCAACAGCTTGTAACGAACCGTCTCGCGGACGACTCGATTAATGCGTTGGAACAGACCCATAGGAGTTTAAACTGCAGCTTCCTCTTCCCAGGACTGCACTTTACGTTCGAGGGTCTTGCGCGAGACGCCGAGTTTGCGTGCCGCTGCGGATTTATTCCCGCCCTCTGCCTGCAGCACGTTCAGGATATGGCGTTTTTCGAGTTCGTCGAGAGACAGGTCATTGAGGTTGTCGCCGAGCGGCATATCAGTCCGGCTGCTGGCCGGCTGCGCGGCGAGGCACTGGCTCGGTGTGGTGTTTAACAACAGACAGCGTTCGATCAGATTTTTCAGTTCCCGCACATTGCCGGGCCAGGCGTAATGTCGCATTACATCCATCTCCTCGTCGCTGATACTGATCGGCGTGATGCCCATCTCTGTCGACAGGGTATTGATAAAATGCTGGGCCAGTTCCGGCAGGTCGTTCATGCGTTCGCGCAACGCCGGCATGCGGATGGCGAGGACGAACAGGCGATAGTAGAGGTCCTCGCGAAAATTACCCTTTTTGACCTCATCCTCCAGGTCGCGGTTGGTGGCGGCGATGACGCGCACATCCACCGGGATCTCGCGATTCGAACCGACGGGACGGATGGTGCGTTCCTCCATGACACGCAGCAGGTGTGCCTGCATGGACAAGGGCATTTCACCAATTTCATCGAGGAACAAGGTGCCGCCGTTGGCGTAGGTGAACAGACCTTCTCGGGCCTGATGTGCGCCGGTGAATGCCCCCTTCACATGCCCGAATAACTCGCTTTCCAGTAATTCGGCGCTCACGGCGCCGCAATTGATCGGGACAAAGCTGCCGGTGCGATAGCTGTATTCGTGGATCGCGCGTGCCACGAGTTCCTTACCGGTCCCGGATTCTCCTTCGATCAGCACCGTCGAGGGCATGGGCGCAATGCGCTTGACGAGCTCGCAGACGTTTTTAATGAGGTCGCAATGGCCGACGATGCCGGAACCGTGAAAATACTGGCCGACCTGGCGGCGCAAGACGAAATTCTCGCGCTGCATGCGCTGGCGTTCCATGCAGCGTTCCACCGAGGCCAGCAGCTGTTCGAGCCGAAAAGGTTTCATAATGAAGTCCGCCGCACCCGCGCGTAAGGCCTCGATGGCGGTTTGCATGTCGGCATAAGCGCTGATAAAAATGACGGCGGTATTGCTGTCCTGTTCGCGTAAATGTGTCACCCATTCCACTCCGGAACGTCCCGGCAGGCGAATGTCGGCAATGATCAGATCAAAATGGCAGCGTTGATGCAGTGCTTCCGCGGTATCCGCATCACCGGCGACTTCCACCAGGCTGAAGCGTTTTTCCAGGCCTTTCTGCAGAAAGCTGCGGATGCCGGGTTCGTCATCCACAATCAAGGCCGAACTCATGTGCGGGCCCTGTGAACTTCTCGCACCATTCGGATAAGAGAAAGTATTCCGTTCTGCCTGTGACATGGTATGGCACCCTCACACTGAATATTAGCGTTTTATAAAATTGTTATCCTTGTGGATTGCACGAGTAAAACAGGTGAGACAATTTATCGCAGTTTACTCGGCTGGGCTTGGACATTTTGACGCATATCCCGTATTCATACTAGCACCGGATCGGAGCGAAGGTGAATCCTATTCTCTAATTACTTCTAGCTTGTTGTTTTTCTATAAATTTATTTTCCGATATCGCTGTAGCATTCAGTTTGTCCACTTGTTCACACTGGCATATCGATTGCTATTCGCAATAGAAACATCAACGCAATACTGCAGCAGGGGATTCTCATCATGTCACACAAAAAACAAAGCCTATTACTTTTTTTAATAATTACGCTTAGCTGCGCATGGGCCAGTATTGGATTCGCCGCAACTGACAGCAAAACACTGCGCATGGCCACGACGACAAGTACGGAAAACTCCGGACTATTGCGCTATTTACTGCCTTACTTTACGAAAGACACGGGCTATGAGGTCCACGTGATTGCCGTCGGCACCGGCAAGGCACTGCGCATGGGTCAGGATGGCGACGTGGATGTCGTGCTCGTACACGCGCCGCCCGCCGAGGCCAAGTTTGTCGCCGCCGGTTATGGCGATAAACGTTATCCCGTGATGTACAACGATTTTGTGATCCTGGGTCCCAAGGATGACCCTGCCAAGGTAGGCGAGGCCAAAAGTCTCAATGACGCCATGAAACGCATCGCCTCGACGCACGCCATCTTTGTCTCCCGCGGCGATGATTCTGGCACTAATAAAAAAGAGATCCGCTTGTGGAAGGCCGCCGACATCAAACCTCACGGCGCCTGGTATCGCGAGGCCGGGCAGGGCATGGGCAAGGTGATCCAGATGACCGATGAGTTGAATGCGTACACCCTGTCAGACCGCGGCACCTGGATTGCATTTCGCGCAAAAACCAATCTGAAAATCGTCTATCAGCATGACAAGGGTTTATACAATCCCTACGGCGTGATTGCGGTGAGTCAGAAGCGTTATCCCGATATCAACCATAAGGCCGCACAGACCTTTATCGACTGGATTATTTCGGACAGGGGCCAGAAACTGATTTCCGAATATAAGATCGCCGGCCAGCAGTTGTTTACCCCGGATGCGCAAAAAGTAACGAGTAATGGAGTGAAGTAGTCACGAGTAAAAGTTGGTTGAAGTATGGATGACCTCGCGACAGCAACACACAAGGCATTCGTATTGCTGTTCAGCGGCGATAGCGATCTGTGGCAGATCATTGGTATTTCCTTCAATGTCTCCACCAACGCGATCCTTATTGCCCTGGTACCGGCGCTCAGCCTGGCCTTCGCCTTGTCCTATTTGCGGTTTCCAGGCCGGCGTTTTTTGATCGCGATCTTCAACACCCTGTTGTCGATGCCGGCGGTGGTGATAGGCCTGATCTTTTACCTGTTTCTGTCGCGGCACGGCCCCCTCGGCGACCTGCGCTTGTTGTTTACCCAAAGCGCCATGATCATCGGGCAGATTGCCTTATGTTTTCCGATACTGGTTGCCATGGGACACGCCGCGTTCCAGGCATCGGACAAGCGTGCATGGGAAACCGCGCGCACACTCGGCGCCAGTCCGTTTCGTGCGTTGTATACGGTGATGCATGAAGTGCGTTTCGGACTCCTGGCAACCCTGCTTGCAGCCTATGGCCGCATCATTGCCGAAGTGGGTACCTCGATGATGCTGGGCGGCAATATTTATCATTACACCCGCAACATCCCCACGGCGATTGCGTTGGAGACCAGTAAGGGTGAGTACGCGCAAGGGATTGCGCTGGGGACGGTATTAATCTTAATGACGTTTATCTTAAACACCACGCTGCATTATTTTCAGGGCCGCGGCCAGGTTGTGGCATAACCAGGTGAGACTCAAATATGTCATCAGTTGCTTTTATCAATATCAATAAGTCGTATAGCAAGCGTCAGATACTCAAGGACGTCAACATCACTTTGCTGCCCGGGCAATGCAACCTCTTAACCGGGCCCAACGGCACGGGGAAAACTACCTTGCAGCGTATCTGTTCCGGCCTGGAGAGACCTGACAAGGGCATGGTGGACAACGGCCGTGGCGCCGATGCCTGGCGGCATCAGCGGCATTATTTGCAGACGCATATCGTGTATCTGCATCAGCTGCCCTTTATGTTTGACGCCAGCGTCAGCGACAACCTGGCGTATGGTCTGCCGCGCAAGCTGGATGGCACAGAGCGGCAACGGCGGGTCAAGTCTGCATTGGAATGGGCGGGACTGGAACACATCGCGGATAGCTGGGCCAAGACCCTTTCCGGCGGTGAACGCCAGCGCGTGTCACTGGCGCGCGCCTGGCTAGCTTCTCCGAATATCATGCTGCTGGATGAGCCCACGAATAACCTGGACGATGATGCCAAACGGCGTACACTCATGCTGTTATCGAGTCTGAAGCAGCAGAATATTTCCTTGCTGATCACCAGTCATGAGGCAGAACAGTTTCTTCCCTTATGCGATCACTGGCATGAATTATCTGATGGTGGACTCGTTAGTAAATCGGTCAGTGACTATCATGCCGCCAATGTCATTTCCCTCACTCAACCATTGCAGGTCGCGCGATGACAGCGCTTGGCGCCAATGCCGTTACCGCGGTCATCCTCGCCGGTGGCATGGGCAAACGCATGGGCGGCGTCGATAAGGGTCAGGTCAAGCTCAATAACAAACCCCTGATCGAATGGGTCATCGAGGCGATCCGGCCGCAGGTCAGCCATATCCTGATCAATGCCAACCGCAGTCATGACGCCTATGCACGCTATGGCTTTCCGGTACTGCGCGATCAGCTATCCGATTATCAGGGGCCGCTTGCCGGCTTCGCCGCGGGCATGCAGGCGGCAAGCACGACCCATATTGTCACCGTCCCCTGTGACGGGCCGTTACTGCCACCGGATCTGGTCGAGCGATTGATCCATGCACTGGAGTCTCAGCAGGCGGATATTGCCGTCGCCCACGACGGTGAGCGCCTGCAACCGGTGTATGCCCTGATTCCTGTCAGCTTGCTTACCAGCCTGAATGCCTTTCTCGCAAGCAACGATCGTAAAATCGATCGCTGGTATGCCCAGCAGCGTATGGCCCTGGCCGACTTTTCCGACGTGCCGTCGACATTCCTGAATGTCAACACACCCGAAGATCGAGAACGACTTGAACATGCGGGGATCAGCGCATGATCCGCTATGAAGTGCCCATCCTGGGTTTTTGTGCCCACAGCGGGACCGGCAAGACCACCCTGTTGCGCCAGTTATTGCCTGTATTAAAACAGCAGGGCCTGCGTGTCGGCATGGTAAAGCACGCCCATCATAGTTTTGACATCGACCATCATGGTAAAGACAGCTATGAGCTGCGCAAGGCGGGCGCCGATCAAATGTCCGTGGCCTCGCGACAGCGCATTGCGTTTGTCATGGAGGCGCAAGCTGCGAAAGTAGAACCGTCGCTGGAGGATGCCTTAGCTGTACTCATACCGTCGCAACTGGATTTGGTGCTGGTGGAAGGCTTCAAACAGGCAGCCATTCCAAAGATTGAATTACACCGGTCGGCACTGGGGAAACCGCTGTTTTATCCCAACGACAAGCACATTATCGCCGTGGCCAGTGACACGGCATTGCCTTCATTGCCGACGGACATTACGCCACTGGACATCAATCGGGTCGATGAGATCGCAGACTTCGTTCTGCACTTCTGCCTGCCTGATATGAAGACACTCACGCTTCCCTGATAAGACGAGATCCTCATGCAGACTAAACCCTTTACACCCCAGATAAGCTGCGCCGACGATGTGGATACGGAATCCATTCGCGTCGCCGAAGCCAGACAACGCATTCTTGCCAGCCTCACGCCGATTAGCGACTACGAAAAGCTGCCTATTCGCGGGGCACTGGGCCGTGTCTTGCACGAGGCCGTCATTTCACCGATTAACGTTCCGGCGCATATCAATTCCGCGATGGATGGGATTGCGCTCAATAGCAAGGACCTGCCCACCAGCGGTACCCAGACACTGGACGTCATCGGCACTGCCTATGCCGGTGTGCCGTATCGTGGCGAATGTCACGCGGGTCAATGCGTGCGCATCATGACCGGCGCGCCCATGCCGCAGGGAACGGATACGGTGATCATGCAGGAACATGTCGAGTCGATCGCCGAGAGCCGTGTGCGCGTCGGCCTGCAACATCGTCCCGGTCAGAATGTCCGCCAGATCGGTGAAGACATTCGCAAGGACAGCGAGGTGGTCAAGGCAGGCCGCTATCTCACGCCGGCGGACCTCGGCGTCCTTGCCTCGCTTGGTATCGGTGAAGTCAAGGTGCGGCGGCGTCCGCGCGTCGCCTTTTTTTCCACCGGTGATGAATTGCGTTCGATTGGGGAAACGCTTGGCGAAGGCGAGATATTCGACAGCAATCGTTACAGCCTTTACGGCATGCTGGCCCAACTCGGGGTGGAGATCCTGGACATGGGCGTGGTCCGCGATAACCCTGAGGCACTGCGCGAAAGTTTTTTGCGCGCGGCCGCCGTGGCCGATGTCATCGTGACCTCCGGCGGTGTCTCGGTGGGGGATGCGGATTATATCAAGTCGATCCTCACCGAACTCGGTGAAATCAACTTCTGGAAAATCGCCATGAAACCCGGGCGGCCGCTGACCTACGGCCAGTTAGGCAAGGCCCGTTTCTTCGGTTTGCCCGGCAATCCTGTGGCCGTCATGGTCACGTTTTATCAGTTTGTCCAGCCTGCCTTGCATTACCTGTCCAGCGGCAGTGTCAGGTTACCGCTGACACTGCAGGCCACCTGCACCAGCGGTTTGAATAATCGTCCCGGCCGTTTTGAGTTCCAGCGCGGCATGCTGACGCAGACCCGCGACGGTCACTTCGAGGTGACCAAAGCCGGCAAACAGGGTTCGGGGATCCTGACGTCCATGAGTCATGCGAATTGCTTCATCTTGCTGGCCGAAGATTGTGAACGCGTGGAGGCGGGTGACACGGTGACTGTGCAGCCGTTTGCTATTTATATATAAGTAACTGCATCGCTGAATTACCAGGGAATGATCGCACCGTCATAACGATAGAAACGCCCGCTGTCGCGCAGTTTGAAATTCTCCACCAGTTCACGCATGTTGTTGACGCTCTCGCTGACAGTGAAACGGCCGCTATTCCCGCCCATGCGTGTCCGCACCCAGCCGGGGTGGACCAATAAAATTCCAATACCCAGCGGTCTCAGTTCATGCACCAGGCCTGTCACCGTGGCATTGAGTGCGGCCTTGCTGGAGCGATAGGCATAGTCATTGGGTCCGGCGATGTCGGCGATACTGCCCATGTGACTGGTGGTCATCACGACCAGCCGTTGTTTGCCGCGCGCAAGCGAGGTACGCAAGGCCTCCGTCACGCGCATGGCGCCGAGCACATTGACGTCATAGGTATGCAGCCAGGCAGCGTAGTCAATGCCCCCGAGTTTGTCCTTACCCCAGCGTTCGAAATACACGCCGGCATTATTGACCAGGATATCCAGCGCCTGTGTCTGCAGCTCACCGGCGAGCGCCAGAATCTCTTCCGGGTGCGTGACATCCAGACGATGCACGCTGAGGTTCGTGTGTTGTTGCGCAAGTTGCTTGAGGGCGTCGGCCTGTTCCGGCAAACGACAGGTGGCGTAAACACGCCAGCCGATCTCGGCATATTGCCTGGCCCATTCCAGGCCGATGCCGCGATTACTGCCGGTAATCAGAATACTCGACATGTCCTGTCCTCGATGGTTGTCTAATCTGCGGTGACGTCCAGTGGTGGCATCGGGCAATCGATGGCATTGGCAATGGCGCGCAACAATTCGAGTTCGGTGGCGGTGACGACGCCATCGGCCGTGATGCTGGCGGCGCAGGCCTTGAGGAATTGCGGTTTGACCAGCGGCTTGAGCATGGCCAGCTTGTCGATTGCCGTGTTCAAAACGTTCAGATTGATTGCCGATTGCGGGGCGATTACCAGACCCGGCAGACCCAGCTGCTGTGCCGCGGCCTCGAAGGCCTGTTGTGTGACGAGCCCGCTGGTGTGACCTGAATACGCCAGCAACGACAACACCACGACGCATTCCTGGCGCACTTGCGCAAGCTGCGCATATTTTGCAGTGCGGCCCATGGGCGAACGCTTTTCGAATTCATTGTCCAGGTGATGGTGTACGATTTTCTGCAGGACCCACTCGAACAAGTCGATCTTATTATCCGCCTCGATCAGCGCGCGCAGGTTTTTACGAAACAATGCATACTGCGCCGGCGATAATTGGCGCAGGGTGCCCATGGCGATATCGATCAAGGGCAGGCGAAAGCGTTTTTCCAGATTAGCAACTTGTGGCAGCAGGGCGACTGTTTCGTCGTGTACGCCGTGATCCGCGAACTGTGCCAGGTGCGCCAGCTGTTTGTCGCGTACATCGTGATCGGTATTGATGACCAGGCTGTAGATCAGGGCGCGGGCCTTGTACGGTTCGCGCGCCGCCTCGATGAGACCTGTCGGGATCTCGTGCAGGATCTTTACCGCATATCCCAGGTGCGTATCGCTGGGGCGTCCGATGCTGTCGATGGCCTGCAACACAACGGCTGCCGCGATGGCACCCGTGGCCGCAGCGGGCGAGGGCGCAGCAGCGCCTGTCGTCTCGGCTTCACTGGATGTCGCAGTTTCAATTTTCGGGACGATAAACTTTCCGTCCCAGTGCCGATCGATGCGGCGAATGCGTTGTTCCAGTGGCGGATGCGTGGCGAATATGAATGCCATCACGGAACGCACACCGTTACTGAAGAAGGCGTGACTCATTTCCGGCGCGCTGGGGTTGTCCACGATGGAGCCCTCACTGAGGCCGCCGATCTTTTTGAGCGCACCGGCAATGCCGTCGGGGTTACGGGTGAATTGCACGGCCGAGGCATCGGCCAGGTATTCCCGTTGCCGGCTCAGTGAGGCCTTGATCCAGTTGCCGAAGAAGGTCCCGGTGAACCCGATCACCATCAGGCCCAGGCCGAGTCCGAGGATAGGCCCCGCGCTGTTGCCGGAGCGGCTGCTGCGCGCATAGCTGCTGGAACGTAATAAATAGTATCCGATTAAACCGATGACCAGGATCCCGTGCAGGATGCCGATCAGGCGGATATTCATGCGCATATCGCCGTTGAGGATATGACTGAACTCGTGCGCGATGACGCCCTGCAACTGATCGCGGTTGAGCAGCTCGATGCAACCGCGGGTGACGCCGATGACGGCATCGCCGGTGGTGTAACCGGCGGCGAAGGCGTTGATGCCATGCTCGTCTTCCAGCACATACACCGGTGGCACCGGCGTGCCGGAGGCAATCGCCATCTCTTCCACCACGTTCAGTATCTTGCGATGCATCGGGTCGGTCGTGTTCAAACCGACCAGACGGCCGCCGAGGGATTCGGCCACCACCTTGCCACCGGACGCCAGTTGTAACAGCTTGTACAGACTGCCCACGATCACCACGATGGTGACGCCCACGCCGACCATGGCAAACAGCTTCCAGTCGAAGGTGGCAAAGAAGGTTTCGCTGGTCATGGGTGCGCCGTGCCGGGAAAAGACGGCGAGCACCGCCATGACCAGCAGATTGGTCAGCACAACCAGCGTCAATACCGCCAGGGCAAACAGGATGACCAGGCGCGTGGTGTTCTGGCGGGCATTGTCCTGGGCTTGAAAAAAATCCATAGCGGACTCCGCGTACTGCGAGGCGCGTTACCCGAATTAAAACGACACTTTGGGTGCTGCCTGTATCGCCTGATGATCCTCGAATTCGAGCAAGGTCGCGTCCTGCGCGTGCCCGAAAGTGGCCGCCAACATATTTTGCGGGAAGGATTGTTTATAGGTGTTGTAGGCCATGACCTGATCGTTGAAGGCCTGGCGGGCAAACGCCACCTTGTTTTCGGTGCTGGTCAGTTCTTCGGAGACTTGCATCATGTTCTGGTTGGCCTTGAGATCCGGATAGGCCTCCATCACCACATTCAGGCGGCCAAGGGCACCGGTAAGACTGCCTTCGGCACCGGCCAGTTCCTTGATCGCATCCGCATTCGCAGGATCGGCCGCGGCCTTTTGCAGACCGGTGGCGGCCTGGTTACGGGCGGCAATGACGGCCTCGAGGGTTTCGCGTTCATGCTTGATGTAGGCCTTGGCGGTTTCCACCAGATTGGGGATGAGATCGTAGCGCCGCTTGAGTTGTACCTCGATTTGGGCGAAGGCGTTTTTATAGCGGTTTTTCAGTGATACCAGTTGGTTGAAGATGGAAATGACGTACAGTACGACCACCGCGATGATCACCAAAATAACGATTGCTGCAGTACTCATGTTGATTACCCCTTTGTCTGCTTGCTGCTGCCGGTTTGAGCCGCGATTCTGCTAGTTAACGTACGATAGCGCGAGCCGGGTTAAATTTCGAGTGCCGGTACGAATTCTCGCGAACGGGTCGGTTTTTAACCGTTTCTCTGCAGGCCAGCCGGGATGGAAAAATTCTGCGTTCGCCCCTGAAACCTGCTGACATAAGGCTGTCAGGAGGGGCTTGTTAGCGTGGCATTTCCATTTACCAACTCAAGGAGCAGACAATGGAACACTATGCCACAACAAAACACGGGGCCTTCAGCTGGAATGAATTGATGACCACCGACGTCTCGGCGGCAAAGGCATTTTATGCCGAACTGTTTGGCTGGGACATGCACGACGAACAGGCCCCGGGCATGACGTACACCGTGCTGATAACCGGCGGCCAGAAGGTCGGCGGTATTATGGCCATGCCGGAAGATGTTCAGGATGCACCGCCGGCATGGGGCGCGTATGTCACCGTCGACGATGTCGACAAACAAACACAGCGCGCGTCACAACTCGGGGCAACGGTGATCCTGCCGCCGTGTGACATCCCCAGGGTCGGCCGCTTCGCGGTGATCCGCGATCCGCAAGGTGCTATCCTGAGCCTGATTACCTACCTGCAGGCATAACACATGACGAACCGTTGCTTCATTCGCCGGGGCAGACTTGTCGCATCGCCGCGACGCACGGCTGTGTTTCCGGTGACGGGAGCAACGGTTCGCCTGTTTTTATCGAGCGTGTATCACTGAACATGCGGCGCGCGGACCGGTTATTTCAGATTGTCCAGAATCTGCATCACACGCGTGTGATCACGGCGCGTGAGCTGGCCGGAATACTCGAGGTCTCCGAACGCACGATATATCGCGATATTCAGGACCTGAGTTTATCGGGGGTGCCGATCACCGGGGAAGCCGGTCAGGGTTATCGGCTGTTGCGCGGCTTTCATCTGCCACCCCTGATGTTCACCGAAGAAGAGCTCGAGGCCTTGCTGCTGGGTGCGCGCATGGTCCGGGCCTGGACCGATAAAGGTCTGGCGCAGGGTGCGCATCAGGCCTTGTTGAAGATCGAACATGTCTTGCCCGATCGGCTGAAGCCGGTGCTGGCGAAACCGGAATTGATCGTGCCGGATTTTCCCATGGAGGGCATGGCCGGCGAGCAGTTACAAATCCTGCGTCAGGCCATTCGCGAACAACGCAAGATCCATATCGACTACACCCGTGAAGATGGCGAAGCGTCGTGCCGTCTCGTGCATCCCCTGGGACTGGTGTATTGGGGCAAGGTCTGGACCCTGGTGGGCTGGTGTGAACTGCGCGACGACTTTCGCCAGTTCCGGCTGGACCGTATGCAGACCGTCAGAAAACTCGAGCAGCAATTTGAAACGATCACAGGCCGCACCTTGCAGGATTACCTGGCGACAAGATGTAACTAACTTGAAGTTTGCCGAATTCCAGTCACAGGAAGGGACAATATGTTCTATGCAGACGGACAAGAATTAGGAACACTTAAGTTAGGTTGTTGCGCAAACCTGCCACGACGCTACTGCAGCCTGAACATCAGCCGCCGGGCGACCTGTTCCAGCAAGGGCAGGGAGAAATTCACCAGACCCCGGTTCAGGTGCAGGGGTTGCAAGAGCATTTTCAGGGCCATGCGATAGGGATACTGGCGCATTAACAGGGGCCGCAGCGCCTGCGTCAGCGATGCCAACTGCGCGTGATCGAATTCCTGCTCCGGGTGCCGCATCAGCCAGGTGTGTTTGAGACTGATATACGCGTCTTCATTCTCCACTTCGCTATAGCGTTTGTAGAGTGAGCGGATGACATCCAGGCGACGGATGTGTTCATGTTGTTTGTATTCCTCAAAGAAGTGGCGGAAGTGATTGTAGTGACTGACTTCATCCTGGCGGATCAGGCCGGTGAGCGTACGCAAGATCGGTTCATCGCTGATATTGTGGAGGGCGGTATAGAAGGTGGAGGTACCGGTCTCCACCACACAGCGTGCCACCATCTCCAGGGCGCGACTCGGCTCCAGTTCTTCCATGGTGCAAAGTTGGGAATACTCGGCAAAGAAGTTGTTGTAATGTTGTGTCCAGTCCAGCTCCGGCCAGACGGTTTCCACATAGGCGCGCAGTGCCTGCCCGTGTTGTAATTCCTCGGGTTGCCAATAGTGGATTAACCAGTGCCGTGCTGTCGGGTCGGGAAAGTGTTCGACCAGATTGGCGGTATACAAATCGGCGGCGGTTTCGACAAATGACGCCGCGGTGACGACATAATAGGTCAGCGGATTGTTTCGCGCACGCTCACGGTCGATGTGCTGCCAGTCTATATCCGCCAAGGTCCAGTGACGATTGTTTCGTTGTTTGTCGCGTGAGGTTGCTTGCATAGTAACATCAGGCACCGGTGTGGTGTCGTTTAAAAATTCCCGGTTGTGTTGCGGGCTGGGGGGTTGAAGGGCGGTTGTGTCGTTGTGCTTGCTGTCTTTTCCGGGAAATATGACGTTCATACTACACCTGCTTTGTTACAACATTTGTCATGTACCTTGACGCGGGAAACCAGCGGCGTACTCACACTATTTATGTGCGGCTATAGCGTCGACACGCTAGAACCATCCAGGCCGGCACTGTGTAAGACCAGCGGAAACCGCTGCAAGTTCTTGGTTTCGCCACGAATATTCGAATTTTCGTCTACTATACATTTATGCCGCTTTGATAGTTACGGGTCGCTGGGGTTTACGCATAATGTTGGCTATGGGTGATGACTGAGCAAGCGAGGCAGGATTTGTCAGGGTTACAAAACGATACCATCATGAGTGTGGCGACCATCGCGGCCGATCTGCACAAGGTGAATCACATCGCCTGGAACGTCTCCATCACCGCCAAGAATGCCATGATCATTTCCGCGCAGGCGGGTGAGATTGCCCGTGGATTTCAGCCGATTACACGCTATATCGATGATATCGCCCGTCTGGCGATGGATACTACGGACCAGGTGGAACGGGAATCCATTCATCTGACCCGGCTATCGGCGCACTATCTGCGTACCTGCGACGCCTTCAATCGTTTTAACAAGGTGCGCCAGCGTGGCGCGGGTGCCCGTTACCTGGCAAGTTTTCTGCCGCTGGTGGATGCGTGCCACAGTCAGATGCAGGCGGAGGCGGCGCAATTAACCCATCAACTGGATCTGCTGCATGATTACATGCAGGAATTGAACCTGAATATGGATGCCGCCCTGGCAGTAGCCTCCGTCTGCCGCATCGAGGCATCGCGGGCCGGGGAATATCGCAACAACCTGATGACGGTGGCGGACGGCCTTGAGAAGGCGGCACGCACCATCAAACACATCGTCAAGCAAGGCCTCGATCGTATTAACACTATTGATATCAAAGAAATCAGCCAGGAAGCCATAGCATGAAAAGCGTTCCCCTTTTTGACAAAGGACATCAATGGTATTTGTTTGCGCGCGACCCGGAAAAGCCGGAAAAAATTATCGATACCAATCAATATATGATCGTGAACGGCGAGCGTGCCTTATTAATGGACCCGGGCGGGATCGAGATCTTTGCGCCGATGCTCAGCGCGATATTGCATTACACCCAGGTGGACCACATCACCGATCTGTTTGCCTCGCATCAGGACCCGGATATCATTTCATCGCTGGGACTGTGGGACCAGACCTTGCCGCATGCACGCTTACATGCGCCGTGGCTGTGGGAAGGATTTCTGCGGCATTTCGGCATGGATCACATCGAATATGCCGCGATTCCTGATGAAGGTGAAATATTGGAACTGGGCAATGGTCTGCAATTGCAATTTATTCCAGCGCATTATCTGCATGCGTCCGGTAATTTTCATGTCTACGATCCGAAGTCGAAAATCCTGATGTGTGGCGACGTCGGCGCGGCGCTGGAACCGCCGGAATCACCAATCTACGTCGAGGATTTTGCAGAACACATTCCCAAAATGAAACTCTTTCACCAGCGCTGGATGCCATCCAATCGCGCCAAGAACGACTGGATCGCCCGCGTGCGCGAACTGGATATCAAGATGCTCTGTCCGCAGCATGGACGTATCTTCAAGGATGAGAACGTCGGCCTGTTTCTCGACTGGTTCGAACAGCTTGAGGTTGGCATCGCGATAGCGAAATAACGCAGCCATACCCAAACCTGCCGGAGGTCGGGTTCAAAAGTGACAAAATCTCTGTGGGTTTGTCTCTTGCGGACAACTCCGTACGATACGTAAATTTTTGTTAAGAATAAGATTAAGGCCTGATTAATTGTTTAGTCTTGTTACTTCATTATTAAATCTCATTTGTTTCAATTTGCAGTGACTTGTCATAGATCAAGGCTATATTTCAGATGTCTGCTAGTTTAGTTAACTACTCGGTCATTCCTCCTGATTTTTATTAAGGTCGTTACAAGATAATAAAACGTGTTTATATCACTCAGTTAAGGATCAAGACGTGAAGAATTCTGTAGCTGCTGAAATAGCAGTCGTCTATTTCAAATATGTGCTTCGTATCTTGGTGCTGCTTTGTAGTGTGTCAGCGGTTTCGGTGTCGGCCAATAGCCTCGTCGACGATTATCCTGTTGTAAAAAAATTTTTCCCCACGGCAGATCAGTTTGGTGATTTGGAAGGCAAGCCCTTATCAGCAGCCATCTACAAAAATAATAAAGTGATAGGCTACGTCTTTCGTACCAAAGATGTGGACCCCATTCCGGCGTATTCTGGCAAGCCGGTCAATCTTCTGGTTGGCATCGACACCCATGGCAAGATCGCCGGTGTCAAGGTGCTGGAACATCATGAACCTATCCTGCTGGTCGGTATTCCGGAAACAAAACTCTTTGAGTTTGCCGATCAGTATGTCGGCAAGTCCGTCAATGATCATGTCAAAGTGGGTGCGGGAAAACGTCCGGGCTTTGTCAACGTGGATGCCATCACCGGGGCGACTGTGACGGTGATTGTTGTCAACCGCACCATCATGCGTGCTGCGCGCAAGATTGCTATCGCCCGCCACATTATTAAACCTACTGTGGCAGAACAAAGTCCGCCTGCCCAGGTGCGCATGGATGTATACGATGTGCGCGACTGGAAATTTCTCACTGGAAACGGCGCCATACGGCATATGCTGCTAACCGTGCCTGAAGTAGATGAAGCATTCAAAGGCACAAAGGCGGAAACCCAGCCCGGTGCAAAGGAACCTGGCATCTGTGTTGAATTGCCGACGGGGCAGCGTTGCGATGCGTTTATTGACATGTATTACGCGTATCTGAATGCGCCAACCATAGGTCGTAACCTGTTAGGCGAGTCCCAGTATAACTGGCTGATGTCGCAACTCAAACCCGGGGAACACGCCATCGCCATCATGGCCAATGGGGTCTATTCCTTCAAGGGCTCCGGCTACGTGCGTGGTGGCATCTTTGATCGCATTCAGCTGAATCAGGATGATCAATCGATTAATTTTCGCGACCTCGATCATTATCGGCTGGGCGACCTGGCTATCGAGGGGGTGCCGGAATTCAAGGAGGCGGATATCTTTATTATCCGCGACAAATACAGGTTTAATCCCGGGAGTGAATGGTCGTTGTCATTATTGGTAAGGCGACCGACTGGCCCCCTGGATAGCGTATTCACGACTTTCAGCGGCAACTACGAGATACCACCCGCCTATGTTATTCAGCCACCTGCCCCCAAGGTTAGTGACATAACCCAGGCGGAAGAGTGGCCCATGTGGGTTTCGGTATGGCAGGAGCGAAAATTTCAAATCGCTATTCTCGTTTTCGGTTTGACGGTCCTGACCTTGATCATGATCTTTCAGGATTGGTTGGTGCGTTTTCCACGTGCAGTATCGTATCTGCGTACCGGTTTTCTTTTGTATACCTTGTTTGTCATCGGATGGTTCATGCTAGGGCAACTGTCTGTAGTTAACGTGCTGACTTTTGTTAATTCGGTTATTAAGGGTTTTAGTTGGGATACGTTTCTCATTGACCCCACTATGTTTATTCTGTGGAGTTTTGTTGCGGTTACCTTGTTGTTGTGGGGACGAGGAGTTTACTGCGGCTGGCTGTGCCCTTACGGCGCCTTGCAGAAACTGGCCAATCAGCTTGGACGCAAGCTCAAGCTGCCGCAATTACAGTTTCCATCGCTGGTTCACGACCGCCTGTGGGCCTTGAAGTATGTAGTGTTGCTGATTCTGTTCGGTATATCACTTGGGTCCATGAGTACGGCGGAACGTTATGCCGAAGTCGAACCCTTCAAGACGGCAATCACACTGCACTTTGCAAGGGAGCTGCCATTCGTTCTATATGCGGGTGGCCTGGTTATTGTGTCCTTGTTTAATTGTAAGTTCTTTTGCAAATACCTTTGTCCCTTGGGCGCGGCGCTGGCCGTGCCGGCGCGTTTACGCTTGTTTAACTGGTTGCGCAGGCGCAAGGAATGCGGCAAACCCTGCCAGATCTGCGCCAATGAATGCGAGATTCAGGCGATCAATGATACCGGTGAAATTAATCCGAACGAATGTCATTACTGCCTGGACTGCCAGGTAGTGTACTGGGATGCGTATAAGTGTCCGCCTCTGGTTGAGAAACGCAAACGTCGCGAGAAGGCATCACGTGCTCGGGAATCCGTGCGCTGGATGGAAAAAGAACTCGGCACGGAGGCAGGCCTGGAGCAAATTACTACGGAAGTACAGGAAGCTAAAGAACGGAAATAAGAAAGCGGTAATTCAGTAAAGTGTCCACTACTCAAGGAGGCGTGTTATGAACGATAAAGAAGATAAAGCAAAAATTTCCCGGCGCCAGTTTCTGGCGACAACCGGGATTGCCGGTGTAGCGGGCGCCGGCGTGGCGAGCGGCCTGACACCTTATTCGGTATGGGCGAAGAGCAAATCGGATGCCATGAAGGCGAATGTGGAGCCGGGTGAGCTGGACGAGTACTACGGGATCTGGAGTGGCGGGCAATCCGGTGAAATCAGGATATTGGGCGTGCCCTCCATGCGCGAACTCATGCGGATTCCCGTTTTTAATTATGATGGCGCCACCGGCTACGGACTGACCAACGAGAGTAAACGTATACTCGGACCTGATGCCCCGTTAAACGGTGATACCCATCACCCTCATCTTAGTTATAAGGATGGTCGAATCGATGGCAAATATATTTACGTCAATGATAAGGCCAATACGCGAGTGGCGCGTATTCGCTGCGATATCATGAAAACCGACAAGATACTCAGTGTCCCTAACGTGCAGGCAATTCACGGCATGCGGCCGCAGAAGGCGCCTTATACAAAATATCTGTACGCAAACGCCGAGTTCCGCATGCCTCATCCCAATGATGGCCGTAACATGGATGACAATAAACAGTACTTCACCATGTTCAACGGCATCGATGCGGAAAAGATGGAAATGGCGTTTCAGGTAATTGTCGATGGCAATCTGGACAATACCGATGCGGATTACAGCGGCAAGTATGCGGTGTCCACCTGTTATAACTCCGAGGATGGTTTCGTGCTCGCCGACACCATGCGTAACGAGCGTGACTGGGCTGTCATTTTCAATATTCCGCGGATCGAGGCGGCGATCAAGGCAGGCAAGTTTAAAACTCTTGGCGATTCGAAAGTACCGGTGCTGAACGGGCGCCATGGTTCGGACCTGACCCTGTACGTGCCAGTCCCAAAGAGTCCGCACGGCATCAATGTGTCACCCGACGGGAAATATGTGGTGGCCAACGGTAAACTTTCCCCCACCTGTACTGTAATCTCCTGGGCCAAGGTGGACGAGTGGTTTGCAGGTAAATTGAAGGACCCGCGTGATGTTGTGGTCGCTGAACCCGAACTGGGTCTCGGGCCCCTGCATACTGCATATGACGGTCGCGGTAATGCCTATACTACGTTGTTTATCGACAGCCAGATCGTCAAGTGGAACCTGGCAGACGCAATCCGTGCCTATAAGGGCGAAAAGGTCAATTACATCCGGCAGAAACTGGATGTCCAGTATCAACCAGGCCACGACCATACCAGCATGGGCGAAACCAAGGACGCGGATGGCAAGTGGCTGGTAGCACTCTGCAAGTTTTCCAAGGATCGATTCCTGGGGTGTGGCCCCCTGCATCCTGAAAATGATCAACTGATCGATATATCCGGCGATGAGATGAAGCTGGTACATGATGGACCGAATTTTGCGGAGCCGCATGATTGCGAGCTCATCCATCGTAATCTCATCAAGACGAAAAAAATCTGGACCCGGGATGACCCTTATTTCGCGGAAACTGTGGCGATAGCGAAAAAAGACGGGATCAATCTCGAGACAGATAACAAGATCATCCGCAATGGCAAAAAGGTCCGTGTCTATATGACGTCGGTGGCACCGAATTTCGGCATGACCGAGATCAGGGTAAAACAGGGTGACGAAGTGACAATTACCATCACCAACCTGGACCAGATCGAGGACGTGACCCATGGGTTCACGTTGATCAATCATGGCATTGCCATGGAAATCAGTCCCCAGGAGACCTCGTCCGTCACCTTTATGGCCAACAAGCCTGGGGTGTTCTGGTATTACTGCCAGTGGTTCTGTCATGCCTTGCATATGGAAATGCGCGGACGCTTCATGGTGGAGCCCGCGTGAGTGTAACCGGCCGCCCCGCGTTTGCCGGGCGGCCGATGCCTGATGATATGAAACGTGTAGTGCTCGCAATGCAGTTTTGTCTGCTGATGCTGGCTATTGTCTCGAATGCATATGGACGCGATTGGCGGGTCACGCCGGCTTCATTGCACGATGTGATGCGGCGGACGGTGGCAGGCGATCGTATCGTGTTTACGCGCGGGCATTACCGCGCCAATCTGGTCGTGGATAAACCGTTGTCGCTGCAAGGTGAACCTGGCGCTGTGCTCGACGGTGGCGGTCAGGGTGACGTATTGCGGATACAGGCCGCCGGTGTCCAGGTTAGTGGATTACACTTGCTGGGTTCCGGCAGAAACCTGACTGACATGAATGCGGTTATCTTCATCGAGCATGGCGCACGCTCTGCCGTGATTCAGGATAATCAACTCGATAGCGACGCATTCGGCATTTGGGTCGATAAAGGCCGGGATGTTCGGATACTCGGTAACCATATCCACGGCAATCCACGTATCCGATCGCAGGACCGCGGTAACGGTATTCACCTGTTTGACACCACCGGCACCCTGGTGGCGGATAACGAGGTCTGGCAAACGCGGGATGGCATATACATCGATACCAGCAATCACAATGAACTCCGCGGGAATCATCTACATGATTTGCGCTATGGCATCCACTACATGTATTCGTATTACAACAAGGTCGTGAATAATCGGACCGATCATACGCGCACCGGCTACGCCTTGATGCAGTCAAAGTACCTGACGGTGAGCGGGAACCGCTCGGATAATGATCGTAACTACGGCATCCTGATGAACTACATCACTAACAGCACAATCGCCGATAATGTGGTGACCGGTGTACGCCCGGGACTCAGTGGCGCATTGGCTGGCGAGGCGGTGGAGGGCGCTGAAGGCAAGGCGATTTTCATTTACAACTGTCAGTTTAATTTGATTCATGACAACGTGTTTGCCGATAGCGATATCGGGATTCATCTCACTGCCGGCTCCGAAGATAACCGGATTTATGGCAATGCGTATATTGGCAATCGCGTTCAGGTCAAATACGTTGCTACACGCCCGCAGGAGTGGTCGAAGGATGGACGAGGAAATTACTGGAGTGATTACCTCGGCTGGGACCTGAATGCGGATGGGATCGGCGATCGTCCGTACGAGCCAGTCGACGGTGTCGATCGTTTGTTATGGAAATATCCCATGGCCAAGATCCTGATGCATAGTCCGGCGGTTAGCACTTTGCATTGGGTACAGGAGCAATTTCCCGTGTTGCGTCCGCAAGGCGTGAAAGACAGTTATCCGTTGATGATGGCGCCAGCCATAGCCAAGGGGGTGTCATGAGTAAGGTGGTGGAACTGGAGCAACTACGCAAGGAGTATGCTCAGGTGACCGCATTGGAAGGGCTGAGTTTAGAAGTGGCCCAGGGCGAAGTGTTGGGCCTGCTGGGGCACAATGGGGCCGGCAAGACCACGACGATCAAACTGATCCTCGGTATGATTGCGGCAAGCAGTGGTGAGGTGCGCGTGCTTGGCAAATCTCCTCGTGGTCATAGTGCCAAGACTCTGCGTATGCAATGGGGTTATTTACCCGAAAATGTCAGTTTTTACGATCAATTGACTGGCCAGGAGGTGCTCGAATATTTTGGCCGACTCAAGCGCGTGCCGTCGTCTGAACGGTATGCCTTACTTGAACGCGTAGGGTTGGCCGAGGCTGCGCAACGGCGGGTGAAGACGTATTCCAAAGGTATGCGGCAACGTCTGGGACTTGCCCAGGCGCTATTGGGACATCCGCGCCTGTTAATGCTGGATGAACCGACGGTAGGTCTCGATCCGATCGCGACTCGCGATTTGTATCAGACCCTGGATGAGTTGCGACGCCAGGGCACGACAGTGATTCTGTCGTCACATGTATTACCCGGTATTGAAAGGCATATCGATCGCGTGGCCATCCTGCGCGAGGGAAAGCTACGTGCTCTCGGTACGCTGGATGATCTCCGACGTTCCGCCAGCCTGCCATTTCAGATCAAGGCACGGGGCCATTGGGAGACCGGCACCTGGGAACCGCTTCTGCAACAAAGGGGAATTACGGATTTTCATGTCAATGGCACCCGGCTTGAAATTGCCAGTGCGATCGAAACCAAGCTCGAGGTTATGCGCATGTTGCTCGCCGATCAGGGCGTGGAGGACTTGGATGTGCAAGCGCCGTCATTAGAAGCATTGTATGTGTATTACAACCGCGAGCAGGAGTCTGGCAATGCATGAAATACTGACTGTGGCGCGTAAGGAGTTTCGCGATGGCGTACGCAATCGTTGGGTGCTGGCGATTACCGTGATCTTTGCCTTGTTTGCACTGGGCCTGGCCTATTTCGGCGCAGCTGCCTCGGGCCAGGTAGGTTTTACCTCGCTGGATACAACCGTTGTCAGTCTCGCCAGCCTGGCGATATTCGTGATTCCATTGATTGCACTGTTGCTGGCCTATGATACGGTCGTGGGTGAGGAGGAAACCGGTACTCTGCTGTTGTTGCTGAGTTATCCGCTGAGCCGTTTTCAATTGCTTGCAGGTAAGTTCGTCGGTCATGCGGCCGTGATCGGTTTCTCCACCCTGCTGGGATTTGGCATTGCGGGTATCGTCATTGCCATGGAAACAGGCCAATTGATGCAGCCAGAACTATGGCAAGCACTGGGATACTTTATTGCCAGCGCGATCTTGCTTGGCTGGGTCTTCGTTGCCTTTGCATGTCTGGTGAGTGTGGTCGCAGTGGAAAAATCACGTGCTGCGGGTTTGGCCTTAATTGTCTGGTTTGTGTTTGTGCTGGTGTTCGACCTGGGTCTGCTTGGCCTGCTGGTCGGCAGTAACGGTGCAGTAAACGCCGACGTCTTTCCCTATCTGCTGTTGTTGAATCCAACCGATATCTTTCGCCTGGCCAACCTGTCCGGCTTCGATGCCGCGCAGGCCTACTCAGGCCTGGTTTCTGTCAAGACAGCACAACTGTTCCATCCCGGCCTGTTACTTAGCGCATTGTTTGTGTGGACAGGAATCCCATTTGGGCTGGCGGTATTGCTGTTCGCGAGACGCATCCCGTGATTGGCAAGACGAATCGAAAACGACGGGAGGCCATGTTTCTTCTCTGCGTGGTGTTCTTGCCATTGCTCACTGGTGGGTGTGATAAAGCTGAGAGTCCCACAGTAAAACAACCACCCGTGGCGATTGTTTCCGGCGATGAATGCCATGTGTGTGGGATGACCATCTCGCGTTTTCCCGGACCCAAGGGGGAGGCGTATGTGCGTGGCGCCACCAAACCTTTTAAATTCTGTTCCACGCGTGATTTATTCAGCTGGTTTCTGCAACCGGAAAACAAGGTCTCGGCGACCTCGATCTATGTGCAGGATATGGGCGCCACCGATTGGGCACACCCGGGCGATAGTACTTTTATCGATGCGCGCAGCGCGTGGTATGTGGCCAACCAGTCGCTGCAGGGTGCTATGGGACCTACCCTGGCATCCTTTGCCAGTAAGGCCGATGCTGAGAAATTTATTAAGAAAAATGGCGGTCAGCTTCTGCGTTTCCAGGACGTCACCCTTGAATTGGTAGCCACGCTCCATGAGGATAATGGACCACGGCAACATACGAACCACTGAATGGTATCCTGGTTTAAGTTGATGTGACTACGAGCAAGCCGGCGACACGAACACTATGAGGTGATGTTATGGCGGAGAAATTACTTATCATCCTGTTGAATACCAATCCCGATAATCCTGCCGAGGCAGGTACGCCGTTCTTTCAGGCAACCGTTGCCGCGTCGATGGAGTATGAGGTCGAGATTGTGTTTACCGGTGCTGCCGGCCAGCTTGCACAGCAAGGTGTTGCAGAAAAGATTGCATTGCGAAACACGGATAGTGGCACCCTGTATGATGTAATCAAGCAGGCACACGAGGCGGGGGTATCCCTGAAGGTTTGCGCACCCGCCAAGGCTATGTGGGGAGATAACCTGATCCCGGAAGTGCAAGAAACTGTCGGGGGCGGTTATATAATCAGTGCTGCCATGTCTGATAACACCGTCACTTTCACATATTGATGCGTATGCGGTCTGGGGCAGCGCTTACTCAACTGGATATCGGGCGGAACAACAATAATCAGTAAGACTCCCCCCAGGAGATGTCGTGCTCCAGGTGCTCTATCTTTTCCTTTTGGACGTCAATCACGGCCTTAACCACGTCGAGGATGGAGATGATGCCGACCAGTTCGTTGTCGTCGACCACCGGCAGGTGGCGGAAATGGTTGTTAGACATGATACGCATGCACTCGTCGATACCCATGGCCGGATTGATGTGGAAGACATTGCGGGTCATGATGTCCTGCACACGGGTACTTTTGGAGGCGCGGTCCAGCAGGATGACCTTGCGGGTATAGTCGCGTTCGGAAATGATCCCAATCAACCTGCCTTCTTCGACGACGGGCAAGGCCCCGACATCTTTTTCCGTCATGAGCTTGATGGCGTCATAGACCGTGGCCTCCGGCGCAATCGTCCAGATTTTATAGCCCTTGTTGCCAAGCAAGTGTTCTACGGTTTCCATGGTGAAGACCTCTTGGTGGTTAAATCCCTTATGTATACTGTGGTATGGGGTCCATCACACTCTTAATTATAGTACCGGAGCGGCGTGCTGCCTCGCCCGTCGTTACCGCGCTGCGTGGATCTACCGCAAACGGGGGGATTATACTTTTTATATAGATAGTCAATAACAGGGAGGGTAGCCGCTGTGGGAAAAAATATCATCTTGTGTTCGGATGGCACGGGGAACACCGCCATCAAGGATCGGGGCACCAACGTCTTCAAGCTGTTTGAAGCAATCGACCTGAGTCCCGAATTCAATCAAAAGGCCTATTACGATGACGGGGTCGGGACGGAGAGTTTCAAGCTGTTCAAATTGCTCGGCGGTGCCTTTGGTCTGGGCCTGAGCCGCAATGTCCGTCATCTGTACATGAACCTGGTTCGTGTCTATGAGCCTGGTGACAACATTTATCTGTTTGGCTTCAGTCGTGGCGCGTTTACCGTGCGCACCCTCGCGGGGTTTATCAGTCACTGCGGCATCCTAGATTGCCGGCGGTTTTGTCATAATGACGCGGAAATGATGAACAAGGTCGAGGGCGCCTACAAGGCCTACCGTCGCCGGTATAAAACCGTCATCGCGAATGTCTGGCGCTGGTTATTCAAATGGAATACGCAACGCAAATACGGCTTCACCGAGACCGATGAATTCATGCGGCGGTATACGCATGTGCATCCGCAAGGTCATACGCCTATTCATTTCATCGGCGTCTGGGATACGGTCAGTGCGGTGGGTTTTCCGGTCATCGGCGTCACCGAGCTTTTCAACAGGATTTATCGCGTGACCTTTCCCGATCACAAATTAGGAGCGAATGTCGCCAATGCCTACCAGGCGCTTTCCATCGATGACAAGCGCAGGACGTTTCATCCCGAGATGTGGGATGAAGGCACGGAAGCCGATGATGCCAAGAAAAGGATCCATCAGGTCTGGTTTGCAGGCGTGCATGCCAATGTCGGTGGCGGCTATCCGAAACAGGGTATGTCACTGGTGGCGCTGGACTGGATGATGCAGAACGCCGAGGCAAAGGGGCTGCATTTCATCGCTTCGTCGCGCAGTCGTGTGCGTACACATGCCAATGTGAACGACAAGCTGTATGACTCGCGCTCCGGGCTGGCGGTTTACTATCGTTATGCGCCGCGTGATATTCACGAAATCAGTCGCAGGTACAACATCAAGACACCGTTGATTCACGACAGCGTCATGCTACGTTCCCTGGACCTGACCGACGGCTATGCTCCGGGAAACCTGCCGAGGAATTGCCGCTTTGTTGCGACAGGTCAGGCAGGCTACGTCTATGAATATGAGACATCCTTGTTTAAGCAGGATATGGGGAAGAACGATACCTTGCTGGAGCGCGTAGCCGGGGCGGTGATATTACGCAAGCGCATGCACGCCCTGTTCCTGTTGTTGTCGGCGCTCTTCGTGTATTTGATGATAGAGCGGTATTCGTTCGCCGGCTTTATGGAGATGGTCGCGGACCCCGGTTCCATGACCTTCCTGAAAAGCAGTGCGGTGGTACTGCTGGACTCCGTCTGGCTGCTGATACCGGTGGTGATTGTGCTGCTGCTGAGTCAGGCGGCACGCGGCAGGATCCAGACAAGCTTTTCGTCATTCTGGTACAGCTTTAACGCCAAAGTCCCCGGTGGCCGCATGCGGGCTGCCGCTGCCGGTGAAGACAAGGCGCAACCGCAGCCCTCGGAAATTGACAGTTAAGGCCTGATTCCCGGGTTAAAGCCGTATGCCCGGACGGCCGATAGCCTGAGTTTGGTATACATAAAAACAACCACTATAAGGAGTCAAACGATGGGCAATAAGATCAAGATCGCGATATTGGGTTTGGGCAATATCGGTCAGGAGTTTGCGGAGCATTTGCTGGCTCGAATCCAGGAAGGCGGCATGCCGATTGAAATCGTCGGTGTCGCGCATCGCCATCTGGATTCGCCTGTCGTATTGGGTTTTCAGCAAAGCGGCGTCAAGGTATTCGCGGATGCGCTGGATATTATCAGCCTGGGCGAGTCGGTCGACATCATTTTTGATCTTACCGGCAATGCCAAAACCCGCCAGGCCTTGCGCGAGTGTCTGCAGCAAACCGGTAACCGCCATACCGTGATCGCACCGGAAACCTTCGCGCGCCTGCTCTGGTGTTTCTTCGATACCGAGGATACTGCACTGGCGGCGGCCAGCGGCGGATACTGAGATCAGCGCCGCGCTATATACAACGAAGGCTCCCGCGGGAGCCTTTGTTTTTTGCGCAATGCGAATGTCGGAACCGGGCGTGAACCGGCATCCGCCGTTGTTTGTGTCACGGGTTCATTGAGCGATATTGGCCTTCACGTCTTCGATACTCAACAATTTGATCGGTACGGATTTTACTTTCCAGATGTCTTTGCTGTATTCGCGTATGCTGCGGTCGGAGGAAAACTTTCCGCTGCGGGCGGTATTCAGAATCGACATGCAGGTCCAGTTGGTCTGATTCTGATAGGCGCGATTGACCCGTTCCTGGCACGCCAGGTAGGACTGGAAATCCGCCAGTACCAGATAGGGGTCGTGACCGATCAGGTTTTCGATCAGGGGGTTGAACAGACTGCCGTCGCCATTGGAGAACATACCGTTGCGCAGGCAATTGAAAATTTCCTGCATCAAGGGGTCTTCATGCAAATAGGTGTACGGGTGATAGCCTGAGTTTTTCAACGCCATGACTTCCCGCGCGGTGAGGCCAAACAGGAAGAAATTGTCCTCGCCCACTTCTTCACGAATTTCGATATTGGCGCCATCCAGGGTGCCGATAGTCAGTGCGCCATTAAGCGAGAATTTCATATTGCCGGTACCGGATGCCTCTTTCCCCGCGGTAGATATTTGCTCCGAGAGTTCCGCCGCGGGATAGACATGGTGGCCATTACTGACGTTGAAATTGGGCAGGTAGACGACCTTGAGCAGGCCCTTGATCGTGGGGTCGTTATTCACGACCTGGCCTACGGAGTTAATGAGCTTGATGATCAGTTTTGCCATGTGATATCCCGGCGCTGCCTTGCCGCCGAAGATAAAGGTGCGCGGATGCAGGTTGATATTCGGGTTGGCCTTGATCTTCAGGTACAGTGCAATCACGTGCAGGATATTCAGATGCTGGCGCTTGTACTCATGAATGCGTTTGACCTGCACGTCGAACATCGATGCCGGGTCAAGCGTCATGTCGGTCTTGGTTTTGACCAGCTTGGCAAAGTCCTGTTTGTTTTCGAGTTTGATGTGCTGCCAGGCCTTACAGAATGCTGGGTCAGTCACGTACTGTTCGAGATTTTTTAACTGATCCAGATCCTTGATCCATTTATCGCCGATAGTGTCACTGATGAGGGAAGACAGGCGCGGATTACTCAACACCATCCAGCGCCGTGGTGTCACGCCATTGGTCTTGTTGCTGAATTTCCCCGGACTGAATTCGTAAAAGTCCTTGAGCACGTCCTGTTTGAGCAGTTCCGAGTGCAGCTCGGCGACACCGTTAATGGCGTAACTGCCGGCACAGGCAAGGTTGGCCATGCGAACGTAGCGTTCACCGAATTCATCGACGATGGACATACGGGCAATCCGGTCCTGATCGTCAGGATATTTGGCGCGTACCTGTTTGAGGAATTGTTCGTTAATCTGCAGGATGATCTCGTAATTACGCGGCAACAGTTTTTGCAACATACCCAAAGGCCAGCGTTCCAGCGCCTCCGGCAACAGCGTATGGTTGGTGTAGGCAAAGGATTTTTGCGTGATTTTCCAGGCCTCATCCCACGCGACATTTTGTTCATCGATCAACAGCCGCATCAACTCGGAGATGGCCACCGCAGGGTGGGTGTCGTTGAGCTGGATGGTGAATTTTTCATGGAAGCGGCTGAGCGGCACTTCCTGCACCTTGAGAATCCGCAGCATGTCCTGCAGTGAGCAGGAGGTAAAGAAATACTGTTGTTGCAGGCGTAACTCCTTGCCCTGCACCTGTTCATCGTTGGGGTAGAGGACTTTGCTGATGTTTTCCGAGGCGACCTTCTTGTTGACCGCACCGTAATAGTCACCTCGATTGAACACCGCGAAGTCGAAGGACTCGGGCGCGTCGGCGCGCCACAGACGCAGGGTGTTACAGGTATTCACCCTGTAACCGAGTATCGGCGTGTCATAGGGTATGCCGACCACGGTTTTTTCCGGCACCCATTGCATCTTCGGGTAGCTGCCGGTGCTATTGCCGGCGTCGGGATGCGGCATGACATAACCGCCGAATTTCACCTCCACCGCCCATTCCGGTCGCACGATTTCCCAGGGATTGCCGAAGCGTAGCCATTTATCGGTTTTCTCCACCTGCCAGCCGTCCACAATCTCCTGATCGAAGATGCCGTATTCATAGCGGATGCCGTAACCGACCGAGGGGATTTCCAGCGTCGCCATGGAATCGAGAAAGCAGGCGGCCAGGCGTCCCAGACCGCCATTACCCAGTCCGGGTTCGACTTCCTGTGCCAGGAGCTGGTCGAAATCCAGGCCTAACTCATCCAGCGCGGTCCTGACTTCATCGCAGATGCCGAGGTTGATCAGGTTATTGCCCAGGTGCGGACCCATGAGAAATTCTGCGGAGAGATACGCCACGGTGCGCGAGCCTTTGTCCGTGTATTCCGAGGCGGTGCTGATCCAGCGTTGCAGCAGGCGGTTGCGCACCATATAGGCCAGGGCCATGTAGTAGTCGTTCTGGGTGGCGAGGGTCGGAAATTTACCCTGGATGTAAAACAGGTTATCCAGAAAATCCTGTTGCAGTGCGTTTTTGTTCAGCGCGGTGTGGTAGGTCTCCACACGGAATTTCTTCAGGAAGTTAAAGATGCTGATGTTGACTGCCACTTGAGTTACCTCGTCAGGTTTGTGGTGATACCGATAAAAACAGGGATGACATTCTGTTTATGAGATAGCTCTGCCTAGCAATTTTTGTGCGTAGGCGGAAAATTATCCTGGACGTGAACCAAGCCGCAGATTTTGCGGAAGGATCGCGACGTTTATAAGGAATTGCATCGGTCTGGAACAGCGGCATGCACCAGATTACCCCCTGCGCGTGATTGCGTTGCACCAGGCGGGAGCACATTGTCTGGCGTCCATGCCTGTAATACTTATTTTACGTATTCCAGAATCTTCACCAGTTTGTCTTTTGGCGGTGCGCCCTGGATCAGAAATGCCGTGCCGTCTTTGGTGCGAAATAACATAAGGGGGACGGCACCGAAGCCGGTGCGCGCCAGCAGGGCGGTATTGGCTTTCAGACTGTCTTCCACCGCTGGGCTGGGGATGTCCTCTTCGATGCCACCGCCCTTGTCGTAGTGATCTTCGTTTTGATAGAACGCCTGCAGCGGATCCTTGGCACCGAGAATGGCGGCGGCCTTACCGGGACTGGTAGTGGCAAGAATGCCGACCGGGATCCAGCGCAGCTGTACCTTGTTCTGCTTCACCTGGTCGCGCATGTTCTCGTACAGCCGGTGGCAGAAAGGGCAATTGGGATCGAAGAAGATGTAGATGACGTGATCGCTCTTGCCTTCGCTCACCCAGGTGGTTCGATCGATATCCCGGAGCATGGATTCCGCCAGGTGTTGCATGGCTTGTGCCTGGTTGGATTCCGCGGCCAGGGCTGATTGGCTCCAGCCGGTCCCGCTGATAAGCGCGCCCGCCAGAGTCAGTCCTAAAAACAGGTTTCGCATAAATTCTCTTTTTGGTTCTTTGCGTTGTTAATGAAGTCGTTCGACTGGCGCAGCGCCTAAATGGTTCAATCCCGCGATGTTACCCCGGAATTACACATTCAGTGCGTAGGCTGTCGATTATGCCCCAGTCCGTACGACTAGCAAGTAAGGACATGAATAAATGAGGGAAATAATGCCAAGCCGGGGTTTAGATGCGGATATCCAGGTGATGATGAGGGTGCCGTCAGGCGCGTTTTTTCGTCGTCGCGGTCCGCGCTACAGTGACGGCGCGCAAGCCCCGCAAATAACCGTCAATCAACGGGGCTGCCGCCTTGGCCAGCTTGATATAGCTGGGGTCAAGAATCCAGTTATGAATCAGGCCATCGACCAGGGCGTGCAGGCCGATCGCCGCCAGATGCGGGTCAACGTTCGGGGCCAGCATCCCTTTTTTAGCGGCATTGCGCAGTCCGCGTTCGATCAAGGTCAGGGCTTCCGTACGGCATTCGATATGGCGTTCGCGCAGGGATTCCATGTCGTCGGCATATTCGACCTTGTAGCGCGAAATCTCCGTAACGCAGCGGCATTGCGGGTCTGTCGTCAGGCGCTCGAGTACGGCCAGCGAACACTGCCGCACATAATCCAGCGGGTCCGCCAGGGCTTCACTGCCGGCACGCTCCACCATCTCTTCCATCGGCAGCTTCATGCGTTTCATCATGGCCTCGAACAGGTCTGCCTTGTTTTTGAAGTGCCAGTAGATTGCGCCACGGGTGACGCCGGCCGCAATGGCGATGTCGGCCAGGGAGGTGCGGGATACCCCTTTGCTGTGAAAGACTTTCTCGGCAGTGTCGAGGATGCGGTTGCGCGTTTCGAGTGCCTCTTCTTTCGTGCGTCTTACCATATTCGATATCTCTTGCAAAATCGGCCAAAGTTTAGCAGTTCACGCATGGGCCGCACGGGGATTCCGAATAATTCTCGATTTCGCTGGCGGGCATATTTACATACATTCATGAATGTATATAGTATAACAAAAAGCGTCGCCAAGCCTCCCCCCACAGACCTGACCCGGCGATGCGGTAATCACAATAAACGATGAGGTCTATATGAAAAACCAGACAGCTCGCGCACCAAGGGGTGCGCCGGTCATCATGGCAGCGTTTGCTGCCTTCACATTCAGTCTTCTGGCGGGTTGCGAGCGAGCGGATTCGCAATCGCAGGGGATGTCGCCCGCCGAAGTCTCGGTGGTGACGGTACAGGCGCAGGATGTGCCGGCCGTGTATGAATACACCGGCGAAACCGCCGGCTCACGCGAGGTGGAAGTACGCGCGCGTGTGAAAGGGATCTTGCAGACACGCAATTATCTCGAAGGCGGACACGTGGATGCGGGACAATCTCTGTTTACGATCGACCAGGCACCCTACCAGGCGGCGCTGGAAAAGGCGCAGGCCGATGTCACTTCCGCGCGTGCCGAGCTGGACAAGGCGCGGCGCAATGCCGAGCGCTTCAAGCCGTTGCATCAGGAAAAGGCCATCAGTCAGAAAGACTATGAAGATGTGCTCTCCAACCAGGTGATTGCCGAGGCGAATCTCAAATCCGCCCAGGCGCGACTCACCCAGGCAAAACTGGATCTCGAATACACCCGCGTCGAGGCGCCCATCACCGGCACGGCAGGTCGCGCACTGCGCTCCGAAGGCAATTACGTCACCGGGCCTGAAGTGTTGCTGACGACGGTGACGCAAAGCGATCCCATTTATGTCCTGTTCGGCATCTCCGATGAAGAACGGCGTGAACTCAATCGTGAGTCGGCCGCGGGACGCCTGGTGTTACCGCAGGACGGTGCATACGCAGTCACGGTAAAACTCGCGGAAGGCCATGAGTACACCCGCGCCGGCAAACTGACATTTACTGACGTACGTATCTCGGACACCACCGGCACCAGTCAGGCACGCGCGGAATTGCCCAACCCCGATGGCCAACTGCGTCCGGGACAATTCGTTCGCGTCATTCTGAAAGGTGCTTATCGTCCCGCTGCGATCCTGGTACCGCAACGCGCGGTGCTGGAAGGGCCGACAGGGAAATTCGTCTATGTCGTGGATGCGGAAAGCAAGGCGCAGTCACGGCCGGTCCAGGTCGGTGACTGGGTGGAAGACAAATGGATCATCAATGACGGCCTGAAGGCAGGCGACAAGGTCATTGTCGATGGCGTGATGAAGATCGGTCCCGGCTCGGCGGTACACGTTGCAACTCCGGCCGAATCAAAGCCCGGCGCCGCGCCAGCGAATAAAGCTACCAGCAGCTAGTCCGCGGGACAGGAGACGTCATTATGTTTTCACGATACTTTATCGATCGTCCCATCCTCGCCGCGGTGCTGTCGATCTTCATTGTCATCGCCGGCCTCGCCGCGATGCGGACCTTACCGATTGCGCAGTACCCCGAGATTGCGCCGCCGGTAGTCACTGTCCGCGCTATTTATCCCGGGGCGTCCGCGTCGGTGATCGCACAGACGGTGGCAGCGCCGCTGGAAAATCAGATCAACGGTGTCGAACACATGATCTACATGAGTTCGAACTCCGGCTCCAACGGCATCGTCGAGATCCAGGTGACCTTCGACATCGGCACGGATGTGGACCAGGCGGCCCTCAACGTCAATAACCGCGTGAAGCAGGCGGAACCGCGCCTGCCGGAAGAGGTGCGGCGCCAGGGCGTGACGGTGGAGAAGGGTTCGTCCTCGTTCCTGCAGGTGCTGGCCTTCACCTCACCCGACGGACGCTATGACAATCTCTACATCAGCAACTACATCACGCTGAACGTGCTGGATGAACTCAAGCGTATCCCCGGCACGACCAATGTACAGATCTTTGGCGCCAAGGATTACGCCATGCGCATCTGGGTGCGGCCCGATCGGCTGGCGCAATTGCACCTGACGCCCAACGATCTGATTCAGGCACTCAATGAACAGAACGCGCAATTCGCGGCGGGCAAGATCGGACAGACGCCTACCGGCGGGCCGCAACAACTTGTGTACACGATCACGACCAAGGGCCGGCTCAGCAGCGTGCGTGAATTTGAGAACATCGTGTTGCGCACCGACCCGAAGGACGGTTCGACGCTGCGCCTGAAAGATGTTGCGCGCGTTGAACTCGGTTCCAAGGATTACGATTTTATCGGTCGCGTCAATGGCAAGCAGGCAACCCTGGTGGGTATCTTTCTGCAGCCGGGCGCCAACGCACTGGAGGTGGCCGATCACGTGAATCGCACGATCGACACCCTGGCCAAACGCTTTCCCGATGGCATCGCGCATTCGGTGGTGTATGACACGACCCGTTTCGTCAAGGTCTCGATTCGCGAAGTGGTGAAGACCCTGGGTGAGGCGATGCTGCTGGTGTTCCTGGTGGTGTTCCTGTTCCTGCAAAACTGGCGCGCCACGCTGATTCCGTTCGCGGCGGTGCCGGTGTCGCTGATCGGCACCTTCGCCGGTTTGTACCTGCTCGGTTACTCGATCAATACCCTGACCCTGTTCGGCATGGTACTCGCCATCGGTATCGTGGTGGACGACGCCATCGTGGTGCTGGAGAACATCGAGCGGATCATGCACGAGGAACATGCCTCGGCGCGCGATGCCGCGATCCAGGCCATGAAAGAGGTGTCCGGTCCGGTGATCGCTATCGTGCTGGTGCTGTGTTCGGTGTTTATCCCCATTGCCTTCCTCGGCGGCCTTACGGGCGAACTCTATCGGCAGTTTGCGGTGACGATCTCCGTCGCCGTGGTGATCTCCGGTTTTGTGGCATTGACCCTGACGCCCTCCTTGTGTGTATTGATCCTCAAGCACGAACACAAACAACCCGGCCGCTTCTTTAACTGGTTCAATACCCAGTTTGTGCGCGTTACCGGACGTTACGCCACCGGCGTCGCCTGGATGATCCGCCGCGGCGGGATTGCCGTGGCCTTATTCCTGACCATGGTGGCGATTACCGCCGGGCTCTGGCATGTCACGCCGGGCAGCCTGGTGCCGGATGAAGACCAGGGCTTTTATATCGCGGCGGTGATCCTGCCGGATGGTGCCTCACTCGAACGTACCGACAAGGTGGTGGGCGAAGTCATCAAGATCATCAAGTCCAATCCCGCCAACCAGGACGCGGTGGCCTTTACCGGTTTCGATTTTCTCGCCGGGTATTTTCACAACAACGCCGCCACCATCTTCGTAACGCAAAAGCCCTGGGACGAACGCAAGGTCGGGACCCAACAGCTGGTCGGCGAATTGTTCATGAAGACCGCGCAGATCAAGGAAGGTCTGGTGCTGGCGTTTGGACCACCGCCCATCTTTGGTCTGGGGCAGGCGGGTGGTTTTGAATTGTATTTGCAAAATCGCGGCAACGGCGGCGCGGAGAAACTTGCCGAGGTCATGGCAAAGTTTCAGCAGCAGGCGCACAGCGATCACCGGCTGGCCTATGTGCAAACGCTGTGGCGACCCAACGTCCCGCAACTGCACGTGGACGTGGATCGCGAGAAGGCCAAGTCTTTAGGCGTGTCACTGCAGGACCTGTACTCGACGCTGGCGGCGACCCTGGGCAATTACTATGTCAATGACTTCAACAAGTTTGGGCGTACCTGGCAGGTGGTGATGTCCGCCGAGCCAGCCTATCGCAAACGGCCCGATGCCATTGATGACATCTACGTGCGCTCCAACCAGGGCAACATGGTACCGATACGCGCCCTGGTGAAGGTGGACTATTCTTCCGGGCCGGACCTGATGACCCGCTTCAACGATCTGCCCGCGGTGAAGATGTTCGGACAGGGCGCGCCGGGCGTGTCATCGGGCCAGGCCATCGAGGCGGCGGAAGAGATCGCGAAGAAGGTGTTGCCGGCGGATTTCAGTTTCGACTGGGGCGGTGCCTCGTATCAGGAAAAGCGGTCCGGCGGTACCTCCGTGCTCGCCCTCGGCCTTGCCGCGGTGATGGTGTTCCTGATTCTCTCTGCACAATACAGTAAGTGGTCACTGCCGCTCACTGTCTTGCTTGCCTTGCCGTTCGGGACCTTTGGCGCTTTGGCCGCAGTGTGGTTGCGCAGCTTTACCAATGACGTGTATTTCCAGATTGGTCTGGTGACCTTGCTCGGTCTGGCCGCGAAGAACGCGATCCTGATCGTGGAGTATGCGCTATTGAAATATCACGAAGGCATGTCGGCCTCCGCCGCGGCACTGGAGGCGGCCCGTTTGCGTTTCCGCCCGATCCTCATGACCTCGCTGGCGTTTATCCTGGGCGTGTTGCCGCTGGCACTGTCCACGGGCGCCGGCGCCGGCGCGCGTCAGTCGGTCGGTACCGGTGTGATGGGTGGCATGCTGGCGGCGACCTTCCTGGCGATCTTCTTTGTGCCGCTGTTCTTTAAACTCGTGACCGACCGGCACCTGATCGAGCGACGTTCGACCAGGGAGATCAAAGACGAAGTTGCGCATCATAAAGAACTCGAGCATCGCGGCGGCATACATAAGCCGCGAGTCTCGCCGCAACCCAGGGAAGACGGCGAGGGTTAGCGGCAAGTCGTGAGCACGCACTATTTACGCGATTAGCTGCCAGCGAACCCGTGGCCGGTTGGCCGCGGGGTTCGCTGACTGTCTCCATGCAGGATTATTGTTTGCTGGCGGTTACCAGGAAGATGGGATATTGCCTGTCTTCCTTATCCACGGTGTGGGCGGTGACGAACTCGATATCGACGAATCCCTGTTCGGCAATGATCTGCTGCAATTCCGCGCGCGCAAATCCGTGATGAAACACGCCTTCGGCATCGGCCGGGTGAAAGGTCCCGTCTTCCTTGTCGAGATCGGCGAGGGCAATCCGGCCGCCGGACGGCAGGTGGCGGGCAAACGCCGCGAACAGCTGACGAGTGTTTTCGACATGGTGCATGGCCATGGCACTGATGATGAGGTCAAAGGATCTGTCCAGTGTCCGTTCGGTGATGTCCTGGCAGACCGGGATGACCTTGCCGGAAAATTCGGGTTTGGCGGCCAGTTTCTCCAGCATGGCGGCGGAGGTATCCACCGCGGCAACCTCTTTCACCCGCGGGACGATGTGCGATGTCAGCAGGCCGGTACCCGCCCCGAAATCCATGACCGCCATATCCGGGTCCAGGGGGACGCGTTCGAGAATGATGGTGCCGATGGCGGAAGACAACTGGACTCGCATCTGGCTGGCGTCCCAGTCGCCGGCTTTTTGTTTAAAGAGGTCTGACATGTGGGGTTCCTGTAGGAGTCGTATACAACGGATAATTTTGAGTGAAAGCACCAGCCAGAGTTCCATGCTCCTGGCTATATTGCGCCGCAACCTGGAATAGAGATTACTATATCGTACCCTCAAATGTTAAACCAGCAGGCTGCACATGGCGTTTGCATTATCAGTTGCAGACAGACCTTGCCATGTAGCCGAAGGGATAGAAAACGAGGACCAGCCTGAATTCTTGCGGATACATGAATGAGATGTTCTGCGAGGCCAGTATCTTAGTTGCTCATCGTCGTTGTTTCAGTAATCACAGGTATGAACAGTCGCGAAGACCGTGCCTGAGCACGGTCTTCGCGGTCGGCGTAACTTAAATGTTAGAGATCCTCTTCTGATTTTCTTAAATTCTTCTCAGCCAGTTGCGCGGCATTGCGTGCGATTTGCAGACGATTGGTGAGCAGGCCGTAGTTTGCATCTTCCAGCACCTGAGTCAGCATGTCCCGGTCGACCTTGTCGGCCTTGTAATCGTTGATGGCGCCGTTGCCCATACCAGCACAGGGATTACCGGCACTGGCATCGAAACCCACACCCTTGGGACCGACCAGGCAATTGATGACGTGGTGCAGGTGCAGATGAACCTGTTTTACGTCCGACATCTTTTCTGCCAGGGAGGCGTGGGTAATAGCGGTGTTGATTTCTTTTTTGGCGTGGGGGCTGGCGTAGGCGGCGGTACTTCCGAACAAGGCAAACAGGAAAGCGCTTAGCAGAACGAGCTTGTTGTTTTTCATAAGGTTCTCCTTTATCTAATTGTGTTTTCACGCATGCGCAATACCTGCTTGCAGGGAGGCGTATACGTGGAGTCTGTCTTAATACAGCCGGTTGGAGATCTGCGCGCGATTTCGGGATGGAAATGCTGCGCGTAGCAAGCCAGCCTGATATGGAGCAATCAAGATGATTTTGAACGCTGGCTTGCGAAGAGTCAGACCGGCAACGGGTGCGATGGTTCAATGCCATGCATTTCTCTTACTGCCAGTGAGAGATTATACGCAAGGCTAAGCAGATGATGGCGTGTCGCTGCGTGAACGTAACAGGCGGTACGCCAGAATCTTGGCTGTATTGTCGATAACAAACCAGAGTAAGGCATAAGCCCACATCCATAATGCATACTTCCAGCCAATCGGGTCGATCATGATGCCATACACCGCCATGAGGGTGCCGATGATTTCCGTGCCGAAGGTGGCGACCATCAGCAGGGGCGCCGGGAACGGGCGCCGCCAGAACCAGCCGTCGGTACGGGTGATATACAGGGTGCTGTGGCCGGCGACGATCAGTTTCAGGAACAGCATGCTCTGGATCATGCCCTGTGAAAATCCCTGTTCCTGCAGGATATAAAACAACAAAAAGGACCCGATCAGGCCGGTGATGCCAAGTACCGTCGAGACAGTCAGCAATTCCTGCAGATTCCAGCGCACCGGTCGCGGGCTGACCTTGGTGTTGTCGTAGGCGATGGCCAGGATCGGCAGGTCATTGAGTAGCGCCAGCAGGATGATCATCAGCGCGGTGATGGGATAAAAATTAAAAACCACAATCGACAGGGTCATGAACAGGATGATGCGGATGGTCTCCGCGATGCGGAAGGTGGCGTAACTCTTCATCCGTTCGAAGGTGATGCGCGCCTGTTTGAACGCCTCGTTAATCACGCTGAGTCCGGGCGCGGTCAGGATGATGTCTGCGGCACCGCGGGCGGCATCGGTGGCATTGGCGACGGCGATGCCGCAATCCGCCTTTTTCAATGCCGGTGCGTCGTTAACCCCGTCGCCGGTCATGGCAACGATATGGCCGCCTTTCTGCAGGGTATCGACGATGCGGTATTTGTCTTCGGGGACGACCTCGGCAAAGATGTCCACCGATTCGATCATGGCGACGATCGCGGATTCGTGCGTGTGAATAAACTCGCGTTCCAGCAGGCGCGTGTCATACATGGACTGCACGGATTGCATGACGTCATCGGCAAACTTTTGCGCCTCTTTGTGCGTGACCTCGGGCTTGAGGCGCTGATAGATCGCCGTCGACAGCACCTGTGCCAGTTCGAGTAACTCGTTGCTGGCGCTGCCCGAGAGTTGCCGGGCACGCAGGCTGCGTTGTTGTAAACCGAGCAGGCCGCCGATCTCGCGGGCAATGGCGAGATTGTCGCCGGTCACCATTTTGACTTCGACGCCGTAGGCATGCATGTCGCTGATGACCTGGCGCGAATCGTCGCGGGGCGGGTCATACAATGGAATGAGCCCCAGGATCTGCAATGACGCATCACCCTGGCGCCGTCCGATAGCCAGGGTGCGGTAACCCTTGCCGGCGAGGGTAGCAACGGCCTGGTTGAGTTGATGTGACTGTTCGTCGCTGAGGTCGCTCATTCCCAGCAGCACCTGCGGCGCACCTTTTACAGCAATAAAACTCGAACCGTCTGCCTCGATTTGTGCCTCGGTACGTTTGCGTATGGGATCGAAAGGCGTGAAGCTTTGCTGACGATACGTTCCTAAATCTACCTCAGGGTAGCGTTCGCTCAGATACGCGAAGACCGGCAGCTCGATGGGGTCGTTATTTTCACGTTTTGAGGCCAGGGCTGCGGTCAGAAACAGATCGCGTTCCGTCACGCCCGCAAGCGGCACTGCCTCGGCCACCTGCATTTCATTTTTGGTGAGCGTGCCGGTTTTATCGGAACAGAAGACATCGACACCCGCGAGTTCCTCGATCGCGGTCAGGCGCGACACGATGGCCTGCCGGCGTGCGAGATTCATGGCGCCGACGGCCATGGTGACCGAGAGTACCGCCGGCAGGGCAACCGGGATCGCCGCGACGCTGAGGACCAGTGCAAAGCGTGCGATCTCCAGCAGGTTTTCATGCCGGAACAGGGATACCATGACAATGATGATGACCAGGGCAATGGTCATGGCGATAAGAAAATCGCCGATGCGGATAACCATCTTCTGGAAGTGACTGCGTTCCTGCAGCGACGCGCGTGCCACCAGGTCCACGACGGTGTGAAAGTTGGTATTGGCGCCGGTGTTGACGACGATAGCCAGCATCTCACCCTGCTTGACCACGGTACTTGCGTAAGCGACATCCTGCGGCCTTTTGCTTACCGGCAGGGATTCCCCGGTCAATGCCGACTGATCTATCAGCAAATAGTCGCCATCGATCAGCTGTACATCGGCGGGCACAATGTTGCCGATGCGCAGGCGGATGACATCACCGGGCACCAGTTCGCGCACGGGAATCGTGACAAACTTGCCGTCGCGCAGGGCGATAATTTCGGCGCCCATGCGCGCCTTGAGTGCTTTCAGGGCGTTTAAGGCGCGGTGTTCCTGAAAAAAATCCAGCCCGGCATTGACCAGTAACATGATGGTAATGATGGTGAAGTCTTCCCACTTCCGCACGATAGCGGAGAGGATAGCGGCGATTTCAATCATCCACGGGATTGGTCCCCAGAAGCGACGAAATATTCGATGCCACAACGGCTCTTCACGTTCCTTGATTTCGTTATATCCGTATTGCTGCAGACGCTTGGTTATCTCTGTTTGCGGTAAACCGCGCTGTGGATCGACGTGCAATAATTCCGCGGTAGCTTGTGCGGATTTGCCCTGATAATCGTCGGTACGCTGTGTCATTCCGGTTCCTTCGTCAATTGTTACGATGTGCACAGGGATATTTCAGCATTTCCCCATTGGCGTCGTATGGATAAGCTTGAATTATGACAACGAATACCCCAGGTATTATTTGCGCGAGATCAATGCAAGAGAGAAAACTATTCGCGTGATTGCTTGTCACATAGCACGTCCAAGCAATTTCAGAATTGAGAAGGAGGCACGATCATGGAAAACAAACACACACTCCCTGAACTCCCGTACGCCATGGATGCACTGGCGCCGTATATTTCCAAGGAGACGCTGGAATATCATCACGGCAAGCACCATGCCGCGTACGTCGCAAAACTCAATGATCGCATCAAGGGCACGGAGTTCGAAAACAAATCCCTGGAGGATATTGTGATGAAGGCCAATGATGCTGCAATCTTTAACAATGCGGCACAGGCCTGGAATCATGCATTTTATTGGAAGTGTCTGTGTCCACCGGGCGAAAAGGCAGTTGGCGACATTCTGGATGTTATCGCGCGTAAATTCCGTTCCCTGGAAGGTTTCAAGACCGAATTCGATACGACTGCCGCCAACCATTTCGGTTCCGGCTGGACCTGGCTGGTCATGGATAAGGATGGCAAACTGGCGATTACCTCCACGCATGACGCGGATACACCGTTACGTCACGGCCAGATTCCGTTGTTGACATGCGATGTGTGGGAACACGCCTACTATATCGACTATCGGAATGCACGGCCTGAGTACCTCAAGGGGTTCTGGCAAGTCGTGAACTGGAAGTTCGTCAACGAGCAATTCAAACAGGCCAGCCGTAAACTGGCAGCATAAGCTATCCCTCACCCGCTACACGGTCGGGCAGTGGCCCGACGCGTGGGTGGTTTCGTTGTCACAATTCTGTTACGTGGCTCGTCTGCGGGCCATCTGCCGTGCGCGCAAAAAAGTTCAGTAGCACGGATTACGCATTTATTGTTAAATCGCTGCATCGTATCCGCATCTCAAGAGCGCATCGGCCATGTCTGGTGATGTTCAGCACGAACCTCGAGAATACATTGATCGCATATACCGCGAGGAATCACGCCGTGTGTTGGCAACCTTGATCCGTCTGCTCGGAGGTGATTTTGAACTGGCGGAAGAGGCGTTGCACGATGCCTTCCATGTTGCACTGGAACAGTGGCCGCGTGACGGCATACCCGATAATCCCCGGGCCTGGCTGGTATCGACCGGGCGCTTTAAGGCGATAGACCGCTTGCGTCGGGATAGCCGCCTGGACCCGCTGGACACTATCGTCGAGACGATGGCGACGGAACGCGATGACCCCGCCGATCTGGAAGAGGGCGTCGAGGACGATCGCCTGCGCCTGATCTTCACCTGTTGCCATCCCGCCTTGGCCGCTGAGGCACAAGTGGCGCTGACCCTGCGGGAGGTCTGCGATCTCACCACCGAGGAAATCGCCAGCGCCTTTTTGATGCGTGCGCCGACGCTGGCGCAACGGATCGTGCGTGCTAAGGCGAAAATTCGCGATGCGCGTATTCCTTACGAGGTGCCGACCCAGGCGCAACTGCCGCAACGACTCGATGCGGTCTTGCAGGTCGTCTATCTGGTATTTAATGAGGGCTATTCCGCATCATCGGGTGAGTCCTTAACACGCGCCGATCTCTCCCGTGAGGCGATTCGCCTGGGACGGCTGCTGGTGGAGCTGTTGCCGGAGGCGGAGGCCATGGGTCTGCTGGCGTTGATGCTGCTGCATGAATCCCGTCGTGAGGCGCGCAGTTCCGAGTCGGGCGATTTGATCCTGCTGGATGAGCAGGACCGTACCTGCTGGGACCGTGAGTTGATCGCCGAAGGTGTCACGCTGGTAGAGCGGGCCTTGTTAACGCGGCGGTTTGGTCCGTACACCCTGCAAGCGGCCATCGCCGCGGTGCATGCAGAGGCGCCGAGCGCGGATGATACCGATTGGGCGCAAATCGTGGGACTCTATGACGTCCTGCAACGCATTGCACCGTCACCGGTGGTGGCATTGAATCGCGCCGTGGCGATTGCCATGCGGGACGGACCGGCGGCGGGCCTGGCGCTTATCGACCGCATTCTTGCGGACGGGGAATTGACGGAATACCGTCTGGCTCATGCCGCCCGCGCGGATCTCTGCCGCCGCCTGGGGGAACACGCGGCGGCACGCGCGGCCTACGAGCGTGCCCTGGGCCTGACGCGGCAGGAACCGGAACGGCGCTTTTTGGAGCGGCGGTTGCGCGAGCTGAACAACAAATAAAAAATTTCGTTTTCGTTTGTCGATCCGCTGTCCCGCCAAACGACCAGGGAGAGAAACGCCCCCGAGGGGGGGCGTGCTATCAACCACATCGTTATTTCAGGAGGAATCATGTCTATCGAACCGTATCTGTTTTTCGAAGGCCGCTGCGAGGAAGCGATAGCATTTTATCGCCAGGCCCTGGGCGCCGAGGTCACCATGCTGATGCGTAACAGCGAGAGTCCGGAACCACCACCGCCGGGCATGCTCCCGGCGGGCAGCGAAAATAAAATCATGCATGCCGCGCTCAATATCGGCGGCTCCGTACTGATGGCATCGGACGGCATGTGTTCGGGGCAACCGCAATTTCAGGGAATTTACCTGTCCTTAGCGGTAACGGACGAAGCGGAGGCCAGGGCCAAATTCACGGCATTAGCCAAGAAGGGCGAGGTGCGCATGCCCCTGGCCAGGACATTCTTTTCGCCCAGCTTTGGCATGGTCACCGATCAGTTCGGCGTATCGTGGATGATCATCGTTCCACAAGAGGCTTGATATTGGGTTAGCGTTGTAGAATCCTCGTTGTCGCCGAGAAGAACTCTATTCATACGGGAGTGCACAATGAAATATCTTTGCCTGGTCTACCTCGATGAGGGGCGTCTGCCGGAATTACCCGATGAAGATTGCGTGGCCTACGATGCCGTGATTCGCGATAGCGGTCACTGTATCGCCTCGGAGGCCCTGCAGTCGGTGCAGACCGCGACCACGGTGCGCGTGCGTGACGGCAGCATGTCGATCACCGACGGACCCTTCGCCGAAACCAAGGAGCAATTGACCGGGTTCTATCTGATTGAGGCGAAGGATCTGGATGAGGCGATTGCCATCGCGGCGAAGATCCCGCCGGCGCAGGTGGGCAGCATCGAGGTGCGGCCCATCCGCCCGATCCGGGAAACCGTTGCCGCACGCGGTGCAACCTAAACGGAAACCTGAAGGACGTCTATGCCGGCGCGGGGAAACGAGGCGATCAAGCAATATCTCATCAAGCAGGATCGCAAGTTGCGTCCGTTGATTGCGCGGATCCCGTTTCCTTCCGCGCGGCGCAACCGCGATGTCTATGCCACGCTGCTGCATTCCATTATCGCGCAGCAGTTATCGGTCAAGGCCGCCGATACCATCCATGCCAGGGTGCTGGCCTTGTTTCCGGAAAATTATCCCGAGCCCTCGCTGCTACGAAGAATGCCGGTCGCGCGACTGCGCGCCGCGGGCTTGTCCCGCCAGAAGACGGAGTATCTCAAGTCGATCGCGCGGTTTGCCATGGAAGAGGGCATGGCGTATTCGGATCTGGCCAAGCGCTCGGATGAACAGATCATCGAACAACTCACGCAGATTCACGGTGTGGGACGCTGGACGGTGGAGATGCTGCTGATCTTCAGTTTCAATCGGCGTGATGTGTTTTCCGTGGATGATGTCGGCATTCAGAATGCCATGCGTGCCTTGTACGGACTCGATCAGACCGGCAAGGCGTTCAAGCTTGCCTTGCTGGACATCGCCGAACACTGGCGGCCTTATCGGGCGATCGTGTGCAAATACCTGTGGCGCTGGAAGGCGCTGAATCCTGCAGGCGCATAGATAACTGGAATCGTTAATCAGATTCAGCAAAATGATTAAGTGGCCACGGCGTCGATTTATTCATATAAGACTTGATGCAGGTCAACATCCCCCTCATCCCTATTTAAACGCGACTGCTATATTGATGACGCATTTGGGATGTCGAGGGGTGGGGCATGTTGTATCGGGTCGCTTTGTCACTGTTGGTGTTTATAAATTGGGCCACTGTAGCTGCGGCCGATCCCCAGCCCGCACCAACGGATTTTAAACCCGAAGGTTGGTCGGTGGCGGTTTACCTCGGGCGTTATGATGTGGCCGAGGAACCCCAGTTCGTGGGCGTCCGCAATAAATACGGGCTGGGTGTGGGGCTCAATACGGAGTTTAGCCGTTATCCCAACCTGGGTCTGGACCTCGAGTTGTTCTTTATCAACCGCGATTACGACACCCCGGTGGGGCCGCCGTTGTGGGGAGTGATAGATAATGACACCAGCGTGCAGACAACCGCCTTTCTTGTGGGTGCGCGCGCGTTTTATCCGGCGAGTGGCCGTTTCCGTGTGTATGTGTCTGGGGGACTCGGTTATTTTCAGACACGAATGGTGGTGTCCGGCAGCGTGTTCGGATTCCCGGGAGTTTATGAAGATGAGGATTCCGGCATAGAACCGTATTACGGCCTGGGCCTGGCGTATCGCTTTGAACATTGGGGAGTAAGCCTGGACTTGCGGCATTTCGATATGGATGGCAATTTCAGTGGTTTTAATATCAACAACGCCAACCTCGGCGGTGATTTGCTGCTTGTCGGTTGGCGGTATACCTTTTAAACTGCCTGCCCCTGCCAACTCAGTATCAGTGCCAGTAATGTTAAATCAGCAAAATACGATTGCGACTGCGATTGCCCGCTTGAATTCACAGTTGCCACTCAAGGCGCGTCAACGCCAACTTCCAACATCGCTCATTGCTGCACATCGACTGGTGCTGCGCAGTCTGGTGGGCAAGGGGCGTGCGCCCAACGTTGATGAGCTTCACTCGGTATTGGGTGATGAAGAGCTGGTGAGCGCCTTGCAGCGGCTGGGCGCCGATGATCTTGTGGTGCTGGATAAGGCGGGCAGCGCACCAGTGGGCGCCTACCCGGTGACAATCGAGAAAACACCGCACCGGATTTCAGTCAACGGGCATCACATCTACGCGATGTGTGCCCTGGACGCCGTGTCCGTGGCACCGCTGTTTGCCGCGGAGGTGCAGATTGATTCCGTCTGCCACGTCAGCGGAACGCCAATTCTGATTCGTATGCGTAAGAGTGCCATCCTGGATGTACAACCGGGTGACGATGTCAGCATAGGCATCCGCTGGCAAATGCCGTCAGGGGTCGCCGCACATAGCATGTGCATGGAGATGGTGTTTCTCAAAGATCGTCAGACCGCATTGACCTGGCAGGCGGGCGAGACCGAGTACAAATCCCTGTTTACGCTGGCCGAGGCCATCGAATTCGGCAAAGGTTTTTTTCTGCCGCTGTTCGAGGATAATTAATTGCCCGTACTGAATTATTGCGCTGCCCGGGAAACTTTCTCTGTCGCGACCTGTCGAGCAAGCGTTACGTCAAGCCGGGAGTTGTCATGATATTGTCTGCCATCGTGTTAATCGGGATAGCCGCCCTTGTGGGGCTGATGATTATCTTCATTGGTGTGCGTTACCGCAAAGGCTATCTGGCCCTGGGGCTGGGACACGCCGGACTGGCCAGTACCGGGTTGATCGTGCTGGTGGTCGCCATCTTGCGTGCCCCTAATCATCACCTGCTGTATAACAACGCCGCATTATTGTTTGTGCTCACCCTGCTGGGCGGCCTGGTGCTGTTGGCATTGCGCGAAGGTCGCAAGCCGCCGCCGTTGATCGTCGTCAGCATCCACGCGGCCATGGCCGTGTTTGCCTTGTATCTACTGGTCAAAGGCTATTTTCTTTATTGATGCCGTAAAAAAACAGCCGGGTAAAAACCCGGCTGCCTGGTCTTGCTGCCTGCATTCAGGCCTAGTGATGGCCGTGCTGATGTTTGGCGATATGCTGCCACTCATCCCGGTCATGATCGCTGTGTGAAAAATCGAACAGGTTCATGAGGTCACCAACAGCCGGCGCATTGACCGGTTTGTACGGATTGTGACGGCTGGCGATCGGGTTGGGCATATTGTCGCGGCTACGTTCGGACAACGGCGCCAGGTCCCAGTTGCGTTCGATGAATTTCAGCACCGAGGCGTGATCATAATAAGTATGATCGACGAACCCCTTCCTGGCATACGGTGACACTGCGATCATCGGGATACGGGTACCGTCACCAAAAAAGTCGATCGGCTGGATGTAGCCGGAGTCGTAATAGCCGCCGCCTTCATCGGTCGTGATCAGGATGGCGGTATTCGCCCACAATGCCTTGTTGGCCTGAACCCGTGCGATGAGATCCGTAACGAAGGTTTCGTAATTTGCCACGACGGAGTTCGCCGGATGGCCTGCCTCGATCTCAAACGGACGCACATAGGATACTGCGGGCAGATTGCCACTGGCCACATCACTATAGAACTGCTCAACGCCTTGCAGATTATTCTTGAGCGAGGTGGTCATGATGCTGGTGAAGCCAATGAGCGGATCACAGATGCCGCAATAATTATTCGTGGGTGCAGCATTCGGAACGCGGCCACCACTGTAATATTTCCAGCTGATGCCCTTGTCCGCCAATGCGTCCGCGATGGTCGGGATGGTTTGCGGTGGCAAGGTGAATTGAGCCGCGCCCAGTGCCGCCGGTGTACCATCGTATTTGTAACCGAGGTTATAGTTGTTCACCAGATAGTAGGTATCGGCAGCGCAGTTGCCATTGCGGAACGGTTTGTACGGCAAGGAATGCAGGTAGTCGGTGATTGCCGCCACGCCAGGCTGTGACTCGTCGGCGCAATTGACGTAGGAACCACCGCGATAACCGTCTTCGGTATACCAGTTGTTCAGGCCGGGTTGCGGGTCCGGATTTTCAATCTGATTCGCCGGCGGGACATCAGCCATACCGTTGTCAGTGTGGAAGCCAACGTCGGCAGTCACCAGTGCGATGAAGTTAGCGCCGGTGCCGCCCATGATGGCCTGATGGTAGTTGTCGCTGATGGCATAGTTATCCGCAAGTGACTTGAAGCCTGCGGCATCACCGGTGCTCATGTTGTAGAAACCCATGGACTCACCGCCTTGATCCGGCTCGGTCGGCGACGGGGAGAAATCGGCGTTGCTGGGGCCAATGCTGGCCGTCGTGGCTACCCACGGAAAGAGATCGTTGCGACCCTTGTCGTACTGCTGCCACATCTGGAAGAAGCGATGCATCGGGTCACCGGTGAAGGCATCGTAGGGCACGTAGTGCGTAATCTGGAACGGGCCGTTCGGCAGATCGGCAGGGAAGCGATTATCCGCGACATTGCCGGGCAGACCGGTGGCGTAGGTGGTATTCGGCTGCGGCAGGCTTGCAAATGGGCCGGTATGTTCCGGATCGATGCGATAGGCGTCGGTATCGCTTGCCGTTTGTTGTGCGCCGGCAGAGAAGTTAGGACCGGGGGTACCGTCGTTATTGATAATGCCCTTCGACAACAGGTTGTCGATGTGTTGGCCGTGTTGTGGTTGGTAGCCGCCAAACAAATTATCAAAGGTATGGTTTTCGCCAACTACGACGATCACGTGCTTGATCGGGGTGCTGGTGCGATAGGCGTCACGATCGTACGCCATCGCCATGGCAAGCGGAGACAACAAGGTCTGACCGATCAGGGACAGACTGATCGCCGCGGCCAGAGATTTCCGGTAATGATTCAATTTCATAGGAATACTCCTGCTCAGATTAAATCGATAGAAGGGAAGGTATGGCCGAAAGAATACTTTCGGTTGCCGGAAGTATTCAGAGTGACTGTGACGTTATGGTGTCGCTTGTGTGATGTTTTGTTAGCAGTACGATGACAAGCGTAAAGTAGGGATATAGTTCGCGTGGCTTTGTTGAGCGGATAAAGTACACACAATTAAAAACTGAATCCAGACTGCATCATGCAGTCGGACAAATTACAGCTTAGTGGTGTGTAACGCTTAACTCGCGGTGCTGCGGCGCAAGGCCATGCCGAAGGTAAGCCCCAGCGCCATGGCAAAGATGGTAAACGACACGCCAAACAACCACGAGTGCTTGTTGACCGCGTTGGCGATCCAGTGTTCCAGTTGAACCTGATTGACGTCCAGGTGGCGGGTTTGATGGCTGATGATGTGGCCGTGCTGGGCAAGATAGATATCGAGTTGATAGGTGCCCAGTGGAATGTTGGCGGGCAATTGGATGGTCGCGATGAACAGGCGTTTTTCCTGCAACTTCACGGCATCCGGGATCTTGCGGAACAGACCGGCCGCTTTTTTCAGATCGATAAACGCGTCCTGCCAGTTACCCATCGCGGCCGCGGCCGTCGTATCGACCTCGGCATGTTTCAATGCATCGTGCAGGTGCAGTCCGTATTTCTGTTCTTCATCGGCAACGACGATTTCATCCAGCGGTTTGGAAGACAATAGATAATACAGGCCCGGTGTTTTACGCACGGTCAGTTTGCCGCCGTCGAGCCAGAACGGCCCCACGGCGCGTTTGTGCGACAGGTCCATGTTCATGTCGGGGGAACTGACTTTAATGATCACGTCGCCCTGTTTGGCCAGTGCGCCAAAGATCAGTGTGTCCTGCCCGGTGAAGTTAATGGTGACGTCGACGTGTTCGGTTTGCATGCCGGTAACCAGCGAATGATCCGCCGCCGCAACGCTGCGGGCAAGCATCAACAGGCACAGGGGAAGCAGGATGAGCAGACGTTTCATTGCAATAACACCGAGAGCGAATACAGTTCAGCCGGTGTGGCCAGCAGACCCCACAGCATTTTGACAGCGACACCGACGACGACCAGTGCCAGGACTAGGCGTAATTGTTCCGCCGGCAAACGGACACTTAACAAGGTACCCCAATGCGTACCCAGGATAGAACCGAGGATCAGACTCAGGGCCAGGATGGGGTCTACCGACATGTTGATCCCCGCCTGCATGCTCGCCACCACGGCCGTGGTAAACAACAACTGAAACAGCGAGGTGCCCACCACCACCTTGGTCGGCATCTTCAGCATGTACAGCATGATCGGGACCATGATGAAGCCGCCGCCGACACCCATTAGCGACGTCAGTACGCCAACCCCGACACCCAGGACGAGGGGGACGACGATGGAAAGTTGTTTGCCGGAGACGGGGAAGTTTATCTGCATCGGCAATTTATCCATCCAGCCGCCGCCGTTTTTCTTTTTGTCGGTGCTTGCCGGCGCGGCGCCACGGCGGCGCACGGCATTCACGGATTCGATTAACATGCTGATACCGATGAAGCCCAGCAGGACCACGTAGAGGAAGGTCACAATGTTGCCGAACTGGCCGCTTTGCTGCAGGGCGCGGGCAAGAAAGACACCGAGACCGCCGCCGGTCCAGCTGCCGAGCAAAAGCAGGATCGCCATTTTGAAGTCCACATTGCCGAGGCGCCAGTGGGCGTAACTGCCTGCCGCCGAGGTCCCCACGATCTGCGCCGAACCGGTGGCGACGGCCACCAGTGGCGGGACGCCGGTAAAGATCAGCAAGGGTGTGATCAGAAAGCCACCGCCGACACCGACCAGTCCCGAGAGCAAACCAACAATGAAGCCAAAGGACAGGATCAAAAACAAATTGACGTCCATATGGGCGATGGGGAGAAAGATTTCCATGATACTTCAGCCTACTTTTACGATATCACTCAGGTGTTTGATTCAGACGCTGCCTGCATCTCCGCCATGGCCGGGCAGATATGCGACAGGGGGACATCCGGTGCCACGACCATCAGTGGTACTCTGAGCGTTTCCATGAGTTTCACGGTGACATGTCCACGGGCACGCCCCAGCCGCAGGTGTGAATGTTTTTCGCTGGCGACGCCGTAGCGGCCGGCAATGACCATGATGATGCTTGAGTCTTCAGCCACGACCTTCGGAATCTCCACTTCCGGCAGGCCTTCCACGATAAAAAATTCGGGCAGGATGTCGCAGACGGAATGCATCTTTTCGGTGATGGCGGTGAGGTGGCGTTCGGCTTCGCCGCGGATTTCATCTTTCATGCGCGCCTCGACCCCGCCCCAGAAACTTTGTTCCGGCAGTCCCAGCACGTGGATCAGGCCAAGGTGGGCATTAAGCAGACGCGCCATGCGTGCGCCAACACCGGCGGCCAGCATGGAATTTCGGGAGCTATCGATAGCCACGAGAATGGTACCCGGTGAGTCAGTCGTACTCATGATGTTGTCTGCTCTTGTATTTGACCGAATCAATGATTTATCCCGTCTGGTCCAGGTTCAGACAGGGGATTGAGTGCATGACTCTGCGCTGGGCAGGGATAGGGCCGCTATCACATTCCTTGCCCATCCCTCAGGGTCTGGAACGCGTCACTCGGACCGGTGCGTCATGTGGGCGGGAACTCTACTGCAAGCCCTGACGGAATGCAAATTCAGGGCATACTTATTTATAGGGTGATTGCCAGGGCTATTCCCGTGCCGGCCGTTTGAGGAGTTTGCGTTGCAGGGAACGGCGGTGCATCTTCAGGGTACGCGCCGCGGCGGAAATATTGCCGTTGTGTTGTTGCAGCACGCGCTGGATATGTTCCCACTCCAGGCGACGCACCGACATCGGCTCGCTGGCGACTTCCACCTCCGGATTGCCGCCCGCCTGTTCGCCTTCGAAGGCCAGCATGATCTCGTCCGGGTCGGCCGGTTTGGTCAGGTAGTGCACGGCGCCCAGCTTGATGGCTTCGACCGCGGTCGCGATACTCGCGTAACCGGTAAGCACGACGATGCGTATGGACTTGTCCCGTTGCACCAGTTGCTGTACCACGGATAAACCCGAACTCTGACCGAGGCGTAAATCGACCACGGCATATGCCGGGTTGTGATCGTTGGCAGCCTGTAATGCACTGGCTTCGTCGTGCGCGGTGACAACGTTGTATTGCCGACGTTGCATGGCGCGCGCCAGCGTCGTGCAGAAGCTGACATCGTCGTCCACCACTAACATGGTATTGGCTGCTGAGGTCGTCTTGTTCATGTGGCCGCATCCAGTAAAGGCTGGCAGGGCAACTGCACGCGCGTGCAGGAGCCACCGTCATCACAATTAAACAGCGTGACACTGCCACCGAAGCGACCAATGATGGCGTGTGCCAGGAACAGGCCAAGTCCGAGGCCTTCAGGTTTCTCGCTATACGGTTCCTTGCCGACTTTTTGTTTTGCCTCGCTGGTCAGGCCCGGACCCCAGTCGCGGATCTCCAGGACACATTCTTTTTGATCCCAGTGGGCATTCCACTCGATGGCGCGCGGTGAGACGTCGGCGGCATTATCGAGGATGTTGGTGATCGCCTGGCTCAGCGTGCGATCAGCGAGAATCGCCGGTGCAGGCGTGTCACCCTCCCAATGCGTATTCAAGGTAACACCGGGGTTGGCCTGTTGCCATTCAGTCCGCAGGCTGGCGAGATAACCGTCGATAGCCATGACCCCGCCACCGGAGAGACGCACGTCACCGGCGGATACCGCCAGCGTGGATAACGCCGTCTTGCAGCGTTCGATCTGGCTGCGCAACAACGTCAGGCGCTCATTCATTTCAGGATCATTGCTGTTACAGATCTCTTCCAGTTCTTCGGTCAACAAGGCCATGGTCCCCAGCGGGGTACCCAGTTCATGCGCGGTGCTGGCCGCGAGTGTGCCCAGCTGTACCAGTTGCGCATCACGCAGGGCGCGTTCGCGTGCGGCGGCAAGTGCATGTTCGCGCTGACGCAGGGTCTTGCCCATGCCCACCACGAAATACGCAATGATGCCCGCGCTCATGACAAAGCCAAGCCACATGCCGTAGACGTGCATACCGAACGGACTCATTTCCGAATGGACGTGGACATGGGGCAAAGGTATGTAGTCACGCATCAGCAGGGTGTAGCAAATGACCGTCACGGCGGAGAGCGCCCAGGTATAACGGCTGGTTAACACCGTGGCCGAGATCGCCAGCGGAATCAAAAACAGGGAGACAAAGGGATTGGTGGCGCCGCCGGTGTAATACAGCAAACCGCTGAGGGCGAATACATCTACTAACAGATGCAGCATGAACGCGGGATGGCTGACCTGCCACGACTTGCGTAAGACAAACCATGTCGCAATATTAAATAAGAGTAGAGCGGCAATGATGCCCGCCATGGGCAGCACGGGCAGCGCCATATGCAAAATGCTCGTGGCGGTGATTACCGCAAGGGTCTGGCCGGCGATAGCGACATTACGCAGCATGAACAGTCGGCGCATATCCGCCGTTGTCCGGCCTGGCGGGCTATCATCAAACTTGTTATGCGGCATGGGGCGGACCTCACGAATTGATAAGATGACTCGAAATCTGTCGCTCTCTGGCGCGAGCTGTTTCAGCCGCTAAATTATACCTGTACTGACCCTGCGATATCCCGCCTGCCATGCGACAGTTTGTCGCATTCTCATCCCAAAACCTGACTGTTAAGCTCAGAAAAAAACAACGGGCCTGAGCCCGGAGGAGTCTGAAGGATGCTGTTGACATCCGGCTGCGTGGTGGCGCGCGTTATCTTGGCCACGAGTTTGGGGGGCGTGTTGCTATTGGCGCAGGGCCGGGTTTATGCGTGTGCTACCTGCGGCTGTAGCCTGAGTACCGATGCCGCCACGGGATTTTCCACCGAGGCGGGCTGGCGCCTGAATCTGCAATACGACTACATCGACCAGGATCAGTTGCGCCACGGCAGTGGCGCTGCCTCTGTCGTACCGGACGGGAATGAATTCGAACACCAGACCCGTAACCAATATATTACCGCGAGCCTGAGTTACGCGCCCAACCCGCGCTGGAAAGTCAATTTGCAGATCCCGTATGTGATCCGCGACCATTCCACCTATGGTGAATATGATTCAAGTTTGCCTTTACCCGAGCTGACCACCTCGCACAGTGCGAGCCTGGGGGATGTTCGCGTGATTGGCAGTTATCAGGGATTCTTACCGACGCATAATCTCGGTGTCGAGCTGGGGATCAAATTCCCGAGTGGAAAATACGGTGACGCCGTGCAATTCAGTGGCGGGCCGGATGCCGGGGCACCGCTGGATACCAGCCTGCAACCCGGGACGGGCAGCACCGATGTGATCCTGGGGGCGTATTACTATCAGGCGCTGAGTCAGGATTATGATGGCGTCTTGCATTTGCGTTATCAGTGGCCAGTGCGTACGCGTTTCGATTATCGGCCGGGCAATCAGTTCAATATCAGTGCCGGGTTGCGTTACATGAACATGTCTGACTGGGTGCCGCAATTGCAGTTGAACATTGCGCACCGTGATCGTGATACCGGTGTCAATGCCGATAGCGAAAATTCCGCCGGCACATTTGTGTATTTAAGTCCGGGCATTGCTTACGCTGCATCAAAGCAAACCCAGGTGTACGGGTTGGTTCAGTTACCGATCTATCATGAGCTTGATGGTTGGCAACTGGCGCCGCGCTGGACAGCGACTGTCGGTATCAGTCACGGATTTTGATCCATGCACGAGTCGCGGCGATTACAGAATTTTTTTCTGAAGAGTGCAGGCATATTGTTGGGCATGCTTTATCTGCCGTTGCCTGCCCAGGCCAATGAGCTCGTGCTCGGTGCCCCGGCGCCACCGGTAGAGCTGGTTACACTGAATGGACAGCACATTTCGACGCATGACCTGTTGGGCCATACCGTTATCCTCACCTTCTGGGCAACCTGGTGTGAACCGTGTCAGCGGGAATTACCGTTATTGTCACGCTACGCCAGCCAGCATGCGAATGACGGCCTGACGGTGCTGGGTCTTTCGCTGGATGCACCGGAAGATATTGCCAGGGTGCGTGTAGTCGCCAGGCAATTCAATTTTCCAACAGGATTGCTGGCGCAATCCTCGGCGCCAGGCTACGGTCGGATCTGGCGTATACCGGTGAGTTTCGTTATCGATGCCCAGGGACGTCTGCGCTACAACGGTTGGCAGGCAGATCAGGCCGCCTGGACTACGTCGAGTCTGCACCAAATCGTCGATCCCATCCTGCACTCTGCGCTAATCCGCAACTGAGTTCTTGTAAACTGGGGAGCTATCTGGCGCCGTCATATTGAAACACTCTCTATCCTGCCGGGTCATGCAGTAGTGTGGATGTGTGCATCCATTCACAACTGTACAACTTACGTGATTTGGTCATGTCAATTCGACAAGAACCCGCTAGAATGAATGGACTTAAAAAGGAGGGGAATCGCGTGCAGCTTGGTAAGTACTTACTCATACTAGTGATGTTGATTGCAAGTCAGGCCGTTTTCGCCACGCAGCCGGAATACGGCACGGAAAAGCAAAACGACTATGCACGCAATCTCAAGCCACCCAAGGGCAAGGCGTTAGTTTATATCTACGAACGTAAACGCGATGGCGCAGGCCCATCCCCGACCATCTGGTTGAATAATTACAAAATCGGGCGACTTGTACCGGGGGCATTTACGGTATGGCAGTTGGCGCCGGGACAGCTAGGCGTGCGCGTCGATGGTGTCGAGCCGGGGAGTCTCTCGGTGATCTCCAAGGCGGGCCAGGTTTATTTATTTCGCGTCTCCGTCAGCCAGACACCGGCCGGTCCCAAAGCGCAACTGGAGAGTCTGCCGGAGTCCTATCGTGGTGATCTGGCGGAGATGCGCTATCTGAAAAACCCGCGTCAGATTGAAACGGCCGCGATAACGCCCACGCAACCCAAGGCATCTGCGGGCAGCAGTGCCAAGCCAAAACCGTCACGGACATCACGCCGTGTCGTGTACGGCTGGCAGCCAGGGGATGTCGGGGTACAGGTGAAACTCGGTAGCCTGAGTCTGTCCAACCAATCACAGACAATCCTGGTGAGTGGAACATCGCATGATCTCAATTTTGATAAGAGCGTATCCAGCCCGCTTGGGTTGGAGGTCTATTACCAGTTAAACGATGGCCTGGTTGTGGGTGGCGAAGTGCTCAGTTACAAGTCCAACTTTACGGGCACAGGCCTCAGCGGAGCGGGCGATGTTTCTACGTTGGTCTTGCTGGGAAACGTCAAACAATACTATCGAACTCAGGACAACCTGCAGCCTTACCTGGGCGCGGGCCTGGGCATTGCGACTGCGAATATCAGCGGGGCGATTTCAGGGAAAACCACGGGATTTGCCTACCAGTTTGTCGCAGGCCTTGAATATCGCTTTGACAAATTTGGCTTATTCGCCGAGGCCAAATACATCGGAGCGATTACCAAGGACAGCAACGATCAGCAGATTGATATGACCAGTTCCGGCGCTTTAGCCGGTGTCACAGTTCATTTCTAAGACGGTGTGAGCACGAGCGGACGTGAATGTCTCTTCGGGGACTAAGCGTCGGATTTCGTGACAAACGTCACAATACTTTTAACATATTGTTTAGCATGCATTTTATGCTGAGTTCGCAGTAACGGCTCAAATTAGTGCGTCGATAATCTTTACACTTAGTGTGCTTAATTTGGGGGTAAGTATAGAAATACTCTATAGATTACATATAGTTACGGAAGTGGTACAATTTCTGCTACACAGTTCACAGTTTTAAAACAATAACCATTATTTTTGGGTGTGGATAACGTGAAAAAATTAACCAGAAACATCGTCCTGGCCGGCTTCTTCCTGGCCGCCAGCCAGGCGCAAGCCTTGGTGATCACCAGCACGGGCGCCAGTATTGGCTCGCCTTCGCAGCCAACCTATCAGGCTGCAATTACCGATGCCGATATTGGCCAGGCATTTACGCTGTATTGGAACGTCCCTGCAGGCACGGTTGGCGATAGTGCGCTGCCTGTCGACCTGACCGCGAAAATTACATTCACCATCAATGCCTTCTCTGTGGACTACGGGATGAACGACGACACCCTGTCCCTGGGCATCGATATCAGCAATACCACGGATTTATCCGCATATCCGAATGCCAACGCGGCCATCGTCTCCTTTGGCTTTGGCGTCTCGCCGAACGCAACCGCGACGCTGGATACAAGCGGTTCGGTGTTTACTCAGATCGGTACTGGCAGCGGTCCAAATCAGACCTTCCCGGGGCGGGTTTAAAAACATCGACGTCTGCATTTTCAGCGAGGGTTGCAGCGGTGGCGATGTGAAATCGGGCTTGCAGGCTGGTCAATCCGATTCGCTGGCCGTTACGCTGAAAGGTAACTTCGATCTATATGGTGATACAGTGGAAGGCAAACTTGCGCTGTTCGATTTCCCCTTGAAGTTTCAAAGTGCCTGGGGTTCCTTTGAAACACCTGGACAGACGACACCACCATCACCACCTACCAATAGCGTACCGGAGCCAGGTACCCTGGCATTATTAGGCATTGCCCTGGTAGGTATCGGTCTGACTAAGCGTCGACGTAAAACGCAGGCAAAATAATCGGACAACGCCGAAGATGAAAGCCGAACCGCGTTGAGGTTCGGCTTTTTCATTTTGCGCCGCTGAATGCTTGCGGTTAATCAGACCTGGTTTGTGGTTTCCGCGATCAATTGTTGTATCAGGCTGAGCATTGGTTCGCTGTGATTGTAGTCGATGGGGATATGCCATTGACTAGCCTGATGCACCAGCACCAGACTGGGAAAGCTGTCTGCATTCATCTGGCGGGATTGGGTGATTTCCAGGAGGAGTTGCTCGTGTGTTTGCGCAGATTGCAGGGCGATGGCAAACGTATCAGTATCCAGTCCCAGTTCGCGGGCGAGTGCGATCAGCGTCTCGGGATCAGAAGGATTTCGCGCCTGAAGGTAATACGCGTGCTGGATCGCCTGGGTCATGGCGATGTCATAGGCCGGGTCTTGTTGACGGGCGGCAATAACCGCACGGCAGGCGGGATAGGTCGAGCGGCGGGGTTTGCACCTTGTCCAGAATTCAAAATTGAATTCCACGCCAGGGATGTGTGCTGCAATCCGGCGCCAGGTTTCGGCCAGCTTGTGCTGCATTTCAACTGGCATTGGCGCATCGTTGTCAGCGGCGAGGCCGCCAAGCAGGCGTACTACCTTGATGTCTTGCGGTAAGGCCGCGAGTGTCTCCCGCCAGACTTGCGAGAATCCCCAACACCAACTGCACATGGGATCATGAACATAATACAACGTGATCATTATCCGGATATTCTGAAATCAATAAGTGAAAGTGAGCTGCGCATAAACCAGTTTATAGCTTATGCGTGCGATAATTAAATATAATTGATCGCATGCTAAATTTTTTAGTAAACAACCCTGTCTTTCCATGATTCATTTCCCTCGCACCCTCGCCGCCTGGAATACTGCAGACCTTGCCGATACCTTGAAGCGGGAAGTGAGTGACGTGGATACTGCCTTGTTACCATTGCAGGACGCGTTGGCACATAGCAGTTATGTCAGTGAATCCAGGCTAGACCCGGTTGTGTTGGCAAGCTGGGAAACGGAGGAATCGATCTACATCAAAACCGGGATCTTCTACTCCGGAATTGTTGCCGGGAGTTGCTGCGCAGACGATCCCGGCCCGCTCTGCGAACAACCGGAATACTGTGAATTGTTGTTCAATATCGCCAAGGCCGACGCCAGTGTGGACGTGACCCTCCTGACGCAGGACTAGGATCCCATATTGATAGCATGTGTATTGTGGTGCGAGTTTGCCCCCGTCTCCTCAGTCCCAGAGCCGGGCATGTGCACCGGAATCAGTCAAGTATCTAAACCGATGCACAATTTTTGCTCGAAAATCCGGGCGAGATCCACGTAGTTATGCGGTTTTTGGCCATGGCCTTATTTTTGCACGGATAGACAAAACTTATTGCAAGTTTGTTGGTCTGATGGTCGTCTCATGGGGGACGGCAGTCAGTAAAGCAGTAACATGAAGTGAGGTCATAGTTGCATCATGACAAAAGAAAAACCGGATCAATATATCTTAGGGGTCACGCAGTCTGGCAGAAAATTCCGGCCATCGGACTGGGTCGACCGAGTTGCAAGCCTGTTTGCCAATTTTGACGCCGCACGTCGGCTTCGTTACAACCCGTTGGTGACGCCGGTTGTGATTGAAGGTCTATATTGTCTGTTTGTTGCGGGTATTCTGGCAGTGCAAAATCCAGAGGCCTATAGCTATATCATGGAATTTGCCAGCAGCAACGCGCTTCAAATCAAGGAAATCAATCAGGTCGAAGTCCAGGATCTTGCGGCGAATTTGCCGCACGTCGCCTGAGTCAGCTTCGCCATTGAAGGCTTCTGGGGAGCATGATTGCGCCCAGGGGGCTGGCTTTCCCGTCTGGAATTCATCGGTGAGTAAAGCACCAGACGGCTCACCTGAGTCGTCTGAGGATGGGGCCTGCGTTAACAAAAAGAAACGTCCACCAAATGCCAGGGTATCGCTGGCGTGTTGGCGCTACCCGCCGCGAAAATTCGCGCGGTATGGATTCAGCCGAGCTGGCGCGTCAGGAAGTCCAGGGTTCGCGGCCACGCGGCATGACTGGCTGCCTCGCGGTAGCGATCGGGATTGGTGAAATTCAGAAAGGCGTGCGCGGCGCCGGCATAGCGATGAAATTCGTGTAGCTTGCCATGTTTCGTCAGGGCGGCATCCAGTTTCTGCCGGTCTGCGGGCGAGGGATTGGTATCGTCGTCACCAAAGTGAAATTGCAGGGGGCAACCCAGATCGGCAGTGAGATCGAAGGGCGTAGGGCCTTCTTCGCCCCAGGGGATCATGATGTTGCCGCCATAAAAGGCAACGGCGGCGCGAAACCGGTGATTACGTGCTGCCATCAGGTAAGCCACGCGCCCGCCCATGCAAAAACCCATGATGCCGAGGCGTGTTTTTTCTACCAGCGGATGGCCACACAGGAAATCCACGGTGGCATTGACGTCGCTCTCGACCTGCGGGTCACGCAGTAGTTTCATCCGGTCCAGCCCACTGCCTTGTCGTGAATCGAGACGGTGATATAAATCCGGTGCCGCGACAAAATAACCGGCATCGACAAGCTTCTGCAGCATACCGTGTACGAAGGTATCGACACCCCCCGCGTGCATGATGACCACGAGGGCAGGGAAGCGGCCTGTACCTTGCGGCCAGGCAGTCTGAACTGCCATACCCTGATTGCCGACCGGAATGGTTGCCGTCAATGCATCCATGGCGTGATACGGGACAGTGGATCAGGCGGCCTCGTCGCGGGGTGCGAATTCCTCGGCAAGTTTCTTTTCCAGGGCCTTCTCTTTTTCGATGAGCAGCTTGAAGCGCGCGGCATTGGCCAGGTATTCGCGTGCGCCAATGATGAAGACAACGATGCCCAATGCCATGAGGACGAAACCGGCGATCTCGAAAAACTGGTGATGTATTAATTTGACGAAGGCAATGCCCAGGGCAAAAAGTGCCATGGCAGTGCGACCATATGCCAGAAAGGTTCGCTTATTGGCGAAGACTGTGCGGTCCAGTGCCAGCCAGTCGCGCAAAATCATTTCTTCGCGCTTGAATTGTGAATACGGATCATTAACCACGATATACCTCGTTGCATGTCAGCGACACTGCACAGTTTGCGAGTTCAATGAGAGCTTGCGATGCGATCCTAGCGGGGCAGTGCCGGGATATTTGCCGGCTGAGGCCAGACGGTTCCAAATTATGTAGAGCCAGCCGAACGACCGCGGCCATGATACGGCGGCAGCAAATGTTACGTCAAGATGACAGCGTTCTAAGTGGTTGGTTTTATATAAATTTGTGATGGTAACAATAATCAAATTTCTCACGCGGCTATTGGCATTCTGTCAATTCAGGCGATGCGCGAGGTCGAAGTCATGTTGCGCTGCGGCATATTGGCCAAGTTTGAGCAGGGAGAGGCTGCGGTAATAATAACTCTTGGTATCACGTGGGTTGAGTCGGATCGCCTGGTTAAAGGATGCGACGGCTTCTGCGTCTTTGCCGAGGGCTTGCAGGTGGATTGCTTCCATGAAGTACAGATCTGCCAGACGCGCCCCGGTATAGCTGTGGGAATGAATGGCGTACTCGCATGCGGCGACGCGTTGCTTCAGATCGCCGCCGCTCAGGTGACAGGCAATTCCGGTCTTGACGATGGTCCCGGACGGCACAGTGCCACAGGCAGTCAAAACGAACAGCATAAAACCTGCGACGAATATGCCTCTCGACGACAAGTTGTATTTGCGATGCATGGCGACCTCTGACAGGTATATAGACATGTGTCGCGGGCGCTGGGTGTTCATGGGTGCCAGTGACGTTTTCAGAGTCGATAGCATGACGCAGAATTGTGTCGAGAAGCTGACACGAGGCAAAGTCAGCCCCGCTGGAACAGTATTTCTAACTCTTGGCTATGCACAGAAATGATGCACAGGCGAGTGGCTTGCCGCAAAATTAGCAGAAATTCGGGCAAATCACGTTGCCAGTGTCGTTGTTTGGCGCAGCCACGGTGCATTCTTGCACGCAGGGTAATGCCTGGCCTTGTTATTGCATTTATCGTATTGGTCCCAGGGAGGGATCGTGCACGGCTGTCTTCGTCAGTCATGGCGATGGCCGACAGCTGCGCTACACTTTATATTATTCAGGATATCAGACTATCGAATGTCATCTGAACACTATAAAAAGTGATAGTCGTTAACAATGCTGATTACAGGGGTGGAATATGGCTGTCGATTTGGAAAAAGTCGTCGGTGTCTATTTAAAGGACATGAAGAACCAGGCGGTGGTTGCCGTCTTGCGACAAGGAGTGTTTAGCATGGGTCGCGCGATCGATAACGATCTGGCGATCTCGGATCCTACCGTCAGCAGTTACCACGCAAAGATATATACGTACCTGACGGCATCGTATATCGAAGATCTCGACAGTACGAACGGGACATTCATTGACGGCAAGCGCATCAAAAAACATGTCCTCAAGCCGGGTGCCGTGATCAAACTCGGTGGGTATCAACTGCAGCTGGAAGAACGGCGTGCGGAAGAAGCCATAAGCTAGATAGATTCTGTTACTACGCCATCGCTACTGATTTATTAATTTTGCAAAATAATCCTTCCAAACTTGTCAAGCACAATATTTCTGCCTACGCTGTAATTAAGTCGTAACAAAAAGGTGGTAGGCACTCCATGAAGTAATGCCACCTTGAAGGTGGCAAGATGCGTCGGAGCTGTTTGACTTTACTGGGACTGCTTTGTGTCGAAACGGCATGGGCCGGAGCGCCGATAAGCGGGCGCGATCAGCAAATGGTGTTTCCGCGTGAGCCTATCCAGGCGGTCGCTGCCAGGGCCTATCACCAGGAATTGGCGAGTATGGCAAAGCGCGGCGAACTCGATCTTAATCCAGAGACGCTGCATCGCATCCGCAAAATCTGTAGTCAACTCATCGCTCAGGCCATACGAATCAAACCGGCTGCCGCCGCCTGGCCCTGGGAAATTCATATCACGTCCGATCCTGAAGTTGCCGCCTATAGCATGGGTGGCGGCAAGCTGATGATCAGCACGCATTTTATCGAAAGTTATCAGTTGAATGATGAAGAGCTGGCAGTCGCCCTGGCCCATGAGATCGGGCATATCATCGCCGAGCATGTACGCGAACAGGTGTCCATGGCAGCGCTGATGAATACCTCGGTCCCGCTGCATGCACGCAAGGTGGCGGATGTGATCAACGCCATGCAGTCGGACATTTCGGTGTATTTACGCCTGCAGCCCTTGTCCCGCCTGCAGGAGATGGAGGCCGATGATATCGGTATCGAACTCGCCGCACGTGCCGGCATATCGCCGGCGGCGGTCATCAGTTTCTACAGCAAGCTGGCCAAAACCGACAGCGGCCAATCCATGTTCGATACGCACGGCTCGATCACCCAGCGGGTCAAGTTTGTCGACAGCATGGCGAACTACGCCTGGCCGGTGTACGAGGCCAGTCGTAAGGCCAAACCGTTACCGCATTACACCTTCGCAGACGCGTCACCGTAAAAATCCATCCACTCCTCATGAGCTTGCCGGCTGTGGTAATCTCACCTTGGCCTGCTTTATCGCGTGCTGCGTAATCTATATTGAGGAGGTTTTGGATGGAGAACATGCATTTCAGCGGCAGTTGCCTGTGCGGTTCGGTGCGCTATGAATTAATTGGCGAGCCCAAACGGTTTTATCACTGCCATTGCCGACGTTGTCGCAAGGCCTCCGGGACCGGGCATGCCAGCAATATCATGGTCAAGGCGGAATCGCTTCGCTGGTTAGCGGGCGAGGCCCTCTTGAAACGCTACAAAGTACCCGAGGCGGAACGTTTCTTCACCCATTTCTGTTCGGAGTGTGGCAGTGCCATGCCACGCGTCGTGCCCGAGCTTGGTATGGTCGTGGTACCCGCAGGCTCGCTGGATCATGAGATCGACATCTCGCCACAGGCGCGTATCTTCTGGGATTCGCGCAGCGAGTGGTCGTGCAGTGGTGAAGAGATACCTAAATTCGCCGAATATCCCGATGCGAAATGAGAAATAACGTCTATGCAACAAAAATGGATTACGCTGCTGATAGCGGCAGGCGTTACTCAGCTTGTCCATGCGCAGTCGCCACTCGCGGTTAGACATATCGACTTTACCTCCACCCCTGTACCGGACACGCGCGCAGAGCAGGTCTCCGTCTATACGCGGTCCGAGGTGATTCTGAGCCTGGCGAATGGCAAGAAGGTCCGTTATCCACTGCGTTACCATCCACTCTACAAAACCGGCGAGCAGGTGGGTCATTGGAAAGCCGGTACCATCGTGGATAAAACAGGTGTAGCGCTTATCCATTTGCGCAACAGCAAGGGCGAGTTGCTGAGCACCGGCCCGTTCTATGCCCATTCACCCGATGCCAACTCCCTGCTGGTTAATGGCACGCAGCTCAATTTAATCACGCATTTCGAATACGACACCGAGGCGCCCGCTGCGCGATCGCCTGATCGTGAGATTAATCTCTACGGAAAATTACCCATGGTGATGAACCGTGCCGTGCTGATACAACAGCAAGACGGTGAACTAAAGGCGACCGCATTATCCAATATTGATATGTCCGCCGTAGCGGGTATCTGGAATCCCTGTGCCGGTGAACGTACAGCCTGGAATACCCACCTCGGTGGTGAAGAATACGAACCCGATGCGCGGACTTATGCACATCAGCCGCTCATAACGATGAATCGCTATTTACAGACCATGGGTTTGACCGCGCAGAAGGGCGGCGCCAATCCGTATCGCTATGGCTATATCGTCGAGGTCCGTGTCGACGGCCAGGATAAAACCCGGGTCGTAAAGCATTATGCAATGGGCAGGCAGTCCAACGAACTGGCGCACGTCATGCCAGATGGACGTACGGCGTACAAGGGCGATGATGGTCACGATCAAGTGCTGACCATGTTTGTCGCGGACCACACTCGTGATCTGTCTGCCGGGACGCTCTATGCCGCGCAGGTGGAGCAACACGATGCCTATCATGGCGGCAGCTTTGCCATACACTGGATTCGACTCGGTCACGCCAGCGACGAGCAGATTGCGGCCATCGTCAACCGCGGTATTCGTTTTGCGGATATTTTCGATGTCGCCAGTCCTGCAACCGTCGCTGCAAACCCCGATGCACATCGTGACTATCGTCCGGTGTATGTGTATACCGGCAGCCAGGGCACGGATAGCGATCGACTCACCTACCTGAAACTGAAGCCGGGCATGGCGCAGGCCGCCGCCTTTCTGGAGACACGCCGCTATGCCGCTTACCTCGGTGCGACGACGGAGTTCACCAAGATGGAAGGCGTGACCTCGAATAATGCCGACAGGCAATTGTATATCGCGATGTCCTATGTCGAGGGCGGCATGCTGGCAGGTCATAACGCGGATCGCCCGCGCGATGATATCCATTTGAGCGATGCCCCGGAAATTCTGAAATGCGGCATTGTCTATCAGGCCAAACTGGAAAGTGCACAGCAGGATAGTGAAGGACATCCCATCAACAGCGATTGGGTCGCCAGCGGGATGCAGGCCCTGGTGATGGGTGCGAACAAGCCAGCGAAGCAGGCGTATGCCAGGTTCGATCGCTGTGACAGCGACCGGGTGGCAAACCCGGACAACATCAAATATTCAGACGCCCTGCAGACCTTATTTATTGGTGAGGATTCCGATTATCATCTGAATAATTTTTTGTGGGCCTACAATGTCGAGACCCATAAATTGACTCGCATCGCCAGCGGCATCATCGGCCAGGAGTGGACGGGGCTTGCCGCGATAGACAATCTGAACGGCCATACCTACCTGTTGAGTAATGTGCAGCATCCGGGCGCGGCGCATGAGTTGGCACCGTACCGGGCACGCCTGCGCGCCGCGGGGATTGACGTGGATACGCTGCGCAGCTCTATCGATCAACGCGGAGTGGTGGGGTATTTTGGCGGGTTCCCGGCAATCACGCTGGTCCCGAAATAGTTTTCAAATCTTTAAGTTCACGCTGGCGTGCAGGCCGCCCAACGCCTGCGAGCGTTGCAGTTGTAATTCTCCACCCAGGCTTGTCACGATCTCCTGCACGATTGCCAGGCCCAGACCATGACCTTCCGTGCTTTCATCCAGACGTAAGCCGCGGCGTGTCAACCCCGCCAGTTTTTCCGGGGCGACGCCCGGCCCATCATCTTCGATATCGATTCGTGTGGTCTGTGCCTTGCTGATCCTGATGCGGACCTTGCGCGTGGCCCATTTGCAGGCGTTATCCAGCAGATTTCCAATCAGCTCCAGCATATCTTCCCGGTCCGCAACGAGCGTAAGCTGTGGCGGGATCTCCGCTTCAAACAGTAATTCCTTGTTGCGGTACATCTGTTGCAAGGTCGCGATCAGCGCGGGGATCTCTTCGCTGGCGTGAAACAGACTGCCGACCGGGCCTTCACCCGCGAGCCGGGCGCGTTGCAGGATACGGGTGAGGTGCGTCTGGATCGTCTGTAGCTGCGTCGTAATTTGCTGCTGGAGTTCGGGATTCTCGGACAGGGATTTATCACGGGCCAGTTGCGTGAGCACGGTCAGGGGTTTTTTCAGGGCATGCGCGAGGTCACCGAGGGCGTTGCGGGATCGGCTCAGGCGTTTATCGAGGACGGCGAGCAGATGGTTGATCTCGGCAACCAGCGGCGCAATTTCTTTGGGCACGTGTTGATCCAGTTGCGTCAGCCTGCCCTGGCCAAGGGCATGCAGCTCCTGGCGAGTCTTTTCCAGCGGACGCATGCCGGCGTGTAATATCCACCCCTGAATTGATACCAGCACCAGCAGAAGGATCACCGCTGCCAGAATAAAATAGCGTTGCAGGTGGGCAAGATGTTTATCCACCGGTGTCAGGTCTTCCGCCACCGCAATCGTGACTGTCTGACCGGACTTGGTGAACGTGCTGACCAGCAACAACAGGGGTTGATGTTGCGGTCCGTGTAGATAAAGGCGGTGGTGATGCCCGACATGCAGATGCTCGAGCGATAATTCCTGATCCCAGAGTGAGCGCGAGCGCAGCGTCTCGTCACCATGCATGATCATGTAGTAGTGACCGGAAAAGGGGCGGTGGTAAATGGTATTGATATTGTTGGGATCCAGCGAGAGCGTGCCCTTCGAATCAAACTTGACTGCCGTTAGCAGGGATTCCGTATCGTGTTCGAGGCGCGTGCTGATATAACTTTCCGCCAGATAACGGCTGGCGTGACTCACCAGGAACCATAAGACCACGAAGGTCAACACCAGGCTGATGAACAGGCCCACGCTGAGTCGGAACTGCAGGGAACGCATCAGGCGGTGCCTTTGAAGAGATAACCCTGGCCGCGACGGGTGACGATACGATCCTTGCCCACTTTTTCGCGCAGGCGTTTGACATAGACTTCGATCACGTTACTGTCTTTATCGCCATCGAAGTCGTAGACGTGCTCCATCAGGGTCGATTTGGAAAGGATGCGGTCCGGGTGTAACAGGAAATAACGCAGCATGCGAAACTCGGTACCGGTCAGGACATAGGTTTGTCCATCGGCAGTGCTCAGGGTCTGACGTTCTTCGTCCAGTTTCAGGTCACCTACCTGGAGCAGCTTGCCCGCAGGTTGTTGCTTGCTGCGATGCAGCACCGCGCTCAAGCGCGCCAGCAGTTCTTCCAGGTGAAACGGTTTGCCGAGATAGTCGTCGGCGCCGGCCTTGAAGCCATCGACCCGTTCGTGCCAGGCATCGCGTGCGGTTAAGACGATCACCGGGGTGGCGTTGCCGTGCGCGCGCCAGTGCTGTAACACCTCCATGCCGCTGCGTTTGGGCAGGCCGAGGTCCAGTATAATCACATCGTAAAGGTTTTCATCGCCGAGAAATTCCGCATCGATACCGTTGTCCGCTGTGTCGACGGCATAGCCCGCATGCTGCAGATCCTTTTTTAACGATTGCACCAGGACGGTATCGTCTTCCACCAGCAGCAAACGCATTCAGTGCTCCTGTTTCTGGCGCAGAATATCGCCGGTGCGCGGGTCTACTTTCAGTATCCAGACCTTGCCATCGGTATCCAGCAGTTCGATTTCATAAATGACAAGGCCATGCTCTTTTTCCAGTTCGACTTCCAGTACCTTGCCCGGATGGGTTTCGTCAAGTTTGTGCAGGATCGTCTCCAACGGTAGGATATCGCCCGACTCGCGCAGCTTGCGGGCGGTGTCGTAATCCGAATCCGCATGCGCCGACGAGCTGCCGGCCAGCAGTGCCAGGAGTATCCAGCCGGTGATTCGAAAGCCTCTTTGCATAATAAAACTATATCTCAATCGTCCCATTGGCCATAGCCGGGGATCCGCACCTGGTGTTCGTTAAACACCCCGCGTTCGGCGCCCTGGTGACAGGCAATGCAGTTACTCAGGCTCTTCACCTGCGGATTCGCCGTGATAAGGCGCGCAGGGATTTCGTCATGCTTGCGGCGAATATAGGCGGTCTCCGAAATCCGCAGGGGTGTCGTGGCAGCCGGAATGGAGCGTTGCTGACGTTGCGCCAGGCGTGTCGCCGCGGCATCGGCACTGTTGGCTTGCAGGTACTGTAGCAGCCTCTGCTGGGTGGCGCTGTCGAGCGAGGCGTTATCACCGAAATGTTTATCCAGCTTGCCAAGGATGGCCTGCCAGGAACGCGCAGGCAGCAGCTCGGCCGGGTAGGCCATGTGGCAACTGGCGCACTCCTCTTTATACAGTGTGCGTGCGTCCTGGTTACTGGTATGTGCGGCTACCGCGATCATCGGGGTGACACAGCCGAACCATATCAATCCTGCCAAATACCGGCGAGGGTGTAGCGTTTTCATCCCAGTCTCCTTTATAGATCTCTTAAATAAGTGAGCACGTCAGCCTTTTCCTGTGGCGTGCATTCGCGGCCGCGGGTCCATTCGCAATTGCGTTTTAACCATTTTTTGATCTTCGCCGGGTTGGTGAGTCGTATAGACATGACAGACGGCGCCAGCGGTTTGATCTCTTTGCCGGTGACAGCGTGTTTACCCGGCTGGCGTAGATCGCTGGTATGGCAGCTTGCGCAACTGCGCTCGCTGTTGCTGCCAGCAGGCCGCATGGATTGATTCCAGAACGTCTTGCCGGCACTGGCGCTGAAATTCGTTGCGCCTTGCTGGCGATAGCTTGTCAGGAGATCATCCACCGGCGCCGCCACCACCGTGGTGGACAGCACTGTCAGGGCAAATCCGGCAAGTAATGAATCAGTAATCGGTGACATCTTATTCTCCTTGATCGGAAATGGCGTGTGGTTCGGCCTTTTTGTAGCCGTGGAACATGGCACGCACCAGATTCTCACGATGCGCCAGGCTTTCGAAAATGACACCGGCGACGTGAATGGCGACCAGGAACAAGGTAAAGTTGGCAAAAAATTCGTGGATCTCCTTGAGCACGTCTTCACCGGTTTCACCGATATTGCCGAACCATCCTGCCAGCGGGCCGGCGGATTCCTTGGCACCGTAGGTGGCGAGGCCGGTGAACGTGGTCAGCAACAGGCTGATCAGGAGCAGGATAATCATCGCGCCACCTGCAGGGTTATGACCGATGAAACGTCTGGCGCGAAACTTCACGGCGTCCATGGCGTATTGCCATGCGATTTTGGGGCGAGTAACAAAACTGCTGAAGCGCGCGTAGCGGGTTCCCACGAGACCCCATATCAGGCGAAACGCGACGAGCCCAATCACGGTGTAACCGGCGTAGACATGTACGGTCAGCAGGTCTTCTTCGGTGAAATAGGCGGTGAAAAAGCCGACGACCAGTACCCAGTGAAATACACGCACCAGGGGGTCCCAGACTTTAATCTTGTTTTGCGTATCCATTTTTACATCTCCGGCTGGTTTTTTACTGTGAGGAAGTATAGGCAAGCAAACTGAAACCAAGCTGAAAAGCCCCAACGCATGCCTGCGGTTTTTCAGACTGGCATGACGCGCGTCAATTGTGCGGTGACGGGCTTTGGCTACTATGTTTGGCGATATATTACGCCGTTGATTCAATCAGGACGTTCGCATGTTACGCCAGGTGCCTTACGACAGGATTGCGGGATTGGAAGATGCACACCTCAGCTTGACGGAGGAGGCTGTCGTAGCGAGACGCAATCGGTTTGGGGCGAATAACATTCTGGAAGCGGGAACCGCGGGATGGCGCGATCTGTTACGCGACACCGTGCGTGATCCCATGCTCTGGTTTCTCATTATCACCGGCAGCCTGTTCGCCCTGATTGGCGAGGTCAAGGAGGCCTTGATCCTGCTCGTTGCGCTGGTGCCGCTCGCGGGCATGGATATGTTCCTGCATCGGCGCACGCAGGCGTCCACTGCCAGCCTGGGCATGCGCCTTGCCAGTGAAGCCGTCGTGATACGAAATGGTCAACAACGCACGATTGCCAGTCAGGACATTGTCTGCGGGGACCTGGTGGTCGTGCACGCCAACGAGGCGCTGCCTGCCGACGGTATTCTTGTCGAGGCACATGAGGCACAGATCGATGAATCTGCGCTGACTGGTGAGGCATTTCCGGTACGCAAACATCGTTATGGTTTTGCAACTACAGCATCCGGGGACATGGACGGCAAAGGGATCGCGATCGATGCGCAGCATTGGGGATTCGCTGGCACGCGTCTGCTCACCGGTTCGATCCAGTTGCGGATTGTATATACCGGCGCGGAAACCTATTACGGTGAAATCGTGCAATCCGCCTTGCAGGGCCATCATGGCAAGACGGCATTGCAAACAGCGATCGCCAATCTGGTCACCGTGTTACTGATTGCAGCAACGATCATGTGTCTGGTAGTTGCCTGGGTGCGCTGGAGTCAGGGTTTTGGTTTGCTCGATGCCGTCATCAGTGCGATGACACTTGCGGTCGCGGCACTGCCGGAAGAGTTTCCGGTAGTGTTCACATTTTTTCTTGGTGTCGGGGTATACCGCCTGGCCAAACAGCGGGCGCTGGTTCGCCGCGCCGTGGCCGTGGAAAACATCGGGCGGGTGACTACCATCTGTTCTGACAAGACGGGGACACTGACGCTCGGACAGCTGACGCTGACACACAGTTTCCCTGTTGCACCCTTTACCGCGGAGGAGCTGTTGCGCATCGCCCGCCTGGCCTCCCGCGCAGACAGCGGTGATCCCATGGACCAGGCGATTACCGCTGCCTGTGGCGTTGATACAGCGTCAATGCGATATGTGTTCACCTTTCCCTTTACCGAGGATCGCAAACGGGAAACCTCGATCCTGAATTATGCGGATGACAACTTGCTGGTGGTCACGAAAGGGGCACCGGAAGTGATATTGATGCAATGTCAGTTAACGGATGAGGCGCGTCAAGCACAGTTGCAGTCCGCGGAGCGCCTGGCGGCGGAGGGGCACAAGGTAATCGCCTGTGCGCAGCGCATGCTGGAGATGCATGGATTGGGCGAGCACGAACCCGACCGTGACTTTAGCTACGCAGGCCTGATTGCCCTGGAAGACCCGGTACGTGAGGGCGTGGCTGAGTCAGTCCGTATCTGTCAGCAATCCGGTATTCATGTCATCATGATTACCGGCGATCATCCCCTGACCGCACGCGCCGTTGCCAACCAAATCGGTCTCGGTCATGGCGAGCCACAGGTGGTGACTGCCGAAGAACTCGAAAACCAGATCCGCGCACAGAGTCGCTTGCACTTGCAGCATGTCGATGTCATTGCGCGTTCTATTCCTGCGCAGAAACTGCACTTTGTCCGGCAGTTGCAGGCTGACGGTGAAGTTGTCGCGGTGACGGGTGATGGCGTCAATGATGTTCCGGCACTACAGGCAGCAGATATCGGTATCGCGATGGGTGAACGTGGTACGCGCGCGGCGCGGGAAGTCTCGGCGGTAGTGTTGATGGATGACAATTTTCGCACGATAGTGCGGGCAATCGCCGAAGGCTATCAGTTATTCCAGAATCTGCGGCTGAGCTTTGCCTATCTGTTGATGGTGCATATTCCCCTTGTGATCAGTGCCGCGGTGATCCCGTTGAGCGGTTACCCCCTGTTGTATCTGCCGGTACATATCGTCTGGCTGGAATTGATTATCCATCCCACCGCCTTGCTGGTGTTTCAGCAATTGCCGGCGCGTGCCGGCTTCGCTGCCAAAAAGCGCCATGGGGCAGTTCGTTTTTACTCCTCTGGTGAATGGGGAACGATTGCCCTGGTGGGTGTATTGCTGACGGTAATCCTGATCAGCGGCTATGTCTTCAGTCTTGGTTTGGGCCGCGACGTCGATCATGCGCGGGCCATGGCGCTGGCAGTTCTGTGCCTCGGTAGCGCGTTTCTTACTGCCAGCCTCAGCCGGCTTGCGAATACTGCCTCGCGGGTCATCGTGGTCGCGGCAGCATTGTCCGCCCTGTGTTTGATCCAGATCGCACCGCTGGCGACGGCATTGCACCTGCGGCCCTTGCATTGGAACGACTGGATGATTGCGTTGAGCGGTAGCGGCGTCATTGCACTCATACCACTCTTGCTGAGATTCGCCCGGCCAGCACGGCATTCCGGTTGACCGCATCGGTGGCATCGCCTGGTATATTAAATTATTAGGATTAACTAATACTTCCTCTGCAAGGCCCAACGCATTCACGTGCTTGTGCGTCTCGATTTGAGATGACAGCTTCGCTGTTTTGTCTGGCCAAATATCCAAATAAAATAATGAGCTAAGTAGTCGATTTAGTTGATACTTTACTGCATGCGGAAAATTCAAGCTTAAAGCCGTTTCTGCCGCTAAGGTTATAAAGTGTAATCGTCATACCAAACAATAAAAAATTTCTGCCACCCAGGAGAAACGATATGTCTTGCTCACACGCTACCAGTTGCGAACTCTATGTGCAGTTTGCGGCGGATCCTTCCATTAAGTTGTGGAAAACACACTATTGCGACAATGACTTCAAACGTTGTGCACGTTATGCCCTGGCGTTACAGGGTAAAGCCGTACCGCTGACGCTCTTGCCCAATGGCAAGATGATCGAAACCGCCATGAGCGATGAGGATCGTGCGCTGCATGCCCTGTTTAATGCTATTCAAAAAGGCCGTATGCACATGGTGAAGGCCTTTATGAAAACCAAGGTCACCACGAACAAGGTCGCGAATACGGACGGCATTACGCCGGTGATGTATGCCGCGAGCCTCGGCCAGACGGAGATCCTGCGGTTCTTTTTAGACAATGGTTGTAGTCCGCATCATCGCAGTAACAAAGGCGAGACTGCCGTGGAGATTGCCGCCCATGCCGGCCATCAGGATTGCGTCACTGTCCTGAAAGAATATATGCGCAAGATGCCCGCGCCGAATGAGTCGGCGTCGAAGACGGAACCTGCCGAGGCAAACGCGGCACCGCGTGGTGCCTTGATGGGACGCATCCTGGGATTCCTGCGCGGTCACAAACCGGAAACGGTCTGATTCGGAGAGGCGAGCCATGCACGGATATTTGAGTTGGTGGCTGGGCGGTATTGCCCTCGGTGGAATTACAATCCTGTTTCGCGCACTGACCGGCCGCACCCTGGGTGTCTCCGGTAGCTGGCGCAAGGTGGCGTTCTGGCGCCAGGAGCACGCCAACGATAAGGCCGCGCAGAGTGTCACGCAGCATCAGGACAGCGCGGCCAATGCGTTGCTGGCAGCCACGCTGGCCGAGTTCGGTAACGATGCACTTATCACGCCTGCCGTCGCGAATGATCGCACACAGCATGCGGTGAAACCCAGGCAGCCAGTGCCCTGGACGGCACATCTGGTTTTTCTGTTCTGCATGGCCCTGGGCGGATTTGTGTGGGCCTTAATGACGGGCAACCTGCATTTGCAGTTTGAGTTAAGTGCAATTCACAGCCGTATCAGTGGTGGCTTCGGCAATATGAGTTTTATGCTGTTGGTGGGCGGTTTCTTCGTCGGAATGGGAACCCAGATGGCGGGTGGCTGTTCTTCCGGACATGGTCTGAGCGGTTGCTCCAATTTTTCCTGGGGCAGTTTGCTCGCCACGGCAATTTTCTTTGCCACCGCCGTGGTCGCGGCGAATTTGATCAAGGTCGTGCTGTCATGAAGTCCACGCTGCGTATTCACGTCATTTACGGTCTGCTGGGCCTGCTGATGGGCATTACCCTGTCAGCGATCGGTTTTCCTGATTACGACGAGTTGTTCAAGATGTTTGTCTTTGCGGACACCCGTATGTTATTCGCCTTTGCCTCGGGTGTCGGGATTGCTGCCCTGGTCTTCGGGATCTTGCACATCACCAAGGTATCGCGGCTGGAAAAGAAGCATTATCACCCGGGCACAATCCTGGGCAGTATCCTTTTCGGTTACGGCTGGGTAATGTGCGGCGCCTGTCCCGGCGTGGCACTGATCCAGTTGGGACAGGGCAGATTGCCTGCGCTGCTGACGCTGATCGGAATTTTTGTCGGGGTACGTACCTATCGTTTCCTGCACGAACGTTATTTTCAATGGGATACCGGCACCTGCGGGATTTGAACTGCAGAGCGTACTGAAGAAAGCCCTCCCGGTCGCTGCAACGGGGTGTTAAGCTAGGTGGGGTCATTCATCGCCGGTTGGGCTTTCTGCGTATACGCCAATGCGTTTTCGATCCCGTCTTCCCCTGTATTTATCTTTGGTTACCTTGCTGCTTGGATTGAGCGCGTGCAGCCGCGCGCCGGGCGTGTTTCAACAGCAGTTTCTCGCGCTGGGCACCTTGGTGGATGTCAGTATCTATGGCGTCGATCGTGACAAGGCGCAGGCGGCTGTCGATGCCGTGGCGCGGACAATGCAAAGCGCCGAGCAGGAATGGCATGCCTGGAAACCCAGCCGCCTGACGCAAATCAATCAGGCCCTGCAGGCCGGTAAGGCGATTACCCTGACGCCGGAGGAAGCCAGCGTCATGCAACAGGCGATGGCGGTATCGCGCCGCAGCGACTATTTATTCGATCCGGCCATCGGCAAACTGGTGGCGCTGTGGGGATTTCATACCGATGTCCGGCCCGATGGACCGCCACCTGCAATGCAATCGATCCAGGCCTTGCTGCAACAGCATCCGAGCATGGCGGACCTCAACCTGCAGAATAATGTCCTGCGTTCGGGCAATCCGGCGGTGCAGCTGGACTTCGGTGGCTTCGCCAAGGGTGTTGCCATCGATCAGGCTATCGCCGCGCTCAGACAACTCGGAATTCAGAATGCCATCGTCAATGCCGGCGGTGACATGCGGATTATCGGCAGCAAGGGCGAGCAGCCCTGGCATATCGGCATACGGCATCCGCGTGCGCCGGGCGTCATCGCCTCGATCAACATGCGCGGTGATGAAAGTATCTATACCTCGGGCGACTATGAGCGTTTTTTTGATTATCAGGGCAAACGCTATCATCACATCCTCGATCCCCGTACCGGCATGCCGGCACCGGACGTGACCTCGGTGACGGTCATTCATAGCAACGCCGCGATAGCCGAGGCGGCGGACAAGGCCTTGTTTATTGCCGGCCCGGCCGGGTTTGTCGGGATGGCGGCGCAACTTGGCATTACCGAGGCGATGTTGATTGACAGCAAGGGCGCAGTGTATCTCACGCCGGCGATGGCGAAGCGTATCCACTTCGAAGTGACACCGGACCCGGAAACGATTGTCGTACAACCGCAGAAATAAATTTTGGCGCAAAAAAAAAGCGGCCCCAATAAGGGGCCGCTAGTATCAGACTCTACGCGTAAAGTCTTAAATTCCCAGTTCGCTCTTCCAGTATTGCTTGATCTGGGCAACGGTGCTTTCCGGCAGCGGCACGTAGTCCAGCTTCTCGGCATAGCTTTGGCCATGTTCCAGGAACCAGCTGCAGAACTTCAGCACTTTTTCGTTTTCCGCTTTGGCGGTGTCTTTGCGCATCAGCATGTAGGTAGCAGCGGTGATCGGCCAGCTTTCGGCACCCGGTTGATCGGTCAGGATCAGGTAGAAGTCCTTGGTCTTGGTGAAGTCGGCATTGGCAGCGGCAGCCTGGAAGCTGGCCAGTTTCGGAGAAACAATCTTGCCATCCATGTTCTTCATGCGGGTGTAGGCCATCTTGTTTTGCTTGGCATACGCATATTCAACATAACCAATGGAACCCTTGATGCGTTGTACGTAGGTAGCAACACCGGCGTTACCTTTACCACCAACAGCATTGGCTTCCGGCCAGGTAATTGCGGTATCGGCACCAACTTTGTCTGCCCATTCCTTGCTGACTTTGCTCAGGTAGTTGGCAAAGTTGAAGGTCGTGCCGGAACCGTCAGCGCGGTGCACGGTGGTGATCTTCATGTGCGGCAGTTTCAGTTCCGGGTTCAGGGCCTTGATGGCCTTGTCGTCCCACTCGGTGATTTTACCCAGGTAGATGTTGGCCAGGGTCTCACCGTCCAGCACCATCTTGTCGGCACTGACGTGCGGCAGATTGACGACAGGGGTGATACCGATGATGACGCCCGGGAATTGCACCATGTTTGATTGCGCGAGGTCTTCCGGCTTCAGCGGCTTGTCGCTGTTGGCGAAAGGAACGGTTTGCGCCTTGATTTGTTTGATACCGCCACCGGAACCGATGGCCTGGTAGTTCACAGCAGTACCGGTTTCTTTACTTATAGGCAACGGCCCAGTCGGAGAGTACCGGATAAATGGCGGTGCCGCCGGCACCCGTCAGGGTATCCGCCATGGCGCTGGTGCTGGCAACAGCACTCGCGAAGACCATGCCGGCGCCTACTGCGTAGGGCAGGACTTTATTCAGTTTGAACATGGATTACTCCTTAGGTTGTGGAAGTCAATCATCGACAGTTATGCCGAGTCAGGATAAAGCGCGCATAGATTCCACCAAATTTATGACAGGAGTATTACAGAATGCGGCAATAAGGCGGTTAATAGTACTAATTTATGACGTACTGTTGTCATATGGGCGGTATCAACCACCCACGATATTTATGACAAAACGATGACAGCCAAGGATTATGATGAAAGTATATTAATAGTTGGCTTCTACCGGGAAACCTGTACGCCACCAGCGCATGCCATGCTGCATATCTTTGGACAACCATGCCTGTTTTGCTACACCAATAACAGCGGCCATGGATATCGCGTTACTTTGCAGTGAGTAGTCAACATCACCGCGGTTGTCGTTCAGGACATAGAGCTGACCAGCGGGTACGGTGAAACGGGTATCGGCATGTATCGTGACGTTCTTGGGTGAAACGACCGCATAGACGGCCTTGCTGCATTTTTCCCGCCACGCGGAATGTGTCTCTAACAAGTTGTTCACTTCAGCGTGGCTGAATTCCGTAACGTCTTCGCTGCGCATCGGGACACCATTCAGTGTGATATGCGTGCCCTTGATCACGATCTCATCGCCGGGCAAGCCGATGACACGTTCGAGTTCGACGGTATGATGGTCCTTGGGCGAAACAAAAACGACCAGATTGCCATGGAGGAGATGACCTTTACAGCCACGGCAATTGTCGCGCTTGTCGACCAACACATCATCGCCGGGCAGGACATTCGGTAACATGCCGGACGATGTCATCTGATAGGTCTGCATCAGGTGTTTGCCGATGAAATGAAATCCGCCAAAGACCAGAAGGTAACCGACGATGACCAAGACGAAATATACGTAAGGACGGTTAATCGCGGTCGGACGATGATCCGTACCGGTTCGCTTTGCACTGCGATAGGCGTCCACCAGCGAAAACAGATAAATGACCATGGCCAGGACCATGAACAATATGAGTACGAGCAGAATAAGGTGTTTGCTGCTGTGCAGGGCCAGCCAGGTTGCAACCGGCGCCATAACCACCAGGCTCAGACCCAGGAACAGGCCCTTGAGGAACTGGCCATTATAGATTTGTCCCAGACCCGGCAGGATCAGGGATGCGAGCAGCGCCAGGAGCGGGTTGCGGCTGGAGTTCGTTGTCATGATTTGGCCTCGCGGTTTGTCATTTTTCTGAAAGATTATACCGTGGAGTTCGCGGAAGGTTCCCTGCATTTACCTGCCGGTATGGGCGTCCAGGCGCCATAAGCTACTGATTTTATGTTGCGGACGAATATCGCATCCGGTGCCCGGGTTTGATCGGTCGGGCTGAAAATGTTAAGTTGCCTGCGCTTAGTTTGCTTTACTCAAGGCCGGCATCCATCGGCACCCAGGTGGCCAAAGGTTCGCGAGACCCCAGGTCGCTTCACTCGGCAGGAGACACCCGCTACTGGTCCTGTCGCTGGTATTAGCGTAGCGCGATCGCCCGCAAAGCGGTCACCAAAATAATTTAGCATGATCGCTAAAAACTCGTTACCGCCGTGCTCGAACGCCGTTCGGGTGCAATGGTTATTTTATTGCACACACGTGCGTTTGGCAGGAGGAACGTCACCATGTCCAGCATCTCGAATCTGAAACGAAAACCGGATCTCGCCTATTCGCCGCAGGCGGCATTCCAGGTCTATACCGAACGCCAGCTGGACACGATCAAGCCGCTGCAAAAACTTCCCGACGAACAGCGTCTTGCCATGCGCGTGGTGGCGAACGTGCTGCCGTTCCGGGTAAATCAATACGTCATCGATCAGCTCATCGATTGGGACGACATTCCGAACGATCCGATCTTCCAGCTGGTCTTCCCGCAAAAAGGCATGTTATCCGCCGCGCATTTCGCTGAAATGGCGGCGGCAGTGAAAAGCGAGGATAAGACACTTATCAAACAAACCGCCGAGTCGATTCGCGGTCAGTTGAATCCGCATCCGGCGGGGCAGCAGCTGTTGAACGTCCCCCAGCTCGGTGAGGAAGTCATGCAGGGCATGCAACACAAGTATCGCGAGACCCTGTTATTTTTTCCGAGCCAGGGTCAGGTTTGCCACAGCTACTGCACGTTTTGTTTTCGCTGGGCACAGTTCGTCGGTGACAAGAATCTGCGCTTTGCCGCCAAGGAAACCGAGCAATTGCACCGATACCTGCAGCGACATACCTGCATCAGCGATCTACTCATTACCGGCGGCGATCCCATGGTGATGAAGACGACGCACCTGGCCGCGTATCTTGAACCTTTACTCGCGCCTGGCTTCGAGCATGTGCAGACAATCCGCATCGGTACCAAGTCCCTGAGCTTCTGGCCGCAGCGTTATGTCACCGACCCCGACGCCGACGATCTCCTGCGTTTGCTGGAGCGGCTCGTTCGAGCCGGCAAACATGTAGCGGTGATGGCCCACTACAATCACTGGCGCGAAATGGATACCAGCATCGCGCAGGAGGCGATTCGCCGGATACGTGCCACCGGTGCGGTGATTCGCACGCAGGCGCCGCTGCTTCATCACATCAACGACGACCCCGCCGTGTGGGCAACCATGTGGCGACACCAGGTCAAACTCGGGCTGACGCCGTATTACATGTTTGTGGAGCGCGACACCGGTGCGCGCCGTTATTTTGAAGTCCCGCTGGCGCGGGCGTGGTCGATCTACCGCGACGCCATGCAGCAGGTCTCCGGCCTGGCGCGTACCGCACGTGGACCGTCCATGAGTGCCGAGCCCGGCAAGGTGGAAGTGCAGGGGGTTACGGAAGTCGCGGGAGAGCAGGCCTTTGTCCTGCGGTTTATTCAGGCGCGCAACCCGGATTGGGTGCAACGGCCGTTTTTCGCCAAGTACGACCCCGAGGCCTGCTGGCTGGATCAGCTGCAGCCGTTATCCGGCGCAGGGCGATTCTTCTTTCAGGGAGACTGATAGATCGGGCTTGAATTCTGCTATACTCGCCGCTACTAAAAGCAAACAACACACCTCGGTCTGTGTTCCTTCGTGGCCCCTGCACGGTAAGTCTCGAATAATATAGAAATTATCCCTCCTGGACCGTCTCAGGCTCTGCCTGGGCAGGCGGCAACCCAAAAGACCTTTTCAAGGAAAATAGCTACATGTCATTTGATGCACTCGGCCTGTCGGCCGAATTATTACGTGCTGTGCGCGAGCACGGTTATACCCAAGCCACCCCGATTCAATCACAGGCCATACCCATCATACTGGAAGGCCGCGACGTCCTCGCGGGCGCCCAGACCGGCACCGGCAAAACCGCCGGCTTCACCTTGCCCATGCTGCAACGGCTTAATGCGAGTAAGCGCGACCATGGCGCAAAACGCGGTGCGGTACGTGCCCTTGTCCTCACCCCGACCCGCGAACTGGCGGCGCAAGTCGCCGAAAGTGTGCGCGAATATGGGAAGCACCTGCCGCTGCGCTCCACCGTCATCTTCGGTGGTGTCAGTATCAATCCCCAGATAAGCCATTTGCGCAAAGGCGTGGACATTCTGGTGGCGACGCCTGGCCGCCTGCTGGATCACGTGTCACAGCAAACCGTGGATCTGTCGCAACTGGAGTTTCTGGTGCTGGATGAAGCCGACCGCATGCTCGACATGGGTTTCATTCACGATATCCGGCGCATTCTCAAGCTGTTGCCGCGGCAACGTCAGAATCTGTTGTTTTCCGCGACCTTCTCCGACGAGATCAAATCCCTGGCGCAGGGCTTGTTGCACAACCCGGCCTTGATCGAAGTGGCGCGCACCAACACCACGGCCGAACGCATCGAGCAGCTCGTCCACCCGGTGGATCGGGATCGCAAGCGTGAACTATTATCTTTTCTGGTCGGCTCCAATAACTGGCAACAGGTGCTGGTATTCACCCGGACCAAACACGGTGCAAATCGCCTTGCCGAACAGCTTGAGCGTGACGGCATTCGTGCCGATGCTATACATGGTAATAAAAGCCAGAGTGCACGCACTCGTGCGCTGGGTGATTTCAAGACTGGCCGAATTCGCGTATTAGTCGCGACTGATATTGCAGCGCGCGGCCTGGACATTGATCAGCTGCCACATGTTGTAAACTTTGATCTGCCGAACGTGGCGGAAGACTATGTTCACCGTATCGGCAGAACCGGGCGTGCCGGTAAGGAGGGCGTTGCCGTATCGCTGGTTTGTGTGGACGAGCACAAGTTATTGCGGGATATTGAACGCCTGATTAAATGCGAATTACCCAAAGTGGTGATTGCGGATTTCGAACCGGATCCCTCGATCAAACCGGAGCCGATTCGCAAGCCGCAGGCGCAACAACGCAAACGTCCATCAGGCCGTGTGCAGCAAAATGCGGCAGGGAACAAAGCTAACAAACAGCGTGGCGGTCGTCGGCGCGCTGCCTGAACATAAGCGACGTAGCCAAACCGCCTGGCCACGTCGACATACTTATATATATAAGGAGTGAGTATGATGAACTTTCTGATAAATGGTCTGTTACATTTATCCTGGTGGGAGCTGGTCGGTATGACCCTGCTCCTGACCCATATCACCATTGCCAGCGTGACGATCTATTTGCATCGCCACCAGTCACACAACGCACTCAAACTGCACCCCGTCGTCAGCCACTTTTTCCGGTTCTGGTTGTGGCTGACCACCGGCATGGTGACCAGACAATGGGTGGCAATCCATCGCAAACACCACGCCAAGTGCGAAACCAAGGATGACCCGCATAGCCCGCAGGTATTCGGGATCAGAAAACTCCTGCTGCAAGGCTCCGAGTTATATCGTACCGAGGCAAAAAATCAGGAGACCCTGGAGAAGTACGGGCAGGGCACACCCGATGACTGGATCGAACGCAATCTTTACAGCCGTTACCCGGCCCTGGGTATTGGCCTGATGTTGTTGATCGATGTCGCCCTGTTTGGCGTGATCGGGATTACTGTCTTCGCTATTCAGATGCTCTGGATCCCGATCTGGGCTGCCGGTGTTATCAATGGTATCGGCCACTTCTGGGGTTATCGCAATTTTGAAACGACCGATGCCTCGCGCAATATCAGTCCCTGGGGCGTATTGATCGGCGGCGAAGAGCTGCATAACAATCATCACGCCCATCCGCATTCCGCCCGCTTGTCCAACAAGTGGTGGGAATTCGATATCGGCTGGTTCTACATCCGCGTGCTGGAATTGAGTGGTCTCGCCCGCGTCAAGAAGATCGCCGCGAAGATCCACATGGTGGAGGGCAAGCATCTGATCGATGTGGAAACCGTGCGTGCGGTGATCCGGCATCGTTTTCATATCATGAAGCTGTATGGCCGCAAGGTGATCAAACCGGTGGTGCGTCATGAACGGCGCAGTGCCGATAACTATGCCAGCAAGCTGTTTCGTCGGGTGCGCAAACTCATGACCCGCGAAGATATCCAGCTGGACGGTACGGCCATGCAGACCCTGCAGGATGCGCTCAAGCAAAGCAAGGCGCTGGAGACGGTGTATCACTTCAAACAGCAGCTTAAGGAGTTGTGGCAATACTCGGCCAGCAACCAGGCCAAACGGGTGGAACGCCTGCAACAATGGTGTGTGGACGCTGAAAAGACCGGGATCCAGGCCTTGCAGGAATTCGCCGCCTATCTGCGTCGCTATACCTTGCAGCCAGCCTGAGTAAATTTATCACCGGCGTGATTGGCGCAATCACGCCGGTGATTTCTAATCGCCACTATCGCGCGCAAATACCAGAATCCCATTAGCTGGAATCACGATGCTCGCCGAGCAGGGGAGACCGTGCAAGGGTAGCGTTTGCGCCTGTACACCGCCCCGGTTCCCGGCAATCTGTGGATTGGGCATGTGATCGAAGTAATCACTGTTGAATACCTCCAGCCAGCGTCCACGACCCGGAAAACCCAGCGCATAGTTCCAGAATGTCATTTCATTAAGACTGGCGACAACGATCACGTCACGGCCGATACCTTCCAGCCAGCGATGAAATGCGATGACGCGGTTGGCCTCATGTACGTGAAACACGTTGATGGCGTCCGCACGCAGCGCCGGATGCCGACTGCGCAAATGTGTGAGCGCCTGTATGCAGCTTAAGTGATCTGCCATCGCCTGGTCCTGATGCAGTCCGTCCCACCAGATCAGGGCGTTGGGGTCGGGACTGTCGCTCCAGTATTTGTCTTCCAGAAACTCCTGGCCCATGAACAGCATGGGGATACCCGGCGCGGTGAGTAACAGACCGTTGGCGACCCGTGCGCGACTGCGCGCATACCACGAGCGGCTGTCGCCAGGATCGGCCAGCGCGGCGATGCGCGGTTCGCGATCGTTGTCGTTTTCGAGACGCTGCCGATCATGGTTTTCCAGATACTGAACCGCCTGCCAGCTGGCGGCAAAATTATACGGGCGATACAGCTGATCACGCAGTGCGTTTAAACTGACGTGCGCTTCTGCACCGTGGGTTGCCTGCGTAATGATGTCGCGCACCGATTGGCGTATGCCCGCATACCAGACGGCGTCGAAACCGGCGCCACCGAGCTGGCGTGGGCGAAGTGCCCAGGATGGATCGTCACGCCAGTATTCGGCGATAGTGATGGCTTCGGGCTTGATGTACTTCAAGGTGTCCGTCAGGTCCTGCAGAAAGCGCCAGCCACCGTGATCGTCGATCACCGTGACCTGATCAAAACGAAAACCGTCGACGTGATATTCCTCGATAAAGAATTTCGCATTATCGATGAGAAACTGACGGACTTCGTTTTTCCAGTACGCAAACACCAGGCCACCGGCATAACCTTGATCGGTAAAGTAGAGACTGTCGTTGTTATCGCCATCGAAGCTGCGATCAAAAAAGTAAATACTCTGGTCGTCACCATTGAAACCGCCGGCGTGGTTGTAGACGACATCCAGGAGTACGGCTAATCCGTACAAATGGCAGATATCGATCAGCACCTTGAGTTGATTGACCTGACCCGTCAGATGTGCCTCGGTCAGTGGCTCGCAACCGCGGTCGGCGAGTAATTCGTTGACGATGATTAAATAGGGTGCCAGCTTGTCAGCCTGTACCGCGTAATCCATTTCCACTGAAAAGATGTCGGTGCCGTTGTAACCCAGGCTGTACGGGCCCTGGAATTCCACGATGGGGAGCGGCTCAATCGCGTTGACGCCCAGCTGCACGAGGTAAGGAATGCGTTCGAGTATGTCCAGGAACTTGCCTTCACGCTGTTGGCGCGCGTCCTGGTTATTCGCATTCATGGCATAGAAACGACCGACGTGAAATTGATAAATGATCAGATCGTTGAACGCCGGCGGACGGTACTCGTGGTCGTGCCAGGGATAACCGGCGGCATCGCGTACGATACAATCGCAATCGGGGTAACCGTAAAATTCCAGTTCGCGCGCATAAGGATCGCGTTTGTACGGCTGTGACCTTCCCTTGAGATAAAACCGGTAATAGTCGCCATCCCGCACACCGGGTACGAAACCGGTCCAGGTATTGTCCGGGTTGCGTTGGAGTTTGCGTTCGTCCGTCGGTTGCCAGCTATCGTCTGCGGCATTGATCGCCTCGGGCTGATCGGAAAGTCGAATATAGACTTCCACCGCCTCGTTGGGGGCCCAGACACGGAAGCTCGCGCCATCGGCAAGCAGATTGGCTCCCATCGGGGTGTTCGCTGCGATATGTTCCTGAGTGACGGGCAGCGTCAGGCGGTCGGTTTGCATGCGTTCCAGCAAGGCCGACAGGCCCGGATCGGCGGTTTTCGATTTTCCCGGTATGGGCTTGCCTTGGGCCTGGGATTTTTTTACGGGGGATTGGGGTTCTGAATCCGTCTTGGACATGGTGACCTCCTTTATGGTTACACCAGTGCACGAACAAAGTAACGGTTACGGGACAGTTGCGATTCCTTGCAATACCCTAAATGACCGAGATTGGACAAAGACGTTCCAAATGAACTGTGCATCACGGTTGCCGGGCCTGAGACTGGCTACCGGGATCGACGCGGGAAGCGGCAATGCGCACAGTGAGTAAAGATAGCAGAAAAGTACGGTTGAGCAGGTCAGGTCGCCTACGCGCGGCAGACAGGAAATTTGCCTTGGCGGGCGAAGAATATCCGGCTATCGAACGTTATATCCAGATGTCCTGTGAGTACCCGCTCTCGGCAGCGATGCGTGAGGCCGTGCCGGGACAGGGGCATTGTGTGGTAGCCTGTTGAAAGTTATATAAAAAAAGTCAGATCTGATGAATAATAAGCTCTTTCATATACTTTGCCCCAGTAGGCTCTGCACACAACAGGTAGCGACGTGACCTTTACTCATTTTTATCGCCGGCTGCTGCCTTTTATCGGTGTCATCTCGCTCGGTCTCGCACACTCGGTGCGGGCGCAGGACGGACTGACGCTGGATGCCTATTTCGATGCGGCCCTGCAGCGCAGTGAAACCACCGCGATCCAGTTGCAGCAGATTCAGCAGGCCGAAGAGGTCTACCGTCAGGCCAATGCCGCTTTGTTGCCGACCATTAACGGGGTGGTGTCCTATACCTGGCTGGACCCGTTACCGGCCGGCACCCAGTCGACCCCGTCCAATCTGAGCCAGCAACACGTCAGTCGCTTCACTGCCACACAACCGTTGTTTCGTGGCATGCGCGAATACGCCGCCTTGCGTCAGACCCGCGATTTGTTATCGGCGCAACGCCAGGATTATCGTCAGGCCCGTGTCAGCCTCTATCAGGATGTGTTGCAGAATTTCTTTTCCATTCTGGCCCTGGAGAGTGACATCCGCAATTACCAGGAAGAGATCCGGCTGAATCGTGAACGGGAACAGGACATCCGCGCACGCGTGCGTATCGGCCGTTCGCGTGACAGTGAACTGTTGAACGAGCAGAGTAGCATCAGCACTCTGAATGCCACGGTGGAACAATTACGCGGGCAACTGCAAGTCGCGCGACAGGGCTTTGCCTTTTTAAGCGGATTGAATGCGGATACCGCCCTGCAGGATAACCTGAACCTGCCGGCACAACTGGAACCCTTGCCGGCGTATCTTGCGGGTATTCAGGATCGGCCGGATGTGCATGCCGCGCAGCAGCGCCTGGTGGCGGCCTCAGAGGGGATCGCCATCGCGCGCGGCGAGCATTATCCCAGTCTGGACCTGAATGCCAATTACTATCTGGAGCGACCAGGATATCTCGACGATTCCAAATGGGATGTGCAACTCCTGTTAACGATCCCCTTGTACGCCGGTGGCAGTGTGCAGTCCAAGGTGCGGCAGGCAACCGCGGAACGCAATCAGGTGGAGCTGACACAGACTCAGATCAAGCGCCAGGCCGATCAGGAGATTCGCTCCTTATACCAAAGCATCGTGTCCAATCTGTCGCAGCTGGAGGCGTTGATTCGCGCCACGGCGGCGGCGAAAAAAAGTTACGCGGCCCAGGTGCGTGATTACAAGCTGGGGCTGGTGACGAATCTCGATGTATTGCAGGCGCTGACGGCGTTTCAGCAAAACCAGCGTACGCTGGACCACACCGTATTTACTGCCAAGAGTAATTATCTGCAGTTGCTGACCGCTGCGGCGCGCATGCCCACACAGGGCGTCAAACCATGACCCTCTCGGATATCGCGATTCGCCGGCCGGTGTTTGCCTGGATGTTGATGGTGGGCCTGATCCTGTTCGGCGCGATCTCGGCCTCGCGCATGGGCATCAGTCAGTTGCCTGACGTGGATTTTCCGGTCATCTCCGTTCAGGTCACCTATCCGGGCGCGGCACCGGAGATCGTGGAGACGAACGTCGTCGACATCATCGAAGACGCGGTGATGTCCGTGGAAGGCGTGCGCAGTGTCACCTCGACCACGCGTTATGCTGCCGCCACCATCGCCGTGGAATTCGATCTTTCACGCGATATCGCCGATGCCTTACAGGAGGTACAGAACAAGGTCGCGGCGGCGCAACGCAACCTGCCTTCGGAGATCGACCCGCCGATCATCAGCAAGAGCAACCCGGAGGATCAGCCGATCATGTGGATGTCGGTGACCAGTGATCGCATGCCGCTGCACGAGTTGATGCGTTACGTCAAAGACGTGCTCAAGGATCGTTTCTCGTCCATCTCCGGCGTCGGCGAGATCCTGTTCGGCGGTTACGTCGATCCGAATCTGCGGGTGTGGGTCTCGGGCAAGGCGCTGGACAAGTATGACCTGGCAGTCACCGACGTGGTGAATGGCATTCAGGCGCAGCACTCGGAGTTGCCCGCGGGACAGATCTCGACACCGCGCAAGGAGTTCGATGTGCGCACCATGGGCGAGGCCTCGACCACCGATGAATTCGGCAATATCGTGCTGAGCCAGCGCGGCGGCCAGCCGGTGTATTCGCGGATCCTGCTCAAACAAGTGGCGACCATTGAGGACGGCCTGGATGATATTCATCGGATCTCGCGCGCCAACGGCGTGCGCGCGGTCGGTATCGGTATTCGCAAGCAGCGCGGGTCCAACGCCGTGGCGGTGGCGCATGCCGTCAAGGCACGCATGGCGGAAGTTGCCAAACAATTGCCGCAGGGTATGTCCATCGACGTCAATTTCGATACCACCAAGTTTATCGAAGACTCGGTGGATGAGTTCAAGTTTGCGCTGGTCATGTCGGCCCTGGTGACGTCCCTGGTGTGCTGGTTGTTCCTCGGCAGTTGGAGCGCAACACTGAACGTGTTGCTGGCCATCCCGACATCGATCATCGGCACCTTCATCGTGTTGTACTTTTTTGGCTTCACGCTCAACACCTTCACCTTGCTCGGCCTGAGCCTGGCCATTGGTATCGTGGTGGATGACGCGATCATGGTGCTGGAAAATATCGTGCGACACCAGGAGATGGGGGAGGACCGCATCGAGGCGGCGCTCAAAGGGACACGTCAGATCACCTTTGCCGCCATGGCCGCAACCCTTGCCGTGGTGGCGATCTTCCTGCCCGTGGCCTTTATGTCGGGGGTGATCGGTAAGTTCTTTTTCCAGTTCGGTATTACGATGACGGCGGCAGTGATGCTTTCGCTGCTGGAGGCGTTAACGCTGACATCGATGCGTGCCTCGCAATTCGTGCAGGCGAGCAGCCGTAACTCACGCATGGGGCGTGCGGCCAATGCTGCGTTTAATGGCCTGGCAACATTTTATCGGCGCGGGCTGAGGGTAACCTTGCGGCACCCTTGGTTAGTGTTAGTTGGTTCGATTATCTTTTTTGGCGTTTCGATCTTATCGTTTATAAAAGTGAATAAGGAATTCATGCCCAAGCAGGATCAATCGACGTTCATTATCCAGGGGCGTACGGCAATTGATTCTTCCCTGGAGTACACCAATTCCCTGAGCAAACAGGCCGAGGCCTTTTTGATGAAGCGACCGGAAGTACGTCGGGTGTATTCCGCCGTGGGAGGTTTTGGCAGCGGCAATCGTTCCGATTTGTTCAATATCTTCGTCAGTCTCAAGCCCAAGGGAGAGCGTGGTATCGACCCCAAGGCCGGCCATGAGTTGAGCCAGCAGGAAATAATGGAGCTAACGCGTAAGGCCTTGAAGAAGTTGCCGATGCGCGTGTCAATCCAGGACTTGTCGCAGCGCGGCTTTTCCGCTCGCCGCGGTTTTCCTTTGGAGTTCACCGTGCAGGGACGCGACTGGGACAAGATCATCGAATACGTCAAGACCATTGAGAAAAAGCTTGAGGACACCGGTCTGGTGACGGACCTGGACGATGATTACCTGTTAGGTAAGCCGGAGATCCGCGTGATACCGGATCGCATCGCGGCCGCCAAACACGGTGTCAGTATTACTGCGATTTCCGAAACCGTGAACGCCATGGTCGGTGGTGTCGTCGCGGCACAGTATTCTTCTGGTGGCCACCGCTATGACGTGCGGGTGCGTCTGCGCGATGCGGACCTGAACAGCGCCGATGAGATCAAAAAACTGTACGTGCGTAATAATCGCGGTGAACTGGTGCGCATGGACAAGGTCGTGCGTCTTGAAGTGGGTGAAGGACTCGCGCAGATCAATCGTAATAATCGCGAGCGCGCGGTCTCGATCACGGCGAACATCGCCACGGGTAAATCCCAGCAGGCGGCGATCAGTGCCGCCAAATCCATCGCCAGGGAAGTCCTGCCGGCGGGATACCACGCCGAATTCGTCGGTGGCTCGCAGGCCTTGCAGGAATCCTTCAACAGTCTATGGTTTGTCCTGTTCCTCGGCGTCCTGGTGGCCTACATGGTACTGGCCTCGCAATTCAACAGCTTTATTCATCCGGTCACGGTCCTGATGGCACTGCCGTTCAGTGTCTCCGGTGCGTTCCTGACATTGTGGTTGACGGGCAACTCGCTGAACATTTTCAGTTTCATTGGTCTGATTTTGCTGATGGGTATCGTCAAGAAGAATTCCATCCTGCTGGTGGATTTTACCAATCAGGTGCGCGCACGCGGCAATGTATCGGTGCGCGATGCGCTCTACGAGGCCTGCCCGATTCGGTTGCGCCCGATCCTGATGACGTCCTTCGCCACGATTGCGGCAGCATTGCCGCTGGCATTGGCTATCGGCCCCGGTGCGGAACTCCGTGCCCCCATGGCCATTGCCGTGATCGGCGGCGTGCTGGTCTCGACCTTGCTGACCTTGTTTGTTGTCCCTGCTGTCTATGAATTGCTTGCGCGGTTCGAACGCCTGCCGCCTCACGCTACCCAGATAGCCTCAACCGCAGACTGAGATTTATCAGTAAATCTGATATCTCGTATAAATTTAAGTAATTGCAATTTCTAAGGCCTCTGCGGTGACACTTGCATTGCAGAAGCATAGCCACTCTGTTACCGTCGTGACCTCGCATTTTTATGGCATACCATTCTCGAGTAAATCAGCGGGTCCGATGTCATCACTTCTTAGCTATCTTCGTCCCTGGGAATTTTCCCCGCTGGTACTGATATGTTGTGTTGTCGCCAGCCTGTTGTTCTGGCGTGGCCAGCGGCAGCGGGCACGCGAAGGCATCCGCACCGGTTTCTGGCGAAGTCTGAGTTTCTATGCCGGCGTATTGATGGTCTATGCCGTCATGCAGACCTATATCGATTATCTTTCCCAGCACATGTTCTGGGTGCATCGTTTTCAACACCTGGTATTACATCACCTGGCACCGTTGTTGATCGCGCTTTCCTATCCATACGAGGTGCTTGGTTACGGTGTGCCGGCGCGTATACGCAAACGCTATCTGGTGCCGCTCTGGAACAGTTTCCCCCTGCGCGCAAGCTATGGGTTTCTGCAGAATCCATTGATTGCACCGTTGCTGTTTGTCGGCCTGATCTATTTCTGGTTGGTGCCGTCAATCCATTTCGATGCCATGCTGAGCGCAACGCTCTATCAGGTCATGAACTGGAGCATGTTGCTGGACGGTTTGTTGTTCTGGTGGCTGATGGTGGATGACCGTGCCCCGCAGGAACACCGTACGCTTCAGTATCCGATTCGGATCGTGATTCTGTTTGCCGTGATGCTGGTACAGATCTTCATCGGTGCGCACATCGCCTTGGCGGACAAGGTGATATACGACGTTTACAGTGTCTGCGGCCGCGCCTGGCCGATAAGTCCATTGACGGATCAATCCATCGGTGGTCTGACGACCTGGATACCGGCCGCCATGATGAGTGTCATCGGTATCATCCTGGTCATTCGTTTATGGATGCGTAACAGTGCCGCGCAGGTAAATCTGAATCCTGTGCTGGCGACGGAGAAATGAAAGCCAGGATGATGAGTACACATCGATTACACCAAAGCCTTGCGATTCGTCTGTTCTTGTTGTTATCGGTGTTAACGCTGACGGCCTGTCATCACGGAGAGCCCTGGGCGACGAAAGACATCAGCGGTCTGATGCCCAGGCTGACGTTTCATCTCACCGAGGCCAATCGCGACAGGCCGGTGCAGGCGACAGATTATCGCGGGCATATCCTGCTGGTGTATTTTGGTTACACCCATTGCCCGGATGTGTGTCCGCTGACCCTGGGCAGAATGAAATCGGTCCTGACGAATCTCGGCGCGCAGGCACGGCAGGTCGAGGTCTTGTTTGTCACGGTGGACCCGGCGCGAGACAAGTTGCCTTTGCTCAAGCGCTATACCGAATTTTTTGGTCCGCAGGTGCTGGGGCTGCGTGGCGATCAATCGGAATTACGGGCGCTGACCAAACGCTACCGCGTGACCTATGGTTATGACGCCCCCGATACCCATGGCAACTATAATGTTTCACACAGCAGCGCCGTCTATGTCTTCGATCGTCAGGGCGCGCCACGTCTGATTATCCGGCCACAGGATTCCATCGCAGCCATCACCACTGACCTCAAACGCCTGGTGACCGAGAAGACACCCCATTCCAGCTGAAAGCATTAATCCCAATAATGTAAATATGGCGGTAACATTGGCCAGCGAATATGCACAATATCTGTTGTGCGAGGGGTAAATAGCCCTAGACAAAGCCATGGCATGTTCGATTTTTTCCCGTGACTCCACGCCTTAATTGTCAGATTTTAATAATAATTATTGCTGAAAATAAGGATATGACAGGCGTGTTACGGGATCGTCATCTGTTTGTCATATTCGCTTGTTACCTTTGCCCCCGCTACTAATTCTATTCCTAAGGGAGATATTCCTATGCAATTATTACAACGCAGCCTGATCGCAGGGGTGAGCCTGATGATGGCGGGTTCCATCAATCTGGCAAACGCAGAGCAAGTTTCACGAATCAATGGAGCAGGGGCGACCTTTCCTTATCCTGTCTACGCCAAGTGGGCAGAGAAATACGCAAATGAAAAGGGCGTGAAGCTCAACTACCAGTCCATCGGCTCCGGTGGTGGTATCAAGCAGATCAAGGCCAAGACCGTGGATTTCGGTGCGTCTGACGCGCCTCTGAAGGCCAAGGACCTGGACGAAGTGGGTCTGATGCAATTCCCGATGGTCATGGGCGGTGTGGTACCGGTTGTAAACGTACCGGGTATCAAAGCCGGTGAAATGAAGATTTCTCCGGAAGTGCTGGCCGAAATCTATCTGGGCAAGATCAAGAAGTGGGACGATGCCAAGATCAAGCACGATAACCCGCAGCTGAAACTGCCTTCCAGCACCATCACGGTTGTACACCGCTCTGATGGGTCCGGTACCACCTGGGTCTACACCAATTATCTGACCAAGGTCAGCAAGGAATGGGCCGAGAAGGTCGGTAATGACAAGGCTGTGGCCTGGCCGACCGGCGTGGGCGGTAAGGGTAACGAAGGTGTTGCCTCATACGTCAAGCGCATCAAGGGCTCCATCGGTTATGTGGAATACGCCTATGCCCTGCAGAACAAGATGAGCTATGCCCAACTGCGTAACCACGACGGTCACTATGTTGCGCCTACCAGCGAAAACTTCCAGGCCGCTGCTGCCGGTGCTGACTGGGAACATGCCCCGGGCTTCTACATGGTGCTGACCGACCAGCCTGGTGCGAACAGCTGGCCGATCACCGGTGCCACCTTCATCCTGGTCTACAAGAACCAGGACAAGCCGGAAGTTGGCAAGGAAGTCCTGAAGTTCTTCGACTGGTCTTATCATCACGGTGGTGAAATGGCTGAGAAGCTGGACTATGTGCCGATGCCGGAAAAGGTCGTGAAGCTCGTGGAAGAGACCTGGGCCAAGGAAATCAAAGGTGCAGATGGCAAGGCGATTTGGTCCGCCTCCATGGTGCAATAAGCAATTGTTCCGATAGTCCCGCACAAGGGCAGGGCCAGCGCTGGTCCTGCCCTTGTTGCGAGGCTCTCTTCACACACGGTAAAATTTCCAAGTGTCTAGTCCGGTAACAAATACACTCGAAACAGGTGCGGCGCCGGCCTCCAAGTCAAATGCCGATGCAATGTTTCGCACTCTTACTCGTCTGGCGGCGGGTCTGACCTTCCTGATCGTCGTCGCCATCCTGATCTCTCTCGCCTATGGTGCGATCCCCGCTTTTCAAAAGTTCGGTGTAGGCTTTTTGTTCAGCACGCACTGGAACCCGGTAACGGAAGAATTTGGTGGCGCGCCCGCGGTGATGGGGACCCTGATCACCTCTGTCCTTGCCTTATTGTTCGCGGTGCCGCTGAGTTTCGGTATCGCACTCTATATTAATGAGTTGGCACCGACCTGGCTCAAGCGGCCGATTAGTACCGCCATCGAGCTGCTCGCCGCTATTCCCAGTATCATTTATGGTATATGGGGCTTATTCGTGTTTGCGCCCTGGTTTGCTGACAATGTTCAGCCCTGGATAACGGAACACACCAGCGGTATCCCCATTCTCGGAAGTTTGTTTGATGGCCCACCGATGGGTATTGGCATGTTTACCGCCAGCCTGATCCTGGCCATTATGATTACCCCCTTTATCACCGCGATCATGCGCGAGGTGTTTGGCCTGGTCCCCTCGGTATTAAAGGAGAGCGCCTATGGCCTTGGCGCCACCACCTGGGAAGTGACCTGGAATGTCGTGTTGCCCTATACCCGGATCGGTGTCGTGGGTGGCATTATGCTGGGCCTGGGCCGTGCCTTGGGCGAAACCATGGCCGTGACCTTTGTCATCGGTAACGCGCATAACATCAGTGCCTCGTTATTCATGCCGGGCGGCACGATTTCATCGGTCCTGGCGAACGAATTTACCGAAGCCGTGGGTGATACCTATACCTCATCCCTGTTTGCCCTGGGCATGATCCTGTTTTTAGTGACCTTCGTGGTCTTGGCATTTTCCCGCCTTTTGATCCTGAGACTGGAGAAAAAGGCATCCAGAGCGCCTGCGGGGTAAGATTATGATTAGCATCTATCGCCGTCGCCGCCTGACCAATATTACTGCCCTCGCGCTGTCGTTGTTTGCCACGCTCTTTGGTATTTTCTGGCTGGTCTGGTTACTGTGGACTTTAATAAGTGCGGGGATAAGTGGAATCCATCCTTCCCTGTTTACCGAGATTACCCCACCGCCGGGCAGTGATGGTGGTCTGAGTAATGCCATTGTCGGCAGTCTGATCCTGACCGTGGGCGGTACCTTCATCGGGGCACCCGTAGGGATTCTGGCCGGGACTTATCTGGCGGAGTTTTCACGGCAATCCAAGATTGCACACGTTGTGCGTTTTGTTAACGACGTCTTGTTGAGCGCACCGTCTATCATTATTGGCGTTTTTGTCTATGAACTGGTGGTGGTGCGCTCGGGCCATTTCTCTGCCTGGGCGGGCATTATGGCGCTGGCCTTTATTGTCTTACCGGTAGTGGTGCGGACGACGGAGGACATGCTGCGGCTGGTGCCCAATACCATGCGCGAGGCCGCTGCTGCCCTGGGCGCCCCACAGTGGAAGGTGACGATCATGATCGTGTATCGCGCGGCGCGTACCGGTATCCTGACCGGCATCCTGCTCGCTGTTGCGCGCATCAGTGGTGAGACCGCGCCTTTGCTGTTTACCGCATTGAACAACCAATTCTGGTCTTCGTCCCTGTCACAGCCTATCGCCAATCTGCCGAACGTTATTTTCCAGTTCGCTATGAGCCCCTACGAAGACTGGCACCGGTTGGCCTGGGCTGGCGCATTACTCATAACCGCAGCCGTACTGCTACTGAATATTGTGGCGCATAGTGTGTTGCACAGGAAACAACAATCCAACTAAGCCGATGAAAAACGATATGAACGACATAGTCATTCCTGACCAGGAAGAAATACGTGAGGAAACCGCAACGGCTACTACGAAACTGGAAGTGCGGGATCTCGAATTTTATTATGGCAGTTACAAGGCATTGCATAATGTCAATCTGACGATCCCGGAGAAGCAGGTGGTCGCTTTCATCGGCCCGTCCGGTTGCGGCAAATCAACCTTGTTACGCTCGTTTAATCGAATCTATGAGATGTATCCCAAACAACGCAGCTCCGGTCAGATTTTGCTGGATGGCGAGAATATCCTCGACAAGAAATATGACCTGAACCGCCTGCGGGCCCGGGTCGGGATGGTATTCCAGAAGCCGACACCATTCCCCATGACCATTTACGAGAATATTGCCTTCGGTGTGCGTCTGTATGAACGCTTGTCGCGCAGCGCCATGATCGAGCGGGTGGAGTGGGCCTTGCGCAAGGCGGCGTTGTGGGACGAGGTCAAGGACATGTTGCAACGCGACGGCACCCAACTGTCCGGCGGTCAACAACAGCGCCTGTGTATTGCACGCGCGATTGCGGTTAAACCGGACGTACTGTTGCTTGACGAACCCGCGTCCGCGCTGGACCCCATCTCAACGCTGAAAGTGGAAGAGTTGATCGCAGAGCTCAAAACCGATTACACCATCGTCATCGTTACCCATAACATGATGCAGGCAGCCCGTGTTTCCGATCTGACAGCCTTTATGTATCTGGGCAAGCTGATCGAGTACGACAAGACGGACAAGATCTTCACCAACCCGGCGGTCAAGGAAACTGAAGATTATATTACCGGCCGTTACGGCTAAGGCCCGACCGGTGTGGCATCCTCGTCATTGCTTCATTACAGTCTGTCACCAGCCCCACATACCTGACTAACAAACCAGGGCTATTAGCATGAGCTGCATCAGGTTTGGCTAATATTCCTGTTCTTCTGTCCAACCAAGCTCGACGCCACCGGCCAGCCGGCGCAACGCCCCAACAACGTAAATTCCGCATATAAATCGAAGGAATGGCCAGGAATACCGGTAGTTTCTTGATTCAGATCAACATTGCCTGTGAACTGTCATCAGCATGTCGAATTTTTGTAAGTTTGCCTGTCTGAGCGTATTTAGAGACAACAACAAAATGTCAGGAGGCACTGCAATGAATCGTCAAAAACTATATATGGGAATTTTGATGGGCGGACTTGCGACTGGTTTGCTCGTCAATCAGGCAGAGGCGGTACCTAGCTTTGCACGACAAACGGGGATGGCATGCGCCGCGTGTCATACCGTATTTCCGGAGCTGAATTCGTTTGGGCGATCGTTCAAGCTGAACGGTTATACGCTGACAGGCATTACGCAGGTCAAGGCAGAGGAAAGCAAAAGTGCCAGTGGTCTGTCATTTGATCAGATTCCACCCCTCTCGGCAATGCTGCAAGTGACGGCTGCTAACAGCAAGGTCGACGATACCGGCGCTGTGAAAGACCCAAGGACTACCATCAGTCTGCCGGACCAGCTCAGTTTCTTTTTCGCCGGTGAAATTTCGCCTCACATGGGTTCCTTCATCCAGATGACCATGGGCAATACAGGTGGATTTGCGATTGATAACACGGATATTCGATACGCAAATCATGCGGGCAATGTCACTTATGGCGTGACTCTGAATAACAACCCTACCGTGCAGGATATCTGGAATTCGACGCCCGCCTGGGGTTTCCCGTTCACAGGCGGGGCGAGTGTACATAGTCCATTGGTGGCGGATGGCCTGGGTCAGAATGTTGCGGGTTTAGGCGCGTATGCGGACTGGGGTAATGGCATCTATACGGAACTGACCATGTATCGTGACATGGGTAATCCATTCGATGCATCTGAAACAACAGGTGCGCGGATTAGCGGCACGGCACCGTATGCCCGTGTGGCCTGGAACAAGACGTTAGATAGCGGCGACTATCTCATGGTAGGTGCCTACGGTATGCAAACCAAGCTTGTCGATGGCACTACCTATGCCGGTCCTACTGATACGTATGACGATGGAACGGTCGATGCGCAGTATGAACACCCGTTAAGCGATAATAACATGATCAGTGTACACGCCAGTTACACCAACGAGAAGCAGACCCTCGATTTCTCAAGTGGTGGCACGCCTACCTTAAAGAGCGCGCGTCTGGATGCGATATATCACTGGGGTTATCACGCGACGGCAACACTGGGTGTGGCAAACAGCAGTGGTAATGATGGTGCGTATGATGATACCGCCTATACCGCGCAGTTCAGTTATCTGCCCTGGCAAAATACCAAGTTCACGGCGCAATACGTGTCTTATGCGAAGGTGGCCGGTGCGACAGGCAGCGCCGCATCTGACCACAATACGGCAACGCTTCAGGCATGGTTGATGTGGTAACTGGATTTTATAAAACAGGATCGTTTTAACGAAGGTCTATATCAACTCGAAAGGCGGTGACATGGAAGTCACCGCCTTTTAATTTTATAAGTTACACATCGGTAATTACTACATATCACTCAGGTATGATTTGGCTTCCTCGCCGGGATTGGCGAGTCCGGCAACACGCCAGGCATTAAAGCAACTGTCGAACAGATCATGAATCCAGTGTTTGTCCCTGGCATTTTCACGACAAATGCTGGACATCGCAGGCGCAACACCAAAGCGCTTGTAGTAGTTTCGCAAGGCGTAGATTGCGACCCAATGTTCAGCACCTAAACGAATATTAAGTTGTTCGGCAATGTCCTCTGCAACTTCCTCATTCCAGAGTGTCGGGTCGATGATAAGACCGTCTTCATCGAATTTGGGCTTGACTGCCATTTGGCTCACCGCTGTCATGCGACCTCCTTGCTGGCATCCTGTGCGTGATGGGGTAGAGATGTGGGGGAGATTTTTCCAAGTATAGACAAGAAGTGTCCCGGCTGCGGCTGGCGTGTTGAATTTATCCCACATTTTAATTCTGAGGATAAATGAGCATGCCTTGCATGCGCGGTGCGACGCGCCAAGCGATTATCTTTCAAGGACATAGCAATAATAAAAAAGCTCTATCAGCAGCTATAAAATTCCATTATAAGCGCATGAGACAGGTCCTAAGCCGTCGCAGCCACTGCTAATGCAGTCGAATCACCAGGGACGAGGTGTAAAATTTCCAGCGGATGGGAATGGCAAACTGGTGCACCTTCTTATCCAGCATCTGGATGATTTCCTGGCGTACAACTTGAGGTACGCTGATATTGAAGTCACTACCCAGTTTTCGACGTGCATTGCCGGAGATGATATTTGCAATTTCACCGACGAGGTCGCTGTAGAGTTCTTCGTTATTCGCATTTTCGCCGAGGGAATGCAGGATATGCCTCAACATGGCCCGCGGTGCGGAAAAATAAATCTTGCCGCTGCGCATGCCGGTGATCTCAATCATCCCGGTGAATTCATCCATTATCAGGTCGTCCTTGATGAGATAGGGAATTCGGACCTCGGCACTTTCATCGCTGATCTGGGTAAAGTAGTGCAGGGCACCGTCAATAAAGACCTGTAAGTCATGTTCGTCGATTTCATTCATCTTTGATCAATTCCTGCAAGGCTTGGTTTAATTCCGTTTCGTTAAAGGGTTTGCACAGAAAGCCCTGTGCGCCTTTTTTCAATGCTTCGATGGCTGTTGCCTTGTCGGCAAGTGCGGAGATTACGAGTATCCGTGTGCTTGGATTTATCGCCATGATTTGCTCAATACATTTGAGACCGTCCAGTTCCGGCATGGTGAGGTCCATGGTAACCAATTCCGGCTGGTGGGCGCGGAAACGGTCCAGCGCGTCAATGCCGTTTGCGGCATCACCGATGATATCGACATCGTTTAACGCGAGCGCGCGTTTGATCTGGCCACGAATCACATTTGAGTCATCTACTACGAGAAGTTTCATGCATACACCTTTATGCGGGAACGCTGATTCTGAATTCACAATATTGCCCGGGTTCGAAACTGATATCCAGCTTGCCACCGATGGATTTTAATGTACGTTTGACTGCGGACATACCGATGCCGCGTCCGGCATCACGGTCGGTATTGTCGGCTGTGGAAAACCCGTCTTCGAAGATTAATCCGATAAGTTCATTGTCATCCCACGCGGTGATTTCTTCAGCGCTCCACATGCCGCTATCAATAGCACGTTTACGTATGGTTTTGATATCGATCCCGCGGCCATCATCTCGTAATACCACATTGACATCCGCGCCCGCGGAAAGCGTTGTCAGGGTAATATGGCCTGTCTCTTCCTTGTTGGCCTGCCGGCGTTCACCCGGGGCTTCAATGCCGTGCACGACGCTGTTACGCAGGAGCTGGAGCACGATATCGCGTATTGGCGATTGTTTGTCAGTGGGAATAAGGTCCGGATTGAATCCATGGTAGTCCAGAATAACTTTCTTGCCTTTGTCATGGCTGATGCGCTGCGCCAGTTTCTCGAAGTCACCGACCGATAATATGGAATGATGATTGTCAGTTGAGAATTCGCGATTGATCTCGAAAATTCTTTCGAGAAAGGCGTGTACGATATCTACCAGCTGCAGGCTGCTTTCGAGCTTGATGGCCAGAGACAGAAAGTCCTGGCCGATAATATTTTGATTGCGTTCGAGAATGGTAGTGATAGCTTCTTCAAACTCATGCATGCGCTGCTCGAACAGGTTCATGTTGATGACCGCGGCGTTGCCCTTGATGGTGTGCACGACGGCGAATATCTCCTGCAATGTCTGACGGTGCGCATAATGCGTGTGATTCTTTAGCATCCGGTTAATGCCATGTAGCTCGAATTCCGTCTTGTCTATAAACTCTTTCAGGACGGCAGGGCTGACCTTGAGCACACCGAGCAACAGCTCGATCTGGATCATATTGTTGAGTTCGCTTTTCTCCAGTTCTTTCATCAAAATCACTTTCTGGGTGATATCGTTTGCGGTTACCAGAATGTGTTTGATCCCATCACGTTCAACAACCCGATTGAACGAAAAATCAAGGAACTTGCTGTGCGCGTATGTGTTAGTCAGGTCGGCCTTGTACTGCACTTCGCGCAAGGGATTCAGGTTGGCCACGAGTTTTTCCTTCACGCGACCTTCAAACAGGAGTTTGAGATAATCGCGGCTAAGGTTGACCACGGTTTCCGATACCCGCTGTTTGAGGATATCCAGGAAGTTTTTTCCGGCAAGACTGGTTTCGCCCAGGATGGACTCCATTTGCGCGGAATACTGTGAACCGATGTTGAAGTTGGCATCGATGAGAAACAGACCTTCGTTTACGGTCCCCAGGATTTCATCCGTTTCCTGTTTCGCCAGTTCGATCGCCCGGTCACGCACGCGCATCTGGCGCAGAAAGTGAAACACAATGAGAAAGAAATTGCCGAGGGCAAGGAAAATCCCGATGGTTTGAATGGTGCGCAAACGATTGGCCTTGCTGGCTGCGACGTCCTCGAGATCACTGGTGAGGGTGTTCATTGATTCGAGCAGCGCGATATTGTTATCGCGGGCATAGGCAATGGTTTCAGGCAAGAGAGCGGGTAACGCCTGCGGCGATGCCTGCAAGATCGTCAGCAGTTTTTCCCGGAACGGAAGCCAGATCGTTAGCGCCTCCTTAATCGCGTCAACGCCATGAGGCGAGCTTACCTGATTTAAAATTACCGGCTCCCCATTGCCACCAGTAGTCTGTCCGCCAAGGTGGAAACTATGGAGGGTGTTATCGAACAAATCGAAGGTCTGGTGTAGCTCTCTGATGGAAGCCGCGGCGCTGATGCCGGTGAGCGTGCTGTCCTGAATTTCGTGCAAGGCCTTTACCATGCGCTGCGATAACATCCGCTGGCGACCGGCAAGGTTGACCGCGATGGCATCCCCCTTGATCTGGCTCGAAATATAAAAGTTAAGTATGAGGACCCCCAGATCGAATACCAGGAAAAAGGCGATCGAGATGACGATCACCCGGTATTTATCCAGTCTGAAATTTACTTTGGTTCGTGCTTGCATAGGGCCGCGGGGGAGTTAAATTTTCTTGATAATCAAGGTGCTTAGATTGACTTAGCATAGCAACCTGTATGCCATTGTGACATTCAAATTGATTACATTGAATACAATGTCTTAGGGGCAGTAATTATCCTGGCTCTCACCGGCTACGCACCATTCAGAGGCTATCAAACGTGGTCGTGTAATAAATTGGTGCGCCCATATTAGCTGGACAAGCCGGGACGGCGGGTTGGTTGCGCAATTCGTCAATTCCGGGATAAACGGACGGTCCTGGCGCGGCGCTTAGTCAGCCGCGGTCATCGCCGCGGCTGGCGGTTTCGTGGAGTGTGTGTTTTTCATGATAAAGACAAAGGGCGTCATTGCCGCGAAGGCGATGGTGACAAAGATGTAGGCGTCCAGAAAGCCGATCATCTGTGATTGTTGCGCGAGCACCTTGGCCAGTACGCCGATGGCCTGCGGCGAGTCTACGGTCAGCCCCAACTGGTTCAGGTAGGGTGACAAGGCATGATTGAAAGGCTGTAACTGGCCGCCGACATTATGCCAGGCGTACTGTGCGTGACTGGTCAATACCGTTGCCACGACGGACACACCAATGCCAGAGCCAATGGTGCGCAACAGGCTGTACATTCCGGCGGCCTCCGCGGAATACTGCGGCGCGAGTGTGGAGAAGGCCAGGGTCGACAGGGGGATAAACACCATGCCCAGGCCCATGCCCTGCAGCAACATGGGGTAGATCACCTGCCAGATGCCCATGACCAGGCTGTATTGCGTCGTCTGATAGGAACCCAGGGTGAAGATGCCGATGCCAGTGATGATCAGCCAGCGCGGATCGACGCGATTGATCAACCGTCCTACCAGCATCATGCTGAACATGCTTGCGATGCCGCGGGGCGCCAGCGTCAGTCCGGTGGTGAGGGTAGGGTAGTTCATCAGGCCTTCGAGCATCAGCGGCTGCAATAACATGGAACCGAACAGGCCCAGGCCGAGAAACCCCATCAATAAACTCGCCGTCATGAAATTGCGATCCTTGAAGATCTCCTGACTGAACAGGGCATGGCCCTTGTGCGAACGGGTATGAAAGATGAAACCGATGAAGCCGACGATGCTCAGATAAGTGACAAACTGGATTACCGGTGAGGCGAACCAGTCATCCTGGGCGCCGCGGTCCAGAACATATTGCAAACCGGCGACGCCCATGGCCATCAGGGTCAGGCCCATCCAATCCATGCTGCGTTCACTGCGCGGCGTATCCGGGATGTAACGTAGCACCAGAATGGCAGAGAGTATTCCCACCGGGAGGTTAATAAAGAAGGTCCAGCGCCAGGACATGTATTCGGTCAGCCAGCCACCCAGTGTCGGACCGAGGATAGGGCCGACCATGACGCCGATGCCCCAGATAGCCATGGCCTTGCCGCGTTCGTGCAGTGGGAAAGTGGCGACCATGACGGATTGTGATAGCGGTACCAGCGCCGCACCGCTGATGCCCTGCAACAACCTGAACGCGACGATTTCACTCAGGCTGGTGGAGAGCCCGCACAGCACCGAGGCGATAACAAAGCCGGTGATACTGAAGAACAAAAACTTTTTCTGACCCAGGCGCTGGGTAAAAAATCCGGTGAGCGGCATGAAGATCCCGGATGACACCATGTAACTGGTCAGGACCCAGCTGATCTGATCCGGGGTGGCGCTCAGTTCGCCTTGCATGTGCGGCAGTGCGACATTCACGATGGTGGTGTCGAGCACCTGCATGACGGTGGCGGCCATCACGGCGACGGAAATCAGGAACCGCTGCATGTTCATGAGCGCGGACTCAGGCCTACGGCTTTACCGTATTTGGTAATGTTGAAGTATCGTTCTCGGCAACCTTCTGGTTTTTGGCCTTTGCCGTGGTATCGATCGTCACCGTGGTACTGGTGCCCACCAGTAAGGGAAACGCGGGGTCCGGATGATCAATGCGAATGCGCACCGGCACCCGCTGGATCACTTTCACCCAGTTACCATTGGCGTTTTGCGGCGGCAGTAACGAGAACACCGAACCGGTGGCGGCGCTGACGTTCTCCACAATGCCGTGGAAAGGGTGATCCGGATACATGTCGACGTGAATCGTCGCCGGTTGTCCCGGCCGGATATTTTCCAGTTGAGTCTCCTTGTAATTGGCATCTACCCAGTATTGATTACTGCAGACCAGCACAAAGGCGTCCTTGTCGGCATTGACCACGTTGCCCGGTTGTAGATTCAGTTCGCTGACCGTACCGGCACAGGCCGCGGCCACGGTGGTGTTATCCAGTTGCCACTGTGCCTGGTCCAGGCCCGCCTTGGCCTGGACGATGCGATCGTTTTCGTCACCCGGTTTACCCAGTTCCCGATTGGCCTCCTCCAGTTTTGCCTGCGCAACCTGGAGATTGGCGGCAGCGCTTTTGTAATCCGCTTCGGCGTCGGTCACGCTTTCGGTGGAGATATAATCTTTCCTGGCGAGCCGCTTTGCCCGATCCAGTTTCGACTTGGCGTTATCCAACAATACCTGGCGGTTATGTACCTCGGCATCCGCTGAGGCCACAGTCGCTTCGGCCTGGGCAACTTCCCGCTTTGCCAGCGCCAGTTCGGCGTCAGCCTGTTCGAGGGCAAAGCGAAATGGTGTCTGATCGATGCTAAACAACACCTCGTCCTTATGCACGAATTGATGATTGGCGACCGACAATGTGGCCACGCGTCCGCTGACACGCGGTGCGACCCGCACGATATTCGCACCGACGTAGGCGTCTTCAGTACTCGGGTGGTGAGTTGCGTATGCCTGATAGGTCCAGATCCCTGATGCACCTAACACAATCACGATTACCAGGATGAGTATTCGTTTTTGCATGATCCTTTCTCCGTTGCCGGCGCTTTAGACGAGACCGGCCTTCTGTTTAATCTGCTGTAATACCCGCATACAAACTTCAATATCTTCCGGCGGGATGTCCGTTAATAATTCGCTGCGAAGTTTTAGCGCGACCTTGTTGATTTGCTGAATGATGGCGCGGGATTGTTCGGTCAGGTGCACCGTCTTGGCCCGGCGGTCCGTGGGGGATTCGCGCCGTTCAATCCAGCCGTCTTCGGTCATCCTGTCCAGGATGCGCACCAGTGTCGGCCCTTCGATGCCCAGCCACTCGGCCAGGGCCTTTTGCACCACACCGTCGCCGCGCTTGGACAGGTGTAACAAGACCATCCAGCGTGATTGACTCAACCCCAGCGGGCGCAGGCGCTCGTCCAGTTTGGCACGCCAGCTGCGAGAGACTTCACCGATGGTCATACCCAGTAATTCACTTGGTGTTGACATAAGCCCTTGATGATTACCTTACTAATAGATAGTGTGCTAATTATTATGGTCCTGGCCATAAGGAAGTTCAAGCGCAATGTCCGGCGTCCACCCCATTTTTTTTTTTGATTTTGTACTCAGCCCTTGACCACTGTTTACTTACAAACAAAGGTAGTGGGCGGGAGTTTGTCGGGGAAAATCGGGGAATTAACCGGTCTGCAGGTGCTGTGGGAGAAACAGGACGAAGAATCGTCGTCAGTTCCGCTGCAGGTATTTCCGCGTGGTGTCGTACAACTGTTGGCGGTTGACGGGCTTGGTAAGGAAATCGTCGCTGCCGATGGTCTTGCATAGCGTTCGATCCGCCAGTGTGGCGTTGGCGGTCAGCATCACGATCGGGCCATGATAGTGGTTCTCTCGTAAAGCCTTGACTGCATCCACACCTGACATCAATGGCATCTGCATATCCATATAGATCAGATCGAATTCGCGCTGTTGCGCCAGATTGACCGCGGTGACACCATTATCCGCCAAAGTGACACTCACCCCCATTTTCAGCAAATACGTTTTGATCAACTGCTGAATCAGCTCATTGTCTTCTACTAACAGGACTTCGCCGGCGAGCTGTTGATTGGTGTTCTGCGTCTGCTGAGATTGTCGGGTGGAGAGGATATCCGCAAGGCTGTTGACGAGTGTTGCCGATTCAATTCCCGCCTGCACCTGGTTGAGTGTCAGTGTGAATTCAGAACCGGAACCCGGTTCGCTGGAAACATTGAGATCGCCGCCGAGCAGATTGGACAGGCGTTTTGATAAGGAGAGCCCGAGCCCGGTGCCGCCAAAACGGCGGGAGACACTGGCATCCGCCTGTTTGAATGGTTTGAAAATTTTTTGCAGGTGTTCGGGTGTCATACCGATACCCGTGTCCTTGACGGTTAAGCTGAGGGTGTCTTCCGGCTGATCGTATCTGAGCGCGATTCGGATCGAGCCTGATTGGGTGAACTTGATTGCATTGCTACAGATATTTAACAAAATTTGTTTCAGACGCAATGGGTCGCTCATAATCCTCGACGGCAAGGGATAGTGGTGCTCAACACAAAAGTCGAGGTTTTTCTTCCTGGCCTGTCCGGCCATAATCGATTCGACCTCAGACATAACTTGTAATGGATCGGTGACTGTTCTTTCGATATCGAGTGCGCCAGCCTCGATCTTGGTGAAATCCAGCAGATCGTTGATCAGATTCAGGAGATGCTCGCTGCTTTGCCGGATTATTTGTAAAGACATAATATGCTGTTCTGATGTCTGATCTGAATCAAGTGCCGCTTCCGCATAGCCGATAATCGATGTGAGTGGTGTGCGAATCTCGTGGCTCATGTTGGCAAGGAAACTGGTTTTCGCCTGGTTTGCCGCATCGGCCGCTTCCTTGGATTTTTTCAGTTCTTCCGCTTCCAGTTGACGCTCCATCATTACGCTGATCCAACTGCCAATCAGGTTTACCAGGTCCTTATCCGCCTCAGTAAACGGCCGTTTCACAGGTTTGCGATTGGAAAAATTGACCGTACCGAATTTCTTGCCATGTACATTGATGCTACAGCCGATGTACGACTGTATGCCCAGGAACTCCGCAGCGGGATGATCTTTATATTCCGATTCAGCCACATGACTGATCGTCACGGTTTCGGGGTTGGAAAAGGTGATATGGCAAAACGTTTTATCCAGCGGCAAGGTGATGCCACGCCTGACTGGCAGGTCGCTCATGACCACGGTATTGAGAAATTCGGAAATATTTTTGTCCGGGTCCTGGCGACCGACCTTGCCGATTTCCGTCCCTAAAAACTGGCAACCGAGACGCAAGGTCGCATCGATTTGTTGATCGAAAGTCAGATCGGGGCTGGAAATGATTTCATGCAGGGCACGAATACGTTTGCCTTGTTCAACAAGGATTTCTTCTTCGGAATCAACCAGATGTTGTTTGTTTTCCAACACGTAAATTCGTCTGCATGATTTGATTTAGTAAATATAGTGTATGTACGCCCGGTTGCAAAAACGAGTAAGCAGCAAAAGAGTCTGAGAAATAATGCCCCCCCGGCGGGTGATACGTAGGTGACAGGCGCCGGAGATGATAGAATAAATTTATGTTCACGAGTTTACCCCTGCACGAGATAGTCATCTCTGTCGCGATTCTTGCTGCTGCATATACCTTTCGCGGCGTCACGGGTTTTGGTTCCGGCCTGATTGCGATCCCCTTGCTGACCCTGTTCATGCCACTGACCTTTGTGGTGCCGTGCATCAACGTACTGGATGTCTCCGCCTCGCTGGTACACGGCTGGCGTCATCGCGAATATACGCAATGGCGGGAGTTGTTACCCGTACTGCCGTTTACCGCCATCGGGGTGATCGTTGCGATCTATCTATTGAAGAGCGTGCATCCCGCGCTCATGGTGCATGCCCTGGGTGGCTTTATTCTGTTATTCGCTGTCTACAGCCTGATTGGGCCGGAGTTCAAACAACGCTGCAGCCGTAAATGGGCGGGGTTTGCCGGTTCGCTGGGCGGCATGATTGGAACGATGTTTGGCACCGGTGGTCCCTTGTATGTGATCTATTTTCAGATGCGCGGTCTGCCGAAGAGTATTTTTCGTTCCACTATTGCCACCTTGTTTCTTATTGATGGTGGGATGCGTTTTACCGGATATGTCGGTTCCGGCTTCTACAACCGGGATATGGTGTTGTGGATCGCCGTCGCCTTTCCCGTCATGGCGCTGGGCTTGTTTATCGGCGGACGCATACACACAGGTATCACGCAACGCCAGTTTCAGCGCGCGATTGGCGTGTTGCTTGTCATCAGCGGTATCGCCTTGCTGGCAAAGTAATATCCCATCAGCAGCTACATTTGGAGTTTTGATTTAGCAGGTCTTATGGCCCAACATATTTTTCGATCATTACGTCACCGTAATTTCAGACTGTTTTATCTGGGACAACTGGTTTCGCTTAACGGCACCTGGATGCAATCGACGGCGCAGGCCTGGCTGGTCTATCGCCTCACGGGTTCCGGGACATTATTGGGGCTGGTGGCCTCGGCCACTCTGGTGCCGCATTTGATCTTTGCCGTCTACGGCGGCTGGCTGGCGGATCGCTTTTCGCGACGGCGGCTGATGATCATCGCGCAGATCCTGGCGATGGTGCAGGCGATTGGTCTGGGCGTACTCACGGTCGCCGGCTGGGTACAGGCATGGCATATCCTGTTGCTGGCGCTGATGTTGGGCCTGGTACAGGCGATAGAGACACCGGTCCGTCAGTCCTTCATTTCACAACTAGTCCCGCGCGAGGATCTGCCCAATGCCATCGCGCTCAATTCCAGCATGTTTCATCTGGCGCGTTTTATCGGTCCGGCCCTCGCCGGCGTCCTGGTGGCGTGGGTCGGGGAGGGCCCGGTATTTTTGCTTAATGCAGTGACCTTCATCGCTGTCCTGGTCAGCCTGACGTATTTGCGGTTGCCGACAATCCAGCGTGAACATTCGAAGACAGGGGTGAGCGGGCTGTGGTCCGGTCTGCATTTTGCGCGGGAGCATAACCTGATCCGGACCTTGTTGTTGTTGGTCGCGTCGGTCAGTCTGTTGGGTTCGGCCATGGTGGTGTTGTTGCCGATCTTCGTTGTCCAGGTGTTTGAACAAGGGCCGAGGACACTAGGGTTGCTGATGGCCATGCTGGGTGCGGGTTCCCTGAGTGCCGCCTTGCTGCTCGCAGGTCGGCGTGATTTTCGTTTGCTGGAGCGCAGAGTGGCCATCGCCGCGATCAGCATGGCAACCGGGCTGGTGTTGTTCGCGGCGAATCCCTGGCACACGTTGGCCCTGCCCATCCTGTTTGTCCTTGGCTTTGCCGGCACCACCGTCTTTGCCAGCAGCAATACGCTGATTCAACTGGCGGTTCCGGATGAATTGCGGGGCAGGGTGATGGCCTTGTTTACGATTTCATTGCAGGGCATGGTCTCCATCGGACAATTGATCCTGGGTGCGGCAGCGGATCATATCAGCGTGACCATGGTTATCGCTGGCTGCGGTATCTCCCTGTTTATCCTGGGAGGCATTCTGGCGAGGTTTTTGTATCGCCTGCCGCTCGCACCAACCACCGCCTGATGAGACCACAACATGATCTCTGCCGGCAAAGATGTTAGCGTGTACGAATACACCTGATGCGTAAATGATATGGAACGTATTCCGGAACCAGAACTCATGAACGAAACGGCGCAGGCAATTGCCTATGCGCAGGCGGATTTCAGCGAGCCGCATTCGCGCTTTGTCAGTCTGTTCATGGAAAAATTCCCGGGCATGCCGGTTGCCGGGACCGTGCTGGATCTGGGCTGCGGGCCGGCCGACATCAGTCGCCGTTTTGCGCGTGCGCACCCGCAATCCCGGATTCATGGCATTGATGGCTCAGCCGCGATGTTACAACAGGGGCGTGAATTGAATGCGCACCAGGGCTTGTCGGAGCGGATTGACCTGTTCGAGGTCTGTTTGCCGGCAGCGGCCTTAGCCTTGCCGCAGTACGATGTTGTAATCAGTAACAGCCTGTTACATCATCTGCACGACCCGACAGTTTTATGGCGCAGTGTCAAACAGTTCGCGGCACCGGGTGCACCCGTGTTGGTCATGGATCTGTTGCGGCCGCCCACACGGCAAGCCGCCGAGACCATGGTATCGCAATATGCCAGTGACGAACCGGATATCCTGCGCGCGGATTTTCTGGCCTCACTGTGTGCTGCATTCACGCAAGAGGAAATTGCCATGCAATTGCACGATGCACAACTCGACCACTTGCAAACGGCGATCGTCAGTGATCGTCACGTGATTATTTTCGGTCACATGCCATGAGTGAATTCAGCAATCCGTCGACGGAACAGATCATTACGTTGTTGCAACAGTGTCAGCGCATTGCGGTGGTGGGTTTGTCACCGAAAAGCAATCGACCCTCCCACGCTGTCGCCCGGGCGATGCAGTCATTTGGCTATACCATCGTCCCGGTGCGTCCGGCAGTCGATTCGGTTCTGGGTGAACCGGCCTATCCGGATCTGTACGCGGTGCCTGGCAAGATCGATCTGGTCGATGTATTTCGTGCGCCCGAGCACGTTGACCCCATTGTCGATGCCTGCATCGACTTGCACGTGCCCGCCCTGTGGCTGCAGGACGGGGTTATCAACGTTGCAGCAGCTCAGCGAGCGCAGGAGCATGGCATCATGGTGGTCATGGATCGCTGTATCTACCGCGATTACAAACAGTTCATGCCTGCCTGAGACCCGACGGCTTCCGGGCCAGCAGGCGAAAGACGTCCTCCATTACCTTCTTGGAAATACGTAAACCGTGGTCTTGCGCTAAGCGTCGGACCGCCTCCTCCACCTCGGTAGGGACGGGCTGCATTTTGCGCACCAGTCCGAGTACGTCCTCGGTGATGGCCCAGGGATATGTGATCCAATGCCAGCGCAAGACTTCTTCCGCTAAATAGTCCGGTACCACGCGCGAGGTGGTCTTGTGGTGGAGGACGGCAACGCGAACGGTCGTCGGAGCGAAGCCATGCAGATGTTCAAGCGCGAGTTGTAAGGTATCACCGGTATCGTCGACATCATCCACCAGCAATACCGTCTTAGCGCGAACATCGATATTTAATGGGATCGAAAGCCTGGCCTGTGGCTGAATCTCGGTCCCGGTATAGTGTGCGATACGGATACCGGTCAGGTCATAAATATCCAGGTAATCACACAACAATCGGGCGGGGACGAAACCTCCGCGTGCAATGGCGATCACAATGTCGGGTTTAAACCGATCCGCCTGGATCCGCCTCGCCAACCGGCGCGACAGGTCCCGTATCTTCGCCAGGCTCAGGACTTCAATGTTGCGCAGTGTCTGTCCGGGCGTCATGTCTCCCGCAATCACCTGCTGACGGTGTGATGTTTGCCTTCAATATGCACGGTACTGGCCTGGGGACCTTGATCGCCATTGCTTTCGGTAAAGTGGACGCTCATGCCAGGTGCCAACTGGTCAAAATCGGCGTTGATAATGCTGTTGCGATGAAAATAAATTTCCCGGCCATCCGGCGTTTTAATGATTCCGAAATTCTGTTCTGGATTCAGTACCAGGATCTGCCCATGCGGTTCAGGCTGGTGCAGTTTTACATTACCGTGATAACGCCGGTTGTAGTCTTCCAATTGGCGGCGTGCGGCATCAAAGGCATCCCGGATCGCAACATAGATATCCTCATGGGCGTGATTTTTGTCCGGCTGGCGTGAAACCGCGATCTCATGACCGGGCAGGGTGATGTCAATGTGGATGGAAAATAGCTGTCCTTTATGATGATGTTTGTGCGGGGCTTCAATCACAACCCGGCAACTGGTGATATTGTCGGCGAAGATTTCGAGTTTCTGGGCCCGTTCCCGAATACTGGCATCTACCGCTTCAGATGGCGGCATGTCGCGATAGGTAATTTGCAGGGGTATTTGCATAGACACCTCCTTTTGGTGGTTTACTAGCGTAATACGTCAAGGGGCAAATGCGTTGACCTTGATCAAAAGAGTTGAGAACACGCTTAGTGACAAACCATTAAACTGGTGATTGGAAATACCATTAATCCAGGCAGCTCGTGATGCAGCCCATACAGGATTTACTCAACCGCATACGCTGGGACCCGGCATTTGGGCAGGGCCGATTCGAAGTCGCTTTCCTCGATCACCTGGAACGCGAACTGGTGCGCCTGCCGCTGGCTGCGGTGATTTTTGCCCCGGGCGATCATTATTTCTTTCATTATGTCGACGTGGAGGGGCTTGCCCACAGCGTGCCGTTCCATCGCATCAAGGCCGTATATAAAAATGGCGAACTGATCTGGCAACGCCGTCATTGAGCCCGCTGAAATCAGGCTTTGCTTGCGGCAAACAACCGCAAAAATTCCCTTATCCACCCATCAGAACTCTCAACTACCCAATACCCGAGTGGAGCACTATACTATTCCCGTTTTACGGGTTGGTCGAAATGGCCATATTTCAATAGGTTAGCTGGGAGGTTGCAGTTGTGAGTAGTCAGGATTCCGCTGTTGTACGCACCCTGGGTTATGTGTTCACCGGGTTGTTCGTCCTGTTTGTGGTGATGATTGCCGTGGCTCGCGCCATTGCATACTAGGTGCAGGGCTCTGTGTTAAATGTACAGACACCCCGCCGCCGGCGGGGTTGTCGTCTTGGCTTATGATAGATACCGTCAATTCGCCATATATTCTTGCCGCCGAAGACGCGACCTTTCAGTCGCGGGTCGTCGACAATTCCTTGCAGGGGCCGGTGCTGGTAAATTTCTGGTCGCGTAAGGCCGGACCCTGCCTGCGCCAGTATCCCATCCTGGATCAATTGATTCATCACTATGGCGGCCGCCTGTTATTGGTGAACGTGGATACGGAAACCGAAATTATTGTTACCAAGGAATACGCGGTGACCAGCGTGCCGGTGCTGAAGTTGTTTCGTCATGGCCGGGTAGTGGAGACCTGGCGCGGCTATCAGGCGGAGGCCGATTTGCGTAAGGTGCTGGACAGGTACGTTGCCCGCGATTCGGACCGCGCGCTGAGTGAGGCGGTGCGTGACTATGCCGAAGGTCGCACGCAGGCAGCCTTTACGGGTCTGGCGCAGGCGATTGTGGATGATCCGGAGAATCCGCGCCTGCCGGTGGCGATGTGCAAATTACTGCGGCACGAACAACGCTACGATGAAGCGTTGTCAGTGCTTGCGTCTTTACCGGATGCATTGCGCGGACTCGAGGAAGTGACGCAGCTCGAGGCCTCGCTGGTATTCGCCAGTGAAGCCGATATGGACCACGACATTGCCGGGATAGAGTCGCAACTCGTCGCCATGCCAGCAAATCTGGATTTGCGCCGGCAATTAGTGGCGCACTATGTCGTAGAGCAACAATATGAACCCGCATTACAGACACTGCTGAGTATGATGGAGATGGATATGCGCTATGCTGATGATTATCCGCGGCGTGCCATGTTGCGTATTTTTGATTTGCTCGGTCAGCAACACCCTTTGGTATCACGATACCGAAGCCAGCTCGTGCGTTATACGCATTAAGCTATACGGATAACGATTGATACACGCGTCAGACGTAAGTGTTCTGGACGCAAGGATATGCGACGGTAGCTTGGAACTCACTGTCGACGTCCCCATCTAAACAGGCACTGGTATTCGAACACAGCAAGAGGTACGGATCGTGGCTTATAGTGAACAAACAGTAACATCCATTCAGAAGTGGTCGGACAAGACATTTAGTTTCACTACCACGCGCCCGCAGGATTTTCAGTTTGAAAACGGGGAATTCGTAACACTTGGGCTGAAGGCGGAAGGCAAATTAATCGCTCGCGCCTATTCCATCGTATCCAACAATGCCAGTAATCACCTGGAGTTCCTGAGTATTCACGTGCCCGATGGTCCCCTGACCAGCCGCCTGGCGCAGATCCAGATCGGTGAAGGGGTCTGGATTAACAGCAAGACCACCGGTTCGCTGACTCTCAAGTATGTGCAACCGGGACGCACCCTGTACATGCTGTCCACGGGCACCGGTCTGGCGCCCTTCATGTCGCTGGTTCGCAGTTCCGAAACCTACACGGCATTCGAACGCATTGTCTTGATCCACACCGTGCGCACGGTGAAGGAACTCGCTTATAAAGATGAACTGGAGTCGCTGCAGGGTGAGCGCCTTATCTATGTCCCGACAGTCACGCGTGAAACGTTTCACACACCCGTGCGCGGAACCGAGTTATTTAAATCCGGTGAACTGTTCGCGAAGCATCAGTTGCCGCATGCACACCCCGAATACGACCGCATTATGATCTGTGGGAATCCGGATATGAACAAGGACATGACGGATTATCTCAAGCAGCAGGGCTGGACCATGACCAATCATCGCGGTATAGGCAATTTTACTGTCGAGAAGGCCTTCGTACTGCATCACGAATGATGCCACTGGTGATAATCCACACCAATTGGATGTAGTCTGATCGTCAGCCGTTTATTTTCAATACTGGCAATGGCTTGCCGTTGAAAAGACCGTTCCGCCGCCCCGGAAAATTGGCCACAATCTAATCAGGCTTCGGCGGGTCCGGGTATTCTTCATTAGTATCTGGTGATTATGTACAGGTCTGAGTTCAGCGGAGTCTGTGAAGAGCTGTCATTTTTGGTTTTCGCTCACGCAATTCAGTGGCTGCGGAACCGATCTTGGCATTGTACGCTTGCCAATAGCGGCTACACTTTAAATAAGTCGGTCGATACGTTCATCCCCGAATTGTCAATTTCCACAGAAAATTAATGAATACACACGTACAGTAGTGACGTTGAATTATTAGCGAGTCGAGCGGTCATACTTACAGCGAATGTGAAGAGGAGGTTTGTCATGATTATGGAGTTGGACCAGCAACAAAAGCGAGAATTGGTGTTAGGTATCCATGATGACGATGCCGTTGCCATGTTCAAAAACTGGAACAAGGATGTTGCCAAGGATACCGCCAAGTCCATGGGTATCAAACTGACCGATGCTCATTGGGGTGTTATCGATTTCATTCGGACTTATTTTGCCAATGCGGGTGAACTCAGGCACGCACGTGAATTGTCAGAAGCGCTTGGTCAACGTTTCGCGGACGAGGGTGGTGCCAAGTATCTGTTTCAATTATTTCCCGGCGGGCCGGTCAGCCAGGGCTGCCAGCTGGCCGGTGTCCAGGTCCCCAAGGATGCCTCGGATAATTCGTTCGGTTATATTGTGTAAGTTCGAGGTGCCGCAGGTGCCTGTAGTTTCCCTCAACCTCAGCGGAGGGCCACAACATGCATATTCGTAGCACAACTGATCCCATAACCCTGCACGATGTTCCCAACCCGGAAGAGCATCCCTGTGTATATGATGGTGATGGCGACAACGGCCTGGAGATTTATTTTGAATCCGAGGCGAATCGTCAGCTCTATCTGGAGCTACACAACGACGGTCATATCGTCCTCAAAGGGAATGACTCCGACGACTATATAGCGGAAGGCTAGGCTGATTTTGCAGCCGTCCACAACCTGCCAAACGTGGCAGGCTGTGGTTCATCCAAAACTCGTCCTTAACCCAGATATGTCAGGAGGTGCAGGATGAAACGCAGATTGTATTACCTGTTTCCCGATACCGACCATGGCCAGAATTTGCCGCGCGAGCTGTCCAGCCTGGCGATCCCCAGCCTCAGCGTGCATACCGTGGTTCACTACCCAAAGGAGTGGCGGGGTGGCGGCGATGTCCATAGTCTGAACGAACCGGACCGGGACTTCTTCCTGGAATGGTTTTTATGGCGAATGAATCTGGCGATATTTTTTCTCGCCCTGCTGGTCCTGGTGGCCATGCTCGTACTCTCGCCGTCATGGTATCTCCTCGTACCACTCGGGGTGATGGTGCTGAGTTTTGCCCTCGGACTGGTATTCAGCCTGAGAATCCCCAATGTCCATCAGGATGAATTTCGCGATGCTGTGAGCCACGGGGAGGTCCTGATGATGGTGGACGTTCCGCCGGCTGCGGTCAGCAGGGTTGACCATCACATCCATCGCCTGCATCCCGAAGCGGTCACCGGTGGGGTAGGCTGGGCCGCCTAGAACGTCAGGCCTCGGCAGGGCGTCACCGGGCCCCAAGCTATCCTGATGTTTATCCCCGGACTTATTCCTGCCCGGATATGCGCTGGTCCCCCGGCTTTATACCCTGGTCCACGAGATTTCCGTCCACGGACCAGGATTGTCATGCACATTTCGCATCACTTTCAGCTATAATGCGCGCCCGTTGCCCACGGGCTTTTGCGCCCCGATTCTCGTGGTGAGGGGCCAACAACGCACATTGAACAATATATATAGAGTAACAGGACGATGACTGACTTAGCCAAGTATAGAAACATAGGTATTTTCGCCCACGTGGATGCCGGTAAAACCACGACAACGGAACGCATTCTCAAACTCACCGGCAAGGTCCATAAAATCGGCGAAGTGCACGACGGCGCGGCCACCACCGACTTCATGGATCAGGAGCGTGAGCGCGGTATCACCATCCAGTCAGCGGCCACATCCTGTTTCTGGAAAGACCACCGTTTCAACATCATCGACACCCCGGGACACGTGGACTTCACCATCGAGGTGTACCGTTCACTGAAGGTACTCGACGGCGGTATCGGTGTGTTCTGCGGCTCTGGCGGTGTGGAACCCCAGTCCGAGACCAACTGGCGCTATGCCAACGAATCCGAAGTGGCGCGTGTCATTTTCGTTAACAAGCTCGACCGCATCGGTGCGGATTTCTATCGCGTTGTCGCGCAAGTCGAAAAGGTCCTGGGTGCACGCCCGGTGGTGATGGTATTGCCCATCGGCATCGAAGAGAACTTCAAGGGTGTAGTTGACCTGCTGACCCGCAAGGCCTGGATCTGGGACGATTCCGGTGACCCGATGAATTACAAGATCGAAGAACCGCCTGCGGACATGAAAGACAAGATCGAAGAGTGGCGCGAGAAACTCGTCGAGACCGCCGTCGAGGAAGACGATGAGCTGATGGAAAAATACCTGGAAGGTGAACAGCCCTCCATCGAAGATCTCAAGCGTTGTATCCGCAAGGGTACGATTGCGCTGCATTTCTTCCCGACCTTCTGCGGTTCCGCCTTCAAGAACAAGGGCGTGCAGCTGGTGCTGGACGGCGTAGCCGACTATTTACCCGACCCAACCGAGGCACCGCCGCAACCGGAAGTCGACCTGGAAGGTAACGAGACCGGCAATTTCGCGATTGTGGACCCGGACAGACCGTTCCGTGCCCTGGCGTTCAAGATTATGGACGACCGGTTCGGTGCCCTGACCTTTATCCGGATTTATTCCGGTAAGCTGGAGAAGGGGATGACTGTGCTGAATACCTTCACCGGCAAGACCGAGCGTATCGGCCGGATCGTGGAGATGCACGCCAATGACCGTATCGAGTTGAGCGGCGCCCAGGCCGGTGACATCGTTGCCGTTATCGGTATGAAGAACGTGCAGACCGGACATACCCTGTGTGACCCGGACAATCCGGCGACGCTGGAACCCATGGTCTTCCCGGATCCCGTGATCTCCATCGCCGTGGCGCCGAAGGACAAGGGTGCCGCTGAGAAGATGGGTATCGCTATCGGCAAGATGGTGGCGGAAGACCCCTCATTCCGCGTTGAAACCGACGAAGACAGCGGTGAAACCATCCTCAAGGGGATGGGCGAGCTGCACCTGGATATCAAGATCGATATCCTCAAGCGCACCCACGGCGTGGAAGTGATTGTCGGTAAGCCGCAGGTGGCCTACCGCGAAACCATCACCCAGCGCGTGGAAGACAGTTACACCCACAAGAAACAAACGGGTGGTTCCGGTCAGTACGCCAAGATCGACTACACCATCGAGCCGGGTGAACCGGGCAGCGGGTTCGAGTTTATCTCCGCGGTTACGGGCGGTAACGTGCCGCGCGAATTCTGGCCGGCGGTGGAAAAGGGTTTCAAGAACAGCCTGCACCGTGGTGTCCTGGCGGGCTTCCCGTGTCTGGACTTCAAGGTCACGCTGACCGATGGTTCTTACCACCCGGTAGACTCCTCTGCCATTGCGTATGAACTGGCAGCCGGTGCCGCCTATCGTCAGAGTATCCCGAAGGCCGGTCCGCAATTGCTGGAGCCGATCATGAAGGTGGACGTGTTCGTACCGGAGGCCAACGTGGGTGATACCATCGGTGACCTGAACCGTCGTCGCGGTATGATCAAATCGCAGGAACCCAGCAGCACGGGTATTCGTATCAAGGCCGAGTGCCCGCTGTCCGAAATGTTCGGCTACATCGGCGACCTGCGTACCATGACCTCCGGTCGCGGCCAGTTCTCCATGGAGTTTTCGCATTACCTGGCGTGTCCGAGGAATGTTGCCGATGCGGTAATCAAGGAAACCCTGGAACGCAACAAGAAGAAATAACCCGTCGTTTCGGACGGAGACAAAAAGGCCGGTCTTTGACCGGCCTTTTTTTTGTAGTACCTGCAGCGCGATGGACTAAGGTTTCAACTTGACGCCATTGATCGTGTCTGGCGAGGAATTGTTTTGCGGTGCCGGTGCAGTTGTGCTCGCGGGTGCTGATTTGGCATCGGGTGCGAAGGATTCATTGGCGGTTTTCATCCAGTCGGTAAACGCCTTGCGTTGTTGTGGATCGGCCAATAACCACCAGAATTTAAGACGTTTGACCGGATCCGCGTTGGCGGCGGCTTCCGCAGACAGGGTGGGTGCCGGCGACGAGGCCTGTTGCTCCGCTTCCATCGCCTGTTGTTTCCTGGCCACCACGGTCGCGCCGAGGTTCTCGATGTTGTAGGACGCGGACTGTTTGCCGGTGCTCATATCGACCAGCGTCGCCTTAAAGTGGAAAAAATATTCGTTGGCCTGACGGGCGTTCTGTGGAACCTTGTATTGGATCTCGTAGGTACTGCCGGCGGTAAATGTTGTATCCACGCCGACCTCCTTGGATTTCACCAGAATGCCGGTGTCCTGTGCGCCCCAGAACAGTTCGTAACGAAAAGAAATCAGATGGAAGCCCGGCGACAATTGTACCTGATAAGTGCCCGACAGAATGGAAGGTGAATTGACGCTTTGGCCATCAATGGAAAGCACGGTAATCGCCGCCGGTACGATAACGATGGCCAGTTTGTCATTGGGTTGTTGTGGCCCCGAATAGAACTTGATGGGACCCGTGGATGAACAGGCCATGAGGATGAATGTGAAAATGGCCATGCTCAGCGCGGTACGAATAGTCATGATGTTACCTCTTTAAAGAATTTTCCTGGTGATGCCAGATTGTTATCGAGCGGTAATCTCCGTCCATGTCGAATGATTCCACAGCTCAACGGAGCTTGCCAGCGCCGTAAGGCCAATCCTGGCTGCGGCGTGTGCAAACACCGGCTTAGACCCGCGTATTTTCTGTCAGTTTAACATTATCTGCATGAAATCAATAAGATATAAGATCTGACGGAATCCGGTCTTTATGCTATAACTTCAACGCTGTATTTTTCTGTAAACCATAAATACCACCTAGGGGAACACTATGAATCATAATAAAAGCTATTCATTTCCACGCCGTTTTGTGCTCTCGCTGTTTATGCTCGCCGGGTTGGCCATGGGTTCCGCACATGCCGACACCTATTACAAGCCGTTTATTCTGGGATCGATCGACAAGAATACGGACATGAATGCGGTTGTCGATACGGTAAAGAAAAAACTGACGGACAACGGCTTTGAAATTGCCGGTATGTATTCGCCGTACGATGATGCCACCATCGTCGTTGTCACGAATGCCAGTCTGAAAAAAGTTGCCACTGAGTCAGATTATGGCGCATTCGGGGCGATAGAACGTGTCTCCGTGACCAAGACACCCTCCGGTATACAGATTTCCTATACAAATCCGATCTATATGGCCAATGTCTATCGCATGAAGTCGGACATGACCGATGTCTCCGATGCGATGGCCAAGGCCTTGGGCCGGGAAAAGGAATTTGGATCGGAAAAAGGCCTCACCAAGAAAGAACTGCGTGACTATCATTATAAATGGCTGATGCCATACTTCACCGATCCGCTTGAACTGGCGTCTTATCCCGATTATCAATCCGCGATCAAGGCGGTGGAAAAGAATCTGCAAAACAACAAACCGAAGGTCTCTCAGGTTTACCGCGTGGATCTCCCGGGAAAGCAGGAAACGATCATCGGTGTGAAAATGCCGGGACTCCTGCGTGCCGAGTGCAGCGGGGATAAATACATCATGTCACGCATCGACTTCAAGGATATAAAATCCACTGCACACTTGCCGTATGAACTGGTCATTTCCGGCGGTAAGGTCGTGGCGCTGCCTGCGGAATTCCGGATTGCCATCAATTTCCCTGACCTGTCCATGATCGGCAGTAACAGCTTCGCCTCCATCATGTGTGCGCCGGACGCCTTCAAATCTGCGCTGACAACAGTGGCTGGTGGGGATAGCCAATAAACCTCACACGATTTGATATGCCACGCGATTAGGTGGCCTATCGTTCAGTCATGCCCAGCCGGGATCGCAGCCGGCTGGGCATTTTTATTTGTAATTCAAATCCGCACCGATCGTCGTGTTTGCATTACTGCGCTGTGTTCAACTGGATCTCCACGATCTTGCCCAGGGCCCGCTGCATTTCTGCAACCGTCAGTTGTCTTGTATCTGTCGGTTGTTCATATACACTACAGGTAAAACGACGTATCCGCGGTTGTCGGTCGGAGTGAATCACCATTTCAGTGGAATATTCCAGCGCATAAGGGCTGTCACTGTCCGCGACAACACCCATCCCGCGCATGGCAAGTTGTGTCCTGGTCTGGCGTTTGACATATTTGTCGTTCTGTGTGGATTTAATGACGACGAAGGTGTCCGGTTTAATCTCCTGTGAGGTATTCAGCACATCCCAGGACAGGAAATAACAATTCACCTCGAAATTGTCCTTTTCCTTCGCGCTGATGACCTTGCCGTACTGAATGTAGACGCGCGATTCGTTTGGTGGAATGACCAGTTTCTGCTTGAGTACCAGCTTGCTGCCCGCCGGGATCTGGTAATACGGAGAGGTAACCGGGAAGGGACCGGCAGCACAGGCCGCCAGCATCAAAAAACTCATCAGGAGCAACAGGTAACGCATCGTTAACCTCCATTAAACTTCATTGCACTTATATACAAGTGAAAACTATCTTCCTCGCCGGCAATTTGGTCAAGCGGTGGCATTGATCAAGATCAGCTACTCGATTATTCCCAGCGAAACAGCAAGGCACCGATGATCAGGAAAATCACGGTTTGTACCAGCAGGACGATCAGATGGTAGGAAATATCTCCCAGTCCTGCACCGTCGATCATGATGGCCCGTGCCGCTGCGGTGACGTGTGTCAGCGGCAGGACTTCGGCGATCTTTTGCATAATGGGATTGGTCCCCTCCAGCGAAAACCACACCCCTGATAAAAACATCATGGGCCAGGTCAGCAGGTTCAACAGGCCGCCCGCGGTTTCTTCGCTGCGAGCCCTTGCGGCAATAATGAGTCCCAGGCTGATCAGGTTTATCGCGCCCAGGGCGAAGACCAGAAACAGGTTCAGGTGTGAGCCATACATGGCGTAACCAATAATCAGATTCGTGCCATAGAAGATGAAAATGGTGATCGCCATGATTAACAACAGCCGCGATACAATCTGTGCGCCAAGATATTCAAAGGCCGTCACCGGTGTTGCCTGCAGGCGTTTCAGCATGCCGTTTTTACGATAGCGCACGATCACATAGCCCACGCCGAAGAGGGCGCTGAACATCATGTTCATGGACAGGATGCCCGGGATTACCCAGTCGACGTAGCGGATCTGCTTGCCGGTCACGACCTGCTTTCGCAGTTCGTCGTGCAGACTGTCGCGCATGATCCTTTCCACCAGATAGCCTTTGGGTGATTCATTGTTTACCCAGTAACGGTGAGTGCTGGCATCAATCAACATATCCAGTTGGTGGCGTTCCACCTTGACGATGGCGGTGCTGATATCGTTGATGGGGATGAACTCGATGTACTTCGTCTGGCGAAAGGTGTTGAGCCCGAGGTCTTTCCCCGTATCGTTGGCGATACCGACCTTGTATTGATCGGCAAAATCGCCGGTAAAGGTAAAGGCGAAGCCCAGTACGATCAGTACCGGCATGATGATATTCCAGCTCACGGAGGAGCGGTCGCGCAGGAATTCCTTGTTGCGCGTGCGGAGCAATGCCAGAAAGCGTTGCAAAAACATAATGTCGTCTAGGCTCGCAGGGTTTTGCCGGTCAGTTCCAGAAACAGATCGTCCAGGTTGCGTGAACGGACCTGCAAGCCATGCAGGGAAATATTGCGGGACAAGAGGTCTTCGATCGTCTGGTTGACGTCACTGGTGGTTATCTCGAGCATTGAATTGTGTTTGTGTACCGGGTATGGCAGTGCATCAGTATCTGCCAGGGCTGCTGCAGGAAGCTGCAGAATGGTATCGTTGAAATGTGCTTTCAGCAGGTTCTCGGGGCTGCCCTGGGCGATGATCTTGCCGTGGTCCATGATGGCGATTTCATCGCACAGAACGTAGGCCTCATCCATGTAATGTGTCGTCAGCAGAATCGTTTTACCCTCGGCCTTGACGCTTTCAATCAAATCCCAGAAATTCCGCCGCGCCTGCGGGTCGAGTCCGGTGGTTGGCTCATCCAGAAACAGTATGTCCGGATCGTTGACCAGGGCGACCGCCAGTAACAGACGTTGGCGCTGGCCGCCCGAGAGCTGTCGATTATCCCGCTTCAGTAATTCCCGCAGGTTGCAGCGCTGAATCAACATGTCCAGATCGGTATTTTTCGGATACAGCCGGGCGAACATCTCCAGGGTTTCGCGCACCGTGATGTAGTCCTGGAGGGCGGTGGATTGAAACATGATGCCCGCTTCATTGCGAAAACGCTTACCCAGGTGTTCGCCTTTGTACAGGATCTCACCGGCGGTTGGCGCATGAATGCCTTCCAGTATTTCCACCGTGGTCGTCTTGCCGGCACCGTTGGGACCCAGCAAACCGAAACAGGTGCCGGCCTGCAGGCAAAAGCTTACGCCATTGACGGCGTTTACCTGGGGATAACGCTTGACGAGATCCCGGACCTCCAGCACAGGGGCGTTCAAGGTGATAACACCCCTGGCAGGTGACAAAGAGTCATCCCGTTTTTACCGGTGAGATATGCAGGATGAATGGGAGCGATGGTCAGCATGGTATCTCTGACAGACTAACCTGCTGTGTGTTGCACGGCAGGGCTATGACAGACTGCATTTAAATATGTGTTACAACCCCGCAATAGTTGCGGGGTTGTAACAGGCATGATGCTGGCGTGAGGGATTAGCCGGCGGCCTTTACCTGGGTCGCCTGGGGGCCTTTAGGGCCGTTTTCGATTTCAAATTCAACGGCTTGACCTTCTTTCAGGGTACGAAAACCGCCGCCCTGAATCGCACTAAAATGCACAAACACATCCTTGCCGCCGTCGGAAGGCGTGATAAATCCAAAACCTTTGGATTCGTTAAACCACTTTACAGTACCCGTACTCATGTCAGACCTCTTGTCACGAAATGATCATATTTACCTACGCAGCTGGCCGTCATGCGTCATTCGTCAACAGCGGATTCTGCGATACACATGAGTCTAACCGAAATTTTATGGCAGCGCATATTGATACGGGTTCCAAAATTGCCGCGCAGGGTAAAGTCACTACAGACAAGCGGGGAAATAGCGTCCTAGTCTGAAACATACCGAACGTCGGCCGTGGTCAGCAGACGTGACGGGGGTGCCTGCGCTGGCCCTGGTAGTACAGCAAGGCAATCAGCGTCAGCAGGGAAAAACCCACACCCGCGAGAAAGGTCGTTTGTGGCCCGTGCAGATCCCATAGCCAGCCGGCAAAGACGCTGGCGAAGAGTACCGCCAGGCCGGTGGCCAGCCCGTAGATACCAAAGGCGGTACCGCGTAACTCCGCCGTCGCGGTATCCGCAATCAGCGCGGAAAACAGACCTTGTGTGAAACCCATGTGGACACCCCACAGGCTGGCGCCGACAACCACCCAGGCAACCTGGTTGGCGAAGGCGAGAACAAGATCGGCAACAATCAGGAAGACCAGTCCGACAATTAACATGCGGATGCGCCCGACGCGATCGGACAAGTGGCCTGCGGGGTAGGCCGTCAGGGCAAAGAACAGGCTCATGATTAACAGTATGCCCGGGACCCAGTGCGGTGCGAGGCCAAGTTTTTCCGCGCGCAATAATAAAAATGCCTCGCTGAACCGCGCCAGCGTGAACACGATGCCGATGACCAGCACCACCCAATAGGCACGGGACAACAAGCGAAAATTACCGAATAACACCCTGCTCTGGTTTGGCTTGACGCGAGTTTGTGTGCCGGGTTCACGCACCAGCAAAATCAGAATTGTCACCGAAATAAAGCCAGGGATTAATGCCAGCCAGAACACCGTGCGGTAAGCATTATTCAGGGCAAACATCAGGATGATACCCAGTAAAGGACCGAGAAACGCACCCAGTGAATCGAGGGTCTGGCGCAGACCATAGGCGGCGCCATGAATGGCTGCCGGCGTCAGATCCGCCACGAGGGCATCCCGTGGCGCACCGCGCAGACCTTTGCCGATGCGATCGGAGACGCGGGCGGTAATGACCAGGCCGGTACCCTGCGCTAGGGCGAACAGGGGTTTGGATAAGGTACCGAGCAGGTAACCGGCAACGATCAACGGCTTGCGCCGCGGCATGCGGTCACTCAGTGCGCCGGACAACACCCGCACGATCAAGGCGACGGCTTCACCGAGTCCTTCCACCAACCCCACTGTCGCTACGTTTGCACCGATGACTGTGACCAGGAACACGGGCAACAGACCGTGGATGATCTCCGATGAGACATCCATGAACAGGCTGACCAGTCCCAGCGCCCAGACACCGCGGGGAATCGTCGGTTTGTTTGTCGGTATGTGCATAAGCGCGACTGTTATAGCCTATCTGCCAGGCAAAGCATACCGGCTTTGCTGGGAAGCCGGAGACTGGTCAGTATGCCTTGGGGGTGCGTGGTGTAAGACTGTCACGGCAGCATTTGCTGCCGTGATAGTTAAGGGCGGGAAAACGAATCAGGCTAGACTTTGAATTGCGACAGCTCGCCACGTAATAAATCGGCCAGTGCCGCCAGTTCATCAGCTGCCGCCGCGGTATGTGAACTGCCTTCGGCGGCCTTGTTAGCCAGTGACTGAATACTGACAGTATTGCGGTTGATGTCTTCCGTTACCGCACTTTGCTCTTCCGCGGCGCTGGCGATCTGGGTATTCATGTCGCTGATCGTGCTGACGGCGCGGGTGATCTCCTCCAGTGCCTGACCGGCGGAGGCGGCCTGGCTGACACTGCGATCGGCCCGTTCACGTCCTTCTTCCATGACCTGCACGGCATCGTTGGCCCGACCTTGCAAGGCCTGGATGATCTTTTCGATCTCCTGTGTCGATTGCTGACTGCGTGAGGCCAGTTGCCGAACTTCGTCGGCGACCACCGCAAAGCCGCGGCCCTGTTCGCCGGCGCGCGCCGCCTCGATCGCGGCATTCAGTGCCAGCAGATTGGTTTGTTCGGCGACGGCCTTGATCACACCAAGTACGGCGCCGATATTGGTGCTTTCATCCTTCAATTTATTGATGACATCTGCGGATTGCTGGACCGCCTCGGCAAGTTCGTTGATGGTTTCGATGGTTTCGTGAACCACCTTTTTACCCTGGTTGGCCTGGTTGTCTGCATCCCTTGCCGCGCTCGCCGCGGAATTGGCATTACGCGCCACTTCCTGCACCGTGGCGGTCATTTCGGTAATGGCGGTGGCGACCTGATCGAGTTCGGACATTTGTTGCGCCACGGCCTGACTGCTCTCGGCGGCAGCCACAGTGAGCTGTTGAGTTGAACCGGCCAGTTGCCGGGTGGAGGCGACGCTGCTGCCAATCAGTTTGTGGATCTTGCTGACGAACCGGTTGAAGGCATCCGCCACCCGGCCCATTTCATCGTGTGAGTTAACTTCGAGACGGACGGTGAGATCGCCTTCACCTTCGGCGACATCTTCCAGATGGGCCAGCAGACGTTTCATCGGCGTGATGATCACGCCAGGCAGGAAAAATGCCACAAACGCGCCTAGTAGCAATGCAACGATCACAATGACACCGATATGCGTGATCGAGGTGTCGACGGTGGTCTTGCTACTGGTTGCCTGATTATTCACGATCTTGAGCACGATCTCGGTCATCTCGTCGATCGTGCCGCGCATGGCCTTGAAGGCCTGGGCAGCATTGCCAAAGCTCTCCTCGATAGCCGTGGAACGCCCGGCGCGAGTGTTACTCGCGCGTTGGGCATAAACATCATGGGTCAGTTTTTCCCAGACATCGCGTTGGGCCTCATACTGTTTGATTTTTTCACCAAGGCCATCAATACCGAGGATATCGGCTTCCTTGGCAATCCGGGCAAATTTACCGATGCGCTCACGGGCCTGGCCAATATTTTCTTCGTGCTGTTTGGCCAGCGCCTTGAAGTTCTCGCTTTCCACATCCACGAAGATCATACTGCGTTCCGCTACCAGCACCTGATACAGGTCACGATCGGCCTGTAACAGGTTATTGACGGCGGCAAGGTCGGTCTCGGCCAGGTGATGGGTGTTTCTGCCGAGCTGCTTGATCAATAACATCGAGTCCGCTGCCATATAGACAAAGAGTGCAAGCAGCAATGCCAGGGGCAACATCAGTTTGAAACGAAATGGTAAATTATGAAACCAGCGCATGATTTATTCCTCCTGCCAGCAGGGATTATTTCCCTGTCTTCTCTAGCTCATCGACGTTGATACCGATGGTGATGGCGCCAATGGCCTTGCCGCCATCCATGACGGGTACGGAGACCTGTACCAGATAGGCCTGGCTGCTTTTATCAAACTTGACCTTGCCGATATGCACGGCACCCTGGCCGCCCTTGTAGGATTCGGTAAATTTGTCTTCGTCACCCTGCCAGTAATCCGAGGTCTTGTTGGTCATGGCCACATTGGCGCCCTGATTGTCCATCAGAAAGAGCTCATCGAAATAGGGTTTTGAGGCTTCGAGTTTCTTCAATTCCTTGGCGGCCGGGTTTTCCATCATGGCCTTCATGAATGGCGTTACCCCAGTGGCGGCCATCCATTCCTGGTCGGCTTTTTTGATAGTGTCCAGGGTTATGCCCTTGGCATTCTGTTCTTTGACCGCGGCAACCAGCACGGCATTGTGTCCCCATTCCTGGAGTGAGGGGGCAAGATCGATGACGGACTTCGGTGCTGCCTCCTCGGCAGAGGTGATATTCGAAATAAGGAGTGTCAACAGACCGGCACAAAGCACGGCGATGGTTTTTTTCCCTGACATGGCAAATGTTTCCTCTTGGTCAATAAGGATATAGTGATTTCAATAAGGTTAAGCCCCAAAAGAACGACTGGCATTCAAACCCGTTTCCTGCCGGAGACGACGGGCGGCCCGGCAATACAGACAGAGTCTGGATATTGGTATCGACTCAATACTGGTCCGGCTTTAATCATTCGGGTATGCCCGCGGGTAATGCCGGGGCAGGGACCCATACTATTCAGGGCGGTTCGCGTCAGAGTGTGTGCGAATAAAATAGCACTGGTGGATTTTCGGATTGCGTTCGAAATCTTTCGGGATCGTCTGGCGCGTCACATCCTCGATCTTGAGATCGGTCAGTGCTGCGGTATCCAGTTTGAAGCTGCGCAGGTTATTGGAAAAGATCAGCAGGCCATCAGGGCGCAGGCGTTGCACGGCCTGATGTATGAGGTCAACGTGATCCCGCTGCACATCGAAGGTTTGTTCCATGCGTTTCGAGGTGGAAAAACTGGGCGGGTCGAGAAAGATCACATCGTAGCGCTGCTGGCGCGGCGCATGCGTCAGCCACTGCAGGCAGTCTTCCTGGATGAACTGGTGGTGTTTCCCGGCAAAGCCGTTGAGGCGCATATTGCGCTGCGCCCATTCCAGATAGGTGTTGGACATGTCCACCGTGGTGGTGGAACGGGCGCCGCCCCTGGCGGCATAGACACTGGCGGTACCGGTGTAGGCGAACAGGTTGAGAAAATCCTTGCCGGCAACCTGTGCTGCAATGAGTTTGCGAATGGGACGATGATCCAGGAACAGGCCGGTGTCGAGGTAATCCTGGAAATTCACCAGGAAGCGGCAACCGTATTCTTCGATCTCGTGAAAGTGTTTACTCTCGCCGAGTTTTTCGTATTGCGCTTTGCCTTTTTGTTGTTTGCGCACCTTGAAGAACAGACGTGACTCATCGACTTCCAGGACCTCCGCGATCACGCCCATCGCCTCTTTCAAACGAAACCGCGCCTTCTCGGCATCGATACTCTTCGGCGCCTGGTACTCCTGCACATGCACCCAGCGTTGTATGCCTTCGTACACATCGACCACCACGGCATACTCCGGCATGTCGGCATCATACAGGCGATAGGCATGCACGTTTTCCTGTTTGAGCCAGCGTTGCAGATTCTTCTGATTTTTACGCAGGCGGTTGGCGAGCATGGCGGCGCCTTCGCTGCGTTTTTCCGCGGGCAGGCCGCGCGGTGCCTGCGCGGTGACAAAACTGGCTTCGGGTGTGACATGGTAATGCACCAGCTTGCAGGCGATGGGACCATTATATAAGGCATGTTGACGATTGCTGCGCAGACCGAGATGCCGCACCAGCTCCGGGTTGCCGGTGAACACAGCAAGCTGCCATTGCTGGAAGCGTGCCTTCAACACGTCTCCCAACTGTGAATACAAGGCAGGGAGATCGCTGTCCGCGCCGAGGCGTTCACCATAGGGGGGATTCACCACGATCAGTCCGCGCTCGTCGGCATTCAATGGCGCGCAGGCCTGCAGTGCCTGTTTAACGATCTGAATCCGGTCGTCGAGACCGGCGATCCGCACATTCTGTTGTGCGATCCGCACTGCGGCCGCGTCCTGATCGTAGCCGCGAATCGGGGGGATATGCTGGCGGCCGGCCTCGGCACGCGCCTTCGCGTTGCGCAGCTCTTCTGCCCAGGCGGTGCTGTCGTGTTGTAACCACTGCAGAAAACCGAATTGCTGTTGCAACAAACCCGGTGCGATGTCGCCGGCGATCAAGGCCGCTTCGATCGGCAAGGTACCGGATCCGCACATGGGATCGATAAAGCTCCCGCCTGTCTTGGCAATCGCCGGCCAGTTGGCGCGTAACAGGATTGCGGCGGCCAGATTTTCTTTCATGGGGGCGGCACCGGCACGGGCGCGATAGCCGCGGCGGTGCAGGGAACCGCCGGACAGATCCAGATATAAGGTTGCCTGGTTACGGAATAAATAAATGTTGATGCGGATATCCGGTTGCTCGGTATCAACAGACGGCCGTTCCCCGGTGTGCGTGCGAAATTGATCGACGATGGCATCTTTTGCCTTGAGTGCGGCGAACTGGCTATGCGTCAGATTGGAACTGGACAGATTGAGATCGACGGCAAAGGTATTGGCCGTCGTAAAGTGTGCTGGCCAGTGGATGCTCTGCACACCCGCATACAGTGTCTCCGCCGCATCGGCGACGAAGGTCGCCAGTTGCAGCAAGACCCGGTTGGCGACGCGCGACCATAAACAGACGCGGTAGGCCTCGGCCAGGCTGGCCTGGAATGTCACGCCCCCACGGGTATCGCGCGCATTACTGATACCGAGTTGACGTATTTCCTCGGCGAGTAAGGCCTCCAGGTTTTTCGGTGCAGTGGCAAAGCAGGTGTGCGACATGGACTTGACGGGATGACAAAGGAAGTGATCCTACGCATTTGTCCTGGCGATAGGAAGACTTGCAGGGTTAACTTCCGTCGAATTCCTCGGAACTGTCATCGCCGTCCCCGGTTTCACCCTGATCGGTATTGAGCAGGATGACTTCGATCTCTTCGATGATCTCTTCCTGGCGCAGGCCGCGGCGCAGGCGGCCCAATTCCACGCTGCGTTCATCCAGGTGCCGGATGGCGCCTTGTAAATGGGCGACACGGTATTCGTTTTCCGCCAGCAAGGATGCATTCAAACCACTGTAGAGATGGGCAAACAGATATTGCTGGATCAGGTCACTGAGAAATTGTGGTGGGTGTAGATATAGCCGGGGTGGATATGGCGTGGACCGGTATTGTGTTTGGGTGTTTTGAAATGGCGGCAATATGGGTTGAGTGACAATGCTGCGGCTGAGCTGATCGTGGCGAACGACGGTGCAGGCGAGGGTTCCGTAACGGCCTTGCAGTATCTCGACCCGGTTTACCAGTTGATTGAGAACGTGGCTGATCTCTTCCTGGGCACTGGCGCCATCGAGCAGGATGATTTGTGGCGATGTTGCGGTAAAGGTGGTGGCAAATTTACGGCCGACAGCAATGGCTATCGCATTCGTATCCGAGGATTTTTGTAACAACTTGCGATAATACGTCTGCAATTGATGGTTGAAGCTACCTGAGAAACCGCGTTCGGCACCGATGAGAATATAAAGGTGATTTCGTGGATCGACCGGAAACTCGAATGGGAAGTGTGCGGTGAAGTTGGCGGCGATGCGATCAATGTCGCTGACGATGACGCGCTGGCTTGCGAGGACCTTTTCGAGCTTACGACTCTCGATAATGGCGAGATTCTTCATGGCATTCATGATCTCACGGATATCCGCCAGGGTATCCATGTGACGAACAACCTCACGCAGGCGTGTCATGTGGCGGATTCCGAGGTGTGCTTGTGCCAGAGCGTCACCGCCGCGACCCAGTCTGGTCTCGGTGAATCCAGTGTCAGTGTCGTTGTGCTTAACCACTGCGACAGAGACTGTAAATATTTTTGTATCTGAGCCGGATCGATGCCATCGAACACATGTTCATTGAAGGCGATCATCCAGGCCAGTTGATAAATGATCGGTAACGGGCTGAGTCGCTCCTGTTTGAGGATCTCGCGCAGAACCCGGCCGCGGGCAATGGCGGTTTCCATCGAGGCCTCGATGCGGGCACCGAAGCGGGTAAAGACCTCCAGTTCCAGGAATTGCAGGTAATCGAGTTTCATACGCCCGGCCTCGGCCTTGATGCGCGGGTGTTGCGCGGCACCGCCGATACGCGAAACGGAGCGTCCGATATCAATCGCGGGACGAAAGCCGCTGCTGAATAATTCCTGATCCAGATAGACCTGCCCGTCGGTGATAGAGATCAGATTGGTCGGGATGTACGCCGCGATTTCGCCTTGTTTGGTCTCAACAATGGGCAACGCTGTCATGCTGCCACCACCCTGTGCCGGGTTCAAACAGGTAGAGCGTTCGAGCAGACGCGCGTGGATGGAAAAGATATCGCCGGGATAGGCCTCACGTCCCGGTGGTCGTCGCAATAATAAAGACAGTTCGCGATAGGTGTTGGCATGTGTCGACAGATCATCGTACACGATCAGACTGTGATGGCCGCGTGTCATCCAGTATTCGGCAATCGCACAACCGGCAAACGGTGCCAGATGTACGAGGCCCGGCAGGGCACTGGCTTCGGCCACGATGACCGTCGTGTAGTCCAGTGCGCCATATTGCCTGAGCAGGTCGATCGTATTTACCACCGTGGAACGCTTTTGTCCGATAAGGACATAAATGCATTTCACGTTTTGATCGCGCTGGTTGATGATACTGTCCAGGGCCAGGGAACTGCGACCGAGGCCTTCATCACCAATAATCAACTGGCGTTGACCGCGACCGATGGGAATCAAGGTATCGATGATCTTGCTGCCGGTATATAACGGTTCATGCACATAATCACGGGCAATGATCGGCGGTGACGGCGTATACAAATTCTGCATATGGGAGCCTTCGGGCAAGGCATGACCGTCAAGGGGATTGCCGAGGGGATCGATGACGCGCCCTAATAACTCGGGTCCGGCCGGAATGTGTAACGGCGTGTGCGTAAGGTAGGCGGCGGCGCCTGCGGTCAGCAGATCACTTTCCTCGAGTAAGACAGCACCAATGCGCTCGGCGCTCAGATCGAACACCAGTGCGCGGCTGCCATCCGCCAATAACAGGACATCATCCATCGCCGCGGATGGCAGGCCGCTGATCCAGGCAATGCCATCACCCACGGACAACACGCTGCCGACTTCGCGGATGCGCAATCCCGGCTGGTAACGATCCAGCCAGTGTTGCTGGCGGTCGAATAGATTATTCATGCGCAGGCGGGGCAGGGGGGTTGTGTTCGAATTCGGCGAAGGCCTGCAGTTCGTCCTGCAGGTTGGCCTGTAGCAACCAGTGGCCCAGCTGGATACGCGCACCGGCCAGCAGAGTCTCGTCCTGCCCGAACTGACAGTCCACATCGCGGCCGCTGATCGTCTGCATGGCCTGTTGCAGTTGAGCGCGTTTTTCCGTCGAGAGGGGAAAGGCCGTGTCTATCCGTGCCGTCAATGCGTGATCATTGAGTGCCTGCCCGAAGCGTTTGCGTTGTGTCTCGGTCAGGTCTGCAAGTTGTTCGAGCAGGCGCTTGAGCAGGCGTGATTCGAGTTCGCTGCCGGACAGGTCTTTTAACAGTTTGCTGGTAAAGCGCATGCTGTTTTGCAGGGCCTGTTCTTCGTAACGCCGTTGCTGTTCCTGCGCCTGCTGCGAGGCAATAACCTCGGCCTTTTCCTTCTCCTGTTGCAGGTTCGCCTGCAGTTGTGCCTGCAGATGCTGGCGTTCCTGTTCGATCTCGGTGTGCAACTGTTCACGCGCTGCCTGCTTTTCCCGCTCCCAGTCTTCCAGGCGGTGTTCGTATTGCGCCTTGAGCGCCTGGGCCGCCTGATCTTTGTGCGCGGCGTCCTGCATATCCTGTTCGATCCCGGCGCGGCGTTTGGCGATGGCCTCCATCACCGGTTTGTATAAAAACCGTTTCAGGATCCAGACCAGGACCAGGAAATTTATTATCTCCAGAACAAAAGTGGACCAGTTCAGTTCCACGGGATATTACCTCTCTGTCGATCGCGACATGGTTATTTGAGGATGTAAGTGAGCAACGGGTTGTTAAACAGGACGATCAGTACAATGACCAGCACATAGATGGCCAGGGATTCGATCATGGCCAGGCCGATAAACAGGGTGCGCATGATCGAGCGCTCGCTCTCCGGCTGGCGCGCGAGGGCATCGAGTGCGCTACTGATGGCGCGCCCCATCGCGAGCGCCGGTAACAGCACGCCGATGGCGATGGCGAACACCGCCGCGACGGTAGAGGCAATGACGAACCAGTTCATATCATTCATGTGGACTCCTTTTCTGACTCGGAATTTTTTGGGTGGTGTGACTGAATGCCGCCGGCAACGTAAATCAGCGCCAGCATGCCGAAGATATACGACTGCACCAGCGCTTCGATGATGTGCAGCATGAGGATCGGGATGGGCACCAGAAAACCGGCGACCATCAGCACCAGCAGGGCGGCCATTTCCAGGCTCATCATGTTGCCGAACAGGCGGACGGCCAGGGCAACGGTGCGCGTGATCTCGCTGATGATATGAAACGGCAGCATGATCGGACTCGGGCTCAGGTAATGTCGCACATAATTTTTTAAGCCGGCACTGCGAATGCCGAACCAGTGCACCGAGAGAAATACCAGGATCGCGAGGGCACTGGTTGTGGACAAATCGCGCGTGGGCGAATGCAGGCCGGGGATTAAACCCATCAGGTTGGCGATCACCAGAAAGATCCAGAGTCCGCCAATGAAGGGCAACATCCGGCGTTCATAACCGGGCGCCACGGCGCGGATTGCCGCTTCCTGGGCGGACACGATGCCTTCCACCACGGTTTGCAGGTTGCCAGGTTCAAGCGTCAGGCGCCGCGTAACGATCTTGACCAGGATGGCGACGCCAATGATGATGCCCCAGGTGATCACGACCGGCTCGGTGATCGTCAGCGGTCCCAGCTGGGCGAGGACCTGGCTTTCAATGCCCCTTGTTGCCACGATCGCTCCTTATAAATAGATAAACGTTGATCGCGCCGACAAGAATACCCAGTAGCAGGCAGGGCAGGATCCAGCGCGCGGAGTAGTGACCGCCACGCATATCCAGCCAGTGGCCGAGGTATGCCCCCGCCACCATCGGTACCACAAATAACAGACCGACGGTGCCAAGATAAATCGTTGCGGATAACAGGTTGTCGCGTTCACGTTGGGCCTTTTTGATCCGGCGGGCCTGGCGCTGGATGCTCTTCTTTAATTCCTGTTGCGGATCTGTCTCAGACATTTCCCATCTCCCGCCGCAGCAGCCACATCTGCTTGAGTAGATCTTCCTCCATATGGCGCAGGCTTTGTTTGATCGCGGACAATTTTGTCTCTTCCGCCAGCAATTCTTCGGTGAGGGTCCGGCTGATGCGTTCGTAATCCTGATCGAGGAAATAGCGCCGGGTCACAATGGTCAGGGTGTTGTCGCGAAATTCCGCCAGGCCGCCCGGCATGGCGAGATAGGTCCACGCACTGTCATTGCGGCGAAACCGCGCCAGGCCAAACACCAGCGCCGTCATCAGGTGGGCATGCTGCGCCTTGATGCCGAAGCTGCCGGAATCGTCTTCACCGACGAACGACACCACATCCTCGAAGCGTTGCTGATGTTGGTAGTCGCGCAGCTGCAGGCTGAACACGCTCATTACGAGGGCTCCTCCATGCTGCCGCGCATGTAGCAGTGTGCCTCGTCAAGCGAATCGAAGCGGCCGGTGAGAAAGCCGTCCACGTCGCGCAGGGTCTGTTCCAGCGTGACCGAGACACCGGCGATGCCGCTGTGTCCGGCCACCACCCAGAACGGCTGGGTCAGGTATTTTTGCAGGCGGCGCGCGCGCAAGACGATCTGGCGATCCTTGGCCGAGAGTTCTTCGATACCGAGCATGGTGATGATGTCTTCCAGTTCGGCGTAGCGTGCCAGGTGTTCACGCACACCTTCGGCCAGGGTGTAATGCCGCTCACCCAGCAAATGCCGGTCCATGAGTTTGCTGCCGGAAAGCAACGGGTCCACTGCCGGGTAGATCCCCTTGCTGGCCTGGTTGCGCGAGAGGATAACCGTGGTGTCGAGGTGACTCAGGATGGCGCTGACTGCCGGGTCGGTCATATCGTCCGCGGGCACATAGACCGCCTGCACCGAAGTAATGGCGCCGGCGCGGGTGGTGAGGATGCGTTCCTCTAATTCCGCGACCTCGGTGATGAGTGTCGGCTGGTAACCGACGGTCGCCGGCATGCGACCCAGCAGGCTGGAGATTTCGCTACCGGCCTGCACGAACCGGAACACGTTATCCATCACGAACAGCACTTCCTTGTGCAGGCTGTCGCGCAGGTATTCGGCATAAGTCAGGGCCGAGAGTCCGACCCGAAAGCGCACGCCCGGGGATTCATCCATCTGGCCGAAGACCATGGTGGTCTGGGGCATGACGCCGGCCTTTTGCATCTCATGCCAGACCTCGTGGGCCTCACGGATACGCTCGCCCACCCCGGCAAATACCGCCACGCCCTGATGCAGGTGGGCGATGGCGTGCATGAATTCCATGACCAGCACGGTCTTGCCCACGCCGGCGCCGCCGAACAGGCCGGTCTTGCCGCCCTTGACGAAAGGGCATAGCAGGTCGATGACCTTGATACCGGTCTGCAGGATGTTGCCGACCGCCACGCTCTCATGCAGGGCGACGGGGCTGCCGTGGATATTGCGAAATTCGTCGGCAGGGAAGGCGGCCTGACCGTCCAGGGGTTCGCCGAAGGCGTTGAGCACACGGCCCAAACAGGCCCGGGATACCGGGACCCGGGTAGGCCCACCCGTATCGTAAACGGCCATGCCCCGTTGCAGGCCGCTGGTGTAATGCAGGGTAATCGCACGGACATGGGTGGCGTCCAGATGCTGGTGGACCTCAAATAAATAGATCTCTTCGCCAAGACAGGTGCATAAGGCGCGGTGCAGCGGGGGGAGAACGTCACAGCTAACCACCACCACCGGACCGTGTACGGCCGTGATGGTGCCCACCTGGGACAACGTCATATGGGCCAGTGAGGTTGGGGGCATGTCATCCATGCGGGTTCCGAATCGGTAACAGTATAGGGCCGACGTTAATAACCGAAGATGTCGATTACGTTACCACTGGCGTTGCAGGAGATCGAGTCAGGAGATCAGGCCTGGTTGCCGGAGTTTAATAACTGGTAGTAATTGGATATTAATGCAGCGGCGTTGCCATATTGATAAAACGTTTGGGCGAGGACTGTATTTCCTGAATCTGTGCCTCGACCGCGTTTCGCCAGGCATAGCGAGCCTGATAATCCAGCAGGCGCGTGGCCTTGTCATTATTGACATTTACCTCCTCGAGCAGATGCACGATGCTGCGTGTGACCAGGGGGTCCCACGGCACGAGGGGATCGAGGCGTTCCATCAGGTAGGCAAAGGCGTACGCCGCTGAAAACGGTACCGAGAAGTGTGGGAGCGGATAGCGCCAACGTGCATGCAGAAACTGCAGGACCTCGCGTACGCTGGGAATCTCGGGACCGACGATATTGAATCCCTCATAGTCCGCCATTGCCGGTGCCTGTGCGGCGCGCACAAAGGCCTGGCCGATATCGCGGCCGTCGATGAGCGGCATACTGGTCTTGCCGTGGTTAATCCAGGGCACCAGGTGCGTACGCAGGCGTGGCAGCAACATCGGCAGCAGCCCCAGGCCATAGCGGCGTCCGACAAAAAGCCCCAGGCGCAGGTTGATGACCTGAAAGTGCGGGTCGGCCTGTTGTCTCAGATAATTTTCGATGGCCACCACATTGCACAGGTGCGGCCAGAAGGTGCGCGGGATACCGATGCTGTTGGGATCATGCGACCGCGCCGGCGCGGCGGCGGAGGTGGTGCTGGTATTGATAAAGCGCCTCACCCCCGCCGCCTTCGCGGCATCGATCATGGCCAGGCTTGGCCGTAACAGCAACTCGTGCGATTGCGTGCGGTGTTTCCAGACCGAGGTCCAGGCAAAGGCATTGCACACAATGTCCACGTCCTCAAACAGCCTGGCGCGATAGGCCGGGTCACGCATGTCGCCGCAACGGATCTCCCCGGCGAATGACTCCGGCAACTGCGTGTCATCACGGCAGGCAGCGATGACACGCAACGCAGATTGTTGTGACAGTGCTTCGAGGATATGACTCCCGACGAAGCCGGTCGCACCGGTGACCAATAGCGTTGGCATCGTTGACGGCTGCGCGGGCTGGTTCAGGAAATAAAATACGCGGTGCGTGCCCTGAGGGCCGTGTCATACATGGCGGCGACACCGCAGACATCCACCGGTACCACCCATTCATCATTATCGAAACCCATGATCGCGAGCGAAGGTGAACAGACCTGGAACGTCACGCCGGCTTCTTTGGCCAATTCGATTTGTTCTTCCAGCGGTGACATGTTGCCTTTCATCATGACATTAAAGAACTTGCGACCGATGCCGCCGAACGCCATGCGTGATGGTGAAAGATCCTTGCTACTGCCGGGGAGCATCAGGTTGACCAGCTTGTGCGAGAATTTTTTACCCTTGAGCTTGCGGCCTTTCTTGATCACGGAGCAGCCCCAGAAGGTAAAAAACATCGTGACTTCCATGCCCATGGCAACCGCGCCGTTTGCCATAAAGAAGGCCGCCATGGCCTTGTCGAAATCGCCGGATAGTAAAATGATGGATACCTTGTTCTCCGGGACGCGTGGTTCGAGTTCCGCGAGTGTGGACTCAAGCCTGTTGATGCGTTCTTCAAGTGTATAGATGTCGGTGTTCGGTGTCTTGACCAGTGCTTTCATAACAGTACTCCTGTGTCGACGAATGAGAAAACTTTTGACAGGTTTTAGATCTTGCTCAACATTGCAGAGTCGCGCTGCAACTTGCTGAATGACTTCAAATAGAGAATATTGCAGTTTTACGCGATAATAAATTGAAATGATGTTTGTTAGTCAGACTAACAATCGGAGACGTTATGAATGATGTTGACGTATTAAGACTGCTCGATGCGATTCAGATTTTCGAGCGCAAGCTGAATCTCGCCTTGATGTACTACGGGTTACGGCTGCCACAATACCGTGTGCTGGATATTCTGGATAAAGTCGGCAAGATCACGGTCTCCGATCTCAGTCGCAAGCTGGATGTCACGCGTGCCACCATGAGTGTCCTGGTGACGAAAATGCAGAAGGCCGGGCTCGTGAGTTATCTGGATAACAAGATGGACAAACGCTCGTTTTATATCAGGCTCACGGAGGCCGGCCAGCTGCGTCTGCGCAGCGCGGAGCAGGCCTTTCAGGTAATGCAGAAGCGCATGTGCGAGTCCCTGCCCGAGGCCACCATCGCGGCCCTGAATGCCTTTGCCCTGGGGGTACGCCAGGATGCGTTTTACTGAATAACCTTACTGGTTATTTCCAAGTTAGCCTTTCCGGGAAATCTGCAATCACATTTTCTGTAGATAAAACATATAGTTATTGTATTTTAAAGCTCCCTAATAGACGTTCGATATATATAAAAGCATACCGACTGTTTCGGTATGTTTGCGCTGCATGGCCTGAGGGGGACGCTATGTCCAAAACAACGAACATCCTGATTGTCGATGACAATGTCCTGAATATCGAGACGATAGCACGACGTCTGGAGCGGGATGGTTTCAATACCTTCAAGGCCGAAAGCGGCGCCCAGGCCTTCCGCATTCTGGAAAACTTCACGGTCGACCTGATCCTGCTGGACATCATGATGCCGGAGATGGATGGCTATCAGGTGCTGGAAATACTCAAGCAATCCGAGCAGTGGCAGCACATCCCCGTTGTTATGATCACGGCGCTGGAAGAAGAGGAGAGCGTGGTGCGTTGCATCAAGGCAGGCGCCGACGATTACCTCACAAAGCCGGTGAATACGGTATTGTTGCTTGCGCGCGTGAATAACTCGCTCAACAAAAAACGCCTGTATGACCGCGACAAGCAGTACCGCAATGAACTCGAATGTTATAACCAGCAACTCAAGCACAAAGTGGAATCGCAGGTAAAGGAAATCATGTCCGCGCAACAGGCCATGATCTTCGCCACCTCCAAACTTGCCGAATCGAAGGACCCTGAAACCGGCGCACACCTGGAACGGCTGCGCGTGTTCTGCAAGATCCTGAGCGAGTACATGGCGGAGAATAGCACCAGCAGACACCTTATCACGCCGGAGTTCATCGAACATATCTATGCTGTCAGCACGCTACACGATATCGGCAAGGTCGGGATCCCCGATAACGTCTTGCTGAAGCCGGGAAAACTCTCGGAATCCGAATGGGAGGTTATGCGGACCCACACTATCATCGGCGCAAACACGCTGCGCGCCGTCTATGAAAAACACCCGGACAATGCCTATATCAAAATGGGCATCGAGATTGCGGAGTCCCATCATGAGAAGTGGGACGGCAGCGGCTACCCTCATGGCCTCAAAGGTGAGGAGATTCCCTTGTCCGCGCGCATTCTCGCGGTGGCTGATGTTTATGACGCGTTGACATCGGTGCGTTGTTACAAGACCGCATATACCCATGAACAGAGCCGCCAGATGATTGTCGAGGGATCAGGAAAACATTTCGATCCTGAGGTCGTCGAGGCCTTCCTGAATTGTGAAACACGTTTCATCCAGGTGAAGAAAGAATTCAAGGACGACGCGTCAATGAGTGCATACGAACATATGGCCTCTCTGGTCAATTCCAACTAAAGCGAACAGTATGCGCCGGATCCTGTTAGTCGAAGACAATGATCTGAATCGCGACATGTTGTCGCGGCGTCTGGTACGTCTTGGCTATGAGGTTGCCGTTGCCGCAGACGGTGCGGAAGGCGTCAAACAGGCGCAGTCATTATTGCCGGACCTGGTGTTGATGGACATGAGTCTGCCGGTGATGGATGGCTGGGAGGCCACGCGCCAGATCAAGTCAGCTGTGGAAACGGCGGCGATTCCCGTGATCGGCCTGTCGGCACACGCCCTGTCCGAAGATGCCGAGCGGGCGCTGCAGGCCGGCTGTGATGATTACGATACCAAACCGATTGATTTCAATCGTCTGGCCGACAAGATTTCCAGATTAGTAAAAGACAATCTGCAATAGAGTGTTGTTTAAAAAAAAGGGCCGGCATTAGCCCGAGCCGTTCAAGTAAAGTGTTGAAAATCCTATTATGCCCTCCACTATAAGGAGGGCAAATTTTTTAGCTAATGCACTTACCTGCACGATCCAGATTGAGCGCTGTTATTACATTATTTATTGTAATGATAATGCTATCCTTATAATCTTAGGCAACCTAAAAGTATGGATTGGCATTATCCCGAATAATCGAATGGCTCCCGAAATATCCAAGTGATGCTATCCTAATCAGGATTCACAGATCATCCCGTTCTTTTCCTGTTAGAGATTTCTCCCTAACTGAATTATTAGAAGAATGTGACACTTTGCGAAGTAAACCGACAAGTGCACCTATCCTTTGCCTACAATTTAGGATGTTTCAACCAAGTATCAATAATACTGACAGCCATGTCCTTCTGATTTGATTCCAGAGCGGCAGAAACTTTTTCCAGGGTATCTCGTAAAACACCACTAAGCGCAAAATATGTGTTGTACGCAAAAATTGTTGCGCGTGCGCCTACAGCAGAAACCTCTCCAGCGGTTTCTTTGCGCATAATTGTTCTATTGAGATTTTGATTAAGCATGGAAAATGCCTTTTCCATTTTGTTATTCAGAATATCTTTCTTTAGCGTTTTGAGGCTGGCAATTGATTGTATGCGCGCTAAAAAATGATCTATATAAATGGCGACTACATATATGATATAGATGACAAACGTTGCGATGCCATAAAATTCCAGATTTCCTTTAATCGTACGCACTTTGTGAATATCAAGGAACATATAATTTTTTGGTATCCATGTCAGAAATGAGAGGATATCAACAAGGCTGTATGCCTTCGTATCACCAAATACTAATGCGATGACAAAGCCAAGACAAATCAAAAGACAACCCACCAGGGCAATCAATAAAAAATAGCGTAGCATGAAGTAAATAGGTCTATAGAACATGCGCGCAACGCGAATTAGTGTGTAGTTCATCAGTCTCTGTCCTTTGTTGCTATCGTTTGTTTGCCGCTACATCAAACAATGCAAAATTGGGATATATAGTAGTGCACAACATGAACTGTATTGACTATGCATTCAGCGATAAACTCACTGAGCCTCCACTAAATACAATGTATCACCCAGCATATCGATATAACCAATATTGGAAGCAACGAATTTTCCGTGCGTGGAAATTTCAGTGCCCTTCTTTATATACTCATAACGGGTGTTATTCGTGTACATTGCGAGATCGAAGTGTTGCGAAAACGCAGTTTGTTCATCAATATCAGATAACGGATTACCCGTGTTGAAACTGACAAGAAATTTTCCATATTTTGATTTTGAATAAACAACATTCTCTAACGGAAAGTTGATAGAATAAATACGATTTTGCATGTTCTCACGATACCAATCCTGCCTGCCTGCTTTTGGCATATCATATAAAACATGACTGATAAATCCTAAATCAGATAATGCCTCAGCACGATATTTTGTGTATTGTGCAGAATTCATCGCACTGCTGATCTTCTGAGAGAGTTGATTTCTAAATTTGTTAATATTGAAGGCAATCGTTGTGTTTGTAAAAGACCAGATACCATTCGCATCTTGATTCGCCATATCATCCAACGAAACGGCAATTTGATTACCTAGACGCACCACGTGAATATGAAAACGTAAATTGAGCAACAAATCCTTGCCGTAATAAAAATCAGACACATATTGTTCGTTGTTGATATCTACTTTGGCAAAGCCAAGATGGTAATCAGAAAAAATCTTATGCACTGCCGGGTAAAGGGATTTGCCGCCCGAATAACTGGACAATTTTAGCGGCGAACTGGCACAAGCTGATAACATGAAAATGACGATGAGTGGCAGTATCCTGCGCATATTAGATCTCCTTGTTGTAGTTATTCCGCGCTTTGAAGAGCGATGTAAAATTATTTGTCTGTCTTCAACTGTAAGAATATTTGTCTTAATGAAAGCTTAACATCCGCACAAAAAATGATACATGTGCGCATAAATCCATTATTTTTTCGCGGTTTATTTCCAATGATTTGTTGTATTATGTTTGGCAGGATATAACAAAATCAATTCTACATCGTTCGATGGCACGCGCTTTCCGGGCTTTTAAGATGTGTACCTAGCTAGCGGAAAACGTATTGCCGGTGCTTTTCGAATCTTAAGAGGTTGGCAATAAGCCAATAATCAGCATGATCAGTAGGATACTACAACACCAGTATGTAATCCCCATCGCAGTCCTCCCTGAAGATTTAACCATATTTAACATTTCACAATATCAAAAGTAAGGTTCTGGCGAGTGAGTTTCGCTAAAATAGCTCAGCTTCGATCAGGGCACGTCGGGTGTCGGGCATGCTACTAGTAGATAGACTCGTAATCTACCGTCGGTACGTAAAACCACGAGCTTGTTATCAACTGACTAGTCGCAGGGGTCCCGAAGAGCAGAATTGATTTTCATACAAACGGATAAACTGCATTTTTGTATCACATTTACGGGGACATAATGTCAAAAACTGCCATGGCAAATAAAGTTTCGCCACGCCACGGGCGTGGTAACTGCCCCTGCTATTATCCACCAAACCAACATGATCACTGATAGCATATCTTTTTTGCTTTTGATTGATGAACATTAAGAAGGATCTCAGTATTTTTCTATATAGAATTTACACGGAGGATTAATGCAATGTCGAATAAAGATTTTATCATGAAGAAGTTGAATTTGATGAAAAAAGATAAGCAACCGGTATTTGACAGGCTGGTCGAGCCATTGTCAGAAATGGCAGAACAAGGCACACAGGCTCAAAAGATAAAAATACCATCAGATGGTAATTGGTTTAAAGTTTCATTTGATGCGGTAGAAGTAAAAACGGACCGGCTGGTGATTACTGCGAAGAGATTGGTTGACGGACTGGTATCGGCGAGTCATGACCCTTCAGAAAAACAGTATAGTGTTGAGTTTGCTGGTACACGTGCGGCATACTTGCGTGGTTTTTATAAATCACGGCACCCCAAATATTCTTGGCCATACATATATTGGGATATTCGGGCTTACGCAAATCATCCGGAAAATCCGACAATGAGAGTCTACGTGAACGGGTTCTATGCTCACAAGGAACTTCACAAGATGATACTGGCTATGGAAAAATTCTACGGAACCAACAATATTCTGAATAAGTATATAAATGACAATCTAATAAGATTTAAAAGTAATATCAAGATGGGTAAAAGCCCACAGCAAATAGAACAAGTATGGTCGCGTGGTCTTATGGAAGGGTTAGGTTACCGATATGTTGAAGCTTTTGATACAGGTTTTCCAAAAGGTAATTGGAGCGATGTAGAAGTGCATTGGTGTAAGAAATCTCAAGACTTGAGGGCCTGATATGTCCAATAAACCAGATCTAACATTAATTACCAAGAGAACTCTTGCGGATATTCCAATAGATGCTCCCGATGTTTTTATAAATTGGATCAGGAATGAATGCATCAAACCATCCGTCGCTCTACGCAAATTCATGGAGGAATATAACTGCCCTATTCTAGATGTATCTGTACCAATTAAGTTGCTCGAACTAACCTATCCTGATATTGACTTAGACAGAGGAGGTTTCAGGTTTAGAATTGTTGATTCCGCCTACCCTAATAGCGATCAGAGGCAGTTTAGCGATGATGATTTTGATGATGGCCTGGAGTATTTGGTCTCTCATCCCTCAGAAGCGGGACCTAATGCCATTGAAACCGTCATGCGGTCATTCAAGGATTTTGAAAAATGGTTGTTGGAAGATAACGAAAAACCATCTGTGGCACTTCGCCGTTTCATGGGAAAGTACCATACCTTGCACCCGACAACAGTTATCCATTTTATACTGGCGGTATATCCACATATTGATCTAAATTATGAAGGATTTGAGCACAATCTACTTCAATCGCGTTATCCCTACAGCGATCCAAGACAGTTCAGTGATGATGATTTTGACAAGGGCATTGCAAAAATTCTGGCATCCACCTAATAATACTGATCAGTAGTATTTTTTGCATCGAAATGAAAATCGATATCAGCCTGTATCAACGCATCGTTATCCTCACCGGTGCCGGTGTTTCTGCCGCGTCAGGATTGCGTACATATCGCGGCCCAAACGGGCTATGGAACGATGACGACGTTCAGGCATACGGTCATGTTGATCGTTTGCAAGACGACCCACAAAAAATCTGGCGCGTTTTCGGTCCTCTACGCGAACAGATCCTGCACGCCGAGCCTAATACAGCACATTTATTCCTTGCCAAGCTGGATGCCAATCTGCAACCTAGCCAGGAGTTTTTGCTTATCACGCAAAACGTAGACGGTTTACACCAACAGGCGGGTAGCCGACGCGTCGTGGAGTTGCACGGCACGATTGGCCGGACACGGTGTGCGAATCCGGATTGTATACTGCCACCTTACCCCGATCCGGATCCCCATTTAGAGACTGTACCCTACTGTTCGGTATGCGGCAGTGTGTTGCGCCCGGACATTGTTTTATTCGGTGAATCACTCCCGGTTGACGCGAGTTGGCAGAGCAAACGCGCATTACGGGATTGCGATTTGTTTATTGCCATTGGTACGTCCGGCACGGTATCACCGGCTGCGCAATATGTTCGTTCTGCTGAGTATGCCGGTGCGCGCACCGTGTTTGTCAATCTGGAGGCGATGACGCCGCCTAACCCGGCTTTTCAAGAGTTGTATCTCGGTGCGGCGGAAGATGTTTTGCCGGTGCTTTTCGACCCTAACCAGAAATTGCGCTTGCTTAAGATGATTGATGTCAGCAGAAATATTACGGTTTGTAATGAATCAAAAAAGATTTAACCTAATTTTACATTTTACAGCACCAAAAGAAAGGTTCTGATTTGTGGGTTTCGCTAAAATAGCCACGCTCCGACAAAGGCACACCAGAAGCTAGGCAAATCACTCACTATAAAGACATGCTTTGCCTACCGGTACGCAAAGCCACGGGCTAGTTATCACGTGACTAGTCGCCGGGCCCCCGAAGAGCAGGATTGCCATACACGCAAGCGGCTATCCACATTTTTGCGCCGCGTTCACGGGGACTCAATGTCAGCAACTGCCGTAACAATGAAAACTACGCCACATAAAGGCGTGTTGATCGTTCCCGCTCGTTTTTCCTCACTATCTTTTGCATGGCTAACCATGCTCGTTTACAGGTCGAGCTATGCACGGTTGATTGCAGAATACTAAAAAGGATCTTACATGAAGAAACATCCGAGTCATTTAGTCAGTCGTATTTGGCGATATGCATTTATCCTGATGGCGTTGATTACGCTCAATGGCTGTGGAGGTGGCGGCGGAACAAATAATCCCCCGACACCTGTACCTGTTCCTGATGCGGATCCGACGGGCTATTACACGAACACGGGAACCTTGTCACTGCTCAGTATTACGGATTTACAGGCGATGTTTTATCAGGGCCATGTGACCTTGTTCAGTCAGGCACAGGGCTATGGCTTTATCGGAACCTATACGGTGAGTGGCAACACGATTAGCGGTGACCTGAGAGAATACAAAGAGAGTGACCAGGGATCAAAGTCTGATACAGGAACTTTCACTGCGACGTTCAATCCGACAGACCATTCGATCACCGGTACGCTGAACACGAAAGCCGGGGTCACAAATGCCAGCTTTACCCTCAACTATGCCAGTGGCCGGTCCAATTCAACGGTGACAGCGATTGTAAAAAACGGCTGGAACGGAATCATCCTGAATAATACGAAAGATGTCCTGACAGTGAATATCGCTGACAACACCAAGGGCGCTGCTGCTCTCACTACCCAAACGGCGATCAACGATTTTATTGGTAATTTTGATAGTTGTGATTTCAGCGGGACCCTCACACCGGTAACGGGCAGCCTGTATAGCGTGAGTATCTCACTGAGTGGTTGCAGCTCTGCCATCAATAGCACTGCCTATACCGGTTTGGCAGCCCTGAACGGCAGCACCTTATTTATCACAGTCGATGATAATGTCACCTTTGCTGTGAATACTGGGATATTTGGTGTGTTTAATTAAGCTGATTTTAATTTTCATCATCGAATAAAATTTTAACTCATCAGGGATAGGTGAACACCATGACGGCGCAGAAGACCATTGTGAAACGCCCAATCACGGTGGCCGTGCAGGCGGCCATCTATTCGATGTTTCTCGTCACCTCAGTGCAAGCGGCACCGACCGGCGGTCAGGTGGTCGGCGGCTCGGGATCGATTAGCCAGAGCGGGGCTACTACGACGATCAACCAGGCCAGCCAGAACATGGCGATCAACTGGCAAAGCTATAACGTCAATCGCAACGAGACCGTGAATTATCAGCAACCCAATGCATCGTCGATCTCGCTCAATCGCATCTTAAGTAACGACGGCTCCACCATTGCCGGGCATATCAACGCCAACGGCCAGGTGATCCTGGTGAATCCGAATGGCATTCTGTTTACACCAACGGCTGTCATCAACGTCGGGGGAATTATCGCCTCGGGCATGGATATCAAACCCGATGACTTCATGAACGGCAATTACCTGTTCAATGCCATCAATGGCAAGAACGGTACCGTGGTGAATACCGGCACCATCAATGCCTCCCTCGGCGGCAATGTCGCCTTACTGGGTACCAAGGTGGAAAACGACGGATTGATTGCCGCGAACCTGGGCACCGTCACCCTGGCCGCAGGCAAACAGGCGGTGCTGACCTTTGATAACGGTGGCGTCCTGGGCGTGCGGGTCAGCAAGGCGGTATTGCAAAAAGACATCGGGGTCGATCCAGCAGTCTTGAATAAAGGCAACATACAGGCTGCCGGTGGTCGTGTGCTGCTCACTGCCAGTACCAGTCAGGATGTGTTCTCACAGGCCGTCAATACCGGCAATCTTCAGCAGGCGACCCATGTGGTGGTCAATGCCGACGGCAGTTTTACCCTGGGGGCCGGGGCCGACACCGTCAACACGGGCAGTATCGACACGTCATCGACAACGCCCAATCAGTCCGGTGGGCAGGTCGTGATGCTGGGCAACAATGTCACCAGCAGCGGCACGATTAAAGCCGATGCGGCGAACGGCCATGGTGGCAATATCCAACTGCACTCGACCGATACCACCCTCCTCACGCAAGATAGTCTGACCTCGGCGCGTGCAGGTAACAATGGTGTCGGCGGTACCGTGAACGTATTGGGCGACAAGGTCGGTCTGTTCGATCAATCTTCCGTCGATGTCAGTGGTGCCAACGGCGGCGGGCAGGTATTGATTGGTGGCGATTTGCATGGGGCCAATCCAAATATAGTGAACGCATCCAGGAGTTTTGTGGGACATGATGTCAATATCTATGCGGATGCGTTAGACCAGGGGGATGGCGGGAAAGTCATTGTCTGGTCAAACATGGGTACCTCCTTCTTGGGAAATATCTTTGCGCGCGGAGGTACCCTCGATGGCAATGGTGGATTCGTCGAAACCTCCAGTGCGCAATCGTTGCTGTTTGATGGCACTGCGGATCGGAGTGCGGTCAATGGCACGAGTGGAACGTTGTTGTTAGATCCGCTTGATATCACGATTAATAACAGCACGAACGACGCGGCGAATCACGATGACAATGGTTTGCTTTCCATCACATCGAGTAATCCGAGGGTGGCATTCAGCGCTGCGGCGACGAGCACTGTTACGATCACCAAAGCGAGACTATTGGACGCCCTAAATTCCGGCGATGTCACGCTTGATGCTTATCGTGACATCTATATCAATGGGGTTGTTGATGTGCCCGGTAGTGGTAACACCCATACGTCAAATGGTTTGACGCTGCAAGCCGGTGATGATGTTGTTATCAATGATGAAATTAATTTGGGGTCCGGAAATCTAACCGTGACTTCCGGCAGCAGCCTGTGCGGCACTAATTGCGTGAGTGGGGCCGCCAACGGTATTACCGATACACCTGGACATAGCATTGAAATCAACGCGCCCCTGTATACAACCGGCTCGGTCACCTTGAACTCCGCAGATAATATCGCACTCAATGATACGCTGGGCGGAAGCACCAACGGAACGAACTATTTTCCGTCCTCTGTGGGTATCTATGCCGGGAATGATATTACCTCGTCAAGCTCAGGCGATATCGCTGCCCATGGCGCGGTGATATTGTACTCGGCTGATGCCGGATTGCAGACGAATACCACACTCCAACCGTCATTAACGGTCACTGGCGATATTGGTTTATCCGGCAGCATTAAAACCAATGGCGGGGCATTTTCCGCGACAGCGGGGGATTCGACCTCTAATGTCGGCACCTTTGCAAATCTTTCGTCAATTAATGCCGGAAGTGGGGCGATTTCTATCACCACCTACGGGAGTAATGCGGCGGGCAATGGACAGAAATTTTCCTATATCAAAGGCGTATCACTGACTGCGAATGCATATAATGGAAGCATCGCACAAGATAATGGTGGTTCTAATTTTCTTGATATCTCTGGAGATGCCACGATTAATGCTTACGATAATTCAATTGTATTAAAAAATTTATCGAATAACATCGGCGGTATCGTTTCGCTTTCCACAACACAAAATACCAGCGCCAGTACCATCACCTCGAATACTCTCGCCTTTGTCAATGCCGCATCCACAACAAAATTGGGTGCAGTCTCTGCCGCCGGGCCGTTAACCGTCTATGTCACGAATAATCTGCATCTGACCAAAAATATTTCGATCACTGATGTCAATGCCACCTCTGTCGGGACATTCATCTTCGGAGCGAGCACAAATAATACAGGCAGCACATTTACGCTCGATCCGGGTGTGAGCCTGATAAACACCGATACCGCACCAGGCAGTTTCACTGTCACAGGCGGAACAGGGAACGATACCTTTACGCTGGGTCATCTGTTCAACAGCACGCTCAACACGGGCGGGGGTGCCGACATCTTAAACGCCCCAGATCCCGGTGCGAGCAATCAGAACATCTGGTCCATCGCGGGGAATGATACCGGCACGCTGACACAGTTCACCCCGACCGGCACGATCACGTTTAATCAATTCGCCAGGTTGGTCGGCGGGGCGACTACCGCAGATCAATTTACCGTCACGGGCGATACACAAGGTGAATTACAGATAGATGGTGGAGGCGGCACGGATTCACTGAATTTCGCCAGCTTGGGTTTTGCCTCCCCAATTGATGTCACTCTGACGACGGGGCTGCCGACATTATCCGGTGCACCTTCCACCACCAATGTGAACCAATTCAGCACCTACCGCATCGGTACCCTGACCAACACGAATACCGTTGTTGCCAGTGAAATACAGGGTCCGGACATCTACGCAAATTGGTCGATTCAGTCCAGCGCCAGCGTGAACTGGACGGGGCTGACCACCCCCATCTTGTTTAGCGGATTTACCACCCTACAGGGCGGTGGCAAGGGTAACACCTATACGATTTCAACGGACTTGCCGTGGACCATCACGGCGGGTGCCCCACTGACAGGCACACAGGGGGATACGTTCAATCTGCTTTCCAACTATAGCGGTGCACTCAACGGCAATACCGGTGTGGATACCTTTAATATCAATGCTGCGGGTATCACCGTGCCCAACATCACCGGCGTGGGGAACAATGACACGCTGTATGCGCCAAACGGCGTCACCAATACCTGGGTGGTGAACGGTCCCAATACCGGGACCTTAACCAACACCGGTGGACGGGTGACCTTTCAGAACATCCCCAATCTGAACGGCGGCAACGCAGGCAATATTTTCCGTCTCTCTGGCGGCACCATCGCGACCATCAACGGCGGTGGCACGACCGGCAACCAGCTCTTCGGCCCCGCTGCAAACACCTTCTGGACACTCACCGGGGCAGGTGCGGGCACCGTCGGTACGACAGCACTCGCCGCCGATCTGGTCGGTCAATTCACGGACATCCAGACCCTGACCGGCGCAACGGGTGTCACGAATTCACTGCAAGGCGCGAATGTCGCGACGACGAAGTGGTACATCTCGGGCACGGACAGTGGCACTCTGGATGACGCCTCCGCCACCACGACGTTCCAGAACATGCAGAATATTACGGGCGGGTCCGGCACGAATGCGTATTACTTCGGGCCGAATGCCGCTGCACCGTCGCCGTTGACCACGACGGGATCGTTATCCGGTACCTTGGACGGCGGGTCAGGCGGGAATAATGCGCTGTACGCCCGTTCCGGGACCGGTGTGCCCAGCAATGTGTGGACATTCACGGATACCGTGAGCCACGTGGCGTCCAGCGCGAATACCGCCGCACCCTATGTAAATTTCATCCACATTCAGCATAACAATGCGGGCACGACTACCGACACGGCAAACGTGTCGGGCTTGTCCAGCAACAGCATCAGCGCCGCCAGTTACAATGGCTTTGCCAGCCTGACCGGTGCGAGTCGTCAAGCCTTGACGGGGTCGGATAACCGGGATACCACCTGGCACATTTTCGCCCAGAGTGGCAACCAGAATACCGGTAGCGTGAGCGTGGCGGGGTATCCCACAATGCGTTTCACGGGGTTTGGTGCACTGGTCGGCAGCAATGACACCCACAACACGACCGTGACCAATACGTTTATCTTCGACCCGAACGGCGTCTTTAACGGCACCCTCACCGGGGGTCTGAATGCCACTAACGAGTTGGATGGCCTGGTCTTGACGGCGAATACCTGGGCGATCAGCGCAACCCAGGATGGCACCTTGAATACCCAAACGGCCTTTGTGAACATGCAAACGCTGGTCGGTGGCAATGCTGCCGATAGTTTCGAGTTGGCCGCAATATTCAACGGCCAGATCGACGGCGGCAGCGGCGCGAACAGTTTAAAAACACAAACCGGGACGGATGCCTGGACCATCGACGGACTCAATCAAGGGACCGTCTACGACACCGCCCTGCCAGCAAATAAAACGGCCTTTACCGGCATCGCGTATCTATACGGTGGGACTGTCAATAACACCGGTAACCAGAATGCATTCCAGTTTACCGGCACCGGCCAATTGCAGAACACCAGTAATGCCGCACCGGGGATGATTCAAGTCAGCTACGGCAACAGCAGCGTCACCCTGGGGATGACGGGCACCGCCCCGGCCGGTTGGCAACTGGATTATATTGGCAACACCGGCGCGACGAACGCCCTGACGGTGAACGGTGTCGGCATGACCACCGCCAACCTGACGTACACGCCCAACGCGATGGTGGCGGATACCGCCGTGAGCGCAAACAGTGGCACCTACCGGCAACTGGCCTATACCCCGTCCGCAGGCGGGACGCAGAGTGTCAGTGTGAACTATCGGAATATCAACGCCACGGATAGCGTCACGAGCAACCAGACGGTCAATACCCTGACCGTGCTCGGGCAGGGCAATAGCACGCTCGACCTACAGCCCGGTGCCTTCCAGGTGGGGACCACGAACCCGGTCGTGAACTATCACAACGTCACCAATCTGGTCGCGAACGCCAGCACCGGGGATACCATCACGATCAACAACGATCTGAGCCTCGGCACCGGTACCTTAACCCTGGAAAACGGACCCATTTCGCAGGGCAGTGGGACGACCCTCACGGCGGCGGGACTGGTCATACACAATGCCGGGACGCCAGGCGCGACGACAACCTTGAACACCGATGTCGGCGCGCTGACCCTGACCGGTGCCACCGGCCCCTTTGCCATCACGCAAAACACCGCCACCCCGCTGGTCCTCAACGGCGTCGACAGCACGCAAGCCCTGAGTCTCACCGCGCAGGGCGATATCACCAGCAGCGCTGTCTTAACATCCAGCGCACCCGTCACGATGACCTCGACAGGTGGCAATGTCAGCTTGAGCGCCAACAATCAATTCACGGGGTCCGTCTCGTTGTCCGGCACAAATGTCGCGCTCAACAATGATCTCAATCTGCTGCTCGGCAATATCACGGCGACCGGCAGTTTGTCGATCAGCGGGTCACAAACGACCACGCAAGCGAGCGGTAGCGCGATTGTCAGTACCAATGCCAACGGTGACGTGGTCACGACCCTCGGCTCTACGGGCGGCGACATTCAACTCAACAATGCCGGTAATCAGTTCAATTATCTGACGGTCACCGGTGGCAATAGCGTGTCACTCACGTCGTCAACGTCACTCGGTCTGCAAAGCCTTCAGGCCCATGACGTGTCATTAACGTCCGGAGGGGGCATCGAGAATGTCGCGGGCAATGGCGTGACCAATATCACCGCAAACACCGTGACCTTGAACGCCGTGAATGGCATGGGTACCGGTCAGGTCAGCGTGACGAATAATGAATTTACGATCTCACCAACGAATCCTCTTACCCTGGACACTGCAAGCCTGAGCGCCATCAATAACAACCCGAATCCGGCTACCCACAAAGGCGCTATCGTGTTGCAAAACAATCGCGACGTCACGATTCACGATTTACGCAACAACGGCGACATTTATCTGAGCAATACCGGGACGATGACGCTTGCGGTCAAACACGTCACGACCGGCAATACCACCCAAATCGTTGGCGCGATTGACGCGAACTATGGCGGTTCCAATCTCGCCCCGACCTTTTACGGTAATGTTGCGCTCATTGGAGCTGGCTCCAATTCTGTGTATACCCTCGGAGTGGGGACTGGCCCCGGTAGCGAGGCGGACATTACGGCAGAAAACCTCTATGTCGCCAACGTCAATCAGTTCGGTACCACCGTGCAGCCGATTCGGCTCAATATCCGTAATCAATTCACGCTGCTGGCAGGCGTGGGCTCTGTCGCGTATCCCTTCGCACCGCCAGCAAATGTCACCACCACGGCGGACTTGACCACGTACAGCGGCCTGAACAGTCTTTCGGGTGAACAGTTGATCGATATCGAATCACTGGGCGATGTAGATCCAGCCATCTTCACGGCGGTCCGCAACTATGACCATGAGGATGTCGCCATCCTGTTACCGCCGGATCAGCGTCTGGGCGATGATCAGGAGTGCAGCGATACGGACAAGAAGTGTAAAAAACAGCAGCGCAGCCTGGATTGATATTGCTTCGTCCGAACTGATTAATTACGCTATTGATTTAATTAGGCGAAATCAAATGGATAAATAACAAATTTCATACGGCCATTTTCAATATATCGTGTTAACACCCGTGTGATAATATCAAGTGACCTAAAAGGATATCCGGACACTCCTCAACATGATCACGTGCATGATGTGTTTCGAAATGACATCGCATAAATCGTAATGCAGGTGATGTGACAACCTTACCCTTGTTATCTGACACCATCCTCAGTAGAGATCTGGTGTCTGGGTGTTGCAGCATCCGTTGGAGGGATGCCGAGATGCTCGCACTATCTGTTTCATTCTCAACCAACCCTACCATAAACCCGATCTCATCATTGGGTGTATAAATACCATTTACAAATCGAATCATTCCGGCATCACAATATTGGCTGCGCGATATTTTTCCACGTGAACTGAGTTTGAGTTTTTTGAATTCGAAAACAATTTCCAAGGCAGGTGATTGTCTATCACTGAAATACGTAATATCTGTTCGTCCGCGATTCCCAAGGGTTTTATTCAACTCATCGAGCTTTGCTACTGGGTGTTCGGGGATAAATATACCCGTAATACCATGCGACAATGCGTGCGCCCGTAATGACTGACAGAAATATTTGGTTATTTTTGGTTCCGATTGACTGAATACGATGTCACCAGTTGGGTATTTCTGGAGACGTGCCCAATGAGAACATACATAACTGACAATTTTCTCAATTGCTTCCTTTCTTCCAAATGCCGCTTGCCACTTTTCACCTGCGAACAGCTCTCTGTGGCGGGAAGGAACGCGCATATCAATAGACCTCGCCATTGCCACGGACCCATTGGACAATCCGGAAGGCATCATGGGCGGCGGCGCTGGCTAGCCATAAGCGCTTGATGAGCGGTTTGACCAGGTAGAGAGCACCTTCATGGTGAATGAGAAAATCTGAGACCATACTGAGCGTCTCATCGCCTGCGTGCGGATAGAGATGGGAACCACGTAGTTCAGACAAGATGGACGCGACTGTTTTGTCAGCACCGCGGAAACGGTTAGCATCTGACTGTTCTTCAATTGAGATACGGACAATGGCGATACTCCCCACTGACTTAGACTCGGGACGCATTAATACAACCTGAAAATTTCCCTCACCCTCCAGGCGATTTCGCCATGCATTCAGTTCGTCCCGAAATATTTTTGTATAGACTTTCATGTCCGTAGAGAGTGGGCGGTGAACCAATGCATTCTCTAGTGCACTGAAATTACCTGGTTGCCGACCTGGGATAAAATAGTCACAGGTCTCATTAACGACAATGCACTCTGTTGTTGAAAGGCCGAAATAATCAAAAACCAGTGTATCAAGTTGTTTGCGTACATCATCCCAGCCGTCATTATTTGAAATATCTGTCACACGGCGGTAGGGTTTTAGCAGGTTATACACCTTGTCGATGACGCCACTTGCTAAATCGGGATCGGGATGTTGCTCCGGTAAATGAAAAGGCAGTCCTTTAATCTCTTTTAATTTGACATGCGGTCTTTCCATGATGAGCGAGAATGTCGTATAGAATAAGAGATATCGTGCTAGTTTGGACCGCAAATACACTGCCAGGAACTGCATGAGTTTCTCATCAGACTTCCGATCAACAATCGCGCCCACAGTTTGCTTAAAACAAAAGGGTTGGTTGGCGTAACACGCCCGGACTTCCAGCGTGTTGGTATCAGCACCGTCTGTAAAAATGACACGCACGCCTTCAAAGGCGTCCCCATTATTTGAGCCATAATCCGCAACCTGCCGAATATCAGCTGGAAATGGTGTTAAGTCTTTCGCTGTGATAAACATTCGGTCTTTCGGAAAGTCACTGGCCCCAATCGCGGTACTGAGAAAGTTATATTTGCGTAATGGCGTGGCTTTAATGGGTTCTTTACTTTTATCTGTAAGATGAAATCCTTTACAGACAATGAATCTCGCATTTTTGCCTGTGGAATGATGATGCAGTGTCCCAATCAATCGCAACCGTGCAATCAAGGACTCGTCCAACTCATTTCCCCAGAAATACGTACGCAGGATCTCTGCATCTTGACATATCGCATGAACCCAAAGGCGTTTACGATCAGAACTATGAATAGTCAGTCGGCCAAACGCGAGGCTGATATCGGCCTTAGGTACCAGATAGTCACAGTGCTCACGTGGTGGAATACGTCCTTGCTCGGACAAAGGACGCTTCACTCCAGACATGACTACCGTTGGGTGTATTGCACCGTCAAAGAGAAGACGTCGCATATCTGCCAGATTAAAAATTCGCTGGGGCTGAAATTCATCAAACCAGCGCTTCAAATAGACATGGGAATCCACTGCACCCAATATCACCGCAGGCAAGATCAGGCAGAGCCGTCCCTCGGGTTTGAGCATGTCGGTGGCACGTTGTGCAAAGGCCAGCGCGATTTGCCGCCGTGGCAAGGTTGTGCCCATACGTTTCTCCCACCATGCTTCGTATCGCTTGCGCTGTTCATTACCCTGTGGCTCATACCAAGGTGGGTTGGAGATGACGATGGTGGCGGATGCTTCCTGCGCGATGGGATTGTTACGCTCAAAAAAATCACCCTTGTCTTCAGGTGTAAGTATGTTATCGATTAACTCAGGCAATTTGACGTTATCATCTTCTTGTAAGCAGACGATATCATTGGGTGCCAGATCTTCTAATAAGGCCAGATATAAACTAAAGGCGGTGACTTTGCAGGCTGCCGGCGAAATATCACCTCCGCGTATGCCTGATAAAAGAATTTGCTGACGTTCTTGATAGGTTAATGCCGTACGTTTATTAGATTGCGCCGATCTGATCATTCGACGATATGCGCTTGTCAATAAAATCCCCGAACCACATGCGCCATCAAGCACAACTTCTTTCCAGGGTTTGTCGATGTCGCGAAACGCCTCATCGACAGCCAGCACTGCTAAATGTCGTGGTGTATAGACAACACCCTGATCACGCACATCCTGACCAAGGAAGGATTCATAGATGCCTGAGATCAGTTCAACAGGGATATACTTGAAATCATATGGCTAGAGCGAGAGCTGGCCAGACCGTATGTGTGTTTGCTTCAGGAAATTCCCCAGTAAATCAAAAACTGGGGCTTGCAATTGACGCCAATCAACCGTCACGCCTTTGTCAAACGCGAAAAAGTCACCGTTGAAATCTGATTTAAATTGTTTAAACAATCGATGCAGTGCTGGACCATCCCCTTCCTCAAGCAACTCCCGCAAGCGCTTTGCCTTATGACGTTCACGATATCGGTCACCAACGATTCCTCTGTCTTCGAGATAAGAAACAAAGATGCATTTACCGAGTAAGAGTTGCGCTTTCTCTATTTCCTGTACATATGGAATGAGTTTGTCGACAGCCGCTGACAAATTATCGAGTAAAACACGATCGATGCGATGTTTACGATTGAACCAATCTGGAAGCCGCGTATAGATTTTTCCACTGGCAATTTCAGTGGCAGAAAATTGTCCTTCAGGTGATGCCTCACTCAGTGTCAGCGTTGCCTCTGCATTCGGTAGACGCGGTGCAGGCAAAATATCCGCACGGTTTCCCTGAATAACAACGACGATCGAGACCAGATTTTGGTTCCAGATCTTGCGGCGGACTTCATCTACAAACTCAGGGTGAGAAGTCTGTTGTTTTGACGACTCAATAAAACAGACGGTTGGCACCTGGTCCACGTCATAGACTGCGGCAGAACCAATCTCACCGTCTTTGCGCAGCATCAAATCGATTTCACGCGCATAAGGATGATCCGACCTGACATCAGAGAGCGAGCGATGCACAACACCGATAGAGCCATCATAGCCCAGTGCCTGTAGCCATTGTTCGATATTGTTGTTTGTGACCGTCACGACCATAAAATAGCACAAAATCAGCTAGATAGCAATTATATTGATTATATTAATTATTTAATTTATCCTAATCTTTATACGTAGGCATATCACGGGTGGCCCAGCTTGGATGTTGACCAAATCTGTTTTTCACAACGGCAGCGATTGACCTTTATCGAGTCTGTTGCGTATTGGGAGGGGGCTGTTGATCGGCCCAGGGTATCGAGCGCCTTTGGTGTCAGTGAGAATCATGTCACCAAAGACTTTCGCTTATATAAAAATGCATTTCCCGACAATCTGCGCTATGACGAATCATCGAGGGTGTATCGACCGACCCATCGCTTCAAACCACGGATAGGCCGAGGATCTGCTGAAGAATACTTGTCCTTACTGCGAACGCACGTAGAAGGCCAACATGCGGCGATGGTCCCTGAATTGGGGGGTATGGTACGTGCCGATGTCGTGCCACAACCGCAAGGACGGATACAAGCCACGGTACTGAACCTGATTACGCGTGCGATTTCGTCACGCACAGGGCTTGAAGTCTCATATCAGTCACGTTCCAGTTCAAAACCCAGCACACGATGTATCTGGCCACACGCCCTTGTTTTCAGTGGTATTCGCTGGCATGCACGTGCATATGATGAAGTACGCAACACTTTTATTGACGTGGTACCGCAACGTATATTGAGCGCAAAGGCTTTTGAAGCCCCATCGCCATCTGATCCTTCAGACGATACAGACTGGAATACTCAAATCGACATCGATGTGATTCCAGCACGCTCACTGTCGGCAGGCCAAGCCAACGCTATTGCGCAAGAATACGGGATGGTAAAGGTGGGTCGAACCTGGGTCTGGAAAGTCCGATTGAGAAAATGTATAGCGGGTTATTTTATGTATCTTTACCGCCTTGATCTTGAAAAAGATCCTGAGCGCTTAATTGAATTACGAGATCGCTCACTGGCAAAACGTTATCAGTTTTTGACATCTGCAAACGATGATCCAGCTAACACTTCCAATGGAACAAGATGATTGATTAGTTTCAGTCGCATCGCAGGCGTCTCACCATCTTCACCCACCAAACAATAATTATAATAAGCACGAAATATGCGAAGGACTTGTTCTACCACAAGAGGACTATAGGCCGCATAGCCATGCCATCTTCGGTTCGCATTGTTTGCTGTCGCAATGGGGCGCTCTAGAATCGAAAGCCGACGGCGGACCTGCATAAAGAATCGGTCAATCCCCCTCAGGCTCGCCCGCATATAGAGCCGTGCAAGATGGTCAAGCGGATAGTCACCATAATCGGTCAAATGCAAGAGGGTTTTCCCTGGTTCGGCCATATCGGGAAATGGATAATTGAACCAAGTTTGAGAATCGGTTTTCTCAGCGAGATAGGATTCTAGCTGTTCCTGTACCCATTCATGTTTTGCTTCAGCCTTTTTAAGCATAGGATGATCCACACAAAACTTATCGAATTCTCGCTGTTTGTGTGCAATAAGCAGTTTCTTTTTCTGCATCGTAAGCGTCTTAATTGACTGCACCAAAAAGGCATCCGCACGGCGTTGCTGAACCTCTTCAACAAACGCTGCAAGACAGGCTCCATCCAATCCTGGATCGCGATCCATAAAGAATCGAAGTTTCTGAACGCCTTGTAATAACTTTTTTAGATGAAGGAATAGTGCGTACTGCGTGTATTCAAGATGCACTTGCATACCTGAATGTGGCCCTTTGATTGCGGGATCGACATGTTCAACGACCTCGGTGTCGTCAGAATGTAACAACGTGCAATCGCTCGCATCGTACTCTCGCCTCAACCAAAGCCTGGCATAATGGCGATAGGGAGGGGGAAGATCATAGTCGCCTCGCTTGATTGCATCGGCTTCAACGTCTTCAGCATTGAGTGACGAGTCAAAATTCAGTTGCATTGCAAGTACATAACCACTGTCGTTATCGACTGCGCCAATCGCGCCTAATTGGATATTTCGACGGTCAAGATGCGTGCCCCAGTTAAGCGAATAGTCTTGACGGTCAATGCTGATATAGATTCTTGCTTTGGGTGGCTCGCTATGCTGAAGTTTTAATTCGTGCTCTTCCACAAAGGCAGTGCTGACTTCTGCCAAATAAGCAATCTTGTTGTAGAGTGTTGCCGGACGGATATCCAGCACCTCACAAATTCGTCTCATCGGGACTTTATTGACCAGGAGTTTCAAGACCTGATGATTGAGGTGCGGGAGTCGCTGCTTTCGGATAGGGGCACCTACCGAGAAGGTACTACCACAAGTTCGGCACCGGTAACGCGGTTCGCCAGCGTGCGTCTTTCCATGCTTGTAATAACATCGTGGGGACGACCACACAGCTATCCCAAAGGACGTACAGTCCTGATTTGGGCAACTAGCCGTATTATGTCGATTCTGGTTTGGGAGAAATCTGGCTAATTCTTGTTCAATTGCGGCATTGCTTCGCAGCGTAGTGTGCCGGTTGCAGGCATGGCATTTCAATACACGCATACGCCCTGATCCGCCAATCACCGTATATCCTTCTCGTCCCTGGCTATTCTTCTTTGTACCGCGTGCCTGCGCAGCAGGAATGCCGTAATTCCCACAGTAAGGGTTTTTGCAGTGATTTACTTGTATACCTGCCGAGGACACAGGGATGCGCGGATGGGATTTACGCTTTGCCAAAAAATAATGCCCTCCTAGAGTAGGAGGGCATTATAGGGTTTTCAACACTTTATTTGAACGGCTCGGGCATTAGCCGGCCCTTTTTATTTGGATAGTGAATAAGATTTAACGGCCACCGCCAGCGCCGCCACATTTGCCGGCCTTGCCAGGGCCCATACCATTGCCCGGACCCATACCGTTACCCGGGCCCATGCCCTTGTTCATGGGGACGTCCGGCAGTGAAACGCCGCGTTCCTTGGCACGCTCCTGCATCATCTTGTGATGTTCCAGGCGGAAACGCTCCCTTTCTTCCGCGGTTTTCAAGGTACGCATTTTGGCGCGGTATTCATTGCGCTCCTGCTGGGTCATCAACTGCCAGCCATAGACCTGCTCCTGAGCGGCGTGTGCAGGTACGGACATTGCGCCGAGCAGGATAAGGGCGCTGGCGACGATCATAGTCAGATAAGATTTCATGTGTTCAACTCCTTGTTGATATTTGTAATGTAAACCGCGTTCGAGGGGGAACATACGCTGATCGACAAAATGAAATCATGACCTGTATCAATTTCTCAGCGGCTTCATGTTGGCCGTTTGTGAAATACCGCACGCATTTCCATGTTTCTTGAGCCGGTTCTCGCAACGGCGTTATTTTGCCGATGCGCGTGCCTTGTGCAGATGCAAAGGCGCAAGGCTTGAAGTGGTATTGGCTGTCGTTTGCGCATCTGTTTGTTTGAGATACGTGTTGAAGTTGTGCAGCAAGGTCTCCGCATGCCAGTCCGTGGTGTTGGCGGCATAGAGCCATTTATCCAGAGTCGCGATGTCCTCTGCGAGTGCGTGATCGTTTACGCGCGCAGCGAGTTCTCCCAGCGACAAAGGCGGATTTGTCCGCCAGCGTTGTCCGCCCCACGCCAGTAAGGCGCGTTTCAGCGCCTGCGGATCGGTTTGGCGACAGGCCTGCCGGACCGGTTTCACTGTATCCTCTCTCGGGACTGCCGTGATCGCCGGTGTCGTCTTTGTGGGACCCGGTTGTTTACGCCGCCACCACAGTAAGAGCGTGATTAACCAGGCCAATGCGAAAAACACGCTGGTGGCAATCCAGAGATAGCTTGTCGAATTGTCGCTTGTCGCTGTCGAACCAGGATGGGTTGTCGGTGTTTCGACAGTTGACGGTGGTGCAGTTTGTGTTTGCGTCGGTGTACTCTGTGTCGCGGCCGTCCCCGTATTGACAGGTGCCGGCGACGCACCCGCCACTGCCGGGAGTACGTGAATGGTTTCCGCCGGCAGTGTCGCCGTGCGTTGTTGCCGGGTAGTGGTATCCCACCAGGTCAAATGTAACCCGGGCAAGGTCAGCTCGCCGGTCCGGGTCGGGATCATGGCAATCTTCTGTTCGCGTGTGGAGGTCAGCGTATTGCCCTGCGGCGTGTCCTGGGCCTGGGCCTGGTCCGGGTAGAGTTTGAAATCCTTGATATTGTCCATGGCTAAGTCCGGCAATTGCGAGGCGGATAATCCTCTGGCATGGATGATGATGCTGCGGGTGACGGGTTCGCCGACGCGAAACTGCGGATGCTGCGGCGACCATTTTTCCTCGAGGGTGATCTCCTGCGCCGGCAGCCAGCTCGCGCCTTGATAGTTTGCCGGTTGCGGGGTCACGTCGATATCCAGTTTACGTGAACGCAGGTGTACCTGCCGCGTTGCGGGATTGAAGCTGTCGAAAAACGGATCACCGGTTTGCGCCGAGGGGTCGTTCACCGCCCCATCGAACACCACGGCAGGAATCTCCAGTTTGCCGCTGCGTTGCGGAAAGATGGCGTAACGGCGTTCGATGACCTGATAGCGGCGTCCATCGCGCATGGTCGCGTAATTGCTGTCATCACCGAGTTTTTGCACGATGGCATTATCCAGTGACGGTTTACTCAGTGAGCCCTGCCGTAGCGCCGTGGCGTAATACAGACGCACCGTGTACAGCAGTTGTGACTGGACGTAGGCCTTGTCGGGTTTGGCGCTGACCTCGATGAAGACATCACCCTGGTTACCGTTGCCGCTCGTGGACGCGCCTGCCGGCATGACCGTAATCGAGAGTGGATTGCTTTGCGCATTGCCGACGCTAATGGGCGGGATGGTCAATGTCCCGCTGTGTTTGGGTGACAGCGTGATCGACCAGGCATGGGTGGACTGCACATCGCCGTTGATGATTTGAATCATGCTCTTCTGTCCCGTACCCAGCACATCGAAATCCTGGTGCAGGGGAGACAGGTCGGGTTGACTGCTGTTGCTACCGGAAACGTTCAAATCCAGGGTAAAGGTTTCGCCCTCATTGACGGAGTCGCGATCGACCTGTGCGGTGACGCTGGCACGCGCCAGGCCCTGAAATAACAGCAGACACAGCAGGCACAGGAACGCCATGAGTAGGCGCTGGTATAACCTGATGGCGGGGGCAGAGGGCAATGTGTGTGTCTTCATCGTAGCATCCATTATGCTTTAGATATCGTTATTCGCGGATTGTTCGCGCTGCAGGTGTTGCAGCATGAACTTGCGCCGTAGCAAACCGCCCGGATCATCCGGGATACGGCGCAGCCATTGTTCCAGGGCCTGTGCGGATTCGGATTTTTCCTTGGTCTCCCGCACGGCGCTGCCGTTGGCCTTGCTGCCGGAGGTTTTGTCCTGTTGCGATTGCGCCGATTGATGTGTGCCATTAGCCAACTGTTGTGATGGTGACGGCTTTGCATCTTTGGCTTGTTGTTGCCTGGCCTGGTCCTGCTTCTGATTTTGCGCGGATTGCCCGGTGGCTGAATTCTCTTTCGTATTGTGTCCTGACTGTTTACCAGCGTGATCCTGTTGCTCGTGCTGCGCGGATTGCTGACCGGTCTGTCCCTGTTGTTTATTTTGCGCAGACTGCTGAGAGGACTGTGCCTGTTTCGGGTTTTGCGCGGACTTCTGGTCGGATGGATTCTGCTGCGAATTTTTCCCGGACTGCTGCCCAGACTGGGCTTGTTGCGATTGTTGCTGTTGCTGTCCGGATTTTCCGGATGAGTTTTGTTGCGTCTGTTGTTGCTTTTGCTGTTGACGTTTGAGCAGGTCTTCCACGAGTTTCAGATTGTGCTTGGCGTCTTCGTTCGCAGGTTGTTGTTGCAGGACCTTACGGTAGTTCTGCGCGGCGGCTTCCAGTTTACCCGCCCGCGCCAGGGCATTGCCCTGGTTATACAAGGCATCCGGTGTATGACCTTTGCCGAATTCCGCCGCGGCATCGGCATAGTCACCGGCGCGGTACTTGGCGATGCTACGCCACTGCGGGTCTTTGAATAACGTTGCCGCGGTCTTGGCATCACCTTGCTGCAGTGCCTGATACGCCTGTTGATCCGGACGTTGCCATAAGTCACTCCAGGTTGAGGCATGCGCGGGAGGTGGTTGAATGATGACGGCGAGTGCGACGACGGCGAGCCAGCCTTGTCGCCAGAGCAGGGCGAGCAAGGGCAAGACCAATAACAATAGCCACGGCCCTTCCTCGCGCCAGACATCGGCATCGTGGGTGCGGCGCTTGGCATCGGTTTTGAACAGGGCCCCGGCGGATTGCGGCCAGAGGTGATTCAGATCGTCATCACCGGTGCTCAGCATGACAAAGTGACCGTCGCCGGCAGCGGCCAGTTTCGAGAGCGCTGCGGTATTCAGTATCGGGATCAAAATCGCGCCGTGTTGATCTTTGACAAAACCACCGTTGGCTGACGCGATCGGGGCACCCTGTTGGGTACCGACGGCCAGCACGGACAACACGCGACCTTTGTCTTTTAATTGCGAGGCGTATTTGAGTGCACTGTCGTCGCCGGCATTATCCGCGATCAACAGGACCCTGCCGCCGCGCGCAACGCCATCCTGCGTGAGCAGGGCATCGGCCTTGTGCAATGCCTCACTCAGGTTATCGCCGGAGACCGGCATGATATTGGATTGCAGTGATGTCACCATGGAGGCGATGGTGGCGGCGTCATCCGTCAAGGGTGAAACAACATAGGCCTCGCCGGCGTAGGCGATCAAGGCGGTCTGGCCTTCGCGTTGCCGCTGCAGAAAATCCAGGAGCTTGAGTTTGGCGCGTTCCAGTCGCGTCGGTGCGACGTCGGGAGAATTCATGCTGTCCGACAGACTCAGCAAGACAACCGTGGCATCGCTCTTGTGATACACCGGTTGCGGCAGCCTGGACCACACCGGTCCCGCCAGGGCAATGATGGTAAGGGTGCCGGCGAGTGCCAGTAACACGACCGGTGTGCGCGGCGTGCGGGTGTGCTTGCCGATCAGCAGATGCGGTAACAGATGTGCATCACATACCGCCTGCCAGGCGCCGCCCTGTTGTCGACGCTGCCAGTAACGCCACACGATCCAGACTAAGGGGATCAATAGCAAGAGCCACAGCGGTCGCAGAAAATGAAAGTGCTCGATCATGTCAGTGACTCGCGTGTTTGCTGGCGATGACTTGCCGAGGTGTCAGCTGTGCGTATGCGCGCAGGCAATTGCAGCCAGGCGAAGCCGAGGCCTAACAGCAGGGCCAGGCCCAACGGCCAGGGATAGAGTTCACGAAAGGGACGGAAGGTGGCGCTGTTGGTGACCGTGGGTTCGAGTCGATCCAGCTCGTGATAGATCTCGCGCAGCTGATCCGTATTTTTGGCGCGGAAGAATCTGCCGCCGGTGGCCTTGGCGATCTTTCGCAGGGCGTCGACATCGAGGTCCTGCGATGGATTCACCGCGACCTGATTGCCGAAGAATCCCTGTACCAGCATGCGTTCCGCGCCGACACCGATGGTATAGATCCGGATATGTTCCTGCGCCGCCAGCTTTGCCGCCTGCAAGGGGGTGACTTCGCCGGCGTCATTGGCGCCGTCGGTCAGCAGGATCAACACACGGCTCTGATTGGGATAGTTGCGCAGACGTTTGACGGCGAGACCGATGGCATCGCCGATGGCGGTGGCCTTGCCGGCCATGCCGATGGCGGCCTCATCGAGCATGGTGCGCACCGTGGTGCGATCGTAAGTGAGCGGTGTCTGCAGATAGGCGTGAGTCCCGAACAGGATCAGGCCGATGCGATCGCCGGTGCGTTGCGCGATAAATTTCCCGGCGACGGATTTGATCATGGTGAGGCGATCGACCTGCCTGCCGTCGAGGGTCATGTCCTGGGTTTGCATGCTGCCGGAGAGATCCACCGCCAGCATCAGATCGCGACCGCTCAAGGGCAGCTCGATGGGCTGTCCCAGCCATTGCGGGCGCGCGGCGGCGCAGACCACGAGTATCCAGACCAGATAGGCCAGCCAGCGCCGCAACTGCGATGTGCTGACGCGGCGCTCGTGTTGTGTGCCGAGTTGTTGCAGACGGGCAAAGAACGGCACGCGCAGGGCCGCGGGTGAAGCCGTCTCTGCGCGTGGCAAGATGTAACGCAGTAACCACGGTAGCGGCAGCAGCAACCAAACCCAGGGCCAGGCGAAGTGCATCATGATTGCACCTTCAGCCAGCGTTGCGCCAGTTGTAGTAATGGCTCGGCGGCGTGCGTGCTGTGATGGCGATAGGGCGCATCCAGCAGGGCCTGCCCGTGTTGTGAGAATTGCGTGGTACGGCCGGTGCGATCGAGAAAGGCCAGCCAGTCATCGCCGTGCAGGGCGGCGACCTGCTGCCGGCCGTAACGGCTGATGGCGGTTCTTCTTAATAAGATAGAGAGTTCGGCGAGGATCTGGGTTTCCGCGTGGCCCTGGCGCAGGGCGGCTTGCAGCTGTTGTAATTGTTGCAGCGCACCACGGCGATACGCGCTACGCCGATAACGCCGCGACCACCAGACAGCAGCGATCAGTAAAACGATCACGAGTGCCGCGACGATCCACCAGCCGGGTGCTGGCGGCCAGAACGAGACGGGTGCCGGTAGATGGATATCGCGAAGTCCTTGCAGTGGATCGTGGGTGTTGCTTGTCATAATGGATATCAGTTGTCTTCAGTATCAGCTCAACTCGCCAGCGCCTGGACAGTGGTGTCACCGTGATGCCGTAGCTGTTGCAAATAACGTTGCAAGGTGATGGCGGGATCCTCCACCGTGCTCATGCTTAACCAGCGAATGCCGTGGTGACGACAGAGGGTGGCGAGATAATCGTTACGTTGCTGGAATTGTTCACGATAGCGCAGGCGAGTCGTTTCATCGGCGGTCAATAGCGTCTGGATCTGTTGTCCGTCGCTGAAGCTATAGTGATTCGGCGGCGGCAGTTCTGCTTCCAGCGGATCGTAAATGCGTACCGCCAGCACCTCGTTATGACGCGCCAGTGCAGTGAACTGTTGTTCGGCGTCGGCATCCAGGCCGTTGAAGTCACTGATGAAGATCACCAGGCAACCGTGGCGTGCCAGATGGCGCAGCCGCATCAGGGTTTGTACCAGGGATGCCTTCGCTGCCGGCAATGCTGGTGACTCGCTGGCTAGAGACAATTGCTGCAGACAGTGCAACAAGGCGCGTTTGCCGCCGGCGGGGCGTAACTCCAGCGCGTCGCGGTTGCCGAAGATCACCGTGCCGATGCGGTCGTGATTGTCCAGGGCGGACCAGCCTAGCAGCGCGGCAACCCGAATGGCCTGTACGGATTTAAAGGCCACCCGCGTGCCGAAGCGCATGCTCTCGCCGGTGTCCACACAAAGCAACACCGGGCGTTCGCGTTCCTCGCGAAACAGTTTGGTGTGCGGACGATTGCTGCGTGCGGTCACCCGCCAGTCCATGCGGCGAATATCGTCGCCCGCTTGATAGGCGCGCACTTCTTCGAAATCCATGCCCCGTCCGCGAAACGCGGAACGATAGTTACCGGCCATGAGGGCGCGGCCCTGGCCGTCACCGAGCGACAGGCCGATGCCTTGCGCGCGTAACAGGATCAGTTCGTCGAGACCGATACTGATCCCCTTGTTGGTTGGCGTCGACATCCCGCGAGACTCACTCAGGGCACGGCGATGCGTCGCAGCAGCTCGCCGATGAATTGATCCGGCGTAATGCCTTCGGCCTCGGCCTGATAGGAGAGCAATACGCGATGGCGCAACACATCGGCCGCGATGGCCTGAATATCCTGCGGGGTCACGTAGTCGCGGGCGTGCAGCCAGGCATGGGCGCGGGCACATCGATCCAGTGCCAGTGTTGCGCGTGGACTGGCGCCGTATTGCACCCAGCGTGCGAGTTGCGCGTCGTACACGCCGGGGTCACGCGTGCTGGTGACGATCTCGATCAAATAATCCTCCACGGCAGCGGCCATGTGCAGGTCGAGAATTTCTCTGCGTGCCGCGAACAGTGTTGCCTGTGAGACTTTGCTTGCCGGTGCCGTGCTGCGTCCGTGATGACCGTTGCGCGCCTGTTCGCGCACGAGGTGCAGAATTTTCTGTTCACCCGCGGTGTCGGGATAATCAACCCGCACATGCATGAGGAAACGATCCAGTTGCGCTTCGGGCAGGGGATAGGTGCCTTCCTGTTCGATGGGGTTCTGGGTGGCCATGACCAGGAACAGTTCAGGCAGCGGATAGGTCTGGCGGCCGATACTGACCTGGTGTTCGGCCATGGCCTCGAGCAGGGCCGATTGCACCTTGGCGGGTGCGCGATTGATCTCGTCGGCCAGCACCAGGTTGTGAAAGATCGGGCCGTGTTGAAAATGAAACGAGGCATCCTGCGGACGGTAGATTTCGGTGCCGGTCAGATCCGCGGGCAGCAGATCGGGTGTGAATTGCACGCGGTGAAATTCCGCCTCCAGTCCCTCGGCCAGCGCCTTGATGGCGGTGGTCTTGGCCAGGCCCGGTGCACCTTCGACGAGCAGGTGCCCATCGGCGAGCAGGGCAATGAGCAGACGCAGGGTAAGCGCTTCCTGATTGATGATGCGTTGATCGACGTAGTGACGAAGTTGCGTAAGCTGGTCCCGGACGGATGCAGCCGCGTGGCCTGATCGGGCGATCGCTTCGGACATGGGGTGTCTCCTTTCTGAAATACAAACCCTTTATTGTGCCTATTCGGTTGTGTGGGCCTAATCTACGACAGGCCTGGCGGGGTCAAGTTCACTGCGCATCCGTCCTGGATGAACCCGGGTCGACTGACGGTTGTCTTTCAGATACTGCCGGCGTCACGCAGATTTCTTGCGGCAATATTGATCCAGGTCGGGGCTCCCGACATGCCAGTGGTATAGAGTTATGTAACGCTATTTCACAAACTGCGAATATTGAAGGAGGGCTTATGACGAATATTGTCAGTCTGCTCGGTGGTGAAGCGGAATCACTGTTGACCCACAAGTGTGAGGGCCTGCCGAAAGCGAGTCTGCACCTGCCCGGTCCGGATTATCTCGAGCGGGTAGTGGCGCGCAAAAATCGTAAGCCCAGTGTCCTGCGTAATCTCAATGCCCTGTATCAACATGGTCGCCTGGCCGGGACCGGTTATCTTTCCCTGTTGCCGGTGGACCAGGGGGTGGAGCACTCGGCGGGTGCCTCGTTTGCACCGAATCCCGCCTTCTTCGACCCGGCGAATATCGTGGAACTGGCGATCGAAGGTGGTTGTAACGCCGTCGCCAGTACCCTGGGCGTACTCAACAGTGTGGCGCGGGACTATGCCCACAAGATCCCGTTCATCGTCAAGATCAATCACAATGAATTGCTGACCTATCCCGCGATCCACGATCAGACCTTGTTTGCCAGTGTCGAACAGGCCTTCGATATGGGGGCGGCGGCAGTGGGCGCGACGGTGTATTACGGTTCCATCGAATCGCGGCGGCAGATCCAGGAAGTCAGCGAGGCCTTCGAGCGTGCGCACGAGCTGGGGATGGCCACGGTGTTGTGGGCCTATCTGCGTAACAGCGCATTCAAACACGAAGGCAAGGACTATCACGTCGCGGCCGACCTGACCGGTCAGGCCAACCACCTGGCAGCGACCATCGATGCCGATATCGTCAAACAAAAACAGGCGGAGAATAACGGCGGTTACACTGCCATCAATTTCGGCAAGACGCATCCCAAGGTCTATTCGGAATTGACCACGGACCACCCCGTCGATCTGGTGCGTTACCAGGTGGCCTGTTGCTACATGGGCCGCGTCGGCATGATCAACTCCGGTGGTGCCTCCGGGGCGGACGATTTGCATCAGGCCGTGCGTACCGCGGTGATCAACAAGCGCGCCGGCGGCATGGGCCTGATCTCGGGGCGCAAGGCCTTTCAGAAACCCATGGCCGAAGGCATCAAGTTGTTACACGCCATTCAGGATGTGTATCTATCAGCGGACGTCACGATTGCTTGAATGCCTTTTTTAAATGGGTTTTATAATTTTCTGAAGCTGGTAACAGGATTCGCGAAATGAGTGACGAGGTACGGCAGGCGGCAGATGCAGGTGCGCAATGTGTGTTGCGCACAGAGGTGGATATGTCCGGCATCACCGTACTGGCGCTCACCCCTGAATCCCGTCTGCCGGATTATCGCGCCGCCCTGGCGCTGGCGAATCAGCAGGCCGGGCAACAGTTGGGCGATTACATGTTGCTGTCGTGGTATGACCGCGATCGCGATTTCGAATCGCCGCAACACGCCAGCGAGTGCCATCTGGATAGTGCGATCCCGGGATATGTGGATTACGGGGTATCACACGGCGCGACCCTGAAGGTGGATATCGAGCAGGGCCGCTTTGTGTTCTTCTATTTACCCGTGAGCTGAGCGTTAAACTATTTATTAATGTTGTTTTGTTTAACTGCGTGACTGGCGTTCATGGCGCTGCTCGGTTTTGACCAGCATCGCCAGTTTCTGGATCTGTTCCCCCAAAAACTCCAGACAGTCATCAATACTGATGATGCCCTGCAGCGCACCCGCGCGGTTGACAACAGGCAGTCGGCGAATGCCATTTGTCCGCATGATATCGACAGTTTCCGACAGGTAAGTATCTTCCTGTACGGTGACGATTTGATCGCTCATGACATCGCCGACGCTGACGCTGTCGATGTCCACGTCCTGCGCCAGTACTTCGAGTACAATATCGCGGTCGGTGAGAATACCCACCGGTGTGGTATTGCCTGCCAACTGCTGTACCACCAGGACGTCACCGACATGATGTGTGCGCATGAGCTGAATGGCGGTGCGCAGCGAGTCGTCCGGTCCACAGATAATCACGTCACGGTTACAATATTTACCGGCAAACATGGCAATCTCCTTATACAATTCCCGTCACTTTTAATTAAAATTAGTCCATTTGTTGGGGCAGGGTATTGATCCTGATCAGTCAGGTGTACTCTCGCGGTTTGATGAGGGGCAAGGAAACAAATGCGGAATCGGTACAAGCTGCTCTTCGTCATCACGCTGTGCCTGTTTATGGGTATGACAAGTGTCCCGGCATACACCGAACCTGGCCGTGATGCGCTGCATAATGCCCTGGTAAAAGATATTACCCGGCCGGACAGTATCATCCAGACCCTGACCCTGGACTGGAGTTATATCGAACGTTTCTACAGCGTGCGCCGCTTTGCCCCGGTGTGGACGACGCTGGATGGGCCCAATGCACGTGCCAGCGTCCTGCGCCAGTTTCTGCACGTCGCAGATCAGGAAGGCCTGTCACCGCAGTCGTTTCATCTGACAGCCATTGATAGCAGCTGGTATCGACGCACACCGGGTGAACTGGCGACCCTCGATATTTTACTTAGCGACGCCTTCTTTCGTTACGCTGCACAGGTCATGCGCGGGCGCTCGTTGCCGATGGATGTGGACCCGCAGTGGCACGTCGTCGCAGCGGAGCTTCAGCCCATCGCGGTGTTGCAAAAGATGCTCGCTGGCGCGGATTTCGAAGCGGCAATGCAGGCCCTGCCGCCGCCACAATCCGGTTATCGAAATTTACGCGCGGCCCTGGCCCGTTATCGTCAGCTGGCGAAGGCGGGTGGCTGGCCGCTGCTGCCACCCGGTCCAACCTTGCGTGAAGGTATGCAGCATGCGCAGATACGCATCCTGCGCAAACGCCTGCTTGCCGAAGGTGACTTGCATGAGGACACACCGGCGATGGATCCGAACCGTTTCGACCCGGCAGTCAAGTTTGCGGTCGATCGGTTTCAGGTGCGGCATGGCCTGAAGATGGACGGTGCGGTAGGTCCGGCGACACGTGCGGCAATGAATATTCCGATCGCGGAACGCATCACCCAGATCAAACTCAACATGGAACGCTGGCGCTGGTTGCCGCGACAGTTGGGCGAGCGTTATCTGATCGTCAATACCGCCGGCTATGATCTCACTGCATTCGATCATGACCAGGCACAGTTCAGTATGTGGGTGGTCATCGGCAAGCAGGACCGGCAGACGCCGGTGATCGCCGGCGCCATGCACACCGTGGTGTTCAATCCCTACTGGACGGTACCGTTGACCATCGTCATGGAAGACCTGATCCCGGCGCAATTACGGGATCCGCGCTACCTGCGCACGCGCAAGGTTCGCGTCTTTGCCAATCTGAGAAAGCAGCTCGAAGTCGACCCCCGCAAGGTGGATTGGGCCAGCTACACGCGGGAAAATTTCCCCTATGTCTTGCGCCAGGACCCCGGTCCCTTCAATCCCCTGGGGCGTTACAAGTTTTTGTTCAGTAACGAATACGATGTGTACTTACACGATACCCCGGCGCGCCAGTTGTTCAGCCACAAGCAACGTACCTTCAGTTCCGGCTGTATCCGGGTGGAAAATCCATTACAACTGGCGAGCTTCCTGCTGGCGGCCAACCCGGCGTGGGATGAAGCGCGGATAAAGGCGGCGGCAGCCTCGGGCCAGACCAGCGAGGTCAAGCTGGAAAAATCACTGCCGATATATCTCCTGTACCTGACCGCATGGGTGGGTCAGGCCGGGACGGTGCAGTTTTACCCGGATGTCTATCACCGGGACCCGCCGCTGGCCCGGTGCGTTTCCGCCGGCGCTAGCAGTAGCGATAAGGATTTTATGTGCCTGCCGTAAGCGCGACTGGTCGGCAGAATTTTCGACCGCTACGGATATACTTTTTTAACTCGGACTATTGCTGGAACCGTTTGTCATGTTGTCACGTCGTCAATTCCTGTTAATGGCCACCGCCGGTTGCGCCGCCACGCTGAGCCCCGCCGCATTTGCGAACGTGTTGCCACGGCATGAACGCAGCTTGCGTTTGTATAACCTGCATACCGGTGAAAAACTCACGACCACCTACTGGGTCGATGGCGAGTATGTCAACGATGAACTCGCCGCGGTAAATTATTTGCTGCGGGATTATCGCAATGATGCCATTGATCAGATCGACCCGCGCCTGCTCGATCAGATTTGCCTGTTGCGGCATAAACTGGACAGCAACGGCACGTTCCATATTATTTCCGGGTATCGTTCGCAACAGACCAATGCCTGGCTGCGCCGGCATGAAACCGGCGTCGCAAAAAACAGTCTACATATGCAGGGTCGGGCAATCGATCTGCGCCTGCCCGGTGTCGACTTGAAACATGTACGCAAAGCAGCGCTCGCCATGCACGCCGGCGGCGTGGGTTATTATCCGAAATCCAATTTTGTTCACCTGGATACGGGGCGCCCGCGATTCTGGTAAACGGCGAGTGTTCAACTGACGAGGTATGCAAGCGCTATGTTGAACAATCCAACCCTCCTGATGTGGTCGATTCTGTTCGGTGCCTTTGGCGCAGGCTATTTCATGTACGGCCGACGCCAGCGCAGCCCGGTACCGTTTCTGGTCGGCATCGCCCTCATGGTGTTTCCGTATTTTGTGACGAATGTGTATGCCGTGGTGGCGATTGGCGTGGCCTTGATTGCGACGCCGTACTTTGTTCGCCTGGACTAAAGCTACATTGTCTGCTTGAGTAACTTGCGCAATTGACTTAGCGAGCGCGTATTCAGGACATCCGCCTTTTCCAGCCAGCCGCGCCGTGCCTGGCCGATACCATATTCCAGATTGCGAAAGTCATTGATGCTGTGGGCGTCGGAATCGACGCTGATCAGCACGCCTTCGTCCTTGGCCATGTGACAATATGTATCGAGCAGGTCCAGCCGATCCGGCTGTGCGTTGAGCTCCAGGTAACAGCCGCGCTGGCGGGCATGACGAATGATGCGTGACATATCGACATCATAGGCGTCACGGGTCTCCAGCAGCCGCCCGCTGGGATGCGCCAGCAGGGTGAAGTGCGGGTGGTCCATGGCGCGCAGGATGCGTTCGGTCTGTTTGGCGCGGGACAGATGAAACTTGCTGTGGACGGCACCCACCACCAGGTCCAGTTTCGCCAGGACCGCATCGGGCAGATCCAGCTGGCCGTCTTCCAGGATATCGAGCTCGATGCCTTTGAGCAGGGTGATGCCCTGTAACTCCGCATTGAGCCTGTCGATCTCCTCGATCTGTTTGCGTAGGCGTTTTTCATCCAGACCGTGCGCCACCGTGAGATGGCGCGAGTGCTCGGTAATCGCCAGATACTCGAATCCAAATGCGCGCGCCGCCTCCGCCATCTCTTTAATGGAGTTATGACCATCGGTGGCCTTGCTGTGCGCATGCAGATCGCCGCGCAGATCCTTTAACTCGACCAGTTTGGGTAATTGATGTTTTTCCGCGGCCTCTATTTCACCGGTGTTCTCGCGCAGTTCCGGCGGTATATAGGGCAGGCCAATGGACTCGAATACCGATTCCTCGGTGGCGCCAGCGATCTGTTTGTCACCTTTATATACGCCGTACTCATTGATCTTGAGTTTGCGCTGCTGCGCGCGGCGGCGCACCGCAATGTTGTGCGCCTTGGAACCGGTAAAGTAATACAGGGCGGCACCGAAACTCTGTTTGCTGACCACGCGCAGGTCCACCTGCAGTCCGTTGCGCAGGATGATCGTGCTGCGGGTTGTGCCCTTGGACAGGACTTCGTGGACTTCATCGTAATGCACGAAGGCATCCATCACCTTGTCGCTCTTGGCCGCGCTTACCAGGATATCAAGATCACCCACCGTCTCCTTGCGCCGGCGGTAACTGCCGGCGACGATGACGCGATCCACGCCGTGGACCTTCTCCAGATAGGCGACCAGTGGCTCGGCGTATTGCGCCGCGGTGACGAGTTTGATGCGTTGTTTCTGTTGTATGTGTGCCTCGATGTCGGCAATGATGGACTGCTCGGTCTTGATGCCGAAACCGGGCAGGGTATGGACGCGACCATCCTTGGCGGCACGCAGTAATTGTTCCGGCGTGTGGATATCCAGCTCGTGATAGAGGGCGTGTACCCGTTTGGGCCCCAATCCCGGGATATGCAGTAAATCCGTCAGCCCGGCGGGTGTGGCCTTGCGCAATTTTTCCAGGGACTGGCAATGGCCGGTGTCGAGGATCTCCTGGATTTTGGCGGCGAGGTCCTTGCCGATACCCGGCAGGTCCGTCAGCGCCTTTTCCTGTTTGAGATAGACACTGACTTCCTGACCCATGCCCTGCAGGGTGCGGGCGGCATTGCGATAGGCGCGGATGCGAAACGGATTGGCGCTTTCGATCTCGAGCAGGTCGGCGATCTCGTTGAAGATGATGGCAATATCATTATTATGGACAGGCATATCAGATCAGCCATCGTCAACAGTAACTCTTTTCCGTAGACGCTTAACTTTGCCACGCTCGCTCTTGGTGGTCAGTCGTTGTTGCTGAACGCTGCGTGGAGTCGCCGTCGGGATACGCCGCTTCGGGGTGTGGCCGACGCTGCGGATCAACTCGGCCAGGCGCTGCAAGGCGGCGGCACGGTTTTTCTCCTGGCTGCGGTACTGTTGAGCCTTGATGATCACGACCCCGTCCTTGTTGATGCGCCGGTCTGATAATTTTAGCAGGCGTTCCTTGTAAAACGCAGGTAACGATGATGCCTGAATATCGAAGCGCAGGTGGATGGCAGTGGCAAGCTTATTGACGTTTTGCCCGCCGGCACCCTGCGCGCGCACGGCGTGGATCTCGATCTCTTCGTCGGGAATGCTGATTTTGTTCGAGATTGTCAACATTGGAATACATGTGCCCTGGAATATTGCAATGTTATCACTCACCGGGATTTGATAACATTGCTGTACAACATAATACGGCTAGACATACAGATAATAAGACAGGAAAGTTTGTTATTGAGCGGGAGAGGCTATGAAAACCTGTATGCTGGCGCTGTTGCTGCTGCTGGAGTCGTCGATGGCGCTGGCGCGTGGCATGACGACACGGGAAGCGGAGTGTCTCAGTCAGATCAAGGACGAAACCGACTTCGTCATCAGCCGGATCAATCTCATTCATCGCGATTTCGAAAAGCAGGTCAAACAAAGCGCCATCGGCGATTTCAAATCCGGCGATTATTCCACGGTGGGGCTGCTCGATAACACCATCCGCAAATACCATCGCAAGCTGGTGCATCGATTCAAAAACTATCCCTTTCGCTATCGCGCGAAAATCAACTCCTCGAAGTCCGGCAGGAGCCGGGCGTGCCTGGCAGAGGAGTTGCGTACCGAATCGGTCGGCGCCATCCACGACTTCGAATTGACCTGGCAGGAAACCCTGCGCAAGGCGGAGAAGAACGTCATCTATTTCCAGCAATTGGACGAGCTGCGTTAATTCGGCTGAGCCCTGAAACCGTCGCCAGTCCGCGAAATCTTCGGACGCCGGCGCGGAATTCGTCTATAATCCCGCCTCTTATTTATCTGCTCGGACCGACTGTCATTCTCGTCTGAGTACTGCCGAGATACAGGTCCCAACATGTCTGATATACCCGTGATTACCTTTGCTCAATTGGGGCTGGCCGCTCCTGTGCTGCAGGCCGTGGCCGAGGTTGGCTACGAAACACCTTCGCCGATCCAGGCCGAGAGTATTCCGCCGTTGCTGGCCGGCCACGATCTGCTGGGCATGGCCCAGACCGGGACGGGCAAAACCGCGGCCTTCGCCTTGCCTCTGTTGAGCCGTCTCGATCTCGACCTCAAGCAACCGCAGTTGCTGGTGCTGACCCCGACACGGGAGCTGGCCATCCAGGTCGCCGAGGCCATGCAGACCTATGCGCGCCATCTGCCCGGATTTCATATTTTGCCCGTGTACGGCGGGCAGGGCATGGACGTGCAGCTACGCCAGTTACGACGGGGCGTGCACGTGGTCGTCGGCACGCCGGGCCGGATCCAGGATCACCTGCGCCGCGCCAGCCTCAAGCTCGATCAGCTGCGCGCCGTGGTGCTGGACGAGGCGGACGAGATGCTGCGCATGGGATTTATCGATGATGTGGAATTGATCCTGGAGCACACCCCGGCGCAAAAACAGGTGGCCCTGTTCTCGGCGACCATGCCGGAGGCGATCAAGCGGGTAGCACGCAATCACCTGCGCGAGCCGGTGGAGATCCGCATTCAGTCCAAGACCACCACCGTCGCCACGATCCAGCAACGTTACTGGCAGGTCAGTGGCGTCCACAAACTGGATGCCCTGACCCGCATCCTGGAAGTGGAAGACTTCGACGGCATCATCATCTTCGTGCGTACCAAGAACATCACGGTTGAGCTGGCGGAGAAGCTCGAGGCCCGTGGCTATTCCGCCTCGCCGCTCAACGGCGACATGAATCAGCAACTGCGCGAGAAGACCGTGGACCGCCTCAAGCGTGGCAGCCTGGATATCGTGGTGGCCACCGACGTGGCGGCGCGCGGGCTCGACGTGGAGCGTATCAGTCACGTGATCAATTACGATATTCCGTATGACACCGAGGCCTACGTGCATCGCATCGGCCGTACCGGCCGTGCCGGCCGCAAGGGTGAGGCCATCCTGTTCGTGGCGCCGCGTGAACAACGCATGTTGCGCGCGATCGAAAAGGCTACCGGTCAGAAAATTACGCCGATGCAGTTGCCCAGCCGCGAGGCGATTACCGATCGACGGGTGATGGCCTTCAAACAGCTGATCAGTGACACGCTGGCGGCGGAGGACCTCGATTACTTCGAAACCCTGATTGAAGCTTATCAGGCCGAACACAATGTCGGTCTTGCCGAAGTGGCGGCGGCGCTGGCTTATCTGGTGCAACGCGAACGACCCTTGCTGGCGCAAGCGACAAAGGATGATCGAAAGACAGAAGAACAGTTCAAACCCGAGACGGCGGCAACAAACAAATCCGCACCGCGCCGGGAAGAATCACGCAAAGAGCACCATAAAGAACCCCGTAAGGAACCGCGCAAGCAAAAGCTGAGCATGCCCGAGGAAGACATGGTGCGCTATCGCATCGAGGTCGGGCGCGAACACGGCGTGCAACCCAAGAATATCGTCGGCGCCATCGCCAACGAAGCCGGCATCGACAGCGCCTATATCGGACAGATCAATATCTTTGATGATTTCAGCACGGTGGATCTGCCGGATGGCATGCCGCGCGAGATTTTCAAACACCTGAAGAAGGTCTGGGTCAGCAACCGGCAGCTGAATATCAGCCTCTTCGAACCGGGTGAGCCGGTACGTCGTCAGGAAAAGGACAAGGGGCGCCCTGGCAAGGAGAAGACGCGCAAGGCGAAGCCGGCAACTGCCAAGCCCAAAAAACCCAAAGCCAAGACCCGTCATCGCAAGGACGCTGATTGATCCTCAACTACAATTGAAGTCATGTTGCTGCATTCGCATCGGACACCATTGCAGAGAGTTATTCGGTTTTTTGGATGGATAGGCCTTATCGCCGTGCTGCTGCTATCAGGTGCAGCAGCCTATCTATTCATTCCGGTGATCTCCGACCCGTCGCCGCAATTTCTTCCGCGCAAGGGCAAGCTGCAGGAGATCCATATTACCCGCGAGTGGAACACGCCGGTTGCGGTCTTTTCCGAGATCACCCTGGTATCCAACACAGGCCTGCGTGTGCAGTTGACCGTGAATCGGCCGCGTCATGGCGCCGCACGCATGCCGCTGGTGATCCTGATGGGCGGTTATATTACCGGCCGGCATGCCGCAGAGCTGATTCGCGATACGCACGGCATCATTATTGCCGCCATTTCCTATCCCTATCGCGGTGGCGAGGCACAGACGGATATCGATTTCCTGGGCAGTATTGATGACATCCGTCAGGCGCTACTGGATACACCGCCGGCGGTGTTACTGGCACTGGATTATCTGGCAGCCCAGGATGATGTCGACCCGGCACACATCGAACTGGCCGGCGTCAGCTTCGGCGCCTTCCTGGCGAGTATTCCCGGCGCACTGGATAAGCGGTTCGAGCGCGTCTGGTTGATTCACGGTAGTGGCGACCCTGCCGTCGTATTCGATCACATGACTGCCGGCAAGATCAAGTTTGGGCCTTTGCGCTGGCTGATGACACGAGGATTTGCGGTACTGATCCAGGCACCCTATCTGAGACCGGAACGCTGGGTCGGGCGTATCTCGCCACGGCAGGTAATGGTGGTTCGCGCGCGCAATGACACCTCGTATCCGGAAGCAAGCCTGGCGTCTTTGGATCGGGCTTTGCGCCAGCCGTATGAAATCGTCTGGTTGGGGGAAGAGCATATCGGTGCGCGTAGTCACGAACTGATACAGCAGATTGCTGATTTGATTTATGACCATATAACGCAAAACTAATCAGTTAGACAGGTTCAGTCGCCAAGCGCATTTGTGCGATTACGTTTGAAGAATATATAAATCTTCTTCATTTCCTAGATATTGATAACCGTGATAAACCTCGCCTTGTCGAGGAGTAAAGCGCAAACCCTTGATTAATGTTTTATTGTTCAGATTGGTTTATAGCCTGTTCGAGAATGCTTTCATCAAGATTTGTGTCATACGCCTGTTTGTGGACAACGAGCCAGAGTACGCTCAGCAAGATGATGGCGAGTGGCACAATCGCACCTATGTTTACTGCCTGCCAGCCATAGAGATGTTGTAAGGCGCCGGCGGAGAGGGAGGCGGCGGCGACCGTGGAAAAGATGATGAATTCATTGACTGCCTGTGCCTTGAAGGTTTCTTCGCGGGTATAGGTCTCCGTCAGTAATGAAGTGGCCCCGATGAACAGGAAGTTCCAGCTGATGCCAAGCAGGGTCAGCGCGATCCAGAAGTGTGTGACCGTGGTGCCGGCGAGATTGATCGCGACGCAGGCGAGGCCGGCGAGGGCGCCCACAAGCACGATCCGCAGACTGCCAAAACGGTGGATCAGGTGTCCGGTGAAAAACGAGGGGACATACATGCCTAACACGTGCCACTGGATCACAAAGGAGGTATCGGCAAACGGATAGGCATGCTGGTGCATGGCCAGCGGTGTGGCCGTCATGACCAGGGCCATAACGCCATAGCCGAACATGCCGCTGATCACGGCGACGATGTAGCGCGGCTGGGCAACGATATGGCGCAAGCGGCGGCCTGCGCCCTGAGCGAGATGGCTTGGTGTGATTTGCGGTGGGAGTTTCAGGAAGCTCAGTACGATCAGCGCCAGGATATAGATACCGATAATGGCAGCATAGCTGCCGGCAAACATCGCCCTGTCGATGAGTTCGCGCGTGAGATTGGCCAGATTGGGACCGGCAATGGCGGCGATGACGCCACCGGCAAGCACCAGCGAGATCGCGCGGCTTTTATGTGCCACATCCACGGCATCGGCGGCGGTGAAACGGTAGTAATTGCCAAAGCCGTTGAACATACCGATCAGGCATCCACCGGCAATAAACAACAGAAACTGGCCGTGCAGAATACCGAGGGTACACAAACTACCGCCGCTCATGCCGAGCAAGGTGGCCAGCATGAAGCCGGCTTTGCGTCCGATCTTTTTCATCAGCAAGGCCGCCGGGATACTGGTGCACATGGTCGCCACGAGTTGCAAGGCATAGGGCAGGGTGGCATAGGCCTTGTCGGCGGCCAGGGTATACCCGACCAGGGCGGAGGTGGTGACCAGCAAGGCATTGCAGGTCATCATCAGGGCCTGGCAAAAGGCCAGTAGTGGGACATTACGGGAAAACGCGGTCACGCGACGATAGTCCGGAGTTTGGAAAGGGCGGGTATTTCAACAGTAATGCCGGGCAGGGGCAAGGGCGGGTTTATTTCAGATATTTTGCGTCGTCGAAGGTCAGGACCCACTGCGGATAGAACACGACGGCGAGTGTGGTGAGCATGCCGGTGATGAAGGATTCGGGAAACATCATCAGCGGCAGGAAAGGAAAATAGTCCTTCAATAAAAACGACATGTGGTAAACGCCTGCCGATACCAGCAGCAGGGCGGACACCGTCACCGCTACGGCAATGGTGATGGCGGCACCAAAAAATGCATTCACGAAGATATAAATAAACAGATTGTTCGGCAGCTTCCATTCGACCAGGCGATATATACCGTAAGCGGTGAGACTGGGCACCAGCCCCATGGTCAGGGCGTTGATGGGCAGGGTTTGCCAGTGCCCGTCGCCATTGAATAGGGAGCCCAGCAGGATCAGATTCATGCCGACAAAGGCCAGTTGCCAGCGAAACATCAGGGTTAACAGGGTTGCGCCCAGGAAGTGATAGTTAAGGCCGGGAAACTGGCGTGTGGCCAGTTGCCATAACACCAGTAACAGCACGCAGGTCCCCAGAAAACCGTGACTGAGCGTATTGTCCAGCAGGCGGCGCCAGGGAGTTGTGACCAACACGTATACCCAGACCAGCAGGTAAATGCCCGCTGCGGCGTACAACCAGGTTTGCGCTAACATGCCGTGCGGGATATTCATGTTTTAATTTTAGCGTCTGCCGGGGGATGGGAACAGGACAAATCTTGCTGCTGATTTCACGCTCCGGTAAATATCCGGGGTTCACCAGGGTTATCCGGCATGGATAAAAAATTTTGCATGCCTTAATCGCAAAATTTCGCTGCCGCCGTTTTTGCCGGCCCCTACAATCACCGCGCCAATAAAGACTTGGTTTTTCCTGACAAACTTCTAATTGATATTAAATATGATTAATCCGTGTCTGCGGTGTGGGGCTTGTTGTGCCTATTATCGGGCGTCGTTTTACTGGTCGGAGGCGGATGATGCGCCGGGGGGCAGTGTCCCGGCGGCCATGACGATACAGGTGACCCCCATGGAGCGGGCGATGCGGGGAACAGATCGCAGCCAGCCGCGTTGTTGTGCACTGCAGGGTGAAATCGGTCAGGAGGTGTCCTGCACGATTTATCCCTTGCGGGCCTCGCCTTGTCGGGATTTCCCCCATAGCTGGGCGGACGGGCAACCCAATCCGCGCTGCGATGCAGCACGCCGTCACTGGGGCCTGCCACCGCTGCTACCCGACGATCTCCAGCCCGACATCCGCGTGGCCTGACATCCGCGATTTCTCGCGACCCGTGTATCGGGGCATGGCAGTGTGTGCAATACTGCAAACTCCAAGTCATGGGCGCGAGATGCTGATAAAAATCACACTTTGTCTGAGTCTGTTGTTTCTGGAATTGGGCGATGCCTGCGCGGAAACCCGGACAGAAACCGGTATCGATCCCGAGGCCAATCTGCCGTTTTGGCAGATCAGTGACGCCGGGATGTCGCTGCGCCTGGTGCAGCGGCTGCCGGATCAGACGCGTGGTTATTTCATGGCGCGTGGGTTCAGTGAGAGCGATGCTGAACTTGTCGCCATGAGTTGTGTGTTTCAGACCATTTTCAAGAATGTCTCCAATCTGCATCAGCCCAGCCCGCTGGAATACAATCTGCGCGACTGGCAGGTGAGCGCCAACGGCGTTCAGCAGCAGATGAAAATGCGCGAGGACTGGAAGCGTGAATGGCAGACGCGCAAGGCCCCGCTGGCGGCGCAACTGGCCTTCGAGTGGTCGCTGTACCCCACGCACCAGGTCTATAAGCCCGGCGACTACAATTGGGGGATGTCGATCTTCAATCTCCGGCCGGGCACACGCTTTGATTTAACAGTGGTGTGGCACCAGTTCGGCGAGTCACGTACTGCGATCATCAAGAACATGGAATGCGCGGCGGATATTCATCCCTCGTCGGGAGGCAGTCGCCAGCCATGAAATGCGTGTCTGTCATGTTCGCGATTGCATGGTGTTTCCTGAGTTACCCCGCATCGGGTGCCGAGCAGGCCGAGCAAACCCTGCCACGTGTCGAGCAGCCATTTCCTGCGCCGGATTTCGTCCTCAAGGGCGAGAACGGCAAGACGTATCGCTTGCAGGATTACCGCGGCAAGGTGGTTGTCATTAACTTCTGGGCAACATGGTGTCCGCCGTGCCGGCGTGAAATGCCTTCGATGAATCGCATGTGGCAGAAGATTAAGGATAAGGGTGTGCAGATCCTCGCGGTAGACGTGGGCGAGGATGCGGATACGATTTTTGAGTTTCTGGGTTCGTATCCGGTGGCATTTCCCCTGTTGATGGACAGCGACGGCAGCGTCGTCAAACAGTATCCGGTAACGGGACTGCCGACCACCTATATCATCAATCCGGCGGGCGAAGTCGTGTATCGCGCGGTGGGCAGCCGTGAGTGGGACGACCCGGCCTTATACGAACAACTGCTGCAATTGCACAAGCCGTGAGGCAACGCTAGTTCCGTAGACCCAGCGGGTCATCCGGATTGATCGTATCCTTGAACGGCTTTTTGCGATCCACATTGGTGACCTGATAGACCTGTCCAATCCAGTTGTTGATGATAGCCTCGGCGGTATCGTGCCAGGTGTTATCGAGCTCGCGACTGATCAGGGCCTCGGGAAAATCGGGTACTGTCGCGTTTTCGCGTTTGGCCTTGAGCACCGCATGCCTGTATTCATCGAGGATCGCCTGTTTCTGCAGGGTGAAATAATTTTCCGGAAACGGGGGATATTCCTCGCTCTCGCCATTGATGAAGCGCAATACCTCGCGCTTGTATTCTTTCAGCAGGCTGATGCTGTCGTATTCCGGATGGCCCTGTAAAAACACCAGACGCAACTGATCTTCGCTGACGGCCAGGTGTACGCCAGCGGCGCCACTTTCCACCAGTACCGGCAAACCCGCGGCATCGAACTGGGCGCGATCGATCTGATTGAAGCGCGAGTGCGGTACATCGAAGCGGGTGTTGACGCCGGTGATCAGGGGATGTGTGCGCGACACCAACCGATGCGAATAGACACCCCAGCGCTTGAAACCCAGCGGCCGGCGCTTTTGCCCGTAACGAAATTCGAGGACGGCATGGGTTGCCAGGCAGGAGCACAGCGTCGAGGTGACATTGGCATGGGCCCAGTCGATCACTTCGATCAAGGGTTGCCAGAAGGGCTGCGTGGATAACTCCGGTCCAACCACATTGGCGCCGGTGATGATCAAGGCATCCAGGCCGGCTTGTTTGATTTGTTCGAAGCTTTCGTAATACTTCTCGATATGCGCGCGTCCCCTGTCAGTGCGCGGCAGATTGGCAATAGAAAAGGGGTGCATATAAAACTGCGCAATCTGATTACTCTCGCCGACCAGCCGGAAGAATTGCCGCTCGGTTGCTTCGAGTGCGGCATCCGGCATCATGTTGAGCAGGCCGATATGCAATTCGCGGATGTCCTGTTGCAAGGCGTGGTCACGCGCGAGCACGGTTTCACCCTGCTCGCGCAGGCGCAGAAAGCTGGGCAAATCGGTATGGGCAACCAGTGGCATTACCTTCTCCTCACAACTACTTGCGCAGGGCGTGCTCGAGCAGCGACAGGAAATCCTGTTCTGTCTGCACCGCCCATAAATCATTGGTGGTAATGGTATAGCCGTATTGCGCGGCGATATTTTCGTAACGCGGGATGCGCGCGTTGAACAGGCGCGGAAAGACCCAGCGAACGAAATCATCCGGTTCGATCATGGCGACATACTCCAGGCCGCGTTCCTGCGTATAGATGGCCAGCATCTCGTCGAGAAATGCCTCGCGATAATACAGCGGTTTCGGGTCCTGTTCGGCCCGGCGTATCAATTCCTTTTCATCCTTGGCGGTGGCCTTGATGTAAATGAGCAGGGTATGTTGCGCCAGGCATTCCAGCGTTGCCGGGTCGTCCAGTTCGCAGACGCTGCCGCCGGCATCGTTGATAAAATGTTTGTAACCGTAGATGTCGCGCGCCTTGTCGATAAAACTCGGGACGTCACGCATGGCGGCGATCTCGGCGTCACGGTGCAGCATCTGGCGGTATTTGAACTCATCCAGCGGCAGGCCGCCGGATTCCGGGTTACCCAGTTTGCCGAGAAAGCTGGAGACCGGTTGCAGGTTATCGACGGTGATATTGTTCTCTATATATATGGAGTCGTTACGCAGCAGGTCGCGCAGGAACGGCACCTGCATGGCCTTGGACTTGATGTTGTCCAGGATCGGTTCATCCAGATAGCGGGTGCCGATGCGATAATCGCCGGAGTAGTGAAACCAGTCATGCTTGCGCAGCATGGCCGCCAGGCGTGTCTTGCCAACACCCGACATGCCCAGCAGGGTGATGGATTTGTGTTCCCAGTCGCGAAAGGCGTTGACACTCAGTTTCATGGGCGGCGATTATCCGGTTAGGCAGAAGGCGTATTGTAGGTGACATTGCCGGTATACGCCAAGCCGCCACATGTGGCAGTCATCTCCAATGCGAGTCATTAGAGGTCGTTTTATTCGATGCAACGCTTTGTTACCTACATGCTAGTCTGGCTGACGGTGGTCATCGCCGCCGCGTTTTTATTTAACAGCATGCTGGAGCAGGGCAAGACGGCGATCACTAGTGTTGATAAGCGCAGCTATGCCCGGCATGTCGCCTTGCTCAAGGCGGCCGAGGCGCAATATCGGGAACAACGTTATCAGGCCGCATTACAAACCCTGGACGACGGCCACGCCTTGTTTGCACAGGCGCAGGTACCGGATCAATTGCATCTGGCCTATTACCTGCTCAAAGGCAAGGTGCACTGGTCACTGTGGGAATATATCGAGGCCGACCAGGCCTGGAGCGCGGCGACACGCTATGCGCGGACCTCAAAGCAGCGGCAGGTGCTCACGAAACTGACCCATGATAGCCGACAGGTGGTGAATGACATCAACCGGGAACGCGATCAGCGTGAGGTGTACCTGGCCAGTCCACATGTCGGCCCCGCCGCAGCGCTCAAGGGTAAAATTGTCCTCGTCTACATCTTTGTGGTCGATGGCGGTGGCGACGGCTGGAGCGTGCGCGATCGCGGTTACGTACTGGATAACTGGCGTGCGGCTCAGGCCTGGTTGCAGACGAAGGCGCAGCAGTATGGCAGCGAGACCCGTTTCAGCCAGCGTGTATTTCTGATTGACAAGAATCCGCAGGTCAACCGTATGCGCGTCGGCGATCTCAATACCAAATTCAGACATGCCGATGACGTCGTGACCCTGGTAGCGCGGCAACTGGGCTATCCGGACATGTTAAGTTTGAGCGAGGATATCAAGCGACAGGAAGGCGCGGATCAGGCGATGGTATTACTGCATATTGCCCGTGACGGCCGTTCCTATGCCAGCCGCTGTATGCATGGTTGTTCAGCCTTGGGTGAATTCGTCGTCCTGTTCGAAGCCCCCCGCAGCAAACGCTGGCAATCCCTGCAATATGCCCAGGCCCATGAAAGTCTGCACCTGTTTGGCGCCGACGATCTGTATAACATTCGCCAGGCGAAATACTATGATGTCCGCGATATCATGAACTATCCCTCCAGCCTGCTACAGGCAAGCACCCTGGAGACATTGACGGCCTGGTCGGTGGGACTGGGTATAAAAAAACCTGCAACACCATTTAAAATAAAAACGTTTCACTAAGCGGAGGATGCCATGGAAGTCACGACCCTGAATCAGACGATTCTGAACCTTTTGATCAGTCTGGCGTATGCAATTGCCACTTTGCTGGTCAGCGTGATCACGCTCTATCTCGTCGATCACTACCTGTACCGCAAGATCGATTTCATTGACGAGATTAAGAAGGGCAATATCGCCGCGAGTATCTTTTACAGCGTCCTGCTGATCTTCGTCGCGGTCATCGTCACCGTCGCCATCAACTGAACAGTGTATGTGGGACGTCCTGCTCAGCGCCTTTGTCACCCTGTTTATCGTCATTGACCCGATCGGGGTGGCCTGGTTATTCGTCGCGCTTACCCGCGATGTCGACAACACAATACAACGGCGTATGGCAGCGCGCGCCGTATTACTCTCGGGCGTGATGCTATTGGTGTTCTATTTCAGCGGTGACATCCTGCTCAAGTGGATGGGCATTACACTCCCGGCATTTAAAATCGCCGGCGGTATCCTGTTGATACTCCTGGCCATCGACATGGTGTTCGCCCGCCAGTCCGGTCTGCGCTCCACCACCGCCGGCGAAACCCACGAGGCGGAACACAAAAAAGACATCAGCGTATTCCCACTGGCCTTCCCCATGATCGCGGGCCCCGGCGCGCTGACCACCGTATTACTGATGAGCGGCAACGCCGCCAATAGCGCGTTGTTGTGGTACCTGGTCGTGATCTTGTTCGCCGTGCTGTTCATTACGCTGTTGTGCCTGTTGTACGCACCACGACTCAGTCGCCTCCTGGGCGAGACGGGCGCCAATGTCATCAGCCGTCTGCTGGGGTTGATCCTGGCGGCGCTGGCGGTGCAGTTTGTGATTGATGGGATTAAGCAGAGTTTCCATCAATAAGGAATTGTTCTACTTCGGCAACAACCCTTCCAGCAATCGAATCACCTCCGGTGCATCCCAGTCGATGGCGGCATTGACGCCGTAGTGGATCTTGCCGTCGCTGCCGATGACGAAGGTGGACGGGTAGGCGATCACATTCCATTTCGCGGAGACATCGCCATTCTTGTCCAGCAGGACAGGGTATTCGACGTTGACCTCCTTCAGAAAGGCCTTGATGGTGGCGGCACTTTCCGCGTAGTTGATCGAGATAAGCTGGAATGCCTTGCCATGCATGGCCTTGCGCAGGTTATTGAGCGAGGGGATCTCTTCCCGGCAGGGGTGGCACCAGGTGGCCCAGAAGTTGATGACGGAGACCTTGCCCTTATAGTCGCGGATGTCGAAGTGTTTGTCGTCTGCGTTGTAGAGCGAGATGGCATCAGGTTGTGGATGTGCAGTGTAGGGCTTGAGCCGGCTGTCGAGCCGCGCCTCGCCTTCATGCCGGAAGGTATATGCCGGTGCGGTGGCCGGCATCGGGATACTATCCAGCAGGTGGAACACGCCCACCAGCTCGCCTGGCAAGGTACGCAATACCCGTTGGGTTTCCTTGCCGGTGTCGCCGGCATACATCGGGCTGGTGACGTCGGGTATCCATTTGAAGAATACCGTCGGGTTGGATGTCCTCAATTCCTGCAGCAGTAAGGGGAACTGGCCGGCATTACCGCGTTTTCCCGCCTGATAGATCATCAGCGGGATGTTGGTGGCGCGGGTTATCGACAGGTATTCGGGTTTGAAACCCAGCTCCGGTATTGCGGCATAGAGATCTGGCGAGATCAGGACGACGCCGGCAAGCCGGCCAGCATGCCGAGGTGACTGTTGCCAGAGCGTAGCGCCGCGCAGTGCGGGTATGGCGCCATAGGAATGGGAGATCAGGATGACTTTTTTGTGTGTACGTTGCTGTGCCGCGTTGATCAGATCGACGACATAATCGGGATTGAGGCTGCGCATGAAATTGCTGCCGCCGACCTGAAACAGGGTCTGGGCAAAATCGATTTGCCAGACTTCAACTCCCCGTCGGGCGAGGCCTTTCGCCATTTGTACGTCGCGTGGTGACAGGCCATAACCACTGGCGATCCAGATCGCCAGATACTCTCCCTGCGCCGCGTACTGATGCAGGTTAAGGTCGGCGCCGTCACGGGCGGTGATATCGATTTCAGTCTCAGGCAGATTCAGAGCGTCTTCGGCGAAGCAAAACGAAAGCGGCAGGACGCAACAGCAGAAAACGACGAGACGTAATACGGACGACATGCCCGCAATTATAAGGGAAACGGCTCGTGCTTCACTAGCGGCACGGACCCGAAGTTAAGCGGGTTTACGGCGATAGAGGATAAACGTCAGGTCGTCCGGGTGATTGGGCAGGTCGCTTTGTTCGCTGTGCATGCGCTCGCGGGTGAGTTCCAGTAATTGCTGCGCGGTAGCCTGTAAATCCCCTTTGCGGATCACCTCGACGATCTCATCCAGATACAGGTTATCGAACAGGCCGTCACTGGCCAGGATCAGGGTATCGCGCTTGGCGATACGGCGATTGGTGCCGATCTCGATGCGCATGTCGGGTGCGCCAACCACATTGGACACCAGATGGCGTTCCTCGTGGTGTACCGCCTCATCCACGTCGAGCATGCCGGATTCCACGGCATAACCCACCGGCGAGTGCGCGATGGATTGCAGTTTCGTTTTGCCGCGTTGGCCGCAGAGGAGGATCATGGAGTCGCCGACATGGTACGGCCGCATCCGATCCTGCTGGAGCTCGACGATGGCGATAGTGGTGGCGGCGCCGCTGCCCTGGCCCAGGATATCCTGGTTGGCGCGTTCGATACCGTCGAGGATGGCCTCGCGTAAGGGCGTTTGTTCCTGCGCGGCGTTTTCGATGGATTTTTTCAAACGGCGGACGGCGATATTCGAGGCGGTGCTGCCACTGGGCAGGCCGCCGAGACCGTCGGCAATGACCAGGACACCGCTGTTATCGTCATAAGGGATCAGCGCCGCGCAGTCTTCGTTCGCGGTTTCCTTGTTGGGGGAGCGATGGGTGAAGACCATCATCTGCCCCGGCCCCATCTCGAACATCTCCGGTGCGGACATGTCGGTCTGCGCGAATATCAGGGATTTATCCAGAACCTGGCTCCTTGGCGGTGTTGTTTACCATTGCATGGTTTCGATATAGCGCCGTAGCTGTGACGCGCTGCGAAATTTTTTGAGGATTAATGATCGCTTGAGACCGTTGCAAATTGCTTTCACGCCCGGCGGCTGGCGGGCATAGTGCCTTGCGCCCCCCAGGATCTCGTGAAAGATATGGATCATGTCGACGGTATCGCTCTGGATGGCATCGCGTTTCGAGGCAGGTGACTGAAACAGGTCCACCAGTTTCATATCGAACTCCAGGCCATAACGCTGCAGGATGATGTTATCGGTGTGCAGGTCACCATGGTATTCACCGATGGAATGTACGCACTCCATCCCGCTGGCCAGTGCATGCAGTACATGCAGGGCGGTAAAGGGTTGCAGGCGTTTGCCCGGTTGCCGCGCGATGAACTGGCTCAGCAGTTCGCCCTCGACGTATTCGGAGATCAGCACCGTGACCGGCAGGCTCTTGACCGTGATGTGTTCCTGCGCACCGTACTGGATGACGATAGGGCAATTGCGCAGTTTGTGCAGTTTCTTGGCATAAAACTTTACTGCCTTGTCGCGGGGATTACGCTGCGGAAAAAACAGCTTGGCCGTACGCTCGATGCCGGTCGCCAGTTCACGAATCAGAAAGACTTCACCCTCCCAGCCGGCGCCCAGTTGGGAAATGACTTCATACTTGCGCGCCAGTACGCGGCCCGGTTTGAGGTCAAAGCTGTTGAGATAGAGACGTTTCGCGGCCATGGGGTCATTCTAATGCGATGTGGGGCGACTGCCAAATCAACTCACGTAAGGATAGGCCGCAAACCGCCCTGTCGTCTTCGTGGCGCACACAGGCGGGAGACAAAAATGGGATAACATATGCCCGCTGTTTATTTCCCACAGGGAACACCATGTCCAGATGTATTTTTATTGTGATTTGTCTGCTGAGCGCCGGGGTGGTACATGCCGCAAGCGACAAGCTGAATAACTTCTGGTTGAGTTATAGTCAGGACGACAACGAGACAAGTGCCGTGGCGGCCTTGCTGACACTCGGGCTGGGGCTGGATGATCAATTAATATTCGGCTACGGCCGGAATGAAACGACATACAATTCGCAATCGCTGACGACCAACGATTACGCCATTACCTATAGCACCCTGCGCCCCTATCCCTGGAGTCTGGATCTGGGTTATGACTACTGGGGCAAGGATCAGCAACTGGTGGTTAAGACCATCAGTGCCGCACCCACCTGGCACGGCAAATCCTGGTCGCTTGGAGTGCAGTTGGAACATCGGACGGTCACGTTTTACAGCAGACAATTTGCCAGTGGTCAGCGTTCGTGGGATGTGGACAGTGATGGCCTTGGTCCTGTCATCGATTTGGTGGCGGGGAACTGGTCCTGGTCGCTCACCGGTATGATTTATGATTATTCACGCGATATCTCCGTCAACTCGACCAATTTCCCCAGGCTGAATTTATTTCTCACCTTAAAGCTGCTCGGGCGGGACACCTTTTTACACGCCACCACCCTGACGGATTGGTATGCCACCACACAATTGAAATATAAGTTTAAAAAGTACGCCCTTGGTGCGAAATATTCACACAGCATCTCGGCGCTGGATCAACAAGCCACTGACAGTGTGAGCGCCTTGTGTGATATCGATTTAAGTAAAACGACAAGCCTGGAACTGGAGGCGGGGCGCGTGTATGCCCCCAACGATCTCACGTCGGATTTCGCCAGCGCAGGATTGAGTATTGATTTCTAAGCGGTGTGTTGTTGCTGAGGGTAAGAAAAAATATCCTGTTAGAGGATGACATTCGCGGCAATCACGCGCAGAATGCTTCACCCGGAAGCAATGCATGCATCCATTCAGGTTTGTTTTTATTCGGCTGGCGCAGGCAAAAGGAGGCGAACATGCGTAAACTCATCGGCATTTTATTATTCACGCTGCTGATCCCGGTTAGCGAAGCCAAGCTCGTGACCAAGGTAGTTCACTATCAGGAAGGCGATACAAAATTAAAAGGCTTTCTGGCCTACGACACAAAATTCAAAGGCAAGCGACCGGGGGTTCTCGTCGTGCATGAGTGGTGGGGGCAGAACGCTTATGCCCGCAAGCGTGCGGAGATGCTCGCCAAACTCGGTTATGTCGCCTTTGCGCTCGACATGTATGGCAACGGCAAGACCGCCACGCATCCCAAAGACGCCGGTAAGTTTGCCGGGATGGTGAGTAGCAATATGCCACTGGCCAAGGCTCGCTTTCTTGCCGCACTCGATCAGTTAAAAGCCAACCCGCTGGTGGAGCCGGACAAGATCGCGGCCATCGGTTATTGTTTCGGTGGCGGCATCGTGTTGCAAATGGCGCGTCAGGGTGTAGACCTCAAAGGTGTTGCCAGCTTCCACGGCAGCCTGGGGACCAAGGAACCGGCCAAACCGGGTGAGGTGAAGGCGAAGATCATGGTCTTCAACGGCGAGGCTGATCCGTTTACGACAGCGGCCCAGATCGAGGCCTTCAAGAAAGAAATGCAGGATGCCGGGGCCGATTATCAATTCATCAATTATCCGGGCGCCAAGCATTCCTTTACCAACCCGGATGCGACCGCGCTAGGCAAGAAGTTTGACTTGCCGCTGGCCTATAATGCCAAGGCGGATAAGGATTCCTGGGCGAAGATGCAGGCGTTCTTTAAGGAAATTTTTAAGTAAGCAAGATGGCAGAGGCACTTTGGTGCCTCTGCCAACCCCGCAGTACGTGACATTTTGTGATGGAACGCACATTTTTATAGGAGAGGGCTGATCTAAGCTCATTCCCCTAAAAAAACAAATAAGAATAACCCTTCCGCTGGGATGTGTTTCAAATGGAGGAGTAGGCAATGCCAGCGCTGATACAGTTTGCCAGTGGTGCACCCGGTATCAAGTACCCGATTGAGAAACGTTTCGTGTCTATTGGCCGCGGCAGTGCGGACAACGATATCTGCCTGCCCTGCCGATTTGTCAGCAAACACCATGCTGTGATTGAAATCGTCGAGGACGAGAGCGGAGGCGAGGCTTACGTTTTCTTTCTGCAGGATCTCGATAGCAAAAATCACACATACGTGAACGATCAGCCCATTACGCGGGTCCAGCTTAAAGATGGCGACATGATCCGGATCGGCAGAAACAGCCTGAAGTTCGATGCCAAGGGAAAAACGCCGGCGCTGGACGCCATTGACCTCGCGTTCGAATCCTCCACTCCCGACGATAGCCAGGCCAAGACCTGGAACTTCAGCCGCCGGCTCCGCCTGATTTCCCTCGACTGACATCAGCCCCGGTGCCGGGCAACATCCTGCGGGGCTCGCAGTCTCCCGGTGCGAGCTCTATAATTAAGGGTAATCCTTCCATTTGATTGTGTTGTCATGGCCTTATTGATTTTACTGCAGGACACCGATGCCGGCGTCCGTTTTCGTATCGACAAACCCCGTTTCACCATTGGTCGCAGTAATGATAATGACGTCTGTCTGGACGATGAGCTGGTCAGCAAGCAGCACGCGGTGATCGAGGCTATCCCGCAGGAACAGGCGGAGCTGCACTTTGAATATTATCTGCAGGATCAGGACAGCACCAATCACTGTTTCGTCAATGAAGAGCAGGTCAGGCTGAAAAAACTCCAGCACGACGATGTTATCCGCATTGGCAAAAACAATTTTCGTTTTGTCGATGATCGTAATGATAATCTCGAAGAAACGACGAGGCTGCACAAGACCTGGCTGCCGGGCGTGTTCATTGCGCGCAAACCCAAAAAATAAATTATGAATATTTTGTTACGCGCGCGAGGTTTCAGTTGCGCGCTTGTGACGACTCGTCCAGATTTTCGTATTTGATGTGATCGGGGGCGACTGCTCCACCGGAGATAATAAAGGTCATGGCCTCGTCCATGCTCCAGTCCGTCGAGACGAGCCTTTCCACCGGAATGATCTCGATATAGCCTGAGGTAGGATTGGGCGTGGTCGGGACGTAAACGGCTGCCAGTTGCCTGCCGGTACGGTCATCCGTCATTATCCGCGTGACGAAGCCAATGGTTTTCATGTCGCGCGAGGGGAATTCGATCAGGACCACACGCTGTAACTCATCCGGTTTGGTCTGCAACACAGAGATGAATTTCTTGATGGCCCCGTAGACCGATTGCACCAGCGGAATGCGGTGAATGAAATATTCGAACAAATCGATAATGCGCCGCCCGATGACGCGGGTTGCGATCCAGCCCAGGATATACAGTGCGAGCACGGTCAGTAATACTGCCAGGATATTCTGGAACCAGTCCGCAAGGATCCAGTTTGCCACTTGCGGCCAGCTCTTTTCGATCTGGCGCGACAGGGCGCGGGCCCAGGGCAAACCGATCTGGGAGAGGTGACGCAGGAAGAATTCGAATACGGTAAAGGTGAGCCACAAGGGTATGACCGTCAGTACGCCGGTCAGGATATAACGTTGGGCCTTGCGTAAAAACGAAGGTTTGACGGTGTCCGTCATAAATCAATCCGCCTCAATTGTCGGGAATCAGTCTGCGCAGCTTATTGCGATCAAACCACCAGCGATCCGCCACGATGATATCCAGCACCTTGGCCAGACGTGGCAGAAACACGGCAGGGTCTTTCAATTCCAGACGCTCCATCCAGAATTCGAGCATTTCCTGGTCGTTGACCTGGCTATGACGCTTGGCAACCTGTGCAATGATTTGCGTGGCCAGAAACAACAGGCTATCGCGTTTTTCTCCACTGCTGCGCAGATCGGCGATGTAGTGCGCGGTAATCGCGGCCACCGCAGCACCGTCAGAGTCCGCCGGTGTTTCATCCACGATATGTTGCAGCATCGCGATGGTGGTTTCGGGGGCTACGGGAAAAGTCACGCCTAACCAGACACCGTGGGCTAGGGCCAGCACCGAGTCTTCCTGTTCGCACTGATACAGCACATCGCAGGTTTCTACGGCTTGCTGCCAATGTTGTTCGTCTACAAAAAAAGACAGGCATGCCTTGGCCTGATGCCAGGCCTGTTCCTTTTGTTCCAGTGCCAGCAGATCGGAGGCGATCTCCAGTTTCAGTCGGCTGCGTTCGAATTCCGGGGCATCGGCCGGTAATTCCGAGAGTTCGGTCTGGTGCTTGGCCAGCAGTGAACGTGTATCTTCGGTTTCGAGTATGTCGAAGGCCTGTTCGGCGGCAACGCCTTTGGGTTGATCAGATTGCATGTTGAAATACCAAGTGTCGTTATGAAGGGTAAGTTTATAGGGTGTACTCCGGCGGCCACAAGTTAGATGGGCAAGAAAAAGCCGGACCTAGCCCGCCGTTATGGATGAAGACACACTGGATACAATGACAAGACGCAAGGATGACACGCAAGCGGTGTGTGTATCACAGCGTGCAACGGGAACCTGTCTTTCAGCTGACGGGTTTTTGCGCCTGCGTGAAAATGACCTCGACATCGAGCCAGAGCCCATCAGCGGTTTTCAATTCCGCAACCTGCGCGAGATGCTGTTCGCGCAAAGTCGTCTGTTGTTCCGGCTTGAGTGCATTGAGGATGCCGCGAAACCCGCTGTTCCAGATGATCTCCCACCAGTCGTTTTCGCTGGCAAGATGGTAGCCCAGTTGTTTGCTTGAAACCTGCACCTGGCAGTAACCGGCCTCTTCTACCAGTTGTCGGCACAAGTCGGTTTCCGCCAGGCGTAGCCATGCCGGTTCCGGGAAAGGTACACCGGCGGCTTCAATGGCTTCGCGAAACCAGCCGGCCATGGGGTGAAAGACGTTGGGCCGGAAACTGGAAAAGATGATGCGGCCGCCGGGCTTTAACACGCGCAACCAGCTTTTAAGTGCCCGTTGTGCGTCTGTGAAAAAAAATACGCCGAAGGCGCAACTGATTAAATCGAAATAGTCGGAACGAAACTCCAGTGCTTCGGCGTCCATGACATGGAAATCGACGTTCGCAAGCGCGTGTTTGCTGACATTACGCTGGGCCTTGGCCAGCATGTTTTCCGAGAGGTCGATGGCCTGCACGCGGCCACCGGGCGTGATTGCCTGCGCCGCGGCAATCGCGGCCATGCCGGTGCCGGTGGCAACATCCAGGACACGCTCGCCCGGAACGGGTTTCGCGAGCGCCATCATGTAATCTGCGGCGAACGGAAAAAAACGTTGCGAAGGATTATCGTAACCTTCGGCAATCAAATCAAAGGTTCGGGTAATGCGCGACTTGATGGTTTGCGGGTCTGTTGTCTCTGACATCGGTTACTTCTCGTGCTTGCGTGGTATCGATTATTCTAACTGGAATACGCCGGTTTGCGCGGCCAGGAAAACGAAAGGTGGTAGCGTCCTCAGGCGTAATGCGCCGCCAGGATCTCCGCCGTGAACTGGGTGCGCAGATAAAATCCGCGCGGCAGGGTTTTGACGAGGTTACCGTCGCGGTCACTGGTTTCGCGCAAGGCAGTATGATCGGCCGCCTTGGGCCGTACCTGCAGATAGGTTCCCTGATGCGCGCTGATCTCATCGATGCGTCCCAACAGGATCAGGTCCATGTGTTCTTCCCAATCCTGCTGCAGGATAGCCTGCTGGCGGGCATCCGGCTGCCACAACAACGGGGAGCCGATACGCCGTTCCGCAGTCGGGATTGCCGAGTCAGCCTCCACCGGCACCCAAAGCACGTGTTGCAGCTTGCGTCTGACCCAGGATTCGTGCCAGCCGGAATTACCGTCACTGTACAGGGGGACGGTACAGACATAAGTCGATTCTTTGGGACGGCCATCGGCGAGAACCGGCAAGGATTTGAGTTCCACGCCCAGATTCCGGAAATCCGGTTCCGCTAGCGAGGCGGCGTCAGCGCCCAGGGCCTGTTCCAGGAGCTGACCGGTAAAGCCTTTGGCCTGGCGAAAATCGGCAGGTAGCTCCAGGCCCAGACGATCCGCCAGATCGCAAAGACGCAGGCCGGCCAGTGCATGGGCGCGCGTCAGCAGTTCGTCGAGGGATTGTGGCGGTGCCAGGGACATCCGGCGATTCTAGGTCAGGCACTGGCGAGATGATATGCAAAATGTGATTTAGCACCGGCAGACTCAGCAGTTTCTTGCTAAATTTAATTTTAATGGACGGATTATGTACACCGAGAAGGGATGACTGCCATGACTCATCTAGCTGATATATTTGGTAGCTTGCCAGTGATATTGGGTATTGCCCTGTTCATTGGGATTGTCATCCTGGTCCGGCTCTTACTCTCCCCACACAGCATGGAAAGACGACGTTCTCGCCGCGACCGCCGCCGTGGCCAGACCATGCCCTTGGTGCCTTTTTACGACAGCGAACGCAGGCTGGTCACACAGGACCGACGCACCTATACGGAACGCCGCAAACGCGCCTTTATCGTGATGACGACACAGCGCCGCGTCTGATTCGCGGCAGGCACAGCCACACGCCTTATTTCCCTCGCGTGTAGATCTCGGTGATGCTGTTGTCCTTGATGCACACCATCTTATCCACCGACTCCAGTTCGCACGAGAGTTTGTGTTCCAGCGATTGCTTACCCAATTTGATATTGGGTGGTCTCCGCTTGACGGGCGTTTCGCCATCCAGACTGGGGCGTTCAACCACATCTACCTTGTGCACATTGTTGTAATACGTTGCCTTGAACTGATCGGAGTTAGTGAAGCCAGAGAGGGTTGATTCGGTGACGTATGTAATAACAGCGTCGCCGGTATTGCGTTTTTGCTCGCCGGATTGACAGGTAATGACCCGGTTCGTCTGGTTACAGGTCGAATTGCTGGAGGGCAAAAAGCCGGTGGGGCGGCCGTTCCGCTGCCATTTGGTATTCATCACCGTCTGCAGCAGGACTGTCGCGGGGGAATCTGCGGGGCGTGGCGCGTTGACAGGTTCTGATCGCTTGGTCGTGGTGGTGGCGCTGCTGGCACGTTCCAGTGAGTTCAGACGCGCGACGGCCAGGTAATTGCCGCCATTGGCCGCCTTGCGGTACCACAACATGGCCTGGTTTGCGTCGCGGTGCAGGCCTTCGCCTTGCTCATAGATATACCCGAGATAGTACTGGGCCGTAGGGTTACCGGCATTGGCGGCGGGTGATAACAGGTCGATGGCCTTTTTGACATCGCGTTTCACGCCTTCACCTTCGAAATACAGGACCCCCAGATGGGCACGCGCATTGTTCTGCCCCTTGCTCATGGCGCGTTCGTACCAGTCAATGGCTTTGGCCATGCTGGGCTCGGTACCACGCCCACGTTCGTACATACGGGCGACTTCGTACATCGCATCGGCATTACCGCCTTGCGCGAGCTTGAGCTGGGATTGGTAGCGTTCGACAAGCACCCAGTCATCGCCATCGCGTGCCTGACTGAGCACCGGCGTATACAGGCAGGCGGCGAGGGCGAACAGAGATACTGCACGCAGGATTTTAGGAATCTTAGTTATTAAATTAGCCACTGTCGGTCTCCATACTAGACACCTTGTGGGACAGAATATCGGCCGCAGGCGAGGTAGATTTAAATCGGCTAGAGGAATATATGTCCCAGATTTGGCGCCGCTAGCGTCGCCAATTGCCGGATTTTCCACCAGATTTTTCCAACAATCCGATATTGGTAATGGTCATGCCGCGATCCACGGCTTTACACATGTCGTAGATTGTCAGCAGGGCGATTTGCACGGCAGTCAGGGCCTCCATTTCGACCCCGGTCTTGCCGTCGGTTTCGACGGTTGCCTCGCAGCGGATGCTGTGCTGCTCCGGGTTTGGCGCAAACTCGATGCGGATATGGCTCAGGCTCAGGGGATGGCATAAAGGAATCAGCTCGGCGGTCTTTTTGGCTGCCATAATCCCGGCGACGCGGGCAACCCCCAGCACATCGCCTTTTTTGTGCCCTCCCTGGAGGATGAGTTGCAGGGTTTCCGCCTGCATCTCGATTTGACCACCTGCCACGGCACGGCGGTGGGTAATGTCCTTGGCGGCGACATCCACCATGTGGGCATCGCCTTTGTGGTCGAAATGGGTCAGTTTGCTCATGTCGTATTCGGACCAGGAGAGTTAAAATAATAGTATACCTGTTTGAAAAGATGGCTGAGTCAAGCGATGACAATTGAAGTGAAGTTCTTTGCCAGTTTACGCGAACGCCTGGGTCGCAAGGAGGCGCAACTGGAGCCGGCAGAGGCGGCGACGGTTGCCGATGTGTGGCAGCGCTGCACCCAGCAGGCCTTACCTGCAAATGTCATGGTCGCCGTGAATCAGGAATACGTCCAGTCTCAGCACCCCGTGCAGGACGGTGATGAAGTGGCGTTCTTCCCCCCGGTGACGGGAGGCTGAACATGCGAATCGAGGTGACCAGCGAAGTGTTCCATCCCTGGCAGCTGCTCGAATCCTATCAGCGGGAACAGACCGCACTTGCCGGCAAGTATGGAGCCACTGCGGCCTTTGTGGGCAGCATGCGTGATTTCAATGAGGGCGATGACGTTGCCGAAATGCACCTCGAGCACTATCCCGGCATGACGGAAACGTTTTTGCGTGAACTGGCGGAGCAGTCGCTGAAGCAGTGGTCGCTGCTGGATGTGCTGATTGCGCATCGAGTGGGGACGGTCCGGCCCAATGATGCGATCGTGCTGGTGGCAGTGTGGTCTGCGCATCGCGCCAGTGCCTTCGAAGCCTGTCGCAGCATCATGGAACAACTCAAATCCCGGGCGCCGTTCTGGAAAAAAGAGACTCTGGGCAGCGGTGATACCCGTTGGGTAGAAAAAAATACCCCGGGTTAAGCAAACTCGAGTAACAGCAGATTGCCGGTCTGCCTTGGTTGATCAGGCCGTCTGATGCGGCGTAACGGGGTCGCTGTTCTGCATCACCAGCTGCTCTACCGGTACCGGCAGCACAGTGAATTCCATCGTCTCCAGGTCACCTATCACATACGTTGGCGGTTTACCGATACCGCCGACAGTGCCCGGATTGACGAGCGTGGTATGCCCACCTTTGACGTTGACGATATCCTCGATGAGGAAACGGTGGTCGTGGCCGCAGCAGACCAGGTCATAGTCGCCGGTGAGGGCCATGGCCTGGGCGTAGTGGGGATAGTGCACCAGAAAGATCTTGCGGCCCGCCAGTTCCAGCGAGGCATCCATCCCGTGGTAATGGATGATGTCGGGGAATTTCTGCATGACATAATGCATGGCGACCAGATCACCGGTGTTGTTGCCGTGAATAACGTGTACCGGCAGACCCAGCGGCGGCAGGCCGCGCAGCGTAGTGGGTGCCACAACGTCACCGCAGTGCAGAATTACTTCGGCGCCGTGTTGCTTGGCGTCATGCACGGCCGTCGCCAGCAAGGCACGGTTATCGTGACTATCCGAGACGATACAGACTTTCATCGATTTAGAAGTTCGGCTTCTCGGGTGCCTCGTTGAACATCTTGACGCTGGACAGGATTTCCTGCTTGGCGGCTTCCACACCTTCCCAGCCCTGGACGCGCACCCACTTGCCTTCGTCCAGATCCTTGTAATGCTCGAAGAAGTGTGCGATCTGGTTCAGCAGCATTTTGGGCATATCATCCGGCCCTGCCACTTTGGCGTAGCTGGAGCACAGCTTGGATACCGGCACGGCCAGCACCTTGGCGTCGTCACCGGATTCATCGGTCATCTTCAGCACACCCACCGGCCGGCAGCGCACGACCGAACCGCTGATCAGCGGGTAAGGGGTCGCGACCAGTACATCCACCGGGTCCCCGTCGGCAGACAGGGTGTTGGGGATATAGCCATAATTGCAGGGATAGTGCATGGCGGTGCTCATGAAGCGATCCACGAACATGGCGCCAGAGTCCTTGTCGACCTCGTATTTTACGGGGTCCGAGTGAGCGGGAATTTCGATAACGACGTTGAAATCGTTGGGGAGGTCTTTGCCGGGGCCGACGCGATCCAGATTCATAGCGATTACCTTTATAGATACCGAACTAGGAACAATCAAAAGGGCGCGTATTGTAACAGCCGACAGGCGACTGTAAATGTCATAAAAGGGGTAATTTAGCGCCCATGCCCTATCCCCTGGCGGTGGTATGCCTCGGCCGCATGGCATGAGTCAGTCTGGTGCACGCATACCCCGGTCATCAGCGATCTGCTCCCTGCTAAATTGTCTGGACGCTGACGGACTGGCAGTTCGTCTTTGCCGAAACTGCTGAGGTGAGTTGCAGACGCTGTGTACACCGATGCGTGAAACCATGCAGAGCGCTGGTGCACGAATATGAAATGCGAATGTGATTTTGCGCAGGTGAAAACTGCCTGAGCGCAAGCGTAAACAATGACTTTATTCACGAATGGTATCCGTATTTTGCATTGACTTGGCTGTGCTGAGCGACTAGCTTTAGGCAACTAAAGATACTTATCTATGATACTGACACAGACCACGAATGAAGTTGTGGACATCAATAAACAATCTGGATATGGAGTAAAACTAAAATGAGAATCGTATTAATTGGTGCCCCCGGCGGGGGTAAAGGCACTCAAGCGAAAATGCTGATTGAAAAGTACGGCATACCCCAGGTGTCCACCGGTGATCTATTACGCGAGGCGGTGAAAGCCGGTACGCCATTGGGTATGCGCGCCAAGGCCGCGATGGACGCAGGTCAGCTGGTTTCCGACGATATCGTCCTGGGGATGATTCAGGAACGCCTGGCCAAGGCCGATGCGCAGAAAGGTTTCATCCTCGACGGCTTCCCGCGCAATATTCCGCAGGCCGAAGCCCTGGACAAGATGCTGACCAAGGTGGGTAAACCGCTGCAGACGGCCATGTTGATCGATGTCGATTTCGATGTGCTGATGCAGCGCCTGACCGGCCGCCGCACCTGCCAATCCTGTGGCCAGATGTACAACGTCTATACCAACCCGCCGCGTGCGGAGGGTGTCTGTGACAAGTGCGGCGGCACCGTCGTACAGCGTTCCGATGATAACGAGGCTACCATCAGCAATCGCCTGCGCGTCTATGAGGCGCAGACGGCACCCTTAGTCGATTACTACCGCAAGCAGGGCAAGCTGCGCACAGTACAGGGCATTGGTGAGATCAAGGATATCTTCAAGAATATCACCCAGATCCTGGACAGTCTGCCGGCCGCCGGCGGCGCTAAACCCAAAGCCAAGCCGAAGGCAAAACCGAAGGCGGCAGCTGCCAGCACCGAGACCAAGCCGGCTGCCAAGAAGGCGAGCAAGAAGAAATCTTCTGGCAAGAAGAAAGCCGCAAAGAAGAAGACTGCGGCGAAGAAGTCCACAGGCAAGAAGAAGGCTGCTGCCAAGAAGAAAGTGGCCAAGAAGAAGCCTGTAGCGAAAAAGAAGGTCGCCAAGAAAAAGACCACCAAGAAAAAAGCGGCTGCGAAAAAGAAGGTCGCCAAGAAGAAGGTTGCAAAGAAAAAAGTCGCCAAGAAAAAGGCGGCCAAGAAGAAGACTGCAGCCAAGAAGTCCGCAGGCAAGAAAAAGGCCAAGAAGAAGACGACGCGGCGTCACCGTTAGTCGGATTGTCATGGCTGTTGAACAGGAAGCGGGCCGATTGGCCCGCTTTTTTATTGCGTCGACAGAATCAGTATCTGTGCTCAGGGCCGGTTTTTATGCATGCGGGTAATCACGTAGTTAAACCAGTGTAACAAGCTGACATAAAACCCGTAATAGCGCTCCCGCAGCCGTTGATACCAGGGCCGGCGTTGCCAGTCGTCACTGGTGATCAATTGACTCTGGGTAAAGTCGTATTCGAACATGCTGGCAACCTGCGCACAGAAGCGGCTGTCGAGGACCGCCTGGTTGGCGTCCAGGTTCCAGCGCTGATTCCAGCGATCAAGATTACTGGAGCCGATGGAAACCCAGTCATCGCAGAGCACGACCTTGGCGTGAATGAAGCGGGGCTGATATTCAAAAATCTTTACGCCGCTTTGCAGGAGCTTGTGATAATAGCGGCGACTGGCATGGCTGACCCAGGGGTGATCGCTGATCGGACCCGGCAACAACAGGCGGACATCCACATTGTTGCGTGCCGCCCGCCGTAATGCATGGCGCAGCTTGCGGTTGGTGACGAAATAGGGGGTGGTCAACCAGACCCGGTGACTGCTTTTGTAGATGTGTGAAATCACGCTGCGCAGGATGTCATTGCGTAATAGGCCGCGGGATAGATGCACGCGGCCGGTTTGAAGGCCATGGCTCAAGCGTGTGTATTCCGCGATCATGGGCAGTCGTCCGCTGCTGTGTTCCCAGACGAACATAAATGATTGAATCCAGTCCTCGACGTTTTCGCCTTCGATGCTCAGCATGACATCGTGCCAATTCATGCTGTGCGAATCGCCTTCGGCATAATCGTCGCTGATACCGGCGCCGCCGACGAATGCCACCCGGTTATCCGCGACCAGCAGCTTGCGGTGATCGCGCCGCATACTGCGATACAGGGATCGCCAGGACAGGGGATTGTAATAGAGCACTTCGATGCCAGCCTGGGTGAGTCGAAGATAATCCGTGCGGCTGACCTCGCTGCAGCCAAAATCATCGAGCAGGATATATATCGCAACACCGCGTAATTTGGCCTGGAGCAGATGATCGATGAACTGGTCCAGGATCTCGCCGGATTTCACCAGATACTGTTCGAACAGGATGAAGTGCTCGGCCTTGTCGATCGCCGCGAGCATGGCGGGAAAAAAACGCTGGGCATCTACCAGCAGGGTAAATTCATTATTGGCACGCCAGGGGAAAAGATAGGCTTTGACCATGGGCGGTTAATCGTTGGTTGTTGTGGTCAACGTTCCTTGTGCGGTCACGGCCAGTTGTGTCTGACCCTGCAGAAATGCCTGTACCTGATGGCCGGCAATGCCGTGGCGCCACCCATGTAGCAGGGGGACGTCGGATTCGCCGGTAATCAATGCTTCCAGATCGGCGCGGGTACTCAAGGCGGTGGCATTAATCTGCTGGGCAGAGGCCTCCAATTTGATAATCGCCATCAGCGCATCCAGTAAGGCCTCCTGATTGGGGCTGAGCGTTCGGCGCCGTGACAGGATTGGCCAGTCATTCTTGGGTAGCGCCTTTGCCTGGGCAATGAGGTCCAGCAGTGTCTGGCCATGGCGTTGTACGGTTGCCGGCGGGATACCGCGAATGCGTTCGAGTTGTTCTGACTTGTGTGGTGCCTGCATGGCAATCGCAAGCAGGATGTCGTCGGACAGGATCCACTTGCGTGGTTTGTTGTGTTGCTGCGCCTGTTGTTCCCGCCAAGCCGCGAGCTGTTGCAGTATTGCCAGTTGCACGCCCTTGAGCTTTTGCACACCGCTGACACGCATCCATTGTTGCGGCGGGTCGTTGTGATACAGTTGCGGACTCGTTAAGGCGGCAAAATCTTCCGCCAGCCAGTCGAGGCGGCCCAGTTCGGTCAGTGCCTGGCGCATCAGTGGATACAGGGCGATGAGGTAACGTACGTCATCGGCGGCATAACTGAGCTGTTCGTGACTCAAAGGGCGGCGTTCCCAGTCCGTGCGCGCGTGGCCTTTGGCCAGTTGTACGTCGAGAAAGTGCCGGACCAGATTGGCGTAACCGATTTGATCGCCAAGGCCGAGCAAGGTGGCTGCAATCTGGGTATCAAATACCGGTGCCGGAATGGCACCGAGAGTCTGCTGCAGGACTTCCTGATCCTGACGCGCGGCGTGAAAGACCTTGGTGATCGCTTGGTTCAGTAATATGTTGGCCAGTGGCGAAAGGTCATCGATGGCCAACGGATCAATACATGCGCAAAAGTCCGGGCTGGCGATCTGGATCAGGCACAACACCGGGTAGTAGGTTTTTTCACGGACGAATTCGGTATCCACCGCCAGACAGGGCTGATCCGAGAGTTGGGCGCAGGCGCGTTGCAAGTCGGCAGTTGAATCGATAAATTCAAAGGAGAACTCTTCAGCTTGAGCGTTTGGCATGGTCAGCTTGTGCGATGACACCGGTGTTGGTGGATGAAAATTCGTTATGATGCGGAAGAATAACGTAATACAATCACAAGTTCACCAGGGTTTTCGTTGTTTATGTTGGCATTGATTCGTCTTTTCTGGGATATCTGCACGTTTCGACGCGGTCCGCAGGATGTCCCGCATTCATTCTTCCTGCTGGGAAGTTTGCTGCTGGTCAAACTGGCCATCGAACTGGTTATCTTTTATATCCCTAATGGCACCGGTGCAACGCTGTCGTTATCTGCGGTTGTACCTTATATGTTGGCCGACGCGGCAATAGCAATGGGTGTCGTGTATTTGATCGTGTGGTTGAATGGATATGCCGCACGCGGTCTGCAAACCGTCACGGCGACAGTGGGCGTGGATATCGTCCTGACGATTGCACAATTGCCCTTCAAGTATCTGGTCAGCTCTGCCGGAAATCAGGCGGATAAGGTGGCGATCTTTTATTTCGGCACGATGCTGATCTTTCTTTGGGAACTGGGGATCTATAGTCATGTGTTCCGGCATGCCTTATCCACGTCGATTTTCAAGGCGGGTGGCTATGCCTTGTTGTGTTTTATCCTGAGTTTCGTCATCTATTATCAAATGCTACCGGTGGCCGGCTGATGCATCTGCACATACTTGGAATTTGCGGTACGTTCATGGGCGGTATCGCGCAATTGGCAAAGGCCATGGGCCATCACGTCACCGGCTCGGACACCAATGTCTATCCGCCCATGAGCACGCAACTAGAAGCTGCCGGCATCACCCTGTATCAGGGCTACGATACGGCGCAGTTCGATCCTGAGCCCGATGTCGTGGTGATCGGCAATGCGCTGTCGCGCGGGAACCCGGCGGTGGAATATATCCTCGCCCGCGGCTTGCGTTACAGCTCCGGTCCGCAATGGCTGGCCGAACACGTATTGCAGGATCGCTGGGTGCTTGCGGTAGCCGGCACGCACGGCAAGACCACGACCTCCAGTCTGCTGGCCTGGATCCTGGAACACAACGACATGAAACCCGGTTTTCTCATCGGCGGCGTGCCGGGTAATTTCGGTGTCTCCGCGCGCCTGGGCGATGCGCCGTTTTTTGTGGTCGAGGCCGACGAATACGATACGGCATTTTTCGACAAGCGTTCCAAGTTTGTGCATTATCACCCGCGCACCCTGGTGATAAACAATATCGAATTCGATCATGCCGACATCTTTGCCAACCTCGAGGCGATACAAACCCAGTTTCATCACCTGGTGCGTACCATCCCGAACAACGGCCTGATTATCAAGCCGGCCAATTATCCTGCCGTCGAGCAGGTGCTTGCGCGTGGCTGCTGGACACCGCTGCAAGGTACCGGTGACGGGGCCGAGTGGCAGGCGCGATTACACCAACGCGATGGCAGCGAATTCGACGTGGTCCACCAGGGCAAGGCCGTCTGCACCGTCCAGTGGTCCATGCTCGGCGATCACAATGTCAGCAATGCCCTGGCGGCCATCGCCGCCGCGCATCATGCCGGGATTCCAGTTAACAATGCCTGCGAAAGCCTGGCCGAATTCAAGGGCATCAAGCGCCGCATGGAAGTGCGCGCCCAGGTAAATGGTATTACGGTGTACGATGATTTTGCCCATCACCCGACGGCGATTCACGTCACCTTGCAAGGTCTGCGCAACAAGGTGGGCACGTCACGCATCATCGCCATTCTTGAACCGCGCTCGAATACCATGCGCATGGGCGTACATGCCAACACGCTTGCCGATTCACTGCAACAGGCAGACGCGGTTTATCTGTACGAACCCGCAAACATGGGCTGGTCGCTGGCCAGGGTGCAACAACAACTGGGCGGCAAGGCACACCTGGAACACAATACCCAGGACATCATTCAGCACGTCAGCGATACCGCAAACGCCGGCGATCAAATCCTGATCATGAGCAATGGGGGATTTGAGGGGCTGCATCAGCGCTTGATCGATAGCTTGAAGTTGAAGTTCTCGCATTGAGATTTAGCTTCAGCGCATTTATCAAAACACACCGCCAACAATCGATTACAATTACTCCATGCCCTTGCAAAACCAGATTATCCTCGCCCTGACCGGCGCCTCCGGCGCACCCTATGCCTTGCGCCTGCTGGAGTTATTGCTCAAGGCGGGGGTGCGGGTGGACCTGATTTTCTCCAAGGCGGCGCAGATGGTGCTGGCCATGGAGTCGGCGCTGGAGATCCCGGCGCGGCCCGCGGAAGTGGCAAGCCTGTTTCAGGCGCAATACGGTGTGAGCCCCGATCAATTGCGTGTGTATGGCCGTGAGGACTGGATGGCGCCAGCGGCAAGCGGTTCGCATACAGCGCGGGCCATGGTGGTCTGCCCCTGCACCATGGGGACCCTGGCGGCGATAGCCACCGGCATGAGCGATAACCTTATCGAGCGTGCAGCGGATGTGATGATCAAGGAGCGCCGGCAGTTGATTCTGGTGCCCCGCGAAACCCCGTTCTCCGCCATCCATCTGGAGAACATGCTGAAGCTGTCCCAATTGGGCGTCACGATTTTACCGGCGAATCCCGGATTTTATTACAAGCCGGAGACCATCGCGGATCTGGTGGATTTTGTGGTGGCGCGCATTCTGGATCAGCTCCAGGTGGAACATCATTTGCTTCCGCGCTGGGGTGCCGACCCTAATTAAATTGTGTGGAAGTGCGGCGCATTCAGCCCAAAAATGTGTCCGTTCAGTGACAAATGGGATATAGGGTTTGCTTTTTCTGCAGCCAGGGTCTACAAATACTGTTACCTCGACGAAGAATTCCAGATTTATCTAAAGAAAATACCAGCACTACAATATGATTAATCGCGTTCCGCTATTTCCTCTCAACACGGTGATGTTCCCAGGTGGCGTGCTGCCGTTGCGGATCTTTGAGCCGCGTTATCTGGACATGGTCAGCGATTGTCTGCGCAACGATACCCCGATTGGCGTGGTGCTGATCCGCGAGGGCCAGGAAGTCGGGCGTGCGGCGGATACCTATGACATGGGTACGCTGAGTATCATCTCTTATTGGAACCGTCGTCAGGATGGCCTGCTGGGGATCACCTTGCGGGGTACGCAACGGTTTCGGATCCTGTCGCACGATGTCATGCCCAATCAACTGGTCATCGCCGAAGTGGAGGCCTTGCCGACGCCACAACCGATTCAGGTACACAACAAATATCAGACGATGGCCAGCCTGCTGCGCAAGATCATCGCGCAACTCGAACCACCTTACACCACCATGCCCGCACACTACGATGACCTGGAATGGGTCAGCGCACGTCTGTGCGAATTCCTGCCGATGCCGCTGGATTACAAGCAGCAACTGCTCGAGTGCGACGACATCATTAGTCGGATCGAACAGCTGTATATGATGATGCAGCGTTCCGAAGTCGGTTAGGGGTAAGTTCCTGAAGCGGCGTTGACTGCGTTAAAAAGGAACTCAAAATACTCATTTACTACAGTGTAAACTCCGCTTTTTCGTTCCTTTTTGCCTTGCCGCCATCCGCTTGATGAACTTACTCAGAACTTTCTTATAGTGTCTTAAATACCTTCTCCGCCGCGGCAATCGTCTCGGCGATATCCTGCTCGGTGTGCACGCTGGAAACGAATCCGGCCTCGAAGGCGGAAGGCGCCAGATAAATTCCCAGGTCGAGCATGCCGTGGTAGAACTTTTTAAAACGCTCGATATCGCACTGACTCACTTGCTGGAAGGTGCTGATCTGCTTTTCCGCACTGAAGAAGAAACCGAACATGCCGCCGACCTGGTTGGTGGTGAACGGAATGCCTGCCTTCTCCGCCGCGGCTTGCAGGCCCTGCACCAGTTGCGTGGTGCGTTGCGTTAACCTGTCGTAGAAACCGGCCTGACTGATCAACTCCAGTGTCTTGAGCCCGGCGGCCATGGCGACCGGGTTACCCGAGAGGGTTCCGGCCTGGTACACCGGACCGGTAGGGGCGATCTTTTCCATGATCTCGCGTTTGCCGCCGAAGGCACCCACGGGCATGCCGCCACCGATGACTTTACCGAGCGTGGTCAGATCAGGCGTGATGCGATAGACCTGCTGGGCGCCGCCGAGGGCGACACGAAAACCGGTCATGACCTCATCGAAGATCAACACGCTGCCGTGTTGATCGCAGACGTCGCGCAGGGTTTCATGAAAGCCCGCTAAGGGCGGGACACAGTTCATGTTCCCCGCCACCGGTTCAACGATGATGCAGGCGATTTGATCGCCGTACTGGGCAAACGTTTCGCGCACCATGGCGCTGTCGTTGTATTGCAGTGTCAGGGTGTGCTGCGCCAGATCCGCCGGCACGCCAGGTGATGTCGGCACACCGAGTGTGAGTGCGCCGGAACCCGCCTTGACCAGTAGGGAATCGGCGTGTCCGTGGTAGCAACCTTCGAACTTTACGATCTTGTCACGCCCGGTGTAGCCGCGTGCCAGGCGTATGGCGCTCATGGTGGCCTCGGTGCCGGAGCTGACCATGCGGACCATGTCCATGGATGGCACCAGTTCGCAAACCTTTTGTGCCATACGAATCTCCAGCGCCGTTGGCGCGCCGAAGGTCAGGCCGTCCTGCATCACCGTGCGCACGGCATCGAGGACGTCGGGATGCGCATGTCCCACGATACACGGCCCCCAGGAGGCGACGTAGTCGATGTATTTCCGATCGTCTTCATCGAACAGGTAGGCGCCGCTACCGCGTTTGAAAAATACCGGGTCACCGCCGACACCGCGAAAGGCGCGCACCGGTGAATTCACGCCGCCTGGAATATAACGCTGGGCTTGCTGAAAAAGATCGTGGGAATGGCTCATGCAATCATCCTGTCGTTGATATCTTGAATCTGGGTCTGAACGCGATAACGGATCTGAATGCCGCTAGCGCCATCGGCGCCTGCTAAACGGCGTGGCGGGATTGTAACGTGAACAGACGGGTATATTCACCTGCCGCCGCCACGATATCCGCCGCACCCAGGACGCCGTGGATGACGGCCAGCATATCGACACCCTGTTCAAGCAGGAGCTTTGCGTTGGCCGGTGTAATGCCGCCTATGGCGGCAATCGGGATATGCAGTTGCGCATGCGCTTCTTGCAGAATCGTCAGCGCGGCGGGTGGCGCCTCGGGTTTGGTAACGGACGGAAAGAAGCGCCCGAAGGCGACATAGTCGGTGCCAGCCTGTTGCGCGGACAGGGCCAGATGAATCTGATCATGACAGGTGATGCCGATAATACGATCCTGTCCCAGCATGGCGCGTGCCTGCGCCAAGGGTGCGTCGCTTTGTCCGAGATGTACCCCGTCGGCATCCACCGTGAGCGCCAGCGGGATATCGTCGTTGATAAGGAATACCACGTCATTCGCCTTGCACAGGCTGGCCAGTGCGTGGGCTTCGTGTTCGCGTGTGGCGACAGATGCGGATTTGTTCCGGTATTGCACGATGCGGGCGCCGCCCTCGATCGCGGCGGCAACCATGTCTTCGAGCGGTTGTTGGCGTTGCAGGGCGAGCTTGTGATCCGTGATGACGTACAGACCCTGCAGGCGGTCATGCATCGTCTTCATCGCCACGGGCCCAGAATAATCGATTGGGTATCCACTGGCCCATGCCGGTGCGGTATGCCGTGTTCAGGGCTTCCCAGGTGTAGGTCTGCGCTTCGTGAATCGCCGTGAACGGTTCAAGTCCCTGCGCCAGCAGGCCAGCGATGCTTGCTGCCAGGGTGCAGCCTGAACCATGGTACTGGTGGGGCAGCCGGGTAAAGTGAAACCGTTCCAGCTCGCGATGATTACCGTACAGGGTATTGGTGACATCTTCGGTAGCTTCATGCGTCCCCGTGATCAACACGAATTCACATCCCATGTCCTGTAAGGCCTCGGCGCATGCCGTCAGGGTATCCGCGTTCGGTGCAAGGAGTCGGGCCTCAAGACTGTTGGGTGTCAATACGGAAGTTTGTGGCAACAACAGGCTGCGCAGGCTATCGAGTGCGCCATCCTCAATCAAGGCGCCGCCTGCGCCGGCGCTCAATACCGGATCGAAGACGACGGGGATGTCGGGATAATCGATCAGGATGCTGTGCAAGGCTTCAATGATCGCCACACTGCCCAGCATGCCCAGTTTGAATGATTGTACCGACATGTCTTCGAGCACGGCCCGCGCTTGTTCAATCAACAGCATGGGGTCACAGGGTTCGAATCGCATCAGGTGCTGGGTATCCTGCACCGTCATGGCGGTGACGACAGGTGCCGGATGACAACCCATGCTGGTGATGGCCTCGATATCGGCCTGGATACCGGCGCCGCCGGTCGGATCAAGACCGGAGAAACACATCACAACGGGAATGCTGGCGTTGGTGTTTTCCATTTCAGGATGTCGATGCAGGTTCCAGATCGTATTGACGTGTCTCTTCAGCTGACAGGATGCGTTCCTGAACCAGCCGCCATTGGCCGTCGTCCTCTTTTTCCAGCAGGCATTCGATACCTTGCGCCGTGACCGTTCCGTCATTGGCGGTCACGGTTTCGTGGGTCAGAAACATAATGCGCTTCTCCGTAGCGGCACGAACCCGGAATTTACCATAGTCAACGCGTCTAATAAGCTGGTTGGCAAATTCATACTGGCATTGCTTTGACCAGTCATCAAAACCGATATTGTCAAACCCAGGTACTCCTTGCAGGCTCACATCCCTGGAGATGAGCTGCATATGCGCCGCATGATTGTGTGCGGCGACAGTGCGGCTGATTTCATCCAGCCATTTCTGTATCACGACTTCAGTCATTATTGTTCTCTTTTTTTGTGATGCGTGTAGTGCATATATTACTGCCATTTTGGCGATAACACATCAAGCGGGTATATCGCAAAACCGGAAAGTTACATCCAGTGTCCGATTTGGGAAACGTTATAGAAAATGACCGTTTTCTCTACAAATTGTTTCATTGTACTGCGGGCGTAACGCAAAACTTTGCCGCCGGGCCTATACTCTTCGCATGAAAGCGTCCTTGCCCAAGCTGGTTGCCCATCGTGGTTATACCCTGCATTACCCGGAAAATACCCTGCTTGCCTTGCGTGCAGCCGTTGACGCAGGTGCACACTATCTCGAGTTTGATATCCAGCTCAGTAAGGACAAGGAGCCGGTCTTGTTTCACGACCGCGATTTGCAGCGCATGTGCGGTCAGTCTGGCGCAGTGCACGATTATACCCTGGCGGAGCTAAAAGGCTTTTCCGTCTCGCAGTTCGAAAAGTTTGGCTATAGATTTGTCGGCAATCCAATAACGACGCTGCAAGAAGCCGTTATGTATCTCGCAGAGCAGCCGGCAGTCTTTGCCTTCGTGGAGTTAAAACGATTGAGCCTGCAGACGTTCGGTATCGATACCGTGCTGGATACCGTTTTGCCCCTGCTTGAACCGATCCAGCAAAGGGCGATCATTATTTCCTACTCGCTGGAGGCCTTGCGCGCCACGCGCGAACGCTCTCATTACCCCATCGGCGCGGTCTTTGATGATTGGCGTGAACGCAAACAATTATTGATCCGGACATTGCAGCCCGAATTTTTGTTTACCGATATCGATCTGCTGCCGCGATTCGGCAGGCTCAAACATACGCAGAGTCAACTGGCGGTATACGAATGCACTGACCCGCAACAGGCGGTCAAGGTTCATCGGCGTGGCGTTGACATGGTGGAGACGTTTGCCATTGGCGAGATGCTGAATCATTTTAAATTGCACGCAGAGGGGCATTAATGACAGATGTGGATGTCTGCATCATTGGCGGCGGGATTCAGGGTTGTGGTGTGGCGCAAGCCGTGGCGGCGGCAGGATACAAAACGCTGCTCATCGAACAAACGGGGATCGCGGCTGCGACCTCATGTCGATCGAGTAAATTGATCCATGGCGGTTTGCGCTACCTGGAATCCGGCCAGTTCGGTCTGGTGGCAAAATCCCTTGCTGAGCGCGAGCGTTTAATCCGTAATGCCCCCGAGCTGGTGCGGCGAGTGCCTTTTTATATACCTATATATAAGGATACACGCCGGCGACCGTGGCAAATTGTGCTTGGCCTCAGCTTGTATGCGCTGCTGGGCCGGCTGCAGGCCAGCGCCTGTTACCGATCCGTTGCACAGCGGGAATGGCCGCAGCTGGATGGTTTGCGTCAGGACGGCCTGCAAGCGGTGTATCAATACTGGGATGCGCAAACCGACGATGCCGAATTGACGCGCGCGGTCATGTACTCGGCGATGCAATTGGGCGCTGAGTTACGCTGTCCCGCCCGTTTCATTTCCGCGCGCTACCATAACGGTCATTATCAGATCGGCTATGAGCAAGGTCAGATGGAGTATGGCCTGAGCAGTAAGGTGCTGGTCAATGCCGCAGGCCCCTGGGTGAAAACAGTGCATGATGGATTACAGACCAGGGCCCTGATGCCGGACATCGACCTGGTGCAAGGGACCCATTTGATCCTGAAACAATCGGCGCCGAGTGGCGTGTACTATGTCGAGTCACCCAGCGATCGGCGCGCGGTGTTTGTCATGCCCTGGTATGGTCATACAATGATTGGCACAACCGAAACCCTCGTGCAGACAGACCCGGCGTCGATCATACCGACGGAACATGAGATCGACTATCTGCGCAATATTGCCCACTACTATTTTCCGCATAATGACGATAGCGTGATTGACCGGTTTGCCGGTGTGCGCGTGTTGCCCAAAGGCGCGAAAGGGGTGTTTGATCGGCCGCGCGATACCTTGTTGTTTACTCATTCGGATTTGCCCGGCTACCTTGCGTTGATCGGTGGCAAGCTGACGGCTTACCGCGTCACCGCGGAAACGGTTTTGCACCTCACTCAGAAATTCCTGATGCCACGAAAACCGATCAACAATACACGGGTATTAGCCTTGGGCAAGGCGCCTGAAGGGCTCTGGTAAAGGCGAGCAACGAGGTTAGAGGTATTTTCATACGCAGGCGAACCCCCGATTGAAATCGCCCCGCCGCGAGGCAGGTATCGCTTTGTGCGTCAGTGGTTGATCTGGGATTGCTCTGACATTTTTAAAGTTGCCCCCGCAGCATTCATGGGGACCCTGGTCCGTTCCAACCCTCAGCGTGGAAGTCTGGCTTTTTGCCAGACTTCTCACGCTTAAACTACGAGTTGTTAATACAGATCGCTCCAGGTTGTATTAACGGTGTCTTCTGCTGAGCCGTTGCCATCGCTATCGAGTGCCAGCGTTACCGCGCCACTCGCGTCTGTGATAGTCAGCAGGAAATTACTGGTGTCGGCTGCGGTAACACGCACACTGCCCGCCTGCAGGGCTGTCATTTCCGTACCACTAAAGGTGGACTCGATTCTGCCGGCGAGCGGGTCGGTCAGCGTGCTCAATTGCAGCGTAAAGGTTTCGCCGGTTGTACCCAGCGTGAGCCCGCTTGCTGTCCGTGTCCCCGTGAAGCTGAAATTGGACAGGCTGGCGGTAATGCCGCTTTCACTCATTATCAGGCTCTGGCCGCTGATCGAACTGCTGACCTCGTTCGAGGTCGTGCCTCCGCTCACAACACGCGAGAAGTGCATCTGTCCATCAATCGTACGCGTACTGACATCGTCCTGGGTGATGACGTTAGTAAATGCGAGGTCGAATGTCAGGTTTGCTGTGCTGGTGTAGGCGGTTGCCGTGAGGATGTAATTTCCATTGACCTTGGTCTGGTCAGCGACGGTGCCCTGTACACAGTCATGGAAAGTAACGTCCATGGTCGCGCCATTGACGAAGGGGTTGTTGCTCAGGCTGTAGTCGTAACTACCGCTTACCGGGCATAGATTGGTGCCTGAGGTAGCTGCACTGCCGAGGACATCGCTCAGCAGGTTAACAGCGAAATTACCCAATTCGCTGGGCATGGTGAAGGACACAGATGTCGCCGTCGCTACCTGTACCACATTCACCAGATTGAGGGTGCCAGAGACATCCGGGGTGAGTTCGAGATAAAAGCCGTCACGGCCGGCAACAGAGCTAAAGGTGTTATACACAATGCTGCTGCCCAGGGTGCCTAAGCCAGGTCCGGTCTGCGCGGTCGGGGTAATTTGCAGGTCAATGAACACCACATCATTGAAACCCAGCACGAAGGGCGTGGTGGACTCGCCGTAGGTTTTCAGTTGTATCTGACCGCTGTCATAGAGCAGGTCTTTATTACTCGCGGGATCGTCAATCCAGCAATTATTGACGGCGATGGAAAAGTTGTCGCCTGAACCCATTGAGCCTGCAATATCGCCCGGGCCATCGAGCCAGGTGAGATTAAACGTACCCGGAGTGGCATTGAAGGTCGTGCATAATGGAACGGAGACCTGTTGCCCCGAACCGGCGGCCTCCAGGGTATTCTCCTGGGCTCTCAGGGTATTGAAGTTTTCCACGACACGGTTCAGCGGTTTATATAAATATTCCAAGGCTTGATAAGCCAGGGCAGCTTCGCGTTGATAATCTGGTGCTGAGTTATCGTTTAATACGATATCGAACTCCGACCAACTCAGACTCGCGGATGCAGTAGTACTACCAAACTCCACCAGTGCGATGTCGACACCCGGTGTTCCCGCCAGATCGATGTCGTTATTGACTTTAATCCGAATGAAATTTCCTGATTGGGCCCGAAACGCGCCACTCGTAGGATGTTGTCCGTAAACCCACTCCAGCGACTCTTCGACGGTCACAAAAAATCCGCCATTGACAGGGTCACTAACGGGCAGGGTAAAGCTCAGCCCGCTGGGGACGACGCCAAAACGCGGGACCGGACTTTGAGTTAACGAGTATGTTTTACTCGCCGGGGTATAAGTACCTTCCAGATAGAAGGTACTGGTGATAGAAAGCATACCATCCTGCAGAAATAAACCGGTGGTACTGGGGTCGCCTCCCGGGCCACCGGCGACATAATGTACCCGAGATGGCATGGGCGGGACAGGATCATCGGTGAGCGTAGTCCCGCCACCACCACCACCCCCACCACAACCCGTTAAAAGCGTTAGCAAAACACTTATGCCAATCAAGGACTGCCAGAAAAATAGGTATATAGAAAATTTCAAATGTCGCGTATGTGACATATAGATTCCTCCCCGGGTGTTGCTGCAGATTCAAAACAATCTTATTAATGCAGGATTTCGGAAATAAAAAAATGATCTGCCTCAGTCGAAATCTGACAAAGATTTGATCTGGGGCAATTGCACGAAATGTTTTAGCGTTGGCAGGTGTTGGGTTAAAGATTCTGATTATTTAGCGATATACTGAAAAGATTAATTGTCGAAATACGGAACGAGAATTAACTCTGGATTTGTTATGCTTCAGTGCTTGCAATATTTTAGCTCTTAACATTAAATCCTGGTGATGCTTTATATCTAACAAGGAGTGTTGGGTCATGTCTGTCCGAATTGCCACGTTTAATCTCGAAAACCTGGACGATGGTCCAGGCGTGTCGCCACCGCTTGCGGAACGCGTTGCGATCATGCGGCCGCAGCTTGACCGGGTGAATGCCGATATTCTCTGTCTGCAGGAAGTGCACAGTCAGGGTGCGACCGGAAGTCGCACACTCGGGGCGCTGGATACCTTGTTGGCCGGCACCCAATACGCCGGCTTTCATCGCGCCGTCACGCAGACCACCAGCGGTCAGCTTTACGATCAGCGCAATCTCGTGATCCTGTCACGATTTCCCATTACCCAGACGCGGATCATCCGTGACAGCGATGGTCCACAGCCGAGTTACCAGATGGTCACGGCGGTGCCGGCGGATACCACCGCGAATGCGCTGAATTGGGAGCGCCCGTTGCTGTATGTCCATATCGATCTCGGACAGGGGCAAACATTGCATTTGATTAACGTCCATCTCAAATCCAAACTGGCGACCACTATCCCCGGACAGAAACTCAATAACTATACCTGGAAAACGGTATCGGCCTGGGCGGAAGGCAGTTTTATCTCCAGCATGAAGCGGGTAGGGCAGGCATTGCAGGCACGGATGCTTATCGACAGCATCTTCGATCAACAAGGCAATGATGCCTTAATCGCTATCTGTGGCGATTTCAATGCCGAGGCGGACGAAGTCCCCTTGCGGGCGATTATCGGTCCGGTGGAGGAGACCGGTAATCCGGCGCACTCTCCCAGGATAATGATACCCTGTGAAAATAATGTGCCGCCGTCTGCGCGCTATTCCCTGTTCCATCTTGGCAAGGGCAACATGCTGGATCACATCATTGCCTCACGTCCGCTGATTCGATATTTCCATGTTGCAGAAATTCACAATGAGGCCTTGCCGGATGAATCCGGGGCATTTCGGACCGATGTGCAATTTCCGGAATCGGATCACGCGCCGGTCATTGCTGAATTTAATCTCGGCTAAATCCGCGTTTTGAGTCGAGGGTATTCCTTCACACAAGAAATGTGAGCGCGCTCGTGTTTTATGCACTTGCACCTGATTGCTTGTGTGCATAGTGATCGAGTCTGCAAAAAATACCGTCTTATTGTTCTACGCTGTTCGAAAAGGAAAACGATCGGCGCATATAACAATGAAGGCTAGACAAAGTGAAACGTTTGTTACTCAGTTGGTTCGCGTATGGCGTACCGCTGCTCTTGCTCGGCGGCTGCGACGTGGGCAGCGACGAAGGTCAGCCACCCGGCGGGATCAGCAGTAGTCAAAGCAATTCGCAGGCAGTGCCAGCGACGCAAACACTAAAGTCGGCACCGACGGCGGTGGCAACCGCCAGTGCGAGCACGGATACCTACTATCTGAAGCTGTTTGCTGTGAATGCGGCAGGTGATCGCGTCAGTGATGCCGTGTTGTTCGAGAAAAGCGTGCCGCGCCAGGGCGACGGTGTCGTGCAGCTTGTCTGGTTTGAGCCGGTGCGCAAGGCCGACGGTAGTTGCCTGCGGGAACTTAGCGGTTATGCCCTGCAATATGGTCTGCAGTCTGAGACTTACAGTGTCAGTATGGCCTTTGACCTTGCATCACCTGCATTGGCCTGCACCAGCGTGGGCACAACGGAGTGCGGTGACGTGCGCGAATGCCGCTACCAAACGACGTTGTAGCGACAAGCGTCAGACCGCTTTCACCCGGATCAATTCTTCCCCCTCCGCATCGGTCACGTGCACGGCGCAGGCAATACAGGGATCGAAGCTGTGTATCGTCCGCAGGATCTCGATGGGTTGTTTGGGATCGTACAATTGATGCCCCACCAGGGAGGCTTCGTATGGCCCGGCCTGACCTTTGGGATCGCGTGGGCCGGCGTTCCAGGTGCTGGGTACGACTGCCTGATAGTTGTCAATTTTACCGTCCTTGATAACCACCCAGTGCGCCAGCGCACCACGCGGTGCCTCCATGTAGCCCACACCTTTGCATTCGTGCGGCCAGGTAGACGGCTCCCACAGGGTTTCGTTAAAGGTCTTGACGTCACCCTGTTTGATATTGGCGATGAGCTGATTCAGCCAGCCCTGCATGGCGTCGGCAAAGATCTTGGTTTCCAGCGTGCGGGCAGCGGTGCGGCCCAGGGTCGAATACAGGGCGCTAACCGGCAGGTCCAGTTTTGTCAGGGCCATGTTCACCAGTTCCTTGGTTTGTTCATGGCCTTTCGCATAGAGCATCAGTACGCGCGCCAGCGGACCGACTTCCATGGGTTTGCCGCGCCAGCGCGGCGATTTGAGCCAGGAGTAAGACTTGTCGACGTCGAGTTGTGCGTATGGCGGTTTGGGGCCGTCGTAGTGCAATTTGGTTTCACCCGCGTAAGGATGCAGGGGTGTTTCTTTACCGCCTTCATAGTCGTACCAGGAATGACTGACGTATTCCTGGATCTGCGCCGGGTCATTGAGATCGAGTTCGTGAATGGTGCTGAGGTCACGATCGAGAATCACGCCGCGTGGCACCAGTAATTTGCTGATGTCATCGGTGCCGTCCGCCGGAAAATCCCCGTAACACATAAAGTTGCCGACGCCTTCGCCCTGCTGCGCCCAGTCTTTGTAAAAACCGGCGATCGCCAGGGTATCCGGGACGTACACCTGATCGACAAAGGCCTGCATGCGTTTGATCACGTTCTGGATCTGATCCAGGCCGGTCTGATTCAAGGCCGTGGCGCCGGTACCGCCGCGATAGTGCGGGCCCTTGCCATGACCGGGGTGGCCGGGCTGGATACTGATGGCCGAGGGCGCGCCACCGACGAGGAAATTTGGATGCGGATTCTTGCCGCCGAGGATGGTGTGGATCTGCACCACATCGCGTTGCCAGGCCAGGGCTTCGAGGTAATGCGCCACCGCCATCAAATTAGCCGCGGGTGGCAGTTTGTAGGCGGGATGTCCCCAGTAACCATTGGCGAAGATCCCCAGCTGGCCGCTCTCGACGAAATTCTTGAGTTTGGTTTGCACGTCGGCAAAGTAACCCGGCGACGACTTGGGATACGCCGGGCTCACGGTCTGCGCCAGTTCCGAGGTCGCCTTGGGATCGGCCTTGAGCGCGGAAACGACGTCCACCCAGTCCAGTGCGTGCAGGTGATAAAAGTGCATGACGTGATCGTGCACGTACTGTGCAGCGACCATCAGGTTACGGATCAACTGGGCATTGGGCGGGATGGGATAATTCAAGGCGTTTTCCACGGCGCGCACCGAGGCGATACCGTGCACCAGCGTGCATACGCCGCAGATGCGTTGTGCGAAGGCCCAGGCATCGCGCGGATCGCGTCCGCGCAAAATGATCTCGATCCCGCGCACCATGGTGCCGGATGACCAGGCCTCGGCAATCTTATCGCCATCCGTGCGTGCCTCGATGCGCAAATGGCCTTCGATGCGGGTGATGGGATCGACGACGACACGTTCGGTCATGGCTTACTCTCCTGTGGCGGGCGGATTGCTTGATGTATCGAGGTAATTGGCAAGTGTCTCGGTCAGACCGATGACTTCGAGATTCATGTTGTAGTGATCGAGACCGTCTTCGATCATGCTGCGGCAGTTGGAACAGGCAGTGACGATAGTGGTGGCGCCGATCTCGTCGAGTTGTTTCTTTTTGCGGTTAAATGCCTTGTGGCGCAAATCATCGGCGCGTTCGTTGGCACTGACACCGCCGCCGCCGCCGCAACACCAGTTTTGCACGCCATGCTCCGTCATTTCCACGTAATCGCCGGCGATCTGCTTGAGCAGGTTGCGCGGTGGATCGATGACACCACCGCGGCGGAGCAGCTGGCAGGGGTCATGAAAGGTCATGCGCCGTTCGTCCATGCCCGTGGTGCGCAGCTTGCCTTGCAGACGTAATTCTTCCAGCACTTCCAGAATGTGCATGACCTTGAAGGGCAGGGGGCGGCCGATCAGGTTGGCGCCCTCCCAGCGCAGGGCGACGTAGGCATGACCGCACTCCGGCGTGATGACTGTCTTGACCTTGAGCCGTGTCGCACCGTCGACGATGCGTTCGATCAATTCCGCGGCGAGATCACTGGCGCCAATCTGGATGCCGGAGTTGGTACCTTCAAATGCCGTCGAACAAAATGTCCAGGATACCCCGGCGTGATCGAAGATACGCGCGACCGCCGGGATGATCTCGTTGAACTCCGCGATCTCCGCCGAAGACAACAGCATCAGGTATTCGGCACCTTCTTTATCCAGCGGGATGGTCAGACCGGTTTCCTTTTCGGCGTGTTTGATTTGCGCCTTGAGGGTCTGCAGGGTCACACCCATGGGGCTGCCCAGTTCGATGGCGCGCTGCATGGCACCCTTTAGGCCCTTCGGCGCAAAACCGGCGGCGACCATGCCTTCGCGGAATTTGCGAATCATGTAGGTGATATCGTTGCCGACCGGACAGACCATGGAACAACGGCCGCACAAGGTGCAGCTGTCGTATACCAGTTCTTCCCAGTTCGCCAACTCTTCCTCGGTCACGGGTTTGCTCAGACCGAGGGCCTTGAGCAGACGACCCATGAAGGTGTACTCCTGCTGCCACACGCGCCGCATGGGTTTCAGTTTATAGATAGGTGTGTACTTGGGATCGCCGGTCTCGGTGTAAAACAGGCAGGCGTCGGCACACATGCCGCAATGCACGCAACTGGTGAAGAATGACATGGTGGGCGCATCGATCTGTTCGCGCAGGGCGCGTACGGCCTTGTTGACCTTCTCGCTCATGAGCGAACCCCCTTGTAGCCGGCAAGGGCACCGTTATACCAGCGCGAGATGAAGATGGAGAGCATGTGGCTCAGTTTGGTGAAAGGAATCGCAATCAACAACACGTTGATACTGACCAGATGCAGCACCAGACTTTTTTCGTATGACATGCCCATGGGATGAAATACGAGGAAACCGGTGACGAGCGGGGCGATGGTCAGGAGCCAGACGAGGTAATCCTGGTAATCGCTGATTTGCTTTAATACCGGATCCAGCAGGCGATGAAGCAGTAAGGCAACCAGCGCGGAGATGCTGAGCAAGGCGACGATATCGATAATGACCGTGGGGAGCGCCGGCCAGCCGAAACCGAGCAGATGTTTGAACACCAGGATATGTTCGCTTAAGAAGAACAGGGTAAGAAACAAGCCGATGTGAAAGATGTAGCCGGCGATATGGGTAAAGTAACTGCGGTGGCTCATCCCGGATTGCGGTATGGAACGGGTCAGGATAGTGCGCAGACCAGGACCGAACTGGCTGCCACGCGCTACCGAGAAATTTCGGGCGCGACCGGCAACAATGTTTTGGACGATGCGAAAAACCAGGCCGAGGAAAAACACGGCAATGGATATTTGTAGTCCTGTACCCCTTAACCACGCCAGCAGTTCACTCTCGCTCATGGTCAGTCTCCCAGATCTTTGATGGTCAGTTTTTCATGTTCCTGTTTGGCCTTGCTGCGTTTGTGATGATCGTACAAGCCAAAACCGATACCGGCGGCCGCGCCGGCGACGATGGCCACTTCCGCCATGGTGCGGACATTGGCGGTGGGGGCGGACAGCGCCTGATAAAAACTGCCGGCATCCCAGAAATCCGGTTCGGAACATCCCAGGCAGGGATGGCCTGACTGAATGGGAAAGCTTACACCGTGATTCCATTTTGTGGTGGCACAGGCGTTGTGTGTGGTCGGACCCTTGCAGCCTAATTCATATAAGCACCAGCCGTTGCGCGCGCCTTCGTCGTCAAAGGTCTTGGCAAACTTGCCTTGATCGTAGAACGGCCGGCGATAACAACGGTCGTGAATGCTGTCGCCATAGAAGGCGAGCGGCCGGTGGTATTGATCCAGATCCGGCAGGGTGCCGAAGGTGAGATAGTGCGCGAGCACGCCGGTGATCACCACCGGGATCGGCGGACAACCCGAGACATTGATTATCGGTTTGTCCTTGATGATGTCGGTCACGGCAACCGCGCCGGTGGGATTCGGGTTGGCATGCGGGATACCGCCGAACGCGGCACAGGTGCCGACGGCGACAATGGCGGCGGCGCCCTTGGCGACCTCCTCTAACATTTGCAGGTTGGTAACACCGGCAATGGTGGAATAGACGCCATTGTCTTTAGTGGGAATGGAACCGTCCACAATAAGTAAATACTTGCCGAAATTGTCGTGCATGGCGCGTTCACGCGCGGCCTCCGCTGCGGTACCCGCAGCGGCTTGTAGAGTGTGGTGGTAGTCCAGCGAAATCGCGTCGAAGATCAGGTTTTCCACTGTCGGACTGTGCGAGCGGGTAAGTGATTCAGTGCACCCGGTGCACTCCTGAAAGGATAGCCAGATGACGGAAGGTCGTTTGGCCTTGCCCAGGGCATCGGCAATGGCGCCGGCCATGCCCGGCGGCAGTGCCATCAGGCTGGCCATGGCGGTGCAAAATTTCAGAAAGCCGCGCCGCGAGATGCCTTGTTGTCGTAAGCGTTCCTCAAGGGTTTGCTCGGTGGGCATCACGTCCTCCTTCCCGTGGCGGTTAGTCGTGAGATGGCAGTGTTTGTAAATATTTTTTTAACAGCGTTCTGCTGTCGATGAGATCCGGTACCTGCGTTTTAAGAATATCAGGCAACTGTGTAACTTCAATGATCTCCGCCATGATTTCATCATGGGTGTTGTAATGCAGCAACCACCAGATTCCGGAAAATCGCGTTTCTTTGATCTCGCTCATTCCCAGGGCGTCGATTCGTGCCTTGACTTCGCCTTCGCCAAGAAACTGCATAAGTAAATCATGATCCCCGGGCGGCAATGGCAGGCTGCGAATATCAATGCGGCTTTCTTCGCCGCGTTCGATCAGTGCGGAAAGCATGTCCTGCAACTCCTGCAACAGGGCCATGATCTGAGGCGATAGCGTCAGATCGCCGATGTTGGTAACAGCTTCGATTTGGGAGCTCTCAGTGAATTCACTCATTGCTGCCAGGCCTCGATCAAGGCAACAACCCTGGCGCAGGCTGTCGGGATAGCTGCCTGGACATCTGCACAGGGGACGTCTCCCCAGTCGATGGTGCGGGGTTGAATACCAATCAGGGCGCGCCGTGCCGGCAGGTGCTCCGACAGGGCGGCGATGCTGAGCAGGTCCATCAGACTGACTTCGTGGACGCTGCTTTTACGGTTATGACTCAGGAACTGATCCATTTCGCTTCCGACAAAGGTACGCACGGTACCTGCCGGTGCGTGCAATTGTGTAGCGTCGATGACGATCAGATTTTGTGCCTCTTCGATCAGGCCGGCCAGGGTAAAACTCAGGGTGCCGCCGTCGATGTAGTCTGTCTCGGGGAGGTTCGCATGATGTTGTTGCAGATAATTTATGGCGTGCACACCGGCGCCTTCGTCGGAAAGCAGGGTGTTGCCGATGCCAAGGACCACGGTGCGCATAGCTTCTGAGTCGAGTATGAATATGGATTCACACTAGCATAGCGGCTGCCCGGCTGCATCCATTGCGGTACACGAGGGCGAGTGGTATTTTCTGGCCATTGCGTCTGTGACATGACAGGGAGGGGAGATGAACATACGCTATATAAAAACCGGCGCGCTTGTGATCGGGCTGGGGATGGTGAGCTATATCTTCTTCCCCGTGAATGGGCAAGCCGATAAACAGGTCACGCGTTCCACCAACAGCGTACAGACAAATTCCACCCGGCCGGCGAAAGTGACATCCAGAAAGTCAGATACGCCACGCAGGCATGTTACCGAGGCGCGGATTGAGCCGGACACTGCCCTGCGTAAATCAGCGCCGAAACGCCGCAGCGGTCCGCCTTCCAAAATGTACGGTGGTCTTTAACTGCCTTAGCGATAGGTATTGTAGATGGTATTCACCCAGCGAAAGACCGGGCTGCTGATGTGCGCCTTGCGGTAATCCTGCAAGGCAGTGGCCGTCAGCGAACGCGCTTTCATATATCCGCGTTCCGGCAGGACCAGCGGTGACAGGAGTGCGCACACGCTGAGGTCGGCGCGGCTGAAGCGATCGCCCACCAGGAACGGTTGCGTCTGCAGCTGCTTTTCCAGGGTCGTTAAGGCCTTGTCCACCACGTGCATGGCAACCCCTGCCGTGCGCGGATTTATTTTGGCGACAGCGCGCATGCGTCGTCCGAGCCGTTTGAAGATCAGACGCATCAGGAGATTTCCGTACCAGGGACCGTCCTCGCAAAACAAGGGGATCAATGTCTTCGGCTCGTCGAGCAGGTAGTGATAGTAAAAACAGCGCAGGGGGTCGGCAATCTTGTCGGCGGCAAAGCGTTCCCAGTCGGCGGCCTGTTCGCGCAGCTTGCTGTCTTGCGGCGTCAGTGGTTTCTCAGACACGGTCGCATCGAGGTAGTCGATAATCTGGTCCGAACCCTGAATGATCGTATTTTGCATACGCAATACCGGCACGCTGCTGTCTGCTGCGATCGATTTGATTTTTTTGATGTGCGGCCCGGGTAACAGCGTCTGGGTTTTAAATGGCACGCCTTTATAGTCCAGCGCCCAGCGCGCCTTCTCGCAGTAATGGGAAACCGGAAATTGGTAGAGCAGAGTCGGCATGACAATGATTCGAATCTGGCAGGAAGAATGGCAGGCTAGCGCACTCGCGGGAAAAAGTCATGAACCCTTGCTGCGAAATGTCGAGTCGCGCAGGACTCGGCGGCCGCGTTCACTCGCCGTGCTGGCGCATGCGTTGCAACATGGATTGCTCCCACAACAGGAAGCGGTTATCGAGTATGGAGTTGTCCCGCGGCTTGAACCATTCGCCGTGTTCGTTCTCCGGCCAGTGCATGGGCATCTTTGCCACCAGGTAAGCCAGACCGCGCGCCGTGGCCTCCACCTGCTTTGGCCGGTACACGGGTAAACGACTGAGGTCGGCCAGCCGCTGACAGAGATTATCGAGATGCGCGAGGCCACCGGAGATCTGCAACTGTTGCGGAGGCGATGCGAACTTCATCATCTCCTGCACATTGGCGTTGAGCAGAAACACGATGCTGTCGATCACGGCGACGTATTTGCCTTCGATACTACTGTCTTCCTGTAATTCACTTTCGAAATCGGCAATCCAGTACGGTGCCGCCAGTCCGGATACGCCGTTGAGAAACAGGGGCGGGTCGGTAACGCGTTCCAGCCACTGCGGTAACTTCGTCCACAGATCGTCGACCGGATATTGTTTTTGCAACCACTCGATGGCGGCGCCGGCGCCGTTAACGGTACCTTCCAGCACGTAACGACTGTCCTTGGGGTCAGAATAGATCACGCTCGTGAGCAGACGCCGTGCGTAGAGCAAGGCATAACCGGACGGGCGCGAGACAAAGGCGCCGGTGCCGATATTGACGTAGGCGGTGTCGTATTGCAGATCGCCGTAGGCATACAACGCTGAGGATTGATCGCCGGTCACGACAGTCAAAGGGATGCGGTAGTTTTCAATTTCCAGCGTGCCGTAGTGATGTGAGGTCGCAACACATTGCGGCAGGTTGTCGGAGGCAATGCCGAATTTATCCAGCAGGAATTGATCCCAATCCTTGCGGTGGATATGCCAGAGCAGGGTGCGGGAGGCATTCACGGGGTCGGCAAAACAATTTTTTTCCGCGACCAGTTTGTACACCAGGTAACTGCTCATGGGGCCGAAATACAGGCGTCTCTCTGCCTGCGCCTGTTTGACCGCGTCCAGATTATCCAGACACCAGCGCAATTTACTGGCACCGTAATGTGCGCTGGGAAACAGGCCGGTGGTTTTGTGAATATCGAGTCGGTCCAGATCCAGTTGTTTCATCCAGGCATGGGCGCGCGTGTCCTGCCAGCTGATGATGGGGGATAATGCCGCGCCGGAGATTTTGTCCCAGCACACCACGTTGGATCGCTGTGTCGCCAGTCCCGCTGCCTCGACAAACTGTGCCCGTGGCCCGAGTTGTTGGATGACATCGCTGATGCTGTCGCGAATGGACTGCACTAAATCGTCTGCATTGTGTTCGACGAAATGTGTCCGGGGATGCAGGGTCTGGATAGGCCGTTCACTGCGCGCCACCACTTCGCCTTCCAGATTGAAGACCATGGCGCGGCTGGCATGACCACCTTGATCGATAGCGAGAAAAAGACTTCTGTTGTTGTACACGATCCGTCGCTTTGTGTTGTTGTCTTTTGATTATCGGCGTCCGTTAATCCGGATTTTAATCATGGTATGCGTTGCAGGTCGTGCTGTCGAGTCAGGCTAAGACAAATACCTGGCCAATAATCCTTTTTCGCATTGCGCGACAGGTAACGGGATGCGCACGTGATAGCCACCACCCGGCGCTTGCTGCATGGTTTCACCCTTGAGCGATTCCATGCGTTCGACGGTAATCTCGCGATTACCATCGGGCAGGATGAGTTCCAGTCGATCGCCGACGTGGAATTTGTTTTTGACGTCGATCTCCGCAAGGCCGCGTTGCTGGTCAAATGCTGTGATCTCACCGACGAACTGCTGGCGCTGCATGATGGATTTGCCCTGCAGATAATTCTGATAGGCCTGATCCGGGTGGCGCTGGTAGAAACCTTCGGTGTAGCCGCGATTGGCCAAGTTGTCGAGCTTCGCATACAGATCAGCATCGAACGGTCGTCCGGCAACGGCGTCTTCGATGGCCTGCCGGTATAACTGTGCCGTACGCGCCACATAGTAATGCGATTTGGTGCGGCCTTCGATCTTCAGGGAGTTGATACCAATCTTGACCAGGCGTTCCACGTGTTGAATGGCGCGCAGGTCTTTGGAATTCATGATGTACGTGCCGTGCTCGTCTTCCAGAATCGGCATGAATTGTCCCGGCCGTTCCGATTCTTCGATCAGGTAAACGCGTTCTGCCAGCGGATGGCGAGTTTGTGCTGCAATATCCGGGAACAACTCGGGATTTTTCATCGCGGCCATGGCATCGAATTCGATCTTCTGGATATCGCCGCTGATATCTTCGTCGGCGCCGTGTACCTTGTATTCCCAGCGGCAGGCATTGGTGCAGGTGCCCTGGTTGGGATCGCGGTGATTGAAGTAGCCGGATAACAAACAGCGCCCGGAATAGGCGATGCACAGTGCGCCGTGCACGAAGACTTCCAGTTCCATGTCCGGACAGCGTTGCCGAATCTCTTCGATTTCATCCAGGGACAATTCACGCGACAGGATCACGCGTTGCAAGCCAAGGCGTTGCCAGAATTTCACGCCGGCGTAGTTGACGGTATTGGCCTGCACCGAAAGATGGATGGGGACGTCGGGCCAGGTTTCCCGGACCATCATGATCAAGCCGGGGTCGGCCATGATCAGGGCGTCGGGTTGCAGGGCAATCACCGGGGCCATGTCGTCGAGGTAGGTTTTGACCTTGGCGTTATGCGGCATGATGTTGCTGGCGACAAAAAACTTTTTACCCAGGCGATGGGCCTCGGCAATCCCCGTCGCAAGATTGTCGAGTTGAAAGTCATTATTGCGCACGCGCAGGGAATAGCGTGGCTGGCCGGCATACACGGCATCGGCGCCGTAGGCGAAGGCGTAGTGCATGTTCTTAAGGGTGCCGGCGGGCAGGAGCAGTTCGGGGGCATTCATGATGTTGAGTTCAACGCGGCTGTAGATGCTGTATTGTAGCAAGCGACGGGCACAAGATCGCCCTGAGGGCTGAAAATGTATACGACTCTGATAGATTGCAAAACCTTGTTCCAGCATCTTGCCACGCCGGATTGGGTAGTCGTGGATTGCCGATTCGATTTGCTGCAGCCCGATGCAGGCCAACAGGCCTATGCAGCCGCTCATCTCCCGGGGGCACGTTATGCCGATTTGAACCGCGACCTCTCCGGCCCGGTGACACCGCAAAGCGGACGTCACCCCTTGCCGGATCCCGCCGTATTCGCAGAAACCCTCGGCCGCTGGGGGATCACAAACCACTGCCAGGTTGTCGTGTATGACGCGGAGAATGGGGCCTATGCCGTGCGCCTGTGGTGGATGCTGCGCTGGCTCGGCCATGCGGCTGTCGCCTTACTGGATGGCGGGTTTGCGACCTGGCAGGCCGCCGGTTTGCCGACGGAAACGGCCTTAGCCGGTATCCGGGAGACGGTCTTCGAGCCACATGTGCAGGCAGACAGCCAGGTAGCCATGCCGGCAATAAAGCGGGCCATTCAGGCGGGCGGTCTGTGTGTGGTAGATGCCCGCGCTGCGGCACGTTACGCGGGAGAAGTTGAGCCTATCGACCCTGTGGCCGGGCATATCCCAGGGGCGTTGAATTACCCCTACGAAGCGAACCTGGATGCCAGTGGCCGGTTTCTCCCGCCCGAGAGCCTTAGATCGCGCTTCGCCCCGCTTGCCGGGCAATCAGAGCAAGTGGTGCATATGTGCGGATCCGGCGTGACGGCCTGCCACAATCTGCTGGCGATGGAGATCGCGGGATATACCGGGTCTAAACTCTACGCCGGGTCCTGGAGCGAGTGGGTGAGGAATCCAGGAAACCCAATCAGGAAAGGTTTCAACGCTTGACAAACTACCACGGTGATCAGGCATATTAGGCAAATAATACAAAGTAGTTACAAGCCAGGAGGTACAGGATGCAAACCCTTTCCGCATCCGCAGAACGACGTTACGCCGCTAAAACCAAGCTGAACACGCTGTTGGCGTCACGTACTGAAACACTCACCTTATTTAGCCAACTGGCCGGGATGCGTCCCTTCAAGCCAGACGATGCATGCCAGATGGCCTTACAGGAGTTTTGTGAGGCCCTCGTTGATTACACTGCCAGCGCCCATTTTCAGCTTTACCGATTCATCGATGAGGGCACCGAGAGACGTACCAAGGTTCTGGATATCGCCAAGCAGGTGTACCCCAATATTGCGGATACCACGCAGCAAATCCTGGATTTCAATGAAAAATACGATTGCGAGGATCACTGCAATAATTTGGGTGAACTGGACAATGATTTGTCGCAGCTGGGTGAGATTCTTGCAGACCGGATTTTGTATGAAGATCAGGTTATTGAGGCGATTTCCAGCGGCCGCTAGCCACGTCGTGAGGCGACTGGCCTCAGCGGATTAATCAGCAGAATCTTATTAAAAAGTGCCCGCCATCCATAGCAGGCAGGGGGAGGTATTTCGTTCTCAACTGCCCATTTTGGGTCACGCCGCGTCTTTTTCTTGCCGACATTTCACAGCGTAATCGTCATCCGGCAGCTGTATTTCGTCTTCCGAGGCGATAATGCGCACAGCCTCTTCCAGCGTCAGTTCTTCCACATCATATAGGGGTAACACATCACGCATGATGAAGTTCCTCAATGATCCTTGGATATTATGAAGTTATATAGCTTTTTCTAGAGTAAATATCAAGTATATGTTTTAACTAATTGAAAAATATAGTTAAATCGGAATTTAAACTTGGTGGGTTGTGAAGCTGGCTGGGCCTGGGAAAAACGTCTATATTGCCCGAATATCATCAATAAAAATAAAAAAAGGGCAAGAACCCAAATATCGATACTGGGAGGGCGGCCGCGATGTCTTACGCAATTGTGATCAATCTGGATTACGAGAATCATCCACCGGAGCTGTGCGCCGAGCTGTGGAATGTTATCAAGCTGGGCATGCTGCAGGCCGGTTTTACCTGCGATGGCCGCCGTTTCATTTCGAACCTGACCGAACGCCAGGCGTGTGCGCGTGCGCGCAGGGTCATTGATGACATCGAAGACCACCTCGAATATCACCGTAAACACCTTTACCGTTTCATGCGGGATTTCTACGGTTTCGATACCGCGGCGACAACCAATCTACTGGTGCCGGGACTTGATGAGATGGAAGTCAGGCTTGGCGTGCTGGTTTAGGCCAGGATCTTTTGTAGCAACTCACGTACGGTCTCGGTTTCAAACGGTTTGTCGCAAATTGCCGAGATGCCCGCCTGCTGCACCGCCGCGAGCCGGCTTTCGTCAGATTCGCTGGACACCATCAGGATTGGGATAGTGGTCTGATTGCTGTGACTGCGGATGTATTCCACCAGTTGTTTGCCATCCATCTCGGGCATGTTGTAATCGGTCACGATCAGGTCATAAAAATGTTCGGCGATCATGGTGACCGCCTCTTTGCCGTTCTTGGCCTCGCTGATGCGTTCTATCCCCATGTTAGCGAGGACTCGCTTGATGTGATTGCGTGCGGTGAAGCTGTCGTCTACTACCAGGACGTTCAGGTCTTCGGCCGCGATGTCCTGGGTATCCAGACTATTGGGGTCCAGGTAATAGACGGTGGAATATAATGCGCGCCGTAATTGTTCGATCTCATACGGTTTGGGCAGGATGGCGATGACGCCGGCCTGCCGTATCGGCTCGAGATAGCGAAAGTCGGTTTCACTGGAAATCAGCATGAAGGGGATATCGCTCAGGGTCTGGTCCATACGCATGTTCTGCACCAGTTCCGTCCCGGTCATATCCTGCAGGTGCATGGCACTGATAATCAGATCATGGGCATCGGGATCGAGACTGCTGAGTGCCTGACTACCATTTGTGACACGGTCGATCGCCATTACCCCAAAACCGTTCAGATGATTGGTAATGATGCGTTGCTGGGTCGAAGACGGTTCCACCAACAGGACGTGGAGCTGGTCCAGTGTAATTTTTTTGGATGTGTCAGCCATGTGTGCCTCTGGATAGGTATCGTCCAGAAGCCGTAATTGCTTGAATTACAAAATTATCCTGCGGGATTGCCGCGAAGGGGGTGAGCGCTGTATTAGAGATGTCGAGGTTTATCAGCGATTTTCGATACGTGCGACAACGTGCGCATCACGGGCGCGTTGCAGGTTATCACGTATATGCGCGGTGCGTCCCAGCTGATTTCCCAAATGATATCCCAAGTAAAATATGCCGGCGCAGACAGCAGCAAGGATCAGCAATATATTCATGAGTACAACCTTTTTCTCGTCAGTCAGAGTGTCTTGAAATCAGGTATCGGTGTCTCTGACTTAAGCTTAATACTGTATACGCTGTCGGGCAGCGCCAAATCCATGAGCAGGATCACGCTTAGGAGGTGAGATGTCAGGTTGTCGTGAAGGTTTGTGCGCTAGTGCACAAATGCGCTTAAGATGCGTCGCCGGCCTGTGCCTTGCTGGAGGACACGACGGTGGGTTCACCGGTGATCGGCAGCATACGTTCCACCAGGGGCACCGGCGTTCTACCGAGGCGTTCTTCGTAGATCACGGTGTACGTCATCACGCGTTGCAGGTAATCGCGGGTTTCGTTATACGGCACGGTTTCCACCCAGACGTCGGCAGGCAACATGCCTGCCTTCGGCAGCCATTGGCGGACGCGTGCATCGCCAGCGTTATAGGCGGCAGTGGCAAGGACGTTATTGCCGTTGAAAATATCTTTTACCTTCTTCAGGTATTTAATGCCCAGCCGTACGTTGGTTTCCGCGTCGAGCAAATCATTGCGCTTGAAGCGCAAACGCAGCGAGTGTGCGATTTGGCGTGCGGTGCGTGGCAACAATTGCATGAGACCCAAGGCACCGGCATGCGACCGTGCATCGTTGGTGAAGGCGCTTTCCTGGCGGATGATGGCAAAGGCCCACGCCGGATCGATTTGCTGTTGATGCGCATAGTTGATCACGACATCGCGATGGGCGAGTGGAAAACGTTTTTCCAGATCGTCCCAGTAGTTGGCCTGAGCCAGGGTGATGATGGCGCGGTCATGCCAGTTCCAGTCGTAGGCCAGTTGTGCGGCCTTGAGCATTTGTGATTTGTCCAGTTGCTGCAGGGCGAAATTCCATTCGCGGCGTGCGTCCACTACTCTGTTCAACGCATATAGCTCACGCGCACGTTCAATCGCCGGGATCTTTTCAATTGGGGAAAGGTCCTGGCTGGTGAATGAGAGTGGGCGATGATCGAATCGATAATCCATACCTGCACGATCAGCAGATAAAAAGCCGTAATAGCTGCGGGAATCGGCATTGAGCAGGTAGACCGAACGTGCTTCATCCAGGCGACCGAGCGCCTCGAGTGTCCGGCCGCGCCAGTAACGCCAGCGGTCTGATTGCTGTTCGGCTTCGCTCATGCGATCCAGCCAGCCCAGGGCAATTTCCCAGTCCTGATCCTGGATGGCATTGAGGATATAAAGCTCGTTGATGCGCTGATCGTCTGCATCCAGCTCCAGTTCTTTTAGCCAGCTCTTGCTGGCGCCTGGATCCGAACTTACCAGCGCGAGTGTCAGGCGGCGCTCGATACGATCCTTTTCCGTCGCGGAGAAATTGAATTTGTCGCGCCACTCACCCCAGTAGCTCGCAGCGGCTGCCGCATCTTTGGAAGACATCCGGCGCAGACCGTCGCCGATAACCCAACGCAGCAACGGTGTGTCCTTGTCCTTGAATCGTGCATACACCTGGGTGACGAATGCGGGGTCGCGATGCACCTTGGCCCACATGCGAACCCAATAGCGATCGGCAGGCGCAACGAATTTGCTCAGATACATGGCAAGTTTTGATTGACGCGCCTGCATCGCAAGACGAATGCGTTCCCAGACCAGTTCCTGGGTAAGGCCGCCTGCAGCAAACCATTTCTCGATCGGGTAGTCGCAACGACTTGGCAGCGAATGCCCGGTGAGCCACAGGCCTGCCAGGACATTGTATGCGCGTTGCGGTTGTTGTTCTTCGATCAGGGCATGAGCGAAATCGCATTGCAGGGCGACATCGTTGGTGTAGTAGAAATTGTCGATCAAGGTGGCCCATTGATGCTGGCGGGCAAGTGATTTTAGCCAAAGGTATTGCAGGCGACCGGCCAGTGGTGTTCCCGCGTTAGCCTCCAGGAAGCGTTGGACGTCCTTGTAATTGCTGCCACGCAGATTACGTTTGATCTCTTCGAACTGGAGATACGGATAGAGCGGGTAGTCACGAACCAGTTGTTCGAGTTTGTGGTAGGTACTGAGCCTGCCGGCTTTGAGCGCCTGTTCCGCGTCGACGAATGTCGCACGCTGCAGAAGCATCCGCTGCTCCACTGCTAATGCCGGCGGCATGATCAGGATGACCAGTACGGCGGCGAGAAAAACACGTTTCGCTGTTCTGATGATCGTGACTTGCATTGGGACGACCTCCAACCCCGGGCCCGTTTGCTGAATTCCCTGCGAGCGTTCGCAACTATACCGTTGTGCGGTTACCTGCGCCAGTTAAGCGCTTGTAATTGCACAAAATGTACCATATGCCGAAATGGCCCGGGTCTGGTTATATATCGGCAGTCAGGACCTGAAGTTGATGGCGATTTCTGCGTGCCGGCGTCAATTTTCCGGCTTGCAATCCCCACGCGCGCGCCAAACGGGTATACTTTGCGGCTTCCTTATTTACGGTTCAGCATTTCCCACGGAGTTGTCGATGGCAGACAAAAAGCTCAATAAAGTCAGTTCAAGGATTACCTCACCGAAATCACAAGGCGCGTCCCAGGCCATGTTGTACGGCACGGGCCTGACCGAACAGGATATGGGCAAGGCAGAAGTCGGGATTGCCAGTGTCTGGTGGGAAGGGAATACCTGTAACATGCACCTCAATGACCTCGCCGCCAAGGTAAAAGAAGGCGTGGTCAAGGCCGGCCTGGTCGGGATGCGCTTCAACACCATCGGCGTGTCCGATGGCATCTCCATGGGCACCGACGGCATGAGCTATTCACTGCAGTCGCGCGACATCATTGCCGACTCGGTGGAAACGGTGATGAATGCCCAGTGGTACGACGCCAATATTTCCATTCCCGGCTGTGACAAGAACATGCCCGGGGTGATGATTGCCATGGGCCGTATCAATCGCCCCTCACTCATGATCTATGGCGGCACTATCAAACCCGGCCACTGGCACGACAAGACCCTGGATATTATCTCGGCGTTTCAGAGCTACGGTGAATTCATCGCCGGCAAGATCGACGAAGCGGAACGCCAGGGCATTGTGCGTCATTCCTGTCCCGGCGCCGGCGCCTGCGGCGGGATGTATACCGCCAACACCATGGCCTCCGCTATCGAAGCCATGGGCATGAGCCTGCCTTACAGCTCGTCCACCCCGGCGGTGGACCCCGGTAAACTCGAAGAGTGCCTGCAGGCCGGTTACGCCATTCGCAACCTGCTGGAACGGGATATCAAGCCGCGTGACATCATGACCCGTGAGGCCTTTGAAAATGCCATGGTCATCGTGATGGCGCTGGGCGGTTCCACCAACGCGGTGTTGCACCTGATTGCCATGGCCCGTGCCGTGGATGTGAAACTGACGGTCGATGACTTCCAGGCAGTGTCGGATCGCATTCCGTTCCTCGCCGACCTCAAACCCAGCGGCCGCTATGTGATGGAAGATCTGCACAATATTGGCGGGATCCCGGCGGTAATGAAGTACTTACTTCGCGAGCGTCTCATTAACGGCGATTGCCTCACCGTCACAGGCAAAACCGTGGCCGAGAACCTGGCGGACGTCCCGGATTTGAAGGCAGGCCAGGACGTCTTCATGCCGGTGGACAAGCCCATCAAACCGACGGGACACATCCAGATTCTCAAGGGTAACCTGGCCCCCGGCGGCTCTGTGGCCAAAATCACCGGTAAGGAGGGTCTGCGTTTCGTCGGCCCGGCGCGTGTCTACGACTGCGAGGAAGACATGCTCAAAGGCCTCGAGAACCAGGAGATCCAGAAGGGGGATGTCGTGGTCATTCGCTACGAAGGCCCCAAGGGTGGTCCCGGCATGCCGGAAATGCTGACCCCGACCTCCGCCATCATGGGCGCCGGTCTGGGTAAGGACGTGGCCCTGATGACGGATGGCCGCTTCTCTGGCGGCTCGCACGGCTTCATTATTGGCCACGTGGTGCCCGAGGCCCAGGAAGGCGGGCCGATTGGCCTGATCCAGAATGGTGACATGATCACCATCGATGTCGAACAGCGCCTGTTGGCCGTGGACGTCTCCGACGAGGAAATGGCCAAGCGCCGGGCGGCCTGGAAAATGCCGCCGTACAAGGCCACTCGCGGTACCTTGTTCAAGTACATCAAGAACGTGAAGGACGCTTCCCAGGGATGTGTCACCGACGAGTAAGCCATTGTTTCTTAGTCAAGAATTTGGCTTGCCGGGAAATGGTAATTGTATCTTATTGGATTTAAAGGAAATATAAATTTACACAAAGTGCCTCATTCCTATCGCCGTTGGAAAAAGGGTTTGGTAGACTCGAAAGTCATTAACAGACGTAATTTCTGTACGGTGATCTGGGGAGGTCAACATGTTCAACAAGAATGTTCCGGTGGTCGGTAACTGGTACGTCAATCGCACCGGACAACTGATTAAGGTGAAGCTGCTGGAAATGATCCAGGGGATTCCGGTAAAGGCGATGATCGAGTACCTGGACGGCTCGACCAAGATTATCGATATGCAGGCATGGTCCTGCCTCGAGCTCAATCGCCACATCAGCCGTGGGGGCAGCGTTCGCTTTAATCCGTAACGCATCGCCAGTAGTCTCAGTGTATCGGCCCGTCAGGTCTTCACCTGACGGGCTTTTTTATGCCAAGCTGTCGCGCGAATAACTGAGGAAATAGCATATGGCTGAGAAGTACATTGATGAGCTTCAGCATCGTCTGCTGATGTTCGCCCGCGATCGCGACTGGGAACAGTTCCATGCCCCCAAGAATATTGCCATGGCACTGGCCGTGGAGGCGGGTGAACTCATGGAACACTTCCAGTGGCTGTCCGAGGCCCAGAGCGAATCGCTTGGCGAGGATAAACGCCGGGAGATCGGTTATGAACTGGCGGATGTCTTTATTTTCACCCTGCGTCTGGCGCAGCGCCTTGGTGTGGATCTGCCACAACTGGTGGAAGAGAAGATTACGATCAACGAACGCAAATATCCGGCGGAGAAGGTCCGCGGTAGCGCAAAAAAATATACCGAGTACGAATAAGCCCTACGTCCAGGTCTACTTGCCTTCCTGCGCGCGCAACAAACGGCTGATGACACTGGCATCTACCGGGGAACTGCACAGATTGCCCTGGACCTGATGGCAATCCAGGCTCTGCAGGAAAATGAGCTGTTCTTCGGTCTCCACCCCTTCGGCGACGACGATCAAATTCAGGCTTTGCGCCATGACGATGATGGCGGTGGTGATGGCGCGATCGTCACTGTCTTCGATCACGTCACGCAGGAAGGAACGATCGATTTTCAGCGTGGAGATGGGGAAGCGCCGCAGGTAGTTCAACGAGGAATACCCCGTCCCGAAATCATCCACGGCGATGGTCACGCCGAGCTGATGCAAGGTATTCAACGCACTGATGGTCTTGCTGGCGTTGCGCATCAGCATGCTTTCAGTGAGTTCCAGCTCAATGGTTTTCGGATCGACACCGGCGTTCTGAATGGTGGACTGGAGTGCAGTAATGAAATCGGGGTTATTAAACTGACGGCCGGAGAGGTTGATCGACATCTTGAGAAAGTCGTAGCCGGCGTGATGCCACTGGGCAGCCTGTTGCAGTGCGCTTTTCAACACCCAGTCGCCGACCTCTATGATCAGACCGGTCTCTTCCAGCAAGGGGATAAAGTCACCGGGCAGGATCTGCCCGAGCTCCGGGTGCTGCCAGCGCAGCAGTGCTTCGACACCGACGATACGGCGCGTTCTGATTTCCATTTGCGGCTGGTAGAGCAGGGAAAATTCCATACGCTTGAGGGCATGGCGCAGCGAGTTTTCCAGGGTTAAACGCTCAAATGCACGCGCACTCATTTCGTTGGAATAAAACTGGTAGTTGTTGCGGCCCAGTTCCTTGGCGCGATACATGGCGACATCGGCATTGCGCAACAGGGTCTCCGAATCTTCACCGTCGTTGGGGAAGATACTGACGCCGATGGAGGCGGTGATATATAGCTCGCGTCCCTCGATCACAAACGTCGGCACCATGGTGTCGAGTACTTTTTTTGCCAGTTGCGAGATATCTTTTTCAGAGGCGATGTCATCAAGCAGGATGGCAAATTCATCGCCGCCAAAGCGCGCGATGGTATCCCCGGCGCGGACACCGCTGCTTAGGCGTTGTGTCAATTGCACGATTAACTGGTCGCCGACCTGATGCCCGAGGGAATCATTGATGGTTTTAAACCGATCGAGATCGAGGAACATGACCGCGATGAGACGTTTGTGCCAACGCGCCCGGGCCATGGCCTGGCGCAGCCGATCCAGAAACAGGTTCCGGTTCGGCAGTTTGGTCAGGGCATCGTGATGCGCCATGTAATGCAGGCGTTCCTGGACCCGCATGCGTTCCGAGATGTCATTGCCGGTGGAAATGAAGTGGGTGATGTGGTTACGCTGGTCCCGGATCGGCGTTATATATTTCTCTTCGTAATAAATGGATCCGTCCTTGCGCGCATTGATGAAGACATCGTTGAATACCTCGCCACGCAGGATCGTTTCCCACAGACGTTGATAAAACTCGGGTTCGTGTTTGCCGGAACGTAACATGGCGGGCTTCTTGCCGATGACATCTTCGCGGCGGTAGCCGGTGGTTTTCGTAAAGGCTGGATTGACGTATTCGATGATGCCGTCTGCGTCCGTGATCAACACCAGTTCCGCAGTCTGCTCGAGGGCGCTGGACAGTATGCGCATTTGCGCCTCGACCTTTTCCAGATCGGTAATGTCATTGGCGACACCAATCACGCCATTGATATTACCGTCCTCATCTCGTACCGGGTTATAACTGGCGTGATAGATCCGACCGCCTGCTTCGACTACCTTGTTGAGCGTGTCGCCTCGCAAGGCCTGCTGACAGTGCTCGATGACATCAGGATTGTCCTTGTAAAGGTCGAATACTGACATGCCGACGACCTGTCCCGGCGAGAAACCCAATTGCCCCAGGGCGCTGCCCTCGGACAGGGTGAATATGCCCTTGTCATCGATTGCCCAGATGATAATTGGCAATTGCGACACGACGGTATCCAGCAGAATGTGTTTGTGTTCCAGGTGCTGCTGCCGGCGGCGTGATTGGGTAACGTCATGCGCATCGTTGATGATCGCAATAGTGCGCTCGTTGTCTTTTACCGGGTATACCCGGTTTTCGATGATGTGCGATTCGCCGGTTGCATCCGTGGTGGTGATATCGAAACAGGCCGTGTCGCCGGTGGCAAATACCTGTTGATACTGTTTGCGCGCAATTCGCGCCGCATTCTCACCTAAATAGGCGTAATACGACGTGCCGATGCTGTCGGTGTCCTCGTGATCGGCAATGGCATGACTACTGAACAGGATTGTGCCCGTATCATCCAGTACCGTAATGCGATGAGAGGTATGTTGTGTGAAGGCGCGCCAATAGGCGCCGCCGTTTTCTATCCGTGCAGCGGGGGACGCCGGATCCCGAACATTGTCGATGCTGTCGTGCATTGCGTTACGAACCCCATGTGTGCTCGTAGTAAATTACAACAGCGCTGGCTAAATGCTGCCTGGCCGCGAAATAAAGGCGATTTCATCACTGTCGGCGACTTCACTATCCGCATCGCAGAATTGACGGTTGCGGGTGATTTGCAGTTTCTGCGGGTCCAGGTAGCGTTGCCAGCGACTGCCGCGCTGATGCAAGGCATTGACGAGATCGCGTATCGTCTTTACCTCGCCGGGCAAGGGGACAGTCATGGATTCGATTTCAAGCACGTCTGACAGGGGCCCGAAAAAAAGCAGTTTCGCCATATACAAAAAACCTTTCCACGTTACAATTTGCTGGTCAACAGAATATCACACCTCGGTCCCGGCTTCGTAGGAGAGAAACCGCGATGACAGAAAAAATACATCCGCTCTATCGTGGTCGTATCGTCCAGTTCAATCTGGAAAATGTCCAATTGCCGAATGGCCGGCACGTGGAGCTGGAGATCGTGCATCACCCGGGCGGGGTTGCGGTGGTGGCCGAGGACGATGCCGGCCGCCTGTGTTTGATCCGTCAGTACCGGCACGCCGTCGGCGGCTGGATCTGGGAATTTCCCGCCGGCAAGCGCGAGCCGAACGAGGCGCCGGAACGCACGGCGCAACGCGAATTACTCGAAGAGGTCGGCGTCGAGGCGCGCGACTGGCATAAGCTGGGTGACATGGTGCCGTCACCCGGTATCCTGACCGAGGTAGTGCATCTGTACTATGCGCGGGGACTCAGTCACAGCAGTCACGCGCATGAAGACGAAGAGGTGATCGAGATCCACTGGTTCACACTGGGGGAGATCGAGGACATGGTCAGGCAGGGTATGATAACCGATGCAAAGACGCTGGTTGCCCTGTATTACCTCAGGGTCCTGCAGTTGAGAATTTGATTATGAATGAGACCGTGATTGAAAAGATTCCCATCGCGATCAGCAGCTGCCTGCTGGGCCAGGAGGTCCGTTACGATGGCAGTCACAAACACAATGCCTATATCACCCAGACGCTGGGGGAATATTTCGAATACACCGCGTTCTGTCCGGAGGTCGCCATCGGCCTGGGTATTCCACGCCCGACGATCCAGCTGGTGCAGGTGGAAGGCCAGATCCGCGTGCGCGGCAGCAAGGACCCGCAACTCGATGTGACCGAGCGGCTCCAGGATTATGCGCGCAGTGTGGTACCGCAACTCGACGGGTTTTGCGGTTATATCTTCAAACGCGCCTCACCCAGTTGCGGCATGGAGCGAGTCAAGGTCTATCGCAATGGCAATCCGTTGGGCACGGATCGCGGTGCCTATGCAGCCGTGATTATGGACTGTTTGCCGACACTGCCGGTGGAAGAAGAGGGGCGTCTCATGGATCCGGTGTTGCGGGAAAACTTTATCGAGCGGGTGTTCGTGTATCATCGCTGGCAGCAATTCAAGCGCAATAATTTCACGACGGCAGGTCTGGTCGATTTTCACACCGTGCATAAGTTCACCTTGCTTGCGCATGATGAACCTGCCTATCGCGAACTAGGACGTATCGTCGCGGATGTCGGCAATGCCGATCTGAATACATTTGCAGATAATTATTTTCAATTCATGATGCAGGCCTTGCGCAAGCCCGCCACACGCAAGACACACACCAATGTCTTGATGCACGTCATGGGCTACGTCAAACAGGACCTCACTGCGGAAGACAAGCAGGAATTGCTCGAGGTGATGGACAAGTACCGTCTGGGACAGTTGCCGTTGATTGTGCCGATAACCTTGCTGAAACATTATCTGCGGCGGTTTCCCGACGAGTACATCCGGCGGCAGGTGTATCTCAATCCGCATCCGGATGAGTTGATGCTCCGAAATACACTCTAGTCATGCCTGCGTGCGCAGATAGGCATTCCAGTCAGCTTCGGTGTCAATATCGAAACATACGCCGGCATCGTCGGTATCGAGGTGATACACCGCCGGATTGTCGCGCAGCAGGTGACGTGCGCCCTGATCGCCCTGCAGTGCGCAAAGTTGCGCAGCCCAGTCTTGGGAAAAGATCACCGGGTGGCCATGTTGCTGTTGATAACGTGGCAGCGTGATTGTGTGAGCGTGCCATGTCTCCGCAAGTAATTTCAAAGTCGCGGGATTGATTGCCGGCATATCCGCAAGAAAGATGGCCCAACCGTCGGCGTCCATGGTGGCGTTGACACCGCAGGCAATACTGCTGGCGATGCCGGTATGCGCCGCAGCGTTAATAATGAAATCCATTCCATGTGACTCACAGTGTGAACGTAATGACGGGTCTGAGCTGATCACCGTCAGTACATGCGGTGTGAGTTGTTGCGCCGACTGATAGCTGATGTCCAGCAGGCGGCGTTGGTCGGGTAAGGGCCGCAATAATTTGTTTGACGGGAATCGCCGGCTCCCGCCGGCAGCAAGGACCAGGGCCTGAAGCCGGCGCAGCACAGCAGTCAACCGAGTTTACAATTGCGCAACCAGTTGTCGAACAACACCCGCGCCGTTGCCTGCAGTGTCCGGATGCGCGACTCGAGGTCAGACTGGATGGCTGTGGCATCGTGTGCATGCTCACACCGGCGATCCAGGTCGGCGGGATTGCGTTGAATCCATTCACGCACTTGTGCCGCCTCCATCTCCACATGAAATTGCAGGCCCAGGTGCGGCCCCACGGCGAAGCCCTGGTTCTGATAACGATCATTGGAAAACAGCAGCGTGGCATTGTCAGGCAGGTCAAACGTTTCACCATGCCAGTGGAACACATTCAGCTGCTGCGGCAGACCGGCTGTCAATGGATGGTCAGCGACGCAATTGATCGGATACCAGCCGATCTCCATGCACGGTCCGGGGTAAACGCGCGAACCCAGCGCCTTCGCGAGTAACTGGCTGCCAAGGCAAACGCCGAGCACCGGTATCGATTGTTGTACGGCCTGCCTGATCAAGGCGAGCTCCTCGTCGATCCAGGGCAGGGGATCATTCACACTCATGGAACCACCCATGAAGATCAAACCGCCGACACCCTCCAGGAATTTCTTGACCGGTTCGAATTCGTCGATGCGGACCAGCTCGAAGGGAACGGTTTTTTCCTGCAGCAGGGTTTGCAGATGGGCGGGGCCCTCACAGTCAATATGGCGAAAAATGCGAATCATGTTCATGTGAGACATCCTGATGAGTGGAGTTCCATTTTTTTCAGGCGGCGGGCAGATCGAAGCTGAAGGCAGCACCGCCGAGGCTGCTCTTGTTCACGGCGATTTTACCTTTATATGCCTCGATAATATCAACCACCACCGATAATCCGATGCCCTGACCGGGCTTGCTCTCGTCGACGCGGCCGCCGCGTTGCAGGATCATCTCGACCTGGGACTGCTCGATACCCAGCCCGTCATCGGAGATGGTAATGCGGGCTCGGTATTTCATCAGTTCAATCTCGATACGGACCTGTTGCCGGCACCATTTGCAGGCATTGTCCAGTATATTGCCCATGACTTCCATTAAGTCACCTTCGTCGACACGCAGTTTCATCCCGGGCGGCAGGCGGCGGTCAAAGCGGATATGTTTGTCCTGATAAACCTTGTCCAGGGCACGGCATAATTTGTCGATGAGCGGTTCCAGCGGAATGGCCTTGCGTGCCGGTGAGCCCCCTGCGGTAGCGGCACGCTGCAGTTGATGCGCAACGATGTGATCCATACGCTGCACCTGCTCTTCCAGTTGTTCGCGCAGACCGGTGTCGGGCACATCCTGCAGCGCGCCGTTGATCACCGCCAGCGGTGTTTTCAGACTGTGTGCCAGATCGGCCAGGGCGTTGCGATAGCGGGTCTGCTGGGTGTGTTCGTGTTCGAGCAGGCCGTTGATGTTATCGGTAAGGCGCAGGATCTCGGCGGGATAACGGTCGGTGATGCGTTCCTGCCTGCCGGATTCGATGGCATTGATCTCACCGATGACACGTCGCAACGGTCGCAGGCCCCAGACCAGAATCACCAGCTGCGCGAGCAGCAACAGCACCGCCAGTCCGATCAACCAGCCCCACAGGGTTTGCCGGTATCTCAGGATCTGGCCGTGAAAATCCTGCAGGTCGGTAATGATGTTGAAGGTCAGCGGGATCTGATCTTCCTGGGTAAACCAGTTGACGCCGTAACTCTTTATATAAAACTGATCCTTGCCCTCGCTGACATGCTGTAGCTCCTGTTCACCGGGTTTGAGGAGGCGTGGCGCGGGAATACGCACGCCTACCGTCGAGAGTGATTTCCAAACCACCTTGCCCTCTTGATTGACGATGATGGCATACAGGCCGGAACTGGGCAGGCTGAATTTGGTTTCCAGCATGCGCGTCGGCATATCGATGTCATCCTTATTCTTGACGTCGGCGCTGGCGAGCAGGAAGGTCATCTGGGTATCGAGGCTGTTGCGCAGACTCAGCTCCGCGCTGTCATAAAATGCCTTGTCCAGGGTGTAACCCGCGATCACGATGAACACCGCCAGCACCACACTGGCGGCGAGGATCAGGCGTGCACGCAGCGAATTCATTTACTGATTATCGCACAGGGTAAAACGATAACCGCGTCCGCGTAAGGTTTCGATGGGCTTGAGCGTATTGTCCGGGTCCAGTTTGCGACGGACCCGGCCCATGATGACTTCGATAACATTGCTGTCACGATCTTCATCATGCGGGTAGAGATAATCGCCGAGATTATCCTTGGAGATGACTTTTTTGTGATTGCGCATCAGGTATTCGAGCAGACGATATTCAAACGTGGTGAAGTCCACCGCCTGTCCGTGCAGTGTGACCTGCTGGCTTTCCAGTTCCAGCGTAATTGGACCACAGCTGATTGTTTCCTTGGTGACACCACTGGCGCGCCGCAACAGGGCCTTGACCCGTGCCATGAGTTCTTCCATCTGGAAGGGTTTGACCAGGTAGTCATCGGCGCCGGCCTCGAGGCCGTTGACCTTGTCCTGCCAGCGATCGCGTGCGGTCAGGATCAGAATGGGCAGGGTCTTGCCGGCACCGCGCAGTTTCTTGATGACCTCGATGCCGGAAATGCCGGGCAGGCCCAGGTCGATAATGGCCAGGTCCAGCGGATATTCCTCGGCAAAGAACAGACCCTCTTCGCCTTCGCCGGTTTCATCCACCATGTAATCGAGCGTGCGCAATTGTTGTGCTACACGCTGGCGGATGTCGTTTTCGTCTTCGATGATCAGGATGCGCATAATCAGTGAGCGGAAATAATGGAGCCGGATTGATAATCGATAATGACAGTGTGCATACCGCCTTTTTTATCCAGTACCTTCACGCGGTAGACCGTTGTGCTGTCTTGTCGGGATTCATCCACCGCGATGACCCGCCCCTGAAACCGGGATTTGGCGATCGTGGCGGCTTCCTGTTTGGAAATAGATTCGGCCGCGATACCGGGAGCGGACACGCTAAGTATGCAAGCTGCAAGCAGGGAAGACAGGATAATTTTTTTCCGCATGGACTCCATCCGTCACGACAACCAGGCTTAAGGATACAATGGCATCCGCGGCAGGTAAATCGACGCGGGCCGTGAGTGCGGCCCGCGCTCAGGCCTTCGATTAACGCAAGTCGATTACCACTCGCGGGGCGGGTGTGTAATAGAACCCGGAGACATAGGCACTGGGGTAAACGTTGTAGCCGTAGCCACGATGCCAGCGGTAATAGCGGGCAGGTTCACGCCAGCCGTGGTCATGGTGATCATAACCGCGCCAACGATGATGTTCGCGCCATTCGTGACCGCGATAGTCATCGCGGCGTGCGTAGTCGCGATCCCCATCACGCCGACCGTGTGCATCATGGCGCTGGGCCTGGTATTGGTTGGGCGAATTGCCATGTTTCCAGTTATCCGCCAGGGCCAGTCCCGGAACGGCCAGACTGGCGCTCAGTCCCAGGGCGATAAGGATGTTGCGATGTGTGCTTTTCATATGTGATCTCCGTGAAAAAGACAGGGTTCATCCTGCATGGGGGACATGCTAGCGCCCGAGCCTGAATCGCATCTGAACCGGCAAGCCATTAATTATGTCTTGAATTCAAAGAGGTTTTTTATTGGCATCGCTCCGGCATGGATAGTACCCTGCAGCGCATGTACTTCCCAAAATACCAAGATTCCAGCCTCGTTAACCTGATGTCCCGTTTGGCGCAGACCTTTGGTGTGAACGATCATCCCTATCCGCCACTGGCGCACCCGTCGCTGACGCGACTCACAGAGTATCAGCACGTCGTGCTATTGGTGATTGACGGCATGGGCGCAAGGTATGTCGATAGTCATCCCGGGTTTCTGCGCGCGCACCTGTGTGGCGAGCTGACCTCGGTCTTCCCCACGACGACGGCCACTGCCATTACGACCTTTATGACCGGCCTGGCGCCGCAGCAACACGGCCTGACCGGCTGGTTCACCTATTTGAAAGAGATCGGTGCCATCACCGCCGTGTTGCCGTGTCAGTTACGTGGTAGCCGCGAACCGCTCAGCGAACGCGGTATCGATATCGAAAGCTTGTACGGGCATACGCCGTTTTTCGACAGCCTGAATGTGCCAAGTACGGTATTGGCGCCGGCGTGGATCGTCGATAGCCCTTTTAACATTGCCCACAGCGGCGATGCGCGCCGGATAGGCTATACCGATCTCGACTCCATGTTTGCGGGTTTGCACAAGGCCTTACAAAACCCCGAGCGCCAGTACATTTACGCCTACTGGCCGGAGTTCGATCGCCTGTCGCATCTGCACGGCAATGCCAGCGAGCAAGTGGCCAGGCATTATCGTGACCTCGAGGCTGCGCTGGCGAAATTTATCGATGCGCATACCGGCACCGGTTCCCTGTTGTTGATTACCGCCGATCACGGATTTATCGATACCCGGCCGGAGCGCATGATCAATCTGAATCAGTATCCGGTACTACAGGATTGCCTGAGCCTGCCGCTGAGTGGTGAGCCCCGCGTAGCCTATTGTTATGTGCATCCGCATAAGAGCCGGACCTTTGTCGATTACATCCAGGAACACTTCGCCGATAAAATCGAGCTGGTGGAGAGTCAGACCTTGATCGAGCAGGGCGCGTTCGGTGCAGGCGAGCCGCATCCGAAATTGGCGCAGCGCGTGGGTGATTACACCCTGATCATGCAAGACAACTTCATCATCAAGGACTGGCTGGCGGGAGAGAAGCCGTTTTTTCACTACGGCGTGCACGGCGGTGTCTCGGAAAGGGAGATGCAGGTCCCCTTGATTGTGATCGCGAACGACTGATTCAATGCACGGCGTTTTGCGCGATAGTTGCTAAAGGCCGGTGCGGGCGATGCAGCAATTGCGTGGCATTGAAGATCTGTGCTTCGCTCAGGTCCTTGAGGGTCTGTAATTTCCCGTGATGGCTGAAGGCTACCGGGATGCCATCCTGGTAGATAATCTGTATCGTGTGTTTGGCGGGGATGCGTTCTCCCGGCGTGATGATGCCGCAGAGGTTGAGCGGATCGACGGCGCTGATGATGCGAAGTTGTTTCTCCGGCGGTGCGTCGCGCATCTGCCGCAACGGCGTGATGGCCTCGTTCAGGGCAAACTGCTCGCCGCTGAAACCACTGACGAAACGGCCACCGCGGATCTCGCCGCGCGCCTCCAGGCGACGATACACATACAGCAGCTCACGCCAGGGCGGCAGATTGGGTTCGCGTTCCAGGACTTTGCGAAAGACCACGCCGTAGCGTTGCAGCAGGACTCGTGCGATGTGTTCCGTACTTTCACGGGTTTCACTTGTGACATTGGGTTTGATCAGCGACCAGCGGCCGGCCTCATCCAGCAGGGAATGACTGCGTCGGCGTTGCCGATGACGATGGCGGCGTTGCGGCGTGATCAAGGCACGCAGGCCGGCGAAATTATCCGAGGTCAGTATGCCGTTGCTGGCCAGTTCGGCCAGCGCGGTTTCCAGTTGCACCGGCAACAGGCCGCTGGCCTGCAACAACTCATCAAAGAAACTGGCGCCGTGTTGTTGCAACAGGGTCTTGACCTGTTCGGCATGGGCGTTGAGTTCGGGCTGGGCCGTTAACTCGGTTTGCCAGTGGTCGCGATGGCGGCGCGGCAGCACGGCCACCGCGGTATGGCGTAACACACCGGCCTGGGCGCGTAATTTATTCGCCGGGGCCGACAGGCGTTGCCAGTGCACGCGGCCGGTGTTGCACAACTGATCCAGGTATTGCGGCAGGTACAATTGCATGCGCGCAGGCAGGATATCGCGCTCCCAGCAGATCGCAGGCAGGGTGACGCCTTCCAGTTGTTCGAGCAGGGCATACAGGCTCTCGGTCCCCGCCACCGGTGCGCTGAGATGTTGCCACTGAAATAGAAAGCGCATGTAGTCCTGCGGACTCACCGGACGGATCTGTTTGCGCAAGTCCTGCAGGGTGTAGCGATGGATGCGCGCCAGCAGGCGGCGTTCACACCATTGCGTTTCGATGTGATGCGTAAACTGACCGCGCAGGGCGAAGCCCTGCTGTTCCAGTTGTAACAGCGCCTGCTGTATGCGCGTCAGCGGTAAACCAAACTGTTCACTTAACTCGCTCTCACTGACGGGACCCAGGCCTTCGAGACGTGAGCGCAACAGGTTGACCAGCGCGGTATCCGGATCGATGTCAGCGTGAAGTTCGATCAGGGGTATCGTCAGCGTTGCCGGTGCAATTTCATAGAGTGTCACTATTTCTTGTAAACGCTCCGCACTGACATGCAAGGTCTGTTGCGGCACTATGATAGTGGTGACGCGTTGCTGTTGCGTAAGTTCGCGCAAATAGTTACGCCAGTCCGGGGTGATCTCCTTATCGGTAACAAAGCCCAGCAGTACCATGGCATCGTAGAGTTCGTCGGCACTACGGGCCTCGGGCCAGGCCTCCTGTTTGACCAGGGCGATGGCCTCGGGATTGAGCTGTCCCAGTTCGCTGGCGGCCTGCGGATCGGCGTAACGGGTTTGTTTGACGTTGAGCGTGCGGCGTTCCTCGGCGGCGCCGTCATCCAGAAAGGCATACGGTCGTGCCGTCAGGATCTCGCCGCACAGCGGTGAAGGTCCGGCAAGGTCGCGACAGGTGATCCGGACCTCGCCATTATCGATGCGTTGATACAGCTGCTCCAGACCCTCGATGTCCATGTTGTCGTACAGGCAATCGTGCAGGGTTTGCTGCACCAGGGGATGCTTCGGGATTTCGCGCTCGCCGCGAATATTTTCCAGGCAGGCCAGTTGATCGGGAAATACCAGGGCGACCAGGTCCTCGGCATCACTGCGTTGAAACTGCGCGGGGATACGCTTGCCGTTGCGGTTACGCGGTACCGCCAGCGAGATGTTGGTGTTCCAGCGCCAGCGCGTGCCGAACATCGGCGCATCGAGCAGGGCCTGGATTAATACCTTGCGTACCGTATTCTTATTTAAATAATGCACGACCTCTTCCAGCGGGAAGCTGTGGGTCGGCCCCAGCGATAACACAATGCTGTTGTCGGTGGCGGCGGCCTGCAATTCAAAATTGAACTGGCGGCAGAAACGTTTGCGCAGGGCCAGACCCCAGGCGCGATTGAGGCGTGAGCCGAACGGCGAGTGGATCACCAGATGCATGTCACCGGCTTCATCGAAAAAGCGTTCGAACACGATGTGTCCCTGGTTTGGCAGGCAACCCAGCGCGGCCTTGGCGCTGAGCAGATAAGTGGTCAATTGACTCGCGGCGGCGTGGTCCAGGCCATAGGCCTGCTGCAGCCACTGTTGCGTGGCGTCCTGACCGTCATCCAGTCTGGTTTCCATAGCCTGTAACAGGCGTGACACGGCGGCGGATAATTCATCGCTGCGTCCCGGCGCCTCGCCGAACCAGAACGGGATGTTGGGCGGTTGGCCGTGTGCGTCTTCCACGTAGACCTTGCCCTGTTCGATCTTTTGAATGCGGTACGAGGTGTTGCCCAATTGAAAAATATCGCCGGGCAGACTTTCAAACGCGAAGTCTTCATTGAGCGAACCGACATGACTGCCTTCGGGTTGCAGCACCACGTCGTAATCGAATTGATCCGGGATCGCGCCGCCGTTGGTGAGTGCCACCAGCCGTGCACCGCGGCGTGCGCGCAATTGATCGTTGACGATGTCGCGATGCAGGTAGGCACCGCGCCGGCCGCGGCGGGTACTGTAACCTTCACTCAGCATGCGCACGACATCCGTAAAGGTTTGCTCGTCCAGGTCCCGGTATGGCCAGGCGTGTTTGAATGCCTTATATAAATCTTTTCCTCGCCAATCCTGTGAGGCCACTTCGGCGACGATCTGCTGTGCCAGGACATCCAGGGGCTGTGCCGGGATGCGGATGTGATCCAGTTCATCGCGTTGCACGGCGTCGAACAGGGCGACGCATTCCACCAGGTCGTTATGCGATAGCGGAAACAGACGGCCCTTGGGCGTGGCGTTCAGACGGTGGCCGGAACGGCCGACCCGTTGCAGGAAGCTGGCGATGGCCCGTGGCGATCCCAACTGGCAGACCAGATCGACATTGCCGATATCGATACCCAGTTCCAGGGAGGCCGTCGCCACGAGCGCGCGCAACTGTCCCTGTTTCAATTGTTGTTCGGCGCGCAGCCGGTGCTTGCGTGACAGCGAACCGTGATGCGACGTCACGGCATCTTCACCCAGTCGCTCGGCCAGATGATGCGCGACGCGTTCGGCCAGGCGGCGGGTATTGACGAAGATCAGTGTGGTGTCATGCGCAGTGATCAATTGTTCCAGCCGGGTGTACAACTCGTCCCAGACCTCGTTGGCCATCACGGCCTCGATAGGCGAGGGCGGCAGTTCGATCGCGAGGTCCCGTGCGCGGACGTGGCCGGTATCGATGATATTGACCGGGGTGTCGCGGGCGCCCATCAGGAAGTGCGCCATGTCTGCGATGGGTTTCTGGGTGGCGGAGATCCCGATGCGGACCGGGGCGCGGCCTTGTTGCTGGCGGCAGAGCTGATCCAGTCGCTCCAGCGAGAGACTCAGATGCGCGCCGCGCTTGTTGCCGGCCAGGGCATGAATCTCATCCACGATGACACTGCGCACGCTGCCCAGCATTTGCCGGCCCGAGACCGAGCTCAGTAATAAATAGAGTGATTCCGGCGTGGTGACAATGATATGCGGTGCCTGCCGGCGCATGCGTTCGCGCTCCGCCTGACTGGTATCGCCAGTGCGGACCCAGGCATTGATAGGCACATCGGGCAGGCCCGCGTGCAGCAGTTCATCGCGAATCCCGTTGAGCGGTTGCTGCAGGTTTTTTTGTACGTCGTTGGACAGTGCCTTGAGTGGTGAAACATAAAGCACACGGGTTTCATCGGGCAGGCCGAATTGCAGACCTTCCTGGATGAGTTGATCGATGATGGCGAGAAATGCCGCGAGGGTCTTACCCGACCCCGTCGGCGCGGCGAGGAGTGTCGCTTCACCACGGGCAATGGATGCCCAGGCCAGACGCTGCACCTCGCTGGCGTCGGCAAAGTGTTGCGTAAACCAGCGTGTGGTGGCGGGATGAAACTGTAACTGGCTGGTATCCATGGGGATTGTAAAGACAATACACTAACGGCCATCATATCGCCGGTAGCGGCACCGCACCACTGTAGTGAGCCATCGAAGAGGGTGAATGTGTCGCACGCCGCATTTAACCGCGAAATATCCGCGGTTTGTCAAAGGTAACTGTCTAAAATATAAAGATATTTGCTATGATGTCGTTAATCTATAGACTTTAGGCGCGACACTGCGCACCGCGAGAGACCATTAAATAATGAATACATATATCGCCTTGTTTCTTATCGCCTGGGTTATCAGTCTGGTCGGGTATTTGTGGCTGGCCTTTACGGCGTTTAAACGCAGTGTCTTGTGGGGTGTGCTGGTGCTGCTGCTGTCGCCGATTACCGCAATCGTCTATGCCATGCTGAACTGGTTTGACGCACGCAAGGCCTTCGTTGTGTTTATGCTGGGATTCCTGGGCACCGTCGGCAGTCTTGTCTACATCACCGGGCAGGTGGGCGTCGGTAATATGCAGGAGATCGCAACGCGTATGCACAGCGGTAAACTGATGCCGGCCAAGGCCTATCAATTGATCGCCAAGGCCCTGGGGCCGTCGCGTCCGGCGGATTTGTTCGCGGAAGAGAAGGCACCAACTACGGCTGTAGCTGCGGCTGACGCGGCACCGATGCCGGTGAGCGAAGCGGAACTTGCGCAAACCGGGCAGAAGCTTGCAGCAGCGACAACGACGCCCGCGGTCGCGGATGCAGTGGCAAAACCGGCAGTCAACAAAGCGGATGCACCTGCGCCAGTTAAGCAGGAAGACGCTGCCAAGTCAGCGAAAGACGCGACGGCAACCGCCGAGGTAAAGCAGGACGCGACGAAAACAGACGCAGGCAAAAAAGAAGAGAAGCCCGAACAGAAAGTACCTAATTTGAAAAGCGTGCAACCGGATCCACTGGCGCAAAAACCCAAGAAACCCGAACCGAATACGGTTGTCGTGAGTCTTGCAAAAATGCCGGGTTATACCGGTCATTACTTTATTATTACCTTGAAGACAGGCAATGAGCGGCGTGGCTTGCTGCGTAAGGTCGATGAGAATTACCTGATCCTGGATCGCAAACTCTACGGCGGGAATTTGCAATACAAGATCCGCAAGAGCGAGATCAAATCCATTCACATGTTGACGCGGCTGCCGGACGAACGCTAAATAAACGTCACTACGCTGGCGCAAGACACCCGCGCTTTCCCCGTACCATCCTGCACTCGCATGCACGTCGTGCGCATACGAGTGCATGAACCATCCTAGTGCACTTCACCCTTGCAACGGCAAAGTTGTGCCTGCACCAATGCAATCAGCTGATCCACCGACATGTTTTGCGGGATGTCCTTGATGTTGGAAAACCAGAGTTCGCTCACCTGATTTTCCTTCGAACCGGTGTGTTCGGGAATGAGCGGCAGCCCGACAAAAACACCGTGTTCGCCGTTTTCCAGTTGAATGGTAACGAGCTGGAGCGGGATGGGTTTCATGCAACCTCCTCGCAGAGTCGGAACCGGCGACTGCCGGTTACCCGACGCTGTCATGTGCCTGCTAATTACGATGCATTTAATATGCCAGTACAGATTTGGAATGGGCTTGAGGAAAAGAAAAACGGCCTCGCCAGGGTCTGGCGAGGCCGCGATTCAGGTTGTGCAGAGATTAGGGCTTAATGATCGTGGCCGTGTGCATGCACGTGCTGGTGTTCCAGCTCCTGCTGCGTGGCATCGCGTACATTGACTACGGTGACATCGAAATTCAGTGTGATGCCCGCGAGCGGATGGTTGCCGTCGATCGTGACTTGATCGCCATCTATATTGGTGACGGTGATGACGATGCGATTGCCATCGCCGGACTGGGCATGAAACTGCTGACCGACCTGAACCTGATCCGGTGATTCGAACATCTCCATGCCCACCACCTGACTCAGACTCTCATCACGCACGCCGTAGCCCTGTTCGGGGCTGACCTTGACATTGAGGCGTTCACCTTCGGTTTTCCCGGTGAGCGCGTTTTCCAGACCTGGGATGATGTTGCTGGCGCCGTGTAAATAGGCGAATTGACCGTTCTGCGATTGATCGAGCACTTCACCTTGATCGTCGGTGAGGGTGTAATCCAGAGTCACTACTTTATTGGCGCTGATAGTCATGAGGTATCCTTCAATTACGAATATCTGGCTTGGGTTCTAGGAGAATTTAATGGATAAAGTGTACCATATTTGTCCCGTCAGATCTGATGCAAATCCACGATGAGCGAGCAATTACTGAAACATATCCGTACCCTGAGCGACAGTCGCCTGACGCATGCCAAGGCGCTGGTCGCCTTTGCGCATTGTTTTCATGCGGTGTATGGCGAGAGCTCGTTTATCAGCCTGGAGCAGGGCGCACATGACGGGGCCGTGAGTGTCCGCATGATATTCCGTGCCGGCGCCGGCGAATCCTTACAGGTGGAAGGTCATCTCAATGACGAGATGCTGCTGGAAAACGCGCAGGTGAGCCGGCTGATTGCGCAGGCCAATGCCTGTATCGTCGAGGAGATCGAACCTTCCTTGCAGGCGGTCCTGCGTCAGTATCAGCTCCCCAGCGCCAGTATGATGACGATCCCCCTGTTCCTCGACGGCGAGATCCATCGCTGGGTGTTTGTGCTGGGCGAGCATGTCAAACAATTTTCCGAAGTGGATATGGAGCAGGCGATCCTGCTGGCCAATCTCGCCAATACCTATATGGTGCGCATCGACGAGACCGAGGCGCTGGCAAAGGCCAATGACTGGATTGAGCGCGAGCTCAGTGATATCGGGCGTCTGCACAAGCTGCTGTTACCGCAGGAAGATATCCCGCTCAAGGGGACCGAGGTGGCGACCTATTTCTCGTTCTGCGAACTGGCCGGCGGCGACTATTACGATATGGTCAATCTATCGCGCATCATCGATCCCGAGTATCCGCCCGAACAACCGGACGTGTGGGGCTTGATCGTGGCCGATGCCTCGGGCCACGGGGCAGCGGCGGCGGTGGAGATCGCCATGTTCGATGCCATCCTGCGCACCTATCATTCGTCGCCGGAAAACGGGCCGGCCAGCGTGTTTAATTACACCAACAAATATTTTTTCACGCGCACCCTGCGCGGTTCGTTTATTACGGCCTCGATCCTGAATTACGACCCGCGCAGCAGGGTCTTGCGCTACGCCAATGCCGGACACCCGCCGGTGATCATGAAGACGCCGCAGGGTGAGGTCATCGAACTGGCACAGCAAAACGGAATACCGCTCGGTGTCGATCCGGAGTGGCAATGGCTGAACACCAAGATCACCGTGGAGCCAGGGACGGTACTGGTCAGTTATACGGATGGCATGACCGAGGCGCTGTCGCCGCAGGGCAAACAGTTCGGTATGGAGCGTTTCAAAAACGTGATCCGCGAAACGTCAGGAACGGCACAGGCATACAAAGATGCACTGGTCAGTGCCGTGCAGGCGCATCAACAGGGAACGCAGCAGGATGATCAGGCCCTGGTTGTCATGCATATCTGGCTGTAATGCGGCTAACAGGGCAAAGGAGAAAATCATGATGCAACAGGGATTACGCTGGTGGCTGGGGGTGTTAGGTCTCATCTTTGCCAGTATCGCGTTTGCGCAGGAACAGGATGTCCGTCCGGGCATCAACGATCATTTTCGCCATCCCGATTTTGCCACCTGGGTCGAACGCTTCGAACACGAAGGCCGTGAGGTCTATGACAAACGCATGCAGATCGTGCAGGCCGTGGGTCTGCAGCCGGGCATGCACATCGCGGATGTTGGCGCAGGCACAGGGCTGTTCAGTAAATTGTTTTCGCCGGCGGTGGGCGAGACGGGCAGGGTGTACGCCGAAGATATTTCCGCTGTCTTCGTCCAGAACATCGAACGCATCGCCAAGGAGGAAGGCCTGCATAATCTGGTGGGCGTTGTCGGTACCGACAAGGATGTGAAATTGCCGAAGGACAGTCTGGATCGTGTCTTTGTCTGCGATACCTATCATCACTTCGAGTATCCACAAACCATGCTGGCCTCGATCCGCCAGGCCATGAAAGCGGATGGTCAGTTGATCATCGTCGATTTCGTCAAAGACCCGGCCGTGAGTTCCGGCTGGATCCTGCAACACGTCCGCGCCGACAAACGAACCGTGATCAAGGAGATCGAACAGGCGGGCTTTCAACTGACACGGGAAGAAAATTTTCTGCGCAGTAATTATTTCCTGGTCTTCAGCAAACGCAACTAGGCGCAGCGGTTTTGGGCGCGATGACCAACCACATCAGTGACACCATCAGCTGGACCTTCGCGGTCTATATCGTGATGATGCTGGCCATCGGGGTCTATGCCTATCAACGTACACAAAACCTGTCCGATTACATACTCGGTGGACGTCGCCTTGGCAGCCTGACCGCCGCCCTGAGTGCCGGCGCCTCCGACATGAGCGGCTGGTTACTGCTGGGCCTGCCCGGACTTGCCTATGCCAGCGGGATCCAGTCCGCGTGGCTGGTCATCGGGTTGTTACTCGGCGGCTATCTCAACTGGTGGATCGTTGCGCGTCGTCTACGCATCTACAGTGAGCTGGCCGGCGACAGCCTGACCTTGCCCGCGTTCTTCAACAATCGCTTTGCCGATAGCAGTCACAGCCTGCGTATCATCGGTGCGATATTCACCCTGTTGTTTTATTTGTTGTACACCGTGTCCGGCCTCGTGGCCGGCGGCAAATTGTTCAGCGCGGTGTTCGGTCTGCCGTATGAATGGGCCGTCATCATCGGCATGGCGACCATTCTGGTTTACACCTTGCTCGGCGGTTTTCTCGCCGTATGCTGGACCGACGTGTTTCAGGGGCTCCTGATGTTATTCGCTCTGGTGCTGGTGCCGGTGTTGGCGGCGCAGGCGGTGGGTGGTTGGCCGCAGGCCTATACCAGCCTGCAAGGCGCGACCCCGATGTTGTTATCGCTGTGGCGTGATCATGCAGGCCAACCCATCGGTGCCATTGCCATCCTGTCATTGCTGGCGTGGGGCCTGGGCTATTTTGGACAGCCGCATATCCTGGCGCGATTCAAGGCCGTGCAGACACCGCATCAGATCGCACAGGCGCGACGTATCGCGGTGAGCTGGTCCGCTGTCGCCATGCTCGGTGCCGTGCTGGTGGGATTATTGGGGCAGGTCTATTTTTCGCAAGGCGGCGGAATTCAGGACAGTGAACGCGTCTTCATCCTGCTGGTGGACAGGATGTTACCCGCGGCATTGGCCGGCATTTGTCTCGCCGCGATCCTGGCGGCGATCATGAGCACGGCGGATTCGCAATTACTGGTCAGTGCCTCCGTGCTGACCGAAGATCTTTACAAGATTGTCATGCGCCGACAATTGAGCCAGACCCACTTGATTTGGGTAGGACGTCTCGCCGTGCTGGTGATTGCCCTCGCGGCAACCTGGCTGGCCAGTGATCCGCAAAACAGCGTGCTCAACCTGGTGGGATATGCCTGGGCCGGGTTTGGTGCCGCCTTCGGTCCACCGCTGATCCTGGCCTTGCACTGGCGCAATATGAATCGCTGGGGCGCATTGGCCGGCATGATCGGTGGCGGCGTGTGTGTTGTGGTGTGGAAACAGTTACACGGCGGCATCTTCGATTTGTACGAGCTGCTGCCGGGATTTATCTGTGCGACCATCGCCGTGGTGCTGGTGTCGGTAATTACCGGCAAACCCGACCAGAAGGTACTGGCAGCGTTTGATGAGATGCAGCAGCACTGTAAAACCGCTTAAAAGCAGGTAGACTTTTACCTATTCACCGACGAATGAGTCATACACCATGTTGAATACCATTGCGAACGGCTTATCGCGTTTTAATAAACTGGTCTGGGAAACAGAATCTTCTACGCTAGGCAAATGGGGGAAACGCGGTCTTGCGGCATTGCGTATTGCCTATCTGACAATTCGCGACGTGTTTTTCGACAGTCAGTTGACCCTGCGTTCCATGAGCCTGGTGTATACCACCTTGTTATCCCTGGTGCCCTTGCTGGCGGTGAGTGTCTCCGTGCTCAAGGGGTTCGGCGCGCATAATCAACTGGAGCTGGCCCTGCGCAATTTTCTGCTACCCCTGGGCGACCGTGGTGCGGAGATTACCGGCACTATCGTGCGCTTTGTCGAGGGGATCAACTCCGGCCTCCTGGGCTCGGTGGGCATGGCGATGTTGCTGTATACCGTCATCTCCCTGATGCAGAAGATCGAGGCGGCATTCAATTTTACCTGGCATGTGACCGAAGACCGTTCTTTCGCACGCCGGTTCAGCGATTACCTGAGTGTGGTGTTGATCGGACCGGTACTGGTGTTCTCTGCAGTGGGACTGACGGCGACGCTGACACATAGTGAATTTTATCTGTTGCTTGCGGCAAACCCGGTGACCGGCATCCTGATCACTTTCCTTGGCCGGCTGGTGCCGTATTTGTTAATCATCTTCGCGTTTACGCTTATCTATATCTATATCCCTAACACCAAAGTGCTGTTCCGTTCTGCCTTCGTCGGCGCCGCGGTAGCGGGTGTGATCTGGGAGACCGTCGGCTGGTTGTTCGCGTCGTTTATTACCTCCGCGAACTACACCGCGATTTATTCCGCATTTGCCACGCTGTTTTTCTTTATGATCTGGCTGTATATCAGCTGGACGATTTTGCTCACCGGGGCAAGCATCGCGTTTTATTATCAGAACCCGGAATTTCGGGCGCGCCAGCGTCGGCATATCGCACTGAGTAATCGTATGCGGGAAAAACTCGCCTTCGCTGTGATGGCAAAAGTGGTGACGCATTTTTATCAACGTAAACCGCCGCTGACCTTGCAGGAACTGGCGCAGTCGATCAATATTGCCTCGGATATGCTGCATCCCATTGTGAACAATCTGGTAACGCGACAGATCCTGGCGCGCACCGACACGGAAACCACCGAGTTCATTCCCGCCCAGGCGCCGGAAGACATGCCCTTGATGGAAATCCTGCTTGCCGTGCGTGAGGCCGATGAAGACGATGTGATGAATGCGCACCGGATCACACTTTCCAGTGATGTCGAGTCACTCTTTCAGACGTATCAAGACGCAGCAGCGGATGCGCTGGCTGGAAAAACCCTCAAGGACCTGGTGCTAAACGTCGATACAAACGGGATCGAACACACAAACGCTCAGCGTCAAACCGGATAAGCCAGTCAGTCAGCCATGTCGAGTGAAGTCAACGCACATCTGCGTCAACAGGGTTGTTATGGCCAGCAACGCGAATACCAGATCGTGAAAGGCCGGCATATCCGTATCGCCATCGGCAGCAAGACCAAACATAAAATTTTCAATGTGCCCATGCTGGCGTTGGCGGAGAAAAGCAAACTACGTCTGCATATCGCCTGGGCATGGTTATGGCTGGCTGCCTGTGGCCTCGTCGCGATCCCGGTTTACCTCCTGATCAAAAGCGGACTCGGCTTGAACGCGCGCATTCTGGATTTTGTTATCCTTGCTGCCCTGGTGGCGGCGGCACTGGTGGGACTGGTGATGCTGGCAAGGAACTTCGCGCGCAAGCGGGTCTTCTTTACGGCGTACTCCAAAGTTCCTTTGTTCGATATCCTCATCAGTAAACCCGACCATCAAAGTTATAAAGACTTCCTCGACATTCTCGAATCCTACCTGCACCAGAACCGTAGCGAGTGGAATCTCAAAACCGATCAGCAGATCGCGGGCGAGATACGCATGCTGCGCCGCCTGGCGGGGGAAGGCGTTATCTCGCAGAAGGTGTATGAAGCGGCAAAAGACCGGTTGTTTTCGATCAGTAATAAGTCCTCAAGGTCAGCAGGATAAGTTTTTCAGTTTGCATCTCCTAAAGAAACCCATACTTCCGGCCGTAAGCTAAGTAAAGGCACTGCCAATCCAGGAGGTGGGTATGCAGGCGCATTATCCCGGTCCACGTGAGTTGGGTATCATGATCCCGGCGCATCTGCGCGAAGATCGTTTCTGCCGCGGTTTCCAGCATGCCCTGACAGGCGGCCAGATTACCCAGGTCGATCAGCTGAAATTGTCGTTTCGTGAAGGCTATCGTTGCGGTAAGTTGTATTTGCGCGAATTACGCCGGCGTCAGGGGATATTGCAGTTCCCCATGCGCGCGCGCATCCGCATGCGTGCCGTCTTGCATTAAATTATTGTTTTCCAGATTCCTGATCAGCTGCAGGATAGGCTGCGCTTGCCAGGACGCGCGGTAAATACATCCCTGTACGCTCATATGCCGCGTCCATGCGGCATATGGCCCTGGCAAGCGCAGCCTGTCCTGTTTTATGCAGGTGGACAGGTATTTGGTAAATATTTTTAGCCCAGCATTTCCGGCGCTTGTTGCCTTTTCTTTTGCGGTGTCCCTGCTGGGGATGCGGCTTTCCGCCCCTTGTGTGATCAGCAAAGCCCGTGCACACTAGAAATCTTCTCGTGCAGGAGGATACGGATATGCTGGGCTTTGGAAAAATGGTGACGATGCCGGCGCCGGGTGAGGCCTTGCCCGGGCGTGCCACGACGATGGCGGTACCCGAGCAGCACTATGTCAATGGTAATCCACTGCAACCGCCCTTCCCGCAAGGTATGCAGCAGGCCATGTTCGGGCTGGGCTGTTTCTGGGGCGCTGAACGCAAATTCTGGCAAACACCCGGTGTCTACACCACGGCCGTAGGCTATGCCGGCGGCTTTACACCGAATCCCACATATCAGGAAGTCTGCACCGGTTATACCGGACACAACGAAGTGGTGTTGGTGGTGTTCGAACCGCAACAGGTGAGTTACGCGCAATTACTGAAAGTATTCTGGGAGGCGCATGACCCTACCCAGGGGATGCGGCAGGGTAATGACGTGGGTACGCAATACCGTTCCGGGATTTATGTCTTTGACGAAGCGCAGCGTAGTACGGCGGACCAGAGTAAATCGCAATATCAACATGCCTTGCTCAATGCCGGCAGGGGCATGATCTCGACGGAAATTCTTGAGGCACCGATCTTTTATTATGCCGAAGAATATCATCAGCAATATCTGGCCAAGAACCCGGGCGGGTATTGCGGTCTGGGTGGCACCGGCGTGTGCTACGCAGAGTAGACATGCGAGGCCCTGGCCTGGCGTTACTCGTCTGCCTGGTGCCGTTTGCTGCATTCGCGCAGGAGGGGCTCGACGGTAAACTCGATCAGATCGAACGCGATCTGGAGATAGGTCGCTATCAGGCCCTGGCCCGCGTGCAGGCCGATACCCACAATCAACAGGCGCCCTTCAGCACCGATGGCTGCAGCGGTGGTCTCTCCGATGGCTGGCGCTATCTTGCGATGTCACTGCCGGCGTTCAAAAACAAGTTCGGTGACAAACCGCCCTATGAACAGTGCTGTGTCGAACACGATCGCGCCTATTGGCAGGGCGAGACCGCACAGGGGTTTGCAAAACGTCTGGCGGCGGATAATCGCCTGCAACAGTGTGTTGCCGATTACGGTAAAACCCATCGGCAGGAGTTCGCCGCGGAATTTCACTTATCACCTGCGGTAATCGAAGGTAATTTCCGGATTGTCGCGGCCTTGATGTATCGCGCCGTGCGTCTGGGTGGGCTGCCTTGCACGCCGTTCCCCTGGCGCTGGGGCTATGGTTGGCCGCCCTGTCATGTGCAGGATGAATAAATCACGATGGCGAATGTAAACGACATACATCCCGATGCTGGCGAGTTGATCGATTTCTGGTTTTCTCCGCGCGTCGAGAAGCTGTGGTTTAATTCCACGCCGGCATTCGATCAGGAGTTACGCGATCGTTATGCCGATACCTATGCTGCTGCCTGCCGCGGCGAATGTGATATCTGGCAGACAAGTCCGCCGGGGGCCTTGGCCTTGGTGATTGTCTTTGATCAAATCCCGTTGAATATCTTTCGCGGCCAGCAGCAGAGTTTCGCCAGCGAGGCGCGCGCCCGTGCCGTGGCGGAAAAGGCGATAGGCAATGGCTTCGATGCATACTTGAGTGATGCACAAAAGGCATTTCTGTACCTGCCCTACATGCACAGCGAAAATCTGGCGGATCAGGATCGTTCGGTCGTGTTGTATACCGCGGCCGGCCTGGAAAATAATCTGCGATTCGCGCGTCACCATCGCGAGATCGTGCGACGCTTTGGCCGTTTTCCCCATCGCAATGCGATTCTCGGCCGGCAAAGTACGGACGAGGAGCTCGCCTGGCTGGCGAGCAAGGACGCATTCAAAGGGTAAGCCCAGATGATCCTGATGACAGATGACAAGGTGCGGTTACGAGTCGATAACAGCCTCATTCACGGCAAAGGCCTGTTTGCACGCGGGCCGATCAGCGCGGGCACCGTCCTGGGCAGGATCAAGGGCATCAACACCGTGCACGACGGCAGCTATGTCTTGTGGCTGAGTGAGCACAAGGGCGTGCGTATGCTGTGTAAATACAAATATATCAATCATAGTGATGCGCCGAATGTGGTTTTGTACGATACCCTGGAGGTCTGTGCACTGCGGGATATCTATCCCGGTGAGGAGATTACGCACGATTATGGTTGTGCGGAATGGATGCTGGATGTGACACCGTTGTCAGCGGACGAGTAATTTCACGCGGCCACGTTGGTTTCAGGGACGGAATCGACTAACCTGATAAGAGTGTTCGCACCCGCCACAGGGAGGTCTCATGAACGATAGCCTAATCAAGACCATACCGCTGCAAGCCGCCGAACCCTTATGGCAACGGGTGCCGACACGTACCGAATACGGCGAATTGACAGCGGATTTCATGATGTTGATCAAACGCTTAAAACTGTTTCATCAGCAAAAGCAACAGCTGATCTTCAACCAGTTGAACCACATCCTCAATGCCTATGCCAGCGTCATCCTGTTCGCCGAGGTCAATGTCCAGCTGGGCACGCTGTGGGTAACACATCGACCACGCCCGGGCCTGGGCCTGGAAATCGCCGCACTGATCCATACGTGTATTCCTGAAGCCAGGTTGATTGGACAACATTGCAAGTAACCGTAAAGCTGCGCGATCATCCCCTTACATGGAATGACATAGAGGTCAATGCGACATGAAAGCCGTTGTAATGCACAGCCCGGGTGGCATCGAGAGTTTGCGCGTGGAAGAGGTCGCGGAACCGCAGTTGACAGCGCCAACGCAGATCAAGGTCGCACTCCATGCTGCCGGCATCAATCCCATCGATACCAAGGTCCGTGGCCGTGGCGTGTTTTTTGAAAACGGTTTGCCCGCGATCCTGGGGTGTGACGGTGCCGGGATCATCAAGGACCTCGGCGCGGAAGTCACCCGCTTCAAACTGGGTGACAAGGTCTGGTTTTGTCATGGCGGTTTGGGCCGCGAACAGGGCAATTACGCACAATACAAGGTCATGGAAGCCGGCGAGGCATGCGCAATGCCGCGGAATCTGGATTATGCCCACGCCGCTGCCGGCCCCTTGGTCTTGTTGACTGCCTGGGAGGCCTTGTTCGACCGTGCGCAATTGAGGTCAGGCCAGTCGGTGCTGATTCATGCCGGTGCCGGCGGTGTCGGGCACGTGGCGATTCAGTTGGCGAAGCAACGTGGTGTCCGGGTTGCGACGACCGTGGGCAGCCAGGCGAAGGCGGCGTTTGTGCGCGGCCTGGGTGCCGACCACATCATCAATTATCGTGAGCAGGATTTTGTCGCGGCCGTGAATGACTGGACCGACGGGCGGGGCGTTGATGTCGCATTTGATACCGTCGGACCGGAGGTGTTTAATGCCTCGATTCCCGCAGTCGCGCACTACGGCGCCCTGATTACCCTGCTGGACCCGGGTGCGGGCATCGACTGGAAAGAGGCGCGCACGCGTAATCTGCGCATTGGTTTTGAATTGATGCTGACACCCATGCTGCGTGACTTGCCAGAGGCGCGGGCGCATCAGTTGGATATTCTCGACTCCTGCAAGGACATGATCGAAAACAATCAGTTACGCCTGCATGTGTCAAAGGTGCTGCCCCTGGAACAGGCGGCACAGGCCCATGGATTGATCGAACGGGGTGGGACCCAGGGAAAAATCGTCTTGCATATTCCCGAATAAACATGGCTGAGGTCGAACGCGGGAAGGTGGCAATCACGGATTTGCCCGAACGACTCCTGATAGATCATCTCGATAGTCGCGGACGGGGTATCGCCCATCATGGCCAGCTGCGAGTGGTGTGCGATGGCGCCTTACCCGGAGAGGTGATCCGCGCGACCCGCTATGAACGCAGCCGCCGTCATGTCATTGCGCAGGCATATACCATTGAACAAGCCGCGGAGGCCCGCGTTACTCCCTTATGCCGCTACTTCGGGGAGTGCGGCGGTTGCCAGTTACAACACGCGCGCTACGATGCGCAGCTTGCGTACAAAGAGAGTCATCTCAAACAGAACCTTGCGGAGTACGGTGACGTCAGTCCGCTCAGCTGGTTACCGGCGTTACCGAGTTCACCGTTTCACTATCGTCGCCGGGTCCGCTTGAGTGCGCGTATGGGCGACGAGGGCGATGTCATCCTCGGATTTCATCGCAAGCTGCATTCGTATTTGCTCGATATCTCGGCCTGCCCGGTGCTTGAACCCCGCATGCACATGTTGCTCGAACCCCTGCATGCCGTGTTGGCACAGCTCTCCGTACGCCATCGCCTGCCACAGATCGAAATGAGTTGCGGTGACCAGGAAGTGGCGGTGGTGTTCCGGCATTTACTGCCCCTGTCAAACAACGATCGATCCGTATTGCGCCATTTTGCCGAGTTGCATGACGTCCTGGTCTTTACCCAGGCGGCAGGTCCGGAGTCACTGCTACCCTTAATCAGCGAACAGATGACGAGCCTGCAGTACAGTTTCCCGAAGTATCAGACGCGACTGGTGTTTGCCCCAACCGATTTTATCCAGGCCAATGCCCAGGTGAATCAGAATCTGGTGGCGGCTATGATGCAACTACTGGATGTGCAGGAACACGATGTCATCCTGGACCTGTTTTGCGGGATTGGTAATTTCAGTTTACCCCTGGCGCGCTACGCACGTTCGGTCATCGGCGTGGAAGGTCATCCGGCATTGGTGGCCCAGGCGCAATTCAATGCCGAACACAACGGTCTGCGCAATGTGCAATTCCGGCAGGCGGATCTGAATACATGGGTTCCGGACGTCGCGCATACAAAACTGTTGATCGATCCGCCGCGGGAAGGCGCCATCGAGATAATAAAACGTTTACCCGGGGACAGTGCGGAAACCATTGTCTATGTCTCGTGTATGCCCAAGACCCTGGCGCGCGATGCGCGTTATCTGGTTCACCAGCGTGGATATACCCTGACCAAGGCAGGGATCGTGGATATGTTTCCGCAAACCAGGCACGTTGAGACCATTGCCGTGTTTCAGCGCTGATGTTGTTCTCATACAATAACGCCGTATGCCTGCCGCACCACAACGACAATCCTGGGAACTGACTGCATCGTCCGACGATACCGGTTCGGCCGTGGACTACCTTGTTCGCCATACCGGCATCAGCAAGGGCAAACTCAAGGACGCCATGATCAAGGGTGCGGTCTGGCTGCAGCGCGGCCGGGGTAAACGCAAACGTCTGCGGCGTGCCACAAGCGCATTACAGGCGGGCGATGTTTTGATCTTGCATTATGACGCGGAACTGCTGGCGCGCGTACCACCCACAGCGAGCAGGTTATGGCATTGCCGGGATTATAGTGTCTGGTACAAGCCGCCGGGCCTGCTCGCACAGGGCAATGAGTACGGCGATCACGCCTCGTTGTTGCGCCAGGCGGAACTGGCCGACCCCTTGCGTAAACCCGTGTATTTGATTCATCGCCTGGATCGCGAGGCACGTGGCCTGATGCTCATTGCGCACAACCAGACGGCGGCGCGCCATTTGTCGCAAATGTTTCAGCGGCAGCAGGTCAGTAAATTGTATGAGGTGAAGGTCCTGGGCAAACCTGCCGAGGCGCAGGGCGAGATCAACCAGATGCTCGATGGCAAGGCGGCAAGGACACGCTATGTTCTGCGAACCCACGATGTAGCGAGTAACACCAGCGTGTTAGATGTCGAGATCGATACCGGGCGCACCCATCAGATTCGCCGCCACCTCGAAGGACTCGGCCATCCGGTCATGGGCGACCCCAGGTATGGGCGTGGTAATAAAACGGCAGAGGGTCTGCAACTGACTGCACTGCGGCTTGCGTTTACCTGCCCCTTGACCAATACAGCAAGGGAATTCGATTTGAATCACCTGCGACAGGATTGAGCCTTTGCGCTCAGTCGCGCCTTAGCTGGCCTGCGCGATACCGTCGCTGTTTTTGAGTGCATCCAGTTTGCCTTCCATGTGTAACTCGGTGAGCGCGCTGAAACCGCCGATCCATTGTCCGTCGATGGCGATCTGGGGGACGTATCGGCTACCCTGGGTCAGTTCGAGCATTTCCTGCAACAGGCCGCGATCGCGATCGACGCGCGCTTCGTCGTAGGGAATATGCCATTTCTTGAGGAGATTTTTGGTGTTATCGCAGATGGGACAGATACCGGTACTATAGACTTTCACACGTGCCATACAAACCTCTTACTCGCCGTAGCTTGGGCGCGCGCTATTATGCCTAATCCGTCTTAGCGGTAAAAGAGCAGAATTGTGCCTAAGTATAACAAGTTACCGACGCTGTGCATGACAATGCCGGGCAACAGGCTGTGATAACGTTCGTAGGCATAGGCCAGTAACAGGCCGCTCCAGAAGATCGAAAGAAAGCCGGCAACGGACTTGAGGTGAAGTGCGCTGAACAGGGTGGCGCTGACAACAATGGCCAGCGTCGGGCCAAGGCGAGAGCGCAGGGTTGTGTAGACCAGGCCGCGAAAACCGATCTCTTCCATAATGGGCGTCCATAACACGATGTTGATCGTGCTCCAGATCACCGTCGCCTGCGGACCGAACACCAGTTTTTCCTGGATCCCGGCCGCCCAGTGATCACCCAGACCCAGTTTCCAGGTCCCCCAGCCGATAAGCATTTGGCCCAGCATGTCCATGGCCAGCAGCGCGAGCGTGATGAGAAAAAATTGCCGTAGCCCGGGTTGCCAGAGGGAGAGACCGAATGCCTTTGCCAGAGTCAGGCCGCGTGGTTTCAGCAAATGGATATGGATCAACAACAGCATAGGTAGGGAAGCGAACAGGGTACTCCACATGGTGAAGATACTGGGGCGAAAAAACTGGGTGGAGATCAGATGCAGTCCCACGAAGATCAATAAACCATATACAGCGGCGCGCACGGTCACGGCAAAACCTTCAACTGCGGACCAGGGTTGGTTGAGGATGCTGCGTTCCCAGGGCGAGGGCAGGAACAGGGTGCGATAGCGCACGAGGAAAAACAAACCCACGCCGATCAGGATGCTGACGGTCAGGGCGAGTTGCAAGACATGTAAACGTAACTGCGCGCCGCGTGTTTCGATGCGATCGCGCAAAAAGCTGGCCAGGCGGTTGTCACCGAGTTTCATGGCGATACGCAGACGCAGTTGATCCGAGGCCCAGCCGACCGGTAACAGACTGGCGCCAGTGAAGATTTCAGGCGAGAACTCAATGTTGTCTTGCGGCAGATAGGCGTAACGCACGGCTTCGGCGATAACTTCCTCTTCCGGATTGTTGTCGAAGGTTTTTAACGCCTCGCGCAGTTGCTTGTGATCGCGCTTCTCCGCGATAACGATAAGACGGCGCGATTTGGTATTGAGGATGCCCCACTCGGGCGCGCTGTCCGGATGCTGGTCGTAGTATTTGAGTACTTCGTCGTAGACATGGATTGCCTGCGTGACCACGGACTGTTGTGAACCGAACAGAAAGTTATGCAGTTTGCGTTCAAGAATGCCGGTGTTGTCATATCCGGCATAAAACTCCATGTGGGTTTCCATCAGGCGTCCGGCCGAGGGGCCGATGTAACGCAGGCTGCCGAGGTCACCAACACTGGCGAAAGGGTTAAACAAATACCAGACCAGAATTAACAGCACCACGCTATATATATAAGTCAGCAGACGATGCAGTTTGCGTTTGATGGAGGTCATGGTTAACGCCAGCCTCGGCGGCGACCGCCGGTAAAGAACAGGATCAATACCATTCCCGCCAGAAAACCGCCAATGTGCGCGCCAAAGGCGATACCGCCGCGACCGCTCTCCGTTAACAGGCTACTGAGGATCTGCAGGGCGAACCAGATCGCGAGTACAACCCACGCCGGCCACCACACCGAGGTGATAAACAGGAAGATGGGAATGATGACCAGGACCCGTGCACGCGGAAACAACACGAGATAGGCGCCGAGGATCCCGGCAATGGCGCCGCTGGCGCCAATCATGGGGACGGTGGATTTGATGTTCGGCAGGGCGTTGGCCAGAACGGCAATGACGCCGCAGAGCAGATAAAACACGAGATAACGTGTATGGCCCAGGCGGTCCTCGACGTTATTGCCGAAGATCCACAGAAACAACATGTTGCCCAACAGGTGAAGCCAGCCGCCGTGCATGAACATGGACGTGAAGATCGTCATCCAGGCCGGCACCATATAGTAGTGGGTGGCCTGCGGTAACACACCGAACAGAACGGCGGGAGTAACGCCCAGGCCGTAAACAAGTCGGTCATGGGGCAGAGGCGTGGTGAGCTCCCAAAGGAAGACCAGGCTGCAACTGATAATCAAGGCAATGGTGACGACAGGGACGCGTCGCGTCGGGTTGTCATCATGAATGGGAATCATGCGGTTTACCGTCGAACCTCATGCCTAGGATTCTAGCAGCTTGTTGTGCCCGCAACAGTCTTTCAGGAAGGCGCGGCCGATTTACGCAAGACGGCCTCGACCAGGATCTTGTTGAGCAATACTTGATCAACGATCTCCGGATACAGGCGGTGATAGGTATGCACGGAGAGCGGCCGCGCTTGCGCCTGTTGTTCGAGTTCCCGGCGTCGTTGTGCCGGCAAGGGCAGCATCAGCAGGAGCGGCGCCTGCCAGTGCAGGTAGTCGGTAACCAACTGTTGTGCCTGGCTGTCCTGCCAATGTTCATCCAGCAGGCAGTCCGGAAAGTACTCCGTTGGCACGAACTCATTGCGACGCGTGGTTTTCCCGACGTGATTGCACAAGACGCTGCCGCTGCCGTCATCATGGCGTTCGATCCACAGGCCCTGAAACGGCCTTTTGCACCGTTGTTTGATAATCCGCAGTAACCAGTCCTGGGTCTGACCTTTGATAGTGGCGCGGGCCTGGTCTGCGGCAAAGGCCTCGCTGGTAAACGGTACATCCGTGTTTTCCGTCGCTGCCCAATGCAATTGTTTCTGTGCAGGAATGTCTTCCTGTGCAGTCTGGCTGGCAAGCAGTGCCACCGGTCGCGAGGCGTCCGCCTCCATTAACCATAACTCAAATCTGTCCCGCAAAGGATAGGGCGGGGTTTGATCGGTGTCGGTCAGGTGTGAAATGAGATCCTGCGTGGCCTGCTCGACGTGTTCCTGGTACAGGCTGGGGTGCACGGGGATGCGGGCGAGGCCATCGCGCTGCGACCACACACCGTAAACAAAAAAACGATCATAGCCGGCGGGAATAGCCAGACTGCTCCAGGGTGTTTTGTAAATTTCACTGCGGATCTGGATGCGCCAGTTGATACCGTCGACGCTGACGGCACGTGCCTGCGAGGCTTCCAGGACCTGCGCCACACCATGAAACGGATTCAGCAGGCGGATGGCATAGCGCTGAGTCTGCAAGACGGTCATCGCAGTACAACGCAACAGCTGCTTGCGATCCGGGCACTCAGGCACCGATATGACGTTGTAATCTCAGGAATACCGTGGAAACGCACACTTGCCTCAGGTTAAGATCAGCATTGTGAGAATTATCGCAGGCTACTATGAACGCGCAAGTTAATCTATCACCAGCATGGCAGGCGATGCTGCAGCAACCCGAAACACACTGGGATTTGTGTCACGCTGCGCTGCTGATCGCCGCACAATTGCAACCGGAAATGAATGTCGAGGTTTATCAACACAAGATTGATGCGATGATCGACGAGATGCGAAGCCGTGTGAGACGCGACATGGATGAACAGACTCGCGTAGAGGTGCTGAATGATTATTTTTACAACGTCCTGGGTTTTGCGGGTGATAAGCAGGATTATTACCTGCCAGAAAACAGTTTGATGAACCAGGTCATTGAGCGGCGGCGTGGCATTCCTATCACGCTCGCCGTGCTGTATCTCAAATTGGCCGCAGCCATTGACCTGGATGCCTACGGCATCGGTTTTCCGGGGCATTATCTGGTGGGTGTGCATGCCGAGCATGAGGATCTCGTGCTTGATCCTTTCGAACAGGGGCATTTTCTCAATCATGCCCAGTTGCGCAACATGCTGCAGCAGCTTACCCATGTGCATGCGGATGATGTGCTGCTGGAAAAGAATCTGTTACCGGCAAGCAACGGCGATTCTGTCGTGCGCATGCTGCGTAATCTCAAGCAGATCTATATCGATGCGCAAAAAGTGGAACTTGCGCTTGCGTGTATCGAAATGATCCTGTCTATCCTGCCGGGGTCGCCGGATGAATTGCGCGACCGCGGTATGATCTATCAGCATATCGAATATACCCAGGGTGCCATCAACGATCTGACGCAATATCTGAAACTGGTGCCGGATGCCGAAGAACGCGGCGTGATCGAGGCCCTGCTTGATTCCCTGCAGGGCCAGCGCAAATCGCTGCACTGATTCACATGGACGAGAGCTGAATCTCATGAGCCGGGAATTATTTATTTTGCGCCACGCAAAATCGGATTGGGACAGCGGTGCGTCAACAGACAGCGAGCGGCCTCTGAACAAGCGTGGCCGCAAGGAGGCGCCCAGGATAGGCGCCTGGATGCGCGAGCAAGATTTGATGCCGGCACAGGTTTATTGTTCCACGGCCGTCCGCGCGCGGGAAACCTTGCAGGCGGTTGCGAAAGAACTGCACCTGCCAGCGGCGCACATCCATTTTATGGATGAGCTCTATCTTGCCGATCTCAGGACCTTACTGCGCATCCTCGCGGAGATTCCGCAGGAACATACCTCGGCAATGCTGGTCGGACACAACCCGGGACTGGATGACCTCGTCAGTCATCTCAGTCACCAGGCGGTGCCACTCACCGCCTCCGGGAAATTGATGACCACGGCCTGCCTCGCGCATTTCCGCCTGCCGGATGATTGGCATGCGCTGGCCCGCACGGGGGAACTCTTGCGGATCATTCGCCCCGCAGACCTGGATTAAGTGGCAATACAACGAAAAAGATTGGAGTAAGCATGGTTAAACAGGTTTTTCCCGATTCGGTACTGGACCAGTTATTTCGTCAGGCGCGCAGCCATAACGGCTGGCAGGCGCGCGAGGTGACCGATACGCAATTGCAACAACTCTACGATCTGATGAAGATGGGACCGACCGCCGTGAATTCCTGTCCGGCACGCATCGTGTTTATTAAAAGCGCCGCAGCCAAGGAACGACTCAAGGGCTGTCTCAATGAAGGCAATATTCACAAATCGATGACGGCACCGGTAGTGGCGCTGGTCGGGATGGACACGGAGTTCTATAACAAGCTTGGCAAGTTGTGGCCGCACCAGCCGGATGCACCGAACTGGTATATCGGTAAGCCGGAAAAGATTAAGGAGAATGCCTTTCGCAACAGTTCCCTGCAGGGCGCGTACTTGATTATGGCGGTGCGCAGCCTGGGGCTGGATGCCGGTCCCATGTCCGGCTTCAATTTCGCCAAAATGGATGAGACGTTTTTCCCGGATGGCAAGATAAAGTCCAATTTTATCTGTGCCATCGGTTATGGCGACGACAGCAAACTGTATCCGCGCGGACCGCGGCTGGATTTCGCCGAGGCCTGTAGCATCATCTAAGGCTCGGGTTCAATTGTGAAGTCCATCACTTCACAATTGGCGAAATGCAGGTCGCGCAGTTGCGCATCCGTTATTTTGTGAAACCACGCATAAAACACCCGCAGGGTTTCTTCATGCGCAATACTCAGTACGCACTGGCAGGGTTGTTGCCGCAGCCAGTCCAGATAGGGCAGGACGCGTTGCTTGTGCATCAGGAGCGACTCGCCGCCGTTCACGGCGATGTTGAGCGGGTCGGCGGCGGTGGCAGCGAAGTAATCGGTGACCGGTCTGCCGTTAAACCCGGAGCGGATGTCGTTCAGCGCGGGGTGAGTCTGCAGGGGCAGCGCATGGTAGCGGTTGATGATCTCGCCGGTATGCCGGGTCCTGGGTAATTGCGAGGTGACGATCATGTCCAGTGGTACTGTGCGCAGCTGTTCCGCGGCCGCCTCGGCCTGGGCGATGCCGACCGCAGTCAGGTGGACATCGTCCGCGGGGTCGTCATTGCACAGGCCCAGCAGGTTGTAGTTGGTCTGACCGTGACGCATGAACAAGATCTGCATGAATGTATCCCGGATTCAAGGTTTTTGCTGAGTATCCGTTAATTTGACTATACTGAATAGACAGTAAACTATCGCAAGCGCCCCGGCCGGGGGTTTTGCTAAATCGGGTAACCACGTGTTGTCGCAAACATGCAAGATGTGAATATCGTTCAGACCGGGGTGCAGAAGGCATTGGCATCGCCCGGCCCGCGGAATCGGGATAGCCTCGAGATGGACGGTGCAGGCGACAGCAATCACACCGGCGTTCTATCCCTACAACAACGTTATGCTGACGACCTCCGGCAAAAAGGTTTTACCGCCGATCCTGCACAGCTGCAGGCCATTTATGCATTGCAGCACCTGGCGGAAACCCTGAACAACGCCGGTGCGGGTAAAGGCCGATTCATGCGCATGCTGACGGGCCCGCAACGCATCCCCGGTATCTATCTTTGGGGCGGTGTTGGCCGCGGCAAAACCTATCTGATGGATATGTTTTATGCTTCCCTTGCGGGTGTCGGCAAGCAGCGTGTGCACTATCACAAGTTCATGCTGGAGATCCATGAGCAACTGCGGGTGCTGCCCAAATCACCCAATCCCCTGCGGATCATTGGTAAAGCCATCGCGGATCGTATCCGCGTATTGTGTCTGGATGAATTTCACGTCAGCGATGTGGCGGATGCCATGTTGCTGGCCGGCCTTTTGCGGACCTTGTTCAAGCACGGCGTAACCCTTGTGGCGACCTCGAACACGGCTGTCGATGAGCTGTATCGCAATGGACTGCAACGCGAACGCTTCATGGAGGCGATCGCCTTGCTGCATGACCATACCGTGGAACTCAATCTGGAGGCGGGACAGGATTATCGCCTGTTACATCTCAAACGCGGCGAAACCTATCTGCCCTCAGGCACACAGTCACGTCAGCTGCTCTCCACAAAATTCAATGCGCTGGCACCGGGTGAGGTCAGTCTCGGCACATCGCTTTGTATTCACGAGCGCGGCATCAAGACGATCGCGCTGGCGGATGACGTGGTGTGGTTCGACTTCCATGAACTGTGTGATACACCGCGGGCGGCGAAAGATTACCTGGAGATCTCCAGGTTGTTTCACACCGTGTTTGTCAGCGATATTCCGCCGCTGGCGGATGCACAGGACAGTGCGGCAAAGCGTTTCATGCATCTGGTGGACGCCCTGTACGATCATCGTGTGAAGTTGATCGCCAGTGCCGCAACACAACCGATGGACCTGTATCAGGGGCGTTTACTGCAGGGCGCTTTCGATCGGACCGTCAGCCGTTTGATCGAGATGGGCAGCGAAGACTACCTCGCCCTGGCGCATAAACCCTGACAACAGATCGTTACTCTACCCCGAAGCCGTAGATCAGCATTTTCGACATGAGCTTCGGTGCATCCTGATACGGCACGGTCCCATTTTTACGCAGGATGGCGCGGCCTTCCTTGGACATGGCGAATTTGATGAAGTTTTTTACTTCCGCTGGCGACGAGGAATTGGACACCAGGTATAAGGGCCGATAGAACACGTACTTGCCGTCTCGCACATTTTCGAAGCTCGGTGATTTGCCGTCGATGCTGAGAATTTTCACCTTGCGTTTACGCGCGGAACTCACCCCGGTGATCGCGATGCCATTGGGATCCTTTTCGATCGCCTGCTCCAGTGGTCCGGATGAGCGCATAACGTATTGCGGGTCCGTCACAAAATCCTTATTGGAGTCTTTGAAGATGTACTGGCGAATGGCATAGCCGACGCCGGAGATCTTGCCGCGGCGAATGTAAAGATGAATAGGGGCGTCTTGCTGTCCTAACTGTTGCCAGTTGGTGATCTTGCCGGCGTAGATATCCTTGATCTGCTCGCCGGTCAGGTTCGAAATCGGGTTGGACTTGTATGCGATCACGGCGAGGGCATCCCATGCGACGGGATTGAGCTGGGCATACAGCTCACTGCGATCCGTGCTCGGCAGGGTCATGCGGCAACTGCCGCCCATATCGACCTGGTGTTTGACGGTGTCGCGTATGCCGCGGGTCGCGCCGCCACCTTCCAGTTTGATTTTGACGCCGGTCTTTTTCTCGTAGGCCTTGGCCAGCTCCGCCATGAAGGCCTTCTTGGTGATGCCACAGCCTGCCCAGGTCAACGTATTCGAGGCGAGTGCGGCGGGTATACCTGCAACAAACAACAAAATAGCGAGTAATGGCGCAGTGATGCGCTGACTGCGATTCAACATGAAACCAAATCCTCTGCTTTAAAAACTGATCGAGATCTGTATCGGGCCAACTCTTATTCTGTTTACCTTATCCGCGAATAATCTGCGGATTTAGCGAGATGGTGCTAAATAAGGGTTTTCTGTAATAGCACAACACCTGCAGCGACAGGTGAGGTGAAAGCGGTTCCGCTTTATGCGACGACCATGTCAGGGGAGAGTTGGGTTTCGACTTTGGTAAAGAGCTCGCCGCGAATAATGGGCTTGCCCAGAAAGTCGTTTGCACCCAGTTTGCTCAACCAGAATTGTTCCGTGGGTTGTTCAGTAGCGCTGATGATAATGATGGGGATCTTGTGTGTTATCGGATCTTTGCGGATCTTGCGTGTCGCCTGAAATCCATTAAGTCCCGGCATGATGACGTCCATCAGGATGAGATCGGGACGGTGGGTCTTGGCCAGTTCGATTGCGGTCATGCCGTCGTAGGCTTCCATGACGAAGTAGCCATCTTGTTCAAGGACGGTTCGCAGGCTGTGGACCACGGTGCGCGAATCGTCCACTACCAATACCTTCATCACGCGGGCCTTGGGCAGGCGCGGCTTACGGCGGCGATCCGCGACAGTCGTATTACGTCGCGTAAACAGATTATTGAAGAACGTCTTTCTTTCCATTTTGCACTCCCTCCCAGGAGATTAGCCTATTTTATCCAGTTAGGCGAAATGCGTACACCACACTTTGCGCCAGAACCAAATATGCAAATTAGGGTATGAATCATATCGTTATATAGTAATAGTGAATCTGATACTTAAGTATAGAGTCTAACCACCTGTTTTTTCATTGTATAGCTCATAAATGCAAAACCGGGTTAATTCTGCGATGCCAGTATTTTCCCGGTAAATGCGCGGATGGCGGTTGTCGCCTCGGTAAGATGCTGGAATTGGTGATCGCCGCCGGGATAGACGATGACCTGGGCACAGTCACGATAGCGTTGTTCCGCATCACGATAGTCAATGATCTCATCCGCCGCATCGAGCAGGACCAGGGTTGGCACGGGGGCCAGACAGGGTTCGGCGATGGCGTAACGACGCAGTTGGGTCAGCTCGTCTTTGCCGAAGTAATAACGTTCGCCGGAATAGTAATTCGTCTGCCAACCCAGATACGGTGTCAGTGTCTGCTCGGGTTGGAGCGCCGGGTTGATCAGCACGGCGGCCAGCTGGTACCGACGCGCCAGATATTGCGCATAAAATCCACCCAGAGAGGAACCGATCAGAATGGCAGGCCCATGCTCTTGTGCGGTGTCGAGCAGGCGCGCAAGGTAGCGCTGCAGTCCTGCGATCGCGGCAGCGGGTGCGGGTGGATAAGTTGGCGTGTGCACGGCATCCGGCGCCAGCGTTTGTGAGAAGAAACGGCCTTTGGCGGAGGCGCCACTGCTATTGAATCCGTGAAGATAGATAAACATGCCGGCCGATTGCGATGAATATACAAGTGAGTATACTGCCCGTGGTGTCAGGCTGATTTCAAGCGAAGGAAAATGCCATGCAGGTCACGCTCGTGCATGTCCACGTCAAACCCGAGCACGTTGCTGATTTCGTCGAGGCCACGCGCAAGAATCATGAGGCCTCTGTGCGTGAACCCGGTAACCGGCGTTTTGATGTCCTGCAATCACCTGAAGACCCGTCCCGGTTTGTTTTATATGAAGCGTATGTCTCTGCGGATGACGCGGCCGCGCACAAACTGACAGCACATTATCTGCAGTGGCGCGAAACCGTGGCCGAATGGATGGCGGAACCGCGGCAGGGCATTACCTATTCCGGCCTGTTTCCCCGTTAGTATGCATTCCTATCTTCCTTTTTCCATCGCGCGCCTGCCGCGCATCGAGTTTGGCGCCGGGAGCATGACAAAGGTACCGGCACTCTGTGCCGGCTACGGCAGACGCGTGCTGTTAGTCACGGGAGGGAATTCCTTCCAGGGGAGTGCGCAGTTCGACGCACTGGTGCAGGCACTGCAACAACGGGACATGCAGTGGCAGCATTGCAAGATCACGGGCGAACCATCCCCTGTCTTGATTGACGAACTTGTTGCGCAATATGCCGATGCGAATGTCGATGTCGTACTGGGCGTGGGTGGCGGCAGTGTCCTCGATGGCGCCAAGGCCATTGCCGGTTTGTTACGCGTCGGGCACAGCGTCATGGATTACCTGGAGGGTGTCGGTCCCGAGTTGCCTTACACCGGACCCGCAGTCCCGTTTATTGCGGTGCCGACGACCGCAGGCACCGGCAGCGAAGCCACGAAAAACGCCGTATTGAGCGTGCAGGGACCTGAAGGTTTCAAGAAATCTTTTCGGCACGACAGGCTGGTCGCCGAATATGCCGTCGTGGATCCGGATCTGTTAGCGAGTTGCCCCCCCGCCCTGATTGCTGCCAATGGCATGGATGCCCTGACCCAGTTGCTTGAATCCTATGTCTCGCTGCGCGCCAATGTCATGACCGATGCGCTGGCGATCAGCGGTTTGCGCGCGGTGCGCGATGGCCTGTTGCCGTGGTATCGCGATCCCGCTGGCGCACACGCGGCACGCGCGCAAATGGCGTACGCCGCCTTGCTGTCCGGTATTACGCTTGCGCAGGTGGGGCTTGGCTCGGTGCACGGTCTGGCGTCACCCTTGGGTGCGTTCTATCCCATCGGGCATGGTGTCGTTTGTGGCACCCTCGTGGCGGCGGCCACGGAAGTGAATATCAAGACACTGCAGGCGCGTGACCCGGACAATATTGCACTGGCAAAATACGTGCGCCTGGGCGAGGTGTTGTGTCAACGCCGACACGCTTCCGCCGACGCGGCACGCGAGGCATTAGTGGGTTTGCTCTACGACTGGACCGAGCAGATGCAGTTGCCGCGCTTGCGCGAATACGGCGTCACGGAGGATGGCCTGGATCATGTTGTTACCCATTCGCGCGGCAGCAGTATGAAAACCAATCCCATTGTGCTCACGGATGAAGAAATCAAATCCGTGTTGCAGATGCGCTTGTAATCCACGTGGTCGATCAAACCTGGACATGTCATCCGATCGGGCGTATTCATTCTCCGCTCAAGGAAAAATTCGGTTTACCGCGGCAATCGGGCCTGGTCGCGCAATTAAAGAGTCAGCTTGAAATCCTGCCGCCCTACGATCGTGATGAAGCCTTTACGGCGCTCACGGGCTATTCACACATCTGGGTCGTGAGTGTGTTTCATCTCGCGGTCCGTGAGCATTGGCAACCGACGGTACGACCACCGCGGCTGGGCGGGAATGAGCGGGTGGGGGTGTTTGCCAGTCGCGCACCGTACCGTCCCAATCCCATCGGCCTTTCTTTATGCGCCCTGGAGGATATTCGTCGCCGTGACGGGCGATTATATTTGTCTATCCGTGGTTGCGATCTGGTGGATGGCACACCGGTGCTCGATATCAAACCGTATCTGCCCTATGCAGATAGCGTGGCGGATGCGCATGCCGGTTTTACCGACGAGGTGCCACGGGAGCTGTTGCGGGTGAACTGGTCCGAAGAAGCAGATGCGCAAGTTATTCAGTGGTCAACGCGTTATCCGGATTTACGCGTACTGGTGGAGGAACTGATCGCGCAGGACCCGCGGCCAGCATATCAACGCGATTCAGTAACGCACGAATACGGCATGCGTGTGTATGAGTGCAATATCCGATTTGCCGTCAGCGGTGAGCAGGCAACCGTCCTGGCTGTTGAGCCGGCCTTTTAGTGCATGGTCGTGGTTGTGGCCTGCGGTACGGCACGGGCCGGTGAGGCGTGATGGAGTATGATGCGCCAGCCATTCGCAGTGAGTTCGTAAATATTGGTGGAAATGACTTCGGCCATGCTCTGTGTGCCCGCAACACCGGTCTGGATCTGTTCGCTGACACTATGAATCGCCAGATTGCCTGTCTGTGTGCACTGATGACGAACAATGTGAAAGCGCAGACGTTCCCCCTGCGCAAAGATTTGTTGCCAGCTACGGCGAATGGCTGCAATACCTTCCAGGCGCGGGCCGCCGGGATGGATACATTCGACATGCGCGGCGTCCAGCCAGATTTCCATCATCGTGTTCAGGTCACAATGTGAGAATGCATGGTAAAAGGCATCTTCCGCTTCGGCGGGTGTGGCATATAACATGAGTGTGGATTCCGGTGTTTGCGATGCGTATCTAGATTCCGCGCTGAACTCGCCGTAATGAAGGCAGTCTTAAGCGTGACAATATACAAGAGGTCGCCTGCGTGAAACAAACCGTGCGTTTAGTCTTTTTGTTGTGTGGACTGTTAATAGTCACAAGTAGCTGGGCTGAGCTCATGGATCTTGGGGGCAAGCCCGAGCGACTTGCAGACTATACCGGCAAGGGCAAATGGACGGTTGTGATGTTCTGGGCCGCCGACTGCCGGGTATGTAATGCCGAGATGGGCCATTACATTCAATTCGGACAGGACCATCAGGATAAGGTCAGCATGCTGGGCATCAGCCTTGATGGTCAGGCCGGGCTGGATGCGGCGCGTGCGTTTATCAAACGGCATGCCGTGCCCTTCCCCAATCTGGTGGGTGAGCCGGTCACGGTCGCCACGCTCTATCAAACACTGACTCATCATACCTGGGTTGGAACACCGTCGTTTCTCGTGTACAACCCAAAGGGTGAGTTAATTGGTGCACAGGAGGGGGCAATCCCTCCGGCCCTGATTGTAAAATTCATCAATGACAACACCCCGCCTGCCAGTCCGCCCAAGTAGGCCGCAATGACGGGGAATCGCGGACAGAGATGTCAAAACTTGCCTATAGTTTACAAAGGGCTACGGCGTTCAGATTGTAATCTATGCGCGCATTAATAGAATTTATAACAAGCAAGAGTGTTCGGAAGCAATACGTGCTGATCGGCCTGGTGATGTCGACGGTGGTGTTGTCGTATACCTGGTATAGCGGCATCTGGGTCCGCCAGACCGGCGAGACCAGTGTGCATCAGATTGAAAAGCGCATCACGGTAGCGGACCTGGCGCACCAGATTCGGCGTGCCGTGATCAACGCGGATAATGCCTTGAATCTCTTCCTGCTCGCGCCCTCGCAAAAGACCCAGGATCAGTTTAACGACGAAACCCAACGGGCAAACAAGTTGCTGGCGGAATTGCTCAAGACGGACTGGACCCAGCAAAGCAGCATCCTGCCCAAACTGCAGGAACTCACCGCCATCCTCAAGAGCGTCGAGTCATCCTCCGTGCAAATCATGAAGGTCAGGATGGATGCAAACCTGATGTATCCGGCCATGCGGCTTGCGAACGGCGAGATGCTGGACATCAATCGCAATTTTATTACCCAGGTTGATAACGCCATCAACGTCTATTCCAATAATAACCACCTCAAGCCGCACCAGAAGCAGGTACAGAACGCGCTGATCACCGTTCGCGATCAATGGCATCGCATGATCAATTCGTACCGTTTATTCATGATTAACCGTACGGGTTCGTTATTCGAGAACGCCAGCCAGGCACAAATCCATGATGTGGAAACTTTTTATACCAGGATAGGGGAATTAATTACTCAGCTTCTTGACTACAACAAAAAGTATTCCCTCGATCTCGAAGCCTCCACTGCAATCGACGGCATGGAAAAACTTGCACCGCGTTGGCATGAGGGATTCAAACAGGTTGTGCTGATTTATACCCAGGGTCGCTGGCGCGGTGACATCCCGCTGATCAACGATGTCATCAACCCTTTATTCAACGAGATCTACGACAGACTCGACCTGCTTGATGCCGAGCTGAAACAGGCATCCGATATCGACATCGTCAACCAGGCGCAGGTATCGCACTCCATTGTCAATTCACTCTGGGGGATGGCGATGTTTGTACTGGTGATCGGTGCAATAGGGTATATCGTGCTGGAACTGAATTTTATCCGCCCGATTGCCAAGGTGGCGAGTAGCCTGAAAGCGGAGGCGAAGGGGCTGGAGGTCACCGACCTGCCGGATGTGCAGGCCATCGAAATTCGCGACCTGACGGATGCATTCCGAGATCTGCGGCAACAGGTGCATTCGCGGCAACTGGCGCTTGAACACATCGCCATGCACGATGCGCTGACATCACTGCCGAATCGCACCTTGCTGATGGATCGACTCAATCAATCGATCAGCAATGCCCAGCGGCGTAAGCGCTCGCTTGCGTTATTAATGCTCGATCTGGATCGCTTCAAGGAGATTAACGATACGCTGGGTCACTTGACCGGCGACGCGCTATTGCAGCAGGTAGGCGCGCGGCTGCGCAACGTGTTGCGTGATTCGGATACCGTCGCCCGCCTGGGCGGGGATGAGTTCGCGGTATTGCTGCCGAACGTGAGTGATACCAATGCCCTGCGCATTGCGGCCGCGATCCACGAGCGCCTGGAAAAGGTCTACGAGGTATACGAACACTCCTTATACGTCGGTGTGAGTATCGGCGTTGCGGTGTTTCCCCATCATGGCGAGACCTCGGAGAGCCTGCTGCAGCATGCGGACGTTGCCATGTACATGGCCAAGCGCAGCAATAGCGGTATCATGTTGTATGACGTCGAACGCGACGAACACAGTGTCACCCACCTGTCCGTGCTCTCGGATCTGCGCAGTGCCGCGGAGAATGACGAATTTATCCTGCAGTACCAGCCTAAACTGGCCATGCGCGAAAGCACGGTGGATGGGGCCGAAGCCTTGCTGCGCTGGAAGCATCCCAAGCATGGCCTGATCATGCCGGACAGTTTTATCAATGTCGCGGAACAGACCGGCCTGATCAAGCGTCTTTCCAACTGGGTCCTGGATACCGCGATTCGCGACTGCCAGCACCTGCATCAGAAAGGCCATAAGATCAATATCTCGGTAAATCTGTCGGTCTGGGACATTCAGGATCCGAACATCGGTTTGAACATCACACAGAAGCTGGAAAAGTGGGGGCTGCCCGCGAAATATCTGACGCTGGAGATTACCGAACGGGTGATGATGGCGGAACCCGAACGTGCACGCCTGGTATTGTCGGAGCTGGATAATATGGGCGTGCAGGTAGTTATCGATGATTTCGGCACAGGCTTTTCCTCGCTGGTGTATCTCAAACAGTTGCCGGTATCGATGCTCAAGGTAGACAAGTCTTTTGTGATCGATATGATGCGGGACGAGAGTGATGCGGCGATCGTGCATTCGATCATCGAGCTTGCGCATAACCTGGGCCTGCAAACCGTGGCGGAAGGCGTGGAGAACGACCAGGCCTGGAGCTGGCTACGCACCTGGGATTGCGATTATGCGCAGGGCTATTACATCAGTCATCCGCTGGCGCTGGCCGATTTCGAGCTGTACCTGAATGCGCACAAGATAGATAAGATCATCGGATGAGATTTTGGCATTCAGTTTGTGCGCGGAGTTGGTTATAGTAGCCGCCTGCTGAATATTGCTGAGCCGGGATTCTTGAAATGAGTGACAAGCTTGTCGTCCTGTTAAACGGACAGTCTGTAGTTGAATACGATCGTGCCAAACGCCTGCCAGGGCATCAGCGCCAGTATCTCGAAAAAATGGACAGCGATATGGACAGTGGTATCGAGTTGAACGGCGAATCCATTGCCGAACCCGATGCGACGCAACGGGCCAAATTCGTTGCCATGCACATGGTCCAGGCGCTGCTGGATGAGCACGATGCGATGATCGCCGCGGGCTGCGCCTATCTTGCCAATCGGCTGCCGGATCTCAAACAGGTGAAAGTAGTCCAGGAAGGCGAAGACCTGATGCTGGACCTCGTTTTCACGGATGCCCCGGAAAATCAGGTAATGGTCCAGTTTGACCCCAGTCATCTACGCAAACAGCAGCATTAACCACCATGATAAAAAAACTTAACCACCTCGTGCAGGCATTTGGATTTTTACGGATCTCGTTGTTATTGTTCGTGTTGATCGATGCACTGGCACGGCCGCTGCCGGGCACGACCCCCGATTATGAAAGTTCCCATGCGATGATCGTCATGATGGTGGCGGCGCTGGCGCCGATACTGTTCATGCTTCTGCTGCTGGATGCCATCATGACGACGGTATACATGACCTCCATGCCGGCGGAGCGTAAACCCGCATACCGCCTGATATTGATCGTCAATCTTGTGGTGGCGATTGTCTTTTTGCTGTATTGGCTGCCGTACTTCCGCGCATTGCTGTAACCGCTACCGTCGTTCCAAATAATATATTTCGGTTAAACCTTTACCCCGACGCGCCGATAAGTTCAGTACGTCAAGATGGAACGTAATCTATGTTACCTGAATCCTCGACAGCGAAATCCGGCCGGTTCAGTCTGGTCTGTCCCTGGCTCAAGCGCGTTGGCGTGGCAGGTTTTTTGTTTTTCCTGATTAAGGGGCTGTTGTGGTTGCTGGTCCCCGGGCTGGTTGCCTATCTGGGTTTGGGCAATTGAACCGGCACCGTTAATCCAGCCAGGGCGCGATAAATTCCTCGATAAAGCCCCTGGACCGCGCGCTGCTGAAGCGGGCCTTTTCCTCCCCGTGTTGGAACAGGATGATGGTCGGGAAACCGCGCACCTGATAGCGTCCGGCCAGTTTCATATTGTCACCTTCATCCACCTCCAGCTTGGCCAGTTGCACCTTTCCTGCATAATCCGGAATAAGCTGTTCCAGCACAGGCGCGATCACCAGACAGGGCGGACACCACTCGGCCCAGAAATCCACAAGGACGATGCGTTGCTGCGAGGCGGCGAGCACGCGTTCGTCAAAGTCTTCGAGTTGCACATCAAACATATCCGGCATAAAAGGCACAACATCTTCGCGTGTTAAAACAGCCGCGAATTATACGCAGACCGGCACATGATCGCATCCGGGATCGTCATCCAGCTTGAAGGGTGGCTATGTTATACTTATATACAAGGACCGGCAGACGCCGGTCTTATGTTTCCGACCTCAATTGTATGCAAGCCGCTCCCGACATATTTTCCTATCGTAAACACTGGGCGAAGAAATTCGGCCCCGCGCCGTTTTTGCCGATGACACGCGAGGAGATGACGCAACTGCACTGGGATAGTTGCGACATCATACTGGTGACCGGTGACGCCTATGTGGATCATCCCAGCTTCGGCATGGCGGTAATCGGCCGGGTGCTGGAGGCACAGGGCTTTCGCGTGGGGATTATCGCGCAGCCTGACTGGCGCGATACCGCGGACTTCGCCCGCCTGGGCAAACCGAATCTGTTTTTTGGCGTGACGGCGGGCAACATGGACTCCATGGTTAACCGCTATACCTCGGATCGCAAAATTCGCAGCAACGATGCCTATACGCCGGGCGGCGAGGGCGGCAAGCGACCGGATCGCTCGGTGAACGTCTATGCCCAGCGCTGTCGGGAGGCCTTCAAGGATGTGCCGATCATTATCGGCGGCATCGAGGCCAGTCTGCGCCGTATTGCGCATTACGATTACTGGTCCGACAAGGTGCGCCGTTCCGTGCTGCTGGACAGCAAGGCCGACCTGCTGGTGTATGGTAATGCCGAGCGCCAGATCGTCGAGATTGCCCACCGGCTTGCCGCGGGCGAATCGATTGGGGCGCTGCGTGACATTCGCGGCACGGCAGTGCTCAGCAAGGCCATCCCCGACGGCTGGTTCGAAATGGATTCCACCCATCTGGACCGGCCAGGGACCATCCAGCCGCATCCCGATCCCTACGCGATGCAGGAAAGCGCCTGCGCCAGCAACAACGATGGTGCCACGGTGCAGTTCATTCCACGCGTCAGCAAACACGACCGCAGCAGGACGGTGATCCGTTTACCGGCGTATGAGACCGTCCGTGAGGATCCGGTGATGTATGCGCATGCCTCGCGCGTGTTTCATCTGGAAACCAACCCGGGGAATGCGCGGGTCATCGTGCAGCGCCATGGCGATCGGGATATCTGGATCAATCCGCCGCCGATTCCGTTAGAGACCAAAGAGCTCGATGGCGTGTTTGAACTGCCTTACACCCGGCGGCCGCATCCGCACTATGGCGAACAGAACATTCCTGCGTATGAAATGATCCGCTTTTCCATCAACATCATGCGTGGTTGTTTCGGCGGTTGTACCTTTTGTTCCATCACCGAACACGAAGGCCGTATCATTCAGAGTCGTTCGGAAGATTCCATCATCCACGAGATCGAAACCATTCGTGATTCGGTGCCGGGTTTCACCGGCGTGATTTCCGATCTGGGCGGCCCCACCGCCAACATGTACCGCCTGGCGTGCAAGGACCCCAAGATCGAATCGGCCTGCCGGCGCCTGTCCTGTGTCTATCCCGGCATCTGTCACAACCTCAACACCAACCATGCACCCTTGATCAAACTCTACCGGCGTGCACGCGCACTGCCGGGGATCAAAAAGATCCTGATCGGTTCAGGCCTGCGTTATGACCTCGCGGTGGAGTCACCGGAGTATGTGAAGGAACTGGTGACGTATCACGTCGGTGGTTACCTGAAGATTGCACCGGAACATACCGAGACCGGGCCTTTGTCGAAAATGATGAAGCCAGGCATGGGTGCCTATGATCGTTTCAAGGAATTGTTCGATCGCTATTCCAAGGCCGCCGGCAAGGAACAGTACCTGATCCCGTATTTCATTGGCGCCCACCCCGGTACGAGTAACGAAGACATGCTGAACCTGGCCCTGTGGTTAAAGCACAATGGTTTTCGCGCGGACCAGGTACAGACCTTTTTGCCGTCACCCATGGCATTGGCCACGGCCATGTACCACAGCGGCAAGAATCCCCTGCATAAAGTCAGCCGCAGCAGCGAAACAGTCAGTGTCGCCAAGGGACTGCGCCAGCGTCGTCTGCACAAGGCCTTCCTGCGTTATCACGATCCGGAGAACTGGCCGACGTTACGCAAGGCGCTGCAGGAGATGGGACGCGCGGATTTGATTGGTAACGGTAAACGTCATCTGGTACCCAACTGGCAACCCAAGGGAACCGGTGAGGATAGCGAAGGCCGTCGTCAACATGCCAGGTCACGTCCGTTCCTGACCCAACATAACGGCCTGCCCAAAACACCGTCGCAACCAGCGCATAAAAACAAGACACGCGGGCGGAACAGGTCGCGCAGTCGTTAAATTTTATTGCATCCCGTCCGGTTTCACGGATTTTCCATTCAGCCTTGCTACAATCGCGCTCAGTCAAACGCACGGAACCTTATTTTATTTTGTTGGTATAAACGCTATGTCAGAACAAGAAATGGATATGGAAGAAAAAGTACTCAGGGAGAGTATCGTCAGTGCAGCGGGTATCAATGCCTCGAGTTTGCAGATCGGCATACGCGGCGACCCGTCGATGCGCGAAACCACGGTGGAACGCAAACGCTATTTATCCAGCGTGGATACCCACCTGGACGAGCTGATGCCGCGACTGGAAGACCTTATGCTGAATCACTCGCCGTACCAGTTATTCATTGGTTTCAATAACGGTGAGATCCGGACGCACTCGGTCTTCGACCCCATGCGTCAGGAAATTCATGACGCGGAAAAGATGATCGACCCGGCCTACATCGAGCGCCAGTTTCCTGCCGTGGCGTACAACGACAAGATTCGGCTGATCCGCGAGACTTACGCGGCGCTGCGCGAACACCCCGTCTATCAACAATTGCCGGGTTACTGGAAAAATTTCATGGCCAAGCGCAGCCGGGCGTGGGAACCCATGGAACCGGACGAGATCAAAATCGTTATCGGTACCTTGAAAGCCTTGCGTGACATGCCCATGTATTACCTGCGCAATATTACGATCAATATCGTGCAGTCGATTGTGCGGATTCAATTCAACTGTGATGGTACCCAGATCGTGAGCGCGGAGAATTACACCCGGTTTTTGGAAGAAAATTTACCGAACTAGAGGATCTGTATGAAGCGAATTGTTTTATTCGTTTTAACCAACCTGGCCGTCCTGTTGGTGCTGAGCATCGCCATGCGTCTGTTTGGCTTCGACTATTATCTCGCGCGGCAGGGCATGAACCCCGGTGCCATGTTGATCTTTGCCGCCGTCATCGGATTTGGCGGTGCCTTCATTTCGCTGTTTATGTCGAAGTGGTCGGCCAAGCGCATGACCGGCGCCCAGGTGATTACCCAACCCGCCAATGCCGCCGAGCAATGGCTGGTAGAGACGGTTCGCCGCCAGGCCGAAGCAGCGGGTATCGGTATGCCGGAAGTGGCAATCTATGATGCGCCGGATGTGAATGCCTTTGCCACCGGCGCCAATCGCAATAGTGCATTGGTCGCCGTGAGTACCGGTCTCTTGCGTGCCATGGATCGTGACGAGGCGGAGGCTGTGCTCGGTCATGAGATCACTCACGTGGCGAACGGCGACATGGTGACGCTCACCTTGATTCAGGGTGTCGTGAATACCTTTGTGATCTTCCTCTCACGCGTGATTGGGCATACCGTGGACAGGGCGGTTTTCAAAAACGACCGTGGCAATGGCGTCGCCTTCTGGGTCACGACGATCGTGGCCGAGTTGGTACTGGGGATCCTGGCCTCCATGATCGTCATGTGGTTCAGCCGCCAGCGTGAATTTCGTGCCGACGCCGGTGGTGCGCGTCTGGCGGGACGCCAGAAAATGATTGCGGCATTGCAACGCCTGCAAATGAATGCAGGTCAACCGCACTTGCAGGATCAACTCGCGGCCTTCGGCATTGCCGGTGGCATCGGCCACGGCCTGAAAAAACTCTTCATGTCACATCCGCCGCTGGAAGAACGCATTGCTGCATTACGTGGGTCGGAATAAACATCGGTGTTAACAGAAAGCCTGGCCAACACGGTCAGGCTTCTTCATTCTATAAGCATATACTGAAAAAGTGTTATTGCCGTTTTGACCGTCTGATCCATAGGCAGGCCTATATCCGATGGGTATACTTAAAGACAACTGCATGACAGTAAGAGGAGGATGCATGCAGGAGTTGAAAGTGTATTTGCAAGTTGAGGTATATCAATATGGCCACAGGCACAGTCAAATGGTTCAATAATTCCAAAGGTTACGGCTTCATCGCGCCGGCTGAAGGGGGGGACGATGTGTTCGTTCATTTCAGCGCAATCAAGGCAGATGGATACCGCACACTGAACGAAGGTCAGAACGTTTCATACGAAGTCGAGCAGGGCCCGAAAGGACTGCAGGCTACCAACGTCGTTCCTAACTAAACTAACGAATCAGAATAATTGACAGTACTCTAACCCCGCTTCCGACGGGCTCGCCTGCTTGGCAGGCCAGTCGCGTTGGGCGGGGTTTTCTTTTCCGGGATGGCCGGAATTTTTTCCCTCTCCCTGTCAACCGGGCCTGCCCGTGCGCGTTAATCACAGTAACGAGCGAGATTAATAACGAATAAGCAGGCAGGAGTACAACCATGAAACTGAAAACCATCACCTTATTGGGCGCCCTTCTGGGTAGTATGGCAGCCGGTCAGGCCTTGGCGTCAGACCCGGGCCAGGTGGTCGAGAACCATTTGGACCGTCGCGGGGACCGGATTGAGCGTCACCTGGATAAGCGGGGCGACCGTATTAATCATCGTCTCGACCGCCGCTCCGATATTGCCGAGGCCAACGGTCACGAGCACCGGGCCGAACGTCTGGACCGCACGGGGGATCGCATCGATAACCGTCTGGATCGTCGAGGCGATCGTATTGACCATCGGTTGGACAACCGTGGTGAGCGCCTGCACAACCGCATCGATGCGCGTCACTAAGGCATAGCGCCTGTGCGTGCGGGAAGCTGGCGAGCAGTGGTCTTTCCCGTGTGTGCATGGCCATAATAACGGAAGAATCAACGCGTAGTGTGTTTGCGATTTCAGCCTGGCAGGTATAGGGGAACGACTTGGTTGCACGGCACGAAGACAGGACGACCGCCCTGGATAGATTTCTGGCCGCGCACGAACGCCGGGCCTACCGCATGGCTTATGTGGCGACTGGTAACCATGACGATGCCCTTGATGTTGTGCAAGACGCCATGTTCAAACTGGTGCAACGTTACGCCAAGCGAGATGAAGGTGATTGGCCGGCGCTGTTCACCCGCATCGTACAGAACAACCTCGCCGACTTTTATCGTCGCAATGCCGTCCGCCGGAAATGGCGACAGTGGTTCGGTCGCAGTGATGAAGAGGATACTGGAGAGGATCCCCTCGAGCAGGTGGCGCAAACCGGCACGCACCAGCCGGATGAGCAATTGGGCCAGCAGCGGGCGATGCAGACCCTCGATGCGGCGTTGAAAAAATTGCCACTGCGTCAACAACAGGTTTTTCTGTTGCGGCAGTGGGAAGGTCTGGATGTGGCGGCAACCGCACGGGCCATGGGTGTGAGCGAGGGGAGCGTCAAGACGCATTACTCGCGCGCGGTGCAGAGTTTACGTAATCAACTGGAGGATCATTGGTAATGAGCGATCCGAAACAACAGGAGCAGGCGTTTCTGCGACGCATCAAGTCCACGCTCGATGCGAACGAAGCGCAACTGGACGCCGATACCTTGCGCGATTTGCGCCTGGCCCGGCACAAGGCACTGGAGACATTGCAAAGGCCGCGGCGACTCTGGCAACCTGTCGCCCTGGCGGGCGTGGCGGCTACGGTCGTGCTGGTCGCGATTAGCCTGCATGTCATGCAATCGCAGGGTCCCGTGACACCACCGGCGATGGAAGACATGGCCTTACTGACGACGAGTGACGATCTTGACCTGTATGAGAATCTCGATTTTTACCAATGGCTGGAGCTGGAGAAGCGCAACGGTTAAACGCGCGTTAGTGGCGACCATGTTGATGTGCGGAATGAATTTATATGCCCAGAACAGCAATCCGCCGGATATGGCCCTGTTGGAATTCCTCGGTGAGGGCGTCAAGGTGGATAATGAGGTGGTTGATCCCATGACCTGGCAGGCCATTGAAGAGATGACGGGCGCTAAGCAGACACAGCAGAGCAAGGGGCGGCAAAAGCAGGATGATGTACGGCAGCAAAGCAGGCGGCAGGACCATGACTAAATTTTTAGGCTATACGCTGCTATTGATGTTGGTATTGTGCAAACCCGTTTGGGCGCAGGCCCCGATCAGCTGGGATTCCTTGAGCGCGAGCGAACAGCAGATCCTGCAACCGCTCAAAGACAAATGGGCGCAACTACCGGCGGAGCGGCAACAGCACCTGCGCGATGGTGCGCAACGCTGGCAGACAATGACGCCGGAACAACGTGCGCAGGCAAAAGCGCGCCTCAAGAAATGGCAGGCGTTGACGCAGGAACAGCGTGAAAAGATGCGTGAACGTTTCCAGAAATTCCGCGAGCTGCCACCGGAACAGCAGGCGCAGTTACGCAAGATGTATCAGTGGTTCAGACAACAATCCCCGGAGCGCCAGCAGGAGCTGCGGCAAAAGTGGCGCAATATGAGCGAAGAGCAGCGGCAGAATCTGCGAAATTTTTTACGCGAGACCACGCCCGAAGAACGCCAGCAACTGCGCGAACAGTGGCAGAACGCGTCACCGGAAGAGCGGGCACGCATCCGCGAACACTGGCGCAATGCGAGTCCGGCGCAGCGCGAACAAATGCGGGAACGTCTGCGTCAGCGCCTGCGCCATTGAGACAGTGCCCGCTTAACGCCGGAACAGCCATTCAAAACGCACCAATAGCGAGTCTTCCTGAGTGAAGGCGTAATCGATGCGGTAACGGACCTGCGGGACCAGCTCCATGAACAGGTAATCGCCGTGAATGATTTGTCGATAACGCGCCTGCAACACATAATCCGTTGCATGAATATTCGGTTCGCTGTTGCCGAAGAATCCAATGGAATACGTAATGGCGCGGCGTTCGCTCAGGGTTTGGGAAATGGAAAAGACCTGGCTCAGATCGAACCGTTGGTATTCTTCGGTATTGCGCACCAGACTGCTGGCGCGAAACAGCAATCGTTTGTCCAACAGGCGTTCCCATACCATTTCCGAATCGGCACCGGCGCCTACGGTGTCGTACCAGTAAACCGATTCCGTCAGGTGCAGATTCCAGGTGGTGAATCTGATATCGCGGAAGGCCCGCATCCGCACATAATATTCAATAGGGAAGTGTAACTTCAGTCCCACGGATGGCGAGAACCGCCATTTGGTTTCCTTACCGAATTCACTTTGCAGGCCGGCATAGTAATTAGTCTCCGGTTGCGCCGTGTCGAGGGTGTTGGTCGTTGCCCGTTGCAGATTGGACTGCCTTTCCACCGGGTCGCTTTCCAGCACCAGTTTGAGTTTTTGTTCCGTGCGTGGCAGATGCAGGCTGATGTCGAGCTTGCCAACCGTGGTGAGCCGCCCGCCTTCTTCGAACAAGGAGTCAACGCTATAACGCAGATAGCTGCCACTGGATTTATAAAATACCTGCTCGTTGGCAAAGAATGAGTCGATGGACTGGGCCATGCTCTCCAGGCCTGCGGAAATACGCTGTTGCGGCGCGTCGAGAAAGGAAAAGAATCCCGGTTTGGTTTCGGTGAGTGGATCCTCCGGGAACAGATCGGTGCAGTCCGTATTGATGCTCTCGCCGCTGGGCAGGGCGGGTTCTTCTGTCTGGGCCAGGACAGGGCTGGCGGCCAAGAAGAGAAGCAGCGCTATCCACCTGGAGACGCCGAGTCCGGTGCGTGGATGGGAAGGGGCCTGGTCTTTCTTAACACACGTCTGCATACCTGTACGCACTTTACCATGCGAACAGCCCGGATTTGGCCTCGATTACCCGTCCTGCGAGCTTGTTATTCCGGCGGGGTTGACTACACTTTCCAGTTAGTCAGCTAACTATAATTAGTAAATGCCACCTACCGAATCCAAAAGAGCCCGCTTGACCGCAGCCGCGCGAGATTTAATCCACGCCATGGGGTACGCCCAGACGACCCTGGCCGATATTGCCCGTGCGGCGGATGTGCCGCTGGGTAACGTCTATTACTACTACAAGACCAAAGATGCCCTGGCCCAGGCGGTTATCGATACACGGGCAGAGGAATTCAAACAACTGACCCAGGAGCTGGACCGCCTGAGTGACCCACGCGCGCGTATCGAAGGCTACCTCAGTATGCTGGTGCTGGATAGCGAGGCCATTGCGCGCCATGGTTGTCCGATTGGCGGTTTGTGTACCGAGCTGAACAAGAGCGACAGTCCGCTGGCAAAACCGGCCAATGCCCTGTTGCGCTCACAGCTGGACTGGCTGACCCGGCAATTCCAGCAAATGGGTAAGGCCGAGGAGGCGGCGGAGTTGGCCTTGCAGCTGCTCATGCAACTCCAGGGCGCGAGCGTACTGACCCAGGCGTTCAAGGATGCAACGCTGTTTACCCGGCAGGTCGCCAATTCCAAACTCTGGTTGCAAACACTTACCTGACAAGATGGTGCAGACAATGACCCCCGATCATTCCATTTCGCTCAATCAACGCCCCCTCACCATTGAACTCAGTCCTGCCGCAAAATCGGCACTGGCTGGTCGCAACGCTGCCCTGTATGTGCAAATGGAATTGTATTTCAGCTGTCTGTTGCGGCTGAAGGTACGCTTCTATGAAACCGAGCCCGCAACCAAAACCGGCTGGTTAGCGGTGAGCGACAAGCTGTTTGTGAATTTCCGGCCGGTGATGACCGCGCATTGCTCCAATGATTATGACGGTGAGGAGCCACCGTTGACGGATTTCCCCATTGCCCAGGAGGCACCATTCACACCACGCTGGTTACAACTGGATTATCGCCAGGGCGAATGGCGGGGCGAATTTGGTTACCACCAGGGGTGATATTCAAACGCTGAAGTCGATCAGTCTGTGCTTAATCGCCTGTTAGCGGCCAGCCATCCCGCCGCGAGCAGGCCTACCGCCACGGCAAACCACAATGTGCTTAACCGATTGATCACCGGAACGACGACGGCGACATGTGTATCGGCACCCGCCGCCGCGAGCATGATCGCCATGGCCGCTTCGGTTGCGCCAATGCCGCCCGGGATCATGGAAACCGCACCGGCCAGCAGACTGATGGCGTAGATGCCCATGGCGAGAGGCAGTTGCATCTCGAAACCAATCACCTGCAACAAATAATAAAACGCATAGCCCTGAAGGCTCCAGGCCGCGATGCCCAGCAGCAACCCGAGCGCGAGGGGTTGCAGCGTCAGAAAATTACGTGCGTCGTGCACCAGTTGATGTAGATGTCCAAGGCCTCGCTGCAGACGTTTGGAGTGCAAACGGCGCTGCAGATATTCCAGTATGTGCAACGGCCATGGGCTATGCAGCAGGAGAAAAACGATAAAGGCCAGGCCGAGCAGAATGAAAATAAAATTCTGATCTGCGCTGAAGGCGAGTGTGGTCAATGCCGCGAGCAGGGCAACGACGACGACATCCAGAAGACGCTCGCTGAAGAAACAGGCAAGCGAAGTCGGATAAGGAATCCCATGCGGCCGCAGGAGGACAGAGCGGATCGTCTCGCCGGCCTTGCCCGGTGTCGTGGTCAGGGCAAACCCGGCAAGGTAGTAGGCCAGATGTAAGCGCAGCGGTAGCCGCCAGCCGGCACGACGTAAAAAATACTGCCAACGCACAAAACGCAGTAAATAATTGCCGAAGGAACAACTCAGCAACAGCAGCCAGTCGGCCGGGCCCAATCTGGAAAATACCTGCCAGGCGGCATCCGCACCGGTTACCAGCACCACCAGGAGATACACAAGGGCGACCAGGGACAGTGACAGAATAATGGCGCGGCGGTGACGAAGACTGAACAGACCTTGCGGTGGGGTGTTTTGCATCTCTCTGATATGTCGTAAATTTTCCGTGGCGTGGATTATGCATTATATCGGGCAGGAAGCGTAATTTAAGGATGAGCCCATGCGAACTTATATAAGACACCCTGCCGATATCCCGGTAGCGATTGAGGTAAGCTCACAGCCCGCACAGGCGCAACGGCGGGTGAGCAACGTCAGCCATGGTGGCCTCGCATTTCTGTCAGATAGCTGTATGGATCGCGGTACGCAGATACGTATACGCATCGATGCGGTTGACCCGCCTTTTGAGGCCGAAGGCATTGTGACTTATTGCCGGCAAAAAGGCCGCCACTACATGATTGGGGTCGAATTCATACACCGCGATGATTTGTATATCGCGCGTATGGTAGAGCAGATTTGCCATATCCAGCAGTACAAACAACGGGTAGCGATGCATGAAGGGCGTCGTTTGAGTGCACAGGAAGCCGCTGTCGAGTGGATAAGCAAATTTGCCGGAAATTTTCCGCGCTGGAGTAGCTGAAACAAAGTGCTGATTTTTTTGCGATGTGCAGGTAAGCTACGCGGCAGTCTACTCTCGAAATAACACAGGAATTGATGATGGCTGAGACAGTCGATGATATTACCATGAACTATTTTGAAAATGACCAGCAACTGGTGAAGGAACTGGACAAGGTCATTCTGACGAAAGGGGCGTGGTCGACTATTTTATTCAAATATCAGGATTGGGACCGGAAGAAGAATGATTTCGGTCCAGTGAAATTCTCGGTACGTCGCTATCAGAAGCGCGAAGGAACGTATCGTCCGAAATCCAAATTCAATATCAGCAGTGTTGATCAGGCGCAGAAACTGATCGATGGGCTGAATAAATGGATTCAGGAAGGCGAAGGCGACGCGGATTGATCAGGCAAGTGTGTCGCTGAAGACGCACGCCGATTCTACCCCCTGCTGCTGCAGGGCGGATTGCATGGCAGCTACCTCCTTGTCTGGCCCTGCTATATAAAAGTGGTACCCATCCAGTTGTGGATGTTCCTTACTCAGCATTTGCATGACGTCGTTTGCAAGCATATCTCGATTCCCGCCGATCACGGGTGAATAGCTGAAGCGTTCAAAGGCATCCGACCAGGCGCGACAGTTGTTGTGCATATACAATTCGTGGTTGTCGGTCACCGCCCAGAACAAATCGATGTGTTCGGTGACGTCCAGGGTCATGGCGTGTTCGATCAGGCTCTTGATCGGGGCAAAGCCTTCACCGAAGGCAATAAAGACAATCGGGTTCGTCTCGTCTTCACGCAGCACGAAATGGCCGACCGGGCCCTCGATATTGATCACGTCATTGGCTTTCAGATGCGAGAAGACATGTTCGGTAAACGGATTATGGCTGTCGCGATGCAGGTGAAATTGCAGGTGCATGTCCTCACAGGGACAGCTGGCGACATGGGCTTCCATTGCGCCAACGCCCGGGGTTTCCAGTTTCACCTTTTGTCCGGCGAGGAAGCGCAGTCGCTGGGTCCGCGGCGTCTTGATATTGAGAACGCATAAGTCCGGCAGCGGCATTTCGATTTTGCGCACACGGGCCTGAAAGGTCTGCAAGGGAATATCCTGCTCGCTCCCGGCCTCGTCAGCGCTGATGATGATATCCGTCACCGCCGTATTGGAGCAGGCCAGGAAGTAACCCTGCAGCTTGTCCTTCTCCGTCAGGACGTAATCATGGGTGCGGATCTTTTTGATCTCACCCGAGAGGAGCCTGGCCTTGCACTTGCCGCAGTTGCCGTTGCTGCAACCGTAATTGAGCGCAAGCCCGGCGCTCAGGCCGGATTCGAGAATACTGTTGGAGCCTTCCACAAAGTATTCGTGGCCGCTGGGCTCGATGCGTACCTGTGCGGCGACCAGACGTAAAATATTATCGGTCGTCAGCAGCGGGAATTGTTCCATTTTTTTCTCGCTCACGGACTCGATCTCCTGCAGTAGCCAGGCCTGGAGATCGCGCAGACTGTCTGATAGTTGCGGATGTGCACGTGAGACTGTATTAAGGCGCGCCTTCAGCTTATCCATAATATTATAGAAGATGCTGATCTCCAGTTTGGCCTCGATCAGATCTTCCGTCAGCAGATTTACCCGCGCGGCGAGGGTTTCCATATCCGGAGGCAGACTGGTAGTGCGATTGCGCGCCTTGATGGCGGCGTGCTCGATGATGCGTTCGAGTTTCTCGAGCATGGTGTTGTCTTCCAGGGTGGCATCGGGGAATACCCTGGCTAGGTCGGAGAGAAGCAGTTGGCCTTCGAAACTTTCCAGTTCACCGTCCTGGACTCTGCGCTGCAGATTGCCGCGGGAGACGCCAACCAGTTTTGCTGCGCGGGAGATACTGACTAAACGGTCCATGTGCTATCGGGTAAATTGCAGGGGTTCGCCAAATTCATGTCGGCCTGCGGCCAGACGCTTGTACTGTCTGATCATAATACGTGTTTTCAATACCGCCGGTTCATCTATCTTCGCCAGGTTCAACCCAATCCGGATGAGTCTGCCTTGCGCGCTCATTGCGCCGACCTCGATAAATTGCCGTATCACCTTACTCCGAGGAGCGCCCTGATCTAAATAATAGGATAGCGTGAACAGGCTTGCATCCCAAACAATTAAATTACCCTGGAAGGGACCACTAAAACGGAAGTGGCAGAAGGATTCGCCCAAGGGTGAAAGCAGTTCGTATTGAAGCCCGGACCTGGCGAGTTGTTGTTCAAATTCGATAGGATCGATTATCACTGGCGCATTTCTCGCCCACACATTAACGTCTATTATTAGCTAAACTTCAGAGCCCGCGCACAGCGTATGACAAGCCCGACTTCCCACCAATCAACCCATGCCAATACATGGATTGTGAGTTATTGTATCACTACATGGCGCGTACACAGGTAATGGCATGCAGCAATTCGGAAAAGTATCGGTAACTTAATGGCGGCGGAATATAAAAGTCCTGCCTACATGCAGGAATTCAGATGTCTGGGCGGGGACTGTGAAGATACATGTTGCCAGCATTGGGATATCCGCTTTGACAAGTCGCATTATGAAAAATTGCGAGATGCGGTGCAGGCTGATCCGCAGCAGCAGCAATTATTTGAAACGTTTATTGTCCTGAATGCGGCCGGGCAGTCGAGCGATCGGGATTATGCCCGCATCAACATGAATGCCGATGGCTATTGCCCGTTTCTGGATAATGCCGGCCTGTGCCAGTTGCACGCACGCTATGGAGTGGCGCCGCTGAGTAACATCTGCGCCTTCTTTCCTAGGGTGCTCAGCAGTTTCGCGGAGCGTGTGGAGATGACCGGCGCCTTGTCCTGTCCGGAAGTGGTGAGGCAATGCCTGTTGAGCGACGATGCAGAGCAGGCCTTCGTCGACTTTGATCCGGCCATCCTGCCGCGTAGCGAAGACATTCCGCTTACTCGCGTGGTGCCCGGTAATGAAATCGATTTTTATGCCAGCCAGTTTCCCTCCGTACGCGAGGCGATGTTGTGGCTGGCACAGGCAGATAAATACGCCTTTGAGACACGCCTGTACTTTCTCTCCAACTTCAGTCATCGCCTGGCACCCTGGTATCACCAGGGCTGTGCGCAGAATCAGAAACTGCTGAATGAGGAGTTGGCGCGGATCCGATCGGCAAAGACATTGGGTACCCTGGATAATTATTACTTTCAGTATGTGACCGCTGAACCGGTTGCCCTGGTGGTAATCCAGGCCGTATTGCAATTACGCATTCAGCTGGCGCCGGACGATAAGTTGAGTCGCATGGCGACGGGAATCTTCGCACATTATCGTGAACAGATTCAGGCGCAGGGTGACATGGATGTCTATGGCGACAATCTGCCGCCGGAACAATTATGGCAGGTGTATCAGCAACGCTGGGATCGGCTCAATACACAATACGGCGTGCGCCTGGAACAATGTCTGAGTCGGTATTTGATTAACTGTCTGCAACGCGAATGGTTTGTCAGTTTGCCCGATCCATTCGTCTATATTCACTTGCTGACGATCCGCCTTGCGATCCTGCGTTTTCTCATTGCCAGTCATCCGCAGGTGCAACACCTGCTTGCGCAACAGCGCGACAGCAGTGAAATCGACAAACAACTTGTGGAGATCGTGTATTTGTTTGCCCGTGGTGTCGATCACAACCTGGCGTTTCTGCAGGTGGTGTATCAGGCTATGGCGGAACAACAAATGATGAGTTTTGATTATGCGATGCCGTTCATCAAATTCTAGCGCGGGCCTCAGAATTCACCGGCACGTCAGAACCCTGCTTTAGTCCATCACTACATACACCGTATCGCCTTCCACTTCCGTCGCATACGTCTTGATCGGTTGCGTGGCGGGTTCTTCCGTGGGTTGGCCGGTGCGTACATCAAAGCAACTGCCGTGCAGGGAACATTCGACGAAATGGCCGCGCAAGGCGCCATACCAGAGGGGAAACTCCTCGTGGCTGCACATTTCGTCCGTCGCAAAAAATTCACCTGCAACATTTATGAGTATTATGCGTTTGCCGTTGACGTCGAAACACCGCATCTTGCCGGGGGCGAGTGTCGTCGTGGCGGTAACTGGGTAACGGTTTGCCATAGTGCGTATCTTTCAAATCAGTGGTTTAGAAAAGCTGCTGAGCGACTCTTGGTATCAGGTTTGTGTATTAGCAGTTTACCATATAGACTTGTCGGGAATACCAGAGGTTTTTTTCAAGATGGCAATGGCATTTAAAGATATGGATCATGACGAATGCGTCTCCCTGACACGCTCCATCATGGCAATTCTGGACGGGTGGGGACTCAACGGCGCGGCAATCATGGGTGTGCTTGCCATTCCCGAAGGTGTGCCCGTGCGTGCCTTGCGCCGCTATCGTGAAAACACCCCGTTCCCCGATGACGCTGCGGTGTATGAACGCGTCGAACACATCATCGGCATCGCCGACGCACTACGTACCACTTATCCGCACAATCCGCCCATGGGTGTGTTATGGCTGCAACAGAACAACCGGCGTTTTCAGGATCGTGCGCCGCTGCAGTTGATCGTGGAGAATGGTTTGCAGGGTTTGCTGGAGGTGCGCAAGTATCTGGATTGTTCGTACGACTGGCACGTCAATCCCTGAGAACTTGTTTAAAAACTACTGCGCTTGCCATAACTGCGTTGTAAAAGAACTCAAAATCCTCATTTACTCTCGTGTAAACTCCGGTTTTTCGTTCTTTTACGCCTTGTTCTGGCTGCGCTCGTAACGTTTTTAAACAAGTTCTTGCACTGTTAATCTGATTTTTTGTTTCTGCGCGTGCGGCCTTCAAACTGCACGATGCTGCGGGCAATCTCTGTATAAGGCAGTGCAGGGATCTCACCGTAACGTTCCAGCGCCGATTGCAGCAAGCCAAAGATATTCTCGATGGGTTTGTTGATATCACTCTCGCCAAGGAGCTGTTGCAGGCCGTACAGTCCGCCGGTCTGTACCTTGATTTCCTTGGCATGTGGCAGTGGCCCATCGAGCCGGGTCAGTTTAAGCGCAAACAAGGCATTGTCGCGCATGTGTGTCAGGGTTGCCTGGCACAGGGCTGCGGCCTGCGGTTCGCGACAGGCAACACCTTCACGATCGGCGAGATTGAAGCGGTGCGCGTACTGGCAATGGGCGCGGCGGGATAAAATGGTTTTCTCAAAAACGCAGCGCTGCTGATTGATGGCGTGATAAAAGCTGCGATATTCGTTTTCTTCCACAGGTGTACGCTTATTTTTCCCACTCGCGCAGGATGGGTTTATCCCGCTTTTCCATTAACTGTTCTTCCGCCTGGAGCTGGTTCTCGGCGAACATGACTTTTATCTGGCTGTTATCGGTTTGTTCGGCACGCGTGTGCTTGGCAAAATCCTGGGCCTCTTTATAGACCTCGAATTCCTTGAGCAGCTCGAGCTGTTTGACGATGGCGGTAGGACCGGCTTGAATGCGAAAGACATAATAAGGCATGTTGTGGTACCTGATAGTTAAAACGTGATCTCAATTCGGTAAATATTTTATTATAACCAACATCGGTTCCTCTACCCAGCCTGGTGTATTGTTATGAGTAAAGACCTACTCGCCGTCATTGAATTAGGCGGCTATCCCAATTTCGCGAGGCTATACGAATCGCTCGGATTTACGGTACATACCGAGGCCAGTATGCGTAATGCGGTGCGCACGCTCAAGAAGGTCACCCCGGCGGTGGTGGTTGCCGAATTCAATTTTCAGTCTGATTTTCGCGATCGCACCAGCAGCCTGGAGACACTGATGTCGGTGCTGCAGCGCTTGCCTGATTGCAAGGTCATCGTGTTTTATGAACAGGAATTTGCGCACCAGTTACGGCGGTTTACCGACCAGCACCCGGTACATGCCACCTTAGCCTTTCCCATCGATGAGGCTGCGCTGAAACAGGCCTTGCAACAGGCGGGTGGCCAGTAGCTGTCAGGTCGGCAGACTCGCGAGGGCCTCGCGGGCAATCTCGCGCACTTCCGGGTCCGGGTCCCCGGTGCAGCGCGTCAACGCCGGTCGCGCCGCGTCAGCATTACTCAGACCAAGATAGTAACAGGCATCACCCCGAACACGCTGATCCGCATGGCGGGTCAATTCTGACAGCTCGGGCACCAGTGCCTGCAACAGCGGATCACCCTGCAGCCCCTCGAACACGGCACCCAAACCGATGCGAGCCTGAATCGGCGCTGCCATGTCGGCGATGATGGACAGACTGATCCGCAGCCAGTGCGGGTGTTTTCGTATCAGTTGTTCGACCGCGACAAGGTGGCCGGCCTCCAGCTCCTCGGTAAGATAACGCGCGATGCCGGTATCGCTCAGGGCATGGCTGACCCAGTAGTCCAGTTCCGCGGCGCTGTGCAGACCCTGGAATTCCAGCTCGCCGATACGAAACCACGGTACGGAACGTACGTGATATTGCGCCGCCTTTTCCGGTTGTTGGGCGATATTAATGACTTCATAGTGGCCAATCTTTCCTGCACCGTCCAGTTGGTCCAGGAGCTTGTGGACGATGGGACAGATGGCGCAGCCATCGGCAATCAGTAAGAGGACATCCGGTCGGGGTGCTGATGTGGCACTGCGGGGCATGACTCAACTTTCCAGAAACTTCAGGGCGATGCCGTCCTTGTCAGCGCGCACGATCTGCGCCTTGACCAGGGGGGCGTCGCCTTCCTGTAATCCCTGTTTGAGTTTGATGTACACGATAGTGCCGACGGCGGGTAATGCGGGCTGGCTTGTCTCGAGAAATACGCCATGGTTGCTGAGATCGCGGGTATGGACTGAGGTGGCTTCGCCTTCCAGTTGCAATTCGACTTCGAGGCGGATACCGAGCCGGGGCTCTTTGCGTTTATCACTCATGTGCGGGCAACTTCAGGCTTCGATATCGGGGATGAGCTTGCTTTCCAGCCGGCCGATCATGTCTTTGAGATTCAGTTTGCGCTTTTTCATCCGTCTTAACTGAAGTTGGTCGACCATCGGATCCATACCCAGGCGCTGAATAATATCATCCAGGTCGCGGTGCTCCACGCGCAGCTCTTCCAGGCGTTGCATGATGGCAATGCGTTCTTGTTCTTCCATTTCTTCCATAGCTGTCCGTGATCCGCTACAAGATATCCATCGCGTAGTATACCGCAAGCCCACAGGCGCCGGGAGTGTGCCGCTATCCCAGTTTGTACGGCCGGGCCGCCTTGTGCTGGGCCTCGATGATACGGGTGATTTCCCCCGCATTCACGGGCTTTGCCAGGAAATACCCTTGTGCCGTATCGCAGCGCAGGATGCGCAGCAGATCGTAGATTTCCTCGCTTTCCACGCCCTCGGCAACGACCCGCAGACCGAGGTTATGCGCCAGGTCGATAGTGGAACGCACGATCACGGCGTCGTTTTCATTCTCGATCATGTCCAGCACGAACGACTTGTCAATCTTAAGCTCGTCCACCGGCAGTTTCTTCAGGTAACCGAGCGAAGAGAAGCCAGCGCCGAAATCGTCGATGGCAATCCGCAGGCCCATATCGTCCAGCTTTTGCAGGATGCCGATAGCATTGTTCGGGTCGATCAGCATGGCGTTCTCGGTGACTTCGATCACGACATAAGTCGCCGGCACTTCATATTTTTCCAGGAGCCGGCTGATTTGTTCCACCAGTTCGATCGTCAACAGGTCATAGACAGACAGGTTGATGGCGACGGATATGAAAATATCCTGTTTACGCCAGCGCGAACACTGCTGTATGGCCTGTTCCATTACCCACGATGTGAGGCGATTGATGATGCCGAGCTGTTCCGCCAGGGGGATGATATTGACCGGTGATACCGAACCGTGCTGCGGATGTTCCCACCGCAACAAGGCCTCGACACCGACCGGCTGATTCAGGGCAATGTCATATTTAAGCTGATAGACGATATCCAGCGTACCTTCGTTGATGGCACAGCGGAGATCGTGGGCCAGCGACAGGTAACGTGTATCGTAATTATCCGTCGTTGCCTCATAAAAGGCGAAGCCAAGACGATTACGTTTGGCAACGTACATGGCGATGTCGGCACGCTTGATCATGGTCTCCGCATCGTTGCCATGCTGGGGGTGTACCGCGATACCGAGACTGGCGCCGACAAACAATTGTTGGCCCTGAATATCAAACGGCTGCTCGAATGACTTGAGGATCTTCATACAGACGTTTTTCGCCTGGGTCTCGTCGGCTCCATACAGCAGTACAGCAAATTCATCACCGCCGAGGCGCGCAACCACGTCATTCTCACGAAACTCATCACGCAGGCGTTTGCCGACTTCGATCAGCAGGAGATCACCCATGTGGTGTCCCAGGGCATCGTTGGCTTCCTTGAAGCGATCCAGATCGAGCATGATGAGACTGACGTCGTCGGTATGCCGGCGGTTTTTGCCGATCGCCTGACTCAATTGCTGGTACAGCAGATTCCGGTTGGCGAGGCCGGTAAGGGCATCGTGCTGTGCCTGGTGTTCCAGCGCCTCCTGCCGCGAATGAATCTGATCGCGCATTTCCGTGAAGGCCTGGATCAGATCGCGGGTCTCCCTCGATTTGGGTTCCGGCAATGCCGCCATGCCGCCCTTGCGAGCCTCCTGTAAAAAGACATTTGCCAGCTTGAGCATTGGCTTGAGCACGGCACGGTCGAAACTGAAGTAACCGAGCACGATGAAGATCAGACATACCGTTGCGATGCCCCAAATCGTGATACCTTGCTGTTGTGCAAGGCTATCCAGCGTGTTGATATCCTCATTGGCGCTGCGTTCCAGGTTGGCATCAAAGGTGAGCAAGGCGGTCCAGATCATTTCCATCAGTGGATTGATACGATCGTGTAACTGGAGAGCGTCACTTCGCCAGTTGTGTGAGTTGTGGATGTTGATCAACTTGTGGTATTCGCGGTCCCACATACGGGTGAGTTGAACAATCTCGGTGACTGCGTTATTGGTGTTGAAGCCCATCTGGCTTTCTGTCTGCATGGCCTTGAGCTGGCGCAGGTTGTCATTGAGATCGGCGATATAGATTTCGATATTCTTTTCCTGCGTGGCGAGGGTATCTATGTCGTACGATCCCAGGCGATTGGCGATCAGCATGCGCACGTTCAGGATAATGGTGGACCAGCGATGCCGTGCCTGTACCAGCAATTGGTAAAGGGCAAATCGTTCCGGGTCGTGTTCCAGTTCGGTGGCGGTTTCGTCCAATGCAAGCTGGAACGCGTCGAACACGCTTTGTTGTTGCGGCACCATTTCATCACGAGCCAGCTCCAGGCTGGGAAACTGCAGGCGGGAATCGAGCCGGATCGTGATCAGTTCCCGTGCCGCGGTTTGCAACTGGTGGGTCAGCGTGGTGACGTACAGAATACGTTCCCGTTGCGCCTTGTTAAGCTGGGTGTGCATGTCGAGCAGCTGCTGTGTGCTGGCGAGCAGCTCATCGATGCGTTGGTGAATGAGTGACTGGTTTTCACGACGCTTCGGGTCGATCAGGAATTGCCCGATTACCTCGCGGACCTGCCAGATGGCATTGCGGATTTCCCGGCTTTGCATCAGCAGTTGGCGTCGGGTCTCGATGTTTTGTGCCGCTGCCTCGCGTGTGTGGGTCGACAGGTAGTGCCCGCCAACGGCACACAGCAAGACGAGAATGCCAAGAATGACACTGATCGAGGCGTATCTGCTGCGAAGGCTATATAAATCCACTTTCCCTACCAAATTTATAAATATGGGATCCCGCTATGCCGTTGAGGCACGACTGGCCCGGTGGTTATCGGCAAGCACCCAAATTTTATTTATACCACTAATTTAATATGGCTTTAACTAACTTAGCGCCGATCCGGGAGAAGTGCGGCAATGGCGGCGTTCAGGAGCTGGAGGCGGGCGGTATTCCCGCCGCGATCCGGATGATGTTGCATAACTTGCTCGCGGTAACGGCGGCGGATCTTGGCATCATCCACCGGGTCTGACAGCCCCAGGACGGCCAGGGCCTCGGCCCGTTGTTCCGTGCGGGCCAGCTGCCGCCAGAAGTCGTCGAGCAGCGCCTGCACATCCTCGGGACCTGTCTCTTGCAGGTGGCTAAGGTCGAGATAGTAGTGCTGTAGGGGGTCGGCCTCAGTCAGTTGGCCTGAAGTCGTGGCCTGGTAGGGAAGCAGGGCAATCCGCAGCGGTCCAATTTCAAGGCGCGCCAATTGCCGGGTCAGCAGGTCCGCCCGCAAAAGGTAGAGACTATGAAACAGAATAAAATGTTGGCGAAACAGCGCGACCGGGTCTGCCCGATCGGTCTGGAAGACCGCTAACTGCCTCTGCAATATATTAAGGAGCTCATATTCACTCAGCCCATCCGGATACTCGCGCAGGACCGTGTGGAGATGGGCACAGAGCGGGGCAAAATCCGCTGGTGCGGGCGCTGTCAGTCCTTTGACTCCGAACTCGGGCGCTTGAGCTTGTCGAGAGGGACGACCACCGTGTCCTGTGGTTCATCGATAAAGCGCGGACGCATCCGGCTTTCCCGCCCGGCTTCTTTTGCCAGTTCCTGTTCCCGCGCGGTAATGAGGGCGAGGCACTCGCGAATCCCGAGGATGGTGTTGTCGCTCAGGGGATGGCGCAGGCCGGGCTTCACATGCGTATCCTTGGCGACGTCGGTGAGGACTTTTTTCATCATTTGCAGGATTCGCTCTTCTTTACTGAATTCGGGTTCGGACATGCAGGTCTCCGTCGCGGCTGGTGACTAAGGCCGCTATTGTACCTGAGCCTGTGCTCAGCATGCTAAGCTCACCGACTTTCTGTCCCGGCAATCCCCCTGGAGAATGCGTGGAAACTCCCTGTCGACAATTGGTACTGAGTCCCGCCGAGGCCCAGTGGGTGCCGGAAACCTCGCGCCACTTGATCGATGTGCTGGCGAAACTCGGGGTGATCGGTCCGCCCGTGCGCGAGGATACGCCGGACCGGTTCGTGATTGGCGAGGCCTTTTTACAGTTATTCAGTTTCATGGGTTGTGCGCCGAGCATCGAGTTGCATGTCGCTGATCGCGACATGATTGATTGGCTGGGGTTCGTGTATGTGCACGTCAGCCCGAGCCTGGCGCAGCCGCGCTGGCTGGTGGAACGGGGCATGGCGAAACCGGCCTGCCCGCATTGTCAGCGCCGAACACGCACATGGCAGGAACACTATCAAGCGCACGCTGCCGCGCTGCAGTGTCCGCACTGTCAGCACACTGCCTCCGTTTGTGATTGGCGCTGGTACGATGCCGGCGCCTGCGCCCGTCAGTTTGTGAGTATCGTGAATGTCTATCCCAAGGAATCCTTGCCCACCGACACACTCTTGTCACAATTAAATGAGGCCAGCGGTGTTGCCTGGCGGTATTTTTATTTGCATGCGCCGCTTATCACGGCCTGACGCAAATTTCTGATTGACAGCATTGCAAGTCGTCGGCACACTCGAAACATGTCTATTCGATTTGCCATTGTACGCGTGCTGCCGCACATCCGCTGGATGTGTGTCGCTGGCTGCGTGCCCCGGGATCGATGACTGACTAAATATTTCTTTCAAGAATCAGAATTCCAGAAGGCCGCAGCGAAAACTGCGGCCTTCTGCGTTTTAGGCCTTTAATAACAAGGAACTCACAATGCAGGCGCGTTATCCGGTGCTATTCGGGTTTATCATTGTCGTCATCATCTGGTCGACGACACCGCTGGCGGTAAAGTGGAGCGGTGAAGGACCGGGATTTTTGTTCGGTGTCACCGCGCGTATGGTGATCGGCACGGTGGTATTGCTGTTACTTGCACGAATTAAGCGTGTCACGGTGCCGTGGCATCGCAGTGCAATCAAAACCTATCTGGCGGCGGGTCTGGGCATCTATGGCGCGATGATCTGTGTGTACTGGGGGGCGCAGTTCATTGCCTCGGGATTTATTTCAGTCATCTTCGGGCTGGCGCCGATCCTCACGGGTGTCTTTGCCTGGTTCATCCTTGAGGAACGTGGACTGACACCCTTGCGCCTGTTTGGGATCCTGCTGGGTCTGGTGGGGCTGGCATTCATTTTCCAGCGCAGTATGAATCTCGGACACACGGTATTGATGGGGATCGCGGCTGTGTTGATCTCGGTCACGCTGCACGCCTTCAGCGGCGTTCTGGTCAAGCGGCTGCATGGCGATCTGCCTGCCTTGAGTGTCACGACCGGCGGCCTGCTGATCGCAACACCCTTGTATCTGCTGACCTGGTGGATTCAGGATGGACACTGGCCGCAACAGATCCCGACGCAGGCACTATGGTCGATTGTCTATCTTGGCGTGATTGCCACCGGTATTGGCTTCACCTTGTATTTTTACATTCTCAAATACATGCAGGCATCGCAGGTGGCCTTGCTGACGCTGCTCACGCCGGTATTGGCATTATGGTTTGGAAATCTGTTCAATCACGAAGTTGTGGGCGTCAGCGCCTGGTTCGGGACCGGATTGATTTTGTTCGGGATGGGCATTTATCAGTGGGGCGGCTTGTGGTTGCAGCGCTTTCGGTAGTATATAGGATGGATGCCGAGATTCCAGATCCAGACGAGCGGAGTGCTTTGCCTGACGCTGGCAAGCGCAATGCTGTTCGGTTGCGATGCCGGTACGCATCGCGGCCAATTGCAGGAGATCTTAAAGAGCAAGCAATTGGTGGTGGTGACACGCAATGCGCCCACGACCTATTACGAATTACATGACGAACCGGTGGGACCCGAATACGATCTGACCCGGGCCTTCGCCGCGCATCTCGGTGTCAAGGTGCGCTATATCGTGAAGGATACAGTGAGTGATGTGCTGGCGGCACTGGAAGATGGTGAAGCAGACATCGCGGCGGCAGGGCTGACGCGAACGCCGGATCGAAAGCAACGTTTTTTATTCGGTCCGATCTATCAGGAGGTTCAGCAACAACTGGTCTGCCGTGTTGGTGGCAAGCGTCCCCGCAAAATTGCGGACCTCGCCGATGTCAAACTCAGTGTGCCGTCGGATACCAGTTATGTAGAGCAGTTGCAGGTATTGCAGCAGAAGCACGATGGCCTGCAATGGCATATCGTGGATGACGATACCGAGAGCCTGCTCGAGCAGGTCTGGCAAGAGAAACTCGATTGCACCGTGGCTGACTCCAATATCATGGCGATCAATCGCCGTTATTATCCGGAGTTGCGCGTACGTTTCAATCTGGCCAAACCCCAGCCTCTGTCCTGGATGCTGTCCAAACATGCTGATGCCTTGCAGCAGTCCGTGGACGAGTGGATGAAAACATTTCGCCGCGAAGGCAAACTCGAAAGCATACTGGAACGTTATTACGGCTATATCAACGAATTCGATTATGTCGATATCAGCAAGTTCAAACGCCGTATCGCCACTGTCTTGCCCGAATATGAGGCTATGTTCAAACAGGCAGCAAGCAAATATAAACTGGACTGGACCTTGCTGGCGGCACAGGCTTATCAGGAATCACACTGGAAGGTGAAGGCAAAGAGTCCGACCGGTGTGCGCGGCATCATGATGTTGACGCTGGATACCGTAAAGGAACTGGATATCAACAGCCGACTGGATCCGGCGCAGAGCATCATGGGCGGCGCCAGTTATTACAAGAGTCTGTACGATCGCATCCCGGATTCGGTAAAGGGACCGGATCGCAATTGGCTGACGCTGGCGGCCTATAATATGGGTATGGGACATTTGTACGATGCGCGGATCCTGGCGCGACGTCTCGGCAAGGATTCGGATCGCTGGAGCGATTTGATGAACGTGATCCCGTTACTCAGTCAAAAGAAATACTACAAGACCCTGCAACACGGGTATGCGCGTGGGCGCGAAGCCGTGGACTACGTGCAGCACGTTCGCGATTATCATGACATTCTGTATCAGACGGTGAGCAACTAGGTATTTTTAGTGGTCGCCGTAATGGCGCTCGATATAGCGTTCGACGATGCCCTGGAATTCCTGCGCGATGTTGTCACCCTTGAGTGTTACGGTCTTTTCACCGTCTTCGTAGACCGGCGCCACGGGTTTTTCGCCGGTCCCCGGCAGGCTGATGCCGATATTGGCGTGCTTGCTTTCGCCCGGACCATTCACCACGCAACCCATGACCGCCACGGTCATGTTCTCCACGCCCTGATACTGTTTACGCCAGGCGGGCATGTTGTGGCGCAGGAACGTCTGGATATCACGCGCGAGTTGTTGAAAGTAGGTGCTCGAGGTGCGGCCGCAACCGGGACAGGCGATCACCTGCGGCGTGAACGAACGCAGGCCCATGGATTGTAAAATCTCCTGGGCCACGATGACTTCCTGGGTGCGATCCCCGCCGGGTTCCGGTGTCAGTGAGATGCGAATCGTATCGCCGATGCCCTGTTGCAGTAGGACCGCCAGCGCGGCGGCGGAGGCGACGATGCCCTTGCTGCCCATGCCGGCCTCGGTCAGACCAAGGTGCAGGGGAAAGTCGCACTGGTGCGCCAGGCGTTGATATACGTTGATCAGGTCCTGCACGCCACTCATCTTGACCGAGAGGATGATCTTGTTATGCGCCAGGCCGATGGCCTCCGCCTGGGCGGCACTCTCCAGCGCGGAGGTGATCATGGCGTCGTACATGAGGTGTTGCGAATCCAGTGGCTCGCTGCGCTGTGCGTTTTCATCCATCAGTCGCGCCAGGACGGCCTGATCCAGGCTGCCCCAGTTCACACCGATGCGCACCGGTTTGTGGTAGCGCACGGCAAATTCAATAAGGGTAGAGAATTGTTCGTCGCGCTTTTTACCGCGGCCGACGTTGCCCGGGTTGATGCGGTATTTGTCCAGGGCCTCGGCGCAGGCCGGGTGCTCGGTCAGGAGCTTGTGGCCGTTGAAATGAAAATCACCAATGAGGGGGACATGACAGCCCTGTTGCAGCAGGCGTTCCTTTATATAGGGCACCGCCTGGGCGGCCTCGCTGGAGTTGACGGTGACACGAACCATTTCAGAACCGGCGCGGGCCAGGGCCAGGGTCTGCTGGACGGTGGCATCGATGTCCGCGGTGTCGGTATTGGTCATGGACTGCACGACCACCGGGTGATTGCCTCCCACCGTGACGTTACCGATCTTCACCGCCACGCTGTGATGTTTGGCTGGCATAAGGTGTTGGCCTTCCTGTTTTGCAATAAGGGCGCGATTTTACCATAGCGCGCCTGCGGAGACAGGCGAGAACCCCGGGACAAAAACACCTATAATGTGCGCCTTTGTTTCCAGCGGGTGTAAAGGAGCGGCCATGGCCAAAGATAAGAAGCACAAGAAAAACAAGCACAAGGAAAAAGCCAAGGACAAGTCGGGGCCGACGATGGCGGAAACCGCCGACCGCCACCTGATGTACCAGGCCGCGGTGCAGGCCGCCGATGTGGAGGTCGAATTTCTGGACAAGATCTTCCGTGAGATTCGTGGCCGCCAGCCGCTGAGCTTTAAGGAAGATTTTTGCGGTACGGCCCTGCTCTCGGTGGAGTGGTGCAAATCCGATCCCAAACGCACGGCTATCGGTGTGGATATCGACGAACCGACCCTGAAGTGGGGCGGGGAACACAACCTGCAACCCGCCGGCAGCGACGTCGCCAGCCGGGTTACCCTGTTGCAGAAAGACGTGCGCGAAGTACTGGAACCCAAGGTGGATATCACCTGCGCGTTCAACTTCAGTTTTTGTATTTTCAAAACCCGCGGCAGCCTGCGTGAGTACTTTACCAAGGCGCGCGCAGGGCTGAAGGATGACGGGATGCTGGTGCTGGACATCTTTGGCGGCACCGAATGCATGGATACCCTGGAGGAAGAGACCGAACTGGAGGACGTGTCAGGCACCTATGTCTGGGAACATGCCAAGTTCAATCCCATCACCAATGAAATCCTGTGCCATATCCATTTTGAATTCCCGGATAAATCGCGCATGGAGAAGGCCTTTACCTATGACTGGCGCCTGTGGTCGGTACCCGAACTGAAGGAGCTGCTGGAAGAGGCCGGTTACAGCAAGGTACGCGTGTACTGGGAGCAATTTGAAGAGACCGATGATGATGACGATTATCTGGAAAGCAACGGGGAATTCCTCGAGGCTACCGAGGTCGAAAATCAGGAGTCGTGGCATGCATATATCGTTGCGGAAAAATAATGCAGCTAAAACTCGCTGAAGCCGCGCTGGCTGTGTTGGAGCGATACTCAAAATGCTCATTTACTCATATGTAAACTCCGCTTTTTCGTATCGCTCCGCCTTGCCATCATCGGCTTGATCGAGTTTTAAAAACAGACAAGAATTTTAGTTATGACTGATCAGGATCGAGAGGCTGAACAACAGCGCCGCATGGGCGGCTGGATGTATATCGGTTTCTGGATCCTGTTGTTGGTGTTTGTCGCAATGTTCTTCTCGCGCTGGCTGGATCACCAGCGCAATCCCAATCAACAGGTGGCGTCACGCATTGATGGCGATGGCGTGCGCGAGGTGGTGCTCAAGCGCAATCGCATGGGGCATTACAATGTGACCGGTGACATCAATGGCCATAGCGTGGAGTTTATGCTGGACACCGGCGCCACCGACATCGCAATCCCCGCGTCCATCGCAACCGACCTCGGCCTGCAACGGCTCGGCCGCATGCAATTTGAAACAGCCAACGGCATTGCCGAGGGCTACGCGACGCGCCTGCACGAGGTGCGTGTCGGCAATATCGTGTTGCACGATCTGGCGGCCAGCATCAATCCCAACATGAACGACGATATCGTGCTGCTGGGCATGAGTTTTCTCAAGAAGATCGAATTCACCCAACGCGGCGATAGCCTCATCCTGCGCCAATAACCCACCTGCCTGCGTACAGGCGCTTACGAGGTCTTGAACTGGGCGACCAGTTGCTGCAGTTCTGCCGCCAGTTTGCTCAACTCCTGGCTCGCTGCGGTGGTTTGATCCGCACCCTGGGTCGTTTGCTCCGCCGCCTCACGAATCAGGACGATATTTTTGTTGATCTCTTCGGTGACTGCGCTTTGCTCTTCGGCGGCACTGGCAATCATGGTGTTCATATCGTTGATCTCGGTGACGGCGTGAGTGATGGTTTGCAGCGAATCGCCGGCGGTGGCGGCGTGCTGCACGTTTTGCTGGCTTCGCTCGCGGCTGCGTTTCACGGCATTGACGGCGTCATGCGCCTCTCTTTGCAACTGCTCGATCATCTTTTCGATCTCTACCGTGGATTGCTGGGTACGGCTGGCAAGGGTACGCACCTCATCTGCCACCACGGCGAAACCACGACCTTGCTCACCCGCCCGAGCGGCCTCGATGGCTGCGTTGAGCGCCAGCAGATTGGTTTGTTCGGATACCCCCTTGATCACATCCATCACCACACCGATGTTCTCACTGTGTTTGCTCAGGTTATCGATGACGCTGGATACCTCGTCAAGATCACGGGATAACTCGCTGATCGAGTCGATAGCGGTATCCACCACCTGTTTGCCGGTGAGTGCCTGGGTATTAGCGTCTCGCGCTGCCTGCGCCGCCTTACTGGCGTTATTGGCGACTTCGTGTACTGTCGCCGTCATCTCGTTAGTCGCGGTGGCTACCTGATCGATTTCATGAAATTGCCTATTGACGTTTTGATTGACGGTTTGTGTGATCGATGACATCTCTTCCGAGGCTGTCGCCAGCATCGTGGTGGATGCGGCTACGTGTTCCAGACTGGCGCGGAATTTATCCAGCATGTTGTTCATCGCGATTGCCATACTGCCGATCTCGTCAGTGGAGTTGATATCGATCCGCTGCGTCAAGTCGGAGGTCGCTTCGATTTCGCGCATCGTTTTGCTCATGCGGATCACGGGGCGGGTGATCCGGGTAGCAAACAGTACGCCGACCACGATAGCTAACACGATCATCAGGATAGTAAGGATAAAACCGGTCAGGCCGATCTTTCTGGTCAGTGCCTTGCTGGCGGCCAGGGCCTCATCGGCATTGATCTCGCTGATAACGGCCCAATGCAGATTTTTGAACGTCAGCGGGGTATAGGCGGTGAGCGTGGCTTCACCGGTCACACTCCTGCTCCTCGCCACGCCCTGTTTGCCGGCCAATGCCGCGTCTACCGCGCTGTTGTGGTCGAGGCGTAACCGATCGATGGCCGTGTCCTGCAGCGCCATGGTCTGCAGCACATCCGGTTTGAATTGTTCACTGATACGTTTAATGAAACCGGCCTTGTCCTGCACCAGGGCCCGATAGTTGCTGCGCAGGGTCTTGTCGGCGCCGACCAGGAAGGCATCACCGCTGGTGCCCATGCCGACCTCTTTCCATTTGGAATCCGAGGTCATGATCGCGTTGATTTCAGCCGGGGAGACCTTGAGGACGAGGACGCCCAGGATTTCGTAGGCATCCTCTTCTTCCAGATTCTGGATCGGTGACGCGATAAAAAACGCGGGGCGATTGAAGCTGGCAGGATGCGGTTCGATATCGCTGATCGAGACAAACGTATAATCGCCGGATTTGATCGCCGCCTGGTAGGTGCGCGCGAGGGCGGTGTCTTTATAGGGTCCCGTATTCAGATCGGTGCCGAAGTCGGGATATTTCTGCACCGAGTACACCACGTTGCCGTTGGGATCCACTAGGTACATATCCTCCACATCCAGCTTCTCAAACAGGCGTCTGAGGGTACGGTGGCTCTCACCATGGGCGTTAGAGTAGGTCAGTCCGTCATCAGGTTGTATCAGATTGAGTTTTTCGCCGAACTTGGCGTCGGTGGCGACATAACTGCTTTGCAGGGCGATGGCCATGTTGCCCAATTTATCTACCAGCGCAGTCGGGTCGGGCGCCGGCGCAGGATTGAATTTGAGGTAAGCCTTGCGGTACTGATCCTTGTAAAAATTGATGAGTTTGGATTTTTGTGCGGAGACCTCGGTGAGGCGGCGTTTATCGCCGTTGAAATACGTTGATAATTTTTGTATGTACATGACGATCGCCGGGTCAACGGAATAACGACTGACCCGCGTCTCGAGCGTTTTCAGATAACTTTCAATCTGCCCCTTTTTGATTTCCCGAATGCTCACCAGTTGATTAGCGACCTGATCATGCAATGCATGTTCGGCGTCCCGCTTGGCCTCGATGCCCATAATCAGACTGGTCACTACCAGGGGGACGACCACTAAGGTGACGGAGACGAGCAGGATCTTGGTCTTAACACTGTTTAGCAACGGCACATGCGAATCCTCATTATTATTTTACGCGAAGTGTTGCCGCTGCCCGTTATGGGAGTTGCGGGCAAGGCGGACGTTATAAATAGATCGGCTGTTGCTATCGAGGCTTTAACAATTCGGATTATTTATGTGGGATTTTTGTGCACGGGACCATACGGCTCGTGGCGGATCCTGTCGTGGATATGCATGCGGTATTCGATAAAGTCCGCTTTCTTGCTGAAGTGCATGAAGGGGTTGCCTTCAATTTCCTGTCCCATGGTGCAGGTTGGGGTGACGGAATAATTGTGCCCGGGCAGGATGCGGGTCTCCGTCGCTAATTCGTTACTCATGCGGCGCAGCGTATCGAACATCTGCTCCGGATCGCCACCGCTCAGATCACACCGGCCGCAACCATAGACAAACATGGTGTCGCCACTGATGACATCGTTGCCGAGATGGTAACAGGCGGAGCCCGGGGTATGTCCGGGCGTATGCATCACCGCGATCTCGGTTTCGCCCAGGCGGATGATGTCGCCGCCACGATGCAGGGTCGGCAGATCCAGGTACTTGCCCCAGAATTCCGCCTCGGCCCGGCACAAATGCAATTGCGCATCGTGTTCGGCGAGGACACCTTCGATGCCATTGATGTGATCGTGATGACTGTGGGTGAGCAGAATATCGGTTATCGCGATGTCCTTGTCGCGTGCCCAGGCGAGTATGCTGGGGACATCCCAGGCAGGGTCGACAACAGCCGTGCGTCGGGTCTTTTTATCCGTGATGAGATAAATAAAGTTTTCCATCGGGCCCAGTTCCATGACCTCGATGGCATAAGATGTGTCCTGCATGATGACGTCCTCCTGCTGCCGGAATTTTCCTATTGTAACGCTGTGGCTGTTGTCTGTCAGAGGCTAGAATACATATCCGCAAGTGGATGAGGTGATTATGGAACCGGATTTTTGGCGTGAGCGCTGGCAACAGAATCAAATCGGTTTTCACCAGGGCGAGGTGAATCCGTATCTGCGCGAGCATTGGGCGGGCCTGGGTATCGCGGCACCGGCCCGGGTGCTGGTGCCGTTGTGCGGAAAAAGCCTGGACCTTGTCTGGCTGCGCCAGCAGGGGTATCAGGTCGAGGGCGTCGAGCTATCGGAAGTGGCGGTGCAGGCCTTCTTCGAGGAACAGGCTATGCCGGCACGACAATCCACACAGGGCGCGTTTCAGGTCTGGGAGGCGGATGGCCTGCGGTTGTGGTGCGGCGACTTTTTCAAACTCGATTCTACCCGCCTTGGCCCGGTCGATGCGGTCTACGATCGTGCGGCACTGATTGCCTTGCCGGAAGAGATGCGGCGGCACTATGTTCGGCACCTGCAGACCCTGATAGGCCCCGTCCCACATTTGCTGATCACCCTGGATTATCCGCAGTCACAGATGAACGGGCCGCCCTTCGCTGTCGGCCAGGCGGAGGTTGAGGCCTTGTTCAGCGACCGTTTTGACGGGACCCACGCGCCCCTCTGCCATGATGTCCTCCGTGACAACGCGCACCTGCAGTCGCGCGGGGTCGAGCGCTTGCACGAGTGCGTGTATCAGCTGCAAGTCCCCAAAAAATAACGAGTTCATCACCGTTTTAAACTCGGTCCGATGACGTCCGATACAGTTATTAATAACTGTATCGGAGTTCGCATGTTACCTGCGCGTTACCTGTTTGGCCTGAGCCTTTTCATCCTGATGTCGATCCTGCCGGTGCAGGATACCCTGGCTGCTCGGTTCTATGTCTATCAACTGCCGGATGGCTCACGCATGATCAGCGATCATGTTATCAACAAGCCGACACACAAACTGATCACCAGCCGTACCCAGGTCGAAGGTACCGGCCAGATTGCCGCGAAAAAGGTTCGCTTCAGCAAACCCGAACACCTCGATCGCTGGGACGATCTGATCACCGAACTGTCGCAACGGCACAGGGTGGACGTCGCCCTGGTCAAGGCCGTGATTCATACCGAATCCTATTTTGACTATCGCGCCGTTTCCCGCGCCGGTGCCGAAGGCCTGATGCAGCTCATGCCGCAAACCGCCGCGAAGTATGGCGTGCGTGACATCCAGAATCCCTATGAGAATCTGGATGCGGGCATTCAATACCTGCGCGACCTCCTGACGAAATATCACTACAACCTTCGTTATACCCTGGCTGCCTACAATGCCGGTGAAAAGGCGGTGTTCTACTACAACGGCGTTCCCCCCTACAAAGAAACCCGTGACTACGTGCGCAAGGTGCTGGCGTATCGGGAGTATTATCGGGAGACGTATTAATGTCATTGTCATTCCGGGCAAGCCGAAGGCGCGACCCGGGATCCAGTGTCTTATCCTTACAATAATTTCGCCCGGCGCTTCGCACCAAAGCCACGCAGTGGCAGGCGAAAAATAAAAAAATTAAATTTACAACGTATCAATAATCCCGTTCGCCCATGTCACCGCTTCGATATTGGCGACGAGGATGTCCTGGGTATTGAGCCTGGCGAATTGTACGTTTGGCCAGTCTGCGACTTCATAGGCCATGACACAGGTCAGGACGTCACCCAGGATGCCTTTGTGATAGAGCAGGGCGCTGGTGATCTCCGGGCTGAGGGGCAGGGGTTCGAGCAGTTTGGGGAGCGGGCGTTGCATGATCAGATCCAGTGCGGAGAACAGGCCGACGGTGAAGAAGCTCTCTGTCGGTTTTTGTCCGGCGCGTTCCGCCAGCAGTTCGCACATCTTGGCGCGGACCATGGCGGTGCGCAGGATTTCCGATGGTCGATCATTGAGGGTATTGAGTGCCAGCATCGAGGCCCAGCTGGAAAGTTTGCGCCGGCCTAACAGCATGACCCCGTGTTGGATGGACTCCACCTTGCGCGGCAGATTGAAGGCCGCGGAGTTGATCATCTTCAGCAGTTTATAGCTGGTGGTGACATCGGTGTTGATAGCGTCGGCCAGGTCCTCGTTCTCGGAGTCCGGGTTATGCAGGACGGAGAGCAGGTTCATGATGGTGAGGCGATTGGTCGGCATCTTCTCGGCCGAAATGATCTGCGGCCGGCTCAGGAAGTAGCCCTGAAAGTAATCGAAGCCCAGGTTGGAACACATGATGAATTCCTGCGGGGTTTCGATCTTCTCCGCCAGGAGTTTCACGTTGTATTGACGCAGTTGTGCGACATGTTCCTTGAGGCCGTCCTGATCGAGCCGCCTCAAATCGATTTTGACGATGTTGGCCAGGTGCAGTAACGGGGCATGGGCCGGGTTAAAAATGTAGTCATCCAGGGCGATGGTGTAACCGGCCTGGGCGAGTTTGGCTATAGCGTCGATCAGTGGCGGGGTGACCGGGATGTCCTCCAGGATTTCGAGGATCGCCTGTTTCGGCGAAAACGGAATCCGGTTTTCTTCCAGCAAGAATTTTTCGGTGAGATTAATCGCCGCCAGTTTGTTGAGGACCAGCCGGTCCAGGCCAATCTCCATGAAGGTATTAATAATGGTCTGGGTCGTGGCACTGTCACCGTCAAACCCGACGTTGGCGGCCTGCTGCCCGGCCGCACGGTATAGCAATTCGTACGCGTAGACCTTGAGATTGCGATCGAAAATCGGTTGGCGACCGACATACACATTATTGGGCGCGGCTGCGGGCGAATTTTTGTCGGTCACTGGTTGTTGCATCGGACTCGGCTTCATTATGATGGACGTCCACAGAGGTATATCGACCTGGTTCGTCGCTTCTGTAGCATAAAATGGGTGGGATGCCCGTCGTGCCAAAAGCGGCGATTTTGTACGTGATTCAAGCGAAATGACACCTAACCTTGAGACAGACCGGAAGATCCTGCATGTCGACATGGATGCGTTTTATGCATCCATCGAAATCCGGGATAACCCTGCCCTGCGTGGCAAGCCGGTGATAGTCGGTGGTGCACCGGAACGGCGCGGGGTGGTGTCGGCCGCCAGCTATGCCGCACGCAAGTTCGGGGTGCATAGCGCCATGCCGATGGCCCGGGCGTTACGTCTCTGCCCGCAGGCGATACGGGTCCCGCACCGGATGGGGGTGTACGCCGAGGTCTCCCAGCAAATCCGCGACATCTTTGCCCGTTACACCCCGCAATGCGAACCCTTGTCGCTGGACGAGGCCTTCCTTGATGTGACGGCGTGCGAAAAATTGTTCGGCGGGGCAGTGGCGATCGCGCGGTCGATCAAACAGGCCATCCGGGAAGAGCTTGATCTCGTCGCCTCGGTGGGCGTGGCCCCGAACAAGTTCATCGCCAAGATTGCCTCGGACGTGAACAAACCCGATGGCTTTGTCGTGGTCGCACCGGAGCAGGTGCAGGCCTTTCTTGACCCCCTGCCGGTCAGCCGCCTGTGGGGGGCCGGCAAGGCCACGGTGGCGGTGTTCGAACGCATGGGTATCCGCACTATCGGACAGTTGCGGCGTCAATCCGCGTCCTGGTTGATCACGCATTTTGGCCGCCATGGCGAGCATATGTGGCAACTGGCTCACGGTGTGGATAGCCGCGAGGTGATCAGCGATGCCCAGGCCAAATCCATCTCCCATGAAACCACCTTTGCGGAAGATGTGGCGGATCCGGCGGTGCTCGAGGCGTGGTTACTGCATCTGACCGAACAGGTGGCCTGGCGGCTGCGCCGCGCCGAGATGTATGGCCGCACCATTCAGTTGAAATTACGTTATCCCGACTTTAAAACCATCACCCGCTCCCATACGCTAACTGAAGCGACCCAGAGTACGGACCCGCTTTGGCAGATCGTCCGCCAATTATTCCGGGATAACTGGCAAGGCAGCCCGGCGATTCGTCTGATCGGCATGGGGGTAAGTGGATTGCAGGGCAATGACACGCACATGCAGCAGGCGGATTTATTCGCGCAGACGGCACCCGGCAAGACCAAGGTCGACACATTGACCGATCAGATCAACGCCCGCTTCGGGCCGAGCACGCTGCAGCGCGGACGCAGTAAAACACGTATAACGGAGTAAGTATGAGCGACATCAACAAACAGGCAGACTTGCCGCAAACACCACATGCCATTTATCTGAAGGACTATCAGGCGCCGGCATACTGGGTCGATCAAGTGGAAATGGAATTTGTCCTGGCAGCGGAGACCACGCAGGTAACAACGGTTTTACATATCCAGCGTAATGATGCGGTGGCGAATGCCAAAACGCCGTTGGTGTTGAACGGCGATCAGCTTAGCCTGGTTTCCCTGGCGCTTGATGGTCAGCCTCTGGCGAGTACTGCATATCAGGTCGATGCCGAGAGCTTAACGATTCCGAATGTCCCGGCGAAATTTATATTGCAAACCGTGGTGGAGATCCATCCCGCCCAAAATACGGCCCTCGAGGGCCTGTATGCCTCCAGCCGCATGTTGTGCACGCAGTGCGAAGCGCAGGGCTTCCGGCGTATTACCTATTTTCCCGATCGCCCCGATGTCATGAGCCGGTTTCGGGTCAAGCTTAGTGCAGACAAACAGACCTATCCTGTCCTGTTGTGTAACGGCAATCCCGTCGCACAGGGCGATCTCGATAACGGCCGTCATTACGTCGTCTGGGAAGACCCGAGTCTCAAACCCAGCTACCTGTTTGCCCTGGTGGCCGGCGATCTCAAATACATCGAAGACGAGTTTGTCACGCTGTCCGGCCGCAGGGTGCAACTGCGCCTGTATACCGAGGCGGAAAATATTCACAAGTGCGATCACGCCATGGCCAGCCTCAAACAGGCGATGGCCTGGGACGAACAGACCTATGGCCGCGAATACGATCTGGATATCTACATGATCGTGGCGGTGAACGACTTCAATATGGGTGCGATGGAGAACAAGGGCCTGAATATCTTCAATGCCTCCTGTGTCCTGGCGTCGCCGGAAACGGCCACCGACGACGATTTCTACAGCATTCAAAGCATCATCGGTCACGAATATTTTCACAACTGGTCGGGCAACCGCGTCACCTGCCGCGACTGGTTTCAATTGAGTCTGAAGGAAGGCTTTACGGTATTTCGCGATCAGGAATTTTCCTCGGATCTGAATTCGCGCGCGGTCAAACGGATCGACGACGTCAACGTCCTGCGCACGCATCAGTTCGCCGAGGACAGCGGACCGATGGCGCATCCGGTGCGCCCCGATCACTATATCGAGATCAGTAACTTCTACACCGTGACGGTATACAACAAGGGCGCGGAGGTCGTGCGCATGCTGCGCAATCTGCTGGGTGCCGACGGTTTTCGCAAGGGTACCGATCTGTATTTCCAACGGCATGACGGACAGGCGGTCACCTGCGACGATTTCGTCAAGGCCATGGAAGACGCCAACGCCGTTAACCTGCATCAATTCAAAAACTGGTACAGCCAGGCGGGTACGCCCGAGTTGAACGTTCGCGGCGAGTATGATGCCGGCAGGAAGACCTATACCCTGCATATCGATCAACGCACCCCGGTCACCCCCGGCCAGGCGGAGAAACAGCCGTTTCAGATCCCGGTTGCTGTGGGCCTGCTTGATGCCAGGGGGCAGGACATGCCCTTGCATCTGAGTGGTCAGACCGGCTCGGGTGAAACCGGGCTGGTGCTGGATGTGCACGCACCGTCCCAACAATTTGTCTTCACCGATGTGCCGCAGGCACCGGTGGCGTCGGTCTTGCGCGGGTTTTCCGCGCCGGTGAAAGTCACCATGCCGCGTTCGGAAGAGGAACTGGCATTCTTGTTGGCACATGACAGTGATGCCTTTAATCGCTGGGATGCCGGACAACAACTTGCCTTGCAGGAGTTACAGCGTCAGATCAAGGCGCATCAGGCAAACGAACCCTTGCCGGAACCGGTGGCCTTGACGGAGGCCTTGCGCAAGGCCATGACGGATATCCGCATCGATAAGATGTTGCTGTCGCAGATCCTGACCTTGCCGAGTGAGAGTTACCTGGCTGATCAAATGGACGTGGTCGATGTCGATGCCATCTACCACGCAAGATTATTCACGCGACGCTATCTCGCGCAACAACTCTATCCGCAGTTCGTCGGTTTATACGAACAAAACAGTGCGGATAAACCTTATGTCTTTAACAGTGCGGAAATGGCGCGGCGGGCCTTGAAGTCGGTGTGTCTGTCCTATCTGACGGAAACCGAGCGCACAGATGAGTTCGAGCGTTGTTATACGCAGTTTCGCACGGCCAACAACATGACCGATCAACAGGCCGCCCTGGCCAGCTTGTCGCAACATGCCACACCGTTGCGGTTGCAGGCGCTTACGGAATTTTATGAGCGTTGGCACAGCGATGCCCAGGTCGTGGATAAGTGGCTGGGGATTCAGGCGCGTTCGCGTCTGCCGGAGACACTCGACAATGTGAAGGCCTTGATGCAGCACCCGGCATTCACATTGAAGAATCCGAATAAGGTGCGCGCCTTGATCGGCAGTTTTTGCCGCGCTAACCCGGTGCGATTCCACGCCAGTGACGGCAGCGGTTATGCCTTCCTGACCGAAAATGTACTTGCGCTCGACAAACTGAACCCCCAGATCGCGGCACGCCTGGTACAGGCGATCATTCGCTGGCAACGTTTCGATGAGAAACGCCAGGCATTGATGCAGGCGAGTCTGCAACAAATCCTGGAGACGGCAGGTTTGTCGCGAGATACCTATGAAGTCGTGGCGCGTGGTTTGAATAAAACCCAATAAGCATTAAGGTTGAGCTTTCTGATTGCGCGTTATATCCAAGCGCGCTTCTCGGACTTTCGGCAACGTTTCGGATAATTCCTTCTCTCGTACTGGATATTATCTGGTCTGATTCTATTATCAGATAAATTGTCCATGTTGTTTCTGAACTGAGAGCGGCGAGAAGTATGCACAAGCCTGATCTCTTCCGCGCCATGACGCTTAAACGCAAAGTCATTTTTGCGTTTGCCGGCATGCTGCTTCTCATGCTCGTTGGCACCGGGTTTGTGCTCTACCGCCTGGCGCAGACCGTGACGGTCGGGAATGATGTCATCCTGCTCCATCAGCCGGCGGCGCTGAGTTCGGTACAACTCATCCGGCAAGTCAATCTGGCCAGTGCACTGTTAAGCAATTACCTGTTGACGGGCGATAAGCGCATCAAGGAGGAGTTTTATCAACACAAGGATGTTATCTATAAGACGGCAAATCAGATAGCCGGTTTTCAGGAACTGCAAAAGAGTAAAAACAAAAAGGTATTCAATGAAATCCACGGGATGCTCGCGCGCTTTTTCGCGTATGCGGAGGAGTTGTTCCACCTGCGTGAAAATGAACTGGAAAATTATCCCGGACTGGCGCTGGCCTCGCAATTAACCGACCCGTCTACCCTGGCCTATCTGGGGACGGTCAATGATCTGCTGGATTCCGGCCTTGACGAGGTACCGCGCGCAAAACGTCAACGGGTAAGAAATCTGTTGCAGGACTTGCGTTATTCCTGGGTGCAAATGAATAACGCCTTTCGTATTTTCATGACGACACGTCAGCACAATGACCTGGAGAATTTTTATAATTACAGTGATACGAACGGCCTCATTCACAAGCGCCTGCGTGAATTGCACGTCGATCTGGGGTTTAACGCACTTGCGCAACTGGAAGAGTATCGAGCGCAACGTTTAAAGAATGTACCGACAGTCGCGAAGGTCTTTCAGGGGGATGCCTGGCGCAAGGATGTTTACCTGTTGAAGACGGAGGTGAATCCGCTGTTGGACAAAATCAGTATGGCGCTGCAGGCGTTTGCCAGTAGCGAGATCGGTGTCTCCGCGGCGAGCGAACGTGAACTGGCCGCCAGGCTGAATCAAACCTATACCTTCGCAGGCATTATCCTGATTGCCGGCATCTTGTTGGCCTCGATTGTCGGCAGCCTGATTATAAAAAGCCTGAGACCTATCTCTGCCCTTACCGATTCCGTTAATAAGCTGTCACTCGATCATCTCGTGCCATTAGATACTTCACTGGCGCGGCGCGAGGACGAAGTGGGCCGGCTTGCCAGAAGCTTCGATCGCATGACGAAACATCTGATTCAGGATATCCGGGAGCGTAAAATCGCGGAAAGGAAATTTGAAACGCTGCTTGAATCCTTGAGTGATGCGACAGTTATCGTCGATCAAAGTGGCCTGATCAAACTCTTCAATTTCCAGGCGGAGATGCTCTTTGGTTACACAAAGGAAGAGGTGATAGATAAACCGGTTGAAATCCTGCTGCCGCTACGTTATCGGGCAGGACATACTTTATTGCTCCGGGACTACACGGAGAAACCGCAGTTCAAGCAGATGGGCAAGCGGCCGGAACTGTATGGCCTGCGTAAAAATGGCGAGGAGATCCCTGTTGAAATCGGCCTGTCACCGATTGAGACTAGCGAGGGCCTGTTAATAAGTGCGGCTGTGCGTGATATTACAGAACGAAAAATTGCCGAAGAGAAACTGATCCACCAGGCAAATTACGACAGCCTGACGGGGTTGCCTAATCGTAGCCTCGCATTGGAAAGGTTGTCGCACGCCATTACCGGTGCACGGCGTAAACCGCATCCCATTGCCGTCATGTTCGTGGATCTGGATAACTTCAAACAGGTCAACGACAGCCTGGGACATTCAGTGGGTGATGTCCTGTTACAACATGTCGGGAACAGGTTGAACGAGTGTATCCGCGCCAATGACACCGTGGCAAGATTGGGTGGAGATGAGTTTCTGATCGTGGTTCCACGTATTCTCGAACTGCATGAAATCGATGTGATTGCGCAGAAGATCATTGATACTGTCGGTCATCCGTTCAGTATTGACGAGCGCGATATTTATCTCGGAGCGAGTATCGGGATTACGCTTTTTCCCACAGACGGGGAAGAGCCTGAAGTCCTGCTGCGAAATGCCGATGCCGCCATGTACCAGGCCAAGAAGGCCGGGCGCAACACCTTCCGCTTCTTTACCGCTGAAATGAACAAACAGCTGCTGGCACGTCTCGATATCGAGTCCAAATTGCGGAGTGCACTGGAAAAAGACGAACTGTTCCTGAATTATCAGCCGTTATTCGAACTGGAAAACAATAAAGTTATCGGCGTTGAAGCCTTGTTACGCTGGAAAAATCTGACGTTAGGGCTGGTGATGCCGGACACCTTTATTCATATCGCGGAAGAAACCGGGCTGATCAATAAAATCGGCGAATGGGTCCTGCGCGAATCATGCCGCAAGGCGGCGACGTGGCAGCAAACGACCGGCATACCTGTGCGTATCGCGGTAAACATTTCGCCGGCACAGTTTCGCAGCAGTGACCTGGTGGCAATTGTGAAAGAGGCACTTGCCGAGAGCGGGCTCGCCGCGGATTTACTGGAACTGGAGATGACCGAGCGTGTGCTGATAGACGATAATCCCAACGTCAATCGTATCCTTAAGGACATTCGCCGGCTTGGTGTACGTCTGGCACTGGATGATTTCGGTACGGGCTATTCTTCCCTGGGATATTTAAAACGTTTCCGCTTTGACGTGCTCAAGATTGACCGGATGTTCGTCTCGGATATTACCGTGAACCCCGAAACGGAATCACTATGCAAGGCGATAGTAGCGATGGCGCAAAGTATGGATCTGGAAGTCGTCGCGGAAGGCGTCGAGAATGTACAGCAACTGGAAATCCTGCGGGGGCTCGGTGTGACTTTCGTCCAGGGTTATTATCTTAGCCCGCCATCACCGGCGGACAAGATCCAGGAGATCCTCACCCGAAAAAGCCCGTTGCTCCGTCCGGTCTGATACAGCGGAATTCAGTTTCAGGCATTGCCGTGACCCAGCACCGGCTTTTTACGCTGAGCCGCGAAGTCCAGCATCCGTTGTACCGAGATCATGGCACGCTGACGGATCTGTTCATCCACGTGAATTTCATGGTTCCCGTTTTCCAGCGCATCAATCAGGGTAGTGAGGCTGTTCATTGCCATCCAGGGGCAGTGGCCGCAACTATGGCAGGTGGCGCCGATACCCGCATTAGGCGCCTCGATGAAGTGCTTGTGCGGAGCCGCCTGCTGCATCTTGTAGAAGATACCGTTGTCGGTCGCGACGATGAATTCCGGGTTGGGCAGGCGTTGCGCCGCGTTGATCAAGGCGGTGGTGGAGCCGACCACGTCGGCCTGGGCGATAACATCAGCCGGCGATTCGGGGTGCACGAGGATAGCCGCTTGTGGGTGGCTGGCTTTTAATTCCGCGAGGGCGCGGGCCTTGAATTGCTCGTGTACCACACAACTGCCTTGCCAGAGCAACATATCCGCCCCCGTGACTTTGCGGACATAATCACCCAGGTATTTATCCGGCGCCCAGAGGATTTTCTTTCCCTGCGCATGGAGGTGGGCCACCACGTCAGCGGCGATACTGGAGGTGACGACCCAATCGGCGCGGGCTTTCACCTCGGCACTGGTATTGGCATACACCACCACCGTGCGCTCCGGGTGGGTATCACAGAAACGGCTGAATGCCTCCGCCGGACAGCCCAGATCCAGGGAGCACTCGGCTTGCAGCGTCGGCATTAACACGCGTTTTTCCGGATTGAGGATCTTGGCGGTCTCGCCCATGAAACGGACTCCCGCCACCAGCAGGGTGGATGCGGGGTGCTCATGGCTAAAACGCGCCATATCAAGAGAGTCAGAGACATAGCCACCGGTTTCATCCGCCAGGCGCTGCAGGTCTGCATCCGTATAATAGTGCGCCACCAATACGGCATCGTGCTCCTTGAGCAGCCGTTTGGCTTTCTCGTACAGGGTCTTGCGTTCACTATCCGCTAGGTGGTCCGGCAGGGGCACTATTTCCGCCTGGTGACGGATACTCTCGTTATCCACCATGGGTAGTTCGATTATGGGTGTCATTTCGTCAAACGCTCCCGTGTTGCAAAGATCCTGATTCAAGACTATGAGATTGCCTATGTCACTAAAATTTCACATAAGAGATATAAGGGCGTCTGTGGGCGCTCACAACGGGGACGGTTAGATAAATCCCCCTAGTAATTCTACAAAAATTAACTGTAATTACACGTACTTGGCGTGTTTTTATCAAGTTATTTCTGCTACAGTGCAAAACAGCAGGATGAATCACTCGGCAGGTGAAGCGAGCCATCAGCCCAATATGGATAAACCCAAAATCATCAGCAAGATACAGAAGTGCCTGCGCCTGGCGGAGTCGGGGAATCCCAATGAAGCCGCAGCAGCCTTGCGTCAGGCGCAAGGCCTGATGCGCAAATACGGCATTCAGGAAGCCGATGTTCATACCCTCCAAATCCAGGAATCCACTGCCGGGAGCGGGGGCTACTACAATCCACCTTATTGGGCCCTGGCCCTGTCTGAGCTGATTGCCGAGGCGTTCGACTGCCGGGTTTATATCGCCCGCAGGCACGAGGCACAGCCCCAGTTTCGCTTTATCGGGCTGGAACAGAGTGCCCACGTCGCGGCATACAGCTTTACTGTCCTGTATCGTCAGCTCCGCCTGGCACGCCGCAGTTATATGAAATCCCTGGCGCTGGAGGATAGACAGGAAGTCCGACGCCGGGGAAATGTCTTCGCCCAGGCCTGGTTGTTCCGGATTGCCCGGGTTGTCGCCGAGTTTGTTGGTGATCCCGAGGTTCAGGCCACTATCGATGAGTATGTCCAGGCGCAGTATGGCGATACCTGTGACCTTTCACGGGAACATACGCCGCCTGAATCTGGCGATTATGACGTCATTCTGTCCGGCCTGCGGGCAGCCCACAAAGTCCATCTGTTTCGTCCGATGCATGATACCGGATGTCGAAAAATGGCATTGGACGCATGCGCCTAGACCCCTAATCCGCTATATTCATATGGCTAATTTGCATGGGTCTTTTGACTGGGGGTCTCAGCCTTTTCCTGCCATGCCCGATAATAATAATCAGACTGTTAAGGTACCTCGTTACGCTGTGACGAACTTCAAGATTTATTGACAACGATCATGCCGGCAACCCTGAGCTTCACAATGGACGACTTTAGTCGCACTGTTCCATGCAAGACGGTGTTGACGGTCGGCCGTGATAAAAGCAGCGACATCGTCCTGGCTGATCTGATGGTGTCACGCAATCACGCCATGATCCGTTGCATTGGTAACGGTGATTACTACCTCATCGATGGCGGCAGTTCCAACGGCAGTTATGTGAATCAACAGCGCGTCACCATGCCGCGCCTGCTCAAGCACGGCGACCGCATTGTCATCGGCGGTATCGAATTTTTATTCGAACAGGACAAACAGGAAATCGTCGAATCGGATAATGTCTCCATGCAGGAGACCATCGTGCATGACACACCCGAGATCAAGAAGATCACGATCCTGGTGGCCGACATCCGTGGTTTTACCTCCTTGTCGGAACAGATCCCGATTCGGACCCTGACCCAGTTGATGAACAACTGGTTTAACCGGGTAAGCGATATTGTCATGCATCAGCATGGCATTGTGGACAAATTTATCGGCGATTGCGTGTTCGCACGTTGGGAGGCAGACGATGACGAATTGCAAACCGTGTTTTGTGCGCTGACAGCGGCAAACGCGATTAGCAAAATGACGGAAGAGCTCAATCGCAGTTATACCGATTTGACCGAAGAACTCAAAATCGGCGTAGGCATTAATACCGGTGCGGCATCGGTAGGGATAAGTGTCGATAATTCCGCATTGGGCGATGCGGTAAACGTTGCCTTCCGGCTGGAGAGTGCGACCAAGGTGCTTGGCAAGGATATTGTGATGAGCGAATCAGCATATCGCCATCTACCGGAGAAATTCTGGAAACCCCTTACCCAGAAAATACGTGTCAAAGGCAAACGCGACCCTGTTCGGATATTCGCGGTGGATTTTGTCGATGTGCCCATGCTGCTCAAAGCGATCAAGCGCAGAAAATGAACGACAAACATTGCTTTTGACTACCGGTATCTCGGTTTATCAATTAGCGTGAGGGAGGTCTGACGTATTCTTGCCTGAGTCGAGATAAATCCGCATATCCTGCATAGCATCCTCCATATCCGCCTTGATTTGCGCGATAATACGGTTGGCCTCGTCAGCGTAGCGCCAGTCGGGATGTTCCGGATCGGCTGATTGAATTGCAGCCTGCCCATGTGCAACGATCTCAACTTTACTCTCGGGAATAAATTGTTCCAGATAGACGTATGCCTGAATCAGACTATTGCGTACCGCTGCATCAATATCATCGAATTCCCACAAGAGGGTTTGAATCGCTTGTTTGATTTCTGCTTTAGAGTAGGGGAGCAAGGACATCGGCAGGGCGGTATTGACGTGTTTGAGTCTAGCCAGCACAACCCCATATGCACTGACGATGCGTTCAGCGGATTCCAGTTTGTCGGCGGTGGTTGCTTGCATTAGATTAATCTTAGCACGTCATGGTGTATTCACGAGATAATATACTGAATCGTGCAGCAATTTCCCCGGGTTATCTTGTAATGACTGTTGTGTAACGTAAATTTACAATTAAAATATCAAGCGCGTTTCATGGATATCAACTTCAATATATTCGATTTTCACCAACCCATATTGCAGGGGATTCTGCTTGTCCTCCTGTTTGGCATTAGTTTGTGGATTGCCTGGTCGCCGTTGAAAAAAATACGTGCGCATTACCAGCTGCAACGCCTGATAAACCGTTTGGGCCATGCTGCCTTGCGTCACGTGACCCTGATGGATGGTGCGGATATCCCGATTTATATCGAATATTTGATCCTGCAATCCACCGGATTGTTACTGCTGATCATTAAACCCTATCGCGGCAATATATTTGCTGCGCTCAAAATCCAGAACTGGACACAGGTGGTGCGTCACCACAGTTTCAAGTTCGCAAACCCCTTGTACGAACTGGAAACGAACCTCCAGGCGATTCGCGCGATGATACCCAAAGTCAACGTACAGGGACTTGTCGTGTTTGCACAAGGTGCGGCATTCCCGAAAGGCAAACCCGAATTTGTCTGCGACTATGACATGCTGAAACGACTGGCACATTCCCATGAACGGGGGGAGTTGCCGGCTAGCGTGCGCTCTGCCTGGGAACAACTGGGCAGTAGCGTTCAGCAGGACAAAAAACTCCATCCAACGATCCTCTATCAGCGGGGTGACAGGCCGAGGCTCATTTTCGGGATATTTTTGCTGATTGGCTGTCTCATATATGCGATTTGGTTATTAGTTCAGCTATATGGAACGGGTTGAAATCATGCTTGCACGTATAAAGACAGTAATGAAATCTCTTACGCAGACGAGTCAAGCCGAGGCGCTGTCGCCTGACGCTCTCAAAATGGCGGCGGTCGTGCTGATGGTGGAAGTGATGATGGCAGACCACCAGATTGAAGAAGCGGAGAAACAACAACTGCTTAGGTCAAGCATGGAATTCCTGGCGATAAGTCGTGAGGAAGGACTTGAATTAATCGAGCAAGCCATCCAGCGGCATGATGATGTGGTGTCCTTGTATGCATTAACCAAGGTTATCAACGAACGACTTGATTCCGAGAGAAAAATTGAGTTGATTGCGCATATGTGGCGAGTTGCCTATTCGGACAGGCAATGGGATAAGTACGAGGAACATTTAATCCGCAAGGTGGCGGATTTGCTATATATTAGCCATAAGGATTTTATCCATGCGAGGGTTCTGGTGGAGGAACAACTGCCAGATACAAGGTGAGCGGGCGCCTTATAATGCGCTGACGTGGGCAGGGATGGCACGGCAATTTCGGGGAATTTTGTTGAAGCAATCGGGAATACAATCGCTGTATCTAGCAGCCATCCTGGCGTTTGTCTGTTTGCTCGTTATCCATAAGAGCCAGGCGGCAGCCGTCGACTGCCAGCCGACGCAAGGTCAGGTCTCACGGGCCTTGTTTACCACCCAAATTGAGGATAGAGAACCGGTGAATCAGGTTCTAATCCTCGAGAATAAATATACGAAGGTCTATTTTTTCACTGACTTGCGTCATTTCGAGGGGCAGGATGTGGTTCATCGCTGGGAACATGATGGCCATGTCATCGCGGAGAAGGTGTTTTCAGTGAAGGGGCCACGCTGGCGGGTGTATTCCACGCAGCTGCTGGATCCCACGATGCTGGGGAAGTGGACAGTGTTGGTGACCGACAAGAATGGCTGCCCGCTCAAGGCCACGGTATTCGAATATGTGGCGACGGACCCGAACGGCGCCGGTTCGGCCATGATTAATCTTAAGTAATGGCGGGAATTGGCCTAGTTACTACCGGTTTCTTTCTTATTGTCTTTGCGCCATTTTGAAAGAAGCTGGTTAAATTCTGTATCAGCCTGGGCCTTGACCCGATCCTCGGCAAGTGCGCGTGCATCCGTGGTGGGTTGTTCACGTAAGGAAGCCAGTCCTCGCTCTGCTGTTTTCTGCTGGGGTTGATCACCATCGGTCCAGGCGGCCACAACATCTTTATCAATATAAGTAGGTCTCGTGATAACAATCACACTTACGGCGATCATGATGAGGACGCTGGCAGCGAGTGCGATTAGCGAACGTTTATTACGCGGTTTATGGCCTGCTTTTACGTCTTCCGGTATCGTGAATTCATCGTTCTCGATACTGTTTGCAGCCTGGCTTTGCGGGCCGGATATCGCGGTCAGATTGCCCAAGTCCTGGACTACCGAGTCACTGAATCCGGTATCCTGAGGGGTAGTCTTGCCTGGCGCGTCATCATCCGCGTATTGGAGGTCAAATGACGGGAGGTCTTTTTTTTCCTTGAATTGAGCCTCCGCCTCTTTGAGCAGTTTTTCCGCCTCTTCACGCGTTGGTGGGCGTTCTGATGGCGCCTTGAAGACAAAGATATCTTCTTCGCCTTCCAGAATGGTCTTGTCTTTCGTAATGTGTAATTTGGCTTTGGATAACTTCAAGCCATTGCCGGGGACATAGGAGAAATCGTCCGTGTTTTTGCGGGCACTTTTTTCAGTCATCCGGTTTTTCAGAGAAATCGCCAGTTTTTCTGCCTCACGGGCTTTTGCCAGCTCATGCTCCCGTTGTGCCTCCTGCGCCTGTTTCAGCCGGCGGGCGGCCTCCTGGCGGCGTTCTTCAGCGATAACTTTGGCGCGGGCTGACTCTTCCCGGCGTTTTTCTTCTTCCTGGGCAAGCCGGTGAACTTCTGCAGCCAGGCGTTGCTCTTCCTCCGCTGCACGACGACGGGCCTCTTCCTTACGACGGGTTTCTGCTTCAGCTTCCCGCCGACGGGCTTCTTCCGCGCGGCGTGTTTCTTCTTCCTGACGCCGACGTGCATCCTCAGCACGGCGACGCTCGGCTTCTTCCGCTGCGCGACGCGCGCTCTCTTCTGCGGCGCGTGCCAGGGCATCTTCCTCTGCCTTGCGGCGTGCCTCTTCTTCTTCGATCTTTGCCTTGGCGCGTAGGGTTTCGGTTTCGATTAATTGACGAGTGCTTTCCAGTTCTTCGCGTAAACGATTGGCTTCCTCGAGCGCCTCTCGCCGAATCGCCTCAGCGGCTTGTTCGGCCTGGAGGCGTGCGGTTTCCATCGCCTGACGCTGGACTTCTTCGAAAGTCTTCTGACGCAGGGTGGCAGCTTCCAGCTCGACCAGCCGACGAGATTCTTCGTGGGCATTGAGCCGGGCTTCTTCGAACGCCTGTTTCCGGAAATTTTCAGCTTCCAGTTGCGCTTGCCGACGGGCGTCGTCCATGGCCTTGCGATGCGCGGTTTCCAATTCCTGTAGACGCAATGCCTCTTCTGCCTTGGCGCGGGCAGCTGCTTCGGCAGCCTGTTGTTTTTCCCGTTCCAGTTGCGTACGCAGGCGTTCGGCTTCCTGGAGTGCCTGCTTGCGAATGGATTGCGCTTCCATTTCCGCCTGACTGCGCGCTTCTTCCGCTGCCTTGGCGGCTTCCTGGATGGCATTTTCTGCTTTTCGGCGTGCCTCATTCAGCGCGGCTTCATGCCGCGCAGCGTCTTCAGCTTCCATTTTTGCCTTGCGGCTCAGCATCTCTTGCTTGAGACGCTCAGCTTCCTGTAATGCTTCCTGGCGGATGGCTTCGGCCTCTGCCTTGACCTTGTCAGCCTCCTGCTTGGCCATGATACGGGCGACTTCTGCAGCGCGAGCGGCTTTCTGTTTTTCTTCCTCTGCCCGGCGGTATTCATCATCCAGCTTGCGCTGTTTGTCTCCAACTGAATCGGCTTCACGTTTGATGCGCGCGAGTTCTTCCTCGGCTCGCCGCTGTGCTTCTTCCGCCTGTTGCTTGAGTTGACTTATTTCCTGTTCAGTTTGTTTCGCCTTCTCCTTCTCACGGGCAACCTCGATTTTTGCACTGGCGAGAATTTCATCCCGTTGTTTCAGGGTGTCTTCTTTGATGCGGCGAATTTCATTTTCTGCCTTTTGCCGTTCGGCTTCTGCATTGGCGGTGCGACTCGCCAGGCGATCGGCCTGGGCGCGTAATGCATCTGCCTCCTGACGTAGCTGTGCCGTTTTTTCTTCCGCCTGTTTCCGTACAGATTCAGCCTCGTTAGCGCGCTGAGCCTGTTGCTGTGCCTGACGTTTGTGGGCATGGAAGACGTCTTCTGCTACCGGGGCAGTCGGTTTCGTGGCCACCTTGTCCAACACGGGAGGCGGAACGGCCTCTTGCAAAATGGGCGGTGTCTTTTCCGGCTTGACGGGCGCTACAGCTGGCGCGGGGCTGAAGGTCTTTTGCTGGCCATTTAAGCCACCGGCAAGCACATATACCTGCAGACTTTGCTGGGCCAGCAGGAATGCGGCTGCGCTGCTGAGGCTGGCATCATTGCAATAAACAATATGTTCCCGGGTGGCGTTCAAATCTTTCGCTTTCACCCGCAACATGGAAAGAGGAATATTGAGGGCCCCCTTGATGCCGTTATCGTTGAATTCCTTGTTGGTGCGGACATCGATTAAGGCGGCACCCGCCTTCAGTTTCTCCATCATGCTGGCGTGATCGATGGGCACCAGCATAGGTTGGACTAACAATTCATGGAAATCCTTTTTGTTCAGGCGCATCAGCACGCCGTCTTCCTTGGCCGTGACAGTGGCATTGCGTTTGCCATGGGTAATCAGAGCCTCTTCGCCGAAACCATCACCCGGGCCTAATACCGCCAGGCGGACTTCCTCCAGCTTTGGGGCGGGGCGGCGAGAGACGACGAACTTGCCCTGCTTAACGATGTAGTAGTAGTCATCGCTGTCACCCTGGGTGACGACCGCCTGGCCGGATTTGATCGGATGCTCTTCCAGCTTGATCAGCAGTTTCTGGATATTATCGGTCGGCAGGCGCAGGAAGGCGGGGGATTGCAGGAAACGCAACATCCAATCGGAGTCGGCATCTTCCTCGACACCGATCTCAGAGACTTCGTAGCGACCAGAGGGGTCGTCGCTGAGCAGGATTTCCAGCAGATTGCTATCGATATGGAGCAGGACTGCGTTGGTTTTGGTTCGGCAGGTGCTCGGACGTGGCCATTCCTGGGCAACGGGGTAGCGGGTATCAGCGGATTTAGCCTTGAGGGTTTCGGTGCGGGGGTTTCCTGTTACTTGCAGTTCGAGTTGTCCGCTGAGGAGGTAGATGCAGCGTGAGTCCTTTTCGCCCTGGCGGAAAATAACCCGTCCAGGAGGGAGCTCCTCTACCTGGGATTTGTTGGCGATTTCCTCAAGCTTATCAACGCTGAGAGAACTCAAAGGTTCCAGCGTTTTGAGGAATTTCACCTGTAAGAATTCTTTTGCGCCACTCATCGATTAATTTTCCAACACAGGCCCACGCCCTGTTTCCCTAACCCTCTCCCGGATTAAGGAAAATAGTTTTATTTTCATTTAGTTAATCGGCCGAAAACGCCGAAGCAAAAGCCCTATTCAATAATAGCGGGTAATATTTTGTCAGTTTGTGAGTGTATTCACACTCGGAAGAATTCTTCAACAATCTGGGCGGGTATTTTAAAACCAGCGCTGGAAGAAAATCCGGCCTCCGGCCACTGAACCAGAACTTACTTCTATCCCAATGTGGCTAGCCTGGTCAACCCCGAGCAGGACACCAAGCCGTCCATAGGCTGACTGATCATTTTTGAAGGTTTGGGCAGCCGTCACGGTGCCGGTGGCACTCTCATCCCCGTTTATGGCCAGTGACCCCACGGCAAGGGACAGGTAACTGTATTGGTAAACGCGGATATCGGCCTGGATTTCGCCAGTCAACTGGTGCCAGCTAATATCCACTTTTTGCCCAGAGACATCCGCTGAAGTATCGGCATATTGATAGTTCATGTCAGCATGAAGGTGCAGGCGGTCACCTCGATAAAGGTGTACGCGTAAACCCAGTCCCAGGCTGTTGCCGCTGGTCGACTGACCGGCGGGTATAGGATTTCCGCTCTGGGTCAAATCGATAAAGCCTATGCTGATGCTGCCTTCTAATACGCTGTTCAGGGTTTGATCCCAGACCAGATCGAGCCGGCTCAAATCGGTCTTACGTACACTGTCTGCGTATTGCAAGTCCATGCGCGTGGATTGAATGTGCAGTCCCACCAGCAGGCTGGGGGAGGCTGACCAGCCAGTGCGGGCAATGCCCAGAAGCAGGGGGAACACGAAGAAAAGAATCGAATGGCGCATGTCCTTAGCCTAGACCGATCACGAGACGGTCAGCAATGATCGACTCCATCAGGTCGGCAGGAAGTCGATGGGATATTTGACGATAAGGGTATCCACATTCTTGGGCTGGAAACGGAAGAGTTTTACGCGGCTCTTGAGTTGCTCCAGCAGCTGCGGATTATTGATCTCGGACGATACGATTCTGACGTTCGTGACTCTACCGTCAGGGGCAATCGTCAGCTCCAGTACGACCTTGCCTTGCAGGGTCGGGTCTTTACGCAGGGCGCGGGAGTAGAGGCTGAAGATGCTGCCTTTGTTTTTCTGGAAGACCAGTTCAATTTCTTCATAGGGACGACTGGGTGCGCCGCTGCCGCCACTGCGGCTACCGCGCGCGCCACTGCCCGACCCCAATGAACTTGTGACTGCGGTGGTTTGCCGGCCTTCCAGACCGCTATCCCCGGTTGCACGGCTCAAGCGGCTGGTATTGATACCGCCACTGCCTTTACCCGCCTTGGCAGCGATGATCGCGGTGGTGTTGTCATTACTGCGTGCCGTGGTCGCGCCGGTACGCACGGGTTTGTTCTGCTCCAGGGTGGATGCCACATTCATGTCGCGCAAATCCGCGAGGGCATCCTGGATCTCGGTGATGTGCTGCTGTGCCTGTCTGCGCGCGACAGCACTCCGATCCGGTTTCGGGGTTTCCGCCTTTTTCGGTTCCGGCTTGGGCTTGGGCGTTTCCGCCTTTTTCGGTTCCGGCTTGGGTTTGGGCTTCGGCGTCTCTTCTTTCTTTTCAGCCTTGGGGATCGGGGGCGGCGGTGGCGGTTTTTTCTGGCGCTCGATAATCAGCTTGGCAAGTCGGGGCGCAACCTCTTCCAGGTTTTTTTGTTTCACTTCCTGCAAAGGCAAAAACTGCACGATGGCATACAGGATGGATAAAACGATCAGGGAAATGAGGACGTAACCAACCACCTTGCGGTCGTTTTCATTATCCGACCACGGCAGGTTATCTTGCCAGATGCCCGTATACGCCATGACTAGCTCTTCTCCGGTCGTTTCTGGACGACAGCCAACGAGATATTGGTGAAATCACTGCTGGCGCAGGTCAGCATGATCTTTTTCAGCAGGACATAAGGTATTTCCTTGTCGCCCATGATGGTCACGCCGCGCTTTTTCACTTCTTTCTCGCTGCTGCGTTTGCTCATTTCTCTGGCGGTATTATTGAGGGCACTCAGTAATTCCGGGATAACAGAACTGTTGTTGCCCAAAATGGTTTTGGTCTCGGCAAGGGCTTTGCCCTGGAACATAAGCTTGTCTTTGCTGACGAGAATGACAAGATTTTCCTTGGGCACTTGTTCGGCTTTGGATTCCGGCAGCTTGATGTCTTTCAGGCTGGGCAGACTTTGTTGATCGCCAGCGCTGACCAGCAGGAAGAACACCAGGATGGTAAAGATATCCATCATCGAGACCATATTCAGCGTCGCAACCTTTTTGTTGCGTTTATGGTGACGCGCCATGCGCAATGTACGATGTGATTCTTTCATTTCGTTTCCAGCTTGTTAACGCGGCGCATCTCCGATGGAGATATCCGGGAATAACTCAGCCTGTACCACGTTGCCGTCCACTACGGCGGTGTACATTCTGACGGAGTCCATTACCTGCACTAAGGTGTCGTATTCGGTGTTCGGCTCGGCGAGGATCGTGGCATTGGTCTTGTCGGGAAACCGGGCTTTGACCTGTTGTAACGTGGTGTTCAGTATCTTGTAGTCAAATGTCTTGCCTGCCTTGTCGATTTTGCGAATGAGTCCACCCTGCGTGTCGGACAACAACAGTGCGTCATTGCGTATGGTGATCTGGAGATTGAATTCCGGTTTGTCTTTTTTATTTGCTGAGCTGTCACCCAATCCAGGCAAGTGAAGCTCAATAATGGACAAATGCGTAAACACCGCCGTGATCAGCAGGAACGGCACCAGCACCACCATCAAGTTCATGAAGGCAGTGATGTTCATTTCTTCCGCTTCTTTGTGCCGGGCCCGGCTGATCCGCTTTCTCATGAGGCGTCACTGATACTCTTGCGTTGCATGAGCAGATTGACGAATTTCACCACGGCCATTTCCAGGCTATCCACGATCTCGGTGGTCTTGGTTTGCAGGACTGCGTGAATGAGCAGCAACGGAATGGCGACGATCAAACCAAACGCGGTGGTGTTCATGGCGACCGAAATACTGGTGGAGAGAATCGTCGCTTTCATCGCGGGGTCGACTTGTGCCACCGCGGTGAATGCCTTGATCAGACCGATAATGGTGCCGAGCAGACCGAGCAGGGTCGCCAGGTTGGCGAAGGTCGCCAGGTAGTGGGTCCGCTTTTCCAGACGCGGAATCACTTCCATCATGCTTTCTTCCATGGCGGTCTCGATGTCGTCACGATTACTGGCGGACTTGATGCGGGAGAGCCCCATGGACAACATGCGGCTGACGGCATGATTGGATTTACTGGCGACGGCGAAGGCCTGCTTGTAATCCCCGCGTTGCAACAGCGGCATGATCTTCGACATCATGCGCCGGTTATTGGCTTTGGAGACGGTAAGGTAGATATACCGCTCCAGGGCAATTGCCAGGCCGATGGCCAGTACCACGAGAATCGGGTACATAAAGGCGCCACCGTCCTGGAAAAAGCTGACAATACTGTTGTACATATGACCTCCTGTGAAAAAGCTTGTCAGTCTAAAAATTCGTCAATTTGGCTGGAAAATGGATAGAAAGCGCGGCAGTTGTGCTGCATACGCGTATTATTATCGACCCGCCATCTCACTATATTAAGCAACTTCGTATGACCTTTATTACGGCATGAATTCCCGCGAATTCGCTGTAGACTAGTTCGCATTACCCCGTGCTTTTTGTGCGCTTAAAGCATCGTAGTAGCGAATCTTACGCTGAAAGACTTCGCGATCCACGGGCGTCAGGGCTTCGTCGATGAGACTTTGCAGCGGGGGTTGGCTCAGATCGGGCACCTCCGCTTCCTGCCAGGGGACGATATACAACACTTTGGGGAGTTCCTGGTTCCCTCGGATCTTGGTGCCCTCCATGTTCAAGCGCTCCGCGGCGAAGAGGGGTGTGCTCAAGAGGATAAGCGCGAGTGAGAGTATGTATTTCATCATGATGCTGCCTTTGCCTGATTCTTACCGACCCGGCGCTTAAGGTCGACGATCCATTTCTCAACCTTGTCATCCGGCTTGCCATTCAGGGACTGATATTTTTCATAGTGCGCCAGTGCCTGCGATAAATCATTCAGATACACGTCGTACAGGATGCCAATGTTCAAATGCGCATCGGCATAATCGGGCTTGAGCTTGAGCGCCTGTTCATAGGCCTGTTGGGCCTGCTGAAAATCGCCCAGCTCACGGTACGCAACGCCAAGGTGGTTATAAGCAATCGCATCGTCCGGTCGGACAACCGTGGCCTGTAATAATGCCTGTTTGGCCTCGTCGTACTTGTGTTGTTTTATATACAGGAGTCCCAGATTGACAAACGGCCCCGCCAGCTTGGGATATTTTTGAGTCATCTCAGTAAACCGGCGGACGGCGTCGGAGTCCTGTCCGGATTTGAGTGCCTGTATGGCCAGTGTGTATTCAGCACGGGCTTGGGGCTCCACATCAACAGCGGCTTTTTCGTCGCGCTGAGGACTCGGACCGCTGGCACATGCCGCCAGGCTCAGACAGCTGAGCAGCGCCAGCGGTTTAATAAATGCTTTCCACATAAGGCAGCACCTTTTCATCTTTGGCATAACGCGCCGGTTCGACTTTCCTGAGTTTATCCAGGCTGGCTTTCACCCATTTGTCATAAATACCCGTGCGGATCTGATCCACGTTGGCCGAGTGGAGCTTGATGGATTTCTCCTCGAAGGGGAACGATTGGTCCTCCAGCAGGATGTTGTATTGCGCCAGGGCATCGCCCGACAGACCGCGCGGGCGTTCCGAATGTGTCAGAGATTTTGCGAAGTCTGCATACAGCTCGCCGATCTGGTAAGTCGCGGCCGTGGTGACTTCCGCGACGCGGTATTGAATCGCTCGTTCGAAGGCCTTGATGGTGGTTTCCAGCGCAGTCTTTTTACGCTGAAGACTGGCCTTGATGGGCTGGGTCAAGCGCACGCCTTTGTACACAGCTTCCTGGCCCTGTGCGAGCTTGAGGGTGGCATCGGCGGCGAGATAGCGTGTGCGGTCCGTGCGTTGGGCACCGCCCTGGGCGTCGGCACGGATAATTTCCTGCAACATCTGACCCCAGGCACGACTGTCACCGGCCTTACGTGCGTATTCCGCGAGTTTGTGACGACCCTCCATGGAACGCTCCAACGGATAGGGGTTCGCGCGGACATACTGGGTATACACGCGTTGGGCATCGTTATCCATTTTTGCTTTTTCGTAATAGGTGGCGGCCTGCCATAACAGGTCGGCGCTGTATTTTTTGTTATTGCGATTGTTTTGCGCCAGGATTTCCATCTCATGCGCAGCACGGCCACTCTGGCCGGTCTCGCTGTAAATCAATGCGAGTTTTTCCGGGATGCCGGCATTCAGCGGGTTCTTGGGATAATTGCGGCGGAACTCTTCCAGCAGGGCCGAGGCACGGTTGTATTGTTTCAGGTTGATCAAGGTCGTCGCCGCGTCGTAATCCGCATTCGGACGCAAGCTTGAAGACGGTGTGACTTGCGCCACGCGCAGGAAGTTACTTACCGCCGCGGCAAAGTTGCCCTTGTCGCGTTCCTGCTCACCCTGTTTGTAGATACTTGCCGCCAGACGATCATAGATTGCCGGGTATTCCTTGTCCTTGTTGGATATGCGTTGCAGGCTCTCGCGATAGGCCTGTTCCGCTTCCGCATAGTTCTTCATTTCGAATTGTGAATGGCCGAGGATGATCCAGGCCGTCCGTTGTTTGGCAGGTTCAATGCCCGGCATGCGTACGAGTTTCTGGGCTACCGAGGCGGCACGCAGATAATCGTTGGATTTGAAGAGTTCATCCGCGGTCTTGGTCAGGACATCGGGCACACGTTTGTCGTCGGGGAATTGTTCCGCGAAACGCAGTGCACTGCTGATCGCTTGCTGCCGCAAAGGCGCATAGCGTTCAGGCTGGGTTTTCTCCACGGCGGCATAACTGAGTAAGGCGGCGTAACCGGCTTCCGCACTCTTATCGTGGCGCGGATAGTCATACGCTGCTTTTTCGTAATCGGCCGCCGCTTCCACGTAATAGCGACCGTCATACAGGGCCTCGGCCTTCAGGAAATGCATCTTGGCAGTGTGCGGATCGTCCGGGAAAGTTTTGATATAACGGTCATACCAGGTGGCGGCCGTGTAAAAGTCCTGCGGTTTTTTGCTCTTGCGCGCCGCGGCATGATAGTAGGTGGCAATCTCGGTAATGTGTTTTGCCAGCAACGGCTTGATCCGCTCGCGCGCCTGCGGTGTCTGTTTTTCCCAATAGGCGGAACCTACGCCGTAGAGTTTGACGAATTCCTCTTTGGCGGGTAATACCAGCGAGGTCAGGCCGCCTTTTTCATAGGCATTGATGGCCTCGGTATGAAACTCGGGGGCCAGCGGCGATGTCGGGTAACGTTTCACGAAGGCCATGTAGGTATCGGCGGCATCCTTGACGCGTTCCTGCTGGAAGTACAGTTTGCCCAGGCTCAGGTAGACCAGCGGTTCGTACGGACGCGCGCCGTGCTTGGCAAAATAATCGCTGATGGTGAGGTTGTCCTGCGTATAGGCGAAACACAGACTGATGGCGCGCAGGGTATCGACGATCAACTCGCGTTCGGTACCAATGAGACCCTCGAGAGGACGATCCAGTTGCAACATTCCCTGTTGCTGTTTGATGTCCATAATGGCGAAGAAGGGATCGAGGGCTTCGCTGAAACGGTTGGTCTTGAATTTTGTCCAGCCGAATTTGTACAGCGCCTTCTCGTAAAATCTGGAATTCGGATTGTCGGTGATGATCGCGTGATACGCCTGTTCCGACGCCTTGTAGCGTTTGAGCAAAAACAACATCTCGCCACGACGGAATTCCACTTCGTCGCGGTACTTGGTCTGCGGGTAGAAATGCACGATACGATCGAGAATCTCCAGCGATTTTTCCGGTTGACCGTTTAACTCATAGGCCTTGGCCAACTGGTAGAGAATCTGATCGTTATTGGGATAATTCGGGTGTGTTTCCAGATAGGTCGTATATAACCGGATCGATGCCTGGGTTTCACGCTGGCCTTTTTCGATGGATTGCGTGGAATCACCGGAGAGTTGCGTCTCGCCAACTTTCAATTGCAGGTCAGCCAGGCGGCGTAATGCCTGGCTATACATTGTGTAATCGGTCGTAATCGAAAGGAATTCCCGATAGTACTCACGCGCCTTGTCTTCATTGATGGGCAGTGCACCTTTCGGTTCGGTGAGATCGATGTTGTGCGATTTAATCGAGCCGATAGTGCGTAATTCCTGTTTGTTTCCGGCGCAGGCCAATAGACTCAGACAACAGGCAAGCAACAGGCTATTTCGGATCATGCAATCCCTCCGGCGCCTGCGGCTGATCATTTGTTTTCTCTTCTTCCTGTTTCTTTTTGTCTTTTTCAATGACCAGACTGTCATACAGGCGTGCAATGCCAAAGCGTGCACGGACGTGGTAGTTCTCAAGTTGCTGACGACGGTGGATCAGGGAATTCATCGCCATCTTCTGGATGTAAGACTCCTGCTGGCGGATGGCTGAATCCAGTCTCACCAGCAATGAACCGATGCGTTGCTTATCGCCTGCGATCTTTTCGTTGTAACCCTGGAAGAATTTAGGTGCTGCGTTTGCTGCGGCTACCAGACGGCGCTTGGTCTTTTGGGTTTTTGCCAGCGCCTTGTCCAATTCGATTAAGTCGCGTTTGGCCTCCCACAACCGGGGGATAAATTCGCTTTGCGTGCGAAAGTAGAGGATCCCCCGCATCAGACGATATTTTTCTTTCTCTTCAGTGAGGTCTTCCTTGTTCGCCAGACGTTCCAGTTGCTGTTTGACCTTATCCAGCGTTTCAAGCTGGTCTGCCTCATCATCAGTGACCAGGGCAAGCCCGTCGTTTTGTTCCTCGATACGTTTGATTTCCGCCGCGAGCTTGTCGCGTTGTTCCGACATTTTGGTGATGTGTTGCAGACGTTCATCGCTGGCCACTTGCGGCAGGCGGTTGAAGTAGACCTTGCGTCGCTCCGACAGCATCAATTCATAAGACGGCAATTGCTCTGACCAGTGCTGCAACACATAGCGCAGGTACATCAGGTTTTGCAGATTCTTGTAGCTTTCCTGAAACTCGTTGGTGGCCATCATGTCGTGTAAGTACGGCGCGGTCACCGAGTCCGGCAGGCCGAAGGTGTGAATAGGCAGTGACGTTTCGTCATCAAGGTTGGCGGGTCGCATGGCGCGGATCAGTTCTCCGCGTTGCACCGCCACCATGACGTCTTCGAGGCGATTGATTTCCTTGGTGTAGGCCTGGATGGCGTTGTCGTAATACGACATGGCCAGGCGTCTTTTATCGAGTTTTTCCAGGACAAAGGGAATCGCGATCATGGATTCCTGTACCGAGGTATCCAGCGCCAGCCGTTGCTGCAGTTCCAGCCACGGGTTCAGGGCGAGCTTATATTCTTTCAGTGAGGTATAGGCCCAGCCCAGACCCAACAGTGCTTTGTTGGAGAGCGGTCCATTCAGGCGGATGCGCTGGAAATCGGTAGCGGCGACGGCAGGCAGATTGCCGCGCAGGTACGAAAAGCCTAAAGCGAGGTTGGCCTTGTCGCGCAGGGCATTGAGTTCGTGACTGATTTTAAATGGATTGAGTTCGCCGACATCATTCAGCAGGTTGATCCCTTCGTCCAACTGGCCGGCCTTGACCAGGGCAACACCGAGATTGAATTTGGCATAGGCCTCCCAATCCGAATTGCCACGGAAGTTACGCAGAACTTCAATGGCCTCCTTGTATTTCTTTTCCGCCAGATAAGTATTCGCCAGCATATGCAGGCGTTCCGCTTCGCGATCTTCCGGCAGGGTGTCCTTGATACGTAACAGGGCGTCTTCCGCCTGAGACAGGTAACCTTTTTCATAGCGCAGTTTGGCGATGTAATACCACGCGCGATCGTGCGTCGTCGGTAGCTTGTCACTCTTGAGGATTTGCTGGAAGAGGTCGCTGGCGGAATTGGTCATGCCATATGCCAGATACAGGCCGCCGAGTAACAACTTGGGATCCTCACCCTGGATCTTAATCGGGTCACGGACTTCCGCCACCATGAGGTTGGTGATGGCGGAAAAGTATTTTTTCTGGAAGTAATTAAACAGGGTTTCGCCGTAGCGGAGATCGTGGATCTCCTGCGGCTTCAGCTCGTTTTTTTTGTCATCGGCACGGGCAAGCCCTACTGACGTGAAGCTCAGTAAGAGCAGAACAATAGTAAAGCGTTGCAAAGACATCCGCGTGATAAGCAGTTATTCAGCTTCCCAGACTTTTACCTTGAATTCGGGTTGAAGTTTGGCCTGGCTGTCTGTGATCTTTAACTCAACAAATTGCGCAGCATCACCCTTGGTAAATTTCAATGTGGTGCCGCGTTTGTAATCGCGGTCTTTGGGTCCCTTGCCGACAAAGAAGGCGACGAGTTCGTGTTCGCCCGATGTCAGGTTACCGATATAAAATCGTTGTACACCGCCGCGTTTGAGAGCGTTGATCTCGCGTTCCGTATACAAGTGGTTGCCGACTACCGTGTTGTCGAGTTTGAGTTGGACGGAGTCGAGGTCGAACAACATTCCCACATCCATGGAGACGAAGACGGAAAACTGTGTATTGGCGGGAAACATCAGGTCTTCTTCCAGCAGAAAGAGATCGCGATTCAGATCCAGGACTTCCTTTTTCAGATCCTGAATCTGCGTGTCGAGAGTGGTGACGGTACTGTCAGTGCCGGTTGCTGGTGTCTGGGAAGTTTCTGCTGCCCAACCAGGTGTCGCACTTAACAGCATTAGCATGCTGAATGCGAATGCTGCATTGATGAATTTCGGCATGGCTTTGTTCCCCGTTTTTCTCTCCGCTGGAGTGCCTATTTTAGATGGAATTTCAAGCGCTTGTGTGGCCTTAATAATATTGAGGATCAGCTTGCGATGACAGTCCTTCGTAGGTTAGTTGATGAATCGGTCACAAAACGTCTTGGCATAAATCTTATTGGGGTGGTTGTGACGAGATCGATGGCGGCATGAGCCCGGAACTGTAATGAATCTTGCCTTGGTTATCGATAATCACGGCATCGACGTCCTTGAGTTTTTCCACGAGTGCCATACCGGCCTTAGGTCCCATTACAAAGATTGTGGTTGAGAGGCCATCCGTCGTGGTGGCATCGGGCCCAATGATAGTGACGCTGCGCGTGCTGTGCACGGATTTGCCGGTTCTGGGATTCAGGATGTGGTGATAGCGCACGCCGTTTTTGATGAAGTAACGTTCGTAATCCCCCGAGGTGGAGATAGCCGTATTGACCAGCGGGATGACGACGATGGAGTCCTTTTTATTACGCGGGTCCTTAATGCCGGTCATCCAGGGGCGGCCGTCGTGGTCCCCGATGATGCGGCTATCGCCGCCTGCAGTGACCATCGCATCCTTGATGCCACAGCGTTGCAGCAACTTGATGCTGTTATCGACGGCATGGCCTTTGGCAATGCCACCCAGGTCGATACGTACCCCCTGCATATCGAAGCGAATCGTCCGCTGCTCGGGGTCCAGCTTGATATGGTGGTAATTAATCTCCTTGAGTGACGCCTTGATCTGGGCATCGGTCGGCTTGATGTGCTTGCGGTAATCATAGCGATAGCCAATGCTGGCGAAAGTGATGTCGAAGGCGCCGTGGGAGATATCGGAAAAATAAAACGAACGCTGGATCAGGTCATACATTTCCTGACTGATTTTCACGGGTTTTTCGGCTGCATACTGATTGATTTTGTAGAGCTCACTGGTCTTGATGTAGGGGCTCATGTCCTGATCGATGCGCTTCATTTCCCCCATGACCTCCTCGATACAGCCTTTCGCATGAATGGGGTCGGTGTCCCAGAGGTCGACTTCTATATTGGTCCCCATGATGCCACGGGCCGCTTTAAACCATTCCGCATGGACGGAACAGGGTAGCAGCAGGGAGACTGTGATCAGGAGCGAAGTGAAACGCATGGCGCTAATCATACCCGTAATCCAAAAAAAATCACCCGGTCGAGGCCGGGTGAGGAGTCGTTAAGAGCAATGCGAACTTTTTGTTAATTAAATCGGATTGGAGATGGTGCCACTCACGATCTGATTCAGGGCGATTAATTGGTCAAGCGGGGCACCACCGAGATTCGCTGCCGGGAAGAGGCTGCTGAAGTTGCCTTGTTCACCGTGCAGGGCCAGGTAATTGAGCAGTACCGTGTAGACCAGCGAGGTGACGTTATTCGCGGCTACGATCGGATCGCCGCTGGCAGTACGGGCTGAGGTATTCACGTCGCCGCTGGTTTTGAAATTACCGAGCTGATTGGTACCCGCCACGGGTTGGCTGCTCGGGTTATAGACCAGCGCCATGGAGCAGGCCGTGGAGGAATTATCACCGGTCCATACACCTTTGCCACCCGGCACAGTAATGCCGAATCGGGTGACACCGCTGTTATCGATCATGCCATTGCTGAATAGCGAGCCATCGCTGAACACGTAGATCATCAGGGGGACACCCTTGATAGCAGCGTATTCCAGGCAGGCACCGATACAAATCCCGGCACGCAGGTCGCGCAATTCACCAGTGGTCCGATCGCCAGTGTGATAGTCAAAGCCGCCCATGGTGATGGTGCCGGCACCGGCAAAACCATTGACCACGAGCTTCATCACAGAAGCCGTCTTCAAGAACTCCGAGTCTGAGGAGACGCCACCTGCAGAGGCGAAGATGTTGGTGATGTCAGTATCCGCCAGGGGATTGACCGCATCCGGACCGGAGACCTTGTCCACGTTGTCGGCGGCACCCAGGTACCCGCAGTTGAGCAGATTGCGTGTTGTTGCGTCGAGCCCCATCCGGCCAACATTGGTGTTGTCACCGATTTGGGCATGACTGATGCGTATAGACGATTCCATCACATTGATGGCTTCGGACTGACTCAGGATGGCGGTCAGGTTGCCGGTATCCACCAGACCAGAAGCATCACTGGGCCGGGAGATCTTGGTGGGGCGCAGGGTTAAATCGATAAGTCCGGCCGGCGCCATGGAGTTGCCGCCGGAATCGGAAGCGACGGAACCGATCAAACCGAGCAGACTGCCTTTGGCACCAATTTGGGCAATCCCGTACATGGGGTTATGCGGGTTGTTGCTGGTGTCGTTGTCTGAGCGGGCGGGGATCACAAACCCGTTAATTTTACCTGCCGCACTATTGATCCGGCTCTTGATGCCGGCCAACAGGGCACTGTCCGTATGGAACAACAGGCCCAGGCTGTTATCGATAAATGCACCGGTACCATCGGGTACCCGATTGCCGGGGATACCCATCTTGCTGTAACCCTGGGTACTCAGGGGATCGTTTTGACCACCAGGTCCGCCCACCATGACGTTAGAGCCAGCCAGGTTGGCACCACCCGCGAGGTCGAAGGCAATAAACGGAATCTTTCCGGCGCCCTGAAAACCGACCGTACAACCCGAATCAGTCGACAGGGTGATGATGTCCGAACTCAGATTCGATGCCGCCTGTGCATTTTGCGATAACAACAGATTCAACAGTGCGCTGCCACCGGTAACCATGGCGGAGCCGCCTATAAAGCCCTGGCGAATAAACTCGCGGCGGGTCACCGGACGTGGGTGATCCGGATGACGCAGGGGTTCGTCGGGTGACAGCGGTCTACGTTTTTTTGCCATTGTTATTACCTCGGATTGAAATCTTAATTCAGCAACATCGGCGATGAAGACATGGCCGCTGCACAGGTTGCCTTGACGATCTTCTTGGTGCGATCTGCACTACAAGCACCGCTACAGGCGGGACTTGAGCTTGAATACAGGCTGGACATCAGGCTGGCCAGTTCACCATGGACGGTGGTTGTATCCGGCATGGTGGTCAGGTCAGTTGCGCCTGAATCGACATTCAGCACGTGTTGCAGCAAGGGGTTGATGATCTTGTCCTGCTCTGTGGATGAACTGAGATCCATACCGCCACTCAAGTTAGCACCGGAGAAATAGGTGCTGGCACTCCCGCTGTCCACCAACTGGTCACAGTAGGTGATTGCCAGCTGGGTAATCGCCATTTGTTGTGCCGACACGAAACTTTTCACCCCGGGAGAGGAAGGCAGGGCCTGGATGACATCGGTATAGGTGCCATCATTCGCGTCGCCAAGCGAGCTGTCGTTATTAATGGCGGCATTGGTGCGAGGTATCCCTGTCAGGACAGACAGGGTGGCATTGATCTCTTCAAAGGTATGCATCAGGACATCCGGTTCTGTGGTGACATCAGCTGCCGGCAGATACGGTGTGGTCGGTGAGCTCTCGGCGAAGGGTGTTGCCGGGACAGCACTGCCAATCTTCTGGAAGGTCAGGAAGATCTGGTCTGGAGTCAGACCGGAACCGGCTGCGGGTTTCGGACCATTCTGCATGGCAATCACGGCACCGAGACCGGAGAGGGAAGCGCCGGTACCCTGGACATAGGTCGAGTCAACTTCATTGGCATCACCACAACCACCGTTCACGCACACGTCAAGATTGGCATAGGTCTGGCCACTTGGCGCCTCGACACCGTTGATGGCAACACGCATACCCTTAATCAAGATGGAGTTGGTGAAGTTAGCACTGGCATCATTGAGGTCCAGGAAGCGTGGCGCATTGAACAGGTAACTGTGGTTGTCGAATTGCGAAGCCTCCATCACGATGAAGCAGTACGGGCTGCCATCGCTGGCAGTACACTCAGCTCCGAGGTGTTGGCTGATGTTGAACAGCAGATAGTACTTCTGGCCTACACCCACATCGTAGTTCTGTTTGACCTGTGTAGCTGTCAGGGCGCGGTCATGAATGGCCAGCAACCGAATGGTACCGAGCCAGGGGCGATCCAATGAAGTTTCATTGCCAAGCACAAACGCGAGATTCTGGTTCCAGCCTGTCAGCGTGCCGACCGGGGTCGGGTCAGGTGAACCGGCTGCCGCGCCAGCAACTGCGATGCCGTTTACGAAGATTTGCCGTCCGTTAACGGGATCATAGGTCAGGACAACATGTTGCAAGGTTGCCACCAGACTGTTATCCGGACTGGCAAGTACAGGCTGACCTGTAGGATCAGTGGATGAACTGTAATTGTAACCTTCGTACTTTGTTGCATCCTGACCCAGGGTGAAGTTGCGGGTCATTGGGCCACCGCTGTAACTGACGATGTTTGCCATGTCTTGATTGATATTAGCGGGGACAACCCAGGCCTCGATGGAGTATTCACCTGACAGGCCAATCATCTTTGCCAGTTTGGAACTGGTGCTGGTGGAGGCCTGGGCCTTGGTGTTCTTGGTGTTGAACTGAATACCCCAGTTGCTCAGCCATTCATAGTCGACACCTTCCGTGCCTGCCAGCGTCAGGTTCATTGCCGGATCGACGCCACTCAGGTCAAGAATGGTATTGCCAGAACCCACCTTGAATTCGTACAGGGCGATCTGGCTGGCTTCGTAACGATTGCCGCCGCTGGCCTCGATACCATCGGTTGCCAGGTAAACGGCGCGGCTGGTCAGCTCGTTATCCAGCGGATTGCTACCGCCCATGCCCACGACTTGAGTTTTGAGCATATTGATCGCGGCGAGCATATCGTTGGCATCGTCCGCGCACTTGGTCCAGCAATTGTGGCCGTCGACAGCCAGGCGGGTATAGAGGCGTGACAATTGGGGGTTGGAGAGGTTAATCAGAGGGACTGCCGCCGCTGTCTGATAGGACTTGTCGATATCGCCATTGCTGTTGTCATGAACTGTCGCACTGACTGAAACCGCGAATAAAGGTGAGATGGCCTGGTCGTTCTGCGGATGCTGCTCTGAATGACAGCCAAAGCAATGGGTGGAAACCAGCGAATAGATACTGGTGGCTGAGCCATTTGTGTAATAAGCGCTTGGCGTGCTGCTTGGCAATGGAATGGAAGGTGAAGGTGCCGTATCGTTCGGTGCAACGAACTGGATTGTACGGCCGCCACCGCCCAGATTGGCAGTAGCCCATGCGGTGATCCAGTTCGTCAACTCGGCAGCACAAACACTGTTAGACCCATCCAGACAGATATGACCACTGCCGGTGGAAAACTTGGTAACCAGGCGGGATTGATCCGGGCGGGACAGATTTACCAGGGAATTGTTGACGACGACGTTATAGGCTGAATTGACATCGGCGTTGTTGGCAAAGAAGACGCCGCCGGAATCGTGGCCAGCCGAACCGTCATGACAGTTACCGCAATGTTGTGAGCTACGCAGGTTTTCCCAGAGATTGACCTTGAACGCGTTGATATCCGCGGTGGCCGGGGCAGGACCTGTATATGTGGAGGTACCAGAACCCGTGCTAGGCGGATTTACGACTGAAGGGTTAGGGTTCTCGGTATTACTGGCGCCGCCACCGCAAGCATTGAGCACAATTGCACTGCTGAATGCCAGTGCAAGAAAGAGATGTCGCTTAATCCCCTGGCTCGTTCCGGTCTGATTGAGTATTTGTTGTTTCATTTTAAGTTCTCCAGAAACCTGCTTTGCGATGTGCTGGTAAAAAGTCTGTATCCCGCTCAATTAATTGCCACTGCAACTGGCAGCGGATTCACTGAAGACCGTGAGCATGTTGAAGTTGCTGGCTTTGAAATCACCCGCAATATTTTCCAGGGTCGCTTCAGACGGGTCGTTAAAGCATACATGCCGGTATGTCTTGAGCACCTGGCAACGTGCGAATGCATGGGTGTTCGCCAGTTCATATCCCAGCTGTGCTGCGCTACCCAGACTGCTACCGGAATTGGAGCTGACGGTATGCGCCGGACTATTACCTGTATCATCGCCCCAGCCCCAACCTAATTTGGCATTCGGGCCAACGCGCCAGTAATTGATCCAGCTGTCGTCTGTCGTGACATGACCATATGGGAAACTGTTGAAGTTTTGGAGGAATTTGGGCATGACCCGGGTACCGCTAAATGTTTTGCCGCTTAACACAAAGTCCGGGTTAGCACTGGTGGCATAGATCATGGATTGGGTATCAGGATCAAGGGTGTCGTCGAATACCACAGTGCCCCAATTGTAATAGGCAAAGGCGCCCATCATCCCGTCCATGCCGGCGTGACAACCGACGCAGTTATTTAAATAGATACTGCTGTCGCCGCCGGGACTGCGTGAAACATCCTGGTGTACATGATCCGGTGCGCGCGTTACGTCTTTGATCTGTTCCAGGTCATTACACAAATAGTTCAGCATGGTGAAGCGGAACATGGCGCGGTTGGTACCGGCATAGAAAAAAGCCCGGGCGGAAGCGCGGGTTGTCAAAACACCGGCAACGGAAGCAAGCGGATGACCGGTCACTGCCGTTTGCGACTGTGCCTGGAGGACGGTGCGCAGGTTGAGATTCTGGTGCTCCATCTGGACGTAGTGGTTGTTATTACTGTTGGAATACGCCGGTGATACCCCGTTACCGGTGTAAATGATGTTGTCGTAGAGTGCCTTACGGAAATCAGTCCCGTCGCGAATCATGCCGATCAGGGTCGTGGCGGTATCGTTCAAGGGCGCAAATACGGTCTGGTCCTTGTTGGTCCAGGGGATGACCATATTCTTGACTTTGATATTCAGAAAATTCGGGTTGTTGGGGTCTTCCATGGCCAGGAAGGCGGCGGCGAGTTGCCCCTTTGTGCCGACCGAATTGGCGTTATTGATAGTATTTACCGCTGCTGTAGATAGACCGGTTGTACATGTCGCGGACGGGCTATTCCCGTCGTTGATACAGGTGGTCATCTGGGCCAGCATGGGGTTGGTCGGTGGTGTACCGGTGAGGCGCGAATAGATGCGATAGGCCTGCTCGCGGGCGCCTGCAAATGCGCTTGACTGCAGGCCCAGGGACATACCCAAAGCGAGAGAAACCACTACGGCGGTTTTTGCGGGAGTGGTGCGAAGCATGGTTGCGATAGTCATAGTATTGTCCCAAGGAGTTATTCTTAATGCTTATGTACTGTGTACTTGTGCCCCAACGGTGTGATTGTTATCACAATCCATCACACAGCTTCCGTTCTGAACATAATCTAGTTTGAAACCAGATAAATTTTCATGAATTTGCTCACAGAACGGTGATCACATCCTGTCCATAATGATTTCGTCGCATTGTTAGACTAAATAAACCCTGAGCATCGAACTTGTGACGGAGTTGGTGCTTTGATTGGGGATACTTGGTAGTTCGGCAACATGTACGACTACTGAGCAAAATAGCAAACAACTATAACGGGCCTGGCATGAATACACCTGAATCTGCGCACTGGATCACACAATTACGGCGTCTGGCGTTAGCCTGTTGCTGCTTGTCGCTTACTGCGTGTGGTGGCGGGGGGGCTGGTATAGGCGGCGGAAGCCAGGCGCCGGACCCGACTATTGCTGAAAAGCCCATTGCGTATGTGAAACGGCCGATACCAACGATGAATGGTGCCCCCGATTCCGGTGATTTGACCGATCCGGCGGCGTTTCATCCTGGTGCACATTTGATTGTCAAAATGACCCCGACACTGGGCGCGCCCGAGATCGACGTGACCAATGCCATAATTGGCGATACGGGCGATGTCCGTGATCCCTCTTTTTCCGATGACGGCACCAAACTCCTGTTTTCCCTGCACATGGAAGACAATAACGTCGATCCGCCTGAGACCTGGAACATCTACGAATACGATTTGACCCAGCCGCTGGGTGCCAATAATCCGCATCGCGTCATGCCAGTGCAAAGCAATCCCGAGAATGGTGACGATATTGAACCGATATATTTACCGGGCGGTCGGATTTTGTTTTCCTCGACACGGGCGGCCCGAGTAACAGGTATTGAAATTGACGAGGCGGTAGATACGGCAGGGTCGTCATTTCCACCAACGATTGAAGCTCAGAACAGTAACAATCACGCCTTTAATCTTCATTCCATGGCGTCTGACGGTTCGGATATCAGACAGCTTAGCTTCAACATGAGCAATGATCTGTATCCGACACTGATTCGATATCTCCCCGGTCTGGAAGGCCGTGTCCTGTTTTCCCGTTGGGAGCATTCACCCGGCCGTAACCAGATGAGCCTGTACACCGTCAAACCCGATGGGACGGATGTCCAGTACCTCTATGGCGCGCATAGCCATAATACCGGGACGAATAATGGCACGATCCAGTTCATCCAGCCGCGCGAGACAGGCGGCGGTGACGTGATGGCCCTGGCGATGCCGTTTACCGGAACGTTTGGTGGTGGCGATCCAACCCTGATTAACGTCAACCAGTATTCCGATAATGTGGTGCCGGTCAATGCCAGTTCCGGACTCACAGGTCCTGCACAAAGTTCCACAAGTCAGGGCACTGTCGTCACCAACGCGGGTTTTTCACCTGCAGGCCGTTTCAGCTCTGTTGTCCCTTTGCTGGACGGCACCAACCGTGCCATGGTGAGTTACACCCTGTGTTATGCCAACGTTCTGGATACGGCGACCAATACTACGCAAACACTGCCCTGTAATGACAGCCGGGTGGACTTGAGTAACACGGCAACAACAACCGAGGCACCGCCGCGCTACGGCATATTTATCTACGATCAGGGTAATAATACGGTATTGCCGATTACACCCCCAGTTGCTAACTCCTATCTCACAGACATCGCGATCGTACAGGACAAAGTCCCCGCCACTAACCTTCAGTACACGGTTGATGAGTCACCTACCGCTGAGCAAATGGGTACGCTGGATATTCGCAGTGTCTATGATCTGGATGGTGCATTCGATTCATCTCTGTTGAGTTTTCCAAGCACCGCTGTACAGAATGCGTTTAATGCACTTTGTGCCAGTGTTCCTGATCAAACCGCCTGTGGCAGGCTCAAACTCCAATATATTGCCAACCCTGTTAATGCAACAGGTGATCCTGCCAGTAATCCGACATTGATCGTGCGCAAACCTCAATTCCTGCGAATTGTGAAAGGTGTTTATTTGCCGGATGATACCGTTCGTGACTTTAAGACCTCCGCGTTTGGGATAAATCGCAGTCAATTAATGCGCCAGATCGTCGGCTATACCCCCATCGATCCGGACGGTTCCGTGCATGTGAAGGTACCGGCAAACGTACCCTTGTCCATCAGCGTTGTGGATAAAAACGGTCGGCGTGTCGGCAATCGCCATGGTTTCTGGTTGACCATTCGTCAGGGTGCAACGATGTCTTGTAACGGATGCCATAATCCGAATTCTACAGCGCCCCATGGCCGGGTCGCCGGAGAGTTCCCCACGCTCAATACCGGCGCGGCGACGGATGGTGCCGTATTTCCCGGGACGAATCCCGCGAATCCCTACGTAGTGAATGCGGGGGATAGCATGGCTTATTTGCGTAGTAATGGGCCTGTGGGCTCTAGCGGGCTGGATCCCATCAAGCCCACCGTTAACATGATATTTCAGGATGTCTGGACGGATCCGGGCCTGACAGGCCGGCCGCTCGATGCTGCTTATAGCTATACCTACGCAGCACTCTCGACACATTCGCCGGCCAATAGCGCGTGCGGCACATGGAAAGAGACTTGTCGGGTAACCATTAATTACGAGGCGGATATCCAGCCATTATGGTCACTGACCCGTACTGCCGCCGATGGTGCAACGGATGTCACGTGCATCAATTGTCATAATGCTGCCGGTGCCGGTCTAACCCCACCCACCCAGCTGGATCTTACGAATAGCACATCCGATATCAATGCTGATTATTTTACATCCTATGAGGAGTTACTGAATCAGGATAATCAAGTGAATGCGGCAGGTGCGGATGTCCTGTCGGATCCGAACGATCCCAACTCGACTATCACGGTGAATCCGCCAATGTCGGCAGGTTCCGCGGCGAACAGCAGCGCATTCTTTGCTAAATTCGCGAGCCCTTTCCCGGGACCGACGCAACATTGCACAGACAATGGTATGGGCACGTGTGTGCCGTGGCTGAGTGAGAGCGAGCTCAAGTTGTTGTCAGAATGGCTCGATGTTGGTGCCCAGTACTATAACAATCCCTTTTTGGCGCCATTGAATTAAATAATCGGCGGCAGCCTTGGGTGTAACTCTTTTCTGCCATTTATCCACTGACTCCGAAAGCCATTGGCACCTTGCTTGTGCAAAGGGTAGAATTTGCCTGAAAAAATAATGGGTTGAATAATCAGGGCATCGCGATTTCATGTACAAGCTTTTGTTGACAGTCTTTTTGCTGATGGTGTGCAACTTAAGTTTGGCAGCCAAGACGCAGGAAAATCGAGTGGAGGTCGTGGACCCCTATATCGAACTGCATACAGGCCCCGGTCGAGGTTATCCAATCTTTTATGTGGCGGAACGCGGTGAGATAGTCGATATCCTGTATCGTCAGACGGACTGGTTCAAGGTTCGCACCGCGGATAAGAAAGAAGGTTGGGTCAGTACCAATCAACTGAGGATGACACTGGATCCTGCCGGCGAACGTCTGGCCATCAAGGAGTATGGCGATAAGGATTTTCAGGCACGTAGATGGGAGTATGGTGCGGAGGTTGGTGATTTTAGCGGGGCGTCAGTTATCAGTTTCTACGGGACGTATCATTTTACAGAAAATATTTCGACTGAAATATTTTTGTCACAAGTGATCGGTTCTGCCTCCAGCAGTCTGCTTGCGGGAGTAGACCTCGTGGAAGAACCGTTTCCTGAATGGAGTGTGTCACCGTATTTTGCGTTGGGTACAGGTGTGATTCAAACTAAACCCAAGGCGACGTTGGCACAGCCGACGGATCGCACCGATCAGTTTGCGCACTATGGAGTTGGTGTGCGTATGCATTTGACGAAACGTTTGTTGTTACGTGCGGGATATCGTCGCTATGTCATCTTTACCAGCCAGACACACAATGAGGATATAAATGAATGGAAAGCGGGTTTCGGATTCTTTTTCTAATCGCATTGTTTGGTGTTAGTGGTCTGGCGATCGCGGCGGATGACAAGGCAGTCCAGGATGATAAATCCCTGAACCAGATCATTCAGCAAGAGCCGATCATTCAGCCCGAAGTAAAACGGCGCAAGATCACGGACGCTGATATTGGAAGCGACAATTTTGAAGTCAACGCCTTTGTTGGATTACTCAGTATCGAGGATTTTGGTACTGGTGCTGTCTATGGCGCCCGGCTCGATTACCATATTACCGAGGATTTCTTTGTAGAAGGCAGTATCGGGCAGTCTAAGGCGGGTACCACCAGTTATGAACGTCTCAGCGGCGGGGTATCGTTGTTGACGGATTCACAGCGGACGTATCGGTATTATGACATCGCCATTGGCTATAACGTGCTGCCTGGTGAGGCATTTCTGGGACGCAATCACGCATATAACACGGCCTTGTATCTCGTTGCTGGCGCAGGGGGCACGGAGTTCGCGGGTGACACCCGATTCACAATTACTGTTGGCGGCGGATACCGCATTAATTTTGCCGATTGGATAGGCATGCATCTGGATTTTCGTGATCACATCTTCAGTAGTGATGTGACGGGGGAGAGTAAAGATACACATAATTTTGAAACCACCCTGAGTATAACCTACGTATTTTGATGTAAGGAGAGAGTCATGCTAAAGCTGTTGCGTTCAATCGTTGTTGCCGTCAGTTTGTTGGGTTTGTGCGTTATGCCGGCAGTTGCCAAACCTGTTAGCGGCAAGGCGCCGGAATTTACCTTAAAAAGCCGGAGCGGAAAGAATCTGCGTCTGAGTGATTTTCGTGGTCAGGTGGTGTTGATTAACTTCTGGGCCTCCTGGTGCGGTCCCTGTCGGCAGGAAATGCCCCTGCTGGAGAATCTGTACAAACGCTACAGCAAGCTCGGCTTTACGATCCTGGGTGTCAATGTCGATACCGATTCCAGCAAGGCCAACAACTATCTGCGTGATATCACGGTGAGCTTTCCGGTTGTATATGACGTGACTAATGCAGTAAGCAAAAACTATAACGTCAATGCCATGCCCACAACGGTGATCGTCGATCGCAATGGGAATATGCGTTTTTTACATCAGGGCTATAAACCGGGTTACGAAAAAGACTATAAGAAACAGGTTGTGCAACTTATAAAGGAATAATGCCATGCGGATCTTGTTCCTCGTGATGGCCTGTCTTGGGTCGCTGCAGGCATGCAGCTCCTGGGAACCCTGGGTGAAACCCTATGAACGGGCCAATCTGGCCGACCCCATCATGGACCCGGATCGCGATCCGGTCTCGGTCGAGTACATTGCGCACGTCTATCAAACACGTGAAGCAATGCGCGGTGCGTCAGGGGGATCAGGCGGTGGCTGTGGCTGTAACTAGATTGTTGCGTTCAACACTTGCGATCACCATTGCTGCCTGGCTTGCGATTCTGGCAGGCCAGGCTGTGCACGCAACCGTACTGCCGGAGGAACGCGCCGATATCCTGTACCACGAGTTTAGTGGTGGCGGTGTGACAATCAGCGGCCCGTCCATCCTTGTACGCAAAAACGCGACAACCAATACTTCGGTTTTTTATAACTACTATATCGACCACGTCAGTAGTGCCTCATTGGATGTCTTGACGGGTGGTAGTCCTTATGTCGAAAACCGGACGGAGCAGAGCGCGGGGGTAGACTACCTGCACGGCAAAACCAAGCTTGGCATGTCGTACACCAACAGCGTCGAGAACGATTACAAAGCAGGCACCCTGAATTTGAAAGTCAGTCAGGATTTCTTCGGTGACCTGTCTACCCTTACCTTGGGCTATACGAATGGCAAGGACTCGGTCAGCCGGCGTGGCTTGAGCTACGATTTATCGAAGATAGACCGGCAAAATTACCGCGTAGGTCTCAGTCAGATCCTGAGCAAGAACCTGGTAATGGGTTTTAATTGGGAGACCATTACTGACGATGCCACCAGTCTGAACGGCAGTACTGTCACCTTAAACAACCCCTATCGTTCTTATAGCTACTTTGATACTGCAACGGGTAACCGCGGCTTTGCACCGGAAAAATATCCCAATACCCGTACCAGCAACGCCCTTGCCATTACCGGGAGTTACTATTTGTCCTACCGGGCAGCCCTGCACGGAGAGATCAAATACTATCAAGACTCCTGGGGCGTGACGGCGAGTATGTACAAGATTGGTTACACGTACCCGATGGGTAATTGGATTTTTGATTTTCGCAGTCGTTGGTATAGCCAGGACAAGGCAAATTTTTATAGTGATATGTTTGATTTTCAGGATCAATATGCATTCATGGCGCGCGACCGGGAACTTGCAACCTTTGATGATGTAACGGTTGGGATGAGCGCCAGTTTTGAATTCGCCAAGAACGGGTGGGGCTGGATCAACAAGGGGAGCGTGAATCTGTCCTGGGACCACATCGAGTTTAATTACAAGGATTACAGGAATACCCTGGCTGGCGGTACCGCGGGTACCGAGCCTTTGTACAACTACGGAGCGAATATTTACCAGTTTTTTGTGTCAATATGGTATTGATGGCATGGAATTTTACATTTCTGCCAGTTGAGTAGCGGCAATCTTTTTCGTAGGATGATCTTCCGGGTCAGAACATATAAGAGGTATACGTCATGGCAGAGTCACAACCCAGTCTAGGTGAATCAGCCATTAATCGGGAACATCAGGTCGCGCCGCGTGAACTAGTGGAGCGTCGTTCCGGGCCGGTGACCGCGATGGACAGATGGCTGTCGCGCAAGATTCTGGAAATGGCGGGCGATCCCCCCATCAATGTCCGGCTCTGGGACGGGAACGAAATCAGCACGCACGAAACCGTATTACACCGCTTGGTTGTTGCGGACCGCCAGGCGCTTTGGCAGCTGGTGTATGACCCGGAGTTCAACTTCGGCGAATTGTATGCAACCAATCGCGTCTCCCTGGAAGGCGACCTTGTTACCTTTCTTGAAGCGGCATATCAGGGCATCAGCGGCACGGATAAGAGCCCACTACACAAATTTATACAGGTTGTTCAACACCGTCCCCGCTTGAACACCCTGCGCGGCTCCAGAGAAAACATCCACCATCATTACAACATTGGTAACCCGTTCTATGAGCTGTGGCTGGATCGGGAGGCCATGCAGTATACCTGCGCCTATTTCCCCGAACCGTCCATGACTATCGAACAGGCACAAGTGGCCAAGCTGCATCATGTGGCGCGCAAGCTGCAGCTCAAACCCGGCCAGACGGTCGTCGAGGCAGGTTGTGGCTGGGGTGGCCTGGCGCGGTTTTTCGCCAAGCATTATGGCGTTAAGGTCAAGGCCTACAACATCTCCCACCAGCAGGTGATCTTTGCACGGGAAAAAGCCGAAGAGCAGGGCCTGTCTGACCTGGTGGAATACGTCGAGGACGATTACCGCAATATCGTCGGCACTTATGACGTGTTTGTTTCCGTGGGTATGCTCGAACATGTCGGACGCCAGCAATACACCGTCTTGGGGGATGTGATCAAACGCAGTCTGCGTCCTAATGGATTCGGCTTGGTGCACTCCATTGGCCGTAACCGGCCTGGATTGATGAACTCCTGGATTGAAAAACGTATTTTCCCTGGCGCGTATCCACCGTCGCTGAAAGAGATGATGGATATCTTTGAGCCCAATAATCTGTCGGTGCTGGACGTGGAGAACATCCGCCTGCATTACGCCAAAACGCTGGAGCATTGGCTAATGCGTTTTGCCGAGAATGAGGACACCATTCGTGGCATGTTCGATGATAATTTCGTGCGTGCCTGGCGATTGTATCTGGCAGGTTCCATTGCCGCTTTTACCACTGGCGAGTTGCAGCTGTTCCAGGTATTGATCAGTCCTGATATGAATAATGAATTACCCTGGTCTCGCGAGTATATGTATCCTCAAGGACAACACCCTTGAGCGCTGACAGCCGGCAATTCGATGTATTAATTGTCGGTGGCGGTCCTGCCGGCTCCACCCTGGCGTGGGCGTTGCGCGATGCCGGGCTGTCCATTGCGATCCTGGATAAACAGACCTTCCCCCGCGATAAGGTGTGCGCGGGTTGGGTCACCCCCGCCGTGCTGGAGGAATTGTCGGTCAATCCTGACGAATATGCGCAGTCACATACCCTCCAGCCGATCTATGCGTTTCGCGTATCACAATTGGGCAAACGTGAAGTGGAAACGCGGCATAGCGAACAGGCGGTGAGTTACAGCATCCGCCGTTGTGAATTCGACGACTTTCTGTTGCACCGGAGCGGCGCGACGCTGATTCTCGGTGAAAAATTCAAGGATATGCAAAAGACCGAGCGTGGCTGGCGGGTCAATGGTAAATACGATGCCAGGCTGGTTGTCGGCGCGGGCGGACATTTTTGTCCGGTTGCGCGCCAGATGGGCGCCAAACTTGGTCAGGCGGAAACGGTTGTTGCCGCCCAGGAAATCGAATTTGAAATGACGAGCGAGCAGCTTGGCCAGTGTAGTGTCGAGGCAGCCATGCCGGAATTGTTTTTCTGCGAGGACCTGAAAGGCTATGGCTGGGTAGTGCGGAAAAACAATTTTCTGAATATTGGCCTTGGGCGTGAGGACAATCACAAGCTAGCGGAGCACGTCGCACAATTTCGGCAGCTGTTGATCCACCAGGGCAAAATCCCGGCGGACACCCCTGAAAAATTCCATGGCCACGCCTACTTGCTGTATCCCCACGCCAAAAGGCCGTTGTTGCAGGATGGCGTCATCATCATTGGCGATGCGGCGGGTTTGGCCTATCCGCAGAGCGGTGAGGGCATTCGTCCGGCAATTGAATCTGCCCTGCTGGCGGCCCAGGTGATTAAGGCGGCAAGCGGTGATTACTCGCAACAGGCCTTGCAAGGTTATACACAGCAATTGGAAGCGCGCTTTGGACAGCGCGAGAAAAAGGACCTGACCGATTATTTACCGCAATGGTTCAAACAATCATTGGCCAGCAGTTTGTTGAGTACGGAATGGTTCGTACGCAAAGTCGTGGTGGATCGCTGGTTTCTGCATAATGATCAGGCGCCACTCACGACAGTCTGAATAATTTTCCCGGTTTAGGCGGCTACACTCACGTTTGCAGCGCGTTCGAGATAGGCCTTGGATCGTGCTTCATCGCCGTTCGCCTTATAGAACTTGGCGAGCATCCAGCAACCCTGCGCAATACAACCCTTGTCGAGCTCCATAGCGCGCTCCAGTGCCTTGACGCCGGACGCATCGTTGCGGGTCAACAGGATACGACCGACGGCAAACAATGTCTTGGCGTGGTTCGGGTTTTGCTTCAATACCTGTTGATACAGCGAAATAGCCAGCGATTTGTCTTCGAGTTTTTCCGTCAGGCGTGCATATTCCCAGGCCTCGTTGTCGTTGAGGTCCGCGAAGTCAGCCTTTTGTTTGAGTTCAGTCAGACGTTTGCGCTCGGCCACAGTGACTGTCGAACCTTCTTCCGATGTAATGACGTTCAGGTGCTCATCTTGCGTCATTGGAGCCGGTGTTTTCATTTGCGCCTGACGAACCGTGGGCGCTGCATCTGTTCGAACGTGCGCAGGTTCAGCGTCCGTAGCAGTTGTGGATTTTTCGGCGGGGGTCTTTTTGCCCTTGGGAGATTTGCTGTATTTAGCCAGCCATTGCTTGTCCAGTAATTTGATGACGGCGCCAAAGGCGTCGCTGAGATAACGTTGCGCCGCAGTTTCCATGACCGGGGGTGGCATGTTCAGTTTTGTTTGCCCGATATTCCCCAGCCGTGTATGTACATCGGGTTTGATATTGAGCCAGTTCGGATCCTGATTCATCAGGTCCTTGAGTGTCTGTGCGAATTCGTTTTCAGTCAGTGCATTGCGCAGTACCTTGGTCATGTTGGTATGCGGCAGGTACTCCGGATTCTCCGGATGTTTGCGTAACATAGCGTAAATTTTCGGCCAGTACTTGTTCTTCAGGAATGCTTGACTGACCTCATAACGCAGGATGACATCGGCGGCATCCGTGTCATTCATGATTTCCAGCATATAAATATCCGCTTCCAGTTCATCGCGACGGAGGACACTGGCACTGAGATATTTCAGGAAAGGTGTATACGCATTGAAGAAAGTTCTTAAAGGTTGAAACAATGCGCTGTGCTGTTTGTGGTAGGCATGTTGGCTTTGCTGGAAAAACTGATAGCAGCGATATACCCAGTGTGTCTTCCGGTTTTGGACTGCGGAATATTGGCCCAGGACTCTGGCGAGCGCCCCGCGAAACTCGTTGGGCGACAGGCTCTGCAGGATGGGCAGCCCGATATACAGGACATTAGTTGTCAGGAAGGGTAGGCCAAAGCGTGGTACCGGGATAAGCTCCAGGCCGAATTTGTCATGGATGACTAACCGATGGATGCGCGGAAGTTTGTAGGTTTCCCCGAGTTCAGCAAGCATTTCATACAGGCGGGGTGCCTTGTCATCCTTGAGACCCAGGCCACTGGGAGGGCTGAATTTTACGCGCAGATGTGCGAAGGTCAGCACCAGACAGGCGGCACTAATGAGCGTCCAAATAAATAAGTGTATCCAGGCGCCGAGACTCCCGGCGGTTGAAATACCCAAGGCGACTTTTAGTAACCCAATGATACCGAGCAAAGGGATTAGCGCGAGAATGAAATATCCCAGTCCGGCGGCAACTCCGGCGAGAATGGCGGATGCCACGGGTGAACGGCTATCCAGGGATTGCAGCAGCTGGCTGAATCCGTCACGCGTGAAGAATCGGCGAATCGTGAGCATAGCGGGCCTGTCCTTGATGAGGTTGCTTTATTGTTTTCGTATACAGCCTAAAGGAACTACAGCGCTGAACCGCGATTTTAATCACAGAATCCCGGACAATAGGCAGGGAGTTTCGGAAAGCTAGATCAGGGTCACAAATTACGGGTATCGATATGTATCGTGTGGGTAGGTTATGGAGTGTGAAGTGGTTCTCACTTTTACTGGGCTGCCTGATAATCACTGCCTGTAGTGAGCCATCGTCAGACGAGAGCCGCTTACGGCAGGCAGTGACAGAGATGGAAAAGGCCGCCGAAGCCAGACAGGCAGGACCGATACTGGATTATCTGGCGAACGATTTCCAGGGCAACGCGGCCTATCGCAAGGCCAATATTCACGCCATGCTCTTGATGCATTTTCGCCAGAATCAGCATATCCATGTGTATCTGCGGATCGCGGAGCTCAAGCTGGAGGGGAATAAGGCAAGGCTGCTATGCCGGATGATCCTGGCCGGGCGTGACGAAAATGTCGTGCCCGAGCGTGGCAAGGTGCTGGAGATTGTGTCGGATTGGGAAAAGCGCGATGGCGAATGGCGGGTGGTGAAGGCGGCCTGGAAAGACCCCCTGCTTCAACCTTGATGCACGGGTGGGCCACGTTCGATCTGGTGTGAACGTAGAATAAATTCGCCATGCCTTCTGTCGGCAAAAAAATACTTCAGCGTGTGGTAGATAGTCTTGAACGAAAGTTCGTGCCAGGGTATTTCATCTTCACTGAATAGCCGCACTTCAAGACTCTCCGGACCGGCACTGAAGTTTTCGTCCAGCAGGGTGGCACGAAACATCACATATACCTGATTCACATGCGGCAGACTGAATACCGTGTATAGCTGATCCAGACGCACATTGGCGCGTGCCTCTTCCATGGATTCTCGCATGGCGGCTTGTTCCAGGGTCTCTGCATTTTCCATAAAGCCTGCGGGCAGCGTCCATAATCCATAGCGAGGTTCGATCGCACGCTTGCACAGCAGAATCTTGTCGCCCAGCACGGGGATAGCGCCCGTGACGATATTCGGGTTCTGATAATGAATAGTCTGGCAGGCATCGCAGATGTAACGCGGCAGATTATCGCCCTCGGGGATGCGAAGGGTGACCGGATTGCCGCACTGACTACAGAACTTCATGGATACTGTTTTAGACACTCTTCAATGGGAGATCGGATTCAAGCCAGCGTGCCCACTGTGCATGGTGTGATATGTCAACACCCTCCTGACTTGCCTGTTGTTGCAGGTACGTTTGCAGTTCGTGCAATAATTCGGAGTCGAGAAGATCCGGTTGCTGGGGCAACTGTCCGTGGAGGAGGCGATAAATCAGCTTGAGTTCCGGCAAGGGGTAGTGCGCGAGGACAGTCATTCGTCCTTACTTCTTACCGCCGCCAGCGCTAAAACCAGGTGGCAATTGACCGAGATTGCCCTCATCAAACAGGAAACCCACCATGTGCTGCTCAATGACCTGCAGGCTACCCGGGTCGGCGGTACTCAGCCGGTTCTCATTGAGGATTGTGGTGAGACGTTTGAGCCATTCCTGCCAGCCCTGCTTGGAGACATTTTCGTAAATGCGTAAACCCAATTCACCCGGGTAGGGCACTTCGTCCAGACCTTCGGCCTCTATTTTCAATACCTTGCAAAAAACCATACGCACTTTGTCAGAACTCCTCATGGATATGATGGAACGCCTGGCTAGGCCTGGCTGTCCTAATCTTGCTATTATTAGAAATATCTTAAGTATTGTCCATGGAGTTGTGTCATGAGTGCACCTGCATATAAAACCGAAATCGCCGAACATGAGCTCAAAGTCAGCCCGGCGGCGGCTGAACAGTTAAAAGCCCTGCTTGAGAGCATCGAGGACGATATTGCCGGCGTTCGTATCTTTGTCAGTGGTGGCGGCTGTGGCGGTATGGCATATGGGATGACCTATGCGGAATCCGTGAACGAGAACGACAAGGTGCTGTCCGGCGAGGGTTTCAAGATCATGGTCGATCCGGTTGCGCTCGGCTACCTGCAGGGATCGGATATCGACTTTGTCGATAACGGCATGAGCAAATCCTTCGTCTTCAATAATGTGTTCAAGACGGTGGGTGGCAGCGGCGGTTGTTCCGGCTGCGGTAGTGGTGGCGGCGGTTGTGGCACTGGCTACTAGTTGTCATTATCCCGCATATTCTCCAATCAAAAACTTCAGGAAGGTGCCAGGATGACTGGTAAGCCTTCAGTTCTGATCATCGCCCCGCACGGCAGTTATCGCACCATGCCGTTTATCGCGGCAGCGGAACGATTGGGTATTCATGCACTGATCGCATCGGAGGGGAAACACTCCATCGTCAGTGCATATGCGCAGGGCATTCACGTCGATTTCCAGAACGAAACTGCTGCGTTTACTGCCTTGTTGCAGGCTGCCAGGGTGCAGCATATTGTCGGCGTGATCGGCACCGATGACGCAACAACCGAGCTGGCAGCACGATTAGCCCAGCATCTCGAATTACCACATAATGATCCTGTTGCGGTAAGTATCGCGCGTCGTAAGGATCATGCGCGTACTTGCCTTGCGGCACACCAGGTTCCGGTACCGGCGTTTCGTCGTCTGGATCTGAGCCTGCCGATTGCTGGACAGGTGGAAGACCTGTCATACCCGGTTGTGATAAAGCCTGTTGCCCTGTCTGCCAGTCGTGGCGTGATTCGTGCCAATAATACGCAGGAGTTATTCGCCGCCATTCAACGCGTGCAACAGTTGCTGCAGAACCTAAGCGATCTTGATCTGGAAACAGGGCGTTATCTGTTAATTGAACAATATATTCATGGCGAGGAAATTGCGGTCGAGGCCATGCTGTCTCGTGGTGAATTGCATATCCTCACGATTTTCGACAAGCCGGATCTTATGGAAGGCCCGTTTTTCGAAGAGACCTATTACACTACCCCCACTCGACACAATGCTGGGCGCCAACGAGCGATCACGCACGTCGTGCAGCAGGCATGTGATGCGTATGGACTGCGGGAAGGGCCAGTCCATGCCGAGTGTCGTCTGAATAAAGAAGGTGTATTCATTCTGGAAGTGGCGGCACGGACCATCGGCGGATTGTGCGGGCGGTTATTACGCTTCGGTACGGGATACTCGCTGGAAGAGTTGGTCTTGGCACAGGCCATGGGCAAACCGTTAGCCTTGAACAACGAACAGGGTGCAGCCGGAGTATTGATGATCCCGATTCCTAAGGCGGGCATGCTGAAACGCGTGGAAGGTATGCTTGAGGCACAACGGGTGCCTTATATTGAAGACATCAATATACAGGTCAGGGAAGGGCATGAGCTTGTGCCTTTGCCGGAAGGCGCCAGTTATCTGGGGTTTATCTTTGCGCGCGCACCGGATGTACAGCAGGCCGAGCGGGCCTTGCGAGATGCACATGCGAAACTGCAATTTGTGATTGCGCCAATCTGGAAACTGGATCAAGGGACAACAACATGGGTCGCCTAGACAAACAGACTGATAGTTACCGTTTACAAGCAACGCGCTTGCAGGAAAAACTCGACGACGGGACTACGCGTTGTCATCTTTGTCCCTGGCGTTGCCGTTTGCGTCATGGTCAACGCGGGTTTTGTCAGGCGCACGTCAATCGTCATGGCACTTTGTACAACCTTTCCTACGGTTTGATCTCCGCCATTGATATTTCTCCCATCGAACAAAAACCGGTACGACACTTTCAGCCGGGTACGAAGGTCATGTCCATTGGCAGTTATGGCTGCAGTTTTCGCTGCGGTGGCTGCCATAATCTGGAGATCTCCTGGGGCGTGGAGGCGCTGGATCGCATGGCGCACGGCGAATCCACCGATGCCTACGTTTCACCGCAGCAAATGGTTGAGACTGCGTTGCGGCACAAGGTACAAGGTATTGCCTTCACCTATTCGGAACCGGCGGTATGGCTGGAGTACGTGCTGGATGTAGCGCAGTTGGCGCACGAAGCCGGTTTGTATACAGTGTATGTCTCCAATAGCTTTGTGACCGACGAGGCGCTGGCCGAGTTGGCGCCGCATATTGATGTCTTGTGTTCGGATATCAAAAGTCTTGATGATGACTTTTATCAGGATATCTGTGGCAAGGCGCAGGTGCAGGATATCTTGCACAGCGTAGCGCAGGCGCAGAAACTGGGGATTCATGTGGAGACGCGCACGAACATCATTCCTACCCGTAACGATGATCCCCAAATGCTGCGGGGTATTGCCGAGTGGATTCGCGACACCCTTGGCGCCGACAGCCCGTGGCACGTCACGCGTTTTTTCCCGGCCTATAAACTCAGCCACCTGCCGGCAACGGAACCCCGGGTACTCTACGATGTACAGGCCATTGCACTCGATGCCGGCCTGCAACATGTCTATGTCTACGATGACAAGGGTTGCGACTGTGCCACGGAGAATCTGCCCGTCAGCACCTATCTTGATGCCTCCCCCGACGCCGTACATCAAGTGAAAAAGTGCTCCGCCAGTTGTTGCGGCGAGCAGGGCGTATTACTGAAGAAATACGAACAAGCGACGGAATGAGTTCTACCGGACCTATGAAGAACAACTGACCGAAATCGTCTTCGCCCAGTCCGGCGGTTCTGCTGCGTAAGGTTCAAACTCAGGCTGCTCGGCAAAGGGATTTCGCAAAGCCAAAAGCAAACGGTCAATCTCTGAATAATCTTTCTCGTCTTGCGCCTTACGGATGGCGATCTGTGCCAGGTAATTACGCAGGATATATTTCGGATTACATGCATTCATCTGCTGCGCACGTTCAGCATCATTGCTGTGGTACTGCAGCAAGATCGTATTATAGGCATGTGCCCAGCGGTCGAATTTGGCACGCTGGATAAAGTGATCGCGCAGCAGGTGGTTATTCGCTTCCCGTCCGCTGCGAAATTGCGCCAGGGCGCGCAGGGTCAGGGTGTAATCGCGGCTATCCTCGCGCACCAGTTCCAGCAATGCATCCACGACACTGACGGCCTGTTCATTTAATTCCGGCAGTCCCAGCTTTTGTCGCATCAAGTCATAGTAGTGCGTAATAAAGGTACTTTCATATTCCGCTAACGCGCCTTTCGCCTCATCGACGCTCATCAGCGGCGTCAGTGCCTGTGCCAGGCAGGCGAGATTCCAGAGCGCAACGTGAGGTTGCTGATCGAAGGCGTAACGGCCGTGATGATCCGAATGATTACAAATAAAACCGGGATCGAATTGTTCAAGAAAACCGTACGGACCATAGTCCAGTGTGAGGCCAAGGATAGACATGTTGTCGGTGTTCATGACGCCATGGGCGAATCCGACCGTTTGCCATTGTGCAATCAGGCGCGCGGTACGCGACACGATCTGGCGCAGCCATTCGACATATTTTTGTGGATGCGCGGCTAATTCAGGATAGTGCTGTTCGATGACATAATCCGCCAGGACACGGATCTGATCGTGCTGGCCGCGATAGTAAAACACCTCGAAGGAACCAAAGCGCACATGCGATGGCGCGACCCGCAGCAACATCGCCCCTGACTCAATTTCTTCACGGTAGACCTCTTCCTCGCTACCGATAATGCACAAGGCGCGGGTGGTGGGAATCCCGAGGCCGTGCATGGCCTCCGAACACAGGTATTCGCGAATGGTGGAACGCAGCACGGCGCGGCCATCGCCCTGGCGCGAATACGGCGTAATGCCGCAGCCCTTGAGCTGCAGATCCCATTTATCACCCTGCACATTGCGGACTTCGCCCAGCAAGATGGCGCGGCCATCGCCCAACTGCGGCACGTAATGACCGAATTGATGTCCGGCATACAGCATCGCCAGAGGATCACTGCCCGGCCAAGGCTTTTCGCCAGTCAGATAGGCGAGGAATTCCGGACGTTGCACCTCTTCCGGATCGAGACCGATGAGTTCGGCGACATCGCGATTAAAACTGATTAAATAAGGCGGATACTCGAACGGGGTCGGCATCAAGCGGCTGTAAAAGGCGGGTGGCAGCCGGCCAAAGCTGTTATCAAACGCCAGTTGTTCCAATTTGCGTGACATGAAATCTCTCGTCAAGGATTTGCTGCTGATGCTAAAGTATCGAATCTATGAATAAAACGAGTGATATGTAGGGCTATTGATGTCCAACCAGATCCATCCCACTGCCATCGTGTCGCCGTCTGCTGAGCTAGGCAATAACAATCGGATTGGCCCCTTTGCGATTATCGAAGATGGTGTTGTGCTCGGTAACGATAACGTCATTGCAGCCCATGCCGTACTCAAGACCGGTACCCGCATGCAGGATCGCAACCGAGTCTACGAGCAGGCGGTTATCGGCGGTGCGCCTCAGCATGTCAAATTCACGGATGAGACCGTTGCCACCTTTACCGAGATCGGTAATGACAATGTCTTCCGGGAAGGGGTCACCGTGAATCGTGGTTATATCGAGGGTAAGGCGACCATCGTCGGCGATGGCAACTACCTGATGACAACGGCACATTTCGGCCATGACTGTGTGGTCGGGAATCACAATGTCTTCGCCAATTCGTGTGCCCTGGCGGGCCACGTGATATTAGGTGACCGCGTTTTTGTTTCCGGCGGGGTAATGATCCATCAGTTTACCCATGTGGGCAGTTACGCCATGATCGGCGGCAACAGCAAGATTACCCAGGATGTCCTGCCCTATATGATCACCGACGGTAATCCGGCTGCCGTGCGGGGTCTGAATATGGTCGGTCTGAAACGCGGCGGGTTCAGTCTGGACGATATCCGAGCACTAAAGCAGGGATATCGGTTATTATTTCGCCGAGGCAGCTCCCTGGAGGCAAATCTGGCGGAAATGGAAGCACAAGATCAGCCCCGCATTTCGGAACTGGTGGCGTTTGTGCAGGCGGCTGACCGGGGATTTCATCGTGCAGATTAAGAATTTCACCAGCTTTTCTATTTTTTTACCCTCTATTGATCGGTAAAATAGCGGCTATGACCGCCAGCGGATCCACCAGTTTTTACAGCCCGAACTTCATTTCTCACTAGCCAAGAAGCGACCAGCATGTCCACACCAACCAGCATACTTGATGTCAATAAGCGCAAGAATCACTTCAGCTATGAGGAGCTTTTACAGTGCGGACGGGGGGAAATGTTTGGCCCGGGCAATGCCCAATTGCCGCTGCCGCCGATGTTGATGTTCAACCGTATCGCCCATATCAGTGATACGGGTGGCCAATACGGCAAGGGTGAGATCATTGCGGAACTGGATATCAATCCGGAGCTCTGGTTTTTTGACTGCCATTTCAAGGGGGATCCCGTGATGCCGGGGTGTCTGGGGCTGGATGCGCTGTGGCAGCTGATCGGATTCTTTCTCGGCTGGATGGGTGGCCCGGGACATGGTCGCGCCCTGGGTGCCGGCGAGGTCAAATTTACCGGCCAGGTGATGCCCGAAAACAAATTAGTCACCTACCATATCAATCTCAAGCGCGTCATCATGCGGAAATTGTTCATGGGGATCGCCGATGGTCGCGTCGAGGTCGATGGGAAGGATATTTACACTGCCAACGACCTGCGGGTCGGCTTGTTCACTTCGTAAGGAATATAAAAAATAATCATGCGTCGTGTCGTTGTTACAGGTCTGGGTATTGTCTCCAGCATCGGGAATAATCGTGACGAGGTCGTACAGTCCTTGCGCGAGGGAAAGTCAGGTATCGAGTTCTCGCAGGAATATGCCGATCTTGGTTTTCGATCTCAGGTACATGGACCTATCCGTCTGGACCTCGCGGAACTTATCGATCGCAAGCTCAAGCGGTTCATGGGCGATGGGGCGGCGTTTAATTACCTCGCGATGCAACAGGCGATAGCCGATTCCGGCCTGGAAGATGCCGACATCTCCAATCCGCGCACCGGGCTGGTGATGGGCTCCGGTGGTCCCTCCACCCAGAATATCGTGGATGCCGCCGATATCCTGCGCAGCAAGGGTGTTAAACGTATCGGTCCTTACATGGTGACGCGCGGCATGTCCAGCACCAACTCGGCCTGCCTGGCCACGCCTTTCAAAATCAAAGGTGTGAATTACTCCATCACCTCCGCCTGTTCCACCAGCGCCCATTGCGTTGGCAACGGCGCCGAACTTATTCAGTTCGGCAAGCAGGATATTGTCTTCGCTGGGGGCGGTGAGGAAGTACACTGGACGCTATCAGTCCTGTTCGATGCCATGGGAGCCATGTCATCGAAATACAACGCGACCCCGGAACAGGCTTCCCGTGCCTTCGATGTGGAGCGGGATGGTTTTGTCATCTCAGGTGGTGGCGGTGTGCTGGTCCTCGAAGAACTGGAGCACGCCAGGGCTCGCGGTGCCAGGATCTACGCTGAACTGGTCGGCTATGGAGCAACTTCCGATGGCTACGACATGGTGCAGCCTTCGGGTGAAGGCGCCATGCGCTGCATGCAACAGGCAATGGCGACAACCAAACACAAGATCGATTACATCAATGCGCACGGCACCAGTACGCCAGTGGGAGATGTCAAGGAACTTGAGGCCATCAAGTCCGTCTTCGGTGAGGCAATCCCGCCGATCAGTTCGACCAAGTCACTCACCGGACATGCGCTGGGCGCCGCGGGCGTCAACGAAGCAATCTACTCATTGCTGATGATGCAGGAAAACTTTATTTGTTCATCGGCTAATATCGATCAACTCGACCCGGCGGCGGAAGGTTTCCCGGTCGTGCGGGAACGTATCGATAACGCTGATCTCAATTGTGTGATGTCAAACAGCTTTGGCTTTGGCGGCACCAACGCCTGTTTGGTGTTCAGCAAGCTGTCTTAAGTCAAAGCGTCAATTCATCACTTCATACGTAGTTCGCGTTTAACTCTGCCTGAAAGCATTTTGTGTAAGCGGCACAGTGGAACGTATTGAACTTTAGTCACGGCTGAACAATCATAGTTCCCATGCGGAAATTACTGAAGCATCGTGCCACGAAAATCCTGCTCGAGATAGGCATCTTCCTGTTGCTCTATTTTGCGGTGCGCGCCTATATGCAATGGCAGCTTGCGTCCGGCCCAGTGCCTGCGGTGCAGGCAGTTACGCTCAGTGGTACAGGCTTCGACACTGCAGTCCCCCGTAAGGGGCCATTACTCATTCACTTCTGGGCCACCTGGTGTCCCGTCTGCCATCTAGAACAAAAAAGTATTGACGCCATCAGTCAGGATTATTCTGTAATGAGTATCGCCATGAATTCAGGCGAGGCAGCGGAAGTCATGCGCTTTCTCAAGGAACAGGGACTGAGCTTCCCGGTCATCAATGATCCGGATGGCGCGATTGCCAAACGCTTTGGCGTAAACGGCGTACCCGTGAGCTTTGTCGTGGATACGCATAATCAGATTCGGTATGTGGAGCGTGGCTATACCACGGAGTGGGGCTTGAGGTTGCGTCTGTGGCTCAGCAGTTAATTACTGGAATGCTGTTTGAGCTTGTCGATGAGGTTTTTGATCTCGCCACCGAGTTGTGTCCCGACAAGATCGAGCACGGGTAAGACGCGCGCCAGCAAGGCATTTCCCTGTTTGGCCAGGCTGTCGGTATTGCCCTGACGGATATGCGCCAGGGCGGTTTCCAGGTTTACGTGTTCGGCGGTCAGCGTGGGCGAATCGCTGTGCGAGACCCAGCGATTACCGCCGTTGTTGATAGCCTGCGCAAGATACTGTTCCGTGGTTTCGATCTGGGTTTTAATGTCGGTATTCGCGTCGAGGTCCGGCTCATACAAACCCATGCTGACCGTAATCTGCAGGACTTCCTTGTTACTGAGCTTGAATTTCATGCTGGCAATGGTCTTGATCAAACGTTCGGCGCATTGCTCGGCGGTATTGAGTGGCGTATCGCGCAGGAACATGGCGAATTTCGACAAACCCACGCGCGCCAGCATATCGTCCTGACGCACCTGTTTCGCCAGGTGCTGGCCAATCGTTTTTAGCAGCGAATCGGCGACCTGTTTACCGTTCTTGATGAAGATCTGGTTAAAGTTGTCGAGATCCATCCGTACCAGAACGTATTGGCCGCCGTGGCGTTTGATATAGGCGAGACTGTCATCCGCGGCCTTGCAGAAATAGCGCTGCCCGCCAAGACCGGTGACTTCGTCTACTGCGGCCTGGCGTTCAAGTTTCGCCTCGACATTGGTCAGTTTGTTGCTGGTCTGTTTGAAGCTGACATGTGTTTTGGCGCGAGCCTGAAGTTGTACCGATTCGAACGGTTTGCTGATAAAGTCACTCGCGCCGCGTTCCAGCGCCTGTTGTTTGGCCTGGTCGTCATCCTCCTTGCCGGTGATGATGATGACGGGCATTTCCTGCAGACGCGGATCCTCTGAGTTACGCATGCGGTCGAGCAGGCCGTAGCCGTCGAGGTAGGGCATGGATAAATCGGTAAACACTACCTGGATGGTGTCGTCGTTGATGAGCAAGGTCCAGGCATCTTCGCCGTGTTCGGCTTCGATGACATCGTAGTCCTTGCCCAGGATCTTCCTGATGGCGACACGCATGACGCGCGAGTCATCGACCGCCAGGATGCGGGGTTTATCTGGTGCTGCAGTCATCAGGCAATCATACTTATTATCAATCGGTTAAGCATAGTTCAGAATGGAAGACTAAAGCTAATGACGGTCAAACGCGGGAACTCTTGAGGGCGATATCTATGACATTGGCAAGACTGGGCCAGATGGCCATTTTTTTCGTACTTACCAGTAGCCTGAGTGCGGCAGAGGACGCCGGGGCCCGGCTTCGCTTGGCAGGCAGTCCGGCGGTGACCCCAGCCCAGTGCCGCCAGTTGAGTGATGATGCCGACTGGGCGGTTCGTCAGGCGCTGGCGCACAATCGGCGGACACCTGCTGAAGTGCTGAATAAACTGGCGCGTGACCCCGATGTGCAGGTACGCATCGCCGTGGCCACCAATCTCTCGACCACTGAGGCGACCTTTGAGTTGTTGACCCATGACCCGGATGTGAACGTGCGGAGTGTCGTGGCGCGTTTCGAGTATGTCCCGGCGTCTATCCTGGCGATCCTGGCGCGTGACCCCAGCACGGACGTGCGAATGGAGGTCGCCAGTAACCTCAATACCCGGCGCGAGACCCTGCAGCTGCTTAGCCATGACCCGCAACCGTCGGTGGCCAACTCCGCAAGTGTGGGCCTGCAACGCCTGTCCGAGGACAGCCAGCCGGATTAAGCTGTAACTCGCCGATTTCGCAAGGAATTTGGCAATCAGGCCGGGCGAGTCGGAAGTGTTTGTACGCCATTTTTAACGAATTCAGCCCGCCCCCGTTGATCGCATTTTTTCATTAAAGCCAGCCCGCCGGTTTGTCGTTAAAGGGAAGGTACCCAGGCCGTCCCGTTATTAGCAAAACACTTAGCAACGTGTGGTGAAAAGCTATGCAACCAGCACAAAAACGCGTGAAAACCACCCCCTACGACCTGGTCTCCGGCGTCGTGCGTCTGGTTTCGCTGCCCGAAGTCTGCATCCGCGTCAATGAAATGCTGGAGGACCCGCGCATCAATGCCACGGACATCGGCAAGGTGATCAGCCAGGATACGGGGCTCACCGCGCGCCTGCTGAAAATCGTGAATAGCGCGTTTTATGGCTTCCCTTCCCGCATCGAGACGGTGTCACGTGCGGTGACGGTCATCGGCTTACGTGAATTACGCGGACTGGTGCTGGCGGCATCGGCGGTCGAGGCCTTCTCCAAAATCCCCAACGATATTCTCAATATGGTCAAATTCTGGCGCCACAGTGTGTACTGCGGAGTGGTGGCGCAACTGCTGGCAGAGCGCTGTCACGTCCTGCACAGTGAGCGGCTGTTTGTCGCCGGCCTGTTGCATGACATCGGCAAGCTGATTTTGAGTCACCGCATGCCCAATGAAATGCGCGAAGTGGTTTCCCGGATGCAGAATGAAGGGCGTCCGGACCAGGATATCGAACGCGAGATTTTCGGATTCGATCATGCGGATGTCGGCGGTGAACTGCTCAAGGTCTGGCAAATGCCCAAGACCCTGGCCCAGGCGGTGCTGCATCACCACCGGCCCAACGAGGCCGACGAGGCCATTATGGATGTGTGTCTGGTACACATCGCCAACGGCATGACCATGCTGGCGGAACAGGGCATGGAAGTGGAGTCCCAGGCCGAACCGATTCACCCCTATGCCTGGCAGACGACCAAGCTGGATCCTTCCATCATGGACGAGGTCTTCCAGCAGGCAGGCAATCTTTTCAGCGAGGCCCTGGAATCGATCCTGCCCCGCAGCTACCGGCCTTATTAAGCCACTCTCATCGTAAGTAATCATCCCCGGGGATTTTGTCACTCGTACCGGAATGGCGGTATAGTCTGCGCTTTCTGTAAGGGCGCAGTAGACAGTGACATTGAAAATCATCGCGGATCGTAATATCCCCCAGGTCGAAAATGCGTTTGCGCATATCGGTCAGGTGCAGTTGGTGGATGGACGCCAGTTGCATGCCGATCAATTGGCCGATGCGCAAATCCTGCTGGTGCGTTCCGTGACGCGGGTGAATCGGGCCTTGCTGGAACACAGCGCGATCCGTTTTGTGGGTTCCGCCACCATCGGCACAGACCACGTGGATCTGCCTTATTTAAAAGAGCAAGGGATCGCGTTCAGCAACGCGCCGGGTTGCAACGCCATTTCGGCTGCAGAATATGTCGTGGCCGCCGTGTTGCATTACACGCAGGCGTATCAGCTGCAAACCAACGGACTCAAAGTCGGCGTCGTAGGTTATGGTAACGTAGGTTCACGCGTGGTGGCACGGCTGCAGGCGCTGGGATGCGAGATGCTGGTTTATGATCCGCCCAGGGAAAACCGGTTGCATGATCGTGAGTATGTCAGCTGGGAACAGGTACAGACAGCGGATATCGTGACAGCGCATGTGCCGCTGACAAAGTCCGGCGACTATCCGACATTGAACATGTTCAACGCGGATTTCTTTTCCGCACTCAAAGCCGATGCCCTGTTTATCAATACCTCGCGTGGTTCGACGATGGATGAAACCGCGTTATTGCAGGCCAAGGCACAAAATACATCCTTGCGCCTGATCCTGGATGTCTGGCCGCACGAACCGGATATCAATATTGATCTGATGCAAGCAACCCTGCTGGCGACGCCACATATTGCCGGTTATAGCGCTGAAGGCAAACATCGCGGACTGGAAATGGTGTATATGGCGGCCTGCGATTTTCTCGGCATTACGCCGGAGTGGTCCCTGGCGGATGCCTTGCCGCCGTATTCGTTTGTCATCGAGCCGGAGCTCTCCCGGGACGATATGACGGTTATACGCGATCTGGTGAAGATGGCCTATGACATCACGCAGGATGATCGCGCCTTACGCAGAATACTGGATATGCCAGCGGAACAACGCGGCGGCTGGTTCGACAGTCTGCGAAAAAATTATCCCGTGCGTCGCGAATTCCCTTATCACCGGGTACTGATCCCGACCCAACGCGACGCCCTCGCAGGCCAACTGAAACAACTGGGATTTACCGTTCTTCACCAACACGAAGCATAACGATCGCAGGTGCAGCCTGTGTGTTGAAGGAGATGTCTATGCACAATATCGAACGGCTACTGACGATCATGCAACGCCTGCGGGATCCCAATGGCGGTTGTCCCTGGGATCGTGCGCAAACCTACAAAACCATCGTGCCGCATACCCTGGAGGAGGCCTATGAAGTGGCGGATGCCATCGAACGCGAGGACTATGATGAACTGCGTGATGAACTGGGTGATCTGTTATTCCAGGTCGTCTTTTATGCGCAGCTCGCGAGAGAGGAAGGGCGTTTCGATTTTGACCTGATCGCCGGCGCGATTGCGGACAAACTGGAACGCCGTCACCCGCACGTGTTTGGCGATAAGCAGGTTGCGGGTGTTGATGAACAAACCCGCCACTGGGAGGCGTTGAAGCAGGCGGAGCGGGCAAACAAGCCTGAACGAGAAGATCACAGTGTCTTCGCGGGCATCGCGCGCACCCTGCCGGCCTTGTCGCTTGCGGGCAAATTGCAAAGACGCGCAGCCCAGGTTGGGTTCGACTGGCCGGATCACACGGGCGTCATGGCCAAGGTGGCAGAAGAACTCGACGAGATTCGGCAGGATTGGGCCGATCCGGACCGGCGAGAAGATGAGGTAGGCGACCTCCTGTTTACCTGCGTCAATCTGGCGCGGCACGCCGGCTGCGATCCGGAGGCCGCATTGCGCCGCGCGAACCAGAAATTCGAACGACGGTTCCGGGCCATGGAAACGCTTACTCAGGGACAGGGTCGCCCGATCGATCAGCTCAATCCTGATGAGTTGGAAGCGCTGTGGCGCCAAGTAAAATAATTGCACTTTAATAGTGCATAATTCCGCGTAAATTTCGACATATTTTAAAAATTGCACTATTAAAGTGCTTTTAAGTCATTTTGTGTTTGAAACTACGCGACTAACTTACTGATATTCCTGAATAGTCCATTTATGGTGCAATAGTTGCACTAATAGCGCGCTTGTTTATTGTCAAAGCGGGATTTTTAGTATTTTATTGCACCAACATAAACCCGCCTCATCGAAAAGAAAAATTAGGGAGTACCGATAATGAAAGCCGCCTTTTTACGTCTTGTCGGAATGATTGCCTTGTCCGCACTGAGCACTACCGCCGTGGCAGCCGAACCCAGCGCAGGCGATACCGCCTGGATGTTAACCGCCACCGCCCTGGTCCTGTTCATGACTATCCCCGGCCTGTCGCTGTTTTATGCCGGCCTGGTGCGCTCACGCAATGTGTTATCCATATTGATGCAGTGTTTTGCCATTACCTGCATGGCGTCGCTGGTCTGGGTCATTTTCGGTTATAGCGTGGCATTGAATCCTGCCGTCCCGGAGGCGGGTAAATGGCTCGGCAGTCTGGACAAGGTCTTCCTGCAGGGCGTCAACGCTGCGTCATTGCACGGCAGTATTCCCGAGACGGTGTGGATCATGTTCCAGATGACCTTCGCCATCATCACACCTGCCTTGATCGTGGGCGGCTTTGCCGAGCGCATGAAGTTCTCCGCCATGATGCTGTTCAGTTTTTTGTGGTTGATCGTCGTCTACCTGCCGAGCTGTTACTGGGTCTGGGGCGGTGGTTGGCTGATGCAAAAAGGCCTGATCGATTTTGCCGGCGGTACCGTTGTGCATATCAACGCCGGTGTCGCGGCCTTGGTCACGGCCTTGTATCTGGGTAAACGCAAAGGGTTTCCCTCGGTTGCCATGCCTCCGCACAATCTGACCATGACGGTGACCGGTGCAGGCATGTTGTGGGTTGGCTGGTTTGGGTTTAACGCAGGTTCCGCTACGGCGGCGGGTTCCGCGGCGGGCATGGCGATGCTGGCGACCCATGTGAGTGCCGCCGCCGGTGCCCTGGCCTGGATGAGCATTGAATGGATACGTTATGGCAAACCCAGTGTCCTCGGTATCGTCACCGGGATGGTGGCGGGACTCGGCACCATCACACCGGCCTCGGGCAGCGTCGGTCCGATGGGGGCGCTCATCATCGGTCTGAGTGCCGGCGTGGTGTGTTACTTCTCCACGCAATTTATCAAACGCACCTTGAATATCGATGATTCGCTCGACGTGTTTCCGGTGCACGGTGTCGGTGGCATGTTAGGTACCTTGCTTGTCGGGGTCTTTGCCTACACCCTGGGCGGTTCCGGAACCTTGCAACCGGGTGAGACGGCAGGACAGGCGATCCTGCATCAGCTTGGCGTTCAGTTTACCGGTGTCGTGGTGCATATCGTGTGGGCGGCGGTGATGAGTTACATCCTGCTCAAGGTCGTCGATATGCTGGTAGGTGTGCGTGTCAGCGGTGAAGAAGAGACCGAAGGCCTGGACTACACCCTGCACGGCGAAGTGGGTTACCACGATTTGTAATCGCGCCGGCAGGCAGTGTCACTTCTGCAAAAGTTTATAAGAAGACTTGTCTGCGGAGAAAATTATTGCTTCGCATTGACGATGACATTGCTTGTCGTGGCGTTACGGCTAGCCGATAAACGCTGAATACCGTTTTTAATCGCAATCAGCAGGCTCAATCCGAAGAAGGCACCTGCTGGCATGACCGCCAGCAGAAAGCCGCTGCCATGCTGTCCGAAATGCAGGGTCCAATGGGCGGCGGTTGCGCCGAACATCAAGTCTGCCTGGCGCAGGAGACTGCCATAGCCGGCGATCTCGCGGAGTGCGCCCAGGGTCACCAGCACCAGGGTGGAACCCATGCCGATGGCGAAGCCGTCAACGATGGAAGGCAACACCGGATTTTTATATGCAAAGGCCTCGGCGCGCGCAATCACCGTGCAGTTGGTGACGATCAAGGGCACAAAGATGCCCAGGACCTGATACAGGCTGTATAACCAGGCCTGCATCAGTAACTGGACCATCGTGACCACGCTGGCGATGATCAGGACAAAGATAGGGATGCGGATCTCATGAGCAATGTGTCTGCGCAGCAGAGAGATCGCGGCATTGGTGAGCATGAGTGTCAGCGTCGTGGCGAGTCCCATGCCAAGGGCGTTGATGACGCTGCTGGAGACCGCCAACAAGGGGCATAAACCCAGAATCGCCACCAGGGCCTGGTTATTCGTCCATAATCCGTCACGCAGGATTTTGTTAAACGCTTGCATGTGCTGTCCTCTTTAAATGATGTGTTCCGAGTTCCTGATTAGTCACAGGATGTAGTGACACTTTCCAGGACACGCGGTAAATACGTCCCTGTACGCTCATATGCCACATCCCTGTGGCATATGGTCCCGGAAAGTGTCACCCCATCCTGTTCCCTGCAAGTTTTACGCAGGGGGGCAGAAATTCGGATCATCTGTCTAATCGTTCCGGAGCAAACGGGCTTCATTTGCCTGGTAGTAGACCAACAGTTTGCGGATGGCCTTGACCACGGCGCGCGGTGTGATGGTGGCACCGGTCATCTGATCGAAAGCGCCGCCGTCTTTTTTCACTTTCCAATCGGCTACCGCAGTTTTACCTAATGACTGATGATCGAATTGCGTAATCCAGGCTGATTTCCTGATCTCGATCCCGTCACCCAGTCCCGGTGTTTCCTGGTGCGCGATCACGCGCACGGCCAGGACGTCGCCGGCGGGAGTCACACCGATGAGCATCTGGATAGGACCCGAGTAGCCATCGGGTGCGGTCACGGTAAACACCAGCGCAACGACAGCGTGCCCCCGTTTTGCCAGGTAGTACGGCATCGGCGTGGTGACACCGGTTGCCGCAACGTCCGTCAGCGTGCGTGTCTGTGCCAGCAGGTCGTTGTCGTAATGCACGGAGGCCAGTACGGAATTCAGTTGGGTAATCATCACCTGGCGTTCATTGGCCTGAATCTGCGTGCGCGTGACAAAAAACATGATGAACACGAGTGCGGTGGACGCAAAGACAAACAGTCCCAGTTTGCGGGCGTTACCGACGATCATCTGGCCGGCGTTCATCACAGGCTCGCCTTGCCGGTGCCGAACACGCGCGGCCTGAGCAGTTTGTCGAGCAGCGGCGCAAACATATTCATGATCAATACGGAAAATGCCACGCCGTCGGGGAAACCGCCCCACACGCGGATCAGGACGATGAGCGCGCCGATGCTACCGCCATAGACGAGTTGCGCGCGTGGCGACGCCGGTGCGGTAACCGGATCGGTGGCAATGAAAAATGCGCCGAGTGCAGTCGCGCCGAGAAACAAATGCGACAGCGGGAAAAACTGTTTGGCGGGATCGAATAAATAGAATCCTCCGGCGGTCACGATCACCATAACGATGAGACTGAAGGGGATATGCCAGGTGATGATGCGCTGCCACAGTAACCACAAACCGCCGAGCGCAATCGCGATTGCCACCCATTCGCCACCGGCGTAACCGAAGTGACCGAACAGCGGCTGATGGAACAGGCTGGTCAGGTCACCGGTGACACCACGTTGTACCCGCCAGGTCTCCAGCGGTGAGGCGGTACTGACGAAATCCAGCGGCAGGTTTGACGGGTTCGCGTCGAAGACAAGATGATAGCTTTGCGAAAGATTGAGTTTGACCGATTGCAATAACAAGGGCTTGGGCCAGCGCGACATCGCCAGCGGAAACGAGATCAGCATCATGGCATAGGCCACCATGGCCGGGTTGAATGGGTTCTGGCCGAGTCCGCCATAGATTTGTTTGGCCACCACGATGGCAATCAGGCTCGCCAGGCACACTAACCACCAGGGCGCATACGGCGGCAAGGCAAAGGCAAGCAGTACCGCGGTCACCACGGCGCTGAAGTCGAACAGGGTTTCGATGACAGGACGCTGACGAATCTTCAGAAACACCGCTTCCGCAGTGAGGGCGGTGACGGTGGCAAGTAACAGATTCCATAACAGGCCCCAGCCGAATTGGTAAATGCTGGCGACAATGGCCGGGACCAGGGCGTATAACACGCGACGCATAATACCGGATACGGTCATGGCGATACCTCCGGTGTGGGAGTGTTTTCAGTCGGTGCGGTTGCCGGGCGTCTGCGTTTTTGTTGTTTGAGTGCCTGTTCCGCTTCAATACGCTGCTGCCGTTTGGCGTGTCGTTCGCGGGCAATCTCGGCCTTTTGTTTGTCGCGTTGTTGCGCGCGGAGTTCGGACTTCGCATAACGATAGTATTGCACCAGCGGCAGCTGCGCCGGGCAGACATATTCACAACACCCGCATTCGATGCAATCCATTAGCGCCAGGCCCTTGGCCTTGTCAAATTCTTTGGCCTGAGTGAAGCGATAGAGTTGTTGCGGCAATAAGGACATGGGGCAGGCGCGTGCGCACTGGCCGCAACGAATACACGCCGTGATGGATTTTGGTTTGGTCTCCGCGCGCCGAATCAGCAGACAATTCATGCCCTTGATGACGGGCACGTCGGCTGAGTGCAGGCGCATGCCCATCATCGGTCCGCCCATGGTCATGCTGATGTCTTCGTGCGTCAGGCCACCACATTGTTCGATTACATGCCGAATCGGTGTGCCCACCATCACCTGATAATTTCCGGGCCGGCGTATGCCGTCCCCCGTCACCGTGATCAGGCGTGAGGTCAGGGGCATGTGTTCGAAGACCGCATCGGCAATCGCCTTGGCGGTGGCCACGTTCTGACAGACCACACCGACGTGCAGGGGCAGTTTGCCGCTGGGCACTTCCATGCCGGTGATGATCTTGATCAACTGCCTTTCACCACCGGTCGGGTAGATCGTTGGCACTACGCGCAGGTGCACGCTGCAGGCGAACCCTGCATTAAATAATTGCAGCCCGCGGCGCATGGCGCGGATCGCCAGCGGTTTGTTGTCTTCGATGGCGAGGATACATTGGCGTGGCCGTAGAATTCGGCACAGCAGGTGAATGCCCTGCCAGATCTTGTGTGCCTGTGTCCGCATCAGCATATCGTCGCAACTGATGTAGGGCTCGCACTCGGCGCCGTTGATGAGCAGGGTATCGATGCGATAACCCGCCGGTGTTTGCATTTTCACGGCCGCGGGGAAGGCGGCGCCGCCCAGGCCAACGATCCCGGCGTCCTGAATGTGTTTGATCAAATCGGTATCTGGGATATCCCAGGGGACAGCAGGCGCAATACCCGTTTGCCGCTGCGTATCGTGGCCATCCACGTCAAGGACGATACACGGCGCATTCAGACCGGAGGGATGCGGTACCGGCCGGGCTTCGATACCACGAACGATGCCGGAGGTCGGTGCATGTATCGGCGCGCTGATCGGCGCAACGGATTTTGCCAGGAGCTGACTTTTGTAGACGTGTTCTCCCGGATCGACGATGGCGATCGCGGCCTGTCCCGCATGTTGTTGCAGCGGCAGGTATAAGCTGCCGGGCAGGGCGAACGTGCCGATGGCCTGTGCCGTCGACAGTGTCTTGTGTTGCGGCGGATGAATCCCGCCGGGAAACGTGTGTGCATGACGCCAGGCAAACATTTAACTGGCCTCCCGATATTCGATGACATTGGGTAACGGCCACTTCCACGTCTCGATCGTCGTGACGTGGTCGCGGATATAAATACAATCTACCGGGCACGGCTCGATGCAGAGATTGCAGCCGGTGCACAGGTCTTTCACCACGGTATGCATCTGCTTCGCGGCACCGATGATGGCGTCCACCGGGCAGGCCTGCAGACACTTGGTACAACCGATGCAGACCTCTTCATCGATAACGACATAGGTCTTGACCTTGGCCTTCTCAGCCTCAGCGGTTAACGGTTTGGCCTCTTTGCCGAGCAGGTCCGCCAGTGCCACCATGGCGGTCTCGCCGCCGGGCGGGCAACGGTTGATATCGGCCTCGTCTTTCGCGATGGCTGTGGCGTAGGGCCGGCAGCCGGGATAACCGCATTGTCCGCATTGCGTCTGCGGCAGGATGGCATCGATCTTGTCGACCATGGGGTCACCCTGGACTTTGAATTGCACGGCGGCGAAACCCAGAATGGCGCCGAAGACCAGACCCAACACGGTAAAGACAATCAGTGCGCTTAACATGATGGTTTCCTCTTATGCCAGTCCGGTGAAACCCATGAAGGCCAAAGACATCAAACCTGCGGTCAGCAAGGCGATGGACGGCCCGCGAAATATCACCGGCACGTCCGCGGTCTCGATGTTTTCGCGGATCGAGGCGAACAACAACATGGCCAGGGAGAAGCCAAGCGAGGCACCGAATCCGTAAAGCGCGGCCTCAACCAGTGACTGTTTTTGTTGCACGCTCAATAAGGCCACACCCAGTACCGCGCAGTTGGTGGTGATCAGAGGCAGGAAGATCCCCAGGACGTTGTATAGCAGCGGGCTGCTCTTGCGAATAAACATCTCGGTGAACTGCACCACCACCGCGATCACCAGGATAAAACTGATCGTGCGCAGGAACTGGATGTCGAGCGGGGCCAGGATATAGGTCTCGATGAGATGACTGAACACCGCGGACAAGGTCAACACGAAGGTGGTGGCCATGCCCATGCCCACGGCGGTCTCCAGTTTTTTGGAGACACCCATGAACGGACACAGGCCGAGAAACTTCACCAACACGAAGTTGTTGACCAGGACCGTACTGACTAATAACAGCAGATAGGCTTTCATCGCTTTAACTTGTTATGACGAGTTGAGTTAAACAAATTAACCGGCTTCGCGTTGCAGAAACTGCAGCTTGTCTTTTTTCTCCGCCCAGTCCTCCGCCTCCGGTAGGGGTGACTGTATTTCCGTAATTACCGGCCAGTCTTTGGAGAGTTGCGCGTTGAGTTCGATGTAGATCTGCATGTCATCCGGCAGATCGTCTTCGGCGTAGATGGCGCCGACCGGACATTCCGGGACGCACAGGGTGCAGTCGATGCATTCCTCCGGATCGATGACCAGAAAATTCGGGCCTTCGTGAAAACAGTCGACGGGACACACTTCTACGCAATCGGTGTATTTGCAGCGAATGCAGGCCTCAGTCACGATGTATGCCATGTTGATTTCTCCTTTTGGTTACGGCATGTGATTAAGCAAGAATTTGATCCAGTGCCCAGCGTGCGAGTTTGCGGACGTCCGGGTCGGTATCTCGGAGGGCGATCTCCAGAAACGGAATCGCCGAGGCGTGCGCGATCTCGCCCAAGGCGGCCGCCGCTTCCTTACGCAGGTTACTGACGGGATACGCGAGTGCTTCACCCAGCACCGGCACGGCACGCGGGTCTTTTAATTTACCCAGGCTGCCGGCGGCCTTCAGGCGCACCTGCCAGTATTCGTCCTGCATGGTGTCGATCAGCGCTGGCAGGCCGGTGAGCAGTTTCAGTTTGCCGATGGCCACCACGGCCTCTTCACGCACCTGCCAGTTGTCGTCTTTCAAGGCGTCGATGAGCGCGTCCATCACCTTGTCGTTCTTACTGAAGATGAGTGCGCCGACGGCGGCGCGGCGCACCTCCGGCGCGGGATCGGTTTTGGCGAGATTCATCAAACTGAACAGGGCCTCGTCGGCGTGCAGATACGCGAGTACGCCGATGGCCTCACGACGCACCTGCGCATCGGTGTCGTTTAATGCGTCTATCGCGGGTTGTTGCGCCGCTGCTGCCTTGGTTTCACGCAGTCCGCGAAACACCGCCGCCTTGACGAAGGGGTCTGGCGTCTGCAATGCCTTAATCAGGATGGCCGCGTATGCAGGGTCTTTATTCTCGGCCAGGGTCTCGGCCGCATTTTTACGCACATTGGGATCGGCATCGTGCAGGCCGTCGATTAGCGCGCTAATCACTTCCGGGCCCTCGAATTCATCCAGTACACGCGCCGCTTCCGCACGCACATCGGCGTCGTCATCGCGCAAGGCCATGATCACCAACGGGATGGCTTCGAGGTCAGCGGTCTCGATCAATTCCATGACCGCAATACGGCGCACACTGGCCTCCGGGTCCCCCAGGCGTTGTTTGACATCTTCCAGATCAACAACATCATCAAACTGCAAACTCATGGTTATTCTCCCGTTTAACGCAATAAGTACGGAATGTTGACGGTGACGGCATTGGTCGGGCAGTCCGCCTCGCACGGCGTGCAGTACCAGCACTCGTCGTATTTCATGTAGGCAGTGCCCTTTTCTTCATCGATGACCAGCACGTCCAGCGGGCAGACTTCGACGCAGACGCGGCAGCCCTTGTCGGCGATACATTTGTCCGGATCGATAATGACGGGGACACTGGTTTTATAATTGGCGTAAGGCATGTCGGTTTCTCCCTCGTTTAAGCGCCATGATTGGATGTGATACGGAGCTTGTTATAGGCATCCTTCTCGGCATCGTTGAGTTCCACGATATAAGGTTCGATGTCACGCTTGAAGCAGACCATCTCACCCTTGTCGTCTTTCTTGAGTTGTGCGTGTGCAAACCAGTTGTCGTTATCGGTCTCCGGATAATCCACACGGTAGTGATACAGGCCCCAGCGGCTTTCGGTGCGGTACAACGAGGCGCGTGCTGCCATCTCGGCGCAATCGAGAATGGCGTAGACCTCCATGGCGCGCATCAGGTCGTGGGGATCTGCGGCGCTGAGGTATTTCATGTCCTCGCGCAACTCGGCAAAGCGCTGCAGGCCGATCTCCATCTTCGTGGTGACCTTGGGCGGTTGCAGATAGTCATTCACCATGCGCCGCAGTTTGTATTCCATCTGGTACGGCGTAATGCCTTCGCTGTTTTTGGTCGGTGCGATGATGCGTGCATATTCGTCGTCGATTTGTTTTTGATCGACCTCGGGCAGCTCGTTGTTAAGGCAGTAATCCGCCGCATCTTCACCGGCGAGTCGGCCGTAGACAAAGGCACCCAGCATGTAATTGTGCGGGACGCAGGCAAGGTCGCCGGCGGCGTACAGGCCCGGCACCGTGGTGCGTGCGTGTTCGTCGACCCAGACACCGGAGGCGCTGTGTCCACTGCACAGACCGATCTCGGAGATGTGCATCTCCACCATGCGCTCGCGGTAGTTATTGCCGCGGCGTTCGTGGAAACGTCCGCGGCTGGGGCGTTCGTTGGAATGCAGGATGGTCTCGATCTCGGAAATGGTTTCATCCGCCAGGTGATCCAGTTTAAGGAAGACCGGCCCGTTGCCGCTTTCCAGTTCGCGATAGAACTCCAGCATCATCTGTCCACTCCAGTAATCGCATTCGATAAAGCGATCGCCCTTGGAGTTGGCGGTATAACCGCCCATGGGACCGGTGACGTAGGCGCAGGCCGGACCGTTGTAATCCTTGATCAGCGGATTGATCTGGTAACACTCGATGCCGGAGAGTTCGGCGCCAGCGTGATAGGCCATGCTGTAACCGTCACCGGCATTGGTCGGATTTTCATACGTGCCGAACAGATAACCGGAGGCGGGCAGTCCGAGACGGCCGGCGGCACCGGTGGCGAGGATAACGGCCTTGGCGCGAATCACTACCATTTCACCGGTACGTGAGTTCACGCCCATGACGCCGGCGATCTGACCATCGCGCCCGGTCAGCAAGCGCGTGGAGACATAGCGATTGATGATGTTGACGCGCTTGCGCTTGAGCTGGCGATACAGGATCTTCTTCACATGATGGCCTTCCGGCATCGGCAACACATAGGTGCCGAGGTGATGGACCTTCTTCATGTTGTAATCGCCGGTCTCGTCTTTCTCGAATTTCACACCCCAGTTGTCCAGGGTCTGGATCATGTCGAAACTGTTTTGCGCGTAGGCCATGACCGTCTTTTGATTCACGATGCCGTCATTGGCGATGGTGATCTCCTTGACGTATTGCTCCGGCGTGGCGTGGCCGGGGACGATGGCGTTATTGAGACCATCCATGCCCATGCTGATGGCACCGCTGCGTTTGACATTGGCCTTCTCAAACAACACGACATCGAGGTCAGGATTTTTTTCCTTGGCCTTGATCGCGGCCATGGGACCGGCCGTGCCGCCGCCGATGACCAGGATGTCGGTTTCGAAACTGGTGTATTTTGCTTCTTGTGTCATATTGATTACTCCCGCATTAAAGCCGTTCGCGTTCGACACGCAGACGGTATTTGTAAAAATCACCGATGTAATAGAGGTATTCGAAATCCACGGGTACGTGGCCACGGCTGAACGTGAGACGTTCCAGTCGCAGCAGTGGCGAATTGGGTTCGACCTTGAGTAGCTGTGCCTTCTCATCGTCGGCGATGGTGGCCTCGATGGTGAGGTCGGCGGACTCCAGGGCCAGTCCGAAGTTGTTCTCCAGGATTTCGAAAATATCCCGCGTAACGAGGTCTTCCTTTTGTAGGCGGTCACCGATACTCACGTCGAAATAGCTGATGTCGAGAGAGACCGGTGACCGGTTCAGATAGCGGATGCGTTTGTATTCGAAGACGTCCTGGCCTTTGTCGAGATTGAGCGCGGCCGCGACGAACTTGTCAGCCGGCAGCCGTTTGATCGAAACCACCTTGGAATAGGTTTCCATGCCGTGACGCGACATGGCCTCGCCAAAGCCCTGCAGGCGCGTGAGATCCTGCACGGCCTTGGGTTTGGTGACAAAGCTGCCTTTGCCCTGAATGCTGAAGATCAGACCTTCCTTCTGTAAGTCGCGCAGGGCCTGCCGCACCGTGATGCGGCTCACCTTGTACTGCTTGATGAGTTCGTTTTCCGAGGGCAGCTTGGAATGCGGGGCATAGGTCCCGTCGAGGATATAACCTCGGAGCACCTCCTTGAGCTGCAGGTACAGTGGCTGCGGGGACATGCTGATAACGCCGTGACTAGAATCCATCGTGCACACTCCATGGGCCGGGTGAGAACCTGTCTTCACTTGTAATAACAAGCTCACCCATAAAAAAAGGCGGGTGAGTAATGCGTGTGTTAAAGTGCAACTTCATTGTTGGGCTCCTGTTGCAATAAATTGACTGAGCTGGACGATTTCCTGATCGCTGAGACGTTCGGCGAGAAACTGCATGATCGTCGCCACGTCATTGGTCCGGGCCTTCTGTTTGAAGGCGCGCAACTGTTCCGCGAGATACTCGGCGTGCTGGCCGCTGAGGTAAGGGATCTCGGGGTCGGCCGCGGTGTGGCAAAGCGTGCAGGCGACGATCATTCTCTCCTTTGATCCGTGCTCCCATAATTCTCGCGCCTGTGGGAAATTGCCGGCGCTCGGTTCGGCGGCGGTGACACCGGGTTTTTGCCTGGAGAAGAACTCGGCGACGGTCTGGATATCCTGATCGGAGAGCAGGGTCGAGGCGGTGTCCATCATGCCTTTGCCGTCACGTTTGCCATCGCGATAGTCCTGCAATTGTTTGATGATATACGCCTGCTTTTGCCCGCCCAGTTTCGGATACTTTTCCATGGACGGATTGCCATCGTATTCGTGGCAATAGCCGCAGGACTCATAGGGCGCGGCCATATCCGTGAACATACCGTCTGCCAATACCGCAAGCGGATGGTAAAGAGAGCAGATACCGGCGATACCAAGGTAGCGGCGAATAAAGCCGGCCGGTTTTCTGAGGCTGTTTAGCATCATGGCGGCGATCACGCGTTGTGTCCTTTTTGCTGGATATAATTGCTGAGTGCCGTCAACTTATTGCTGAGGATGTTGATGTCGAATGGCGGCAGAAACTTTCCGACATAGCGTGCGTCCGGATCCACGATATAGACCTCGGCGCTGTGTGCCACGGCGTAATGCGTATCCTCAGGATTCTTTTTGGCGTATTGGTGATAAGCACCGAACACATCTTCGAAGGTTTTGATCTGTGCGATATCGCCACCTGCGGCCAGGAAGCCGGCATCGAAGTAATTGACGTATTCCTTCAGGCGCTGCGTGGTGTCACGCTGCGGGTCTACCGTCACGAACAGAAACTGGTATGGCGTGTTCCCGGCCTGCGTGGCGAGCGACTTCTTGAGCTGCTCGAGTTGTAGCAGTGTTGACGGGCAGACATCGGGGCAATTGGTATAACCGAAAAAGACCAGCGTCCATTTATCCCTGAACGTACCCGCATTCAGTTGGGCATTGTTTTTGTCGATCAGATGCACCTCGCCAACAGACCTGGGCGTAACGGCGAAACCACGCAGGATCTTGGGATAAGGTTCGTCGTGTAACTGGCGAATGACGAGCGTGCTGCCGAACAGGGTAACGCCGGCCACGGCAAGCAGAAGCAGAACAGTCTTTTTGCTGAGTGCGTGGCTCATGGCATTAACCGGCCTTATCGATATTCTGGTTGGTGAAGGCACGCATGGACTCTTCCTGAATCAAGGCAAAGCATTGCTTCTTGTATTCGATAAAGAGATCGCTGGTGACGACATCAGCCTCACGCGGGCGTTCGAGTTCAATCGGGATGTCGGCGATGATGCGGCCCGGGCTGGCACTCATGACCAGGACACGGTCGGCGAGGAAGATCGCCTCGTCGATATCGTGGGTGACGAAGATCACCGTGGTCTTGAATTCTTTCCAGATCTTGAGCAGGCTCGACTGCATCATGGAGCGTGTCTGTGCATCCAGTGCGCCAAAGGGTTCGTCCATCAGCAGGACACTGGGATAATTGGCCAGGGCGCGCGCAATCCCGACGCGTTGCTTCATACCGCCGGACAGCGTTGCCGGATAACGCTTTTCGTATGCGCTCAGCCCGACCATGGCGAGCAAGGTGCGCGCGGTACTGTCCGCGGTGGATTTACCCTGACCGGACATCAGTGGACCAAAACCCACGTTGTCTTTCACGGTCTTCCAGGGAAACAGGGAAGGCTGTTGAAACACCATGCCGCACTCCGGTCCCGGCCTGGTGACGGGTTCATCGTCGATCGTGACCACGCCCTGGCTGGGTTTGACAAAACCCGCGATGCAATTCATCAGCGTGGACTTGCCGCAACCGGAGGGTCCGAGGATGCAGACGAATTCACCGGCCTTGATGTCCAGGCTGGTATCCTCGACAGCGGTGTGTTTGACCGCGCCGAATTCGACCCGCACCTTGTCAATCCGGATATGGCCTTTAATCGGCCATTTCTTCTTGCGCGCCTCGTCTTTATGGATCGCTTGTATGTTTGTCACGGACATCGCTCTCTTATCCTCAGTTTGCAAGACGCATGGAGTTGACTTTGCTCAGGTAACGGGTCTGGTAGACGATGGCGGCCAGCAGCAGGCACAGGCCGATAATGGTCATGTATTTCCCGTAAGGGTTGAGCCAGATGGAAAGTGAAGTGCTCATACCGAGCATGGAGAGGGCGACCGACCAGTTCGGGACCGCGCAGCAGGCAACCCAGCTTATAGAAACACTGGTCAGGCTGATGAGTGCGGTACCGATACCGGCCGCGGTGTAGAGTTCAGGCGACCCCTGCGTCTTTTTGTTAAGCATGCACGCAGTGCGCTTGATATGCTGTTTCAGGATCAAGAAGGTCACCAGCAACATCGACATCAACAGGACCATGAACACCTTGCTTGGCAGCAGACTGTAACTCCAGGTGGCGATGCCGTAATAATTGGGATCCTTAAACCCGGTTTCGAAAAACACTTCTTCTGACATGATGCCCAGGGCGTCCGACAGGGCCGGTGTGTGCTCCAAGATCGAGGCGTACACAGGAAACACATTTTCCGTGGCCACGTAGTTCGGGAACTGTCCGAAGCGCACCACGGTGAAGATCAGCACCAGGGCGAAATAGAGCGCAGCAAACCCGAGCGACATGGATAGCCAGCGCCAGCGATACTGCTTGATCAACGAGAATGTCAGGCGAAGCTGATTCATGATGTGTGATCCTCTTCCATCCAGCGCAGGAAAGGTTTGGATGCCAGTTTGACCAGCATGGTTGAGAGCGTGCCGAGTATGCCGATCACCAGCATGCCGATGATGATCTTGGGATACTCCACCAGGGAATAGGAGTTCCAGGTGAAGTAGCCAATACCGTATTGACCGCTGATGATTTCCCCGGCGAGCAGCGAGAACCAGGACACGCCCATACCGATAGCAAGTCCCGCCATGATGCTGGGTAATGCGCCGGGCAGAACCACATGCCACAGGATTGCGCGATTTGATGCCCCAAGCGAGCGGGCGGCGCGTACCAGCATCTCAGATGTCTGTTGCACGCCGTGAATGGTGTTGAGCACGATCGGGAAGAATGCGCCGAGGAAGGTGATATAGATGATGCTCGATTCCTCCGTGGGGAACATCAGGATCGCCAGCGGTATCCAGGCAACGGCAGGAATCGGCCGCAGCGTTTCGATATAAGGCATCAATATGTCGGACATCAGGCGAAAGCGGCCCATCACGATGCCGACAAGTACGCCCAGCACCGTGGCCAGCGTGAAACCGATCAGGATGCGCCGCATGCTGACAAGGATGTGTACGTAAAATTTCTCGGTAGCCAGTAGCGCTGTAAACTGTTTCCACACCACCAATGGCGTTGGAATGTTTTCAAAGTCGATGATGAAATGGAATTTGTATGTCGATGCGAAATGCCACAGAACAATAGCGACGATCACGGCGCTGATTCTGACGGCAATACGCCCCCATTCGATTTTTTTCTTTGACGCCGGACGGGTTTTTTTCGGCGTACGCTGTTCAGGCGTGAGCATTCCCGTGGCGGGAGTTTTTGATTCTGATGACGTTTCTTGTTTGTCATCGTGTTCGATTGCGCTGATATTTTGCATCGTTATGGACTCTTTCATACGCTGATGTCGAGTTCTTTGAATTAACCGGCTGTGCCAATGGCACAGCCGGTACCTCCATCGGTTTAGTCGTTCAGGGCAACACTGGAGCCTGTTGCCTTGTTGGCACTGGCAACCGCGGTCGTCATCGCCTGGGCAAACAGCATTGATTTTCCGCCAATCTTGCCAGCGAACGCGTCGGCTTCGACCTTGCGCAGGAAGGTCGTGTACTTGCCTTGACCATCCTTGACGTAGAAGGCGGACTTGCCGAACAGCTTGACGCCGGTGATGTTGTCGTAGACGTAGCTGACATCGAATTGACCGTCGGCCTTGTACTTGGCGGCGGCCGTCAGCATGTCACCGACACTGGCGTAAGTGATAATGCCTTTTTCCTTGTTCCAGATTTCCGCCGGATGAAGTGTGGCGTTATAGACTTTCGGATCGACAACGGCCTTCAAGTCCTTGTCGTAGTCCATGTGCATGTCGGCGTAGGCCTGACGAATATATTTGTCGTCTATCCACTTTTTGAAGTCCAGCGGCGGGATGGCCTTTTCACGCGCCAGCACGCTGTGATCGAATTTCAATGCCTCGATCCATTGCGGTTTGATGGTCGGGTCGAGCGTGAGGATGCCGCCGTTACTGAAGTACAGGTACATGACCTCCTTTTCCACCCCTGTCCATTTTTCCAGTTCCACCGCGGCGTGCAGCGGATCCTTCTGTACCCATTTACCGGCGTCGATGATGGCCTTCATGAAGGCGACCACGACCTCGGGATATTTTTCCGCATAGTCCTGACGCACGACGACACCGTGCAGATACGGTACACCGGCTTCGCTGCCATCGAAGATCTTGCGGCCGGTACCGCGGAATTGCATGATTTCGGACCAGGGACAGAAATCAGCGTGCGCATCGATCTTGCCTTGCGCGATGTTCGCCGCACCGACGGGTGGGCTCTGGTTCTTGAGCGTGACGTCCTTGATGTTGGCGTCTTGCAGGGCCTTGAGTGTCATGCCCCACGCAGCGGAGCCAATGGGCACGGAAATGCTTTTGCCCTTGAGCGAATCCAGGCTGTAAACATCGGAACCGATGGGAACGACAATACCGTTACCGGAACCTTTCAGGTTGTAACCCGTGCCCGCCACATAGAGCGAACGCAGACTGTCGGTGGCCTGAAACTTGGCACCGTTGACGATGAGCGGGTAGTCGCCCATGACACCGAAGTCGAGTTTGTTCGCCAGCATCTGGTTCGTGATCGGTGAACCGGAGGTGTAATCACTCCATTTGAATTCGTAGTCGACATCCTTGTACTTGCCGGTGTGCGGAAGATACTTCTGGATCAGATTGAGTTCCTTGACGATGATGCCCGCGGTATAGGTATCAGTGCATTTGCTCTGATGACCTATCGCAATTCGAATTGTCTCTTTAGAAACGGCCGAGCCCGCGACCAAACACAGTGCCCCAGCTAGAAAAAATTTTGTTTTCATGAGTCCCACCTCGCAGTTCGCAACTTGTTATAACGTGTAATGACCTACACATAGGTAATTGCACGTGCTGTGCCACTTCGTTTTGCGAGTGTGTTGTGTCAGTAAACCACTGAAATGAAATATTTTTTGAAGTGCGCTTTATTGGCGAGAAAAAGAACCTGAGCGCAACGATGGGCTATGACTGATCGTTTCTGATTTCCGTGCACTATCACTGTTCAGAAGTGCCAGCGAGACTTAATACAAGTGTGTTTTCAAAAAGCATGATTCCGCGGGGGAGGCGAAACGGCATTGGCCCGACCCGCTGGCAGCCGGGGGGAGATACACTATATATAGTGAATTCCCGGGTGCGCCGGCGGCGAGCCACTGGAAATCGGCCTATGCCTTCGATACCATTGCCGACCCTGATTATGCACTGACCAGATCATGCCCAAGCTTTATATAAAGACCTTCGGTTGCCAGATGAACGAGTACGACACCGCCAAAATGGCGGAAGTGCTCAAGGCCTCCCATGGTCTGGAGCTGGCCGAGATCCCCGAAGATGCCGAGGTTTTGCTGCTCAATACCTGCTCCGTGCGGGAAAAGGCCCAGGAAAAGGTATTTTCGCAACTGGGCATGTGGCGGCCCCTGAAGGAGCGCAATCCACGGGTCGTGATCGGTGTTGGCGGCTGCGTTGCCAGCCAGGAAGGGGAGGCGATCCTGAAACGGGCCCCCTTTGTCGACCTGGTGTTTGGCCCGCAAACCCTGCACCGGCTGCCGCAGATGCTGGAAGCGGTGCGCAGCAAGCACCAGCCCAGCGTCGATATCAGTTTCCCCGAGATCGAAAAATTCGATCATCTGCCCGAACCGCGCGCCGACGGGCCGACCGCCTTCGTCTCCATCATGGAAGGCTGTTCCAAATACTGTACCTTCTGCGTGGTGCCCTATACCCGGGGCGAAGAAGTCAGCCGTCCTTTTGATGACGTCATCGCCGAGATCGCCCAACTGGCTGCGCAGGGGGTACGCGAAGTGACCCTGCTGGGCCAGAACGTGAATGCCTACCGGGGAGAAATGCACGACGGTGGCGTCGCCGACCTGGCCTTGTTGATCCGTTATATCGCCGCCATCGACGGTATCGACCGGATTCGCTATACCACCTCACACCCCATCGAGATGAGCGACAGCCTGATCCAGGTGTATGCCGAGGTCCCCGCATTGGTGAGTCATCTGCACCTGCCGGTGCAGAGCGGCTCCGATCGTATCCTGGCCCTGATGAAGCGCAAGCACACCGCCCTGGAATACAAGGCGACTATTCGCAAACTGCGCGCGGCGCGTCCGGATATCTCCATTTCCTCGGATTTCATTGTGGGCTTCCCCGGCGAGACCGATGCCGATTTTCGCGCCACCATGGACCTGATCGCCGACGTGGGTTTTGACCAGTCGTTCAGTTTTATCTACAGCCAACGACCGGGCACACCGGCGGCCGGACTGCCGGACGACGTACCCCTTGAAGAAAAGAAGCAGCGCCTGCATATCCTGCAGACCCGCATCACCCAGCAGGCCCAGGCGATCTCCGAGGCCATGGTGGGCAGTGTCCAGTCGGTGCTGGTGACCGGCCCATCCAGGAAAGATCCGGGCCAACTTTGCGGCCGCACAGCTAATAATCGTGTGGTAAACTTTAAAGGACAGTCCGGATTGATTGGTGATTTCGTCAACGTGACCATACTCGAAGCCCTGCCGAATTCCCTGCGTGGTGAACTCGTGCCCGCGCGCCAACCTGCTATTAACGTAAGCTGATCCACACCCCCGCTTGAATACCGCTGCTAATTTTTCCGATATCGTACTGGAACCGGCCGACAACCGCCGTTTGGCGAATTTGTGCGGGCAGTTCGACGAGCACCTGCGCCAGATCGAGCGTCGTCTGGGGGTCGAGGTGAACAACCGGGGCAATGTGTTCCGGATCATCGGCGAACAACGCTCGGTGCAGGCCACCGGGGAACTGCTGCGAGACCTTTACCGCAACACGGACAGTGAAATTCTGAATCCGCAGCGCATCAATCTTTACCTGCAGGAAGCCGGGGTCGATGCCTTGCTGGAGGAGATCGCCCAGATCCACGAAGAGGTTGCGATCAAGACCAAGCGCGGGGTGATCCGCGGGCGCGGCCCGCACCAGATCGGTTACCTGCGCAGTATCCAGCAACAGGATATCAGTTTCGGTATCGGGCCCGCCGGTACCGGCAAGACCTACCTGGCGGTTGCCTCGGCGGTGGATGCCATGGAGCGCGATAAGATCCAGCGCCTGATCCTGACCCGCCCGGCCGTGGAGAGCGGTGAACGCCTGGGTTTCCTGCCCGGTGACCTCAGTCAGAAGATCGACCCCTATCTACGTCCCCTGTATGACGCCCTTTACGAAATGTTGGGTTTCGAACAGGTGGCGCGTTTAATCGAACGTAATGTCATCGAAGTGGCACCGCTGGCCTTCATGCGCGGCCGCACGCTCAACGATTCTTTTATTATTCTGGACGAGGCGCAAAACACCACGGTGGAACAGATGAAGATGTTCCTGACCCGTATCGGCTTTGGTTCGACCGTCGTGATTACCGGCGACGTGACCCAGGTCGATCTGCCGCGCGGCCAGCAATCCGGCTTGCGGCATGTCATCGATGTGCTGAAGGACGTCGAAGGCATCAGCTTTACCTTCTTTACGGCGAAAGACGTGGTGCGCCACCCCTTGGTGCAACGCATAGTGACCGCTTACGAGCGGGTTGATCAACAGACTGACACAAAGAAGTCATAGCATGGACCTGCATCTGGATTTACAGTTAGCACTGGATACCACCGGTCTTATCTTGCCCAGCGAAGAGCAGATTCATGGCTGGATAAGTTCAGTGTTATCCACACGCATGCCCGTTGCCGAAATTACGGTGCGGATTGTCGACGAAGTGGAGAGTGAACAACTCAATCAGCAATATCGTCACAAGCAGGGACCGACCAATGTGTTGTCGTTTCCCTTCGAGGCCGACGTGCCGATGGAGGTACCCCTGCTGGGCGACATCGTGATCTGCGCGCCGGTGGTGATACGTGAAGCCGTGGAACAACACAAAGACGCGGTTTCACATTGGGCGCACATGCTGGTGCACGGTACCTTACACCTGTTGGGTTTCGACCATCATACCGATGCCGAAGCCGATGCCATGGAGCAGCAGGAGATACAGGTCATGCAGCAACTCGGTTTTTCCAACCCCTACGAGGTAACGACACAGCCATGAGCGAGGACCGATCGGATCGCCCGGGTGGGGCGATCGGCAAGGACGACAAAAACGGACGTTCCTGGATCGAGCGGCTGGGGCAGTTCCTGCAAATCGATCCAAAGAACCGCGATGAACTGTTATCCATTCTGCGGGATGCACAGGACAACCAGATCATCGATCTGGATGCCCTGGCGATGATCGAAGGCGTGCTGCAGGTATCCGAGATGCAGGTACGCGACATCATGATCCCGCGTGTGCAAATGGTGGTGGTGCAGCGCGACATGAGTATTCAGGAAGTGCTGCCTATCGTGGTGGACGCTGCACACTCGCGTTATCCGGTGGTCGGCGAGAATCGCGATGAAGTGATCGGGATTCTGCTCGCGAAGGACTTGCTGCCGTATTTTCAGCTTGGTACGCAGGATAAATTCAACCTGCGCGATATCCTGCGGCCGGCGGCGATTATTCCCGAAAGTAAACGTCTGAATGTCCTGCTCAAGGAATTCCGTGCCAGCCGTAATCACATCGCCATCGTGGTGGACGAGTATGGCGGCGTTGCGGGCATGGTGACAATTGAGGACGTGATAGAACAGATCGTCGGCGAGATCGAAGACGAACACGATTACGAAGACGACATCTACATCATGGAGCACAACGCCCAGCATGCCACGGTGAAGGCGATTACGCCTATCGAAGAATTCAACGAACACTTCGATGCGAACTTCAGCGATGAGGAATTCGATACTATCGGCGGCTTGATCATGAACAGTTTCGGCCACCTGCCCAAGCGCGGGGAACGCGTGGAATTCGGGGGCTTCAGTTTCAAGATCCTGCGTGCCGATGGCCGTCGAGTGTATCTGATTCAGGTCAAGCGAGTGGAATCCAACGAGGAAATCACCACGGCTGAAACCAGCGACCGTGCGCAATAATAAAAATCACCTGTTGTACGACCTGTTGGCCACTGTCAGTGGCGCCTTATTGCCATTAGCCTTTGCGCCACTAAGCTGGTTTTTCCTTGCCGTCCTGTCACCGGCGCTGGCGTTTGCGAGCTGGCATGGCGTGCGACCGGGTGTTGCCGCGCGGCGCGGTTTTCTGTTTGGTCTTGGCCTGTTCGGTGTCGGCGTCTCCTGGGTGTATGTCGCCATCCACGATTACGGATTTACCGGCGCGCCACTTGCGGCCTTGCTCACGTTTATCTTCGTTGCCTTTCTTGCCTTGTTTATTACCCTGCAGGCCTATCTGAGTGTGCGCCTGCAACAGCGCCTGCCTTTGATCTGGCACGGGCTGGTGTTCGCCGTCATGTGGATGGTGTTCGAATGGTTGCGCGGCTGGGTCCTCACGGGCTTTCCCTGGCTCGACCTGGGTTATAGCCAACTCACTGCACCGCTCGCGGGATATGCGCCGATCTTCGGCAGTTACGGTGTGTCGATGTTAACGGTGTTGTCTGCGGCGGTATTGTGGCAACTCACCCAGCAACGCAGCCGTGTGCTGTGGAGCGCCTTCGCCTGTGTGGTGGTTGTGTGGCTGGTGGGCTGGGGTCTCCGATCTGTGGCATGGTCGCAGCCCGTAGGCAAGCCGCTTAAGGTGGCGGTGGTGCAGGGCAATCTGTCGCAGCTGACCAAGTGGGACCCGGACAAGATCATGCAGCGTCTGAATCATTATGCGGATTTGTCGGAACCGTACTGGGGTAAGGTGGATGCGATCGTCTGGCCTGAAAATGCCATGACCATTTTCTGGCAGGACGCACCGGAAGACTATCGCGCACGCCTGCAACAACACGTAAAGGAAAGCGGGACCGATCTGGTGATCGGCCTGCCATACAGCAATGAACAGACGGGCGAGTATTACAGTAGCCTGCTGGTGCTGGGCAAGACACCGGGCGTCTACAACAAACGCCACCTGGTACCGTTCGGCGAATACGTGCCGCTCGCCAAACTGCTACGCGGCCTGATCAAATTTTTCGATCTGCCCATGTCCGGTTTCAGTCCCGGTAGCGAACACCAGAAACATCTGGAAGTCGCCGGCCAACCGCTGGCGCCATCCATATGTTATGAAGATGCCTTTGGCAGCGAAGTGATCGATTTTCTGCCCCAGGCAACCTTGTTGATCAACGGCAGCAACAATGCCTGGTACGGCAATTCGCTGGCACCGCATCAACACCTGCAGATCTCGCGCATGCGCGCGCTGGAAACCGCGCGCGAATTGATTCGGGCGACGACCACCGGGATTTCCGCACTGGTGGATCAACACGGCTTGATTATCGCGCGCACCTCGGAGTTCAAGACCGAGGTACTGGAGGGGCAGGTGCAACCGCGCACAGGTGCGACACCGTACGTGCGCATGGGTAACTGGCCGGTGAACATCCTGACCTTCGTGTTGCTCGCCGTCTTGTATGGACTAGGCCGGCGCCAGCGTCAAATCTAATCTTCCGTAAAGAGTTTGCGAAATACCGTCCCGGCACACTTGGGGCAGGGCGGCACATGGCCGGCGGTTTTGAAGTGCAGTTTTTCACCGCACTGTTTGCATTGGAGAATACCGACACCGGTAATTTCGCCCGTGTGCCACTCACCGACCTTACGCGCGCGTTCGGCGATTTCATCCAGGCGCGAACGGGTGGTTTCCGCGAGGTCGGCAAACAGTTCGGCGAACTTGTATTCCGCGAACTGGAGGTCACGCTTTACCCAGTCCCCGATGGTTTTGCCGCTTGCTTGCAGGAAATCCGCCGCATCGTGCAGGTCGCGCTGGAGATAATTGGCGACGTGGTCCAGTTCTTCCTTGGTCAACTCGCCCAGTTCGCTGATTTTTTGTTTGCTGAGTTCCAGACCTTCCTTCAATGGCGGGATGGTGCGATCCTCCGTATCCTGCCAGATACCTTTCAATGCTTCCATCAAACGATGATAGGCCTGGTTGAGTTTCTCTTTTTCAGCCGGCATGACTCCACCTCTATTTAGTATGCGTGACGTAAGCATACTGTAGTCTGTAATACGCGCAACATAGCAGGAATGGCGGCGTATCGGCCTGATCCCGGTCAAATCGGTATTGGTTTCGTGCGCCAGGCGGCATTTCGCCCTTTCGCCCGATCGGGTATGCTTTGCCCCTCGGCAAATTGATAAAAAATCAGCAGAAAAACACCATGCAAGAACAGTATCACCCGGAACACATCGAGGCGGATGCCCAGGAATTCTGGCAGCAAAATAAATCCTTCAAGGTCGTGGAAGACCCGACACGGGAAAAATTCTACTGCCTGTCGATGTTTCCCTATCCCAGCGGCCGTCTGCACATGGGCCATGTGCGCAATTACACCATCGGCGATGTGATCAGCCGTTATCAACGCATGCTGGGCAAAAATGTATTGCAGCCCATGGGTTGGGATGCCTTTGGCCTGCCGGCGGAAAATGCCGCCATCAAGAATAATGTCCCGCCGGCGAAATGGACCCGGGAAAATATTGCGTACATGCGTGGCCAGTTGCAGCGTCTGGGCCTGGGCTATGACTGGGCACGTGAACTGGCGACCTGTGACCCCGATTATTACCGTTGGGAGCAATGGTTATTTACGCGCCTGTTTAAAAAGGGTCTGGTCTATAAAAAGACCTCGCCGGTGAACTGGTGTCCCAACGATTTGACCGTGCTGGCTAACGAACAGGTGGTGGATGGCAAGTGCTGGCGTTGCGATACCGTGGTGGAACGCAAGGACATTCCGCAATGGTTCATGAAGATTACCGATTACGCCGAGGAGTTGCTGGCGGATCTGGACAAGCTGGAGGGTTGGCCGGAACAGGTCAGGACCATGCAGCGCAACTGGATCGGTCGCTCCGAAGGCGTGGAGTTGTCATTCAGGCTGGCCGCAACCGGCGAAGCGCTCAAGGTGTTTACCACTCGCCCCGATACGCTGATGGGCGTTACCTACGTTGCCGTCGCGCCGGAACATCCGGTGGCGCAACGTGCCGGCGAGGAGTACGCCAACGTCGCTGCCTTTATAAAGGAATGTCTGAGCGTGGGCACGGCCGAGGCCGTGGTCGAGACCATGGAAAAGAAGGGTATGGACACCGGCTATAAGGCCGTGCACCCGATCACCGGCGACCAGGTGCCGGTATTTATCGCCAACTTCGTGTTGATGGGCTATGGCGAAGGCGCGGTGATGTCGGTGCCGGCGCACGATCAACGTGACTGGGAGTTTGCACGCAAATATGGTTTGCCGATCCGGCAGGTGATTGCACCCGCGGATGGCAGCGGGATCGACCTGAACAAGTCCGCCTTCACCGACAAAGGCGTGTTGATCAACTCCGCGCCTTTTGATGGTATGACGTCGGAAGAGGCCTTCGCTGCTATTGCCGAGGCCTTGCAGAAGAAAAAGCAAGGCAGCAAGCGCACCACCTGGCGTCTGCGTGACTGGGGTGTGTCGCGTCAGCGTTACTGGGGTACGCCGATCCCGATCATTCATTGCAAGAAGTGCGGCGAAGTGCCGGTGCCGGACAAGGACCTGCCGGTGCGTTTGCCCGAAGACGTCAGCTTCGACGGTGTCGGTTCGCCCATTAAAAAGATGCCGGCGTTTTATCAAACCAAATGTCCCAAGTGCGGCGGCAAGGCGGAACGCGAAACCGATACCTTCGATACCTTCATGGAATCGTCCTGGTATTACGCGCGTTATGCCTGTCCCGACAATGACAAGGCCATGCTGGATCAACGCGCCAATTACTGGTTGCCGGTGGATCAATATATCGGCGGTATCGAACACGCGATCCTGCATTTGTTGTATTCGCGTTTTTATAACAAGCTGATGCGTGATGCCGGACTGGTCACGGTGGATGAACCGTTTTCCAATCTGTTGACTCAGGGCATGGTGTTGAAAGATGGCGCCAAGATGTCCAAGTCCAAGGGCAATACCGTGGACCCGCAGGCCTTGATCGAACAATACGGCGCGGACACCGCACGCCTGTTTATCATGTTTGCCGCGCCGCCGGAACAAAGTCTGGAGTGGTCGGACTCGGCGGTGGAGGGTGCGTTTCGTTTCCTGCGCCGGATCTGGCGCCAGGTGTTCGATCATCTGCAACTGGGTACCGCGCCTGTCTTGCAGCTCGCAGCGCTGGATGACAAACAAAAGGCGTTGCGTCGGCATACCCATGCCACGATCCAGAAGTTTTCCGATGACGTGGGACGGCGCTTTACCTTTAACACGGCCATTGCCTCGGTGATGGAATTGTTAAACGTGCTGGGCAAGTTTGATGACCAAAGCGAGCAGGGGCGTGCGGTAATGCAGGAGGCGCTGGAGGCGATCGTGTTGTTGCTGTCCCCTATCGTGCCGCACATTTGTCATGCCTTGTGGCAACAGCTGCGTCCCGATACCAGGCCGGTAATCGATATGGCCTGGCCGCAAGTGGATGAAGCGGCCCTGGTGCGCAATGTCATCGAACTGGTGGTGCAGGTCAACGGCAAGCTGCGCGGGCGGGTTACGGTGCCTGCCGATGCGGATCGCAATGAAGTCGAGTCGGCCGCCATGGCCGATGAAAACGTCAAACGTTTCGTCGAGGGCATGGCCATCGCCAAGGTGATCGTGGTGCCGGGCAAGCTGGTGAACATCGTTGTTAAATAACCCACGCCAGCTTATGCGTTTTGTTCTGTTGCTCGGTACGTTGGCGCTGTTGTCCGCCTGCGGGTTTCACTTGCGGCAACCCGTGCCCGTGCCCGCGGAACTGAAAGAAACGCGCATTGCCGGGATTGCCGAGTTCGCACCGCTCACCCTGCAAATGAAAAAAGTGCTGACCAGCGCCGGGTCTACTGTGTTACCGGCGACGGCCAAGGCGGCGTCGACCATCAGCATCAGCAATGAACGCTATGACCGGCGAGTCTTGTCCGTGGATGCCCAGGGTCGGGTTGCGGAATATGAACTGAGTTATTCGTTTAGTTTTAACGTGACCGATGCGGCGGGCAAGCAACTCGTCCCCGGTCAAAAGATCCAGTTGTTGCGCGACTTCCGTTTCGACCCCAATAACGTACTGGCAAAAGACGCGGAAGAAACCCAGATCAAAACTGAGATGATCGATTTTGCCGTGCGGCAGATGATGCGGCGTATCGATGCGAGTTTCCGACGGAAACCCTGAAGATGCGTCTGCGCTTCGAATCGCTGGGCAGTCATATCCAAAACCCGCTGTTGCCGATTTACTGGATTAGCGGCGACGAGCCGTTTCAGGTGGATGAGGCCTGCAAGTTACTGCGTCAGGCCGCACAGCAGCAAGGATACAGTGAACGCCAGGTCTATCATGTGGAACGCGGTTTCAACTGGGATCAATTGCGCGAGTCCGCCGACAGCCTGTCCCTGTTCGCCGAACGCAAGCTGATCGAACTGCGCCTGCCTTCGGGCAAACCCGGCACGGATGGCAGCAAGGCCTTGCAGGACTATGCCAAGAGCGCACCTGCCGATACCCTGCTGTTGATCGTCAGCGGCAAACTGGAGTCCGCCGCGCAAAAAAGCAAATGGTTCACTGCCATTGAATCCGCCGGCGCCTGGCTGGCGATCTGGCCTATCGAAACCGCGCGCCTGCCACAGTGGATCGCGCAACGCATGCAGCTGCGCCAGCAGCAGGCGACACCCGAGGCCCTGCGCTTGTTGAGTGAACGCATCGAAGGGAATTTGCTGGCGGCAGATCAGGAACTGGAAAAACTCCTCTTGCTCTATGGCCCGGGCACCATCGATGTGCCGCAGGTGCAGGCGGCGGTGACTGACAGTGCGCGCTTCGATATCTTTGGCTTCGTCGACGAGGCCCTGGATGGTCAGCACGAGCGGGTGGCGCGTATCCTCTTCGGCCTGCGCGGGGAAGGGGTGGAACCTGTGCTGGTGTTATGGGCGCTGGAACGTGAAATCCGGGCCCTGGCACAGATGGCCCGCAATTGTGCCGGCGGCCAGAGCCCGGACCAGGCCATGGCCGCTTACCACGTCTGGGAGAAACGCAAGCCACTGATCCGTAAGGCCTTGTCCCGTAGCCGGGCGCCCTACTGGGAATCCCTGTTAACCCGTTGTGGGCAATTAGATCGCCTGATCAAGGGTCAAGGGACAGGCAGAGTCTGGGATGAATTGTTAGAATTAGCCTTAAGCGTCGCCGGACAACCGGCGCTGACCTGGACGAAGTATGGATAAGAAACTGGACATCAAGCAATACATGACCCAACTGGGGCAACAGGCGCGCGCCGCCGCGCGGGTGCTCGCGCGTGCGCAGACTCGCCAGAAAAATGCGGCCCTGCAGGCCATTGCCGAGACAATCGCGGAGCAACGTGCGCACATCCTGGCCGAGAACCGCAAGGATCTGGAGGCCGGTCGCGACAAAGGCCTGGATGCCGCGTTACTGGATCGTCTCGAACTCAACGATGCGCGCATCGACGCCATGATCGAAGGCATTCACCAGATTGCCGCACTGGCCGATCCGGTCGGTGAAGTTTCGGATTTGAAATACCAGCCTTCCGGGATCCAGGTCGGCAAGATGCGTGTGCCCCTGGGCGTCATCGGTATCATTTATGAATCGCGGCCCAACGTCACCATCGATGCGGCGGCCTTGTGCATGAAGTCCGGTAACGCCGCCATCCTGCGTGGCGGGTCCGAGGCCCTGCACTCCAATCAGGTACTGGCCTATTGCATCCAGACCGGACTGCAAAAGGCCGGGCTGCCGGCAACCGTGGTACAGGTCATCGAAACCACCGACCGCGCTGCCGTCGGCGAACTCATCACCATGACCAGGTATGTCGACGTCATCGTGCCGCGCGGCGGTAAGAGCCTGATCGAACGGGTCAGCGCCGAGGCGCGGGTCCCGGTGATCAAGCATTTGCACGGCGTCTGCCATGTCTATATCGACAGCCGTGCGGATCTCGACAAGGCGGTGAAGATAGCATTCAACGCCAAGACCCAACGCTATGGCACCTGCAACACCATGGAGACCCTGTTGGTGGATCAGGCCGTGGCTGCCGTGGTGCTGCCGACCCTGGCGGACCTATATATAAAGGAAGGGGTGGAATTGCGCGGTTGCCCGCAAACCTGCGCCCTGCTTCCGTCCTGTAAACCGGCCACCGACGAAGACTGGGATACCGAATATCTGGCGCCGATCCTGTCCATCCGCGTGGTCGATGGGCTGGATGCCGCTATCGATCATATCCATGCGCACAGCTCGGGCCATACCGAGGCCATCGTCACGGAAGACTATAGCCACTCCCGGCGTTTCCTGGCGGAAGTGGATTCGTCCTCGGTGATGGTCAATGCCTCGACGCGTTTTGCCGACGGTTTTGAATACGGTCTGGGCGCCGAGATTGGCATCAGTACCGACAAGATCCACGCGCGCGGTCCGGTCGGGCTGGAAGGCCTGACCTCGCAAAAATTTATTGTGTTCGGCGATGGCCATATTCGACGCTGACACGGTCCGTGCGTTTTAATGATCGGTGTATACGGCGGCACCTTCGACCCCATTCACTACGGTCACCTGCGTTCTGCGCTCGAAGTTCGGGAAGCCCTGGGCTTGTCGCATATCCGGTTTATTCCCTGCGGTCAGCCGCCGCATCGCTCACAACCGCATGCCAGTGCGGCACAACGTCTGGCCATGGTGGATGCCGCGATTGCGGGGGTGCCGGAATTTATCAGTGACGTGCGTGAAATCTCGCGGCAAGGTCCCTCCTATATGATCGATACCTTGCGCGATTTGCGACAGGAGTTGCCCGATCAGGAGCTGTGTTTACTGCTGGGCATGGATGCGTTTGCCGCCCTGCATACCTGGCATGAATGGCGCGGTCTGGTTCAACTTTGCAATATCGTGGTGATGCATCGCCCGGAGTTTGAACCGGCGCAGGTCATCCGGGATGCGGCCCTGCAACAATGGGTCGCGGAGAATCAGGCCCGGGATACCAGACAGTTTTGTGGCAGCCGTGCTGGGCGAGTGCTTTTTTATCCGGTGACGCAACTGGATATTGCGTCGACCAGGATACGTGAAGCCATCAAGCAACGGCGCAGTGTGCGCTACTTATTGCCGGACAGTGTTATCAGCATGATTGAACGCGACGGCATTTATCACTAAGAGGTGAATGTGGAAAGTGAAGCATTAACAAAACTCGTCATTGCGGCATTGGAAGACGTCAAGGGGATCGACATTCGCACCCTCGACGTGAAGGACAAGACCAGCATCACCGACGTCATGGTGATCGCCAGCGGTAACAGTAACCGGCAGGTCAAGGCCCTGGCGGATTCGGTCATCGAACATTGTAAAAAGGCCGGTTTGAATATCTACGGCAGTGAAGGGATCGAGACGGGCGAGTGGGCCCTGGTCGACCTCGGAGACGTCGTGGTGCATATCATGCAGCCCACGATACGGGATTTTTACAACCTGGAAAAATTGTGGGGCGACGAAAGTCCCGCCACGGCGAAAGATAAAAACGCATAAGCCGCGATGCGCGTGCACGTCATTGCCATGGGGGATCGCATGCCGGCCTGGGTGGAGCAGGGCTATCAGGAATACGCCAAACGCCTGGGTTCGGAACTCCAGCTATACCTGCACGAGCTGACACCGGAAAAACGCGGCAAGGGTGCCGACGTCAAACGTATTTTGCAAAAAGAAGGCGAGCGTATGTTGCAGGCGATCCCGGCCAATTGCGATGTGGTTGCACTGGATCGCGAGGGCCAGTCGCTCTCCACCGAGTCACTGGCGGACAAGCTGAAAGACTGGCTGGGTGCGGGACGGGATCTCGCCTGGCTGATCGGCGGACCGGAAGGCATGTCGCCGGCCTGTTTGCAACGGGCGCAGTGGCGAGTGTCCTTGTCCGCCATGACATTTCCACACCCCCTGGTGCGCATCATCCTGGCGGAACAGATCTACCGCGCGTATTCCATCCTGAAAAATCACCCTTACCATAAATAACACGAACCCATGCCTGTCGATGTCATCCTGGCTTCAGCTTCCCCCCGGCGTGCCGAATTATTACAGCAACTGGGTGTTCGCTTTGCCGTGCGTGCCGCCGATGTGCCCGAAACGTTACGGCCGGGTGAAACGCCACGGGAATTCGTGCAACGCCTCGCCCGCGAAAAGGCGCGCAAGGTGTACCAGTCCCTCGAGTCGGCACAACAGTGCCCGGTCATCGGTGCGGATACCGTGGTGGTGATCGATGAGCATGTGCTGGGTAAACCGGCCTCGCGGGAAGACGCCATTGCGATGTTGCTGAATTTATCCGGTCGCAGCCATACAGTGATGACCGGTGTGGCTGTCGTTAGTCAGCAAGATTCAGTTTGTGTTAATGTCAGCGCGGTACGGTTTCGGGTACTCGACCCGGTTGAGATTCAGGCCTATTGGCAAACCGGGGAACCTGCCGACAAAGCCGGTGCCTATGCTATTCAAGGTTACGCCGCCGCGTTTATCGAACATTTGAGTGGTAGTTATTCCGGCGTGATGGGCCTGCCACTTTACGAAACCAGCCAGTTGCTCAGGCAGCATGGCGTCCCCATTTGGCAAGCAGTGACGAAAGACAATGAGTGAAGAACTATTAATTAATGTCACCCCGCAGGAGACCCGCATCGCCTTCGTCGAAAACGGGGTGCTGCAGGAAGTCTATATCGAACGCGCACGTAAGCGCGGATTAGTCGGTAACGTTTATAAAGGTAAAGTCTGTCGTGTCTTGCCGGGCATGCAGGCGGCCTTCGTCGAGATTGGCCTCGAACGCACCGCGTTTTTGCATGCGTCCGACATCGTGCAGGAGGTCGAGGCGGAAGAGGCTACACCCGAGCAAAAACCGGAAAATCAAATCGTGGACCTCCTGCGCGAAGGTCAGGACGTCGTGGTGCAGGTGGTCAAGGACCCCATGGGCAGCAAGGGCGCGCGGCTCACGACCCAGATCTCGATCCCCTCGCGCTACCTGGTCTTCATGCCGGGCGCGCAACACATCGGCGTATCGCAAAAGATCGAAGACGCCACCGAACGCCAGCGACTCAAGGAGATCATTACCCGGCTTGCACCCGAGTTTGAACCGGGCGGATATATCGTGCGCACGGTGGCGGAAGGCTGCACCGAAGAGGAACTGCTGCGTGATATACGTTTCTTGCAGAAACTGTGGCAGTCCATCGGCGAAAAGGTGAAAAGCGAACCCGAGTATGCCCTGGTGCATGAGGACCTGCCCCTGGCCATGCGCACCATGCGCGACCTGGGCGATACCAATCTGGAAAAGATCCGTATCGACTCGCGCGAGACTTACGACCGTATCAAGAAATTCGCCGGCAAGTTTATCCCGCAACTGGAACCCTGCGTCGAACATTATCCTGGCGAACGTCCGCTCTTCGACCTGTACGGCGTCGAGGACGAGATCCGTAAATCCCTCGAACACAAGGTACAGTTGAAATCCGGCGGTTACCTGATCATCGACCAGACCGAGGCCATGACCACCATCGATGTGAACACCGGCGCCTTTGTCGGTCATCGCAATCTGGAAGAGACGATATTCAAAACCAACCTGGAGGCGACGCAGGCGATTGTGCGTCAGTTGCGACTGCGTAATCTGGGCGGGATCATCATTATCGATTTCATCGACATGACCGATCCGGATCACCGCCGCCAGGTATTGCGCGCGCTGGAAAAAAATCTCGAACGCGATCATGCCAAGACCCATATCAGCGAGGTGTCGGCCCTGGGCCTGGTGGAAATGACGCGCAAGCGCACGCGCGAATCGCTCGAGCATATCCTGTGCGAACCCTGCCCGACCTGCAGCGGCCGCGGCACGCTGATGACCGCGGAGACCGTGTGTTACGAAATCTTCCGCGAGATCCTGCGCGAGGCGCGTCAGTTCGATGCGCAACAGTTGCTGGTGCTGGCCTCGCATGCCGTGGTGGACTTGCTGGTGGACGAGGAATCCACCAGTCTTGCCGAACTGGAGGAATTTATCGGCAAACCCATCAAGCTACAGGTGGAATCGGAATATACACAGGAGCAGTTTGACGTCGTCTTGATGTAAACCCAAACCCGGTAAGCTGTTATGGCGAAATTGAAAACCTGCTTGCATTGGGCCCATCGAATATTCTGGTATACGGTGGCGGGTTTGATTATCACCCTGGCCATTGCCATCTCCCTGGTGCGTATCTTTATCCCCGACGTCAAGGTCTACCGCGAACAGATCGAACACGTCGCCAGCGCCTTTCTCGGCCAGGAAGTGCATATCAAGTCCATGGATGCGCGTCTATCCGGTTTTACCCCGCTGATTGTCTTTCGTGGCGTGCGCATGCTCGACGATACCGGCAGGCACGAGATCGTGCGTTTTGACGAGGCGCGCCTGGGACTCGACTGGTGGCGCAGCCTGAGCAATCGCAAACTGATCCCGAAGAGTTTTACCGTGTATGGCGTCAAGCTCGGTATCACGCGGCGCAAGGATCACACCCTGGTGTTGCAGGGTTTGAACATGGCGAAGCTCGAGCAGCAGCTCAGCGCAACACCGGAGACGCTTGATGCCGAGTCAGGCGAACTGGCGCGATGGCTGTTCGAACGCAGTACCTTGTCGCTCCGGCACAGCACGGTCGTCTGGTATGACGCCTTGCGTGGCAACAAGATCCTGCGCTTTGACGATGTCAATTTTGATATCCGCAATGACGGTGAGCGCCATCAATTTACCGGTACGATCACCCTGCCCAAAAACATGGGCAACACCCTGGCAGTCGCCTTCGATTTCAAGGGCAATATTCTCAACCCGGCACAATGGCAGGGGCAGTTCTACACCCGCGGCAGCGCCTTGCAGATCGCCAACTGGGGAATCAAACCAACCATCCTGCACACCACGCTCGAACAGGGACTGCTGGATGTGGAGATGTGGGGACAGTGGCAGGCGGGCGAGGTCACGGCACTGACCACGGATGTTCGTACGGATAACTTCCTGCTCGATGTCGGCGAGCAACACAAGCCGCTGCAGATAAAGCAGGTCTCCGGTCAGTTCGATTGGCGCAGGCACGATAACGGCTGGCAATTGAATATCGACAACTTTCGCTATCAGGGTGAAGGTGAGTTGTGGCCGCAGAGCAATGTGCGGGTAAGCGTGCATGAGGACAAGGGTGTCTTCGCCGGTATCGATGCCTACAGTAGTTACGTGCAACTGAAGGACATGACGCATCTATTGCGCCAGTTGAAACTGGCGGACAAGGAGGCGCAACGTGCGCTCGATCAGTTTTCCCCGGACGGTGAATTAAACAATCTGCATGTGCACTATGCGCCTGAGGCCACAGCCCAGAATAAATTTGTAATGAGTAGCGGATTCAAAGGACTGAGCATAAAACCCTATCAGCATTTCCCCGGGATTAACGACCTTGACGGTGTTTTGTGGATGACCCAGGACCATGGCGAAGTCAAATTCGCCGATTCCAGTCTGGACCTCGATTTGCCAACCCTGTTTCGCAAACCCTTTGCGATCACACGCCTGGAAGGCAATGTCCAGTGGTGGCATGCCTACGATGCATGGCATGTGCAAAGCTCGGACCTGGCCTTTGAGAGCAAGGACGTACAAACGCGCGTTAACTTCAACCTGGGGATTCCCGATAATCACGCCTCGCCGGTCCTGGGTCTTTACGCCCACTTTGTGAATGGCGACGTACAACAGACCTGGCGTTATCTGCCGGTGACTATCATGGATGATGAACTTGTCAAATGGCTGGATCGCAGCGTCGTTAACGGGCGGGTCAAGTCAGGTGATGCGCTGTTTCATGGCCGCGTGTACGATTTTCCGTTTAGACAGGCACCGGGTACGTTTGTGGTTGATTTCCAGGCGGAAGATGCCCGACTGGATTATCAGAAAGGCTGGCCTGCCATTACCGCCAATACAGTGGAGGCGCGTTTTACCGGGCTGGGGATGTCGATCACCGCGCCCGAGGCCATGCTCTATCACACGCAGCTACACAACACGACGGTGACGATTGATAAATTTCTGTTACCGGTGTTATCGATCAAGGGTAAGTTCGACGGTAAGTCCGATGATGTCGTGCGTTTCCTGGTGGAGAGCCCGATTGCGTCGGCCGCCTCTGCGTTCTACAAGCAAAGTCATATTACCGGCAACATGGATGGGCAACTCTCACTCTTGATCCCCTTGAGTAAAGCGGCGGAAACAACGACCCCGGCGGATTATCGTGGTTACGTTGATTTTAAAAATACCGATGTGCAGGCCTGGCAGAAACACCTGGTCATCAACGATATCTCCGGCCGCCTGAAATTTTCCCCGGCGGGTGTGTTTTCGCAGAAGTTGACGGGACGCTTTAGCGGGCAACCGACCCAGTTCACGGTATATACGCGCGACGCCAATAAACGCCATATCGTGGATGTCAGCATGATGGGCAAGCTTGATATCGCGAAGTTGCGCAACAAGCTGCCCCTGAATGGTTTGGAAAACCGGATTGGCGGCAAGACCGACTGGCAGGGCCTGCTCAGTTTCGGCAGCGAAGATCCGGCGATGGGCCATCGGGTGAATTTGCGCATCGCGTCGCGCCTGGCGGGGGTGAGGATAGATTTGCCACCGCCCCTGCAAAAAGCGGCCAGGGACGGCGAAGAGTTTCAACTGAATATGACTTTTACGGACAAGGATGAGATCCCCCTGTCCTTCAAACTGGGTGATCGGCTTGATGCGGCGCTCATGTTACGCGCCTCACCCGATCATCCCGTGCGTATCGAGAAGGGTACCCTGGCGTTTGCCGGGGCCCAGGCCCAGCTGCCCGAGTTTAATCAACTTGTGTTACGTGGCAGTCTGCCGGATTTTCCCCTCGATGCCTGGCAGGCGATTCGCAAGCAACTGGTGTCGAGTGCCAACCTGTCGCATCTGAATAATCTGGGCCTGCCGATTCAGCTGGATCTTGATCACCTGCATGTGACGACGCAGGAAGGCGCGCCGGAGTCCCCCGCGGATGATCCACGCAAGATGGCATTGATCAACGGCGAGATACGTGACCTGGTCTACGACGATATGCAGTTTGGCCGGCTACAGATCAAAACCTCGCACCAGCCGGACGGCCTGCATTTTGACAAGATCGATCTGGATGCCCCAAACCTCAAAGTAACGGGTGATGGCAGTTGGTTTGTGCGCGACGGCAAACAGCACACCAATGTCCTGTTGACGGTGAACAGCGATAATGTCGGCAGCATGATTTCGCGGCTGGGTTATAAAGGCGTGATCCGGCACGGCAAGGCGCGTTCCGTGATACAGCTGAACTGGCCGGATGCGCCCAATCGTTTCAATTTCGCCAAACTCAATGGCAGCGTGGGGGCTGTCATCAATGACGGGATGATCAGCAATCTTGAGCCCGGCGCCGGCAGGTTGCTGGGCCTGTTGAGTCTGTCCGAATTACCGCGACACCTGGCGCTGGACTTCAGCGAGTTTCGCGAGGGTCTCAAGTTCAAGCAGATCCTGGCCCAATTCGATATTGTGGACGGCGATGCCTTCACGCAGAATCTGCACATCGTGAGCCCCATTGCCTTGATCGATATCGATGGGCGTACGGGACTGGCCAAGCGGGACTACGACCTGGACGTGTCGGTAGCGCCGAATGTCTCCAAGACGCTACCGGTGATCAGCTGGCTGGCCTGGGGCGGACAAGTGGGCGCCCTGACCTTCGTGATGGATCAGTTGTTCGGTAGCAAATTCAACGAATCCATCGCGACGGCGTATCGGGTGACCGGCACCTGGGAAAAGCCGGAGATCAAGGAAATCCCGCGCCTGAAACCCGCAACCGAAGGACAACAACCATGAAGCGACATTGCGTACTGATCCTGAGCCTCGCGCTGCTGTGGTTCACCTCGGCGTACGCGCAGAACCCTGAGGTTCATATCCTGAGCGACGCGGACTGGAACGTGCCGCGCACGAACGAAAGCATCCTGAAAATGCCCGCCCTGGTGCAGACCATGCGGGATTACGACGAGCACCCCGATGCCAAGATACAGATCCGTTATCCGGGCGGGGACGAGGGTACGCTGTGGGCAAACGAGGTGCGCAGCTGGCTGGTGGCATTGGGTGTGGCGTCACGGCATATCGAACTCCTGCCGGGATCGCGCAAGGATGGCCAACTCGAATTACAGGTCATGCCGCCGATGACGGCACAGACACTGAACTAAGCGCGCGGATATTTCTTCATGCATGTCATTGCAGCAATCCAGATGGTGTCGGGGCCGGAGCGGGACATCAATCTGGCGCAAGCGGGGGAGTTAATCAAACGTGCGGCACAACAGGGTGCCAAACTCATCGTGCTGCCGGAGAATTTTGCGCACATGGGCATCGCGGAAACCGACAAGCTGGCCTTGCGCGAGCAACCGGGCGATGGACCGATCCAGACGTTCCTGAGTCAACAGGCACAGCAACACGGTGTCTGGCTGGTCGGCGGCACGATCCCCATGGCCGGCGCGGATCCCAAACGCGTGCGCGCCGCCTGTCTGCTCTACGACGATCGCGGTGCGCAGGTGGCGCGCTACGACAAAATACACCTGTTCGATGTCAGTCTTAGTGAGACTAACGAGACCTATCGCGAGTCTGATACCATCGAACCCGGTGATCAGATGCAGGTAGTGCAAACGCCCTTCGGGCGAATCGGTCTTGCCGTGTGCTATGACTTGCGCTTCCCCGAGATGTTTCGCGCCATGGCGCACCATGGACTGGATCTCATTGTGTTACCTGCTGCATTTACCGCCACGACCGGTTTGGCGCATTGGGAAGTGCTATTGCGGGCGCGGGCCGTGGAAAATCTGTGCTATGTGGCGGCGTCGGGCCAGGGTGGACACCACGCCAACGGACGCGATACCTTCGGACATAGTATGATTATCGACCCCTGGGGCAAGGTCCTGGCGCAAACCGAGCAGGGCGCCGGGCTTGTAACGGCCACACTTGACCCCACACTAATACAACGGCTGCAACGAAATTTTCCGGCCTTGCAGCATCGACGAAAGGATCTGTGGACCTGACCATGTCTGATACGAATATCGTAATTGCGCGCAAGACCCTGTTGGAACCGGCGAACCTGACGGACAACGCCTTGCAAACCGTCCTGCATTCGATGCTGGGACACGCCATTGATTATGCCGACCTGTATTTCCAGAGCAGCCGTCACGAATCCTGGGTGCTGGAAGACGGCATCGTGAAGGAAGGCCAGCACAACATCGAACAAGGTGTGGGTGTGCGCGCCGTCAGCGGCGAGAAGACCGGCTTTGCCTATTCCGATGAGATCATCTTACCGGCGCTGACCGAATCCGCCGATGCCGCGCGCGCGATTGCGCGCCAGGGACAAACCGGCAGTCTCTCCGCCTGGCAGGCCCGGCAGATCCAACCTTTATATAGTCATGACGATCCCTTAAGCGTGCTGACGGCGGAACAGAAGGTCGCCCTGCTGCAGGCCGCCGATGCCGAGGCGCGCAAACAGGACCCACGCGTGAAGCAGGTGATCGTGTCCCTCGCCGGTGTGCACGAAGTGGTATTGGTCGCCGCCAACGATGGCACCTTGAGTGCCGATGTGCGTCCCCTGGTGCGCATGAATGTCTCCGTGATCGCCGAACACAACGGCCGCCGCGAACAGGGCAGTGCCGGCGGCGGCGGTCGCGTCTCCTATGAATATTTTCTGCAGGACGATCGCGCCATGGGCTTTGCGCGCGAAGCCGTGCGTCAGGCCCTGGTGAATCTTGAGGCCGTGGATGCGCCTGCCGGTACCATGCCGGTGGTGCTGGGACCGGGCTGGCCGGGCGTGTTATTGCACGAAGCGGTGGGTCACGGACTGGAAGGCGACTTCAATCGCAAGGGCAGTTCGGTCTTTTCCAACCGCATCGGTCAGCAGGTGGCCTCCAAGTATTGCACCGTCATCGACGACGGCACCATGGCCAATCGGCGCGGTTCGCTCAGTGTCGACGATGAAGGCACGCCGAGCCAGCACAATGTCCTGATCGAAAACGGCATCCTGCGCGGTTACATGCAGGACAAACTCAATGCACGCTTGATGAACATGGCACCCAGCGGTAACGCCCGGCGCGAATCCTATGCCCATCTGCCGATGCCACGCATGACCAATACCTATATGGCGCCGGGCGGGCATGACCCGCAGGAGATCATCGCCTCCGTAGATAAAGGCATCTATGCGGTGAACTTCGGTGGCGGCCAGGTGGACATCACCTCGGGCAAGTTCGTGTTCTCCGCCAGCGAGGCCTATCTGATCGAAAACGGCAAGGTCACGAGACCCGTGAAAGGCGCGACCTTGATCGGCAACGGCCCGGACGTGATGAATCAGGTCAGCATGGTGGGTAATGACCTCGCGCTGGATACCGGCGTGGGGGTGTGTGGTAAGGAAGGGCAGAGCGTTCCCGTCGGTGTCGGTCAACCGACCTTACGTATCGATCGATTAACCGTGGGCGGGACGAGTGGCTAAGCAATGACGACAACAGCAGTGCAAAACCAGAACAAACAGGACAGTCTCTTCGATAGCGCGCGTCTGCGCGACATCGTCAGTTTCATGCTGGAAGAGGCCAAGCGCAAAGGCGCAACGGCAGCGGAGGCCGGCCTGAGTGTCGAGGCGGGACTGTCCGTGACAGTACGTTTGGGCGAAGTGGAGACCATCGAACACAATCGCGATAAAGGCCTGGGTGTCACCGTGTACGTCGGCCAGCGCAAGGGTTCGGCCAGCACCACGGACTTCTCGCGTCAGGCCGTGAGCGAAACCGTGCAGGCCGCCTGTGATATCGCGCGCTATACCCAACCCGACGAATATGCCGGTCTGCCGGATGCCGCGGACCTGGCGCAAACGATCCCCGATCTGGATCTGTATCATCCCTGGGCGGTGACGGCGGAACAGGCCATCGACCTCGCCACGGAGATCGAAGACGTGGCGCGTGAATATGACCCGCGCATTACCAATTCCGAGGGCGCGTATATCAACAGTCATAGCGGACAGCGCTTTTACGCCAACAGTCTCGGCTTTATGGCGGATTACCTGACGACCCGGCACAGTAACGGTGTCGCGGTTATCGCCAGTTCCGGCGAACGCATGGAGCGCGATTACTGGTACAGCGTGTCGCGGCTCGCGGATAAGCTTGAGGACAGCAAAAGCGTTGGTGAAAAGGCCGCACAGCGTGCGGTGCAGCGTCTCGATGCCGTGCATTTGAAAACCCAAAAGCTGCCGGTGATCTTCCAGGCCGAAGTGGCGCGTGGCCTACTGGGCCACTTGATTCGCGCCATCAGCGGTGGTGCCCTCTATCGCAAGGCCTCCTTCCTGCTGGATAAACTCGACACACAAATTTTTCCCGCGCACGTGCGCGTCGATGAACGCCCGCACCTCAAGCAGGCATTGGGCAGCTCACCGTTCGATAACGAAGGCGTCACCACACGTGCGCATGATCTGGTGAGCGAAGGCGTGCTGCAGAGTTATGTCCTCGACAGTTATGCTGCCCGTCGCCTGGGCATGCATACCACGGGCAATGCCGGTGGCGTGCATAACCTGTTTATCAATCACGGTGACCAGGACCTCGACGGCCTGCTTAAACAAATGGGGCGCGGCCTGTTGATCACGGAAGTGATGGGACAGGGTGTCAACATCGTCACCGGCGACTATTCCCGCGGTGCCGCCGGCTTCTGGGTCGAGAACGGCGAGATCCAGTATCCCGTGGAAGAGTTCACCCTCGCCAGTAATCTGTCCCGCATGTACCAGCAACTGGTCGCGGTTGGCAGCGACGTGGATACCCGCAGCAGCATGCAGACGGGTTCGTGGTTGATTGAAGAGATGATGATCGCGGGCGATTAGTTTTAATTTGTAATTTCATATTCCTTCGCCATTCCGGGGGCGCCAACGGCGCAACCCGGAATCCAGTGTCTTTCTATAAAACCCAATTTCGCCCGCGCCTTCGGCGCTGGGGCGACCTACTTTCTTGTATCGACAAGAAAGTAGGCAAAGAAACTCGCCCCGCGATTGCCAATCGTTCGTGGCTTGTTGGCTGTACTCAGGGGCGCTGTGACATTCGGCTTCCCTGCCTCATGTCACAGTCTCGGCATCCTGCCTCGCCCCTGCGGGCGCCACTTGCGTTCAGCCAACAGCCACTCACGGCAATCGCAAGGGGTTTAGAGTGAAATGCGTTTGAACATTACAGGTTAATTTATGAGATATACCTTGCTTAATGACTGAAATAAGATTTCTCTTAAGTCTCTCATTGTTGAGAGTCTATGTTGTAAAGCTTCCTGCATATCTGGTTTGATCCATGGAACAAAGTTCATGGATAATTCTGTTAGAGCCGATTGATAGTTTGTAAAGTTCTCATCTATATTTTTCTGGCCTAGCAATAAGATCTGAGCTTCTATAGAAAAAACATCATGAAGAATATTCACAAATGCTTGATATTGAACCGATAGCTCTTTTCGATTTTCCTCCGGATATTGTAATCCGTCTTTCTCTACGTCAAGTTTTGCATAAAGATTGCTCGTGTAAAGAAGCATTTCTTGATGTAGTTTAGATAAGTTAAGCGTGATGCTTCTTATCAAATCACCAGTTCGAGTATTAATTTCATTTTGGGTTTCATTGGAAGCACGAAGTGCTTCTATTTCCAAATCTTTTTTATGGCCTAATTTTGTCAGCAAGTAAGTGCTGATAATTCCTGCAATAGCTACAATAGACGGTATGCCTATTTTTAATGCATCACTAAAAAACTCTGTTTTAGCTTTGCTTAGAGCAATTTCAGCAGTTTTCAGCGCTATCTCTGACTCATTCATAATCTAGTTCAAATTATTCAGACTAAATTTTGGACTTTGGTTTAATAGTAGTTATCTAATTTTGTAAAGTTTAGCAAATTTCCATGTCGCTGCTTATATCACAATCAAAGCAAAAACAACGTTGCCAATCCCAGGAACACAAAGAACCCGGTGCAGTCGGTGACGGTGGTGAGGATCACGCTGCCGGAGAGGGCGGGGTCGAGTTTGAATTTTTTCAGGATGATCGGCAGCAGGGTGCCGGCGAAGGCGGCGGCGAGCAGGTTGACGATGATGGCGGTGCCCATAATGACGGCGACACCGGGCAGGCCGAACCAGGCTTCGGCGAAGATGGAAATGACCACGGCCCAGATGACGCCGTTGGCGAGGCCGACACTGAGCTCCTTTAATAACAGCCGGCGTGCATTACTTTTACTAATCTGGCCGAGGGCCATGCCGCGGATCACCAGGGTCAGGGTCTGGCTGCCGGCGATGCCGCCCATGCTGGCGACGATGGGCATGAGCACGGCAAGCGCGACGATCTTGTTGATCGCGCCGTCGAAGAGCTTGATCACGGCGGACGCCAGGATGGCCGTGAGCAGATTGATGCCCAGCCAGATAGCGCGGCGGACGGTACTTCTCAATACCGGCGAAAACAATTCCTCGTCTTCACTCAGGCCGGCCATGCGCATCATGGATTGATCGGCGGTGTCACGGATAACGTCGACCACGTCGTCAATGGTGATCCGGCCCAGCAGTTTATTGCTCTCGTCCACCACCGGCGCGGTTACCAGGTCGCGGCGTTCGAACAGGTTGGCGACTTCCTGGGCGGACAGGGTCGCGGGGATCCCTTCCACGTCGCGGTCCATGATGTCGTCGACCAGGGTATCGGTATCGTGGGTGAGCAATTCGGTAAACGGCAGGATGCCTTGCAGGACACCTTCGCGATCCACCACGAACAGGCTGTCGGTGGTGTCCGGAATGTCGCCGCGCCGTCGCAGGTAACGGAACACCACGTCGAGCGTGGTGTTGGCGCGCACCACCACGGTGTCCAGGTCCATCAAACCGCCGGCGCTGTCTTCCGGGTAGGCCAGGACGGAACGCAGGCGTTCGCGATCCTGATATTCCATGGTGAGCAGCAGTTCCTGGATGACGCTTTGCGGCATCTCCGGCAACAGATCGGCCAGGTCGTCGGTATCGAGACTCTCGGTGGCGGCGACCAGTGCCTCCGGTTCCATCTTTTTGATGATGAGCGCGCGCGCCTCATCATTCAGATGCAACAGGACTTCACCTTCGTGTTCGGCGGGAACGTGCGGCCAGACGAAATCGCGTTGTTCGGCAGGCAGGGAATCGAGCAGGTGGGCGATGTCCGCGGGGTGGAGTCTTTCCAGCAGGGCTTCGATTTGATCGACGTTGCCGTCGGCGATGGCGCCGGTCAGTTGTGTCAGGACATTGACTTCCTGTTCCTGTACAACGTCTTCGCTCATCGTTCACCCTCCACGCATTTGACCGCAAGTGTAGCAGGCGGCCCGTGAAAAGCGAACACGTGCGCTCAGTGCAGGGCAGTCAGCGCATTGAGTGCGGTATGGAAGGCTTCATGGCTTGTTGCATGCAGCAAACGTGTGACCTGTTCCGCAAGCAGATAGACATCCGATTGCGCGATGATGCGTTTGACCTCGGCGATGCTGTTGGGGTGCATGCTGAAATTGCGTAAGCCCAGTCCCAGCAGCAAACGGGTATAGCGCATATCACCGGCCATCTCACCGCACATGGTGACGGGAATACCCAGTTTGTTGCCGGCGGCAACCGTCATGCCGATCAATTTCAGCACGGCGGGGTGCAGGGGATCATAAAGATAGTTGACCTCGTCATCGATGCGATCGATGGCCAGGGTGTATTGGATCAGGTCGTTGGTACCGATGGAGAAGAAATCCAGGTACTCGCCCAGCATCTCCGCATTGATGGCGGCCGCCGGGACTTCGATCATGCCGCCAATGGGAAGCGCGGGATCGAACGGGATGGCGTGATTCGAGAGTTGATGGCGTACGCTGTCGAGGTGGCGCAGGATCTGGATCAGTTCCTGGGTGCTTGAAATCATCGGCAGCATCAGCCGGACCGGGCCATAGGCCGAGGCGCGGTAGATGGCGCGCAGTTGCGGGAAGAACAATGCGGGTTCCTTGAGGCAGAGGCGGATCGCGCGCAGTCCCAGTGCCGGGTTGGTCAGGTTGTTGGGGGTGCTGCCGTCGATCTGTTTGTCGGCGCCCAGATCGAGCGTGCGGATGGTCAGGGGTTTGCCGTCCAGGCGTTCGACAATCGTGCGGTAGACCTCGAATTGTTCTTCTTCCGTCGGCGGTTCATCCCGGTTCATGAACAGGTATTCGGTGCGGTAAAGGCCGACGCCTTCCGCGCTGGTCTGCAAGGTAAGATGCAAATCCTCCGGCAGTTCGATATTGGCATTGAGTGAGATGGGGGTGCCGTCGAGCGAGACCGCCGGCAGGTCCCGGTTACGCCGATGCTCTTCCTGCAGCAGTTGTTCCTGGCGTTTGGCGAATAAATAGTGTTGCAGGATCTGGGTATCGGGACTGCCGATCAGCGTGCCGCGGCGGCCATCGATGATGATGGTTTCATGATCGCTGAGAAAGGCCTGGGCGTGATGCAGGCCGACGATCGCGGGAATCCCGAGACTGCGCGCCAGGATGGCCGTGTGCGAGGTCGGGCCGCCGCGTTCGGTGACGAAGCCGCCGATCCCCTGGTGTTGCATGAGCACCGCGTCGGCCGGTGACAGGTCATCGGCGATAATAATATGGCCGGTCAGCCGGTGTTCCTGATGATGTCCGACCTGGTGGTACACCGGACTGTTGAGCAGGATACGCAGGACATTGTTCACCACATGATCGACATCGTCGCGACGGGTGCGCAGGTAAGGGTCGTCCATTTCATCGAAGACCTTGACCAGGGCATCGCGCTGCAGTTTTAACGCCCATTCCGCATTACAACGGTGTTGCTGGATTAATTGCACCGGGACTTTCGACAGCGTCGAGTCATCCAGCATCAGCAGGTGGGTATCGATGAACGCGACGATGTCACTGCGGGTATGGACGGGGATTTGTTCGCGAATGCGTTGCAGGTGTTGTTTCGCCATCTCCAGCGCACTGTGAAAGCGATGGATTTCCTCCTCGATGCGTTCTTCTTCCAGAGTGTATTCAATGATCTCCAGCGCATCGCGGCGCATGATGTGCACCGGACCGATGGCGATGCCGCTGGATACACCTGTGCCTTGCAAGGCGAGGGTCATGGCGGGCTGTCCGCTTTATTCGTGCTCGTCGAAGCGGTTGTTAATCAGGGTAGTGAGATATTGCATGGCCTTGTCCTCATCTTCACCGTTGATAATCAGTTCGATGGTACTGCCCTTGGCGGCCGCCAGCATCATGACACCCATGATGCTCTTGCCGTTGACCTCGCGGCCATTGCGCGCAATCCGCACGTCAGCCGCAAAGGTTTGCGCCAGCGTAACGAACTTGGCCGCGGCGCGGGCGTGCATACCAAGCTTGTTGATGATTTCAATTTCCTTGCGCAGCATCCGCATCACTCGTCGGGTGGAAATAAATGACACCTTCCTGCCCCCCGCTGACGGCCTTATCGGCAAGCCGGGACAAGGGCAGGTTGGGATAATTCAGCACGCGTATCAGCATGGGCAGGTTGAGTCCGGCGATGATGGCCACGTTGTTATCCTGCACGGCGCAGGCAATGTTACTGGGGGTGGAACCGAACATGTCGGTCAGGATCAGGACGCCGTCACCGGTATCGAGTTCGCTTACCATGGATTTTGCCGTCCGGATCATATCCTCCGGTTTGCACGTCAGGTTGATCGACAGGAACTGCGTGCGCAACGGGCTGCTGCCGATGACCGAGACGGCTGCCTCGTGGATCGCCTTGCCGACATCGCCGTGGGTAATCAGCAGGATGGCGACACTCATGACAATTCCCGATGCCGCACGATAATGTTTTTACCCTTGGCACGCAGGTGGGCGCCCAGGCGCTCGCTGAAGTAAACGGAGCGGTGGTAACCGCCGGTGCAGCCGATGGCGATGTTCATATAGCTGCGGTTTTCCGCCTCGAACACCGGGATCCACTTTTCCAGGAAGGCCTGGATATCCTCGTACATACTGGTGACGTCTTCGTGCTTTTCCAGATAATCGATCACCGGCTGATCGCGCCCGCTCAACTGGCGCAATTCCGGTACCCAGTGCGGATTGGTGACACAGCGGACGTCGAACAGAAAGTTCGCATCGCTGGGAATACCGTGTTTGAAGCCGAAGGATTCGATCAGGATCGACATGCCGGCGCCGCTTTCGCGTTGCACGCATTTACGAATGACTTCACGTAATTGATGTACGTTGGTATGGCTGGTGTCCAGGATCAGATTGGCGCTGGAAGATACCGGCGCGAGATACATGCGTTCCTGCTTGATCGCCTCGCTCAACGGCACTTCCTCCGAACTCAGGGGATGGCGGCGACGCGTTTCGCTGAAACGCTTGATCAGCGTCTGTTCGTCGGCGGCAAGATAGATCACCTGCGTGTGCAAACCCATTTGCTTGAGTGTGTCGATCATCTCCGGGAACTGTTCCAGGTCCGGCGCCAGATTGCGGGCGTCGATACCCACGGCGAAATCCACGTCGATGGGATCGGCGGCATGGGTGATCTGTACCGCCAGGGCATGCAGCAGACCAATCGGCAGGTTATCGATGCAGTTGTAGCCGAGATCCTCCAGGGCCTGCAGGGCGATGGATTTGCCGGAGCCGGAGAGTCCGCTGACGATGATCAAATTCATACGGTTTCTTCGTTTAGTAAGTGTTGTTGACGCTGGATAAGCACGTCAGCCGCGTTATAGCCGTTTTTATAGAGTACATGATTTCGTGTGACGGTTTCGACCAGCACCGCAAGATTTGTCGCATGCGCGATCGGGATTTGCAGCAAGGGGATCGCCATGCCCAGAATATTAGTGCGCGCTGCATAGGGGAATAAACGCTGTTGTTCGTCAAGTGTGACGGTATCGACCAGCTCGATGACAAGATGTACCGGCATGTAGCGACGGGATGCGCCCGGCCCGAATAATTTACACACGTTGACAATGCCAACGGCACGCACTTCCAGCATATCGGCAAGTGGTGGCGGGCAAACGGCGATGACGTGTTCACCATCGGGTATGCGGTGTAGCACCGGCGTATCGTCCGCGATCAGGGCATGGCCGCGCGAAAGCAATTCAAGTGCAATCGCACTTTTGCCTATGCCACTGCGACCAGTCAGCAATACGCCATGATCGTCAATGGCCAGCATGGTGCCGTGAATGGTTTGCTGCTGACCGTGTTCGCTGATCAGTTTATTGCTGACATTTGTATCGGCCATGGAAACACTCGCATCGCCAGCGGGAAGTTCGAACAGTCTAGCAGAGCGCGAAATCTGATACGAGGGTGCTATGAATGGCTGTTTTGCCAGGCCAGCAACAGTTCGTGAATGTCGGCGGTATCTTCGGCATGGCGCAATTTCTCACGCATGCTCTCGTCACTGAACATGGCCGCCAGTTGCGCCAGGATTTGCAGGTGTTCTTCCGTGGATTCTTCCGGGACCAGCAGGGCGAAGAGCAGGTCGACCGGTTGCTTGTCGGCGGCATCGTAATCGACGCCATGCGCAAGCTTTATGAACGCACCCAGCGCCTTCTGGGAATTGCGCAAGCGGCCGTGCGGTATGGCCACGCCGTGACCGACGCCGGTACCGCCCAACCGCTCGCGTGACAACAGGCTGTCGAACACCTGTGTCGAAGTGATGGTGTCCTGATTCTGCGAGATCAATTCGCTGAGTTGTTCCAGGGCGCGCTTCTTGCTCTGGGCGTCAAGGTTACAGCGAATGCGCTCAGGCGAAATCAGGTCGGACAAATGCATGATGGATTTACTTAGCCGGGTTGTTTCTGGGCGCGTCCTTCACCACGATGATGATCGGTGAGCTTTTCCTTGTGCTTCTTGATTTGCCGATCGAGCTTGTCGACCAGGGCGTCGATAGCGGCATACATGTCCGCCTCTTCGGAATCGGCGTAAACATCGGCGCCGCTGATATGAATAGTGGCTTCGGCCTTGTGACGGAGTTTCTCCACACTCAGGACAACGTGCACGTTGGTGACATTATCGAAATGGCGTTCGAGGCGTTCCATTTTGCCTTCCACGTAGTTTTGCAGGGAATCGGTCATATCAATATGGTGACCCGTGACGTTAAGTTGCATGTCTGGCTCCTTTCCGGTTGGTCGTTATCATGCGAGACGTTTACGTTCATTCGAGGGCGGGATCGACATCGCTTCACGGTATTTGGCGACCGTGCGGCGGGCAACGTTGATACCCTGCTCGGACAAAATGCTGGCCAGCTTGCTGTCGCTCAGCGGTTTGTCCGGACTTTCCGCCGAGACCAGTTTCTTGATCAAGGCTCGGATTGCCGTGGCGGAACACTCGCCGCCATCGGAGGTGGAGACGTGACTGGAGAAGAAGTATTTCAATTCGTAGATGCCGCGCGGCGTATGCATGTACTTTTTGGTGGTCACGCGGGAGATGGTCGATTCGTGCATCTCCACCGCTTCGGCGATGTCGTGCAGTACCAGGGCCTTCATGGCTTCTTCGCCGTACTCGAGGAAGGCGCGCTGACGTTCCACGATACAACTGGCGACTTTCAGCAGGGTTTCGTTGCGGCTGGCCAGGCTTTTGATAAACCAGCGGGCCTCCTGCAGGTGGTTCTTCAAGTAATTGGTATCGGAGCTGTTGTTGACCTGTTTGATCAGGCTGGCGTAGTGCGGGTTGATGCGCAGTCGCGGCGCGGCATCCGGATTGAGTTCGACCTTCCACTTGCCCTTGACCTTGCGCACGATCACGTCGGGCACGATGTATTCGGGTTTGCTCGAGGTAATCTGACTGCCGGGACGCGGATTCAGCGATTGGATCGTGGCGATGATTGCCTTGAGCGCGTCTTCATCGATCTTCAGTTTGCGCAGCAGCTGGGGGAAGTCGCGATTGGCCAGCAGGTCAAAGTGATTCTCGATCAAATCGATAGCGGCGTCTTTCAGCGGGGAATCCACCGCCAGCTGTTTGAGTTGCAATAACAGGGATTCGCGGACGTCGCGTGCGCCAACGCCGGGCGGGTCGAAATACTGGATGCGATGTAAGACGGCATTCACTTCATCCAGTTCGATTTCCATCTCCTCGGGGAGTTCCTTGAGGATCTCTTCCACGTCCATGCTGAGGAAACCGTCATCGTTGATGGCATCGATGATCGCCTCGGCGATGACCATGTCGGTTTCGGAAAACGGCGTCAGTTGCATTTGCCAGGTCAGGTGGTCCTGCAGGCTTTCACTGCTGGTATCGGAGATCTCGAATTCCCGATCATCGTCGTTGTAGCTGCCGGATGACGGCGACATTTGAATGTTGTCGTAAATGTCATCCCAGGCGCTGTCGACCGGCAGGTCTTCCGGAATGGATTCCATCTCCAGACTGCCGGTTTGTTCCTGGGCATCTTCATGATGCTCGGCCTGTGACTCCGAGGCTTCATGGGTGCCGGTGTTCTGAAACTCTTCACCCTCATCGGCCACTTCCAACATCAGGTTGGAATCCAGGACTTCCTGGATCTCCTGCTGCAACTCCAAGGTCGACAATTGCAACAGCTTGATGGCCTGCTGCAACTGCGGGGTCATGGTGAGGTGTTGACCGAGACGTAACTGTAATGCTTGCTTCATATGTTGGATTTTGCGACTGGTCCGGGACAAACGCCAGTCATAATGAATTCTAGCGCAGAATAAGCCACTACTAACAGTCTAGATTTGTCAAAGTTGGAAATGCTCCCCAAGATAGACCTTCCGTACCTGTTTATCTGCCAGGAGGGCATCCGGTTCGCCCTGGGCGATGACTTCCCCTTCATTGATAATATAGGCGCGATCGCAGATTTTCAGGGTCTCCCGGACATTATGGTCCGTAATCAGGACCCCGATATTGCGCTCCCGCAGGTGCTGAATGATCGACTGAATATCGAGCACGGAGATAGGGTCCACACCGGCAAAGGGCTCATCCAACAGGATAAAGTGGGGCAGAGTCGCCAGGGCGCGGGCAATCTCCACCCGCCGTCGTTCGCCCCCGGACAGGCTGATGCCCTGGTTGTTGCGGATGTGGGTGATGTGGAGTTCTTCCAGCAGTTCTTCCAGGGCATGTTCCTGTTGCAGCGGGCCCAGTTCCTTGCGGGTCTGCAGGATGGCCAGGATATTTTCGCTGACCGTCAGTTTGCGAAACACCGAGGCCTCTTGCGGCAGGTAGCTGATGCCCATCCTGGCGCGCTGGTGCATGGGGAGCTGGGTCAGGTCTTTTTCGTCGAGGTAGACATTGCCCTTATCGAGTTCGACCAGGCCCACGACCATATAAAAAGACGTGGTCTTGCCGGCGCCGTTGGGACCCAGCAGACCGACCACCTCCCCGCTATTGATATGAAACGACACGTTCTTCACGACCGTGCGCTTTTTATACGTCTTGGCGAGATGCTGTGCGGCCAGTGTACTCATGGCTTGCCCGTCGTTGGCGCCGGTGGCGGCTTGGTCTGATTACCCGGAGGTGGTGCCGGCGTCTTGTCTTTATCATCTTCCTTGTTGGCGGGCTGAATGATGGCGTGGACCCGTGAGGAACTGTTCTCCGCCTTGTTCGCCTTCACCGTGCTGGTGAGGGTATCGTATTCGATAAAGTCGCCGCGAAAATGATTGCCGCCCTGATTTACCTCGGCGTTGTTTTTCAGGTAAAGGCGCTCTTGGCTGGCGTAATATTCCATGTTGTCGGCCTTCGAGGTCACGATTTCTTTCTGGTTATCCGGTTGTTGTTCGAAGGTGGCGGGTTTGCCATTGATGACGATCTTTTGCAGTTTGCCCTTGACCATATAGACCATGACGTCGTCGGCGTTGATCTTCAGCGAACCTTGTTCGAGGCGGACATTACCGGTGTAGTGGCTGGTCTGTTCGCGCTGGTTTACCTCGACACGATCCGCCTTGATGTCGATAGGCTGATTACGATCGCTGCTCAACGCCCAGGTATGTGACACCAGGGACAAAAGTGCGATACCGGCAATCCACTGTCTAGTCGGGAACATAATGACCTCGCGCCTCTGACATCAGGGTGAGCTGGCCGGAGACCATGTCCACCTCCATGCCTTTCGCGACAATACTACTGTTTTTACCGACGATCTTCACCCTGGCCTCGGTCGAGGCGAATTTGTTGGGGACGTCAAAACGTAAGGCGTCGGTGGTGATCGTGATTTCCTGATCCGGTTGTGGCGTCTGGCGAACGATGCGGACGTTGCCGTTCAATTGCATGACCTCGATGTTTTCGTACGCCGTACCCGCATCGGCGGTGGTGACCCAGGTTTGATTCTTTTCGTCGCTATAGTCCAGCTGGAGTTTTCGCATGGTCATGGTGTCGTCGTCGGGATAATGGTTCATGTGTTCCGCGTTGAGGTGGTAAGCCGGTGCACCATTGGGTTGATATACCGTGATTTTAAAATTTTCGAGATAGTAATCCGGGTCGTGACGGGCTTCGGGGGCAACGCGGCCGGTGGGGGTTTCCACCGTCGTCAGTAACCAGCGACTGATCAGGGCGATGGCCAGCACCACGATCAATACCAGTAGGTAATAGAATTTGTTCATTTACAAAAAGGATTTTAATTGCGCATCGAGTGTGCCCTGGGCCTGCATGATCAATTCGCACACGTCACGCGCGGCACCGCGCCCACCTGCGTGTTGGGTAATCCAGTGTGCGTGTTGTTTGACGAAGGGATGTGCGTCCTGTACGGCGATCGCCAGACCGGCGGCTTTCATCACGGGTAGATCAACTACGTCATCGCCGGCATACGCCGTCTGTTGTGGTGCGACACCCAGCTTGTCCAGCAGATGGTGAAAGGCATCGAGTTTATTCAATTTACCCTGGTAGACATTTTCGATACCGAGATTGCGCATACGGTGTTCGACAACCTGGGAGTTCCGCGCCGTGATCACGCCGATTTCGACGCCGGTTTGTTGCAACAGCTTCATGCCCAGGCCGTCGCGCGAATAGAAGGCCTTGTATTCCTGGCCGTCATCGCCGAAGAACAGGCTGCCGTCCGTGAGTACACCGTCCACATCGAAGACGACGAGTTTGATATGGGCGGCTTTTTCCAGAACGTCTTGCATGTGTGCTCCGCTTATACGACCCCGGCCCGCAACAGATCGTGCATGCTCAGGGCGCCGATTAATTGATTGTTGGTGGCGACCACCGGAAAGGCATTGATGCGTTTGCTTTCCATGATCTGAAGCGCCTCTGCCGCCAGCATCTCCGGCTGGATGGTTTTGCAGTTGGCAATCATGACGTCCTGGACACGCAGTTTGCTGATGTCCACTTCACCATGGTCCAGCAGGCGGCGAAGATCGCCGTCGGTGAAGACACCTGCCACTGTAGCGTCCGGGTTGACCACCACCGTCATGCCCATGCCCTTGCGGCTGATCTCCGCCAGGGCCTCACTCAGGCTGGCGTTTACCGGAACTTTGGGTATGCCTTGGTCACGGTGCATGATGTCCGCCACGTGTAACAGCAGGCGTTTACCCAAACGTCCACCCGGATGGGAACGGGCAAAGTCGGCCTCGGTGAAGCCGCGGGATTCCAGCAGGGCGATAGCCAGGGCATCGCCCATGACCAGGGTAGCCGTGGTGCTGGAGGTGGGGGCCAGACCCAGCGGACAGGCCTCTTTTTCGACACTGACATCCAGATGGTAATCCGCAGCCATGGCCAGCCGCGATTGCGGGTTGCCGGTCATGGCAATCAGGGGCACGTGCAGACGCTTGATGAGAGGCAGGATCGTCAGGATCTCATCGGTCTCACCGGAGTTGGACAGGGCAACCACCACGTCCTTGGCGGTGATCATGCCGAGGTCGCCGTGGCTGGCCTCGCCGGGGTGGACGAAAAACGCCGGTGTGCCGGTACTGGCCAGAGTGGCCGCCAGCTTGTGGCCGATGTGGCCGGATTTACCCATCCCCAACACGACGATACGGCCTTCGCAATGCAGCATGGTCCCGACGGCCTCGGCAAAGTGCTCATCGATGCGTGTAGCGAGGCGCTGCGCGGCCTGGGCCTCGGTGTCAATGACGGCCTTGGCCAGGGTAATGACTTTATGCTTGTCCATGAAGTGGGCTGGGGTTTATTCGACGGGCGGATAACCGAGTTGCCGTAACTTCTCCTTGATCCCCGCCATATCGGGATTGGCGGCGGCGAGAGTGACTTCACCGGTGGGGATGTCGACATCCACGGAAGAGATACCCGCCATTTCACCCAGGCCCTTCTGGATATTACTGACGCAGCCACCGCACTTCACGTTGCTGACCTTGAGTTTGATTTCTTGCATGCCTGATTAACCTGAATGGGTATGAACACTGAAGTAAAGTACTACCATATACGCGACATAGATACCAAGCAAGATGCCGCCTTCCAACCGGTTGATTTGCCCGGGTTTTTTGAAACCATAGGCAAAAAAGAACATGGCGATGGTGAGGGCGATCATAAAGCTGTAGTCGCGGGTAAGTACCTCGGGGTCGATATCCAGGGGACTGATAGCGCCGGGCAGGCCGAGGACCCCGAGCAGATTGAACATGTTTGAGCCAATGACATTGCCCAGGGCGATATCCGGTTCGTTCTTCAGTGCGCTCATGATCGATGCCGCCAGTTCCGGCAGGCTGGTGCCGATGGCCACGATGGTCAGACCAATGATCAGGTCACTGACACCCAGCATATGCGCAATGTTCACGGCGCCATAGACCAGGATACGCGAACTGATAAGCAGCACGCCCAGGCCAATGGCGGTCCATAACAGGGCCTTGCCCAGGCTGACCTTGGGGATCTCCTGCTCGTATTCCGTGGTCATGGGCTCCTTGCGTTCTCCCCCCATGCCCAGGCGGACCATCCAAAAGATAAGTACGCCAAGACTGCTCAGGAGAATGATGCCATCGATACGGCCGAGGCGGTGATCCAGCAGCAAGGCCAGGGTCAAGAGCATGACCACGAAGAGCAAGGGAAATTCGCGGCGCAGGGTACCGGAATTCACCACCAGGGGGCTGATGATCGCCGTCACCCCGATGACCAGACCGACATTGGTGATGTTGGAGCCGATGGCATTACCGACCGCCAGTCCCGAGTTATGACTCATGGCCGCCATGGCCGAGACCAGGAGTTCGGGTGCCGAGGTGCCGAAGCCAACGATGGTCAGACCGATGACCAGGGTGGAGACGCCGAGATTACGTGCGGTGGCGGCGGCACCGTGGACGAAGCGGTCGGCGCCCCAGACTAACAAGACAAAGCCACCCACGATCGCAAGAATGGAAATCAGGAGTTGCATGGTAGCGTCGTACTCGTGTCGTTGGTTTTACTTGGTGGGCGTGTCGAGCTGGAGTTCCTTATCCAGTTCCTGCTCCAGTTCCAGGTCGCTCTTGCTGGGAGGCTGGACTTTAGGCGCGGCCGGCGTCGGCGGGTTGCCGTCATAAATAAGGTTTTCTCGTTGCTGTAGATAGGCATTGCGTAAAAAGACATAAGGATCGATACCGGACTTCTCCATGATTTTTGTTGCTTCCAGATAGCGTGCACGCGTATCCACGGCACGCAGCACAATGACGGACCAGCGCGCCTCGGTATCATTGATGGCATAGACCGGATCGATTTGCCAGTCTGCCGCCAGACCACCCGTGTCGCGGAGGGTACTGGGGCCCAGGAAGGGCAGCATGACATAGGGGCCGCTGCCGACCCCCCAGGTTGCCAGGGTTTGTCCGAAGTCCTCATTGTGCTTGGGAAAATCCATGTGACTGGCGACGTCGATGAGACCGAACAGGCCGGCGGTGGTATTAAATGCGAAGCGGCCGAGGTCCTGGGCCGCCTGTTTGAATTTGAACTGCAATAGATCGTTTACCGTAACGAGGATATCGTCGAGGTTACTGAAAAAGTTACTCACGCCGGTTTGCACGACATTCGGAGTGTAGTCCTTATAAGTTTGCGCAACCGGGCGGGCAATGGCGCGATCGAAGCCATCGTTAAAGGCATAGATAGAGCGATTCATGGACTCCCAGGGATCGCGCTTGTCCGGCGCCGAGACGGAGGCGCAGCCATTGAGCAGGAGTACGGTACCGAGCGCACACAGAATCAACCCACGACGAATCCAGCTCGATATGTTTTTCATGTTTGATGTTTTTCTTATTCCGCTTTGGTCTTGGTTGCCCCGCAGCGCTGGCAGCGGTAGACAGTATGTAATTTGCCTTCCTTGACGGAAAACGGTTTGCTTTTATCGACGACCCATTTGTGAAAACCGTTACGGCAAAGTGTTTTGCCTTTATGTTTTTCCTGTGCGCTGGGTTTTTTAAAGCGTACTACATCGCCCATTTAATATGAACCTCTGTTTGTTTCACGAATAATCCCCTCGTTCAGATTTCATTCAGTCCGGCGCCCTAGACTGACTTGCGCTGGGCATTCTGCGCTGCACAAGTATAATCGGCCGGAACCGGTAATCGAAGGTATTCTGACTTGGTTGAGCGTGCGGTATTGATTGGAACATGCGGGTGGCAACACCCGCAATGGCGTGACACTTATTATCCCGAAGGTCTGCCGGATGACTGGCAACTGGCGTTTTATGGCAACGAGTATCCGGTGGTGCTTGTGCCGGACGCGTATTGGACACAAGGGCGGAATGCCATTGCAGAATGGCTGGCGGAAAGCGAGCAACGCCCCCGGTTTGTTTGTGAATGGTCGATTGCTAAAAACGAAAAGCGGCCTGTACCCGAACTGATTGCCGCACTCGGCGATCGCGTGGAAGGGGTTTTGATCTCGCTGACGCAACGGCCGGATGCCGGACAGCTGGAAACAATCGGGAGCTTGTGTGCGACATATGCTGTCTGCGTGGATTGGCCGACAGCGAGTCACGATGAATTGCATGCACTCCTTGCGCAACCATCGATGTCACAGCAGGTCAGTGTGTGCTGGCGCGGTGACCCTGCGCAACAAGATGTGCTTACACACGGACGCCTGGCATTGGCCAGGGTGCCAAGCCGGGGCCAGACGCCGCGCAGCCTGCGCACACTGCTGGAGACATTGCTGCGCAATGCCGGTGAGCGTCAGGCGGTGTTGTTATTCGATGGACAACCGCCGGACCTGGAAGTGGTGGACCAGGCGGAGATTCTGCTGAATTTACTTTAACGAAGGTGTGTCGCCCCGCAAGGGCGCAAGGTATGATAGCCGACCAAATGCAGAACGATAATTCAATCCTGGTGAAAGTGCGCGGCCTCAGGTTTGCCCGCGGCAAGCGCATGATCTTCGACGGCGTCGACCTCGACATCCCGCGCGGCAAAATTACCGCCATCATGGGACCCAGCGGCACCGGCAAGACCACCATGCTGCGCCTGATCGGCGGACAACTGCGGCCGCAACAGGGCAGCGTGCATGTCGATGGTGAACAGGTCGATAAACTCCGGCACGGCGACTTGTATCAACTGCGTAAACGCATGGGCATGCTGTTTCAGAACGGCGCCCTGCTGACGGACATGAATGTGTTCGATAACGTCGCGTTTCCCTTGCGTGAACATACACACCTGTCCGAAGACATGATCCGGGACCTGGTGTTGATCAAGTTACACGCCGTGGGGTTGCGCGGTGCGCGCGAGCTGATGCCGAGCGAATTATCCGGCGGTATGGCGCGGCGCGTGGCGCTGGCGCGGGCGATTGCCCTGGACCCCATGATGATGATGTATGACGAACCGTTTACCGGACAGGACCCGATCTCCATGGGTGTGCTGGTGCGGCTGATCCGCAAACTCAACGACGCCCTGGGGCTGACCAGCATCATCGTTTCGCATGACATCGCCGAAACCAGCAGTATCGCCGATTACATTTATCTGTTGTCCAATGGCAAGGTCGTGGGCCAGGGCACGACCGAAGAACTCAATGGTTCCTCATCGGAATGGGCGCAGCAATTTCTCAAGGGCCTGCCGGACGGACCGGTGCCGTTCCATTATCAGGCGGAGGATTATCTGGACGATTTGTTGGCCGGCGCCAGCAATAAGCAAGGTGAGGTTGCATGATTGATCTGATTGCACGGCTGGGGCGCAGCGGGCTGGATTTTTTTCAGCGCCTGGGACGTGCGCACATCCTGTTGTTCAACATTATCTCCGGCACACATACCCTGTTCCTGCGCTTCGGTCTGGTGGTGCAACAGGTGTATTCCGTGGGCGTGTTATCCCTGCTGATTATTCTGGTCTCCGGTTTGTTTGTCGGCATGGTGCTAGGCCTGCAGGGCTATAACACCCTGGTGGATTTTGGCGCCGAGGAGTCGCTGGGTGTGGTCGTCGCCTTATCCTTGGTGCGCGAGTTGGGTCCGGTGGTCACCGCACTGCTGTATGCCGGTCGCGCCGGTTCGGCCCTGACGGCAGAGATCGGCCTGATGAAGGCCACCGAACAATTGTCGGCGATGGAAATGATGGCCGTGGATCCCATCCGGCGTGTCCTGGCGCCGCGTTTTCTCGCAGGCGTGATCTCCATGCCCTTACTGGCCGCGATCTTCAGTGCAGTCGGTGTGCTGGGTGGCTACTTCGTCGGCGTCGGGCTGTTAGGTGTGGATTCAGGCGCCTACTGGTCGCAGATGCAGGCCAAGGTGGATATGTACGATGACATTTATAATGGTGTCATCAAGAGTTTGGTGTTTGGTGTGGTGGTGACCTGGATTGCCGTGTTCGAGGGTTACGATGCGATACCGACCTCGGAAGGTGTGAGCCGTGCCACGACCCGTACCGTGGTGCACTCGGCCCTGGCGATATTGGGACTGGATTTTATTTTGACTGCATTAATGTTCGGAGCGTACTGATGATGAATACACGTACAGCAGAGATCTGGGTTGGCATCTTCGTGGCCGCCGGCCTGGCCGCGTTATTCATGCTGGCCATGAAGGTAAGTAACCTCAGCGCATACAGTTCGGCGACGGGCTATGACGTGACGGCGCGGTTTGATGATGCCAGCGGCCTCAAGGTACGCTCGCCGGTAACGATGGCAGGTGTCACGCTGGGGCGCGTTTCGGGCATCAGCTTCGACCCGAAAACCTACCAGGCGGTGGTGACCCTGCGCATCGAGGGACAATACACCACGCTGCCCGATGGCACCTCGGCAAATATCTACACCGCCGGCTTGCTGGGTGAGAAATACGTCGGCCTGCTGCCGGGACCGGCATCCAATCCGTGTGAAGATGAAAAACTGCAGGCGGAGCTGGAAGGACGCCAGCCCAACCTGACCGGACTTGATTGCAAGCCGCATTATCTGAAGCAGGGTTCGAACATCAAACTCACCCAGGGGTCCCTGGTGCTGGAGAAATTGATTGCCGAGTTTGTTTCCAAATTCATGGATAAAGGCGACAGCGGCAAGGACAAGACCCAGTCGAAGTGATCAGCATGGAGATGATTTTGCCCACCATCGCGCGCCAGGATACCAACCAGTTTGTGATCAAGGGCGAGTTGAACATGCAAACGGTCCCGGCCCTGGCCGTGACCGCGCATGACCTGCTGGCGCAGGTGTCGGGTGAACTCTCGGTGGACCTGTCCGGGGTCACCCGGGCGGACAGCGCCGGCCTGGCCCTGCTCATTGATCTGACCCGCTGGACCCGCCGCCAGGGTGCTCATATCCGGTTTCGTCACCTGCCGGAGCAGCTCAGCCAGATCCTGCATTTGAGTGAACTCGACGAGATCCTGCCGATTTAGGGTTGGTCCGCATTTTTTCTGCGAGAAAGCCGTGCGGCCCGTCACTGCATTTGGTTAAAATACCCGGCTTCTGCACCTCAGCAACCCCTGGAACATACTATGGACCCCACAGAAGTCGAAAAACTCATTAAGGCCGGATTACCCGAATGTAACGTTATGGTAAAGGGCGATGGCAGCCATTTCGACGCGATTGTCGTTGGGGCCGTCTTTGAAGGACTCTCCCTGGTGAAGCAACAGCAACTGGTATATGCCACCGTGGTGGACAGGATCGCCAGCGGTCAGTTACACGCCCTCTCGATTAAGACCTATACCCCGGCAGATTGGGAACGCGCCAAGAAACTGCAGATTTCACCCTGACGCCGAGGCGTCGTATTGATATCCCTATGGACCGACTGATTATTACCGGTGGCAAGCCCTTAAATGGCGAGATTCGCATCTCCGGTGCGAAGAATGCCGCGTTACCTATTATTGTGTCGACCTTGCTGGCCGACGAGCCGGTGACGGTCTGCAATATCCCGCACCTTAACGACATCACCACCACCATGGAACTGCTCGGGCGCATGGGTGTGTCCATCACCATGGGGGAGAAAATGGATGTCGAGGTGGACACCTCGACCATTTCCAATTTCGCTGCGCCCTACGAACTGGTCAAGACCATGCGCGCCTCGATCCTGGTGCTGGGTCCCTTGCTGGCACGTTACGGTCAGGCCGAGGTCTCGTTGCCTGGTGGTTGCGCCATCGGCTCGCGCCCGGTGAATCTGCACATTCACGGCCTGCAATTGATGGGTGCGGATATCACCGTGGAAAACGGTTACATCAAGGCCAGGTCAAAACGCCTGCACGGCGCCAAGATCGTGATGGACCTGGTCACCGTCACCGGTACCGAGAACCTGATGATGGCGGCGGCGCTGGCGGATGGGCGTACCATCATCGAGAACGCCGCGCGTGAACCGGAAGTGGTGGACCTCGCCAATTGTCTGAACAGCATGGGTGCCAAGGTCAGCGGTGCCGGCAGCGATATCATTACTATCGACGGTGTGGAACGCTTGCATGGCACGCGCTACAGCGTCTTGCCGGATCGCATTGAGACCGGTACCTACCTGGTCGCCGCGGCAATCACCGGGGGCAAGGTGAAGTTGAAAAATACCTCGCCCGCTCATTGCGACGCGATCACCGCCAAGCTGGAAGAGGCGGGCGCCAAGATCGAAAGCGGCGAAGACTGGATCAGTCTGGACATGCACGACCGTGTCCCGGAGGCGGTGGATATTCGAACCTCGCCGTATCCGGCATTTCCCACGGACATGCAGGCGCAGTTCTGTGCGCTCAATGCGGTGGCAAAGGGGACCGGGATCATTACCGAGACCGTGTTTGAAAACCGCTTCATGCACATTCAGGAACTGCAACGCATGGGCGCGGATCTTGCGCTCAAGGGCAACACCGTCGTCTGCAATGGCGTGGACAAGCTCACCGGTGCACCGGTGATGGCGACGGACCTGCGTGCTTCGGCGTCGCTGGTGCTGGCGGGCCTGGTTGCCCAGGGTGATACCATTGTGGATCGTATTTACCATATCGATCGCGGTTACGAGTGTATTGAAGAAAAGTTACAACAGCTGGGTGCGCAGATTCGGCGCGTACCGGCGTAAACGAACGAAAACGCCATGTCGGAAACCATCACCATCGCCTTATCCAAGGGTCGCATCTTCAAGGAGACCTTGCCGCTGTTGAAAGCCGCCGGGATCGAACCGCTGGACGACCCGGAGACCAGTCGCAAGCTGATCCTGGATACGAATCGTGACGAGGTGAAGCTGGTGATCATCCGCGCGACCGATGTGCCGACCTATGTGCAATTCGGTGCGGCCGATATCGGTGTGGCGGGCAAGGATGTGTTGATGGAACACGGCGGTGAAGGTTTGTATGAACCGGTGGACCTCAATATCGCCCGCTGCAAATTAATGGTGGCCGGACGCAAGGGTGAGCGCCAAGACGTGGCCCGCCTGCGCATTGCCACCAAGTACGTCAATAGTACCCGCCGTTATTATGCGCAGCAGGGCAAGCAGGTCGAGGTGATTAAGCTATATGGCTCGATGGAGCTGGCACCGATTGTCGGTCTGGCCGATTACATCGTCGATGTCGTGGATACCGGTAACACGCTCAAGGCCAATGGTCTTGAACCCCTGGAACACATCGCCGACATCAGTTCGCGACTGATCGTGAACAAGGCCTCCATGAAGATGAAGCATGCCCGTATCCAGCAGCTTATCGACAAGATGCAGGCGGCGGTGAAGTGACATGACGCAACTCAGCTTAAAACGCCTGGATGCTACCCGCTCTGAATTCTGGTCGGAGCTGGACGCCTTGCTGGCCTGGGACAGTGTGTCCGATGACAAGGTCGCGAGCACGGTGCGCGAGATCCTGCAAAATGTGCGTCGCCGCGGCGACGAGGCAGTGATCGACTACACCAACCGCTTCGATCGCATGCAGGCCAAGGACATGCGCGAATTGATCATCGATCAAACGCGTCTGGAGGCGGCATTAAACAACATACCGGCGCCGCAACGCGAGGCGCTGGAGGCGGCGGCACAGCGTGTGCGTGTCTATCACGAACACCAGAAGAGCGATAGCTGGAGCTATACCGAGGCCGACGGTACCTTGCTGGGACAACAGGTCACACCGCTGGATCGTGTCGGTTTGTACGTGCCGGGTGGCAAGGCGGCATACCCCTCATCCGTCCTGATGAACGCGATCCCGGCCAAGGTCGCCGGTGTCGCCGAGTTGATCATGGTCGTGCCGACACCGGATGGTGTGGTGAATGAACTGGTACTGGCGGCGGCAAAGATCGCCGGCGTGGATAAAGTCTTCGCCATCGGCGGGGCGCAGGCGGTGGCGGCACTGGCGTATGGCACGCAAACCGTGCCGCGTGTCGACAAGATCGTCGGCCCGGGCAATATCTATGTCGCGACGGCCAAGTCCATGGTCTTCGGTCAGGTCGGTATCGACATGATTGCCGGTCCGTCCGAGATCCTGGTGGTGTGCGACGGTCGCACCGATCCGGACTGGATTGCCATGGACCTGTTTTCACAGGCAGAGCACGACGAAGATGCGCAATCGATTTTGATCTCTCCTGACGTCGCGTTTCTCGACAAGGTACAGGCCAGCATCGACAAGCTGGTGGGGCAGATGGAGCGCGCCAAGATCATTCAGACCTCGCTCACTGCACGCGGTGCCCTGATTAAAGTAAATGATCTGGCGCAGGCCGCCGACGTCGTCAATTTCATTGCACCGGAACACCTGGAGCTGTCGGTAGAAGATCCACTGGCACTGGTGCAACACATCCGTCATGCCGGTGCGATCTTCATGGGGCGTTATACGGCGGAGGCCATTGGTGATTACTGTGCCGGCCCCAATCACGTCCTGCCCACATCACGCACCGCGCGTTTCAGCTCACCCTTGGGTGTGTATGATTTTCAGAAACGCTCCAGCCTGATCATGTGCTCGGCGCAGGGTGCCGCCACCTTAGGCGAAACCGCATCGGTACTGGCGCGGGGCGAGGGTCTTACTGCACACGCACGGTCGGCGGAATACCGTCTGCCCGAAAAATAAAAGGCGCTTCTAAAAACTCGCTGAAGCCGCGCTGACTGCGTTGGAACGATACTCGAAATGCTCATTTACTATCGTGTAAACTCCGCTTTTTCGTATCGTTCCGCCTTGTCATCATCGGCTTGATCGAGTTTTTAAAAGTACCCTCAAACTATTTGGCTATAACATTCACAGCAAGCGAATTCGCATGTCTGATCGCAAACAAAAAATCGATAAGTGGGTGCGCCGACCCATTCGCGAACTCGCGGCCTATCATGTGCCGGATGCGAGCGGTTTCATCAAACTCGACGCGATGGAGAATCCGTACACCTGGCCGGCGGAGATAGTCGAGTCCTGGCTAACGCAGTTGCGTACGGTATCGCTGAACCGTTACCCCGATCCAGCGGCGAACGACTTAAAACAATTACTCATCCAAACCATGCATGTCCCGGCGGGATATGACGTGTTGCTGGGGAACGGCTCCGATGAATTGATCCAGATGATCCTGATGGCGGTGAGCGGAGCGGACAGGGCGGTGCTCGCACCCGAGCCAGGCTTTGTCATGTACAAGATGATCGCCGGATTCCTGAACATGCCGTACGTGGGTGTGGCATTGCGCGACGATTTCAGTCTCGACCGCGCTGCCATGTTACAGGCAATCGCACAACATCAGCCGGCCGTGATCTTTCTGGCGTATCCGAACAATCCCACCGGTAATCTGTTCGATGACGCCGACATTAACGCGATCATTGCGGCAAGCGACGGTCTGGTGGTTATCGACGAGGCCTATCATGCCTTTGCCGGGAGGACCTGGATGCAGCGCATGCCAGAGTACGACAATGTGGTGGTGATGCGCACGGTATCGAAAATGGGACTCGCCGGGCTGCGGCTGGGCCTGCTTGCCGGGCATCCTGACTGGTTACGAGAATTCGACAAGGTGCGCCTGCCGTACAACATCAATGTCCTGACCCAGGCCAGCGCAAAATTTGCCTTGCAACACCAGGCGGTACTCGATGCGCAGACGCAACAGCTCACCCGCGATCGCGAGTTATTGTCAAACGAGATGCGCCAACTCAAGGCTGTCGAGGTATTCCCCAGTCAGGCCAATTTTATTTTGTTTCGCACCGCGCCGGGTAAGGCCGATGCGGTGTTTCAAACGCTGAAACAACACAAGGTGCTGATTAAAAATTTGAGCCACGCCGGCGGCTTGCTGCGCGATTGCCTGCGGGTGACAGTCGGCACGCCGGATGAGAATGCCGCGTTCCTTGGCGCCTTACGTTCGGCCATCCATAGTTAACGGCTTTGACTTCCCAGCACGACAATTTTCAGCCGGGGCAGCGCTGGATCAGCAACACGGAATTGCAAATGGGACTGGGCACCGTGTTGAAAGTGGATCAGCGCAGCGTCCAGATCGTCTTCCTCGCGACCGGTGAGACCCGCACCTACGCCAAGGCATCCGCGCCTTTATCGCGCGTGCGCTTTAGCCGGGGTGATACGGTGCGCAGTCATGACGGTTGGTCGTTACAGATCGAGGCGATCGAGGAGTCCGATGGTCTATTGATTTATCTCGGACGTCGCGCGGATGGCGGCGAGACGCTGCTGCCGGAAAGCCAGCTGGATAATTTCATGCAATTCAGCCGTCCGGCCGACCGCCTGTTTACCGGACAAATCGATAAACCCAAGCTGTATAAGCTGCGGCGTGCGACGCGCAAACAACAGGCGCAGCTGGCGCAGTCACCTCTGTTTGGGCTGGCGGGTACCCGTACCAGCCTGATCCCCCACCAGTTGTATATCGCGGATGAAGTCTCCCGGCGTTATGCCCCGCGCGTGCTCCTGGCCGATGAAGTCGGGCTGGGCAAGACTATCGAGGCGGGTTTGATTATCCATCGCCAGCTGCTGACGCAGCGTGCGCAACGTGTGCTCATCGTCGTGCCGGAATCGCTGCAGTATCAGTGGCTGGTGGAAATGCTGCGCCGTTTCAATCTGTATTTCAGTATTTTCGATGAGGAACGTTGTGCCGCCCTGGACGAGCAGGGTGATCAGGATAATCCGTTTATGTCGGAACAACTGATCATTTGTTCGGTATCCTTCCTCAGTGCACAGCCACGTCGCATCGAGCAGGCAGTTGCCGCTGACTGGGACCTGTTAGTGGTAGACGAGGCGCACCACCTGCAATGGTCCAGCGAGGAGGTCAGCAGCGAATATCTGTGTGTCGAACGACTGGCACAGGTGACCAAAGGGGTATTGCTATTGACCGCGACGCCGGAACAGCTTGGCAAGAGTGGACACTTTGCGCGTCTGCGCCTGCTGGACCCGGATCGCTTCGCGGACTTTGAGCGCTTTGTCGAGGAAGAAAAACAATATGCGCCAATTGCCACCGTGGTCGACAACCTGTTTGCGGAGACGGCCCTGACGCCGGATAGTCTCGCCTTGCTGCAGGCAACCATCGATGAAGGCGATAACCAGGCTTACCTCGATGTGTTGAACAGCGAAGAGGCCACTGCCGAAGAGCAGCAACACGCACGCAGCCGCCTGATCCAGCACTTGCTGGATCGCCATGGCACCGGCCGCGTGCTGTTCCGCAATACCCGGCATGTCATTCAAGGTTTCCCGCAACGGCAACTGCATGCCTGCCCGCTGCCACTACCGGCAGACTATGCCGAGTGCCTGTCGCAATTTCAGACGCTCGCCAGTCGCGAAGTACACGATCTGCTCAGTCCGGAACGACGTTATCGCGATACGCAACAGACAATCCAGCCGGGCTGGACCGAGATTGACCCGCGTGTTCCGTGGTTACACAACTTGTTACAGCAGATCAAACCGGACAAGGCCGTGCTGATCTGCAGCAATGCACAGACCGCCCTCGACCTTGCCGATCACTTCAGGCAGCGCCTTGGTATGTTAGTGGCCGTGTTTCACGAAGGCATGAATATTGTTGAGCGGGATCGGGCCGCGGCATTTTTTGCCAGCACCGAACAGGGCGCGCAGCTCATCGTGTGTTCGGAGATCGGCAGTGAGGGACGCAACTTTCAATTTGCGCATCACCTGATCCTGTTTGATCTGCCGTTGAACCCGGATCTCCTGGAACAACGGATCGGTCGCCTGGATCGGATCGGCCAGACCCAGACCATTCAGATCCATGTGCCGTATCTGCAGGACAGTGCGCAGGCGATCCTGTTTCATTGGTATCACGAAGGCATGAATGCGTTTGCGCGGACCTGTCCGGCGGGACAGAGCGTATACGCCCAGGTACGCGACAGTTTGCATGAGGCCCTGCATCAGCTGGACGAGGGCCTGGCCGATCTGCCCAATCTCATTCGCACTACGCAGGCACTGTATCAGCAATACGATACCGCCCTGCAGCAGGGACGGGATCGCCTGCTTGAGTTCAATTCCTGTCGGCCTGAACAGGCGGCGCGCCTGGTCGACGAGGCCATCCTCTTAAGTAATGAAAAGGCGCTGGCGCAATACCTGGATGCGGTGTTTGATAATTTTGGTATCGAGAGCGAGATACACAGCAGTACCAGCCTGGTCATTCATCCGAGCGAACATCTGCGTGCCAGCCTGCCGGGCCTGGGCGAAGACGGCATGACCATCACGTATCACCGTGGTACAGCGCTGGCCAATGAAGACATGCAATACCTGACCTGGGAGCATCCCATGACACTGGCGGCGATGGACATCGTGAGCAGTAGTGAGATGGGCAACACCAGCCTGGTAAGTATCAAGCACAAATCACTGGTACCCGGCACGCTCTTGCTCGAGTGTTGTTATGCCTTGGAATCGGCGTCTACCAAACAACTGAATACTGCCCGCTTTTTGCCGATGGCGGAAATCCGCATCCTGATCGATCAACAGGGTCGCCGGCTGGAATCGCATCTGAGCGAGGCATGGCTGGCGCAGGCGCAACAGGAGATCAAACGCGATATCGCCATGCAAGTGGTGAAGTCGCAACTGAGCCTGCTCAAGAGCATGTTGTCTGCCACAGACAAACTGGTGACCGCAGCGGTGCCCGAATTAATGACACAGGCAAGCCAAAACGCCGGGCAGGAGTATCAGCAGGAAATCGATCGCCTCCTGGCCTTACAAAAGGTGAATCGCAATATCCGGGATGCAGAGATCGAGCACTTGCGGCATGAACGGCAAAGCGTGTTACACCAGCTTGGCGCCACTGTGGCGCAGCTGGATTCATTGCGGGTGATCGTGGTTATCGGTTAATGTCCGTGGCTATTGGCGCGTGATTATGTTCACGCGGCTTTGGCGGCGGCGGTTTTCATCGTGCTTGCCAGTACACCGTAAACTTCGGTCCAGGCCGCTTTCACTTCTGGAGTGAAGGCGTCGCCCAGGCCAGCCTGCAGCGTCCACAACAAGGCCGCACCGACGGTGTCATAGTCTTTATTCTTGACGCCGTAGGCGACATGGCGTTCACCCAGTTGTTCGACCGCGGGGACGATGGCCTCAAGCCTGTCCAGGCCGTTGACGGCGGTATTGATCATCACCATGAGTTTGCGGCCCTGCTCGGCCATGTCACCCTTGAACAGGGATTTAAGTGCAGGGTCCAGTTCGAACAGCTTGCCATAAAATAATGCCGCCGCCTTATCCGCTATGGGCATCACCATCGCCCAACTGTTTTTAACAAGTACTGCCTGTTCCGGTGTCATCGCGTTCTCCTGTATAAGCTCGGTTAAATCATGTGTGCACCATGACAGTCACGCGAGCAAATGTGATGCCACTACAGCGATGGACTGCAATATCAAGAAGTTAAGTTCTTCACCGACGGAATTGCGGACAGACATGCACCAGAAGGATTCAACACCAGCCAGCGTTGCACGTTAACGGGACAATGCGGCGTGGATCAGGATGTGGGGCGCTGGATGATGGTGGCGGTCTTGGTGATTTCCTTGCCATCACGAATCAACTTAATGTCAATGTGTTCGCCGGGTTTGTGCTGACTGATCTGGTCGAGAGTGTCATGCACATCACGGACTTTCTTGCCGGCCACCGCAATAATCACGTCCCCGCGATCCAGGCCGGCCTTATCCGCAGGGCCATTGAGGACGATATTCGTAATGATGGCGCCATCGGTCGACGCCAGTTTGAAAGAGGTTGCGAGATCGGGCGAGATGTCCTGAATCTTCACGCCGAGCCAGCCGCGAATGACATGGCCGTGTTCAATGATCTGGGTGAGCACATCGCGCGCCAGGCTGACCGGGATGGCGAAACCGATGCCCATGGAGCCACCGCTCTCACTGTAGATTGCGGTATTGATACCGATGAGGTCGCCGTAGGCGTTGATGAGTGCGCCACCGGAGTTACCCGGGTTGATGGCGGCATCGGTCTGGATGAAATTCTCGAACGTATTGATGCCCAGGCTGTTGCGCCCCAGGGCGCTGACAATCCCGGAGGTGACGGTTTGCCCCACGCCAAATGGGTTGCCGATCGCCAGGACCACGTCGCCGACACGCAGGTTTTTCGAATGCCCGAAGGTGATGACCGGCAGATTCGGGAAATCGATCTTCAACACGGCGATGTCCGACTCCGGATCGGCGCCTACAACTTTGGCCTGCACCGTGCGTCCGTCGTGCAGGGCGACGGCAATTTCGTCGGCACCGGCAATCACGTGATTGTTGGTTATGATGTAGCCCTGTGCGCTGACGATGACACCGGAGCCCAGGCTGGTCTCGCGGGTCTGGCGCGGCGTGTCGCTGTCCTTGTTTTGAAAGCGTTGAAACAGCGGGTCGTCCAACAGGGGATTGCGCCGTTCGCTGATGACCTTGGTTGTATAAATATTCACGACCGCGGGTGCTGCCTTATCCACGGCGGTGGCATATGTCGTGATGTGTTCCCCCGGCGGGGTGTTGGTGACGGGGGTGGAGCTTTCCTGGAGCTGCACAACCGCCGGTCGGGTGCTCAACAGTTCGGGATAGAAGTATAAAATCAGGAAGGCCAGGGCAAGACCGACCGTCGCAAACTGGAAGAGGAAGATGATATTTTTGCGCAATTGCATTTTGTTACTATGTGTATTGCTGTGTATAGATTCAATAAGTAAGGATAACCGAAGGAGCAAATTCACGCATGATTAATTTGGCTGAACTCGTCGCTTATCTGGATGACCTGCTGGAGGTGGATCGTTTCTCGGACTATTGTCCCAATGGTATACAGGTGGAAGGCAAACCGGTTGTCCAGCGTGTGGTCAGCGGCGTGACCGCCAGTCAGGCCTTGCTGGATGCGGCAGCTGCCCGGCAGGCCGATGTCGTGCTGGTCCATCACGGTTATTTCTGGCGGGGCGAAGATGCGCGCATCGTGGGGATGAAACGACAGCGCATTCAAACCCTGCTGCAAGGCGGCATCAGCCTGCTGGCATATCACCTGCCCCTGGATGCACACCCGGTCTACGGTAACAACGCGCAACTGGGCGAGCGCCTGGGTTTTGTCACCGACGGACAATTCGGCCAGGGTGTTCCCGCCATCGGGCTCTACGGACATTTACCCATGGCCATGTCCGCGGAGGCCTTATCCGAGCGAATCGAACAGGTATTACAACGCAAACCTTTGCACATTAATGGTGGTACGCGTGCTATCAACAGCATCGCCTGGTGCAGTGGGGCGGCGCAGGGTTATATCGAGCAGGCCGTGGAACTCGGTGTAGACGCCTATCTCAGCGGCGAAATCTCGGAACAGACGGTACATATTGCGCGTGAGGCGGGGATTCACTATTTCGCGGCGGGGCATCACGCCACCGAACGTTATGGTGTTCAGGCCCTGGGTGCGCATCTCGCAACCCAATTCGTGCTGGAGCACGACTTCATCGACATCGCAAACCCCGTATAAGCGATTGAAAATCAAAATTTATTTGAACTCGAACTTGACCTGATCAAGGCCTTGGTCCACACTACACCCCCGTTTTTGGGCCGGATATTATTCGTATCCACTCCTTTCTCACTTAACAAGAACTAGAGCCTCGCTGTGACCCCACAGTTGCACGAGTCATGACGCGGAGAGAACACGCATGAGCGATGATTCTGTAGATAAGAGTAAACGCCGCTTTCTGGTTCAGCTCACCTCGGCGACAGGTGCCGTGGGTGCGGTTGGGCTGGTACTTCCCATGTTAGATTCCATGAATCCCAGCGCCCGCGCAGCGGCGGCCGGCGCGCCAGTGGAAGTGGATATCAGTAAGATTGCCCCCAGCGAGATGATTACCGCGGTCTGGCGTAAAAAGCCGGTCTGGGTGCTCCATCGAACGGAGAAGAATCTTGCGGATCTCCCCAAGCAGGATCCACAACTGACCGATCCGAAATCTGAAGTCCCGCACCAACCCGCATACTGCAAAAACGAATACCGCTCCTACGAAAATCACAAGGATATCTGGGTCGCCATTGGTATCTGTACCCACCTGGGTTGTTCTCCAACATACCGCCCGGAAGTGGCACCGCCCGATCTGGGCAAGAACTGGGTCGGCGGTTATTTCTGCCCCTGTCACGGTTCGCGTTTCGATCTCGCCGGTCGCGTCTACATCGGTTCTCCGGCGCCGACCAACCTGGTGATTCCACCGTATCGTTACGTGAATGACACCACCATCATTGTTGGTGAAGATCCGAAAGAAGGAGCCGCATAATGACAACGAAAGCGATGGCATTTCTGGGCTGGATAGACGCGCGCTTCCCGCTGACCAAGCTGTGGAAAGAGCATCTGTCCGAGTACTACGCACCCAAAAATTTCAACTTCTGGTACTTCTTCGGTTCACTGGCCTTGCTGGTACTGGTGATGCAGATTCTGACCGGGATCTTCCTCACCATGAACTACAAGCCGGATGCAGAACTGGCGTTTGGTTCCGTCGAATACATCATGCGCGACGTGGACTGGGGCTGGTTCATTCGTTACATGCACTCCACCGGCGCTTCGGCGTTCTTCGTGGTGGTGTATCTGCATATGTACCGTGGTTTGATTTACGGTTCCTATCAGAAACCGCGTGAACTCATCTGGATCATCGGCGTGTTTATTTATCTGGCGCTGATGGCCGAGGCCTTCATGGGTTATCTGTTACCCTGGGGTCAGATGTCTTACTGGGGTGCACAGGTTATCGTGAATCTCTTCTCCACGATCCCTTACATCGGTAATGAACTGTCCGTCTGGATTCGCGGTGACTTCGTGATTTCCGATGCCACCCTGAACCGCTTCTTCGCCTTCCATGTGATTGCGGTGCCGCTGGTACTGATCATGCTGGTGGCCGCGCACATCATTGCGTTGCACGAAGTGGGTTCTAACAACCCTGACGGCGTTGAAATCAAGAAGCACAAAGGTCCGGATGGTATCCCGCTGGACGGGATTCCGTTCCACCCTTACTACACGGTGAAAGACGTGGTGGGTGTCGTGGTGTTCTTCATGATCTTTTTCGCGGTGCTGTTCTTCAGCCCGGAGATGCACGGTTTCTTCCTGGAAGCCGCCAACTTCGAGCCGGCCAACCCGCTGAAGACCCCGCAGCACATCGCCCCGCTGTGGTACTTCACGCCGTTCTACGCCATGTTGCGTGCGGTACCGCCGATGTTTAACTCGCAGTTCCCGGGCGTTATCGTGATGGGTGCGGCGATCGTGGTGCTGTTCTTCCTGCCCTGGCTGGATCGCAGTCCGGTGAAATCTATCCGGTACAAGGGCATGATCAGCAAGGTTGCTATCGCAATCCTGGTCGTCAGCTTTGCGGTACTCGCGTATCTGGGTATGGAACCACCGTCACCCGTGAAGACCAATATCGCGCGGATTGCCACGGTGTTGTATTTCGCCTACTTCCTGTTGATGCCCTGGTATTCCAAGATCGACAAGACTAAACCGGTTCCAGAGAGGGTGACACACTAATGAACAAGAAAATTCTTATTGCACTCTTAATGTGTTTTCCGCTCTTCGCCCATGCCAGCGAAGGTGGCGAGAACCTGATGAAGGCGGACGTCAATCTGGAAAACAAGAACTCGCTGCGCCACGGTGCCAAGCTGTTCGTCAATTACTGCATGAGCTGCCACTCAGCCAAGTACATGCGCTATATCCATGTCGCGCATTATCTCGGGCTGACCGACAAGCAAATGCAGAATTTGATCCTGGTTTCCGATTTTTCGGATGAAGACAAGCCGCAAGGTGTGGACAAGAAGGTCGGAGCTCTGATGACCGTGGCCATGACGGAACAGGAAGGCAAGAAGTGGTTCGGTAATCCGCCGCCCGACCTGACCCTGGTGGCACGCGTGCGTGGTGCCGACTGGATCTATACCTACCTGAACTCGTTCTATCTGGATCCGAGCCGTCCCACTGGTGCCAATAACACCCTGTTCCACAATGTTGGCATGCCGGATGTCCTGTGGGAATTGCATGGTCTGCGCAAGTTGAAGGAAACCAAGGACAAGGAAGGCAATGCCGAAGGTATTGAACCTGCCAACTTCGAACAGGTTACCGAAGGCAAGATGACCGAGGCGGAATATCTCAAGGCCACCAATGACCTGGTGAACTTCCTGGTTTACATGGGTGAACCGGTGAAGATGGAACGCCAGCGTGTCGGTATCCTGGTGATGTTCTTCCTGGTGATCTTCTTTATCTTCGCGTACCTGTTGAAGAAAGAATACTGGAAGGACGTGCATTAACTTGCACTATTGCCGTGCAGGCGATCAATGCATAAGGGGGGAAAGATCTTTTCCCCCTTTACATTTTATAAAGAGGTAATTTAACGCAATGGCACAAGTAACCAATCGTCGACTTGCCATGACGCTGTTTTCGTCTGATGCGTGTCCGCGTTGTCATATGGTCAGGATTGTGCTTGCGGAGAAGGGCATCAATTATGATGTCCAGCCGGTGGATTTCAGCGACCCGCCGGAAGACTTGATCGATCTCAATCCCTATAACGAAGTCCCGACCCTGGTGGACCGTGACCTGGTGTTATATCAACATCAGGTGATCATGGAATACCTCGACGAGCGTTTCCCGCATCCGCCGTTAATGCCGGTCGACCCGGTTTCGCGCGGCCGCAACCGACTGATGCTGTATCGTATTGAACGTGACTGGTACTCCCTGGCCGACAAGATCAACAACGGTGCAGCGGATGTCGATGAGGCGCGCAAGCATTTGCGTGACAGTCTGGTCAGCGCCTCGCCGATCTTCGATTCCAAGCCGTTTTTCATGAGTGATGAATTGAGCCTGATCGATTGTGCGATTATGCCTTTGCTCTGGCGCCTGCCGCACTACGGCATCCAGATTCCGGCAAATGCCAAGCCCCTGTTGAAATACATGGAGCATATGTTCAAGCGCAATACCTTCAAGGCCAGTTTGAGCGATGTGGAAAGGGAGATGCGCGCCTAGCAGACTGTTCTTCTGTCTGATTTTTTGCGTTTTTGTCTTCAGTGTTCGTCGCGTTTTCAACAGACTGCGAGTGTCTTACACTATACAAGCTGCGTGAGAGCGGATTACAGACATGCCACTGACCTCCAGCCAACCCTATCTGTTACGCGCCATTTATGAATGGATTGTCGATAACAGCATGACACCTTACATCCTGGTGGATGCCAGTAACGACGATGTGCAGGTACCGCGACAATTCGTCGAAAATGGCAAAATCGTTCTGAACATCGCACCGCGGGCGGTAAATAACCTGCAATTGAGCAACGAACAGGTCTTGTTCGATGCGCGGTTTTCCGGTCAGCCTATGCAAGTTGCTCTACCTATGCGCGCAGTGCTTGCCATTTATGCCAAGGAAAACGGTCAGGGCATGGTATTCAATGAGACGGATCACGATGGTCCGCCTGATGCTCCCGAACCTGCCGGACCGGACAAACCCAAATTGCGCCTGGTGAAGTAGCTCACACGTAATGATCGAGATCCTGCAGGCGGATATCACAACCCTGGCAGTAGATGCTATCGTCAATGCCGCGAATACTTCCTTGCTTGGTGGCGGCGGCGTCGACGGCGCCATTCATCGCGCAGCGGGTCCGCAGTTACTGGCGGCATGCCGCCCCCTCGGCGGGTGTGCCACCGGTGACGCCAAGATCACGCCCGGTTTCAATTTACCGGCGCGTCACGTGATCCATACCGTCGGTCCGGTATGGCATGGCGGTACGGCAGGGGAAGCCGAGTTGCTGACACAGTGTTACCGGCGAGCCTTCGAGATTGCCCGGCAACATCAGCTGCGCAGTATTGCCTTTCCCGGCATCAGTACCGGTGTCTACGGATATCCCAAAGATCAGGCGTGTCGCATTGCCTTGAGGGTGATGCTGGACAATGAGGCAACGTTTGATCGGATCATCGCCTGCTGTTTCAGTGCGGCGGATCAACAACTCTATCAATCCACCCTGGCCTTGTTACGCGCCGGATGAATTGACGTGCAAGTTGTCAGGCGTAGACGTCAATACCTACCCCAACTGCTTCCGGAGGATGCGTATCCGCATCACGGCGCCGTGGTTGCATGCGGCGCGCATGCGAACTCCGTGTATCCAGAATGATGGGTAATTGACGTTTGCGACGATCGATGCCGCAGCGGCGGTCCAGTGCGCGTCGCGGGGGGAATTGTTCTCCCGCAAGGCTATTTTCGGCGGGAGTCATGCGCAACACAGTGACGGCCCGGCTGAGATTGGTCGGTTTGAGGTAGTCCAGGTCGAAGTGACTGCCCAAACGTCGCAGGTACGTCATATTCATGTTGCTCCCCCATCGAATATCAGATTACGCAACGTCAATAGCGCTGCTTTTTTGTTGATGTTGGTATTATTCGTGGGGACGGGGCATGTATGCTGTGAGCCGTCACACATTTTTTATAACGGCGTGGTGTTTATCGGGTAATGCGACCGCAGTCACACCCCGAACAGGATGGCATCCGCGCGGCTACACAGCACATGCAGGATTAATAAATGGACTTCCTGAATGCGTGCGGTGACCGTGGCCGGCACGCGCAATTCCACATCCTTGTCGCCGAGTAGTTGCGCCATTTTGCCGCCCTGGTTTCCGGTCAGGGCGATGACGGACATGCCGCGTTCATGCGCCATCTGTATGGCCTGGATGATGTTGGCTGAGTTACCGCTGGTGGAAATCGCCAGCAGGATGTCGCCGGGTTGCCCCAGGGAGCTGATCTGGCGGGCGAAGATCTGATCGTAGGCATAGTCATTCGCGATGGAGGTGACGGTAGAGGCGTCCGTGGTCAGGGCCATGGCCGGCAGGCTGGGGCGATCACCGTGGAAGCGATTGAGCAATTCCGAGGAAAAGTGCTGGGCATCCGCAGCGGAACCTCCATTACCGCAGGTCAGTACCTTGTTCCCATTTTTCAGGGCGGCGACCAGGACGGCAACGGCCTTTGCCAGAGTATCCGGCATCGCCTCCAGGGCGGCCTGTTTGGTGGCGATACTGTCGCGGATAATCGCCTTGATGGCTTCTGCTTCATTCATCTCAGGTACCTTGCGCCTCGAAGGCGTTTTTAATCCATTGAATCTGCGGTTGCTCGCCCTGATCGGTGATCGCGATGACATCGAAGCGAGCGGGGGCAAACGCATGATTTCGGTGTTGTTGTAAATAATAGCGCGCCGTGCGGATTAATTTGAGCTGTTTGCGTGAATCGATGCTGCTGAGCGGATCGACGATTTCCGGTTGATGGCGATAACGCACTTCGACGAAAACCGTGGTGTCATTATCGCGCATGACCAGATCGATTTCACCGAAGCGGGTATTGAAGTTGCGTTCGAGCAGGCGCAAGCCCTGTTTGTGCAGATACTGGTAAGCCAGGTCTTCGGCATGTTTCCCAATTTTCTGTGTATACCCCACAGGTGTTCCTACATGTTGCCCTGATCGATAGGGACCGGACGACCACTGCGGAATTTCACCCAGGTGAGCTGGCGCTGCACACGCAGGCGGTTGTCCAGACTGAGGCTGCCGGTCTCGCCATCGTAGCGTTCGTAGGGATAGGCGCGCAGGGTGTTGAGCGCGCCAATGATATTGAAGGCGTCGATACCCAGGGCGTAAATGCGTTGCAGGGCATTGCCGGCATCGGTGATCTCGTTTTCGATATCGGCACGCATACCGCGGTGGGCGGTGCTTTCAGCCAGGACCCACGGCATATCACCGAACTCGAGTCCGTCCATATCGCGATCGCGTTCCTGGTTCAACACGCCGGTGAATACATGCGAGGTGGAATAGACCGGCACGTCGCTGGCCTGGTAGAACTTCAATTGCGGGCGAATCTGGCGGGCCTGGCGCGGGAAGGCGGCGAGGAAAATGAAATCGATATCCATGCGACGGCGTGGCGTGAACTTGATATCGCGCTTGAGTATGGTGGCGATCCGGCGGTAACGCGCCTGGCTGTCATCGATGTTGAGCAAGGCCTTGATCGGTTGTGAAAAGTCATTCTTTGTTGCGTCGTAGGTTTGCATCTCCACGATGTGGCCGCCCAGCTGTATCCAGCGTTGCTGGAAAGCTGCATAGATGCGTTCACCCCAGGGGCCTGCCGGCACCAGGACGCCGGCGTTGACGTGGCCATCGAGCCAGGTGCGCTCGGCTACCTGACGCGCCTCGTCTTCCGGCGACAGGCCAAACTGATACATGTTGGCGTGCAGGGTTTGATCCTCGTCGGATAAGTAGTTCAATGCCAGGGTTGGCACCGGTAGATCATCCATTTGCGCCAGTGTCTGGACTGCTTCCTTGTCCAACGGCCCCACCACGAACTGGGCGCCGTCCTGGATCGCCTTTTTATAGACCTCCTTCACCTTGCTCGGGTCTTCACCCACGTCGTAAATGCGAATGCGTTGATTCGGGTTGGGCCGGCGCGTGTAATAGGCGGCGGTAAAGCCATCACGCAGGGCTTCACCCGCATTCGCGAATTTACCACTGAGGGGTAACAGCAAGGCCACCCGATCCGGATACGCCACATCTTCAGGTTTGCGCTCGGTCAGTGCCGCAAGAATTTCCGGCGAGACGGGGTGGTTGGGATATTTTTGCTGCCACGCAAGAATTTCCTGCTTGAGTCGAATCGGGCTGAGCTGATAAACCTTGGCCAGTTGCACCAGCTCCATCCAGCCACTGAGGATGTCCGGTGGCGGCGCCGTGCGCAACATTTGCAAAGACCGTTCGGACATGCTGGCCAAGGCGGCCCAGATCGCTTCCTGGTTGGACTTGATCAGATCCGGATCGCTCAGGTGTTTTTCACGCTCCACGAGTTCGCGCGCGGTATCCAGACGGTTGCCCAGCATGGTATGGGCATCCGCGCGTAGCTTGTAAAATTCGGCCTGGTACAGCTGGGGCGTGTTCGTGGGCAAGGGTGTCGCCAGCAATTGCAGCGCGTCGTTGGGCAGGCGCTCGCCCATGGCGATATGGGCCTTGGTCAAGACCAGCAGCATTTGATCGAAGGTGTCATTCGGCGCAACGGGTGTGGCCTGCAGGAGTTGTTTGGCCTGGGCCACGTGCTCACTGCGCGCCAGGGCCGCAGCGGCACGCAGTTGCAGGTAGGTCTGCTGGTTACCGCTGGCCGCTTGCGCCAGGCTCATAAAATCCTTGGCCGCTTGATCGTATTGACCCTTACTGAACAAGGCCTCGGTCTTATCGGCGGAGATTTCCTGTCCGGGCTGGATCGCGGTACAACCGACAAATCCGAACAGGAGGAACAGCAGGAAAAGCGCGCGAACGTTCATGTATATAGGTATCCTAATTCATTCATTACATTGACTTGATTGCTTACAATCCATTGTATTGCCGGGGATGAATTTTGACCAACATCTCGCGATGCACCCGCCCCGAAACTGGCAGTATGTTAGCGGTTTTCGGGCACCGTCTACAAAAGGAATACAAACGTGCCTGATCATAGCGGAGTCCTGTACATCGTCGCCACGCCTCTTGGCAATCTGGGCGACATGAGTCAACGGGCTATCGAGACCCTGGGTCAGGTCGACCTGATCGCCGCAGAAGACACCCGCCATAGCAAAAAACTGCTGGTGCATTTTGGCATCGACAAACCCATGATCGCATTCCACGAGCATAACGAACGTGATCAAACCGGCGAAATCCTGCGGCAATTGGCGGCAGGCAGACACATTGCATTGATCAGCGATGCGGGCACACCCTTGATTAGTGACCCGGGTTATCAGCTGGTCCGTCAGCTGCATGAGGCCGGTATCCGGGTTGTGCCAATCCCTGGCCCCAGCGCGGTGATTACGGCGTTGTGCGCCGCCGGTTTAGCTACAGACCGTTTTTGTTTCGAAGGGTTTCTTCCCAGCAAGGCCGGGGCGCGGGAAAAAACTCTCCAGGCACTGGCGCGGGAGTCGCGTACCCTGGTGTTTTATGAGTCGCCGCATCGTTTACTGGAGACATTGCGGGCCATGCTCGCCGTATTCGGACCGCAACGCCGCCTGACGCTTGCCCGTGAACTGACCAAAACCTTCGAGACCATCCATCAGGATAACCTGGCCAATATGGTCGCCTGGGTGGAGGCGCAGCCTGAACAGCAGAAAGGTGAAAGCGTCCTGGTCGTCGAAGGCGCAACGGTGTTGCCCAGTCAGCGCTTTGAAGTCGATGGCGATAAGTTATTGCTGACACTGCTGAGTTACATGAGCGTCAAGGATGCCGCGCACCACGCTGCGCAACTCACCGGCCAGGGCAAGAACGAGTTGTACCAGCGGGCGTTGGAGATGAAACGCGACTAGCGGCACCATCTTCCCGGGCAGTGCCGTAGTTGATGGATGTCATCAGATAAGGAACAGGGTTGCCAGGCCCAGGAAAATAAAAAACCCCATGCTGTCGGTCGTGGCCGTAAGCAGGATCGAGGAACCCAGCGCGGGATCGCGTCCAAACTTATGCAGGCTCAGCGGCACCGTCATCCCCACGACGCTGGCGATCAACAGGTTCAGCAACATGGCCAGCCCAAGCACCATCGCCAGTTTCAGGTTGAAATAAATCAGGTAGGCAAACAATCCGCCTACCGATCCCAGCAGCAGACCGATGACGATGGTGATGCCGAGTTCCTTGCGTGCCATCAGGCGCATGTTTCTGCGATCCAGTTGCCCCAGTCCGAGAAAGCGGATCATCAGGGCGGTCGTCTGATTCCCGGTATTACCGCCGACACTGGCGACAATGGGCATCAGGGTCGCGAGCGCGACGACGTGCGCGATTGTCCCTTCGAATGCGCCGATGACGCGCGAGGCGATAAGCGCCGTGAAGACATTAATCATCAACCAGACACTGCGGTTGCGGACGCCTTCGCGGATGGTGGCGAAGAGGTCTTCCTGCCGACTCAGACCGGCGAGGGCGAGCATCTCTTCATCGGCCTTGTTGTGCTGATAATCCATAATGTCATCGACGGTCAGACGGCCGATCAATTTACCGCGGTCATTGAGCACCGGCGCGGAAATCAGGTCATAACGTTCGAATGCCTGTACTGCATCACGCGCGTTGTCATTGGGGTGAAAGATAACGGCGTCTGTCACGAGGAGATCGTGCACGCGTTTTTCCGGCGAGTTGCGTAGCAAAATCTGAATCGGCAACAGGCCACGAAAGACACCGCGCTGGTCCAGGACAAATAATTTATCCAGGTGCGAGGGATATTCCTCCAGGCCACGTAGCGACAGCAACACCTGTTCCAGTGTCTGATTATCGCGTACGGAGACAAAGGTGGGCGTCATCAGATGCCCGACACTGTCTTCGCTGTGCGTGACCGATTCCGCAAAAAACTGACGTTCTGTTTCGGTAAATGTTTTTAGGGCCTGTTCCAGAATCCCCTGAGGCACCTCATCGGAAAGATAGGCAAGATCGTCGGCGTCAAGGTGTTCGAGGATTGCCAGCAGATCTGTTTCGTTTGTGAGGCCGATGATCTGTTCGCGCACGGTTTCATCCAGTTCCAACAGGACATCACCGGCACGGGCAGGCCTGATCTGGTGCCATAACAATAATCGCTCATCGGGTGAAAGGTTGGTAATGAGGTATGCAATATCGGCCGCATGCAGGCGCTGGACCCAGCTTTTTAATTCCGCGAGCACCTGATGGCGCGCCAGGTTCTCCAGAATGTCTCCCCGTTGTTGCACCTGGCTATGTGCCAGTGAGACGACGACATTGACCTTATTGAGCAGTTCTCGAATGTGGGTGAGTTGCTGGCCAAGGATTTTATCTGTGGTCTTGTGTACGTCACTCATCGCAACAATCCTGTCATATTGGTATCGATTTACGAATTTCCTCCGATGGTATTGTAAAAAATACGCGCATACCACTGGCAATTACGAGATTGTCGGACAGGGCGGATATCAACGCCAGGTGAGAACAGGGCAGGACCGGGTTGCAGCAAAGATCTGTCTGGATAAGACAGGAGGACTTATTCGGCGTCACCTAACATGGCATCTTTTAAACTGGCATCGGCCGGGTGTTTCCCCAGCCAGACTTTTAGCAGGGCGGTATTAAAATCCTCACCCGGGATGACCCCCAGTTTTTTATGATTGAATATGAGCGACGTTCCCTTGCCGGGGATGTAATCGAGATACACCACATCGCCTGTATGCAACGCAGGAAACAGTTTGTTGAATTCAGCAATACGGTCGCGAAGCTTATTCATGGTTTGTTCGTCATTGTTTTTGCTAAACCCTTCATTCCATGCATCGACTAATTTCTGTTTTTCGATTTCGTGATATAAACAATACATCATGACCCGACGGGGTTGATCGTGTTCTATGATGGCTGCATAAGAGTTTAACCTTTCAGGTAAATACAAGGCGCCAATATAAATGGAAAAGAAAAATTTGCTGCGAATGCCGGCACCGTTAAGTATTAATGACTGGCTGGAATCTGTCAGCGTGATTTGTTCCGGGACATCGATATCCTTGATTGTTTTTCCGATTGCGATACCGGGCGCATAAAACAGGAATGACATGAGGAAAGACAGGGTAATGAGTTTGTTGACATATGGCATGGCTATCCTCCTTGAACATTTATGCTGTCGCTTACTTTGCAGGCGCGGGTTGTGAGTGTCAACGAGTTTGGCTGGGAAGTATTATCAGGCTCAGATAATATTGTATTAATGAATACTAATAGAGACCGGCTTTCATAGAGAATCGCCTATGTTCATGGATCAGGGAAAGGCCTTGTTGCTCATTCTCGTTGCCAACAGCGCGCCTATTCTGGTACGTCAGATTGCAGTGCTGGCAAGGCTGGACTATCCCATCGATTTTAGGTATCGGTTCATCGATGGAAACCGGTGGTTAGGCGATAGCAAAACCTGGCGCGGTCTGATCGCAGCGTTACTGGCCACTATGTTCTGTTCTTTCATCATACAAACCGGTTGGGGCACGGGTCTGATTGTCGGCGCACTGGCTATGTCAGGGGATTGTCTTTCCAGTTTTTGTAAACGCCGGCTCGCAATAAACCCAAGTGGTATGGCGCTCGGGCTCGATCAGATACCGGAATCCTTGTTGCCGCTACTTTATTTACATCATGTATGGCAGCTGGATTGGCTTGATGTCTGGCTATTGGTCGTTATCTTTATGTTGCTTGAGCTCAGCCTTTCACGAATATTATTCAGACTCCATATACGTAAGCGCCCGTATTAATTTCTGCAGATTTTGATTTACCTCAATACTGCAGGGCTGGATGAATGCGGTATAGTAGTCACGGTTTCAGACAACAACGGACAGGAGGTATGCAATGGCATATACATGGGTAGTCGTCGCGGATAGCACTCGGGCACGCATTTTCAGCGCAGAATCATCCAGTGCCGGCCTGTCCGAACTGGAAACGTTAGCCCACCCCGAAGGCAGAATGCATGATCGCGATATTACCTCTGATCTACCGGGGCGCAGCTTCGACAGCAATAAGGCTGGCGGGCGCCACGCCATGGAACCCTCAACGGATCCCAAGCAGGAATTGGCCATCGAATTTGCTCGAACCATTGCCCGTCATGTGGATGCCGCACGCGTAAAGAACGATTTCGAGCAATTGGTCATCGTTGCGGCGCCTACCTTTCTTGGATTGTTGCGCGAACAACTCAGTAATACCTGCCGTAAACTCGTCGCCTTTGAACTGAATAAAAACCTGGTACAGCAGCCAGCCGAGGAAATCCGTTCGCACCTGCCCAAGCTGATACCAGCGATCAGTTAAGTAGCCTTGCCGCACTGGCGGCTGGGCGTACAGGTGATTACAATCCCCCTCAGGATGTCGGCCAGACAATCGCTGAAGCCATGTGCTTTGGAGGAAAGTCCGGGCTCCACAGGGCAAGGTGCCAGGTAACGCCTGGGCGGCGCGAGCCGACGGAAAGTGCCACAGAAAATATACCGCCAACGTCCTTCGGGACCGGTAAGGGTGAAATGGTGCGGTAAGAGCGCACCGCGCCGCTGGTAACAGCGGTGGCAGGGAAAACCCCACCTGGAGCAAGGCCAAATAGGAACGCGTGGACGTGGCCCGCGTTGCGTTCGGGTAGGCTGCTTGAGCTGAATGGTGACGTTCGGCCCAGATGAATGATTGTCCCAGACAGAACCCGGCTTATCGGCCGACTCCTTTCTCTTCCTTTCGCGCCAGATTGGTGCAAAACTATCTCAGTTGTCACTTTAATATCAGTCTGTAAGCCCATGATAAAGCAATAATTTTGCCTCTCTTTTCTTAAGCAATTCCCCGCCAAAGCACCGCTAAGTTACTGACTCTAAAGCAAGAATTCCCTAGTTTTGTGGGCAAATTCACTTGACGGTATGCCTTTTGTGGTCCTATAGTGTACAGAAGTGGGAAAAAGTGGGAGCAAATGGCATAAAGCCTGTTGCAAATCGCGATGTTTAGAGGGGTCACCATTCTTAACCTGGATGCCAAGGGGCGCATGGCCATGCCCAGCAAGTACCGTGAGCGCTTGCAGCAACAGGGAAACGGAGAGTTAGTGGTCACTCTCGATATGAATGACCCTTGTCTGTTGATTTATCCGGTACCGGAATGGGAGGACATCGAGCGCAAGTTGGTGCGCCTACCCAGCCTTAATCAACAGGCCATGCGCATCAAACGCCTCCTGCTTGGTCATGCCTCGGAAGTCGAACTGGATTCCCACGGACGCATTTTGCTGCCACCCGCCCTGCGTGAATTGGTGAAGCTGGACAAGCGGATCATCCTGCTGGGCCAAGGCAACAAGTTCGAGGTCTGGGACGAGCAGACCTGGAACGAACGGCGCGAACAATGGCTCGACCAGCCCGTGACAGATGAAGGGCTATCGGACGAGCTGGAGTCATTGTCGTTGTAAAGCAGGTGGATGAACGGACCCATCAATCTGTTTTGCTGGAGGAGGCCATCGCCGCGTTGCGGCTCAAACCCGAGGGGGTTTATGTGGATGGTACGTATGGTCGGGGAGGTCATAGTCGCATGATTTTGCAGCAGTTATCTGCTGAAGGCCGCTTGCTGGTGATCGACAAGGATCCCGCTGCGATCGCAGCTGCTCGTCTGGCGCTGGCCGATGACCCGCGCACTTATATATATAGTGGCAGTTACGCCCGTCTGGACGAGATTTTTGCCCAAACGGGCTGGCAGCGTCCCGCCGACGGGATTTTGCTGGATCTGGGGGTGTCTTCCCCGCAACTGGACGATCCACAGCGCGGTTTCAGTTTTCGCCAATCCGGCCCACTGGATATGCGCATGGATCCTTCCCGTGGCGAGTCCGCAGCCGCGTGGCTGGCCCATGCCGACGAACAGGACATCAGTCATGTCCTCAAGGAATACGGCGAGGAACGTTTTCATAAACGCATTGCGCGCGCCATTGTCAAAGCACGTGAAGAGAGTCCTATTGATACGACGCAGCGCCTTGCTGCCATCGTTGCCGCTGCCATCCCGACGCGCGAGCAGGGCAAGGACCCGGCGACACGCGCCTTTCAGGGTATTCGCATCTACATCAACCAGGAACTGGATGATTTGCAGCAATGCCTGGAACACAGCGTGGATCTGCTTGCGGCAGGCGGACGACTCGTTGTGATCAGTTTCCATTCCCTGGAAGACCGTATCGTCAAACGTTTCATGCGTAAGCAAAGCAAGGGTGATGAGTATCCCCTGGACCTGCCCATCACTCATGTGGAATCCAATGCAAAGCTGCGCGAGATCGGCAAGGCCATGCGTCCGAGTGAAGCTGAAGTCAAACGCAATCCACGGGCGCGAAGCGCGATTATGCGTGTTGCGGAGCGTCTGTCATGAGCGGGCGTATTTTCGCGGCACTGTTGATCCTGGCCGTGATGGTCAGCGCAGTCGGTGTGATCTACTCAAAACACCGCAATCGCATGTTGTATGTGGAACTGACCCGCCTGCAGCAGCAACAGGATGAGTTAAATGTGGACTGGGGACGTTTGCAACTGGAACAAAGCACCTGGGCGACGCATGGCCGTATCGAAACCGTGGCGCGCAATAAGCTGGGTATGCGTAACGTGGACTATAGCGAAGTGGTGATCCTGAAAGATGAATGAGCAGGTACACAAGCCGGCAAGGAGTTTTCGCATCGCTGTCGTACTGGTAGTGGTGCTGCTGGTGCCGCTTGGCCTGGCGGCACGTGCGTTTGACCTGCATGTGATCAAGCACGATTTTTTACAAGGCGAGGGTAATGCCCGCGTCCTGCGCACGCTGCCGGTATCGGCACACCGCGGCATGATTGTGGATCGCCATGGTGAGCCGCTCGCCGTCAGTACGCCCGTGGACACCGTCTGGGCTGACCCGCAGAAGTTCGATGCGACAACCCAGCAGTTACGTCAGTTGGGCAAGATACTCGATCTGAATCCACGCGAATTAGGCAAACAGATCGAGCAGCACAGGCAACAGGACAAGGAGTTTGTCTTTATCAAGCGGCGTATCAATCCTGTTCTCGCGCAGCAGGCGCTCGACCTGAAAATCCCCGGCGTCTATACCAAACGCGAATATCGTCGCTATTACCCGAGCGGTGAGGTGATGGCCCATCTGGTCGGCTTCACTAATGTGGATGACAAGGGTCAGGAAGGCGTGGAGCTGGCCTTCAATAAATCGCTGCAGGGTGTCGAAGGCAGCCAAATGGTCATGATCGACAGTATCGGGCGCGTGATCAAGACCGTCGATATGATCAAACGCCCGCGCCCGGGCAACGATCTGGTATTGAGTGTCGATCGCCGTTTGCAATATCTCGCCTATCGTGAACTCAAGCGCGCGGTATTCCAGCACAAGGCGAAGTCCGGCTCGGCGGTCATCCTGGATGTGCAGACCGGTGAAGTCCTGGCGATGGTGAATCAGCCGTCATTTAATCCCAACAATCGCGATGACCTCAAGGGTTATCTCTATCGTAACCGTGTGGTGACGGATACCTTTGAACCGGGCTCCACGGTCAAACCGTTTACCATTGCCGCCGGTCTCGAATCCGGTTTGTTCAAGCCTTCCACCATTATCAATACCTCACCCGGCTATCTGATGGTGGGCAGCAATACGATTCGTGATGAACATGACTATGGGCGTCTCAATCTGCTGCAGATTATTCAGAAGTCGAGTAATGTCGGCGCCAGCAAGATCGCCTTGTCGATCAATCCGGAATTGCTGTTACACGTACACGAACATGTCGGTTTTGGTGACCTGACCGGCAGTGGTCTGCCGGGCGAAGTCAACGGTACGCTGCATACGCCGCGTGTCTGGCGCGATATCGAACGTGCAACATTATCGTACGGCTACGGCCTCGCGGTTACCAACCTGCAATTGGCGCGGGCCTATTGTGTGCTGGCCAGTGGCGGCTATCTCAAACCGGTAACCGTGCAACTGCAATCCGCGCCGGTGCAGGGCGAGCGTGTGATACAGGCACGTTATACCAAAGAAATTATCAAGATGTTGCAAGCGGTCGTGGAAACCGGCGGTACCGGTACGCGTGCGGCGGTGCCGGGCTATTCCATCGCAGGCAAGACCGGCACGGTACATAAAGTCGGTGCACACGGTTACGACAAGGATCGCTACACTTCCGTTTTTGTTGGTATGGCGCCGGCATCCAATCCGCGTCTGGTCATGGCCGTTACGATTAACGACCCGCAGGGCGATTACTTTGGCGGTGAAGTGGCTGCCCCGGTATTCGGAGCAGTGATGGCGGGCGCCATGCGTTTATTGGATATTCCGCCGGATCAGTTGCCGGCAAAACCGATCAACTTCGCCATGCTCGGAGGACAACAATGATGGCGGCGCAGAACAAGGTGCCGGGCATGTTGTTATCCGACTTGTTGCGCGGTTTTGTGGATTATGTTGCGAGACAGGATTGCAACATCCTGCGCCTGATGCTGGATAGCCGTCAGGTAATGCCGGGCGATCTGTTCATTGCGATTCCGGGCAAGACCGTGGATGGCCGCAAGTATATCGACGATGCCATCGCACGCGGTGCCGCGGCGGTTATCTGGCAAAGTGATTCCGGCAGCGAACCGATACCCATTCATTGGCGGACATCCGCCAGCGGTGAGCCGCTCCCGATGATTGCCATCGACAATTTAATCCACAAGGTCGGCGTTCTCGCCGACCGCTTCTATGCGGGACCCTCAAAATCGCTTTATACCATCGGGATCACGGGGACCAATGGCAAGACTTCCACCAGCCAGTTCATCGCCCAGGCCCTCGATGCGACAAAGCACTGCGGTGTCATCGGGACGATGGGCTGGGGTTATCTGGATGCGCTGCAGGCGGCGACACATACCACGCCTGATGCGATTACCTGCCATCGTCAATTAGCGGAACTGCGCGATAGTGGTGCTGAAGCGGTGGCGATGGAAGTGTCTTCCCATGCCCTGGACCAGGGGCGTGTCGGCGGCGTGCATTTCGACTGCGCAGTGTTTACCAATCTGACCCACGACCATCTCGATTATCACGGGAATATGCAGGCCTACGCCGATGCGAAGACGCGTCTGTTTCATTGGCCGCGAGTGCGGACACATATCATTAATCAGGACGATGCGTATGGTCGTGAACTGATCGCGAAACATCCCGCGGATGTCGACCTGCTGCGTTATGGTCTGGATAAATTCCATGGCATCCCGGAGTTGTACGCCGAGAATATTTCATATCACCACACCGGCATGTCGATGCAATTGCACACGCCATATGGTTCAGGCGAGCTGAATGTCGGTCTGTTTGGCGAGTTCAATGTGTATAACCTGCTGGCGACGATGGGCGTTCTGCTGGATGCCGGTCTGAGCGTCGAGCTTGCCCTGCAACGCCTGCAACAGGTTCGTCCCATTGGCGGGCGGATGCAGGTCATGCATGAACCCGGTCGGCCATTGGTGATTATCGATTACGCGCATACCCCGGACGCCCTGCAACAGGTTTTATCGTCCACCCGTCAGCACCGCTTTGGCAAACTCTGGCTGGTGTTTGGCTGCGGCGGCGATCGTGACAAGGCCAAACGGCCGGTGATGGGGGCTATCGCAGAGAGTTTTACCGATCACGTTATTCTGACCAATGACAATCCCCGTCACGAACAGCCGGAAAAAATTATTGAAGACATTCGTGCCGGCTTACGTAAGGACAGTGATGTCGTGATTGAACAGGATCGCGCACGGGCCATTCGTCATGCCATCGCGCATGCTGCGCAGCAGGACGTCGTCGTCATCGCCGGCAAGGGCCATGAAACCTATCAGCAGATCGGCGACGAGAAACTGCCGTTCAGCGACATGGACGTGGTAACTCGCATGTTCGCAGGAGTCACACCATGAGCGGCGCTGACTTTCGCTGGAACCTGCAGGCGATTGCCAAGGCAGCGCAGGGCGAGCTCATTGGCGAGGACAAGGTGGTGACCGGTATCAGTACGGATACGCGTCAGGTCATGCAGGGACAGGTATTCATTGCACTGGCGGGCGAACGTTTCGATGCACATGCATTTGCCGGACAGGCCTGCAAGCAAGGCGCGGTTGCGGTTGTCGTGAATCGACCAGTGGATGTGGATTGTGCACAGATCCGGGTGGACGACACGCGCTTGGCGCTCGGCCGTATTGCACGTGCCTGGCGTCAACAGTTCACGCTGCCGTTGATCGCCGTCACCGGCAGCAACGGCAAGACCACGGTGAAGGAAATGCTCAGCGCCATCATGGCCGTGCGCCATAGTAACTTATCAACACAGGGCAACCTCAACAATGACATCGGCGTTCCGCTGACCTTGTTGCGTCTGCGTGACACACATACCAGCGCCGTGATTGAAATGGGGGCGAACCACGCCAAAGAAATTGCCTATCTCACCGGGCTTGCCTTGCCCAGCGTGGCAATCGTCAACAATGCCGGCGCTGCGCATCTGGAAGGCTTTGGTTCCCTCGAAGGCGTGGCGCATGCCAAAGGTGAGATTTACAGCGGTCTGGGTGATGATGGTGTTGCAATCATCAATGCCGACGATCGCTTTGCACCGCTGTGGCGGGAAATGTGTGCGGGTAAACAACAACTGAGTTTTGGTCTGGATAATCCGGCGGATGTCTCGGCGAGCTGGCGCGCCAGCGATAATGGCAGTCAGATCGATCTGCATACGCCGCAAGGTGATGTCCAGGTTATGTTGCCCCTGCCCGGCAGACATAATGTGATGAACGCACTGGCCGCCAGCGCCGGTGCACTTGCAGCAGGTGCCAGTCTCGCGGAGATACGTGATGGCCTGCAATCCATGCACAGCGTCGCAGGCCGCCTGCAGATCAAGATCGGCAAGGCCGGCAGCCGCATCATTGATGATACCTACAATGCCAATCCGGCTTCGCTGCGCGTCGCACTCGATGTACTCAAAAACTTTGACGGTCGTCATTTTCTCGCCCTGGGTGACATGGGCGAGTTGGGTGATAACGCCGAACAATTGCATCGCGAAGCCGGCCAGGTGGCGAAGGCCTCCGGCGTCGATCGTTTGTATACCGTGGGTAAGCTCGCGCGCTTTGCGGCAAGCAGCTTTGGCCGCGATGCGCTGAGCTATGACGATCAGCCCAGCATGATTTCCGCGCTGGCGGATGATTTGAACATGGACGTGACCTTACTCGTAAAAGGTTCACGCCTGGCACATATGGAAAACGTGGTGCAGGCCCTGACGCACAAAGGGGAGAACGGCTGATGCTGTACCACCTGGCAGAACATCTACAAAAACTCTACAGCGGCTTCAACGTCTTTGGTTATCTGACGTTCCGCGGGATTCTGGGTGTCCTCACGGCACTGATCATTTCGTTCATCGTCGGTCCGGGCATGATTCGCAAGCTGAGCATGTACAAGATCGGACAGACGGTTCGCAACGACGGTCCCCAGACACACCTGACCAAGGCCGGGACGCCTACCATGGGTGGTGCCTTGATCCTGGTTGCCGTGATCGTCAGTACGCTGTTGTGGGCGGATTTACGCAACCGTTATGTCTGGGTCGTGATCGGCGTATTGCTCAGTTTCGGCATCATCGGATGGGTGGATGATTACAAAAAACTGATCAAGCGCGATCCCAAAGGCCTGCGGGCAAAGTACAAATATTTCTGGCAGTCGGTTATCGCCATCGTGGTGGTGGCATACCTGTTTCATGTCTCGACTGTAGCCGAACGTGAATTCATCGTCCCGGTCTTCAAGCATGCCACCATTCCACTGGGCATGCTGGCCTATGTGTTGATTGGTTATTTCGTGATAGTTGGTTCAAGCAATGCCGTGAACCTGACAGACGGTCTGGACGGCCTGGCAATCCTGCCCACGGTAATGGTCGGCGGGGCACTCGGTGTCTTTGCCTATCTGAGCGGTAACGTGAACTTCTCGCATTATCTTGGTATTCCGCACATCCCCGGCGTTGGTGAGCTGATCATTTTCTGCGGCGCGTTGGTGGGCGCCGGTCTGGGCTTTCTCTGGTTCAACACGTATCCCGCACAGGTCTTCATGGGCGACGTCGGCGCGCTGGCCCTGGGCGCTGCACTGGGGGTCGTGGCCTTTATGGTCAGACAGGAACTGGTGTTGTTCATCATGGGCGGTGTGTTCGTCATGGAAACCGTGTCGGTGATCTTGCAGGTGGCCTCGTTCAAGCTGACGGGCAGGCGCATTTTTAGAATGGCGCCGCTGCATCATCACTTCGAACTCAATGGTTGGCCGGAGCCGCGCGTCATCGTGCGGTTCTGGATCATTACGGTCATTCTGGTCCTGGTAGGACTGGCGACCTTAAAGGTGCGTTAAGCGGAGCGCAATGTGTTAAGCATGCAAACGGAAACTCAACAGCTGATCTGCCCTGACATCTTTCGCGGGCAACGGGTGCTCGTGGTCGGCATGGGGGATACCGGTTTGTCCTGCGTGCGGTTTCTGCATGCGCGCGGCATTGAGTTGGCCGTGACCGATAGTCGTCTCACACCGCCGGGATTGAAAACACTGCAGGAAGAATATCCGGATGTGGGCGTGTTTGTCGGTGGCTTTGACCCGCAAGTTATTGCCCGCGCCGATATCCTGCTGTTGAGCCCGGGCGTGTCACTCAAGACTCCCGAGATTGCCGCGGCGATGGCACAAGGCAAAACTGTTATCGGGGATATCGAGGTGTTTGCCCGCTGTGTGGACAAACCCATCGTGGCGATCACCGGGTCTAACGGCAAGAGTACGGTGACGGCCCTGGTCGGCGAGATGGCACGCGTGGCCCGCAAGCAGGTCTATGTCGGCGGTAACATCGGTACACCCGCATTGCAATTGGTGGAACACAACGATCAGGCCCAGTTATACGTGCTGGAACTCTCCAGTTTCCAGCTGGAGACCACGAATACGCTCGATGCCGCCGCCAGCGTGATATTGAATATCAGTGAAGATCACATGGATCGGTATACGACGATTGATGAATATGCAGAAGCCAAGGCCCGTATCTATCACGGCAGTGGCGTGGTCGTGATCAATCAGGATGATGCCTTTGTCGAGATACTGGCGAGCAAGCTCGGTACGCAGCGTAAAGTCCTGCGTTTCACCCTGGGCGTGCCGAAAGGTGATTACACTTTTGGTGTGATTCATAAAGACGGCCGCGATTTACTTGCGCGGGGTACGCAGGCTTTGCTGCCGGTTGACGAGATCCGGATCAAGGGGCAACACAATGTCGCAAATGCCTTAGCCGCACTGGCGCTAGGTACGGCTGTCGGTCTGCCCATGCCGGCCATGCTCGAGGCCTTGCGTGAATTTCCCGGATTGCCGCACCGCACGCAGTGGGTCGCTGAACAAGACGGCGTGCAGTGGTTTAATGATTCGAAGGCCACGAATGTGGGCGCGGCGCTCGCCGCTATTTCCGGTCTTGATGCCAGGACCCTGTTCGTCATTCTGGGTGGACAGGGCAAGGGCCAGGACTTTGCTCCTTTGCAAGAGGCGTTGGCGAAACGTCATTGCCATGCCTTGTTGTTGGGGCAGGACGCAGATCGCATTGCCGCTGCATTGGGTGATCGCATACCGCAAACCCGCGTCAAGGATATGGCCGAGGCTGTGAACACGGCGCGGCAACTGGCACAGGCCGGTGATGTCGTGTTGCTGTCACCGGCCTGTGCCAGTTTCGATATGTTCAACGGGTATGCCCATCGCGGTCAGGTCTTCATGCAATTGGTGAAGGAGGCGCTGCAATGAGTTCGCAAGTCGCCAATTACTTTCAGCAATTATTCAAGCCGGAACCCCACGCCCGCGTCACCTGGGCCATGGATTACTGGCTGGTGGGCAGTGCCCTGGCCATTATGTTCCTCGGCCTGATCATGGTCGGGTCTGCGTCGGTCTCGGTCGCGGATCGTCAACTCGGCACGCCGTTTTATTATCTGTGGCGGCAATTATTGTTCACCGGCATCGGCGTATTTACCGCCGCTGTCGTTGTGCGGATCCCGATGCGCGTCTGGCAGGGCAGCGGTCCGGCATTGATGGTGATCAATCTGGTGTTGCTGGTCCTGGTGTTTATTCCGGGACTGGGCCATTCCGCCAATGGCAGTACGCGCTGGATCTCCATCGGCAGTTTTCACCTGCAGGCCTCGGAGATCGTGAAGCTGTTCAGCGTGATCTATCTTGCCGGTTATCTGGTGCGGCACAACGACAGCGTACGTACCACCTTTGCCGGTTTTATGCGGCCCCTGGGCCTGCTCGTGATCATCGCCGTGCTGCTCCTGCTCGAACCGGACTTCGGCGCGGCGGCTGTGTTGATCGCCACCGCCGTGGTGATGATGTGGCTTGCCGGTGTGCGCGTCAGTCAATTCATGCTGTTGATCGTCGCGGTTGCAATCGCGCTGGCGTTGCTGGTGTACACCTCGGAATACCGCATGCATCGCTTGACGGCATTTCTGAATCCCTGGGCAGACCCGTATAACTCGGGCTTCCAGTTGACGCAGGCCTTGATCGCCTTCGGTCGTGGTTCCTGGCTGGGGGTAGGCCTGGGTTCCAGTGTGCAGAAATTATTTTATCTGCCGGAAGCGCATACGGACTTTTTGTTTGCGGTGCTGGCGGAAGAATTAGGGCTGGTAGGCGTGATCGTGGTTATCAGTCTGTTCACGATCATGATCATCCGCGCGCTGCGCATCGGGCGCGCCGCGGAAAATCGCGAGCGGCCGTTCGCCGGTTACGTTGCTTACGGCATCGGGACCTGGATTGGCTTGCAGGCCTTCATCAACATGGGTGTGAACATGGGCGTGTTGCCGACCAAAGGTCTGACACTGCCGTTCATGAGTTACGGCGGCAGCAGCATCATCGTGATGTGTGTGGCGCTGGCATTGTTGATTCGCGTGGATTACGAAACCCGCCGCGATGATCGGCATATACAACGGACCAGAAAGGCATGGTGAAACCGACAACAGTCTTGGTAATGGCAGGCGGGACCGGTGGTCATGTGTTCCCGGCGCTGGCTGTGGCGCAGCAAATGCGTGCGCAGGGGATTTCCGTGCACTGGCTGGGCACCCATGCAGGTCTGGAGGCAAGAGTGATCCCGCAGGCCGGTTTCGCGATCGACTACATCCGTATCAAGGGTTTGCGCGGCAAGAGCATACTGGGGTGGCTGTTGGCGCCGCTGCGGATCCTGATCGCCGTTACTCAAGCCCTGCAGGTGTGTTTGCGACTCAAACCCAACGTGATCCTGGGCATGGGTGGCTTTGTTACCGGACCGGGTGGTATTGCCGCATGGTTGTTACGCAGACCACTGGTGATTCACGAACAGAATGCCATTCCGGGGATGACCAATCGCTGGTTGGCGAAACTTGCCAAACGCGTGTTGGAAGCCTTCCCACACAGTTTTGCTATGCAGGACAAAGTGCACCACACTGGCAATCCGGTGCGGGCCGGTATCCTGAATATCGCCAAACCTGCACAACGTTATGGTGAACGCGAAGGGGCATTGCGTGTATTAATTGTCGGCGGCAGTCTCGGTGCACAGGCGCTGAATGAATGCGTACCCCAGGCACTGGCCAGACTGGATACCGGCCTGCGTCCGCAGGTCTGGCATCAAACCGGACGTGGCAAGCTCACGGGCACGCAACAGCTTTATTTTGAACAACGCATCGATGCCAAACTGGTGGAATTCATTGACGACATGGATGCCGCTTATGCCTGGGCGGACCTGTTGATTTGCCGCGCTGGCGCTATGACGGTGAGTGAGATCAGTAATGTCGGTATTGCGTCGATCCTGGTGCCGTATCCGCATGCAGTGGATGATCACCAGACCGCGAATGCACGTTTCCTCAGCCAGGCGGGTGCGGCGATTCTCATTCAGCAAGTCGAATTGACAGCGCAGCGCCTGGCCGATGAATTGACGACCTTGTTGCAAGGCGGGCGTGCGCACTTGCTGGCGATGGCGAACAAGGCGGTGGCGCTGGCATGCCCGCATGCGACCGACGATGTCATCCGGCATTGCCTGGAGGTGGCCCATGGTTGATCACAACCGCCGCCTCACGGATTTGCGCAACGGGCGTGCCGAACCGGGCATGGGCCGTATCAAGTGCATTCACTTCGTTGGTATCGGCGGCGTGGGTATGAGCGGGATCGCGGAAGTGCTGCTTAATCTCGGCTATCAGGTCAGCGGATCAGATCTAGGACAAAATCTGGTGACCAAGCGTTTGCAGGACATGGGCGCAACGATTCATATCGGGCATGCGGCAGAAAATATTCAGGCGGCGGATGTGGTGGTCGTGTCCAGCGCCGTGAAGAAAGACAATCCGGAAGTCATCGCTGCGAATGCACAACGAATTCCGGTGGTACCGCGCGCGGAAATGCTGGCGGAGCTGATGCGTTTTCGTTTTGGTATCGCCGTGGCCGGTACGCATGGCAAGACCACCACCACCAGTTTGATTGCGAGCGTGCTGGCCGAAGGTGGCGTGGACCCGACGTTTGTGATTGGCGGCAAACTCAATAGCGCCGGCTCTAATGCGCGCCTGGGTAGCGGCCACTATCTCGTGGCCGAAGCGGATGAAAGTGACGCCTCCTTCATGCATTTGCAACCGATGATGGCCGTGGTGACGAACATCGATGCCGACCACATGGAGACCTACGGTGGCGATTTCGAACGGCTCAAGCAGACCTTCATCGAATTTTTGCATCACCTGCCATTTTACGGCCTCGCCGTGCTGTGTCTGGACGATCCAACCATCGCCGGGATCCTGGGCAAGATTACGCGCCCGGTGGTGACCTACGGCGTTAACGAGAACGCGGACATTCGCGCCACGGATATTCAACGGTCACAATTCCAGACGCACTTTCGTGTTTCACGCAAGGACCAGCCGGATTGGTTGCACATCACCCTGAACATGCCCGGTCATCACAATGTGTTGAATGCGCTGGCGGTCATCGCAGTCGCGCATGAAGTCGGGATCGATGATGCGGCAATCACCAAGGCCCTGGCGGAATTCCAGGGGATTGGCCGGCGCTTCCAGCGTTACGAGGATATTCCCGTTGCCAGCGGTACGGTGATGCACATCGATGATTACGGCCATCATCCACGCGAGGCCGCTGCTGTCATCGAAGCCATCCGTGGCGGCTGGCCCAATCGACGGCTGGTTCTGGTGTTTCAACCGCATCGTTATACGCGCACACGTGATTTGTTCGAAGACTTTTGCATGGTGCTGTCGGAAGTGGATTCGTTGGTATTGCTGGAAGTGTATCCGGCCGGTGAAACACCTATCCCCGGCGCGGACGGGCGCACCCTGGCGCGCGCAATTCGTAATCGCGGCATGGTCGATCCTGTCTTCGTGGAGACCGTGGATCAATTGCCGCAGGCCCTGCATGCAATTTTGCAGGATGGCGATATTTTGCTGACGCTGGGTGCCGGCAACATCGGCGCGATTGCACCGCAACTGAAGCAACGCTTGTTGGAGGTAGACGCATGACCAGTTTGAAACATTATCACCTGGGTTGTGGCGAATCCCTGCAGAGCCGTCAACGGGAATTGCAGACTCTGGTTGTGACGAAAGTGACTGACCCGTTGAAGACCAAACGCAAACCGGGTGCGCGGACAGCTCCGGGAAAGCAACATTGATATGGACTCGATGACGATGACACCAGCGACAAGCAAGCTGCGCGGGGTATTACGTGAGAACGAGATGTTATCACGTCACACCTCCTGGCGCGTCGGTGGTCCGGTCGCGCGTTTTTATCAACCGGCGGATATCGAAGACCTGTCAGTCTTCATGGCAGGCCTGTCTGTGGAAGAACCGATCTATTGGCTTGGTCTGGGCAGCAACCTGTTGGTGCGCGACGGTGGTTATCGCGGCACCGTGATCTGCACCAGTGGCGTACTCAACGGCCTCGATGTGCTGGAACAACAACGCATCTATGTCGAAGCGGGTGTGGCCTGTCCCAAGGTGGCAAAAGTTGCCGCGAATCACGGGTTGACCGGTGCCGAGTTCCTTTGCGGTATTCCCGGCACCATGGGTGGTGCCCTGGCGATGAATGCCGGTGCCTTTGGCGGTGAGACCTGGGATGTGGTGGCTTCGGTGCAAACGCTTGACCGTCAGGGAACATTACATCAACGCACGGCGGCTGATTATCAGATCGGCTACCGGCAGGTGCGTGGACCGCAGGATGAATGGTTTGTGTCCTGTGTCCTGCAATTAAAGAGCGGCGACAGTGAAGAGAGCCAGAACAGGATTAAAACTTTGCTGAGTAAACGCAGCGCCAGCCAGCCAACACAACAGGCAAACGCAGGATCCGTGTTTCGCAATCCGCCGGGCGATTATGCTGCGCGCCTGATCGAGGCTTGTGGCCTGAAGGGGACTTGCATTGGCGGTGCCTGCGTATCGGAGAAACACGCCAATTTTATCGTGAACACGGGCACGGCCAGTGCCGCCGACATCGAAGCCCTGATCACGAAGGTGCAGCAAACCGTGGAACAGGAAACCGGCGTGCGCTTGCAGACGGAAGTGCGCGTTGTAGGTGACAACAAATAAATGGGTACGATTGTGACATTACAGCAACAAGACAGTCCATCACCGCAAGCCTTCGGCAAGGTGGCGGTGTTGATGGGCGGTTGGTCGGCCGAGCGTGAGATTTCACTCAAGAGTGGCAATGCCGTGCTGGCCGCCCTGCAGCAACGCGGTGTCAATGCACATGGCATTGATGTCCAGCGTGAAACGGTCTTGCAGACCCTGGCCCAGGGCAATTTCGATCGCGTCTTTATTGTCCTGCACGGTCCGGGTGGTGAAGACGGCGTTATCCAGGGGGCATTGGAAATTCTCGGTCTGCCCTATACCGGTAGTGGCGTGATGGCATCGGCGTTGTCCATGGACAAGTTACGTACCAAACAATTGCTCGAAGGCGCCAATCTGCCCACACCACGATACATGCTGATGGATCAGGATGCCGATCTGAATTATGTCGTCGCCGAACTGGGTTTGCCCTTGATGGTCAAGCCGGCCCTCGAAGGATCCAGTATCGGTATGACCAAGGTTGAAGAAGAGAATCAACTCGCGGCGGCTTACCAACTGGCGGCGCAATATGAAGGTCAGGTCTTTGCCGAACAGTGGATTGTTGGCAAGGAGTATACGGTGGCGATCCTTGGCGAGGAGGCCTTGCCGGTGATTCGGCTGGAAACCCCGCACAAGTTTTACGACTACGACGCGAAATATTTTGCCAACGACACCAAATATCACTGTCCCTGTGGTTTACCGCTGGAGCAGGAAGCGCAGTTACAGCGTCTGGCCTTGTCGGCATTCAAGGCCGTGGGCGCTGAAGGCTGGGGACGCGTTGACATCCTGTGCGATCAGGCCGGCAAACCGTACATCATCGAGTTGAATACCGTACCGGGGATGACGGACCACAGTCTGGTGCCGATGGCGGCGCGCGTTCGTGGGATTGCGTTCGACGAACTGGTTTATCGCATTTTACAGCAAACCATGACTGCGGACAGGGAGACGATAGCGGAGGCAGACCATGGTCGCGCGCGCTAGTCAACAAGCAGCATATCCGCGTCATGCGCGTCGCTGGCACATTAACTGGCGATTGCTGTGGGCGTGGTGCTTGTTGTTGGTGCTGGTTGTGCTGTTAGCCCTGGGTGTGAAGAAACTGCAGGACCCGCAAACACTGCCTATCAAACAGATTCAGGTGCTGGGTACGTTTGCACACATTGACCAGAACGAATTGCGCAAGGTTGTTGCCAAGACCGTGCGCGGCGGTTATTTCAATGTGAACGTGGATGAAGTGCAGCAAGCAGTCAAGGCGATACCGTGGGTGGACAACGACAGTGTCCGCCGCATATGGCCGGACACATTGGCCATTGAAGTTAGCGAACAACAAACGCAAGCCGTCTGGGCGAAGGGAGGACTCGTGAATTTACAAGGTGTGTTGTTTTTCCCTGCACGCGATACCTATCCGAAGGGACTGCCGCTATTCGATGGACCGTCCGGAACGGAACGCAACCTCACAGAGACTTATCAACTGGCGAAGTCGATCATCTCGCCGCTGCAATTACAAATACAGGAAATACACATGGATTCGCGTCGCGCCATAAGTTTGAAGCTGGATAACGGCATCGAAGTGATACTCGGTCGGGATGATACGCGAATCCGTCTGGAAAGATTCACCCGGGTATATCGCAAGTTGCTGGCGCAACGCGCCAATGATATTGCCCGAGTGGACTTGCGCTATAGCAACGGCCTGGCGGTGGGCTGGCGGACACCGCACACGAGTTAGGACGAGGATAAAATCAGTGTCAAAAAAGGTAGAAAAGAATCTCATCGTTGGACTGGACATCGGTACCTCCAAGGTTGTGGCGATCGTAGGAGAAGTGACTGCTGACGGTGAAATCGATGTGATTGGTATCGGTTCGCATCCTTCACGCGGCCTGAAGAAAGGTGTCGTCGTCAATATTGAATCGACAGTGCAATCCATACAACGCGCGGTCGAGGAAGCCGAACTCATGGCTGGCTGCCAGATTCATTCGGTCTATGCCGGTATCGCCGGCAGTCATATCCGTAGCCTCAATTCTCACGGCATCGTTGCCATTCGCGACAAGGAAGTCACTGGCGCGGATGTAGATCGGGTGATCGACGCCGCACGTGCCGTGGCCATTCCGGCGGATCAACGCATTCTGCATATCCTGCCGCAGGAATTCATTATTGATAACCAGGAAGGGATTCGCGAACCCATCGGCATGTCCGGTGTGCGTCTCGAAGCCAAGGTTCACATGGTGACCGGCGCGGTGAGCGCCGCGCAGAACATTATCAAGTGTGTGCGCCGTTGCGGTCTGGAAGTGGACGACATCATTCTCGAACAACTCGCGTCAAGTAATGCCGTATTGACCGACGATGAAAAAGAGCTGGGCGTCTGTCTGGTGGATATCGGCGGCGGTACCACAGATATTGCCGTATTTACCGAAGGCGCAATCCGGCATACCGCCGTGATTCCGATTGCCGGCGATCAGGTAACGAATGACATCGCGGTTGCCTTGCGTACACCGACGCAACATGCCGAAGAGATCAAGATCAAGTACGCCTGTGCACTGACACAGTTGGCCAGCCCGGATGAAACCATCGAGGTGCCAAGTGTTGGTGAACGCACGGCGCGCAGACTGGCACGACAAACTCTCGCGGAAGTGGTTGAACCTCGCTACGAAGAATTATTCACACTGGTACAGGCGGAGTTGCGTCGCAGTGGTTTCGAGGATCTGTGCGCGGCGGGCATTGTGCTGACGGGTGGTAGCGCCAAGATGGAAGGTGTGATTGAACTGGCGGAAGAAATCTTTCACATGCCAGTGCGTTTGGGACTGCCGCAATACGTCAACGGTCTGGTGGATGTTGTGCGCAATCCGATTCACGCAACCGGTGTCGGTTTGTTGCTGTTCGGACATCAGAATCGTGCAGTACGTGAAGCGGAGGCCCGCATGGCGGGTGGTTTCAAAACCGTGTTCAAACGCATGAAGGGTTGGTTTCAAGGTAATTTTTGACAGATTGTTTTGGAGCGCTCTGTTTATGGATAAAAAACAGAGTTTCTTTAACGTAGTAGGAGGGCAGAGGTATGAGTATGTTTGAATTAATGGACAATTATGCACAAGAGGCTGTGATCAAAGTCATTGGCGTAGGCGGTGGCGGTGGCAATGCTGTCGAGCACATGGTTCGCCAAAACATCGAGGGTGTGGAATTTATCGTGGCCAACACCGATGCACAGGCCATGAAGAACAGTTCCGCGCGTTCGCTGTTGCAACTGGGCAGCACGATCACCAAAGGTTTGGGTGCTGGTGCGAATCCTGAGATCGGACGCCAGGCCGCGTTGGAAGATCGTGAGCGCATCGCGGAAATGCTGGAAGGTGCCGACATGGTCTTTATCACGGCGGGCATGGGCGGTGGCACCGGTACTGGTGGTGCGCCAATCGTTGCGCAAGTTGCCAAGGATATGGGGATTCTTACCGTCGCTGTTGTCACCAAACCGTTTCCGTTTGAAGGCAAGAAGCGCATGGAAATCGCCAAGAATGGTATCGAAGAATTGAAAAGCTATGTCGATTCTTTGATCACCATCCCCAACGAAAAACTGCTGAGTGTACTGGGTAAAAACATCAGCCTGCTGGATGCCTTCAAATCCGCCAATGATGTGTTGCTTGGTGCTGTGCAGGGCATTGCTGAGCTGATTACTCGTCCGGGTTTGATCAACGTGGACTTTGCCGACGTCCGCACCGTGATGTCCGAGATGGGCATGGCGATGATGGGTTCTGGTCGTGCAAGCGGCGAAGATCGTGCGCGGGAAGCGGCAGAAGCGGCAATTGCTAGCCCCTTACTGGAGGACGTTAATCTTGCCGGCGCACGCGGTATTCTCGTGAATGTCACAGCGGGCATGGATCTGGCTATCGGCGAATTCGAAGAGGTGGGTAATGCCATTAAGAATTTTGCCTCTGAAAATGCGACGGTGGTCGTAGGTACGGTAATCGATCCAGAACTCAGTGGCGAATTGCGGGTCACAGTGGTGGCGACAGGTTTAGGAAACGGTTTGGACAAGACGGAAAAACCCAAGTTGGTCGTTGATCGTGCGAATAATGGCGAAGTGGATTATGAAAAACTGGACCGTCCGGCCGTGATGCGTAAAAAAGCCGTGGGTGATCGTTTTGATGTTGAGCCTGGTGCGAACCTGGATTATCTGGACATCCCGGCATTCTTGCGTCGGCAGGCTGATTAATTCAGCCTGCGTTCAGCAGGATTGGTAAAAACTTGTGGCTAATTAAAGCTTTATCTGAAAAGGACGCTATGATTTTAGCGGTTGCCGTAACTGGGTTGAGTGATTTATCATCGCCGGTCTGCTCGGAATTGGTGCACCGCGTTCAATCAGGACTGGCGCGGAAATTGCTTATATACTTCGAAAAATTAATTTGCTAAGGGAATTGACGCCTTGATTAGACAACGAACCCTCAAAAATGTCATTCGCGCGACCGGCGTGGGCTTGCACACGGGTCAAAAAGTGTATCTGACACTGCGGCCGGCAGTGCCGGATACCGGGATTATTTTCCGGCGCGTTGATCTGGATGAACCGGTGGAAATCCCTGCAATTCCCGAGAATGTTGGGGATACAACCTTATCAACGACACTTATTAAAGATGGTGTACGCATCTCGACAGTCGAGCACCTGCTCTCTGCCCTCGCGGGTCTCGGCATCGATAATGCGTATATTGACCTGAACGCACCGGAAGTGCCGATCATGGATGGTAGTGCCGGTCCCTTCGTATTCCTGATTCAATCCGCGGGCATTGAAGAGCAAAATGCGCCAAAACGGTTCATTCGCATCAAGCGACCTGTGCGCGTGGAAGATGGGGACAAGTGGGTGAAATTTGAACCGTTTGACGGGTTCAAGGTCGGTTTCACCATTGAGTTCGACCACCCTGCATTTAAGGAAGCACATCAGACGGCTGAAGTAGATTTTTCGACAACGTCTTTCGTGAAAGAGATTAGCCGTGCGCGCACATTCGGTTTTATGAACCAGATCGAAACCCTGCGTGCCAATAATCTGGCCCTCGGTGGCAGTCTGGATAACGCGGTTGTACTTGACGATTACCGGATTTTGAACGAAGACGGTCTGCGTTATGTCGACGAATTTGTGAAGCATAAAATCCTGGATTCCATCGGCGATTTGTACCTTTTGGGACGCAGTTTAATTGGCGCTTTCAGTGGGCATAAATCAGGACATGCGCTGAACAACCGTCTGTTGCGGACTTTGTTGGCAGATGAAAAAGCCTGGGAACTTGTTACATTCGAGGACGAGAAAAAGGCGCCTATTTCTTTCATGCAGCCTGTGCAGGCGAATTAGTCGTGCATTAAGTGGAAATCCATAGTGTGATAAAAAAACCGCCGTCACGGCGGTTTTTTATTTTCGGGCCGCGTTGCGAGCGAGTCGCTGCAGTGCCTGCTGCAGTGCGGGGTCCTCGATGCTCTCAGATAAGCTATTAATATTTCTAGCATTATCAGTGCTCATCACAGGGCCTGAGGATTGTATGGCATCCAGGTCTTGCGAATGCTCTTGTGTAAGTACTTTGACTTTAATGTTTTCCAGTTTGGCAAAGATGGGATTCGCCATCCGTAATGCCGATATCACCTGGGGAATTTGAAATCGCAAACGTGTTGCCCATGCTGCACTATCGACGAATATAGATAGACTGGTTTCCTGGAGCTCGCCTAGATAGCAATGGGGGGCAAGTTCCTGGTCGAGTTTTGTTCGAAGCAGGGCAGTCCAACGCATTAATTGCCGCGTTCTTGTGACTAAGATCGCAAGATCTCCATGCGCTTCTTCGAATAGCTTGTCCAGCGAACGACTCGATTTCATACTTGGCAGATGAATGGTATGTGCTGATTTTAACTTGATATTTCCCGGGGCATTGCGTACATTCCAAAAGCTCACGTCTGAATTGTGTGTGAATTCAGACTCTAAGTAAATAAAAATAAAGTTGCACATTACCTAACCGATATTCCTTATAACCGCCAGTCACACAGGCTGGTCATCAATGGCGCTTGGAAAATGAATATTGTCTTACTTCGTCGTAAAAAAGGTTGTACTGGGCTAGTCACACTGTGCCATAGGAAGCTTTCCGTAGTATTGGTAGGGCTTCTTATTATCATGCCCATTGCGCTCATTTATGGTGGGTATCGCTTGGGGATTTCACATATGCGCGCCAATCCCGATGCCTTGACCCGGGAAGTACAGTCTGAACTCGATGTGCAACGGGTAAAATTGTCGGATGCAACTCGCAAGGCAGAAGAAAACCTCAATGCACTGGCGCTTCGTCTAGGTCAGCTCCAGGCCCATGTCATCCGGCTCGACGCGCTCGGTCAGCGGCTTACCAGCATGGCCAAACTGGATAAAGGCGAATTTGATTTTGAGAATCCACCGGCCCAGGGTGGACCCGACAGCGATGCGCAATCCGCACCGATGGAAGTCCCCGATTTTGTGGCAGCGCTTAATGAGCTTTCCGCACAATTGGACGATCGAGGTCGGCAGTTGAGCGTGCTGGAAACCATGCTTATGAATCGGAATCTGCAGGCGGAGGTCATGCCAGCCGGTCGCCCGGTCAAACATGGATGGTTATCGTCATACTTTGGTATGCGTACCGATCCTTTCACTGGCCGTCGCGCCTTGCATACCGGGCTGGATTTTGCCGGTAAGATGGGGTCCGACGTCGTGTCAGTGGCCGCCGGGGTTGTCACCTATGCAGGTAAGCGCTCTGGATATGGCAATTTAGTCGAGATTAACCATGGCAATGGTTATTCCACCCGCTATGGCCACAATTCCAAAATTTTGGTCAGCGTGGGCCAGACAGTGAAAAAAGGCCAGATCATTGCAAAAATGGGCTCAACCGGTCGCTCCACAGGCCCGCACGTCCATTTTGAGGTCTTAATTAACGGCCACGCAGTCAACCCCAAGAAATACATTCAGGCATCAAATGGCCTCTGAGAAGGCCTAAAAGATACAGAGTTTTCTTGCCACATTTACCCCACCAATGAGGGGTCAGTGGCCTTGCCAAAGATTGGCCAGTATCACCCGGGACAAACGCCCTTCATCTCTTCCCCAGCCTCGGGAATTCCGCAATAAGATAGGCATTAAGCCCCTGTGGCAAGTTTTAGTGTAGCGTCGAGCCAAGCCTCCCTATGAAGGGGTAATTCTCAGACCGCTGATAACAGAACTTTCCCCCCCTAGGTGGTCAATAGCAAAGTTCTTGCTCCAGCATCCGAGACAGGATGCCAAATCTAAGACAAAGACCGGCGAGCCTTGTAGAATACGGCGTTTAACCACCGTTTTTACGGGATTACAACGATAACGAAACCATGACACGATGATGACAGGAATGTTCAAAAAGATGTTCGGCAGCCGTAATGAACGGCTGGTCAAGAACTACAACAAGATAGTGGCGCGAATTAATGCGCTGGAGCCAGAAATCAGTGCTCTGAGCGATGAGCAGCTGCAGGCCAAGACCAACGAATTTCGTCAGCGTATTCAGGATGGTGCCACAGTCCATGACTTGTTGCCCGAAGCCTTCGCGGTCGTCAGAGAAGCCGGTAAACGTGTACTTAACATGCGGCATTTCGATGTTCAGTTGATTGGCGGTATGGTCCTCAACGACGGCAAGATTGCCGAGATGCGTACCGGTGAAGGTAAAACCCTGGTGGCGACATTGGCGGCCTATCTCAATGCTTTACCCGGTAAGGGTGTGCATGTCGTCACGGTGAATGATTATCTCGCCAGACGTGACGCCGGCTGGATGGGTAAGTTGTATGGTTTCCTTGGTCTGACGGTCGGTGTTGTGGTACCGAATATGCCGGTTGAGGAAAAGAAAGCCGCCTATGACGCGGATATCACTTACGGTACGAATAACGAGTTCGGTTTCGATTACCTTCGCGACAATATGGCATTCAGTGCCGCGGAGAAATTCCAGCGCGGTCACGCCTTTGCCATCGTCGACGAAGTCGACTCTATCCTGATCGACGAGGCTCGCACGCCATTAATCATTTCCGGTCCGACCGACGAGAGTTCTGAGTTGTATTACCGGGTGAATGAGTTAGTACCGAAGCTGACCCGGCAAGCGGATAAAGACAGTCCCGGCGACTACCTGGTGGAAGAAAAGACCAAACAGATCTTTCTTTCCGAAGAGGGCCATGTGCATGTCGAGGAACTGCTGACCAAGGCCGGCCTGCTCAAGGAAGGCGACAGTCTCTACGATGTGACGAACATTGGCCTCATGCATCACATCAATGCGGGCTTGCGTGCACACGTGTTGTTCCAGCGGGACGTCGATTACATCGTGCAGGACAACGAGATTGTCATTGTTGACGAGTTTACCGGCCGTACCATGCATGGCCGGCGCTGGTCCGACGGCTTGCATCAGGCCGTCGAAGCCAAAGAAGGCGTGCCGATTCAGCAGGAAAACCAGACACTGGCATCGATTACCTTCCAGAATTATTTCCGCTTGTATAACAAACTCTCCGGCATGACCGGTACCGCGGATACGGAAGCTTACGAGTTCCAGCAGATTTATGGCCTGGAAGTGGTGGTGATTCCCACGCACCGTCCGATGGTGCGTATCGATAACCCGGACAAGGTTTATCTGACACAGCGCGAAAAATTTCTGGCGATCATCGAAGATATCCGTGATTGTCAAAAACGTGGGCAACCGGTGCTCGTCGGTACAACCTCGATCGAGGTATCGGAGTTTCTGTCCAAGAACCTGGACAAGGCAAAGATCAAGCATGAGGTCCTGAACGCCAAGCAACATGCGCGTGAAGCTGAGATTGTAGCCCAGGCCGGTCGTCCGGGTGCGGTGACGATCGCGACCAACATGGCGGGTCGGGGGACGGACATTGTTCTGGGTGGAAGCCTGCAAACAGAAATTGCGGCACTGGATAATCCCCCGGAAGACAAGCTCAACAAACTGCGCGAAGAATGGGAAAAACGTCATGCGCAGGTACTGGAGGCCGGCGGTTTGCATATCATCGGTACCGAACGGCACGAGTCACGGCGCATCGACAACCAGTTGCGTGGTCGTTCGGGTCGCCAGGGTGACCGCGGATCTTCCCGGTTTTATCTTTCCCTGGAAGATAACCTGATGCGTATCTTCGCTTCCGAACGTGTTGCCGGCCTGATGAAACGGCTGGGCATGCAGGAAGGCGAGGCGATCGAACATAACCTCGTCTCGCGTGCCATTGAGAATGCCCAGCGCAAAGTCGAAGGGCATAACTTCGATATGCGCAAGAATTTGCTGGAATACGATGACGTCGCCAATGATCAGCGCAAGGAAATTTATAAGATGCGCGATGAGTTGATGTCGAAGGATGATGTCTCCGACATGATCGGTATTCTGCGTGATGACGTTGTGAATGCCCTCATCGATACATACATCCCGCCGCAGAGTCTGGAAGAACAGTGGGATGTGTCTGGTCTGGAAGAGGCATTGGAAGGTGAGTTCAATTTACGTTTACCGTTACAAAAATGGCTGGACGAGGATAATAATTTGCATGAAGAAAACCTCCGCCGGCGCATCCATGAGGAGATGATTGCCGCTTATCAGGCAAAAATGAATGCTGTAGGCGCGGAGGTACTTCACCATGTCGAGAAAGAGGTGACCTTGCACGTGCTCGATTCGCAGTGGAAAGATCACCTCGCGACCATGGACCAGTTAAGGCAGGGTATCCATTTGCGCGGTTACGCCCAGAAGGATCCGAAGCAGGAATACAAGCGCGAATCCTTCGACCTCTTTGCCGAAATGCTGGAGCGGTTTAAAAATGAAGTTGTGAGTATCCTGAGCAAGATACAGATTCGCAGTGAAGCAGAAGTGGAGGCGATGGAAGAACAGCGTCGCCGTGTGAATGAAGCGAATATGCAATTCCAGCATGCGGACGCAACTGCCTTGACGCAGGGCGAATCAGATGAGGATTCGACTCAACCTTACGTCCGCGAAGGGCGTAAGGTAGGACGTAATGAACCTTGCCCCTGTGGCTCAGGCAAGAAATACAAGCACTGTCACGGCAAGCTGAATTAATTTTCTTGGGAATACGCGCTATGGATACCTCGGTTGCACTGCCGATCGCTGGCGTACGTCTGGCTACTGCAGCAGCCGGCATTCGCAAGCCGGGCCGGCAGGATTTGCTATTAATCGAAATCGCTGAAGGTAGTTCGACCGCCGCCATGTTTACGAGCAATGCCTTCTGTGCTGCGCCTGTTATTTTGTCAAAACATCACCTCGCAAAGTCATCGCCCCGGTTCTTATTGATAAACAGTGGCAATGCTAATGCAGGCACCGGTGAGCAAGGGATGCAGGCCGCGGCGCAAAGTTGTGCGGCAGTCGCTGAGCTCTTTCATTGCAAACCCGAAGACGTTTTGCCGTTTTCGACCGGGGTGATTGGTGAGCCGTTGCCCGTGGATAAAATCCGCGCGGGCATAACGCTGCTTCAGTCACAATTGCGTGAGGATACCTGGCAAACCGCTGCGCAGGCGATTATGACCACGGACACCAAGCCCAAAATTGTATCGCGCCAAATCACACTCAATGGCAAGCCGATCACGCTTACGGGAATTGCTAAAGGTGCGGGCATGATTCGGCCAAACATGGCGACCATGCTGTCGTTTCTGGCGACCGATGCCGGTGTCGACCAAGCTGTTTTGCAGTCTTGTTTGCGGAATGCGGTGAATAAATCCTTCAATCGCATCACGATTGACGGAGATACTTCGACTAATGATGCCGTGGTATTGATGGCAACGGGTAGGAGTGGTGTCACTCTTCAGGCTGGTGATCTTGCCGCATTTCAGTCGATGCTGGATGATGTTTGTGTCACATTGGCGCGCGCCATCGTCAAGGACGGCGAGGGTGCCACGAAATTAATCAATGTCTCTGTCGAACAAGGTGTCAGCGACCAGGAATGCGCAAAGGTCGCTTATGCCATTGCACACTCACCTTTGGTTAAAACCGCGTTTTTTGCCAGCGATCCCAACTGGGGACGCATTCTGGCCGCGGTAGGTTATGCGGGCATTGAGAATCTGGATATCAACAAGATTCAGATTTATCTGGATGATGTCTGTATTGTCAGGGACGGTGGCCGCGCTGCGAGTTATACCGAAGAACAGGGACGACGGGTCATGCAACAACCGGAGATCACGGTGCGTGTTATCCTGGCACGTGGACAGGTGAATACAATCGTCTGGACCTGTGATTTTTCTTATGACTATGTGAAGATTAATGCCGAATATCGCACATGATGTACAGTTCGGATGGCCTCTGATATCCATAGACTTTCGCAAGTAAGCTCATGAAGAAGTTGGTCCATGTTGCCGTCGGTGTCGTCGCAGACGCACGGGGTCGTATTCTGATCGCGCGTCGACCGGAACACCTGCACCAGGGCGGCTTGTGGGAATTTCCAGGCGGTAAGCTCGATGAAGGCGAGGATGTTGTATCGGCGTTACGTCGTGAATTGCACGAAGAAGTCGGAATCGATGTCAAGCAAACGCGCACACTTATCAAGATAGAACATGATTATGGTGATAAACGGGTCTGCCTGGATGTACATCGAGTGATCGATTTCACGGGCAATGCTCACGGTAAAGAGGGACAGCCGATCAAGTGGGTTAGCGTAGAAGAACTTGATGCGTTTGAGTTTCCTGCAGCGAATCGTGGCATTATCAATGCGATACGCCTGTCTGATCGCTGCATGATTACCGGGTCATTCAATTCAAATGAGGAATGCCTGAGAAAAACGCATGCTGCGGTTCAACAAGGTGTGCGCCTGGTGCAGTTGCGCGCCAAACATCTTTCAGATGATGATTATCTGGCCTTGGCCAGAAAGATACTCGTCGTGCAGGAACAAGGTGTTAAGGTCTTATTAAATACCAGCCCGGATATATTTTTACAAACAAATGCAAGCGGCTTACATCTCAATAGTGCGCGTTTGATGCAGATGCAGGCACGGCCGATCGGGCTGGATAAACTGTTGAGTGTGTCTGTGCATAACGAGGACGAACTTGCGCAGGCCCGCAAACTTGCGGCGGATATGGTTCTGGTGTCGCCGGTCAAATCAACGCCATCACATCCGGGGGCTACGCCATTAGGTTGGGCGAAATTTGCGGCCTTGGTCACGCAGGCACATTGTCCGGTATATGCCTTGGGCAGGATGCAGCTGGAGGATATTGTTACCGCCCAGCAGTTTGGCGCACAGGGGATTGCCGGTATCAGTGGCCTGTGGCCATGAGATCAATGCTTGTCTTTATCGTCGATCAGGTCCGGATTGACGGGGTCGCCGGGGATACGGTGGCTTTCACTGGCCCACTCACCCAAATCTATTAGCTTGCAGCGCTCCGAGCAAAATGGACGGTACGGATTGTTTTTGTCCCAGGTCAGCGCCTTGCCGCAAGTCGGGCAGTGGAGTTTTTTGCTCATAGTGCGCAACAGGTCAATTTGAATTCGACGGTATCCTGGGCCTGTAACGGGCGACGACCCGGTTGAGGCTCCAGGAAGCGGATGGTCAAGCGATGTTTACCCGCGCTAATTTCGGCGAAATAGGGGAGTTCAGCCGGCATTGCAACACGTATCAATTGTATCGGTTGGTTGCTGTCGAGAGACTGCTGGTAAAACCCTTCCGCTGCCAACTGCTTTTGTGGGACGGATGCCTCACGGATCATGCCCAATAATAATGCTACGGGTTCACGTACGACGTTGAGTTGATTATTCCATTGCTCCTGTTGCTCGATCCTCGCCTCAGCGGGTTGTTGCAGCCATAAATGAAAGATGGGTAAATCGATTGGACAGCTGCCGCCAGGCGTTGTCATGCGCTGACGCAGACTGTTTATGAGTTCCTGTTCTCGCAAGCTCTGCCCGATTTGTCCGGACAGGTTATGCAAGGCCTGCTGGGCAGTTTCCAGTTTGTGCAGGATAGCCGCCAGTTGCTGGGTATCAACCCCCGGAGTCTGTTGGAGTGAAGTAAGTTTCACGATCTGTCGCTCGAGTTCCTTGATGAGCTCGGTCTTTAAATCACTGCGGCTGAGGATCTCTAGCGTATCAACCAGGGTGTGCAGGGTGGCGCGGCTGTCCCAGACTGAAAAGCCACGTAGGGTATAATCCATCTGACAGAACAGGTGTTCCAGACGCAGAAAGGTCCGGACGCGCTCGTTCAGGGGTTGCTCGTAGATCACGGGTTTTGCCATGGGCGCATTTTACACATTTTGTGTTAGTCCGTGGAGCTTAACGCGCATGGTTTTGTTGTGGCGGGACCGGCCTTATTTTGTTGCTTCAGGATTGTCGTGTGGCAAGCGCCAGATACTGCCGATGTAGTTTATCGACAGCGAGTGCCAGGGCATCCAGATCCCCGCTATTATCGAGGACGTCATCCGCAATAGCGAGTAATTCTTGACGTGATGGTTGGGTGCCCATGATCTGTCTGACGAACTCGGGATCATGCTGATCGCGTTGCACGGTTCGTTGAACCTGTATCTGTTCGGGTGCATCTACTACCAGTATGCGGTCATAGGGGTAAGCATGTTTGCTGCGTGCCAGGAGTGGGATCAGGACAAGACAGTATGGTTCTTTTAGTTCTTTCAATTTTTGCACAACCTCGGCATGAATAGCCGGGTGCATCAGTTTTTCCAGTTTATCGCGTGCGGCAGGATCGGCAAATATTAACCTGCCCAGGGCCTTGCGTTTCAAGTGACCATCTGTATCAAGATAGTCACGACCAAATTCCTCGATGATGCGGTTTAACAGCGGTGAGTTGGGTTGTACGAGTTGTCGGGCGATTGCATCAGTATCGACAACGGGAGCGCCCTTGCTCTTAAAAAAATCGGCGACCGTTGATTTACCGGAGCCAATTCCGCCCGTGATGGCAATTACCAGCATTTGCATTACTCATTAACTCGAACCCAAAAAGTAGTGGAAGTATAACGCATTTAGATCTTTACCCCACATCATGGCAACCCATCCGGCACCAGCCAGGTAAGGGCCAAAAGGAATAGGTTTACCTTTCTGGTGCAGCTTGAGAACGATGAGTAAAATGCCAACGACAGCGCCAATGAGAGAGGACAGCAAAATAATCGCAGGTAACATCTGCCAGCCAAACCAGGCGCCGAACAAAGCAAGCAGTTTAAAATCGCCAAATCCCATGCCTTCTTTGCCTGTGGCAAGCTTGAAGACGTGATACACGCTCCAGAGAGATAAATATCCTGCTATGGCTCCGATGACGGCAGAGTGTAAATCCGTATACATTCCTTGCAGATTCAGCATCAGTCCCAGCCACAAGAACGGCAAAGTAATCTGATCCGGCAGGTACATATGGTCGTAATCAATCATGGTCAGGCAGAGCAATGCCCAGCTTAGACATGCCGCGAATAAAAATGCGTAACTAACGCCGAATTTCCAGGCGCTGACAAAGGTAAGTAAGGCACTAATGGTTTCGATGACAGGGTAACGCGCGGAAATAGGCGTCTTGCAGGCCTTACAACGACCTTTCAGAAACAGGTAACTCAGGACAGGTATATTTTCCAAGGCACTGATTTGATGTCCGCATTGTGGACAGGCAGACCGTGGTACTACCAGGTTATATTTGTTGTTTGTTTCTGGAGTGGCGGAACCTTGGGCCATATCGCCTGGAAATTTTTCCGTTAGAAATTCACGACAGTCCCGGCGCCAGTCACGCAAGAGTATGATTGGGAGACGGTGTATTACGACATTGAGGAAACTGCCGATTATCAAGCCGAGGATAATGACTGAGATATAGAAAAAGGTCGGGTTTATACGAAAGGCCAGGATCAAATCCATTTATTTATTCCCTCACCCCTCCTCTGGAGTGAGGGGACAACTAGAGCAAATATCTTTTTCTTATTACCCACCAACAACCTTACCCATCTGGAAGATCGGCATATACATGGCAATCACTAATCCACCAACCAATGTTCCCAAAATTACCATGATAAACGGTTCCAACAAACTGCTGAGCGAGTCGACAGCGTTATCGACTTCTTCTTCGTAGAAGTCCGCAACTTTACCAAGCATGGAATCAATAGATCCGGCCTCTTCGCCAATTGCGGTCATTTGAACCACCATGTTCGGGAACAGGTTAACCTTTTGCATGGAAACATTAAGTTGCGTACCTGTCGAAACTTCATCACGCATTTTAATTACTGCATCGCCATAGACAACATTACCTACAGCGCCAGCAACGGATGTCATCGCTTCAACCAACGGTACACCAGCAGCGAACATAGTCGATAATGTGCGTGCGTACCGTGCGATGGCGGCTTTATTCAGGATCATACCAATGATAGGTACTTTGAGCATAGTGCGATCCAGGAAGTGATTAAATCCTCTGGAACGTTTTTTAGCCTGCATAATACCGAATATAGCTCCGAAAATTCCGCCGAAGATTATATACCAGTAATTCTGGAAAATTTTGGAGAGACTAACAACGAATTTTGTTGGAGCAGGGAGATCTGCACCAAACCCCGAGAATAATTGGGAAAACTGGGGGACAACATAGATAAGTAGAATAGTCGTAATCAGAAACGCAACAGCGAGGACAGCGGTTGGATAAAACAGGGCTTTTTTAATTTTACCTTTGATGGACTCCGTCTTTTCTTTATAAGTGGCAATTTTATCCAGCACATTATCGAGAATACCGGCATGCTCGCCGGCTTGGACCAGATTTACGAATAATTCATCAAAGTGATGAGGGTGCTTGCCAAGGGCATCAGACAAGGTACTACCGCCTTCGATATCGGCCTTTATCGATATGAGGAGGTCCTGCATTCCTTTATTTTCGTGGCCGCGACCAATGATATCGAATGCCTGTACCAAGGGCACACCCGATGTCATCATGGTGGCTAATTGACGGCTAAATAAGGCGATATCTTTCGAACGTACCTTGCGTTTGCCGCCAAAAAGCGGTTTGGCTTTTTTGCGAACTTTGGTGGGGTTAATACCTTGGCGGCGCAGGGTGGCTTTTACCAGTGAGGCGTTCTGTCCCCCCACTTCGCCTTTGACCTTCTGACCGCGCTTATCGCGGCCTTCCCAGACGAAGATATCCTGTTTTGCGGCTACTGTAGTTGCCATGACTCCACCTTCTTAATATCAACTTAGTCTTTCGTGACCCTGTTTACTTCGTCCAGACTGGTGACCCCGTCCTTAACCTTCTTTAAACCAGATTCGCGTAGATCCGGTATTCCTTCTTTTCTTGCCTGATCCGCCAGCTGCATGGCGTTACCGCCTTCCATGATAATGCGCCCCATGGCTTCGGACACGGGCATTACCTGGTAGATACCCACTCGTCCCTTGTAACCCTCATTGCACTGATCGCAGCCTTTGGGATGGTAAATGGTAATACCTTTGGCGACCTCCTCTTGCTTGAATCCTTCTTTGAGCAATGCCTCCTTGGGCACTTCAATCGCTTCCTTGCAATGCGGACAGAGACGTCGTGCGAGTCGTTGCGCAATAATCAAATTGACTGATGAGGCAATGTTATATGGTGGTACACCCATGTTAGCCAGACGGGTCAAGGTTTGAGGAGCATCATTAGTATGCAGGGTGGACAACACCAAGTGACCAGTCTGTGCTGCCTTGATTGCGATTTCAGCCGTCTCCAGGTCACGAATCTCACCCACGAGGATGATATCCGGGTCCTGGCGCAAGAAAGCTCGGAGGGCACTGGCAAAGGTTAATCCGACTTTATTGTTGACATTGACTTGGTTGACCCCAGGCATGTTGATTTCAGCGGGGTCTTCCGCGGTACAGATGTTAACACCCGGTTGATTGAGGATATTCACACCAGTGTAGAGGCTGACGGTTTTACCGCTACCCGTCGGGCCGGTAACCAGAATCATGCCGTAAGGTCTGCTCAAGGCCTCGAGATAAAGCTTCTTCTGGAAATCCTCATAGCCCAGGGCATCGATCCCGAGTTTGGCAGAACTCGGATCCAGAATACGTAGTACGATTTTTTCACCCCATAGGGTAGGGCAGGTATTTACACGGAAATCGATCGCGCGATTTTTGGAAAGGTTCAGTTTGATACGCCCATCCTGGGGAATACGACGCTCTGAAATATCCAGGCGGGACATTACTTTGATACGGGCGGCTAACTTGGGCGCCATACCAACGGGAGGCGAGGCGACTTCTTTGAGCATACCGTCCATACGAAAGCGTACACGGTAATTCTTTTCATACGGCTCAAGGTGAATATCCGAAGCGCCTTTATTGATAGCGTCTAATAAAACTTTATTGATAAAGCGGACAACAGGGGCGTCGTCAGCATCGCTGGCACTGACATCTGGACCGGCGGAGGCTTCTTCATCGGTGAATTCCACATCGTCAAGATCCGCATCACCCAGGTCCGAAAGCGAGGTGTCTGAGGCCTCAAGCGCCTTTTCGATTATTCGGCCCAGCTTGTTGTCTTCTACCAGAATGGGTTCGGTACCCATTCCTGCATGGAATTTGATCTCATCCAAACCCTGCAAATTGGTTGGATCGGAAACGGCGACAAATAAACGATTTCCACGCTTAAAAATTGGTAGGGTATTGTGTTTGCGGATCAGCTTTTCATTGACCAGCTTGACGACTTCCGGATCTATTTCTAGTGCCTCGATGTCGAGGGCTGGAACCCCGAATTCATCAGATGCCGCCTTGGCAACATCACGGCCGCTCACAAGATTTTTACTGACGAGATAGCTTACAAAGGGTATTTTGTCGCGAATGGCATTATTCTGCGCCTCAATGGCCTTGTTTTCATCCAGGAACCCGTCCAGGACGAGTTTACGGGCGAGGCCGCCGAGCTGAATTTGTGGATTGGGTGTCGCCATCTCTTTGCTTCTAAAATATTAATTTAATAAGTGAATTTATAAATAACCGCACGGCCGATTGCAAGGTGTGATGCTTACACTGTGATAGATGTATCGGATAGTGATTAGCAACATTTAGTCTGGCCGCGTCACTCTAAAAAACTGAATATTCTAATATGCTTACTTATAAGCAAAATGGCCAAAATCTCACCTTTGTTTTGCTTCACTAAGCTTAGTTTTTAATATTTAGGGGCCGGAGAATGTGACGATGGGATTAACCTCAGACTTGAGATGCCCTACGTTTGAATGATCTGCTGTAATGGTATAGCTATTGCCAGCAACAATGACGGAATAAACACATTCTGTTTTTGTAGCGTCTTTTGCTGCTGATGATGCCTGGTATATATTGTTGCTATTGGTTTCAAGAGTGGCGACGTCACCACCGCCAAAATATGAGTTATTTTCTAAAAAGAATTCCGCCTCTGCGAGCTTGATGGAAGCCACTTCGTTTTGACACTCAGTCATACGGGAGGTTTTGATATAACCGTTATAGGCAGGAAGCGCGATGGCTGCAATAATGGCAAGAATAGCCATGGCGATCATTAATTCAATCAGTGTTATACCTTTTGCAGTCTTCATGTTCTGATGCCCTAATTTGGTGTAAATGTTATGGCCAGCGGATTGGAATAATCCGCTGCGACGGTACCCGGGGCGGGATTACCAGCGATGGTAATCGCTACTCCTAATTGGGGTAGGCCCTGAGCGTCCAGGCCATCAATGGCTATCTGACCGGGTACTGATGCCGACAGTGCACCTGCAACAAAGGCAGCGTGAGTCGGGTCACCAACAGCCCGCCGGTCACCAAGATTCAGCTGGGCGATGACATCGTCTCCTGAATTCACATTTTGGCTGCCTGCAATTTTTGCATATTCGGCTTTTGTCAGGCGGTCTGCAATAGCAATGTGTTCAATGATAGTCGTAATTTTTGAATGGCGGATATATCCTTGATATGCAGGTAGGGCAACCGCGGCTAATATGCCGATTATGGCTACCACCATCATCATTTCAATGAGAGTGAAGCCTTTTATATCTTTGTGGCTATCGCTCATTGTGAACACCGTTGGAATAGAATTTTAAGGTAAAAAAAGGGGTCAACAATTTGACTTGGTTGACCCCCATATTAATTTTCTGACCGTTTCAGCCAGATTTACTCGGCAGTAAAGGTTTTTGCAGTTTGGAAACCTGTTGGGAAGTCATTAGCGATGGTCGTTCCTGCTGGCGCTCCAGTAGTGATAGTGACGGTGTCACCTGAATCCGGACAACCATCACCGTTGGCATCACCAAACGCTACGTTAACCTGTCCAGCAGAAGGTGCGGCTACTGCTGTACTCACAGTATATGCAGCTATAGTCGGGTCACCGATGGCCTTTTTGCCACCACTGTTCAGGTCGGCTGATAGAGTATAACCGGTTTCGCAAGTGCCACCATGAGCAGCTGCTTTTGCTGCCGCAGCCTTAGCCAGGCGGAACGCATTTTCAGAGTTCTCAACCATGCCGCTGACCTTACTCTGCTTGATATAACCCTGATACGCCGGAATGGCGATGGCCGCCAAAATACCGATGATCGCGACCACGATCATCAATTCGATTAAGGTAAAACCTTTTGATTGTTTCATATTGCTCTCTCCAAGTTTGGGTTAGTGACGCTTTGCTCCAAAATTCCTGTTGCGCCATCGTTCCGTCGAATTGCTTGCCGGCGTCCTGCCGTCCACGCGGACAGGTATCTCATCGGCACACAAGGCACAAGCTAAAGTCTTTTTCTTCATTGCAGCTTGTGTGCCAAAACCTGCCTGATTGCCCAGGTGTTGTCTTAGTTATCGAACGGTGCTGATTTTTCCTTGATTTTCATTCGCTTGTTGTGACGCTTTTCACGTGTTTGTTACTTTTGACCCCTATGATTGGAACTTGGTGGTATTTTACGCGGTCACCAAGTGCTTAGTTTTAGTCAAGGATTGTCAGAAGCTGACAAATATTGTCAGTCCTCGCCAAAATATGGTTAAAATGCAACCACTTCGATGACTTACTTCACTTAATCAAGTTATTTAACTAAACTAGATAACTACTTGTTAAATAAAAATTTTGATTCTGTCAAGTATTTGGTAAACATGCCGTGTAGATCACTGTCAGAGCTAGGCATGCACACAGAAATACATGATTGCGTGAGGACTGACAGAAACGTTTCGGGTTAACTTTACCCAGAGCTTATTAATTCGCTGGATACGACTGGATGCAAGGTCAACTAATCAAGGCCACGCAGGAGTGGGCGTCACTCTTTACAAATCTGCAATGGCAGAAAATCTGGCGTGTTGCGCCCAAGTGGATAACGGTTGTCCTGGTTGTCCTGGTGGCAAAGTCCGCCGCAGATTTAACCTGGCTCGTGTTTGCTCCCAGTGAACAGGGGGTAGCGAGAACGAGCCGTTCTCAGTCCGCGTTGCCAGTCACGCAGGCGCAGGTACGTTTGCGTACGGTGGGTGATTTGCATTTATTCGGGGTGGCGCCAGTACAACCTGTTGCCAGTGAGGCACCGATTGAGGCGAAAAAAACGGGACTGAAGCTGACGTTGCGTGGCGTGTTTGCCGCAGGTAATCCGGCTCAGGCCATGGCGATCATCGCGGATGCGCGAGGGCAGGAAAAAGTGTATCAAAAGAACGACACGATCTTTTCCGGCGTGACGCTGTACGCGGTCTATCCGGATCGTGTGATTCTGGAGCGCAGTGGCAATTTCGAAATGCTGAGCCTGCCGCGGGATGAAGACGATGCCAATGCAAATGGAGTGCAGGTGATTCACCACAGCAGTTATACACCGCCGGAGCCAGCAGCATCTGAACCTCCTGTGCAGTCACGCACGATACAGGGCGGCAAGGAACTGGAGGCATTTCGCGATCAGTTAACACAGAATCCGCAGGAATTCTGGAAGAATGCACGCATTGAACCCGCGTATGACAGTAATAATCAGATCGTGGGTTACCGGTTCGATTACAACAATCGCCAGATCATGCAGGCGATGGGGCTGCGGCCCGGTGACATCATTGTGGAAGTCAATGGCCAGGCGGTAAGCGATCCCTCTACGTTGACGGGATTGCTGGGTCAGTTGTCGACGGCCTCCAGCTTTAGTCTGGTGATCGAACGCAACGGCCAGCGCGAAAACTTGAATATCAATTTGTAGGTACTGTGTTAGTCATGACCAAAAATAATAAACGGCACAGACTATGGACTGTTGCCATGGCAACAAGCCTGAGCTTCGCCGCCGGATGGGGTTTCCTATACGCCTCAGCCGTGCATTCTGCCGAGACGAATAAAAATGCGCAGGTGCAAAAGAAGGATGCCAAACAGGCGAGCCAGCCGCTTAAGGAAGATCAGATCACGCTGAACTTCGCCGATGCAGACATCTCCACTGTCATTGAAGCGGTTTCCAAATTTACCGGCCAGAATTTTATTATCGACCCGCGTGTAAAAGGTAAGGTCACGATCATTTCACAACGGCCGATGAATGCCGATCAGGTATACCAGGTCTTTCTCTCGGTTCTGAAGGTACATGGTTTTGCCGCGATCCCCGGTCCCGACGTCGTCAAGATTGTCCCGGACGTCAATGCCAAGCAGGATGCGATCGATACCTTGAGCGGAGCGATTGGTGACCGAGGCGACGACCTGATCACGCAGATCATCGAAGTCAAACATGTGGATGCCAACCAACTGGTGCCGATCCTGCGGCCACTGGTCCCGCAACGTGGACATCTGGCGTCCGTACCTTCATCCAATGTCATTATCATCGCGGACACCGCAGCCAATATTGCACGACTGACCGAGATCATTCGCCGTATCGATACGGTCTCCGGCGATGAAATCGAGGTGATTCCATTGCAGCATGCCTCTGCCACGGAAGTCGCGCGTGTCATTACCCAGCTCAGTAGCAGTGATCCAAAAGCGGGCGGCAATAAACCCAAGTTAGTCGCGGATGATCGTACCAACAGTATTCTGTTAAGCGGTGACAAGACGACCCGTCTGCGACTCAAGGCCTTGATTGCCAGTCTGGATACGCCGATGGATGTCGGCGGCAATATTCATGTCGTCTATTTGCGCAATGCGGTTGCCAAGAATCTCGTCCCGGTGCTGACGGGTGTCAGTCAGAACGTGGCGAAGGGAAAGACTGCAACAGGCGGTGGCGGCAATAGCAACATAGTGATCCAGGCCGATGAAAATACCAACTCGCTGGTGATCACCGCGCCACCAGAAGTTTTTCGATCATTAAAGGCCGTCATCAACAAACTGGATGTACGCCGGGCGCAAGTCATGGTGGATGCAGTCATTGCAGAGCTGACCACGGACAAGGCCCGCGAACTGGGTGTGCAGTGGGCGGTGGACGGGCGCAATGGCGGTAATGCGGTGGGACTCGTGAATTTCACCCTGGGTACGCCAATCACGGCATATGCCAATCTTGACTCTCCGCCCAATCCGGTGGGATTCAATGTCGGCCTGGGTGATTTTACCGGTAGCAACAAGATTGCGGCGTTGTTATCGATGCTGGCCGGTGATTCGCACACGAATATCCTGTCGACACCGACACTGGTGACGCTGGATAACGAAGAGGCCGAAATCGTCGTGGGCCAGAACGTACCGTTCGTGACCGGTTCCTATGCTAATACCGGTGGCGGTACCACACCGTCAAATCCCTTTACGACAATACAGCGTCAGGATGTGGGTCTGTCGCTCAAGATCAAACCGCAGATTAACGAAGGCGATTCCATCAAGATGGATGTGACCCAGGAAGTTTCCAGTATCGCACCCAGCAGTGGCGCCTCGGATCTCATTACCAACAAGCGCTCCATCAAAACCAGTGTCATGGTGGACGATGGCCAGGTGATCGTCCTGGGCGGTCTGATCAAGGACGACTTGACGCAAACCCAACAGAAAGTCCCCGGCCTGGGTGACATTCCGTTGCTCGGCTGGCTATTCCGCTATGAGAAGACCGAGAAGATTAAGACCAATCTGATGGTGTTCCTGCATCCGACGATTCTCAAAGACAGAACCACCATCGAATCGCTCACGACGCAAAAATATAACTTCATTCGTGCCGAGCAACTGGATATGCGCAAAAAAGGCATGCTCATGATGGATGACAAGGATGTGACGGTCTTGCCGGAAATGCAGCAATTACTGACCTTGCCACCGCCGTATGAAGACTCCGCGCAACGCATGGAATTGAGCAAGCCGGATGCGGATTTGAAGGCGCCGCCACCCATGACTCCGACGCCACCCGCGGCAACAATGATTAAGGAATCCGCACCGGAATCCCTGGCTACACCACCCACCAAGAGTGGCACAGACCACTACGAACCACCCTTTATCGGTGACGACAATGCAGGACCCACACCTCAGTGAAGCCGCTGAACACGCCTTGCAGACGTCGCCCGGTCAGGGTCTAGAACGTCTGTCGTACTCCTATGCCAAGCGGCATGGCGTGATCGTTACCCAGATTAGTCCGCGCGAAGTGGAAGTCATCTTCCGCAAGGGCGGTAGCAATATCCCGCTGCTGGAATTGCGTCGGCACTACAAGCGTCCCATCACACCGACCCTGGTGGACGACAAGGAGTTCGATAAGCACCTGCAGCAGAATTATGAAACGTCTTCATCCAGTTCCGCCATGGAGATGATTGAAGGCCTCGGCGATGAAATGGACCTGTCGAGTATTGCCCAGGAACTCGCGGAACCGGAAGACCTGCTGGAGACCGAAGACGATGCGCCCATCATTCGTCTGATCAACGCATTGCTGGCACAGGCGGTCAAGGAAAACGCCTCGGACATTCACATCGAACCCTTCGAGAATCGCCTGCTGGTCCGCTTGCGCATCGACGGCGTGCTGCGTGAGGTGTTGCAGCCGCCGCGGGCATTGGCGCCGCTGATTATTTCGCGCGTGAAGGTAATGGCCAAGCTGGATATCGCGGAGAAGCGTCTGCCCCAGGACGGTCGGATCTCCTTTCGTATTGCCGGTCATCCGGTGGATGTGCGGGTCTCGACCTTGCCGTCCGGGCATGGCGAACGGGTCGTATTGCGTCTGCTCGACAAACAGGCCGGGCGTCTGGATCTGACGCAGTTAGGTATGGATCCGGAGGTGCAGGAAACACTGGATCAGATGGTCCATCGCCCGCACGGTATCTTTCTTGTGACGGGCCCGACCGGTTCCGGTAAGACCACGACCTTATACGCAGCGCTCGGTCGCTTGAATGACACCAGCCGCAACATCATGACGGTGGAAGATCCGATCGAATACTACATCGACGGCATCGGTCAGACCCAGGTCAATACCAAGGTGGACATGAGCTTTGCCCGTGGCCTGCGCGCAATTCTGCGCCAGGACCCCGATGTGGTGATGGTGGGTGAGATTCGTGACGTCGAAACAGTCGAGATTGCCATTCAGGCTTCACTCACCGGCCACATGGTATTTTCCACCTTGCACACGAATACCGCCATTGGCGCGATTACGCGTCTGCGAGATATGGGTGTGGAACCGTTTTTATTGTCGTCCACCATCATTGGCGTACTGGCGCAACGCCTGGTCCGTTTGCTATGCCCGCATTGCAAGAGACCGCATGTGCCCGATACCAGCGAGTGCGATCTGTTGGGACTGTCTCCGGAAGACCCGCCTATTCTGTTCGAGCCGACCGGCTGTGAGAAATGTAACTTCCTCGGCTATCGCGGTCGTACCGGTATCTACGAACTCATCGAGGTTGATAACCAGATGCGTGCGATGATCCATGACAAGGCCGGCGAACATCAATTGGAAATGTATGCCCGTCAAAACTGGCCGAGCATTCGCCAGGATGGTCTGCGGCGTATCCTGGCCGGCGATACTTCCCTGGAAGAAGTCCTGCGCGTGACACGAGAGGATTAAGCCGCCATGGGTGCATTCGAATACGCGGCGCTGGACAAAGGTGGCAAGGAACGCAAGGGTGTACTTGAAGGCGATTCGCCGCGCGCCATCCGGCAACAACTCCGCGATCAAGGCCTGATCCCCCTGGCCGTTGACGAAGTCGCGCACAAGGAAACGGCGCCGAAGAAAGGTTTTGCCCTGCACCTGCGGCGCGGGATCAGTGCCACTGACCTTGCCTTGCTCACGCGCCAATTGGCAACCCTGTCCCGTTCAGGACTACCGCTGGACGAAGCCACCTCGACGGTGGCGCGTCAGAGCGAGAAGCCGCGCCTGAAAAGTCTGATGTTGGGTGTGCGTGCACGTGTCATGGAAGGTCATACGCTTGCCGATGGTTTCGGTAAGTTTCCGCATGTGTTTCCTGAACTCTACCGGGCCACGGTGGCCGCCGGTGAACAATCCGGTCACCTTGATGCCGTGCTGGAACGTCTCGCCGACTATACCGAGGCTCGTCAACAACTGACGCAGCGGGTTCAGCTCGCCATGTTTTATCCGGCCATCCTGACCGTGATGTCGATCATGGTGGTAGGCGCCTTGCTGGGTTACGTCGTGCCGCAGATTGTCACTGTGTTTCAGGACATGGGCGGGACCCTGCCGCTGATGACGCGTATCCTGATCGGGATCAGCGATTTCTTTCGCAATTATTTTTTGGTGTTGTTCATCGGGCTGGCGATTGTGATCAGCGGCACAGCGTATCTTCTGCGCAAGCCGGGTCCGAAATACGCCTATCATCGCCTGCTGTTGCGTATCCCGGTGATTGGCCGCTTCGTGCGCGGTGTCAATACCGCCCGTTTTGCGCGCACCCTGAGTATCCTCGCGGCCAGTGGCGTCCCGGTGCTGGAGGCCTTGCGGATTGCCGGGCAGGTGGTTGGCAATCTGCCCATGCGTGATGCGGTGTTACAGGCGGCGCACAAAGTGCGCGAAGGTGCGCCATTGGCGCGCTCGCTGGAACAAAGCGGTTATTTCCCGCCGATGACCGTGAACCTGATTGCCAGCGGCGAGATCAGCGGCAATCTCGAGGAGATGCTCGAACGCGCGGCGACCAATCAGGAGCGCGAACAGGAGATGCAGGTGTCGCTTCTGATGGGACTATTGGAACCGGTGTTGATTATTATCATGGGTCTGGTTGTGATGTTTATCGTGCTGGCGACACTGTTACCGATTTTCAACATGAATCAGTTAATTAAATAGTCAGAATTTAACGGGTGTGACGTAATTTTATAATTAGAGGTTGGAGCTATGAAAGTTTTGAAACAAGCAGGTTTTACGCTGATTGAAGTGATGGTGGTCGTGGTCATCCTCGGCATTCTGGCCGCGGTGGTTGTACCGAACATCATGAGCAAGCCGGACGAGGCGCGGGTCAGCAAGGCCAAACAGGACGTGCGCGCACTGGAAGAGGCGCTGAATCGTTACAAGCTGGACAACTATGACTATCCCAGTACCGAGCAGGGACTGGCGGCCCTGGTGCAAAAGCCCGGCGGGACGCCCGAGGCCAAACACTGGAAAGGTCCTTATGTGAAAAAAGTTCCGGCTGACCCCTGGCACAATCCTTATCAATACATGAACCCGGGTGTGCACGGCAGTATCGATGTCTTCTCTACCGGCAAAGACGTAGCGTCACCCGATGATGACATCGGTAACTGGAATCTGGATGAAGACATCACGGTCAAATAGGCCGCAAGGCAGCGTTTCTATGCGCTGCCGTTATCAGTCAGGTTTTACCCTGATTGAGATGCTGGTGGTGTTGGTCATTATCGGCATCATTATGGCCTCAGTGACCTTGTCCATCCGTACCGATGATCGCGGCGAACTGATGGAAACCGAGATGCAACGCATTCAGGCACTGCTGAAACTCGCGCGCGAAGAGGCCGTGATGCAGGATGAGGATATTGCCCTGAGAGTCAGCGAAGACAGTTATTCGTTCGAGGTGCTGGGTGACAAGGGATGGCAACCCATCAGTGATGACAGGATCTTTCGCGAACGTAAGGTCGTGGACGGGACTGAGCTGGCATTGAAGGTAGACAACCTGGAGATCAACTTCGGCAAGCAGCAGGAAGCCGCAGGCGACGACAAGATACCGCCGCCGCGCATCTATATTTTATCGAGCGGCGAGATCATGCCGTTTGAACTGATATTGCGCACCCAGGATCAGTCGCTGCAGTACAGCCTGAAAGCGGAACAGGACGGTACGGTAAAGTTGATTACGCCCGAGGCCGGTTTGGGTTAGGGAGTCTATGCGCCGTACGACAACACAGCGCGGTTTTACCCTCATGGAAGTCCTGGTGGCCATGGTGGTGTTGTCGTTCGGCATGATGGCGGTGATCAAGGTCGTGAGTGAAGTCTCGACCTCGGCCATACAGCTGCAGGATAAAACCTATGCCCAGTGGGTCGCCCTGAACAAGGTGGCGGAAATGCGTCTGCAAACCACCTGGCCGTCCACCGGGAAATCCGAAGGCGTGATGGCAATGGCGGGGCGGGACTGGCATTGGGCGATGGAAATCAAGAATACCGATGACAAGGATGTGCGCAAACTGGAAGTCTCGGTGAATCCCGAGTCGGAAAAAGACAGTAAGGTCGCGACGATTGTGGTCACGGCCTTTTTGGGTAAGCCATTATGAGAAGGCGTCAGCGGCAACACGGCTTTACCCTGTTCGAGTTGCTGGTGGCGGTGGCGATTCTGGCGATCATTTCGGCCATGGCGTACTCCGGCTTGATCCAGGTAGAGGACGCGCGCAAGCAACTGACGGATACGGAGACACGATTATCGGAGATCCAGCTGGCCTTTCTCAATTTTGAGCGGGACATACAGCAGGTTGTGCATCGGCCCATTCGCAATCAATATGATACCTTGCGACCCTCGGTGGCGGGGCAGGGCGAGTATTTGATGGAGCTGACGCGCGGCGGCGTACGTAATCCGGCACATGTCGCGCGTAGCCTGCTGCAACGTGTCGCGTACATGGTGGAGAACGACAATCTTGAACGGCTGAGTTGGTCGGTGCTGGATCAGGCGCCGGACAGTCAGCCGGCCAAACAGGTATTATTGAAAAAGATCACGTCGATCGAGATTCGTTTTCTGGATAGCAGCGGCGAGTGGTCGACATATTGGCCGCCGCAAACAACGTCGAGCACGGCCACGACGGCATTACCCCCGGATGCCTTTCCGCGTGCGGTATCGGTCAAGCTGGAGTTGCCGGATGTAGGCAGCATCGAACGCATCTTTCTGGTACCGGAGGCCTAGGCTATGAGACGGAGGCCACAGACACGGCAAGGCTGGCAGCGTGGCCTGGCCTTGATCCTGGCGATGCTGGTCATGAGCCTGGCGACCATGATGGCGGTATCGCTGTCGTCGAATCAGCAATTCTTTTTCCGGCGGACCGAGAACGTGCTTTATCATGAACAGGCCTATCAGTATTTGCTGGGCGCGGAGGATTGGGGTAAACAAGTGCTGGCGCGAGATCTGGGTGCGAATAAAACGGATTCGTTGAAAGATGACTGGGCAGTCAAATTGCCGCCGATTCCGGTGGAGGGTGGGGCTGTCGCTGGTTCGATTGAAGATATGCAGGGACGGTTTAATATCAACAACCTTGCCGATCCCAAGAACAAGGCGGCAGTGGACGCCTTTCGTGAATTGCTGACCATAAACAACATGTCACCGGATCTGGTTAACGCGGTGCTGGACTGGATCGATGCAGATCAGAATGCACGCTTTCCGGATGGTGCCGAAGATGTCGATTATATGCAGGGCGAGCGGGCTTACCGTGCGGCGAACGAAATGATGAGTAGTGTCAGCGAATTACTTTATATCAAAGGGTTTAATTACCAAATGTATTCCGCACTGGCACCGGCCCTGACGGCATTACCGACCGCGGGTACGCAAGTCAATGTCAATACGGCGACACCCCTGACCCTGCGTATGATCGTCAAGGGCCTGTCTGAACAGGATGCGGAGAAACTGACAAAGGACCTTGCGGAACATCCGGTCACCGATATCAAGGATTTTCTCAATAACAGCCTGGTATCCGGCAAACCCGTGGATACCACGGGTATCGCTGTGAGTAGCAGTTATTTCATGATCCACAGTTATGCCCACATTGGGCGAGCCAAGGCCAATCTCGACAGTCTGATTTATCGTGCAACGGCCAACAATGTCAAAACCCTGCAACGCAGCCAGGGGGGCGTATAAATGGCGACGCGCACATTGTTTCTACGCATCGATCCCACGGCCAGCGAGGCAAGCTGGCAATTGGTGGAGAATGGTCAACTGGTCGGGCCGCAAGGCCAGGGCAAACTCGAAGACGCCCGTCGCGTGGCGCGTGGGGTGCCCGTGGTGGTCATGGTGCCCTCCGAGGAGATCTTCCTCGATAATGTCGCCCTGCCGGGCAAGAACCGCCAGAAGCTGCGTCGCGCTATTCCGTTTGCCGTCGAAGATCAATTGATCGATGAGATCGAGGATCTGCACTTTGCCTTGAGCTCCCACGCGCACGAGGGTCGCTATCTGGTGGCCGCGGTGGAAGACCGCCTGATGGATTACTGGGACAAGTCCATCGTCAATGCGGGGATACGTGCCGAGACACTCATCCCCGATGTCAGCGCTTTACCGCACTCGGATACCCAATGGACGGTGTTGCTGGAGGCGACGCGTGCATTGGTGCGTACGCCGGAGGAGATCTTCGCGACGGATATTGCGAGTTTACCCGTCATGCTGGAAAACCTGAGCGCGGTACATGAGGCTGGTGAGCCACTCCGGATAACCCTGTACGACTGCAGTAACGATGACAAGGCCGTGTTGTTACAGGCTGCGACACCGGATATCCAGTATGAGACGGTGGAGATTGCGCAGGGTGCATTCGAAGTCTTCGCGCACGCGTATGATCCACGTACTTCGGTCAATCTGCTGCAGGGCGAATATAACCGGCAGGAGGGCTGGCGCAAGCAACTCAGGCCCTGGTATCCCGCTATCGCCCTGCTGGTGATCTGGCTGGGCTGGCAGCTCACGCTCGCCATTGGTGCCTATATCGATTTGCGCAATACCAGCAAGCAACTGACGGTACAGATGCGGGTGATGCACAAGCGGGCATTTCCTTCGGCGAAAACACCGGCGCTCGGATACGAACGCAGCGACATGGAGGCGAGACTGCGAGAATTACAGAAACGTCAGGGCCAGGTGGCCGGTGGATTGCAGGAAATGCTGGTGAAGACGGCACCGGTGCTGAAGAATATCGGCGATATCACCATAGACGGCATGCGTTATCTGAACGGCAGCCTCGATATCGAATTGACCATGAAGGACACCAGCCAGCTTGAAGAGCTCAAGAACCGCCTGCAAGCGCAGACCGGTTGGGACGTGAAGAGCCAGGCGAGTACGGAAAAGGGAATCACCCATGTCCGTCTGAAAATCACGAGTGGTGCTTAATGTTCGGAAAAATCAAACAATATCTGGATCAGCTCAACGAACGCGAACGCCGTGCGGTGATCATTGCGGCTATCGCACTCATCATATTTATACCCTATGAAGTTATCTGGGCACCGTTCAAACACAGCGTGAGTGCCCTGGAGAGCCGGGTCGAGAAACAGCAGAAGGACCTGGTGTGGATGCAAGAACATGTAACAGAGGCGCAGACGCTCGCCCGCGCCGGCAACAGCAGCACCAGTGGTTCGCAGCCCGTCTATGGCTTGATTGAATCCTCCGCGCGTCAACGGTTCGGTGGCGATATTCGCGTGCAGCAGGAAGGCAAGGGGGGCGTGAGGGTGAACATCAAGAATATCAGCTTTGATGACATCATGCTGTGGCTGGACGATCTGTACTATAAACAACACGTCAACGTAAAAGAATTCAGTGTCGATCGCGAGACCACGCCCGGTCGGGTCAACGCCAGTATTCTCATCGAAAGTTAACTGACACATGCCACGATTACGCATCACCAAACTCGGTCGCCGCCTGATCTATCTGGGCATTGCCGCCTATGTGTTTTTCCTGTTGCGGGCCCTGCCTGCGAGTTTCCTGACACATTACATCCTGCCATCGATACCGGCGGCGCGCGCCGTGTCATTGCAGGGGATACACGGCAGTATCTGGGCGGGGCAGGCAAACGATGCAAAGGTTTCCAATATAAGTCTGGGTAAACTGGAATGGCGTGTCCGCACCTGGGGCCTGTTGCTGGGTAAACTGAAACTGCATTTGAAAACCAGCCAGGACAATATGCACAATTCGGCCTATGTCAGTCTGGGTATGGGGGGGGCATTAAGCGCGGACGATGTGAATATGCAAATGCCGGCCGTGAATCTCATGCCCCTGATGTATGGCTTTCCCATCAGCATTGCCGGTGAACTGCGGGGTAACCTGAAAGAACTGAATCTGGAACAGGGGCGTATGTTGCAGGCCCAGGGACGTGTGGTCTGGCAGAATGCCGCACTGACGGCGCCGCAAAATATCGATATGGGGAATTACCTGATCACACTCGAACCGGTGAATCTCGGCAGCAAGATCGTCATCAAGGATCAGGGACAGGGCCAGGTACAGGCCGAGATCACGATCTTTGTGAAAGGCACCGGAGAATATCGTGCGAACGGCTGGTTGAAGGCGCGCGATCCGAATCAGCAATCGATTACCGAGGCGCTACGGCTGATCGGTCGGGGTGATAATTCCGGTCGCTACTGGGTTGGGTACAATGGCAAACTCAGGAACTGGCAAAAATAGTTAGAACCTATCTCAAAATTACTGCGCTTGGTGATACCGCGTTAAAAATGAACTCAAAATGCTCATTTACTCCGTGTAAACTGCGCTTTCTCATCCATTTTTGCCTTGTCTCACCTGCGCTCGTGACATTTTGAGATAGGTTCTATTCAATACCGAGTTTTTTGATGCGATAGCGCAATTGGCGAAAGCTGATCCCCAGCAGTTTCGCCGCCGCGGTTTTATTGTAGCGGGTCTTTTCCAGGGCGCGGGTAATGACTTCCCGTTCTTTCTCAGTGAGTACCGGATCGAGATTCATGCCTTCCGGAACCGATGGATCGCCACCTTCTTCTTCCTCTTCCTCGGTGTTTTGCTGAGAGGCCTGCTCCGGTAGTTGCAGATCCGCCAGTTTGATCATGTCGCCTTCGCAAAGCGTCATGGCGCGTTCGAGAATATTTTCCAGCTCGCGCACGTTACCGGGAAACGCATAGTGCTGCAGTGCCTGCAAGGCTTCGGCATCGACATCGGGGATGGCCATTTGCCACTTGTGCGCGATCAGGCGAAGAAAATGCTGGGCCAGGACGGGAATATCTTCCGGGCGTTCGCGCAGACTCGGCACGTGCAGTTCGATGACATTGATGCGATAGAAGAGGTCCTGGCGAAACTGGTTTTGCTTCACCATTTCGCCGAGGTCCTTATGGGTGGCGCTGAGAATACGGACGTTGATGGGGATTTCCTGATTGGCGCCGATCGGCCGGATGGCCTTTTCCTGGATGGCGCGCAGCAATTTGACCTGCATATGCAGCGGCAGATCAGCCACTTCATCCAGAAACAGGGTACCGCCGTCGGCGCTTTGAAACAGGCCTTGCTTGTCGGCAACGGCGCCGGTGAAACTGCCTTTGCGATGGCCGAAGAATTCGCTCTCCATTAATTCACCAGGGATGGCGCCGCAGTTGACTGGCACAAAAGGATGATCGCGCCGCGGCCCCTTGTCGTGAATCAGGCGTGCCACCAGTTCCTTGCCGACACCGGATTCGCCGCTGATATAGACCGGCGCCTGACTGCGGGCGAGTTTGTTAATGGTGTTGCGGGTGCGTTGCATGGCATCGGAATCGCCCAGCAACTGGAGTTCCTCATCCTGTTGCTGGTGGTTCTCCGCGCTGAGTTTAAGCGCGGTATTGATGAGACTGCGTAACATCTGCAGATCAACCGGCTTGGAGACGAAATCGAATGCCCCCGCCTTGAGCGCCTCAATCGCGGATTCCATATTGCCGTGGGCGGTGATGACGGCAACCGGAAGGTTGGGATATTGCTGGTTAATATGCCGGACCAGATCGATACCGTTACCATCCGGCAGGCGCATGTCGGTCAGGCAGAGGTCGAATTCATGTTGTTCGAGCTGCGCGCGTGCCTGGTCCAGTGTTGCGGCGCTTTGTGTATGATTTCCCATGCGCGCCAGGGTGATCTCCAGCAGTTCACGGATATCCGGCTCGTCGTCAACGATTAAAATATGTTTTTTGTCCGCACTCATGTTTATTCGAATTGTCGCCGCGGGTCCTGAAATGTTAGTCGAAACAATCCGCTGCCGTCAGGGTTGCGCACGTAAGTTAGGTGCGCCTGATTCCCTTCCGCCAGCTCGCGCGACAGATACAGACCAAGACCGGTGCCACGCGCCTCTGTGGTGAAAAAAGGTTCAAACAGATGTTGACTCGCTTCCTCGCTGACGCCGGTACCGCTGTCGATCACATCCAGATGGGGGCGGGTGTCACCAGCATCGAGTCCGCCGCGCAAAATCAATTTTATCTCATTGCTATGTTGCCGGCTGTGACGCAGACCGTTATCACAAAGATTTGTCAGGATCTGATGCAGGTGTCCGGTATCGAAACGGATCTGGGTATCCGCAGGTTCGATGTCGATCTTGAAGATGTCTCTGGCCATGCCCATGCCGGTGGCGAAGTCGGCAACGAATTGTTCGAGAAAGGTCTTGAGCGAGAATAATTGTACCTGGGACGGGCGCCGACGGCTGACGCTCATGATGTTTTCGACAATCGTGTTGAGGCGGAAGGAGTGGTCGGTAATGATTTGCGTCAGGCGCAGGTCATTCGGATCCAGGCTGTCCGATTCCGCCAGGAGCTGTCCGGCATGGCTGATGGCGCCCAGGGGATTGCGGATCTCGTGGGCAATGCTGGCAGTGAGCCGGCCCAGTGAGGCCAGTTGCAGCTGCTGTGCCTGCTGCGCCAGGGCGGCCATGTCCTGCAGGAAAATCACGGCACCGGCCGCGGGGTCCTTGCTGATCCGGGCAAAGCGTGGAGAAATGTCGATAGAGTGACGTGTCAGGCGGATGGTCTCACTGATGCGTTCGGGTTCGTTTATCCATGCCTGCCATTGGTCCGCCAGTTCCGGGACGGCGTCGCGGATGTTGAGCCTGGTACGGGTGTCATGCAGGCCGAGCATCTGGGCGGCGGATTCATTGATCAGGCGAATATTGCCGGACTGATCGATCACCACCACGCCGGTTTGCATACGCTGGATGATGTGTTCGGTCAGTTGCGCCAGATTGGCGAGGTCGATGCCACGTAATTGCGCCAGTTCTTCACTCTCGCGCACACGCCGCGTCAGGAACAGGAAGATCAGTGCGGTCGCGAAGTAAGTGGTTCCGAGCAAACCGGCCGCCGGATAACTACTGGCAATCTTATGCAGGCTGAATACATCGCTGACGATTTGTTGCAACAGAATAGCAATGGTGGCCAGCGCGGCAATACCCAGGGCCGAACGCCCGCCCAGGGTGATGCTGCTGATGGCGATGGTGAGTACTAACAGTACGCCCAGGCCACTCTGGATACCACCACTGGCATGCATAAGCACGGTCAGGATCAGAATATCCGTAATCGCGCTGGCGTAAACCTGAAGGGGATAAGCGAACAAATGACGGGTATGTAATACCCAGAACACAATGCTTAATACCAGGTATAACAGACTGGTTTGAAAGAAGAGGCCGGGGTTGGCATGGCCGAGCGGCGAGATGAGATTGTCTGTGAGCGCCAGCAGGCACAGCAGACTCGCCAGCAAGGTGCGGAAACTGTTTAATACGATCAACGGCCGCCAGGGATCGCGTGCGATCGGACTGCGTTGCCGTTCAGACGGTCGTTGACTGAGATAAAACGTTTCCATGGGGTTTAGTCATGATCGGCATCACGGTGGGCTTCACTACAATAGTAGTGGCCGGCGTGTTCGATAGCCTCCTGTTGCGGGATGTGCAGGCCGCAGGTGTGGCAGGCAACGAAGGACTCCACCTGTTTGGCCTTGGGTTTTTGCCGTTTGGCCGGGGGCGCATCAAGCCAGCGTTTGAAGTAATGCACGGCCAACCAGATAAGTAACACAATAATCAGAAATCGAATCAGGCCCATAATTTATCGGTCACGCAGTAGTTTTCAACAAACTGTCAGGCTAACACAGCCGAAAGCGGTGCGGCAGCTTCGGAAGGTTTTGCGTTGTGCCCGCCTTTCCTCCAAAATACGCAGCTTTCCGACTAATAACGTCCAGATATGAACCTACATGAATTTCAGGCCAAGGCCCTGTTTCGCGAATACGCCATTCCGGTCCCCCAAGGTGGTGTTGTCAATCAGGTTAACGGCACCGGCGAGGTGATTGCGGCCCTCGGGGGTGAACGTTGGGTGGTCAAGGCCCAGGTCCATGCCGGCGGTCGCGGTAAGGCAGGCGGCGTAAAAGTGGTCACCTCGACTGCCGAGGCAGCGTCGGCCGTCGCTGCGATGCTGGGGCAACGCCTGGTGACGCGCCAGACCGGAGAACAGGGACAACCCATCAATGACGTGCTTATCGAATTGCCCAGCGATATCCGGCAGGAACTGTATCTGGGCGCCCTGGTGGATCGCAGTCGCGAGCGCATCGTCATGATGGCCTCGGCTGCCGGTGGCATGGACATCGAAGAGGTGGCCCGCGATTTTCCGGAGAAGCTGCACACTATATATATAGATCCGGTGGTTGGCCTGCAGGATTACCAGTGTCGCCAGATTGTCTTTGCGCTGGGCCTGGCACAACACGCCAGGCAACTGACGCAAATCATGCGCAATCTGTATCGACTGTTCGTGGACAAGGACCTGAGTCTGGTCGAGATCAATCCGCTGGTGGTGACCCCCGACGGTCTGATGGCCATCGACGCCAAGATCAATATCGACGATAACGCGTTATATCGGCACGCGGATATCGCCGCGTTGCGCGATGTTCGCCAGGAAGATGACAAGGAGGCGCGCGCCCACGAGCACGGCCTGAACTATGTCAGCCTCGACGGCAACATCGCCTGCATGGTCAACGGCGCCGGTCTGGCCATGGCCACCATGGATATCATTAAATTGTATGGCGGCGAGCCGGCCAATTTTCTGGATGTCGGCGGCGGCACCACCGCGGATAAAGTCGCGGAGGCCTTCAAGATCATTTTGTCTGACACCAAGGTCGAAGCGATTCTGGTGAACATCTTCGGTGGCATTGTGCGTTGTGACTTGATTGCCGAAGGCATCATCAAGGCGGTACAGGAGGTCGGCGTCACTGTGCCGGTGGTGGTGCGCCTCGAAGGGACGAATGTCGAACAGGGGCGTGCCTTGCTGGCGCGCAGTGAAGTGAAGGTCACCGCCGCCACGGATCTGGAAGACGCGGCGCAAAAGGCCGTCGCAGCAGTACGGGGAGAACAGTAATGGCCGTGCTGATCGATAAAGACACGCGTGTGATCTGCCAGGGCTTCACCGGCAAGCAGGGCACGTTTCATTCCGAACAGGCGATTGCCTACGGGACGCAACTGGTCGGTGGTGTGACGCCGGGTAAAGGCGGGCAGACCCACCTGGAACGACCGGTCTTCGATACCGTGCGCGATGCGGTAGCGGCGACCGGCGCCAATGCCACGATGATCTATGTGCCTGCGGGTTACGCCGGCGATGCCATCCTCGAAGCGGCGGATGCCGGTATCGAAGTGATTATCTGCATCACCGAAGGTATCCCGGTGCTCGACATGTTGAATGTCAAAGCCGCGCTGGCCGGTACTCATTCAAAATTGATCGGCCCCAATTGTCCGGGTGCGATCACGCCGGGACAATGCAAGATTGGCATCATGCCGGGCGCCATTCACAAGCCGGGCAAGATCGGGATCGTGTCACGCTCCGGTACGCTGACCTACGAGGCAGTCTATCAGACTACCCAGAACGGGCTGGGACAGAGTACGTGCATCGGTATTGGCGGCGATCCGATTCACGGTCTGGATTTCATCGACTGTCTGGAAATGTTCGAACAGGATCCGCAAACCGAGGGCATCATCATGGTCGGCGAGATCGGCGGTGCCGCCGAGGAAGCCGCGGCGGAATATATCCAGCGTCAGGTGAACAAGCCGGTCGTGGCATACATTGCCGGCGTTACCGCCCCCGCCGGTAAACGCATGGGCCATGCCGGCGCGATCATTACCGGCGGCAAGGGCACGGCAACCGGCAAGATGCAGGCCCTGCGCGATGCAGGCGTACATGTCTGCGCGTCCCCGGCGCAACTGGGTAGCAGCATGTTAAACGCCATGACGGCAAAGTGATGTGACACACGTGAAAACCCTTCGACTGGTGTTGGCGCAATCAAATTTCCTGGTTGGCGACATCGATGGCAACGCCCGCAAGATCATTGATATATGCACCCAGGCGCGACAACAGTATCAGGCGGATCTGATCCTGTTTCCCGAACTCGCCCTGGTAGGTTATCCGCCCGAGGATTTGTTATTGCGCCAGGATCTCTACCGGCGCTGTCAGCATGCCATCGCATCGATTCAGCAACATGTTGGTGACGTTTATGTTGTGCTGGGTGTGCCGTTACGCGCCGAAGAAGGTGTTTATAATGCCGCGCTGGTGATGCATCAACGGCAGATCATCGCCCGCTATTATAAACATGCCTTGCCGAATTACAGTGTGTTCGATGAAAAGCGCTACTTCGTCCCCGGTGACGAGCCCTGTGTCGTCGAGATCGCAGGTGTTCCCATGGGTATCACCATTTGCGAAGACATCTGGGTCGATGCGCCGGTGCAACGCAGTGTCGCGGCGGGTGCCCGCATCATTCTGAATATCAATGCCTCGCCTTATCATTTACGCAAGGACGCCGAGCGTCATCAGGTTGTGCGGCGGCATATCCGGCAGCACGGCATTCCTGTCGCTTACGTCAATCAGATCGGCGGACAGGATGAACTGGTGTTCGATGGCGCCTCCTTTGTGATGAACGCCAAGGCCGAGTGCGTGTTTCAGGCACCGGCCTTCGAAGAAGGGTTGTACCCGGTAGTGCTTGAGATCGAAGACGATAACGTAAACATACCCGCGCAGACCTGCGCGCCGGTGTTATCGGAAGACGAGAGTGCCTATCGCGCGTTGGTGACCGGGGTGCGTGACTATGTGCGCAAGAATAATTTCAATGGTGTTGTGATCGGTTTGTCCGGCGGGATCGATTCCGCCCTGACCCTGGCGATCGTCGCAGATGCCATCGGTGCCGATGCGGTAGAGGGCGTGCTGATGCCGTCGCGTTACACATCCACCATGAGTGTCGATGATGCCAAACGGGAGTGCGATACCCTGGGCGTGAAATACGAGATCATTTCCATTGAACCGGCCTTCATGGCGTTTCTGGACATGCTCGAGGAGGCGTTTGCCGGCTTGCCGGTGGATACCACCGAAGAAAATATCCAGGCGCGGTGTCGTGGCCTGATCCTGATGGCCATTGCCAATAAAAAACGCAAGATCGCCATGACCACGGGCAACAAGAGTGAAATGGCAGTCGGCTATGCTACCTTATACGGTGATATGGCCGGGGGATTCGACGTGCTCAAGGATGTACCCAAGACGCTGGTCTATCGGCTGGCGCGCTGGTGTAACCGGGAGCGGGAAATCATTCCGCAACGCGTGATCGATCGGCCACCGTCCGCCGAACTTGCACCTGACCAAAAGGACAGCGACAGTCTGCCGGATTACGCTATCCTGGATCAGATCCTGGCGCGTTATGTGGAACAGGATCAGAGCCCGCAGGAAATCATTGCCGCGGGTTTTGACGAGGCAACGGTACAACGGGTGATTCGCATGGTCGATGGCGCCGAGCATAAACGCCGGCAGGCACCCCCCGGTGTGCGGATTACCCCGCGCGCCTTTGGTCGCGATCGGCGTTATCCCCTGACCTCGGGTTACCACCGGCACCGCCAAAAATAGCGCAACACCGGATTTGGGCTAGAGTTATTGAGCCCAACCGGATATCTTATAGCGGCACGCATTCCTGTACAGACACAACCAGAAAAGGAACACGCAATGAAAAAGATTGAAGCCATCATCAAACCTTTCAAACTGGAAGATGTCCGCGAGGCCCTCTCGGAGATCGGCATCACCGGTATGACGGCGATTGAAGTGAAGGGCTTTGGCCGTCAAAAGGGACACACTGAATTATACCGTGGGGCGGAATACGTCATCGATTTCCTGCCGAAAGTGATGATTTCGATTGTCGTTCGCACCGAGCAGGTCGACGCCTGTATCGAGGCGATCTCCAATGCGGCGCGTACCGGCAAGATCGGTGATGGCAAGATCTTCGTTAGTAATGTTGATCGCGTGGTGCGGATTCGTACCGGCGAGGAAGACGAGGCGGCGATTTAGGCGGAGGGCAGGCCGCCAGCTATTGGCGGCGCGCCCTGGATCAATTCTTTGGCAAGGCGTGATCCGGATAGTTGAGTTCCAGTACCCGTTTTGCGTCTGCTGCCAGTTCCTTCATTCCCAGCTTTTCATACGCCTGGACCATGATCGCCAGGGCATCCGCCACGGCGGGTGTACGCTGGTAGTTTTCCACCACATACTTGCCGCGATTTGCGGCAGCCAGATAGGCGCCACGGCTGAGATAGTAATTGGCAACGTGCACTTCGTATTTGGCGAGGTTGTTACGGATCACCATCATGCGCTTGACCGCGTCCTTGGCATAGCGGCTCTTGGGAAATTTCTTCACCAGTTCGGCAAAATATTCAAAGGCGCGTCGTGCGGACTTGGGGTCGCGTTCGGTGGGGTCGACATTGAACATCTTGTCGAGAAACGACTTGCTCAGGTCATAACTGGCCAGGCCACGCATGTAATACATGTAATCCACATTAGGGTGGTTGGGATGTAACTTGATAAAGCGATCGGCAGCCAGGATCGCGGATTCCTGTTCGTTGTCCTTGTAGTAGGCGTACGCGATTTCCATTTGTGCACGTTCGGCATATTCGCCATAAGGAAAGCGCGCTTCCAGGCGTTCGTAAAATTTGATCGCGTTTTCGTAATCGCCGTTTTTGAGCTGTTCGCTGGCGTGTTCGTAAATCTGTTTGGCATCCATCCCCGCTGTCGGATCATCCGGATTGGTGGTCGATGCACATCCATGCAGAAACAGGAGAGCGAGGCTCAGGCCAATGAGTCGATAAAAGGTCTTGGACACGAATTTTTCCATCTAAATTGTTTTTGCTGCAGTCTTGGTGGTTTGCGGTAGTATACCTTTTTATATGTTTGATACTACAGTTATCCGGCGAATGCCATGACCGCGAGCACAGCACTGAGCGCAGATATCCCGATCGAACTGGACGGTAAACGTCTTGACCAGGCATTGGCCGTTTTGTTTCAGGATTATTCACGCAGTCGGCTGCAGCAGTGGATACGCGAGGGACAGGTACAGGTCGACGGTCGCGTCATCCGCCCCAAAGACAAGGTCTTCGCCGGGGAACACGTCACCGTGCAGGCAAGCCTGGAAGCGGAAGGCGATTGGGAGGCGCAGGCGATACCGCTGGATATCGTTTATGAGGATGACAACCTGCTCGTCATTAATAAACCGGCCGGTCTGGTCGTGCATCCCGCCGCCGGGAATTATTCCGGCACCATGCTCAATGCCCTGTTGCACCATGTCCCGCAACTGGAGCAATTGCCGCGGGCCGGCATCATTCATCGCCTGGATAAGGAGACCAGTGGCCTTCTGGTGGTGGCGAAGGATCTGCGCACACACAAGGAGCTGGTGGCGCAGTTGCAGGCGCGTGAGTTTGAGCGGGAATATCTGGCCGTGGTCATCAGCGTCATGACCGCGGGGGGAACGGTGGATGCACCTATCGGGCGCCATCCGGTACAGCGCAAACGCATGGCGGTGGTGGAGGGCGGTAAACCGGCCATTACCCATTACCGGGTGGAGGAGCGCTACCGCGCCCACAGCCTGATCCGGGTCAGGCTGGAAACCGGCCGGACCCACCAGATTCGCGTGCACATGGCCTATGTGCATTATCCCATCGTCGGCGACCCGGTTTACGGGGGCAGACTCAAACTGCCGCGAGGCTGCACGCCCGCATTGGCCGAGGCCCTGCAAGGTTTTCGCCGTCAGGCCCTGCATGCCGCGCGCCTGGGGGTCGTGCATCCGCACACCGGTGAATTTCTGGCGTGGGAGGCGCCCTTGCCGGCGGATATGGAGCAATTGCTGGCCATGCTGCGTGCCGATGCCATGGAGGTGGGGCGTGACTGATCCCGGCTGGATGGCGGCAAGCTGGCCCGCACCGCCGGGGGTACAGGCCGGGACGACAACGCGCGTGGGTGGGGTGAGTGTCGGACCTTATGCCAGCCTGAATCTGGCCCAGCATGTGGGTGACGACCCGGCCGCCGTGATGGAAAACCGCCAGCGCCTGCGCCGGTGTTTACAGCTGCCGGGCGAGCCCCTCTGGCTGCATCAGGTCCACGGTGTGCAGGTCTGTACGGATGTGGCGCCGGGTACGACGGCGGATGCCAGCGTGAGTCGTCACGCGGGTGAGGTCTGTGTGGTGATGACGGCGGATTGTCTGCCGGTTTTGCTATGCGATCAGCAAGCAACGGTCGTGGCAGCGGCACACGCCGGCTGGCGGGGTCTGGCTGCCGGGGTCATTCCCGAAACGGTAAAACGCATGCAGGTTGTGCCTGCTCATCTGATGGCGTGGCTGGGCCCCGCCATTGGCCCGCGTGCCTTTGAGGTCGGTGATGATGTCCGCGATGCGTTCCTCGAGTTGGGCAGGGAATATCAGCAGGCCTTTGCGCCACAGGCAGCGGGCAAGTGGTGGATGGATATCTATGCCGCTGCGCGTATGCAATTAGCCGGTCTCGGTATCACCCGGGTTTACGGCGGTGTTCATTGTACCTACGAGGATGCCGAGCGGTTTTATTCCTATCGGCGCGAGCGCACCACCGGACGCATGGCCAGCCTGATCTGGCTTTCTGCAGACGATACGGTATGATGCTTGCCCTTTTTCAGCGATAAACACAAGAACACACATGCATCTGTTACTTCTGATTGTCATCTTTAGTCTGGTAGGGGGAGTGCTCAGTGTTATCGCGGCCTCGTTGTTTCTGCTCTTGCCGGAGCGCCACCGGGTCGGGTCCTTGCCGCATTTCGTCAGCCTTGCCACCGGCGCCATGCTGGGCGCCGCATTTCTGGGCCTGATCCCGAATGCTGTCAGTGGCGAAAACGCGCTGGGATTCCACCAGCTGGGGTTGACCATCCTGCTTGGCATCATGGGTTTTTTCATTCTGGAAAAAATGGTGTTGTGGCGGCATTGCCATGATGAAGGCTGTGAGGCCCATACCGTGAGCGATCATCACCATCAACACAGTGCGGCGGGAACCCTGGTGTTGATCGGCGATGGTGTACATAACCTGGTGGATGGCGTGTTGATCGCGGCAGCCTTTTTGACGGATGTCCATCTGGGGATCATCACCAGCCTGGCCGTGGCCGCGCACGAGATCCCGCAAGAAGTCGGCGATTTTGTTCTCTTGTTACATAGCGGTTACAGCCGTGGTCGCGCCCTGTTCTTTAATATTCTGAGCAGTTTGACGACCATCATCGGTGCAGTGGTGACATACTACAGCCTGCAGAATTCACTGGCCCTCGTGCCGTATTTCATTGCGGTGGCGGCCGCCAGTTTCATCTACATTGCGGTCGCCGATCTGATCCCAACCTTGCACAAACGGATCGAATTCAAGGAAACCATACGCCAGATTGTGCTTATCACTCTGGGTGTACTCATCATCGTCGCCGCGCACGAGCTGTTACATTAAACGCCTCACCGAAACGGAGGGTCGTGTCATGTCTCATTGGTTTATGGTTACCCTGGTCGGCAAGGATCGCCCCGGCATCGTTGCGCACGTGACCAGCGCCCTGTACGACGAAGGCTGCAATCTTGGTGAAACCTCCATGCTGCGCCTGGGCGGTAACTTCACCATCATGATGATGGTGAGTTACAACGGCAACAAGAAAGGGCTGGAAAACCTGTTGCTGACGGTGGCGCAATCTCTCGATTTGCAACTGCACGTGGATGCGATTGAAGCTGGCCTGCACCAGCATCTGCAACCGCAAATGCGTATTACCGTCTCCGGTGCGGACCGGGCCGGCATCGTCGCGAAAGTGACGACGGCACTGAGTGAAGTCGGCTTCAATATCCTGGAACTGGAATCGGACGTGGCCGGGACCGAAGCCAGGCCGATTTATATCATGCATATCGAAGGCAGCTCTGATGAAGGGATGGACGCGGTAGCGGCCGCGCTGGAGGTGGTGCGGCGTGACGGCATCGACGTAAAGCTGAGCCCGATCGATACCTTGATTGGGTAACTGCGATGGCGGTGTTATCCATCCTGACCTACCCGGATGAGCGGCTCAAACAGGCGGCGCGCCCGGTGGAGACCGTGGACGATCAGCTGCGCGCCTTCATTGCCGACCTGGAAGAGACCATGCGTGCCGGCCCCGGTGGGGTGGGCATCGCGGCACCCCAGGTGGGTGACTTCCGCCGGATTGTGATCGTCGATATCTCCAGTAAACCCAAACATCCCAACCATGGCCGCCTGGTGCTCATCAATCCCGAAATCCTGCAATGGGAGGGTATGGCGGTCGGCCGTGAAGGTTGCATGTCCGTGCCGGATTTCACCGGGAATGTGATTCGGGCTGAGAACATCAAATTACAGGCCCTGGATGAGCAGGGCGAGCTCAAGCAGTACGAGCTTGCGGGCTTCGAGGCCCGTGCCGTGCAGCATGAGGTGGATCACCTCGACGGCCTGTTGTTTCTGGATCGCCTAGTCAGCCGGCGTAATGATCTGTTCGCGCGCAAGGTCTATCAGAAGTAGCCAAAAATACCTTATAAAAAATCACAACAACACCAAAAATCAAGCTTTTAGCGCGCTTGCCGATTATCCCTACTAGCAACAGGCGAGCAGGAGGCTGCATGCAATCCATTGCCAATTGGTTGATCATCATTTTTACCGGCGCTTTTGTGCTCGGCCTTATCACCCTTGCTGTGATGTATTGGCAGGACGTCCACCAGACAACGCATGCTATTCGGCGCAACTATCCGGTCATCGGACGTATGCGTTACCGCTTCGAACGCCTGGGCGAATACTTCCGCCAGTACTTCTTCGCCAACGATCGTGAGGAGCAGCCCTTCAACCGCGCCATGCGCTCCTGGGTCTATCGTACCGCCAAGGGCCTGGGCGGCCTGATCAGCTTTGGCTCGACCCATGACCTGAATCAGCCCGGCGCGTACATCTTCGTCAATGCCTCCTTTCCCAAGCTGGAGGAAGAAAAGACCCCGATGCCGCCGATCACCATCGGCGCGCGTTGCGACAAACCCTATGTTGCCAAACACGCCTTCAATATCTCCGGCATGAGCTACGGTGCCATCTCGAAGCCGGCGGTACGCGCCCTGGCGTGCGGTGCCGCCAAGGCCGGTATCTGGCTGAATACCGGGGAAGGCGGTTTGTCGCCGTACCATACCGAGTTCGGGACCGATGTGATCTTTCAAATCGGTACAGCCAAGTACGGCGTGCGTGACGCCGAGGGTAGACTTGACCCGGATCGCTTACGCGAGGTCGGCCAGCAGGTGCAGGCCTTTGAAGTGAAGCTGTCCCAGGGTGCCAAGCCCGGCCGTGGCGGTGTGCTGCCTGGCATCAAGGTCACCGAGGAGATCGCACGCATCCGCGGCATCCCGGCAGGCAAGACCTCATCCAGTCCCAACCGTCATCGCGATGTCGCCAATACCCAGCAGCTTCTGGAATTGATGCATTACATCCGCGGACTGACCGGTCGCCCGGTCGGTTTCAAGGCCGTCTATGGTTCGGAATTGTTTCCTCGGGAGTTATGCGAAACCATTCATCGCCTGGGCATTGATTACGCGCCGGACTTTATTACCGTCGATGGCGGTGAAGGTGGCACCGGTGCCGCGCCGCAGGTCCTGGCCGACCATGTGGGGCTGTCCTTGAGCGAGTCCTTACCGATGGTGGTCAATACGCTGACCGAATACGACCTGCGGGATCAGATCCGGGTGATTGCCTCGGGCAAGCTGGTCACCTCCGGCCACGTGGCCTGGGCCTTGTGCGTGGGGGCCGACTTCGCGGTGACGGCGCGCGGTTTTATGTTTGCCCTGGGTTGTATTCAATCCCTGCAGTGCCATAAAGATACCTGTCCCACCGGCATCACGACCCACAATCCGCGCCTGCAAAAAGGCCTGGTGGTGGAAGACAAGGCCGAACGCGTGGCGAGTTATGCGCACTGGGTCAATCACGAGATCAACGAACTGGCACATTCCTGCGGCCTGAGTAATGCCCGCGAATTCCAGCGCGAGCATTTGCGTATTGTGCAGAAGCCCGGGTACAGCATGCCGCTGAGTGAGCTCTACCCCGAAATCCGCATAACCAGCCTAATCCAGGAATCGCTCAAACGTCAGGCCTGACAAGTTGATCCATGTCATCTGCGGCAGCAAGTTCGCTTGAATCCGCGCGCTTTGTCCCTATAAATGTAGGCAACAAACACCTTTGAATGAGGACTATCTTTCATGCGCATGGACAAATTGACCAGTAAATTTCAGCTGGCCCTTCAGGATGCTCAAAGCCTGGCCGTGGGCCGCGATCACCAGTTTGTGGAACCCTTGCACGTCATGATCGCCATGCTGGATCAACAGGGCGGCACCGTGCGTCACTTGCTGCAATTGTCCGGCGCCAACGTCAACCTGCTGCGTTCGCAACTGGGTGAAGCCATGGAACGTCTGTCCAGTGTGGAAGGCGGCGGTGGTGACCTGCACATCTCCAATGATCTTGCACGCCTGCTCAATCAAACCGACAAGCTGGCGCAACAACGCAAGGACCAATACATCTCCAGCGAACTGTTTGCCCTGGCGGCAGTAGAAGACAAAGGCCCGTTGGGTGACATCCTGCGCAAGGCCGGTGCCAACAAGGCCTCCCTGGAAAAGGCGATCGATCAGGTACGCGGTGGGCAGAAGATCGATGACCCCAATGCCGAAGAGCAACGCCAGGCCCTGGAAAAATACACCATCGACCTCACCGAGCGTGCGGAACAGGGCAAGCTCGATCCCGTGATTGGGCGTGATGACGAAATCCGTCGTGCGATACAAGTGCTGCAACGGCGCACCAAAAACAATCCGGTGTTGATCGGCGAACCCGGTGTGGGTAAGACCGCCATTGTGGAAGGTCTGGCACAACGCATCGTCAATGGTGAAGTGCCCGAGGGCCTCAAGGGCAAGCGCGTGTTGTCACTGGACATGGGCGCCTTGCTTGCCGGTGCCAAATTCCGCGGTGAATTCGAAGAACGTCTGAAGGCGGTATTGAATGACCTCGCCAAACAGGAAGGTCAGATCATTTTATTCATCGATGAGATTCATACCATGGTGGGTGCCGGCAAGGCCGAAGGCGCCATGGATGCCGGTAACATGTTAAAGCCGGCACTGGCGCGCGGTGAACTGCATTGTGTTGGCGCCACCACCCTGGATGAATATCGCAAGTACATCGAAAAGGATGCGGCGCTGGAACGCCGCTTCCAGAAAGTCCTGGTGACCGAGCCGACGGTGGAAGATACCATCGCCATCCTGCGCGGCCTCAAGGAAAAATACGAAGTACACCACGGTGTCGACATTACCGACCCGGCTATCGTCGCCGCGGCGACGTTGTCGCATCGTTACATCACCGATCGGCAACTGCCGGACAAGGCCATTGACCTGGTGGATGAAGCCGCCAGCCGCATCCGGATGGAGATCGATTCCAAGCCCGAGACCATGGACAAGCTGGATCGCAAACTGATCCAGTTGAAGATCGAGCGTGAGGCCCTGAACAAGGAAACCGATGCCGCCTCCAAGAAACGCCTGGCGGATCTGGAAACGGATATCGACAAACTCGAACGCGAATACAAGGACATGGAAGAAGTCTGGAACGCGGAGAAGGCGGCGCTGCAAGGTACGCAACACATCAAGGAAGAACTGGACCGCGCGCGTATCGAACTGGAGACCGCACGCCGCGCCGGCGACCTTGCGCGCATGTCGGAGTTGCAATACGGCCGCATCCCGGAACTGGAAAAACAACTGGATATGGCGGCGCAGGCCGAGATGCAGGAAACCAAACTGCTGCGCAACAAGGTCACCGATGAAGAGATCGCGGAGGTCGTGTCCAAGTGGACCGGTATCCCGGTCTCGAAGATGCTCGAAGGCGAGCGTGAAAAATTACTGCGCATGGAAGAGGGCCTGCATCAGCGCGTGGTCGGTCAGGACGAGGCCGTGCACGCGGTGGCCGATGCCATTCGCCGTTCACGCGCGGGTCTGGCCGATCCCAATCGCCCCAACGGTTCTTTCCTGTTCCTGGGTCCGACCGGCGTGGGCAAGACCGAGCTGACCAAGGCCCTGGCGCAATTCCTGTTCGATACCGAAGATGCCATGGTGCGTATCGATATGTCCGAGTTCATGGAAAAACATTCCGTGGCGCGTCTGATCGGTGCACCGCCGGGTTACGTCGGTTACGAAGAGGGTGGTTATCTCACCGAGGCCGTGCGCCGCAAGCCGTACTCCGTGATCCTGCTCGACGAAGTGGAGAAGGCGCACCCGGATGTGTTCAACGTGCTGTTGCAGGTGCTCGATGACGGTCGGCTCACCGACGGTCAGGGTCGCACCGTGGACTTTCGCAACACGGTCATCGTGATGACGTCCAACATCGGTTCCCAGCAGATCCAGGAACTGGCGGGCGAGGAAAATTACGATGCGATGAAATCCGCGGTCATGGTCAGCGTAACCCAGCACTTCCGGCCCGAGTTTATCAACCGGATCGATGAGGTGGTGGTGTTCCATCCGCTGCAGTCCGCGCAGATTCGCGCGATTGCGAATATCCAGATCGAGTATCTGCGCAAGCGCCTCAAGGATCGCAACCTGGGTATTAGCGTCAGTGACGCCGCCCTGGATAGACTGGGCGAGGCCGGTTTTGACCCGGTCTATGGCGCGCGTCCGCTCAAACGCGCCATCCAGCAACAGCTGGAAAATCCGCTGGCGCAGGACATCCTCGGTGGCAAGTTCATGCCGGGGGATGTCATCGACGTGGATATCGCGGGTGACAAGTTTGTTTTTCGCAAAGGCCGGGATAAGGCCGCCGCGGCATAAACAAACCGACGACCGTCAACGTAAACAACGCCCCCTCGCTGGGGGCGTTGTCATTTTAGCCGGTATAAAAATCCTCGCATCGTGATACTTGCGTGATACTTTCCTGTCCGGATTTTGCTTTAATGAATTTGCGACAAGGCGCGGTCTCAGGCCCGCATGTTCGGGATACGGCGCGAGGCGGCAACATATTCGCGTTCGCTGATGATGCCATCGTTGCGCAGACGGCGCAGCTTGGTGAATTCATTGATCAACATGCGATGCTTGTCGACGCGCACCTGCTGGCTGGAGAGCAGGATGCGCTGTTTGAGTTCGTCCACGAATTGATCGAAGGCCTCCTTGTTCGGATTGGCGTAGAGCAGGCTGATCAGGACACAACCGCAGTAGCGGCTGCGAAATTCGGTCACGTTGGGCGAACGGTATAAAAACATCAACAGTGAGCCCAGCAGCAACAGGATGAAGATCACGATGAAAGGAATCAAACGGCTGAGCATCTCGCCGTCGTGATGGATAACCAGGTAGGCGCCGTAGGCAATGGCGGCGATACCGAAATAGATCATGCTCATGAGCCAGCGCCAGGAGATATCGCGGTTGCGCACCGGCCAGGGTTCGAGCATACAGAGGTTAAGTTGATAGTTCTTCTGGCCGAAGATGTTATCGATGGTGATATCGATAAACTTGTCATCATAGATCTCAAACTTGCGGGTTTCGCCCTTGGTGCGGCTGACCTGGGTCATGGATTTATTGATGTTACGCTGTTCGGTCATGGTGACATTCTTATTGTGGTGATGGCCAGGCAATCTTAGCCCAAATTGACGAGGTATTCTAACGGTGTCCGCCAGCCACATGAACTTTCACAATCGAGACGGACTCTAATTTTCAATCCAGACACCCGAGGGTATATGTCCATGCTAATCAAACGCCCAACCGATATCCCGCCTTCTGAAATTACCAGCAAAGAGGTGTATCAGAATCGCCGTCGCTTTATGCAGGCCACCGCCGGTCTGGCACTGGCGCCTTTATTCGGCAAGGCGTGGGCGGGGTATGGCAATCCCGCATTGAGTTTTACCAAAAACAACACGCTGTCCACATCGGAATCCATGACGGATTACAAGGATGTGACGCATTACAATAACTATTACGAGTTCGGCACCGATAAATATTCTCCGGCGGAGAACGCGCAGGCATTAACTACCGACCCATGGTCTGTGGAGATTGCCGGCGAGGTCGAGAAGCCGGGTAAGTACACCCTCGAAGATATTCTGAAACCGTATCCGTTGGAGGAGCGCATTTACCGTCATCGTTGTGTGGAAGGCTGGTCGATGGTGATTCCGTGGGTGGGTTTCCCCCTGGCGGATTTGATTAAACGTTTTCAGCCGACGTCGCGTGCCAAGTATGTGCGTTTCACGACCTTGTTGCGGCCGAAAGAAATGGTCGGCCAGAATCGTGGCGTGCTGGAGTGGCCCTACAAGGAAGGACTGCGTATGGATGAAGCCATGCATCCACTGACGCTGCTTAGCGTTGGACTCTACGGTGAAGTCATGCCGAAACAGAATGGTGCGCCGATTCGGCTGGTGGTGCCATGGAAATACGGCTTCAAGAGCATCAAGGCCATCGTCAAGATCGAATTTGTTGAACAGCAACCGGTCTCCACCTGGGAAGCGGCCATTCCGTCCGAATACGGTTTTTATTCCAACGTCAATCCGCATGTCGATCATCCGCGCTGGAGTCAGGCGCGCGAACGCCGCATCGGTGAATTCCTCAAGCGCAAGACGCTGATGTTCAATGGTTACGAAGACCAGGTCGCACAGCTCTACAAGGGCATGGATTTGCGTAAATATTTTTAATGCTACGTTGATGTGAAAAACGATGTCATCCCCTTATGCCAATGTTGAAGCAGGTCTTGCCGGTAATACCAGGGTAAGATTCGCCATGTCTTCCCGTCAGCGTTTACTCGCCATCAAGACAGCGATATGGCTATGCTGTATCGCCCCGCTGGTGTGGCTGGGATGGCACGTCTTCACCAACCAGCTGGGCGCCAATCCACTGGAAGTCGTGATTCGGCATCTCGGTGAATGGGGACTGCAACTCTTGCTGGTCACCCTGTGCATGACGCCCTTGCGAGACCTCAGCAATGAGAGTTGGCCTATCCAGTTGCGCCGTTTGCTGGGGCTGTGGAGTTTCGCCTATATCTGTCTCCACTTTGTCGCCTACCTGTGGCTGGATCAGTTTTTTGATTGGACGGAAATTGGCAAGGATATCGTCAAACGACCGTTCATCACCGTTGGGATGCTGGCCGTGCTGGCATTGCTGCCATTGGCGATTACTTCCACCCGCGCGATGCAACGCCGCCTGGGACGCCGCTGGAAACAGCTTCACCGTCTGGTCTATGTCATCGTCCCGTTAGGGACACTGCATTTTTACTGGCTGGTAAAGGCCGATACCCTGCGTCCCCTGATTTTCGCCCTGTGTGTGGGATTGCTGCTGGGGTACCGGATTGTGCGCCGCCGGCTTCTGCAGCGCCCCAGCTAAGTTGCGTTTTGCCACAGTATTGCGGGGATTCCCGCAGATTCTTTTGCACTTTGCAGTCAGATCAGACAGTTAGCGCAAATTCCGCCTGTCGACTATCCCCAGTCGCGAGATTTTGTACTAAGATGGGCGCCCTCTGCTGGAAATGTAAACTCAATCTAGATCGTGCTACCATCACGCGCTGATTTGTGGCCTTTGGGTTTTCCAGGACATATTTCAATTAAATAAACTAACGATACTGCATTTCTAATTTTTACTTGTTCAGGAGGAGATTGATGTCTCTTAACCGTCGCGAATTTATCCAACTCATGGGGATTGCTGCTGCAGCAGGCCTGGTACCGGGTTGTGATAGCAAACAACAGACACCGGCAAAAACTTCCGCAGGCGTGGCCAGCAGTGGCGTATTACGCAAACCGGAAGAACTCTACAACATTCCAAAGTTCGGTAACGTGGCCATCATGCATATGACCGATTGCCATGCCCAGCTGAATCCGATTTATTTTCGCGAACCGAATGTTAATCTGGGTATCGGTTCCGCCTTCGGTCAACCGCCGCACCTGGTCGGTGACGCCCTGCTCAAACATTATGGTATCGCGCCGAATTCCATCGAGGCACATGCCTTTACCTATCTGAATTTTGTCGAAGCCGCCAAGACCTATGGCAAGGTTGGCGGTTTTGCGCATTTACGCACCCTGGTCAAGAAACTGCGTGCCGAACACGGCCCCGATCGCACCTTGTTGCTCGACGGTGGTGATACCTGGCAAGGCTCTGCGACGTCCTACTGGACTCGCGGCAAGGACATGGTGGATGCCACCAATCTGCTGGGCGTGGATGTCATGACCGGGCACTGGGAGTTCACCTACACCGAAGAAGAGGTGATCAATAACGTCAAGGCATTCAAGGGCGATTTCGTGGTGCAGAACTGCTTTGTGCGTGACGAGGCCTCCTTCAGTTACAAGTATGCCGACTTCGCCGGTTATAACGAGAATACCCAGCGCGCGTTCAAGCCCTATACGATCAAACAAATGGGTGGCGCGCGTGTTGCCGTGATTGGGCAGGGCTTCCCTTACACCCCGATCGCCAATCCGCAGCGTTTCATTCCGGACTGGACCTTTGGTATCCGCGATTCGGAAATGCAGAAACTCGTGGATCAAATCCGTGAGACGGAAAAACCCGATGCCGTGGTGGTGATCTCACACAACGGTATGGACGTGGATCTGAAGATGGCGGAGATTGTCAGTGGTATTGACGTGATCTTCGGCGGTCATACCCACGACGGTGTGCCGTCACCGACCATCGTGAAAAACAAAACAGGCCAGACCCTGGTGACCAATGCCGGTTCCAACGGCAAGTTCCTGGGTTTCATGCAGCTGGATATCCGCAACGGCAAGGTACAGGATTTCCGTTATCGTCTGCTGCCGGTGTTCTCCAATCTGCTGGAAGCCGACAAGGAAATGGATGCATTGATTGCCGATGTGCGTAAGCCGTACGTGCAAACCCTGGCGGAAGAGCTGGCCGTGGCGGACCCGGATGGGGACGCCCTGTATCGCCGCGGTAATTTCAACGGCACCTTCGATCAGATCATCTGCGATGCATTGAACACGATTAACGATACCCAGATCTCCCTGTCGCCGGGTTTCCGTTGGGGTACCACCGTGCTGCCAGGTCAGCCTATTACCATGGACAATGTGATGGATCAGACCTGTATCACTTATCCGGAGACCTATGCACGCGATATGAAGGGTTCGGAGCTCAAGGCGATCCTGGAAGATGTCGCGGACAACCTGTTCAACCGGGATCCCTACCGGCAACAGGGCGGTGACATGGTGCGTGTCGGCGGTCTGGATTACACCATCGATATCAACTCCACCATCGGCAACCGTATCCGGGATATGCGCCTGGACGACGGTACGCCGGTTGAACCGGACAAGAACTATAAAGTCTCCGGTTGGGCCACGGTCGGCGCGCAATCTCCGGGTGAGCCGATCTGGGAGACCGTGAGCACGTATCTGCGTCACGTCAAAGTCGCCAAGTTCAAGAAACTCAACACACCCAAGATTATCGGTGCCGACGGTAATCCGGGGATTGCCGATTACAAGGCCTGAGTGAGTTTGGCACGGCAATAAAAAAGGAGGCGATGCCTCCTTTTTTTATGGGAGTTTTTATTTTTCGGCGCCGTGTTCGTGCGCGCGCTGTGATGTCGCGCGGCGTTGATCGGTATCCAGTTCAGCTATCGACCAGCCCTGCGTTTGTGTCCGTACGATCTCGTATAAGGCATCGATGTGGGTGGGGTCGGCATTCAGGGCCGGGATGTAATGAAACTTCTCGCCGCCCGCCAGCAGGAATACCTCCTTGTTCTGCATCGCCAGTTCTTCCAGGGTTTCGAGGCAATCGGCGGCGAAGCCGGGCGAGACGATCTGCACGTGCCTGGTCCCGGCACGCGCCAGTTCCTGCAGGGTGACATTGGTATAGGGTTGCAGCCAGCGCTCGCGCCCGAAGCGCGATTGAAAACTCACCAGCCAGTCGTCCGCTTCGAGTTGCAGGTCCGCCGCGACCAGGCGTGCGGTTTTCTGGCAATGGCAATAATAGGGATCGCCCGAGTGTAAACAGCGCTCGGGTAAACCATGAAAGGAAAATACCAGTTTGTCCGGTCTGCCGTGACGGGTAAATCCATCGCGAATGGAGGCGGCGAGGGCCTTAATGTATTGCGGGTGATCATGGTAGTGCATGCTCATACGGAGTTCCGGCAACCAGCGCCAGTGTTTCAGTTCGGCGGCAAGGGCATCAAATACGGTGGCGCTGGTTGTGGCGGAGTATTGCGGATACAGGGGCAGGACGAACAAGCGTTCGACCTGTTGTTCGCGCATCTTGCGTAAGACATCGCGCATCGCGGGCGAGCCATAACGCATGGCCAGTTCAACCAGTACGGGTCCGCCAAGCTCCGCTTCACACCGGGCCCGCAGTGCATCCGCGATTGCCCGGGAGTACACGAGTAGTGGTGAGCCACCGTCCATCCAGATACTGGCGTAGGCGTGGGCCACGCGCTTGGGCCGAAACCGCAGGACGATCCCGTTGAGAATTAACCACCAGATCAATCTTGGAATTTCCACAACCCGTGGGTCACTGAGGAATTCACCCAGATAACGCCGTACGGCGGCGGCCGTCGGTGCATTGGGCGTGCCGAGATTCACCAATAAAATGCCGGTACGCGGCTGACGATCGTGTTTGAAATCTTGTTGGCTGGTGTATTTCATAGCGATAATACCTGTGGACTCGCGCAGTATTGTACCGGAGAAAAACGTTTATGCATGCAGTGTTTCTCGATTGGGAAAGTGTCGATAAACAGGACCTGGACCAGCGTTGTCTGCTCGACTTGCCGGTATCCTGGCAATTCCATGCGTCGACCCCCGCGGCGCAACTGGCGGCGCGCGTGACCGGTCAGCAGATCGTCGTGAGTAACAAAGTCGTCCTGGATGCCGCGACTATCCAGGCCGCGCGGGAATTGCGCCTGATCTGTGTGGCGGCCACCGGCACGAACAATATTGATCTGTCGGCCGCGACGGCACGGCAGATACCGGTGTGTAACGTACGTGGCTATGCCACGGCATCGGTGGTTCAACACGTCTTCATGTTGATGCTGAACTTGTTGCGGCAACAACCGGCCTATCAACGGGCAATAGCGGCGGGACGCTGGCAACGCAGCGAGCACTTTTGCTTACTGGAAAACACCATTGAAGAATTGGGCGGCAAGACGCTGGGGATTGTCGGCCTTGGTGAACTGGGACAGGCCGTGGCACGCATGGCGGAGCATTTTGGCATGCACGTCCTGGTGGCGCAGCGGCACAACGGCGAACCGCAACCCGGTCGTCTGGCATTGGAAGAATTGTTACCCCGCGTGGATGTCCTGAGTCTGCATTGTCCGTTAACCGAGCAGACGCGTAACCTGATCGGCGTGCATGAACTCGCCTTGATGAAACCGTCCGCCATCTTGATCAATACCGCGCGCGGGGGCATCGTCGATGAGCAGGCACTACTCGCTGCCCTGGTCGAGGGCAGGCTTGCCGGTGCGGGCATGGATGTATTGCACAGCGAACCACCGCAGGAGGGTAACCTATTGCTGGAACATGCCTTACCCAATCTGATCATTACTCCACATATTGCCTGGGCCTCGCGACAGGCACGTCAGCGTCTGATCGAGGGTATTGCGCAGAATATTCAGGCATACCTGAACGGTCAGCCGCGTAACCTGGTGGCGTAAACGTGTCGGCAGATATGGTCACACAAGACAAGCAAGGCTATCGCTTCGATCGGCACACGCCGTGGACGCCGGCCGGACACACCGTTAAGCAGGACAACACCGATGCCGTGGAAAAGCGGCAATCCGCGCTGTGTTGCACCCAATGCCGCCATCAGATCACAGATACCGCCGCTCGCCTGGAGTTGGCGGGTGGCCACACGCATATCTTTACCAATCCCGGTGGCTTCACGTATGAAATCATGTTATTCGAATACGCCGATTGCGTTACACACGGACCCGCCACCACCGAGTACACCTGGTTCCCGGGGTTTGCCTGGCAACTGGCCTTGTGTGCGAATTGCCAGGCGCATCTGGGTTGGCGCTATCGGAGGACAGGCAGTGCCGCCTTTTATGGTCTGATCCGCGACCGCCTCATTGAAGTCAATATATGATGCAAGAGTTGAAACAAAAATTTTCCGGTTACTGCCCGAAACCTTTAATAGCGCATCGAGTCTCACGCGCGAATGAAGGGAATGTGAAGATAATCACGGATAATCGGACTATATTTTGGTCTGTTACCCGCAAAGAAATGTATTCCCATCTATAACAATTCAGGAGAAAGCACCATGAAACCTCACTATTTATTAGTTACTTTGTTGCTGAGCGGGACAGCCTGGGCCGCGGAACCCGCTGCCGACACGGCACCGGCTGCCCCGGCTGCCGAAGCCACCGCACCGGCAACGCAAGCCGCGCCTGCAGAACAGGCGGCACCCGCTGAACAGCAAGCGGCGCCTGCCGCAGAAGAAAATACGACACAAGCCGCGGATCAGTCCGGCTTTTCCCGTGGCAGCGTGGTGCGTTCGATTTTCACCACGGGGGTGAAAGACAGAGAACCGGTAGATAAGCTGAATAACACCAAGACCGACGATAGTCATATTTATTTCTTCACCGAACTGCGCGACATGTCCGGGCAAACCGCGATACACCGCTGGGAACACAACGGCCAGGTTGAGGCCGAGGTGAAATTCACTGTCCGCGGTCCGCGCTGGCGGGTATGGTCAAGCAAGACCTTTAGCCCGAACGCCACGGGCGAGTGGAAAGTGTCGGTCTTGAACGGCGCGGGTGAAGTGATCGCCGAAGACATGATGGACTATACCGGTCCGGCAGCGCCGACGGCAGAACAGGCCCCGGCGGCACACGATGCACCACCGATGGCGCAGGAACCGGCACAACCGGCCTCTACGGAATCTGCACCGAAGTAAGAAGGAATTTGTTTGGTAATTAAAAATGCCGCCTTACGGGCGGCATTTTTTTTGAGATAGGTTCTTATCTTTTCAAGTAATGATTGATTAACGCGTCAACGGTTTGTATTTAATCCGATGCGGTTGATCGGCTTCGTCACCGAGTCGGCGTTTACGGTCCGCTTCGTAATCCGCGTAGTTGCCTTCAAACCAGACCACCTGGCTGTCGCCTTCGAAGGCGAGAATATGGGTGGCGATACGGTCGAGGAACCAGCGATCGTGCGAGATGATCACGGCGCAGCCGGGGAAGGCGAGCAGCGCATCTTCCAGTGCGCGCAGGGTTTCCACGTCGAGGTCGTTGGTCGGTTCGTCGAGCAGTAACACATTGCCGCCGCTCTTCAGGAGTTTGGCCAGGTGCACACGATTGCGTTCACCGCCGGAGAGGTCACCCACGATCTTTTGCTGATCGGTGCCGCGGAAATTGAAACGGCCGACATAGGCGCGTGACGGGACTTGATATTTCCCCACCGTGATAATGTCCTGACCATCGGAGATTTCCTGCCAGATCGTCTTCTTGGGATCCAGGGCGTCACGGCTTTGATCGACGTAGGCCAGTTGCACAGTCTCGCCGATACGCAGCTCGCCGCTGTCCGGTGTTTCCTGGCCGACGATCATGCGGAACAGGGTGGTCTTACCCGCACCATTGGGTCCGATGATGCCGACGATGCCGCCCGGCGGCAGACTGAAGTTGAGGTTATCGTAGAGCAGGTGATCGCCGAAGCCCTTTTTGATGTCGGTGGCCTGGATGACCACATCTCCCAGGCGCGGCCCGGGCGGGATATACAGTTCCTTGGTTTCGTTACGCTTCTGGTAGTCGCTGGAACTTAATTCGTCGAACTTGGCCAGACGCGCCTTGCTCTTGGCATGGCGTCCTTTCGGGTTACTGCGCACCCATTCCAGTTCTTCCTTCATGGCCTTGATGCGGGCGGTCTCCTGTTTCTCCTGCATCTCCAGACGTTTTTCCTTTTGTTCCAGCCAGGAGGAGTAATTGCCCTGCCAGGGGATACCTTCGCCGCGGTCCAGTTCCAGGATCCAGCCGGCGACGTTGTCGAGGAAATAGCGGTCGTGGGTGACCGCGACCACGGTGCCCGGGTATTCGTGAAGGAAACGTTCCAACCAGCCAACGGACTCGGCGTCCAGGTGGTTGGTCGGTTCGTCCAGTAACAACATGTCCGGTTTGGACAGCAGAAGTTTGCACAGCGCAACCCGGCGGCGTTCACCACCGGAGAGATTCTTTACCTGCGCATCCCAGGGCGGCAGGCGCAGGGCGTCCGCCGCGATCTCCAGGGTGCGCTCAAGATTATGGCCGTCGGTGGCCTGTAACAGGTTTTCCAGTTCGGCCTGTTCGGCGGCAAGGGCATCGAAGTCGGCGTCGGGTTCCGCATAGGCGGCATAAATCTCGTCCAGGCGTTTTTGTGCATCCTTGATGTTGCCCAGGGCGCCTTCGAGGTTGCCGCGGACGTCGAGGCTGTCATCCAGTTGCGGCTCCTGCGGCAGGTAACCGATGTTGATGCCGGGTTGCGGGCGGGCTTCGCCTTCGATCTCGGTATCGACGCCGGCCATGATGCGCAACAGCGAGGATTTACCGGAACCGTTGAGACCCAGTACGCCGATCTTTGCGCCGGGAAAAAATGACAGGGAGATGTCTTTAAGAATGTAACGCTTGGGCGGGACAATCTTGCTCACCCGGTTCATGGTAAAGATGTATTGGGCCATAGTGCGAACGTTATCCTGAGAGTGTGCAGGTCCGCATTGTATGCCAACGGCCCGTATCCGCACAAATACCGCCGGGATAACTGACCGCAATTTCGATGTTTTAAATCTTGAAACGACTGACCAGTTGATTCAGTTGTTTTGACAGTTCGGCAAGTTGCGCCATGTCATTGTGCGCATCGTGGGTTTGTTTGGCATTGTCCTGCTCCATCCCCGAGATTTCCTCGATATGGCTGGCGGCGTTGCCGATGGCACCCGACTGTTGCTGGGCGGATTTGGCGATCTCATTGATCATGTGATTGACCTGCGTCACGTTGGCATTGATCTCATCGATCGTTGCGTTCGCCTCATGCACGCTGTCTATCATGTCATGGGAGCGGTGTGCGACTTCCTGCATGACGTCGCCGAGCCGAGTATTGAATTGCATATTCGTTTGTAACTTCTCCGCAATCTGTTTGGTCACGTCGTCAGTGCGGATGGAGAGCTGGCGTACTTCATCGGCCACCACAGCGAAGCCACGGCCTGCGTCGCCGGCGCGCGCGGCCTCGATGGCTGCATTGAGCGCGAGCAGATTGGTCTGACTGGTGATTTCCACGATGTTGTCCACCATCGCCAGCATGTCCTGGCCTGTGGTATAGACGCTGTGAATATCCTCCTTGAGTTTGAGGATCTCTTCTTCCACTGCATTGGATTGTCGTGACATCTGCTGGATGGCGCGGACGCCGTCCTGCACATGCTGATGCGCCTGTTCCGTTTCGGCGGCAACCTGCTGCGCATGATCGGCGATACGTTCACTGGAATGGGAAAGTTCATCTGAAACGCCCGCCGTGATGCGGGTACGATCGGCGGCCGCATGGATATTGGCTGTGACAATGTTCAGTTTGCCGGAGGCTGAGTCCGACACACCTTCAACCATGTGCGCATGCTGGGCAATCTGCTTGATCAGGTTTTGCAGATTGGCGGCAAAGTGATTGAAATACATGGACGCCTGGCCGAGCTCATCCTGGCCGCGGACGGGGACACGTTGCGTGAGATCACCTTCACCCTCGGCGATATCACGCAGCATGTCACGCAGATGGCCGATGGGTTTAACAACGCGCAAGGAAATCCACCCGACGATAAGTATGGCGAATGCGAGGGCCCCGACGAACAACAGGATGATCTTCACTTGCGTGTTCTTGACCTGGGAGATCAGGCCCTGATTGGTATTGTCGATAGACGTGCGCAAATTATCGATCAGGTAGCGGATCTTGGTCTGGACGCCGAACAGCAGGGGATTGATTTCAGTACGCAACAGGTACACATCCGTCCGCCAGCGCTCTGAGCCTTGAATCTGCACCAGTGTCTTGAAGTTCTCTAAGAATTGCTCAATAAACTGGCTGGCCTGCGAAAGCGAATCATCCTGATCCAGTGTGAGTAACGCGCCGTAGGCGCGGATCTTTTTTACCAGCTTACGACACTGCTCGGCATACAGATTCACCTCATCCAGGGCTGGCTGTCCACGGAAGGCCAGGTAGGCACGGACACCGTTCATGGTGTTGGCCCACGCATAACGCAGGTCATTGATATCGGTCAGCAGGTGTTTGCGTTCAGGCGTCGCGCGCTCTTCCGATTCACTCATCAGCATCTGACTGAGATTTTGCAGGACTTGCTGGCTCAGGGGATTGAGCTGCTGCACACTGAATTTCATCGCGGGGAAGTTTTCGGCCTGGTTGGTTGCCAGCTTATGCATCTGTTCCTTGTAACCGGCGAAACGAATGATATCCGACCGGATTCCCTTGACCAGGTTCGTCAGTGAGTCGTCATAGGCGATGATCGGCATTTGGCGCAGGTGTTCGAGTGTGGTTCTGGCCTTGTCCAGCTCTTCCTGGTAGAGGTCGAAGTGTTGCTTCTCCTTGCTGAGCAGGTAAAAGCCGATGGCACCAATGGCCTTGTCCAGATGCTGTTCCAGTTCCAAGGAGGTCAATACTGCAGGTTGCGCCTGGGTAATGACATCGTTGGTACTGCGACGGATCCCGGAAAGACTAAGTACGGCAATGACGACGACGAGGCTGATCACGGCGAGGATGATCGCGAGTCCGCCAATCACTTTCGTTCTGATGGTCAATGTCGGTAAGGAAGCTAATTGCATCTTGGTCAATGCGTCGGGACTTGTGAACAAACATCGACCAATGGTATAGCCACTTTAGGAAATTCCATGGGTTATTGATCCAGGCCACCCGCCCGCTCTTGCAAAAGCCCCTGATTGATCGCATCTTTCTGTTTTCGCAACAGGCTGTGAGTGTGGGGAGGATAATCCGATGCCGGGCAGGCTATTAGTCCTGATTTTTATGGGTTTATTGACGGTGAATAAGCTGTTTGCAGCGGACCTTGCCACCGCGACCGTCGAACAGGTAGAGCTCCCCAAGCTAAGCGTGGTTGACGCCACCATTGAGGCGGTACAACAGGCCACGGTGTCCGCCCAGGTGTCCGGGCGGATTCTCGAGATCAACTTCGACGTGGATGATTACGTCGAAAAGGGTAAGGTCCTGATTCGCCTGCGCGACAAGGAACAACGCGCGGCTTTCGATGCGGCCAAGGCCCGTTTCGAAGAGGCCGAGAAGGAATATACGCGGGTCAAGGATGTGTACGACAAGAAACTCGTGGCCAAGGCGGCCCTCGACCGGGCGGAGGCGCAGCTCAAGGCAAGTCGGGCCGCCCAGGACCAGGCCAAGGAAGCCCTCGAAAATACCGTCATTCGCGCGCCTTACAGCGGCATCGTCGTCAAGCGTCTGGTGGAAGTGGGTGAAACCGCGCGTCCGGGCGAACCCCTGATGACAGGCCTTTCCCTGGAAAAACTGCGCGCGGTGGTCAATCTGCCGCAATCCCTGATCTATACCGTACGCGAGCACAAGGAAGCCTGGGCCTGGGTGGGTGAGTACCAGGACACTCGGGTGAAGGCGGATTCGCTCACGATCAGTCCCTATGCAGACCCTGACAGTCATACCTTTCTGGTGAGGGTGAACCTGCCCGAGGGCGATCACCATATCTATCCCGGCATGTATACCAAGGTCGCTTTTGTCACGGGTAAAGAGATGCGCCTGGTCATTCCACGACAGGCAGTCGCCCATCGCAGCGAGGTCACGGCCGTGTACGTGAAAGGCGAGAAGGGGATCGATCTGCGCCAGATTCGCCTGGGTGAGGGCTTACCGGACAATCAGGTCGAGGTCCTGGCCGGCCTGAGCGCCGGTGAGAAGGTTATTCTGGATCCGGTGGCTGCCGCTGCCGCAATCACATTAGCGTCACAAACCAAGTAAGGCAGATTATGTCGGATAAACTCGGTATCTCCGGGCGCATTGCGCGCAGCTTTTTGACTTCCGAGATCACACCGCTACTGGCGTTGGTCGGTTTTCTCCTGGGTGTGTTTGCGGTGATGATCACGCCGCGGGAAGAAGAACCGCAGATCAATGTGACCTTTGCCAACGTCTTTATTGCCTATCCCGGCGCTTCCGCACAGGAAGTGGAAGAACTCGTCAGCACGCCCGCGGAACAGATCCTGTCCGAACTCGAAGGCGTCGAGCACATTTACTCGGTCTCTTATCCGGGTCTGTCCGTATTAACGGTACAGTTCAAGGTGGGACAGGATCGCACGCAGTCGATCGTGCGTCTGTACAACGCCGTGTATTCCAAGTCCGATTGGTTACCCGCCAATCTCGGGGTGATGCAGCCCATTATCAAACCTAAAGGCATCGATGATGTGCCGATCGTGAGTTTGACCCTGTGGTCGAAAAACAAGAACAAGGGCGCCGAGGGATTACAAAAGGTTGCGCATGCCATTGAGGTGGAGCTCAAGCGTGTGCCGGGGACCCGGGATATTTACACCATCGGCGGCCCGGACAACGTTGTGCATGTGTTGTTCGACCCGACCGCACTCGCCAGTTACGGTTTGAGTCTGGATGATTTACGTAATGCCTTGCAGTTGAGCAATGCCACCCGGCCCCTGGGTGATTTCGTCAGCGATAACCGTGATATTGCCGTGCAGGCAGGCCAATTCCTGTCGACGCCCGAGCAGGTGAAGGATCTCATTGTCGGCGTATACAAGGGTAAACCGGTCTATTTGAATGATGTTGCGACCATTCGACTGGGTCCGGATCAGCCGGAACAGTACGTCTGGTTTGCCACGGGGCCCGCCGCGAAAACCAAACACATCGAAGGCAAGGGTGAATACCCTGCCGTGACCATCGCCATTGCCAAGCAGCCGGGCAGCAATGCGGTGGAGATCGCGAAAAATATCGTGGAGCGTGTGGATCACCTCAAGGGTGTGTTCATTCCGGATGACGTCAACGTGACGGTTACCCGGAATTACGGTGAGACTGCCAACGCCAAGGCACTCAAGCTAATCGAGAAATTGATCTTTGCTACCGCCTCGGTGGTGCTACTGGTGCTGTTTACCCTGGGTAAACGCGAGGCGGTGATCGTGGGTATCGCCGTGATCATCACGCTGGCGATTACGCTCTTCGCCTCCTGGGTCTGGGGCTTTACCCTGAACCGGGTATCGCTGTTCGCCTTGATCTTCTCCATTGGTATTCTGGTCGATGACGCCATCGTGGTGGTCGAGAACATTCATCGGCATATCCAGATGGGCGCCAAGAATCTGCGCGAGGCGATCCCGCGGGCAGTGGATGAAGTGGGTGGACCGACGATCCTGGCGACCTTTACGGTGATTGCCGCCCTGTTGCCGATGGCCTTTGTGACCGGCCTGATGGGTCCGTACATGAGCCCGATTCCTATCAACGCCAGTACCGGTATGTTGATCTCGCTGATCATCGCTTTTGCGGTAACGCCGTGGTTATCCAATAAACTCATTTCCGCCGACGCACATCATGCACATCAGGATGAAGCCGGCGGCAAACTGTATAACGTGTTTGTGCGTTATGTCGGCCCGTTCCTGGAAACGGAACACGGCAAGAAGCGGCGCAAGTGGCTGGCGATTGGTATCGGCATCGCGATCCTGTTTTCGGTGAGTCTTGCCTTACCGTTCAAGATCGTGGTGATGAAGATGTTGCCTTTCGATAACAAATCGGAATTCCAGGTGGTGGTGGATATGCCGGAGGGGACGTCGCTGGAACAGACCGCGCGCGTGATCCAGTCCCTCGGCGATTATCTGAAGACGGTGCCGGAGGTAACGGATTACGAGGCCTATGTCGGTAGCGCGGCGCCGATCAATTTCAACGGACTTGTGCGGCAGTACTATCTGCGAAAGTCACCTGATATGGGTGACATACAGGTGAATCTCACCGATAAACACGAGCGCAGTCGCAAGAGTCACGAGATAGCGGTGTCGGTGCGCCCGCAGCTGGAAAAGATCGCCAAAGAATTCAATGCCAATGTCAAAATCGTAGAGGTGCCGCCAGGCCCGCCGGTGCTGTCGCCCCTGGTCGCCGAGGTATACGGCCTTGACTACAACGGCCAGATCGCCACGGCCAAACAGGTGCGTAAGGTCTTCGAATCAACCCCGGACATCGTGGATATTGATGATAGTGTGATTGCGCCGGCGCCCAAGTTAATCGTGCAGGTGGATCAACACAAGGCGGCGCTCTGGGGCGTGTCGCAGGCGTCCATTGTCGATGCGATCCATACCGCGCTGGATGGTGACGATGTCGGCTATTTGCATCCCGGCTACTTGAAATACCCCTTACCAATCCGCGTGGAGCTGCCGGTGTCCAGCAAACGCAATATGGCCGACCTCGAAGAGATTCGTGTGCCCAGCCGTAATGGCAAGCTGGTGGCCATGGGTGATTTGGTCCACGTCATCAAAAGCGAGCGCGAACAACCCATCTATCACAAGGATCTATTAAGAGTGGTGTATGTCACCGGTGACATGGCCGGCAAGCTGGATAGTCCGCTCTACGGCATGTTCGAAATCGCCTCTAAATTGTCTGACGAGAAGACGGCACAGGGGTATCCGATCGCGCAACACTACATCGCACAACCGCAAAACCCGTATCTGTACAGCATCAAATGGGATGGTGAATGGCAGGTTACCTACGAAACCTTCCGTGACATGGGGATTGCCTATGCGGTGGGACTGCTGCTGATTTACTTCCTGGTGGTGGCGCAATTCCGTTCCTATTTTGTCCCCATCATTATCATGGCACCCATCCCGTTAACGATTATCGGTGTCATGCCCGGCCATGCGTTCATGGATATCTTCGGCGAGGCCCAGTACACGGCGACCTCCATGATCGGGATGATCGCCTTGGCGGGTATTATCGTGCGTAACTCCATTCTGCTGGTCGATTTCATTAATCAACAGGTGGCGGAAGGCGTGCCTTTGCGAGAGGCGGTATTGCGCGCGGGTGCGGTGCGGGCCAAACCCATTATGTTGACCGGTCTGGCCGCCATGTTGGGTGCCATGTTTATTCTGGATGACCCGATTTTCAATGGACTCGCCATCTCATTGATCTTCGGTATCCTGGTCTCCACCTTACTGACCTTGGTGGTGATCCCGGTCTGGTATTACGCGTATCGGAGCAAGCATCCCATCGTCAAAGCCGACGCAGGGTCCGAATAATTTGCCTTTTTGAAATGGGTGTTGGTACCATCCGCTTCCCTATTTTTACAAATAGGTCTATAGACGCAGGTTATCCTACCAACGCTTAATATGATATAAAGGCGCATATGGCGGACAGGCGATTACAGGTTTTTCACACGGTGGCACGGCTGCTGAGTTTTACCAAGGCGGCGGAAGAGCTGCATATGACTCAGCCCGCCGTGACCTTTCAGGTGCGCCAACTGGAAGAGCAGTTCAATACGCGCCTGTTTGATCGCACGCATAATCGCATCAGCCTCACCGATGCCGGCCGGCGCGTTTATGAATACGCCGAACGCATTTTCCATCTTTACTCCGAGATGGACAATTCGGTGCGGGAACTCACCGGTGATATCAGCGGGGTGCTGATCCTCGGGGCCAGCACCACCATCGCCGAATACATGCTGCCGGAATTACTGGGTGATTTCAAAACCCGCCATCCCGAAGTGACTATCCGGCTCAAGGTTGCCAATACCGACGGTATCGTGTCCCAGGTGGAAAATAACGATATCGACCTGGGCGTGGTGGAAGCGCCCGTGAATAACAAGAATCTGGTCGTCGAAGAGTGTCGCACCGATCAACTCGTATTGATTGTGCCGCCAGGCCACGAGCTGGAAAACGAGAAAGTCGTGACCATGTCGCGCATTGCGGAATATCCGTTTATCTGTCGCGAGGAAGGTTCCGGTACCCGCGAGGTGATGATTGAGAGCATGCAGGCCTGTGGTGTCGATCCGGGTGACATGCGTATCGCCATGGAACTGGGCAGTCTCGAGGCGATCAAGGGTGCCGTGGAATCGGGCATGGGGGTGTCAATCCTGTCACGCGCCACGCTGAAAAAAGAACTCAAGCTGGGCACGCTGGTGGCAATCGATATCGACCCGCCGATTAATCGCCCGTTTTCTTTCGTGCACCAGAAACAGAAGTTCAAGGCGCGCGCCATGGACGAACTACTCAGTTTTGCCCGGAGCTATTGTCAGTCACATCCGGTGTGAACACCGTCCTTAATATTCCAACACGATAATCTACAATGGTCTTCTTATGCTGATTACATCAGGTGGGAACACATTGAACGCTCAGGAAAAACAACTGCTGGCATATCTGCGTAAACTCTCGCAGGCAGATGCGCATGCCTTATTGCGTTTTGCGGCGTATCTGGCCGGTGAAACACCCGATGCAGTTCAGACACCAGCAACGAGTGCGGGGAGTGATTCCGCAGCGGCGGAGATCCCCGAACCCCAGCTTGCGGAACGGCCGGAAAACGAACGCGTGGTGGATGCACTGAAACGTTTGCGGGCATCTTATCCGATGCTGGACACAAAAAAGCTGCTCGACAAGGCCTCCACACTGGTCGCGCAACACGTCATGTTCGCCAAACCGGCCAAGGATGTCATCGATGAAGTCGAGAAACTGTTTGCCGAGGCGTATGACACGTTCGTAAGGGAACGCAGAGGCCGCTAATGCTTGACCTGTTAATGGCCTGGTACAAACGCTACCTGTCCGACCCGCAGGCAGTGTTGTTACTGGTGCTCCTGATCATCGGGTTTACCATCGTGATCACCATGGGACACATGCTGGCGCCAGTGCTGGCAGCCGTGGTGATTGCCTATCTGCTCGAGTCGTTGGTGCAGCTCCTGCGGCGTTATGGTTCCCGCCGGGTCGTTGCCGTGACCATTGTGTGGCTGGCCTTTGTCGCATTTTTGCTGTTTCTGGTGGTCGGTATGATCCCGCTGCTGTCGGCGCAGGTGGCCCAGTTCATCCCGGAAGTCGCGAACTACTGGGCACAGGCGGAAAAATTTCTGTACACCCTGCCCACGAAGTACAGTTTTATCAGCCAGGAGCATATCGATATCATTGCCCACGACCTGCAGGAGTTCATTACGGTGGGTGGTAAAAAGGTACTGGCAACATCGTCCTTGCAGTTCATCACGACCGGTGCCATTACCGTCATCGTGTACTTGATCTTGTTGCCGCTGATGGTGTTTTTCTTCCTAAAGGACAAATGGCTCATCCTCAACTGGCTGGGCGGTTTTCTGCCGCGGGATCGATCCCTGGCCTCCCAGGTCTGGGCCGAGATGGACAAGCAGCTTGGTAACTACGTGCGCGGCAAGGTGTGGGAAATTCTGATCGTGGCGGTGGTCAGTTATATCGTGTTTGCGCTGTTTGGCCTGAAATACGCGTTCTTGCTCGCGGTCGTCAACGGGCTGTCGGTGATCATTCCCTATGTCGGTGCGACCCTGGTGACGATACCGATTGCAGCGGTGGCCTTCTTTCAATGGGGCTGGAGTGCGGAATTCGCCTGGTTGTTCATCGCTTATCTGGTCATTCAGGCGCTGGACGGTAACTTACTGGTGCCGTATCTGTTCGGTAATGTCGTCAACGTGCATCCCATTGCGATTATCATCAGCATCCTGGTCTTCGGCGGGCTGTGGGGCTTCTGGGGCGTGTTCTTCGCCATCCCGCTTGCTACGCTGGTCAATGCACTGCTGCGCGCCTGGCCGCGCGCCGAGATCAACAACGAGAATCCTCAAGCAAATAGTTAAAGTTATTTTCTAATTAAGCGTTCTGAATTCATGATCAGTCACAGGATAGGATGATGCTTTCCAGGACACGCGGTGAATACATCCCTGTACGCTCGTATGCCGCCTCCCTGCGGCATACGGTCCTGGAAACATCATCCCATCCTGTTCAATGCAGATGAGCAAGAATTCGGAATCCTTATTTAGAGCGTATCAGAGGCGTAATCCGCCAGACGCGACCTCTCACCACGACGCAGCGTGATGTGACCGCTGTGTTCCCAATCCTTGAAACGATCGACGACGTAGGTCAGACCCGAGGTGGTTTCCGTCAGGTACGGCGTGTCAATCTGCGCGATGTTGCCGAGGCACACGATCTTGGTGCCGGGACCGGCGCGGGTAATCAGCGTCTTCAATTGTTTGGGTGTCAGGTTCTGCGCCTCATCGATGATGACGAAACGATTGAGGAAGGTGCGACCGCGCATGAAATTCACCGAACGGATCTTGATGCGTTGCGCCAGCAGGTCGTTGGTCGCCTGGCGGCCCCAGTCACCGTGACCGTCGGATTGGGTCAGGACTTCCAGGTTATCCATTAACGCCCCCATCCACGGCGTCATCTTTTCCTCTTCCGTGCCCGGCAGGTAACCGATGTCTTCACCCACGGGAATGGTGACACGGGTCATGATGATCTCGCGGTAGAGTTTTTTCTCCAGCGTCTGTTCCAGGCCGGCAGCCAGCGACAACAAGGTTTTGCCGGTACCGGCCATACCGAGCAGGGTGACAAAGTCGACTTCCGGATCCATCAGCAGATTCAGTGCGAAGTTCTGTTCGAGATTGCGCGCGCTGATGCCCCAGACGGTGTGGCTGGGCAGGCTGTAATCGCGGATGGTTTCCAGCACGGCACTGTCATTCTCGACCTTGCGCACGACTGCAAGAAAACCGTCGCGTTCGTGATAGACGAACTGGCTGGGCCACCAGTTCACAATCGCCGGACCGGAGACGCGATAGAAGGTGCGACCGGATTCCTTCCAGGATTCCATCTCCTTGCCATGTTCGTCCCAGAACCGATCGTCCAGTTCCAGTGAGCCGGTATACAGAAGATTGACGTCTTCCAGCACCTGGTCGTTATGATAATCCTCCGCGTTGATACCCAACACACTGGCCTTGATGCGCAGGTTGATATCTTTAGAGACCAGGGTGACATCGGTGTCCGGATAGATCTTTTTCAACCCGAGGGTGGTGGTCAGGATGCTGTTATCCGCCTTATTACCCGGAAGCGATTGCGGCAGGTCGTCATCGAAATGCTGGGTCTGGAAAAACAGGCGACCGCTGCACTGCACACCCTGATTGAGTTTGAGGTTCGCGGGATTCAGGGTCAGGCCCTGTTCGATTTCCTGGGGCGACAGGCCGGAGATCAGTTCATCCAGGAAGCGGCTGCTTTGGCGGGCGTTGCGCGCGACTTCCGTACCACCACGTTTGTTGTTGTCCAGTTCTTCCAGCACGATCATCGGCAGGAAAATGTCATGTTCGGCGAAACGGAAGAGAGATGTGGGATCATGCATCAGGACGTTGGTATCGATCACGAACAGGCGTTTACCTGCAATCTGCTTTGCATTCATGCGTAGGGGTACCGTAGGTTGGGAAAGGGGAAGATATGTAAGCCGGGTATCTGCAAAGTGGCGGTCACGCGCTAGGCTTTGTGCAGCGCCTTGACGGCGGCCAGGACTTCTTCGACGTGACCGGCGACCTTCACCTTGCTCCACGCCTGCCGCAGCTTGCCTTTGTCGTCAATGAGAAAGGTGCTGCGCTCGATGCCGCGGACTTGCTTGCCGTACATATTTTTCATTTTGATGACATCGAACAATTTGCACAGGGTTTCATCCGCGTCCGAGAGTAAATCGAAGGGGAACTGCTGTTTGCTGCGAAAGTTTTCATGCGACTTGATACTGTCGCGGGAGACGCCGAGGATAATGGTATTCTGGCGTTTGAATTTGGCGTGATTGTCACGAAAGTCCTGACCTTCCGTGGTGCAGCCGGGGGTGCTGTCCTTGGGATAGAAGTACAACACGACGTTTTGACCTTTAAAATCCTTGAGTGATATCTGCTTGTCTCCCGTAGCGGGTAGCGTGAAGTTGGGAACGGCCTTACCCATGCTCACAGTATCGGTCATTACGCCTCCTTAAATTTTTACCGGCTCCATAATGGCATCCAGATTGAGTTGATCGCAGAACTCCATGAATTGTTCACGTAGCGTGGAGATATGTGTCGCTGCCGGGATCTCTACGGTCATGCTCAGGGTAAACATCGGCGAGCCGGTATGTGCGGCACGGTGACTACTGGTGTACATGTCGTGAATATTGATATTGCGCTTGGAAAAGAAACCGGCGATCTGCTGCACGATGCCAGGGTGATCCAGCGACACGACTTCGATAGTGTAGGGAATTTCTTCGTGAGTCAGGTTGCGCGGCTGGGTGCGGCGACAGTTTACGAGTAACCCCAGCTTTTCACCCACGCTCGGCAGGCTGTCTTCGAGTTTGGCGATATTATTCCAGGCGCCGGAGACCAGCATGATGATGGCGAATTCGCCGCCGAGAATACTCATCCGGCTGTCTTCGATATTGCAGCCGGTGTTCAGCACCGTTTGTGACAGTTCCGCGATCAGGCCCGCGCGGTCCTGCCCCAGCGCTGAGATCACCAAAAAGTTATTCATGCGAATACTATCTTATAAAACCCTACAGTTGTACAGAGCGAAGTTTTTCCGCGGCTTCTTCCGGGTTGATGGTGTTCACAAACAGACCAGAACCCAGCTCAAAACCGGTGGGGATACTGGTGCGCGGACAGATTTCCAGATGCCAGTGATAACTGGCATGACTGTTTTTGTATTCCTCGCCGTGCGGTAACGAGTGCAGGAAGAAATTGTACTGGGCGCCGCCAATCACTGCGTCCAGCCGGGCCATGGTGCGCTGCATTACCTTGGCGAAATCCTCAAGATCTTCCGGTGTGGTATCGAGGAAATTACTGCCGTGCTGCAAAGGCAGAATGTGTACCTCCCACTCGTACCGACTGGCGAAGGGTTTGATGGCAATGAATTTTTCACCGCGTTCGACGACATATTGCCCGACATTGATACGGCGCAGGATCTTGCCGGAACTGCGATCGTAGATGGTCGCCTCAAAGGTCAGGGCCTCGTCGATGAGCGAACAAAAGATGCAGTGATGGTTACGTTTGTAATATTCCTCGCTGTTCTTGACCTCATCGTGCACGTTTTGCGGGACCACGGGTGTGGCGATGATCTGGCTATGGGTGTGCGCCATACTCGCGCCGGCCGCCGGCCCGAAATTCTTGAAGACAAGCACGTAGCGCAGGCGTGAATCCATGGCGTACAGCTCGCGCATGCGCTGCTGATAGACACCGAAGAGAGTACGCAGGTGAGCAACGGACATTTCATGTACAGCGATACCATGCTGATTGTGATCGACGATGACCTCGTGGCGGCCGTAACCATCGATGGCCTGTTGCAGCCCGAACACCAGGCCGGGCTGACTGCGGTCATTGCCCAGCACCGGATACAAATTTTCCACGATACGGATATCCCAGGGCCCGCTCTCGGGGATGCGTGAGATCTGTGGCGGTGTTTTGTCCTCGTTGCCGCGGCAAAACGGGCAGGTGTCGACATGTTTGCGCGTATCGCGCGGTGCCGGGTCCTCCTGCTTGCGCGGGCGCATACTGCGCGCGGTGGCGACCAGCACGGATTCGGCGGGAACGATGGGATTGATGCGGATTTCGCGGACCGGTTTGTCTTCGTCTGACACGTGAGCTCCTCCTGTGGACTGGCTGCACGATACGAAAGACCGTGGGTGACGGCAACTACAGTTGTCTATGCACCCATAGATTGCACTATTTGGGGGAACCCGGCTTGTGTTCCGGATAGCAGGTATTTACCATGACGGTTTTTAACCGGACAGGCGTTAGGGGAAGGTATGTTTCGTGGCAGTATGGTGGCCCTGGTCACCCCCATGGCGGACGACGGCGCTATCGACGAGGCGGCGCTGGAGGCCTTGATCGAGTTCCATATCAAAAACGGTACCGATGCCATTGTTGCCGTCGGCACCACCGGGGAATCCGCCACCCTGGATGAAGAAGAGCATTGTTTCGTCATTCGCCGCACGGTCCAGCTTGCCAAGGGTCGGGTCCCTGTGATTGCGGGTACCGGCTCCAACTCTACCCGCGAGGCCATCGAATTGACCCGGTGCGCCAAGGAGGCGGGCGCCGATGCCTGCCTGCTGGTGACACCTTATTATAATAAGCCTACCCAGGAGGGCCTCTACCTCCACCACAAGGCGGTCGCCGAGGCCGTGCCGATTCCGCAGATTCTTTACAACGTCCCCGGCCGCACCGCCGTGGATATGAAGACGGAAACGATTCAACGCCTGTCCAAGGTGCCCAATATCATTGGGGTGAAGGACGCCACCGGCGACATCTCGCGTGTACGCGGTATCCTGGATGGCTGTGGCAGCGACTTCGGGCTTTATAGCGGCGACGATGCCACTGCCATGGAACTGATGCTGGCGGGTGGGCACGGCGTCATCTCAGTGACTGCCAATGTGGCGCCCAAGGCCATGCATGACATGTGTATGGCGGCACTGGCCGGCGAGCGTGACAAGGCGGCGGCAATCAATGAGCGTTTGATGGCACTCCACCGGGATTTGTTTGTCGAAGCAAATCCTATTCCGGTGAAATGGGCGCTGCATGCCATGGGCATGATTGGCACGGGAATTCGGTTGCCGTTGACCGTTCTGTCTTCCCAGTTTCAACCCGTGGTGCGTGACGCATTACAAAAAGCCAACGTGCTTTGATTTTTCAGTAAGGTATGACAATGAAGTTTTTCCCAGTTTTTGTGTTGCTGGCAGCTGTGGGTTTGTCAGCGTGTTCCACGACTCCCGATGATAAGGGTGTTTACGGTAATACCAAGACCCTGGAACCTTTGCAGGTGCCGCCGGATCTGAGTCAGCCGGAAAATGACAATGGCGATGCCGATGTGGTGACTTCCTATCTGGGCTATCAGAAAAGCCTGAGCTCTTCGGAAAAAGATAAAATGCTGCACGGCTACGAAGGCATGCGTTTCGTACGTGACGGTTCCCTGTTCTGGCTCGAGATCAAGGATACGCCCAGCAATGTCTGGCAATCACTGCGTAACTTTTTCACCCGGCTCGGGTTTAAAATCATTTCCGAACAACCCGACCTTGGCTTGATGCAAACCAACTGGCAACAAAATCGCGAAAACATCTCGACCAACTGGTTTTTAAAAATGGTTGGCAAGCTGTATACGCCTGAACTGATGGACAGTTACCGTGCCCATCTGGAATATGACAGTGCCAACCAGGTTACCCGGGTCTTTATTTCACAACAAGGCGTGCAGCAGGTCACCTGGCACAGCGGTAATGTTCCGGACAGCGGGTATCAATGGGTTGCGCGCCCATCGGATCCTGATCTGGAAGTGGAAATGTTGATGCGCTTTATGGAGTTTCGCGGCATGGGTGGTAAGCAGGCGAAGCAGGTGGTTGCCGACACCAAGCCGGTGCTCAAGGCCACGTTGTCCCAGGACAAGAATGGCTACGTCCTGACCTACAATGATAGCTTTGCCCGGGTCTGGTTGCTGGCAGGGATTGCGATGGATCGTATTGGTATCACCGTCGAGGATCGTAACCGTTCCGCGGGCGTGTACTATATACAGTTGCCGGACAGTTTTGATCTGGCTTCGAAGCCAGGTTTCTTTAGCTCGGGCAAGAAGCCCAGTTCAAGCAAGTATTTGTTGACTCTGGATGACAAGGGCGAGAATACGACGATTATCGTCAAACCGCGCGGCGAGATGGGCAAGGATTTCCCGGAAGTTTCAAAAAAGATCCTGGATGAAATAAAGAACAACCTTCAGTAACGAAAGGATTGTCTTGCGTATTGCATCACTTGGCAGCGGCAGCCGGGGCAATGCGACCCTGGTGCAACATGAACAGACAACCCTGCTTGTCGATTGCGGCTTTTCGCTGCGCGAAACGGAACGCAGACTGGACGAGTATGGTGTCGCGGCGAGCGATATTGATGCGGTGCTCGTTACCCACGAACATGGCGATCACATTCGCGGCGCCGGTGCGTTTTGCCGCAAACACGCCACACCTTTATATATGACACACGGCACATACCGCGCCAGCGATATGTTCGAACAGTCTTCGTGTCTGGAGATTATGGCAAGTGAAAGTTTCGCCATTAAGGATATTTCGATCCTGCCATTCGCCGTGCCGCACGATGCCGCCGAACCATGTCAGTTTGTGTTCAGTGATGGCGATATTCGCATTGGCCTGTTGACGGATACCGGTATGATCACGCCGCATATCGTCGATATGCTGTCCGGTTGTCACGCCTTATTGCTCGAATGTAATCACGATCTCGATATGCTGCAACAGGGTGAATATCCACCCAGTTTAAAGCAGCGCGTCGGTGGCGATTATGGCCATTTGAACAATAGCCAGGCCGCATCATTGCTGGGACAGATGGATTGCAGTCGCTTGTGCTATGTTGCGGCGATGCATTTGAGTGACAAAAATAACAAACCGTCTTTGGCCAGACAGGCATTAAGCAAGGCGTTGAACTGGCGAGTCAATGACATCCTGGTTGCGGATCAGGACAACGGTCTGGATTGGTTTTTGCTAAATTAAAACTAGAGGCAAACATGAAAAAGACGAATGAACTGTATGCTGGTAAGGCAAAGACGGTGTACGCCACGGATGATCAAGACCGCTTGATCATGTATTTCCGGAACGATACCTCCGCCTTCGATGGCGAGAAGGTGGAAAAGCTGGATCGCAAGGGGATGGTGAATAACTACTTCAACGCCTTCATCATGCAAAAGCTGCAGGCGGCGGGTGTTCCCACCCATTTTGAAACCACCCTCAGCGATCAGGAGTCCGTGGTCAAACGTCTCGAGATGATCCCGGTGGAGTGCGTGATGCGCAATATCGCCTCGGGCAGTATCGTGCGTCGACTGGGTGTCCAGGACGGCATGGAACTGAAGCCGCCGACCTTCGAATTTTTCCTGAAGAACGACGCCTTGCACGACCCCATGGTCAACGATTACCACATCGAATCCTTCAAGTGGGCGACTCGCGATGAGGTGGCACGGATGAAGGAACTCACCTTCAAGGTCAACGATATCCTCAAGCAGCTGTTTCTCGATGCCGGCATGTTGCTGGTGGACTTCAAACTGGAGTTCGGACGCTTTCAGGGAGAGATTTATCTCGGCGACGAGTTTTCCCCCGACGGCTGCCGGCTGTGGGATGCACAGACGCGCAAAAAGCTCGATAAAGACCGTTTTCGCCAGGGTCTGGGCGGCGTCGTAGAGGCATACGAAGAGGTCGCGCAGCGCCTCGGTGTAAGACTGCCCGCGTAATCAGCCCGGGATCGCCTCGCTCCCGTCTACCAAGAGTACAAATCCGGGGAAATACCCGGATTTGTGTCTAACTGTGTCAAATTCAAGTCGACTCTCTTTTGGTCGATATCTGTCTGTGTAATCCCCGGTCTTTTTAAATAAAACACAATAAATCAGTAAATTAGGTGATTCGAATAAAGGGCTCATGGTCATGCAAGATACATTGTTAAATGTCTTCTCTCACATCAAGATCCGCTACAAGGTCATGGGCGGTACCGGCCTCATGCTTATCTTGATCGCCATTGTTTCGGGCACGGTGTTATTCAATCTCAGCAGGACCAAGAATGATGTCAGTGAAGTGGTGACGCAACGCCAGCCGGTGATGACAACATCGCTGCAGTTGGCGGATGCCGTCGATCGGGCAAGCGCCACACTCGGCTTTTATCTTTCCAATCCGGATGCCACAAATAAACAGGATTACGATCAGTCACTGTCCGAGTTGAACGATATCATTAATAAACTGATCGCCATGCCGATGGTGAAAGACGATCCGCAGACACTGGCCCAGGTGAAAGAGATAGCGGGAGAGGTGGACAAGTATAAAAGTTATCATGACACCATGATCAAACTGGCGACGAATTTCCAGGACAATTTCCCCGCCATGCAGGCATCCAGCGACACGATTAACCCCATTGCCATGAATATCCAGGCCGGTCTGCAAAACATGATGGCCGCGGAACTGGAAGAAGCGGCAACACCGGAACGGCGGAGGCTGTTGTTCGAAATTGCCACCCTGCGCCAGAACTGGATGAATATCCTGATGGGGCTGCGCGCCTACATGGCCTTCCGTGACAATATTTCTCTGGAAAACCTGACTACCTATCGCCAGGCCTTCGACCAGCAGATGGAGAAGATGAACCAATATAACAGTCTGCTGAATTTCGAAGAGAGCGATGCCATGCAGAACATCAAGGATGGCACGGCGAAGTATTACAAAGGCTTGGATGACGTTGTCGCCATCCATAGCAGCGATAAATGGCGCACCGACTCCTATTTGATCAAGACTGAAATAGGCCCGTTGGTCAAAACCATCAAAAGCAAAATCGATGCGCTTGTTGGCAAACAGACCGAGCTGACCAACAGCATTAGTACCGGCCTGGTGGATGGGGTGAATCACACACAGCGTGTTGTCCTGACGCTGCTGATCGTTTCCATCGTTGTCGGCTTGTTGGGCACCTGGTTAATGACCCTGTCTATTGTCAGCCCGATCAAGCGAGCTGTCGAGGCCATGCACGATATCGCAAGTGGCGAAGGCGATCTGACCCAACGCCTGGATGTGAAAGGCAAAGATGAGGTTGCTGAACTTTCTGCTGCATTTAATACCTTCATCGGCAGGGTGCATGAACTGGTCAGCCAGGTAGCCGGTTCTACCTCGCAGCTGGCATCCGCCGCGGAAGAGATGTCGCTTATCGTGGATCAAACCAAAAACGGCATTCAGCAACAGAGCAATGAAACCGAACAGGTTGCTACTGCCATGAACGAGATGGTGGCAACCGTGCAGGAGGTTGCGCGCCATGCCGACAATGCGGCGCAAATGGCGCATCAGGCGGATGATCAGGCGGTCACTGGTAAACACGTTGTCGCCCGTACCATCAATTCCATCGAACAGCTCGCCGGTGAGGTAAACAAGGCATCCGAAGTGATTCATGGTCTTGAGCGTGACAGCGAAGCTATTGGTGCGGTGTTGGATGTGATCCAGGGTATCGCGGAACAGACCAACCTGCTTGCCCTGAATGCCGCCATCGAGGCTGCGCGGGCCGGCGAACAGGGCCGCGGTTTTGCCGTGGTGGCAGATGAAGTGCGCAGCCTGGCAAGCCGGACACAATCGTCCACGCAGGAAATTCAGGCGATGATCGAACGTCTGCAAGTGGGTGCGCGCGATGCCGTCTCCGTAATGGAAAAAGGCAACAGCCAGGCGCAAGAGAGCGTCCGTCAGGCGGCGGATGCAGGCTCGTCACTGGAAGAGATCACCGATGCGGTTGCCAATATCTCGCAAATGAACGCGCAGATCGCCGATGCCTCACGTCAGCAAGGCACGGTGGCGGAAGAGATCAACCGCAATATCAGCAATATTACCCAGGTCGCAGAGGCCTCTGCCAACGGTACCGAAGATATGGCACGTTCAAGTCTGGCGCTTGCCGAACTGGCGTCGTCGTTGCAGACGATGGTTTCACGGTTCAAGATCTAATCATACCTACCACCCCGCGCATTCGCGCGGGGCTTGTTTTCGTGTATTTTTCGCATATTGTGCAATTGCAGCTTGCACGTTACACTCCCGGTGCGCGATCATTAGTGTCACGCGATTTCACAGGTGTAACGACAACAAATCTATGCCACCACGCTCATATACCTCGGAAGATATCGAAGTCTTGACAGGTCTGGAACCGGTTCGCAAACGACCGGGGATGTATACCCAGACAGATCGTCCTAACCATCTCGCTCAGGAAGTGATCGACAACAGTGTCGACGAAGCCATTGCCGGGCATGCCAAACGTATCGACGTGCGTTTGTATAAAGACGGTTCACTGGAGGTCTCCGATGATGGTCGCGGCATGCCGGTGGATAAACACCCGCGCGAGAAGGTACCCGGTGTCGAAGTGATCCTGACGCGTCTGCATGCCGGCGGTAAATTCTCCAACAAGAATTACAAGTTTTCCGGCGGTCTGCACGGTGTCGGTGTGTCGGTAGTGAATGCCTTGTCCAAACACCTTGAGGTGTGGATCCGCCGCGATGGCAAGGAATACAACATGGCCTTTGCCGGCGGTAATCCGGTCTCCAAACTGGAAGTGATCGGCGAGGTCGGCAAGCGCAACACCGGCACAACCTTGCGTTTTTGGCCGGATGCCAAGTATTTCGATAACGTCAAATTCTCCGTAACGCGCCTCAAGCACATCCTGCGCGCGAAGGCGGTGTTATGTCCCGGCCTGACCGTGACCTTCGAGGATGAGGCTGCCAACGACAAGGAAGAGTGGTATTACGAAGACGGTCTGAAAGATTATCTGACCAGTGCCCTGCGCGGTTGCGAGTTATTGCCGGCGGACGGTTTTGTCGGCAACTTCGAAGGCAATGAAGAGGCGGTGAGCTGGGCCATCGCCTGGGTTGTTGACGGCGAGGCAAACCTTGCCGAGAGTTATGTCAATCTGGTGCCGACCACACAGGGTGGTACCCACGTGAATGGTTTGCGTACCGGTTTGACCGACGCCGTCCGCGAATTTTGTGAATTTCGCAATCTGGTGCCGCGCGGTGTCAAGCTCACGCCGGAAGATGTCTGGGACAAGGTCAGTTATATCCTTTCCGTGAAACTTGCCGACCCGCAGTTCTCGGGGCAAACCAAGGAACGCCTCACCTCGCGTGAATGCAGCACCTTTGTGACCGGTGTGGTCAAGGACGCATTCGGCTTGTGGTTGAACCAGCATGTGGAATCCGGCGAACGTATCGCCGAGCTGGCGATCAGCAGTGCACAAAGCCGTCTGCGCGCCGGACGCCAGGTCGTGCGCAAGAAGGTCACCCAGGGCCCGGCATTGCCTGGCAAACTTGCCGATTGCTCGTCGCAGGATACGGATCGCACCGAACTGTTTCTGGTGGAAGGGGATTCCGCCGGCGGTTCCGCCAAGCAGGCGCGTGACCGCGAATTCCAGGCGATCATGCCCTTGCGCGGCAAGATCCTGAATACCTGGGAAGTGGATTCGGCGGAGGTGCTCGGATCGCAGGAGGTGAACGACATCTCTGTGGCGATTGGCGTGGATCCGGGTTCCAGTGATTTAAACAAATTGCGCTATGGCAAGATCATTATCCTTGCCGATGCGGATTCCGACGGTGCGCACATTGCCACCTTGTTATCCGCCTTATTCCTGCGTCATTACTGGCCGCTGGTAGCCGCCGGCAATATTTATGTCGCGATGCCGCCTTTGTATCGTATCGATATCGGCAAGGACGTGTATTACGCACACGACGATGCGGAGAGACAGGGCATTATCGATCGCATTGCGGCGGAAAAGAAAAAGGGCAAGATCAGCGTGACACGCTTTAAAGGCCTGGGCGAAATGAATCCCCTGCAACTGCGCGAGACCACCATGGACCCGGATACGCGCCGGCTGGCGCGGCTGACCATCAAGCCCGGTGACGGCACGCAATCGCTGATGGACATGCTGCTCGCCAAGAAGCGCGCCGCGGATCGGCGGGCCTGGCTGGAAACCAAGGGCGACCTTGCGGCAATCTAATTCACGTTTGATCAAAACGACTCATGACTAACGATATCCTGGAAGACAACGTCGAGCGCTTGCCGCTCATGACCTTCACCGAGCGCGCCTATCTCGATTACTCCATGTACGTGGTGCTGGATCGCGCCTTGCCGCACATCGGCGATGGCCTGAAACCGGTGCAACGCCGCATCATCTACGCCATGTCCGAACTCGGTCTCAAGGCCGGCACCAAGTTCAAGAAGTCTGCGCGCACCGTCGGTGACGTACTCGGTAAGTTCCATCCGCACGGCGACAGCGCCTGTTACGAAGCCATGGTGCTGATGGCTCAACCGTTTTCCTATCGTTATCCCTTGCTCGAAGGTCAGGGTAACTGGGGTTCGCCGGACGATCCGAAATCCTTCGCGGCCATGCGTTATACCGAATCGCGCCTGTCGGCCTTTGCCGATCTGCTGCTGCAGGAACTGGGGCAGGGTACAGTAGACTGGGTACCCAACTTCGATGGCACCCTGGATGAACCGAAACTGTTACCGGCGCGGGTGCCGCACGTACTGCTCAATGGGACGACCGGCATTGCTGTGGGTATGGCTACCGATATTCCGCCGCATAATCTGCGTGAAGTCGGTGAGGCCTGCATTCATTTATTGAAAAATCCCAAGGCCACCTTGAGCGAAGTCTGCAAGTTTGTGCAGGGGCCGGATTATCCCACGGATGCCGAGATCATCACGCCGCACAGCGAGATCCGTGAGATGTATGCCAAGGGCAACGGCTCCATTCGTATGCGCGCCAAATACGAAAAAGAAAAGAGTGGTGACATCATCATTACCGCCTTGCCGCATCAGACCTCGCCGGCAAAAGTACTGGAACAGATCGCCGGACAGATGACGGCAAAGAAGTTGCCCATGGTGGTGGACCTGCGCGATGAATCGGATCATGAAAACCCGACGCGGCTGGTGATCGTACCCAAGTCCAATCGCATCGACGTGGAAGAGTTGATGGCGCACTTGTTCGCGACCACCGATCTGGAACGCACCTATCGCGTCAACATGAACATGATCGGCCTGAACGGCCGCCCGGGCGTGAAAGATTTGCGCACCATTCTGCTGGAGTGGCTGGAGTATCGCACGGCCACGGTCAAGCGCCGGCTCGAATACCGTCTGCAAAAGGTCAAGGATCGTCTGCACCTGTTGGATGGCCTGCTGATCGCCTTCCTGAACCTGGACGAAGTGATTCGCATCATCCGCACCGAAGACGAGCCCAAAGCGGTGTTGATGAAGCGCTTCAAGCTGACCGAGGTGCAGGCGGATTACATTCTGGATACGCGCCTGCGGCAATTGGCGCGCCTGGAAGAAATGAAGATCCGTGCTGAGCAGAAGGAACTGGCGGAGGAACAGGCGGAACTGGAAAAGATCCTCGCTTCCAGCGCACGCCTGAAGACCCTCGTCGGCAAGGAATTAAAAGAGGACATCGATAAATTCGGCGATGATCGACGCTCCCCTATTGTCTCACGCGAAGCGGCGCAGGCCATGGATGAAACCACCCTGATCGGTGCCGAGCCGGTGACGGTGGTGCTGTCCGACAAGGGTTGGGTCCGTGCCGCCAAGGGACATGAGATCGATCCGGCGAGTCTGGCCTACAAGGCCGGCGATCAGTTTCTGGATGCGGCCAAGGCCAAGACCAATCAACTGGCGATCTTTATCGATTCCACCGGGCGCACCTATGCCCTGCCGGCGCACTCGCTGCCGTCCGCCCGCGGCATGGGTGAACCGCTGACCGGTAAGCTCAGTCCGCCCGACGGCGCGCGTTTCTGCGGCGTGGTGGCGGGCAATCCGGAGCAACTGGTGTTACTCGCCAACGATACCGGCTACGGCTTTATCACGAACCTGGAAAATCTCATTACACGTAATAAGAAAGGCAAGGCGGTGATGAAAGTCCCGGCCAATGCCTCGGTGTTGCCGCCGGTGCTGGTGGACGACCTGGAGCACCACTGGGTCGCCGCCGTGACCAGCGAAGGTCATCTGCTGGTGCACCACATTGAAGAACTGCCGCAAATGCCCAAGGGCAAGGGCAACAAGATCATCAATATCCCGTCCGCCAAGCTCAAGAGTCGCGAAGAGATTGTCACGGCCATGACTGTGATCCACGAGGCGGACAGCATCAAACTGTATTCCGGCAAGCGCCACAAGACCATTACACCGGACGAAATGGAACACTACGAAGGCGAACGTGCGCAACGCGGTCGCAAGTTGCCGCAGGGCTACCGCACGGTCGAACGTATGGAACCCGTCAAGCCGGGCGCCGAGGCTTAATCGATATCGGCGTTACTGCCCGTTGTTGCTTGGCGCGGGTTGTGAATCCGGGCTTTGTTCGCGGCGCAGTTGTTGGACCTTTTCCAGCACGCGTTCGGCACGATCGATGTGGCTCAACAGGTTTTCATTATCCGGATCGAGTTCACGGAGTTTATTCCAGACGGCAAGGGCCTGTTCGACCTGGCCCTGGCTATAGAGTTTGCGGCCGAGTTCGATGCCCTGGCTGACGTTGTCGCGCACGCGACGTTTGATTTCCTCACCGTAGGCCTTGACCGCTGCCAGGCGTTTATCGGCGAGCGGGATCCGGTCGTAGTGATCTATCGCCTGTTTCAAGTGTCCGGCCTCTAAATCCTTTTTGCTTTTGTCCAGCAGGTTGCGTCCCAGCTGACTGAGTGCCGGTTGTTTCTCGTGAGTTTGCGGTGGCGGCAGATGCTTGCGTTCCAGTTTTTCCTGGATATTCGCCAGTGTGGTTTTAATCTTTGTATCCGGTTGCAGTTTGTAGGCAAGCTGATAGCAGCGCTGGGCGAGTTCAAGGTCGTCCGTTGCCGCCGCGTTATTGCCACACTCCAGCATCTGCTGGTAAATCTCCTGGCTGTCCTTGCCATAGTCATCCATGGCAGCCTGGGTCTTTTTGTCCTCAGGCAGGGTGCGCTTGAGTTGCTGCTGAATCGGTCTGTCTTTTACCAGCCACTCGGCCTTGTTGATCGATAATTGCATGTACAGACTTTTCAGATATTGCGCGCGCTGCCGCAGGAATTCCTGGTAAGTGGCATGTAAGGCCTTGCTGTCCGGGAGCTTTGCCAGTGCATCGGTCAAGGTGACCTCGGCATCGTGCCATTGTCCCTTCTCAATTTCATTCAACGAGGTGGCGATCTTTTCCTGCTCAAAGCGGCGGGCCTCTTCGATGGCCTGCTGACGTTTCTTTTGCAGCAATGGATATTTGGCGTTCGAGGGACGCACGTAACGCAGCGTATCCAGAATTTTGCCGTATTCATGCTGTGCCATCCAGACATCAATCTGCTTGTCCAGATCACTGTCGAACGAATTGAGAAAGGCACAGCCGGTCATGGTCAGCACCAGGGAGGAAATGAAAATCGCACGTAGCAGGTGGATCATGCCACTTGCCGATTTTTCAGGATCTCATCGATCTGCCGATCAATGCGTGCGCTATACGCCGGTTTGACGTCAGTCAGGATATAGGTGGTGACAGGTTCACCGATGCCGCGCAAACGGATCGATTGGTGCCGGTGGGCTACGATACGCCATTGCACATCCGGGTCCTTGACCAGGAAATCATTGACGACGATCTGTCCGGGTTCGGCAACAGAGTGCAGACGGGCGGCAAGATTCACGGCTTCACCTACTACGGTGTACTGCATGCGATCGTGTGAACCCATGTTACCGGCCAGCATTTCCCCGCTGTTGACGCCGATACGGAATTGCACCTGAACCTTGTTTTCCTGGCGGCGCAGGGAATTGATGCGTTCCACCATGCGCTGGATCATGACAGCACAGGAGATGGCATTGAACTTGTGCTCTTCATCTTCTTCCGGCGCGCCGAAGATGATCATGGCGCAATCACCCATGTACTTGTCGATGGTGCCGTGATAGAGCCTGCTCGCCAGCTCGATAAACGAAAAATATTCGTTAAGCATTTGCGCGATCTCTTCCGCCGACAGTTTTTCCGACATGCTGGTGAAACCGGCAATATCCGCGAACAGGGCGGTGGCCTGAACACGTTTGCCACCCAGCTGGATCTGATCCAGGTTTTCCATGATTTGTTTCGCCACCTTGTTGGAAACGAAACGTGAGAAGGCGCTTTCGACCTGGTGTTTCTCCAGTAGTCCGCTTGCCATGTTGTTAAAGGCGCTGATGAGATAACCGATCTCATCGTTGCGGCGTTCATCCAGACGAAAACCAAAATCGCCGCTGTGAATCGCACGGTGCGCATCCATCAGATCGTAGATTGGACGTGAGATGCGTCGTCCGACGAAGTAGGCCGTAATGATGCCTAACAGGATCATGAATATCGTGGCGGCACTGATGGCGATGATGGTCTGTTGCAGCGATTGCGACAAGGCAGACTTGCTGAATGTCACCAGCGCGTGTCCCGCGACCAGGTTCTGGTAACGAATAGGCGTAATGTAGGAGATCAATTCCTGGGATTGATTGTTTTCATCGGTATCCGCCCACTCGACAGCGTATTGATCCGGTGCGAACGAGGTTGCCGTGCTGTAGAGTTTTTTAATGTCATGGATTGGCAGCTTGCCACTGTGCGCGAGGATCTTGCCGTCGTTATCGTAGACCACGGCGCCGATGATGTTGTCACTCTTACCCAGGTTGCTGACCTGTACCATCAGGCTCAGGATGTCGTCGGACAGCACGAGTTCTTTCGAGGACTCCGCCAGCTGTTGCACCATGGCCTCGCCAAAATCATTGATCTGCTTTCGCAGCAATTCGGACTGGTTGGAGATGATCATAAGACCCAGCAGGCTCATACCCGAAGTGATCAGGACAATGAGGATCAAGGCAAGTTTGTAGGCAATGGGGATGTGGGTAGGGCGCAGGCTATAAATACCGCGCAGGAATCTGGCCCACAGACGCGCCAGCCGACCGCTATGCAGGCCAGGGGGTAACGCTTGCTCGTCGGCTTGGTTCATAGACTCTGCTTGGCGGAACTGGTTGAATCCAAAAGAAAATAAAGCGTAGAACGATTGCCTCGCGTATATAATAGCACGAGCGTATTACCTGCCAAATGCGAGAATCTTCGATCAGATGTTATCGGGCATTTTGCTGCGGATATCAGCAAGGCGTGGCGGGATACGCATTATTTCACAAATCGGAGCGTACTTATATTGTGCTCTTTTCTTCGCTGAGACATCGCTGGCCATGCGTTACCTGATGTGGGTATTGGCACCATTACTGGTGATCAGCCTGCTTGGACACATCTGGCTGTACCTGGCGTATCTGTTTGGTTTGCCGTTTATCTGGACGGTCTACCTGTCCGCAGGCCTGCTGGGTTTCGCAGGCGTGTGCCTGTTGGTGCCACGCATGCTATGCCGCCGTCTGTTTTTGCCTGCGACCTTGCCGGTGTGGATGAGACAAACGGCGGTCCAACTGTCGCAACGCCTGGGGATAACTCCGCCTGCGATACATGCATTGTCCGCTGAGGGTATCAATGCCTTTGCCCTGGGTGATGCAGGTGCCGGCGGGGTGGTGTTTCTACACGAACAAATGCTTGCACATCTGACCCAGGATGAAGTCGAATCCGTGCTTGCCCACGAGTTGTCGCACCTGGCTGCGGGACATGCCACGTTAATGACGTTTTTGCAGGGCATGACCGCGCCTTTGCTAGCCCCGGCGGCGGCGCTGGTAGGGTTGTTTATGTCGATGCTCTTCGGTATTCGCAGTTTCTGGCAACACGCATTACAGGTCTATCATGTCCTGGGTGTATTGCTGTTTCCGCTCACGACCTTGTTGATTGCCTTGATGATGCGGCAATGGGAGTATGCCGCCGACAGGCAGGCGGCGCGCCTGGTCGGGAAGGCGAAATACATTGCCGCGCTGCGCTGCCTGCACGGCAGTTTCTTTCAACATCCGGACTTACTCAGCTACTCCTCCGGGCAAGCCGCGGTGGATACGGACAAGGAGCAATGGGCCTTGTCGCATCCCAGTTTAAAGCAACGCATACATGCCCTGCGCGAGGTTGGCTAGACATTGGAGTTTCTTTACAATGCGCAACCTTAATTTGGGGAACGCTTATGTCTTTGATTAAACCATTTCGCGGATTACGGCCGGCACCTGCACATGCAGCTGATGTCGTTGCGCCGCCGTATGACGTATTGAATACCGAAGAGGCGCGCGTACGGGCTCAGGGGCGCCCTTACAGTTTTTTGCATATCTCAAAGCCGGAAATCGATTTGCCGCCACAGACGGATCCTTACGCGCCTGAGGTCTATGCCAAAGGTGCGGAAAACCTGCAGAGGCTGGTCCGCGACGGCATCCTGCTGCGTGATGAACGCGCAATGTATTATGCCTACCGGCTGATCATGGGGACGCATCAGCAGGTCGGCCTCGTGGCGGTGGCATCGGTCAGGGATTACAACAGCAACCGCATCCGCAAACACGAATTCACACGTCCTGACAAGGAAGACGATCGGGTACGCCAGATCGATGCCCTCAATGCGCAAACCGGGCCGGTATTTCTGACCTATCGTCATGATGCCACGGTGGACGGCATCGTCAGCAAGGCCATGCAGGCAAAACCGGAATATGATCTGACGGCGGATGATGGCGTAAAGCACACGATCTGGTTGATTGCGGATGATGTCGATATTGCCAGTCTCACCAAGGCCTTTAATGCGATGCCGTGTCTGTATATTGCCGATGGCCATCATCGTTCGGCGGCGGCCTCGCGTATCGCGGCCATGCGCGGCGGCAATGGCGAGTCCTCGCACGACTATTTCCTGTCAGTGCTGTTTCCCGACAACCAGATGCAAATCCTGGATTACAACCGTGTCATCAAGGACCTCAATGGTATGGATGCCAAGGCGTTTCTGGCCAAAGTCGGGCAGGGCTTTGCGGTCGAACAAGCTGCTGAGGCAGTCAGGCCGCGCAAGCCGGGTGAATTCGGGATGTATCTGCAGCAGCAGTGGTATCGCCTGACGATTCGTGCCGATTTAATCCCGGCGGATGATCCGGTGGGACGGCTGGATGTGAGCCTGTTGCAGAACCAGTTGATCAGTCCCTTGTTGAATATCACCGACGTACGCCGCGACAAGCGCATCGATTTCGTGGGCGGTATTCGCGGTCTGGGTGAACTGGAGAAACGTGTCAACAGCGGTGAGATGGCGGTGGCCTTTTCCCTGTATCCCACGCAGATGGCGGACTTGATGTCAGTGGCGGATGCGGAACAGGTGATGCCGCCGAAATCGACCTGGTTTGAACCCAAACTCGGCGACGGTTTGGTCTCACACGTATTGGATTGATATCGTGCCTGACAGTTCGTTCTACAACGAACTGTCAGACGCCTTCCTCAAAATCGTAATTCATTTCCGTATTCGGCTGCTGCAGGAAGAAGCCCTGGATAAAGTCCACGGCGCACTGCCATAGCACCGCGAGACTGTTGGCGTCTTCGACAAACGCGGCGATGGTCTGGATATTCTGGCTGTTGGCATGCTCTGCAATCGCCTTGACCTTTTCCTGGTGTTCGACGTTTTGCGCCAGACCGTGGATGAGTTTCATGTGCACCTTGATGTAATTTACCTTGAGATGCTTGAGCGACTGGTAGGTATTCTGTTCGAGACCGAAACCACTCAAGGAGGTGCGGCAGGATAATTCATTCAGACCGGCAACCAGTTCCTTGGCCTGTTTCAGGTAGTTCAGGGCACTGTCTTCGCTGATCTCAAACACCAGGCTGTCGGCATCCAGTTTGAGCGTCTGGATGCGATCACGCAGCCAGGGCAACAGCTCGGGATCACAGATACTTGCGTTGGCAAGCTTGATGAATAAACGGGTCTTTTTGCCTTCACGGTGCAACTTGGCCAGTTGCACGAAGCAATTGACCATCACCCAGCGGTCCACGAAATGCATCAGCCCGGCCTGTTCCGCCGCCGGGATGAATTCCGACGGTACGACTTCGTTGCCGTTATCGTCCAGCATGCGTAACAGCACTTCGTAATGCGCCCCCGGTTCGCCATGCAGACTGACGATGGGCTGGAACATGATCTTGAACTGATTGTCTTTCAGGGCCTGCTTGATCCGGCTGCCCCAGACATTGGCCTGTTCCTGGACCGCCATTTCCTCGATGGCCGGGTTATACAGATGGAAGGCATTGCCACCTTCCTTTTCTGCAATGAGACAGCCTTTTTCCGCGCGACTGATGCATTCCTGGCTGTTGGCGGTGGTTTCGTTCAGCAGGGTGAGGCCGATGCTGGCGGTGGTTTGCACGGATTTGCCGCCGATATCGGCAAAGTGCTCGCTGATAAGATGCAGAATGGCGGCAACGATCTTCTCCACCTGCTTGGTGTCCGCGTTTTGTACCAGCAATGTGAATACCGGACCTTCGAAGCGCGCCAGCATACCGATGTTGGCAAGCTTGTCGCGCAGCAGTCCGGCCACATCCGTCAGCAGATGATCGCTGGCACCGATGCCGTGTTCCGTACGCACTTCCTGATACTTGTCGAGGGAAATATAGATCAGGGCGCCGCGAGTCTGACCCTCAACCGCGCGGAGGATGTATTGATCCAGGTGTTCGATGAAGAAGTTGCGATTGTACAAACCGGTCAGCAGGTCCATCTGGCTCATCGCACTGAGCTTTTGTTCCAGTTCCTTATTGCTGGCCTGATCCCGGATGATGATCTGGGTGCAGGATTCACCTTCGTAACTGGCCGGCGAAAATTCCATTTTGATTTTGAATTTGTTTTCATCGCGGTGCTGGCCATGCACCGTGAGTTGCGTATCCATGGATTCGCCCTTGGCATAACCACGCAGGAATTCCTTCAGCCGCGGGTGATCCTCGCTGCCCACCATATCCATGATCGGCATGCCCATGACATCGTCGATGTCTTCATAGCCGAACATTTTTAAATAGGCGGTATTGGCATAGATGTGCATGCCGTCGTGAACGTAGGCAATGGCGTCACGCGAACTGTCGATGAGCGCCTTGGCGCGTTTCTCGGTCTCGCGCAACATCTGTTCGCAGCGGCGATGATTGCGGCGCTCGCGCAAGTCACCGATTTCGCGTTTGACAATGACTTTGAAGCGCTCGGTTTGATCTTCGGCCACCACGTCGCGGGCGCCCGCCTGCAACACACTGACGGCGGCGCTTTCCTTGCCGGGCAGGGTAATGACAATCAAGGGGATGTCACGGCCAAAACGCAGCAACACTTCCAGTGCCTGCTTGGCAGAGAACGAGGCCATTTTCAGTTTGGCAAAGATGATGTCGATGGGATTGTCTTCGAGCGCCGCGTGCATGTCTTCATCACCCTCGACACGGATATCGCGCACGATATGGCCGGCATTGCGCAGGGAATTGATGAGGGTCTCCGCTTCTTCCGAGGCGTCGAAGACGGTAAGGACTCTTAACAGATTTTCATTACTCACTGAATCATCCTGATGGTGCGATCGTTTTTATGCCATCCCGGCCTGGCGGTGGTAAAACCTACCCTAACTGCCGCTAAGTTGACAAGCAAGGCCATACTTCAAATAGCGAATATTCTATCGGCATGGGTGCAGGGGTGCTTGAACCCTTGGGATGGCATTAAGCGGCATCGCACGGGTTTATATCGAAGTCCATACGCCGGTGAAATCTGACTCGTCATCCTCATCGGAAGCGGCGAGTTTTTGTACGGCGGTTTGCTGTTCCATGATTTCGAACTGAAATTGGGCAAACAGGCCGGTGTTCAGTAGCTGCCTGGTCAGTTTGACCAGAATTTCCTTACCTAAAATATTGATAACGTATTGCTGGCCGTTGCGGTAGGGTACTGCGGAGGTTACCAGGGTCGTAGGCTGATTGACCGCACGCAGCTCCGGCAGCATGAGCGTGCGCTGATAGTCGTTGCGGGTGTTATTCAGGGTGCGGATACCGATGGCAGCGGCATCCGGGGTCAGCATCTCAATGCCCAGCAACAGGCCAATCTGCGGTTCGGCGCGCAGCCAGCGGATGACGCCGATCCCCCATTTCCAGGATTTGCCATTGGCCTGACGCCGTACGCCGACGATTTCACCTACCTGGGCACGACTTGCGGTGGTGTCGGTGGTCTTGACGCAGTAACCGCGAGCGCTCTCGTTCAGGATCATCCAGTTTTCCGCCTGGTACTGCGGTTTCTTGGTTTCGGGACTGGCCTGTTCCTTTTCAAATTGGGCCTCCAGGTTTTCCACACCTTCCGCATCGGCCGGGAAATAGATCATGTCCCAGACATCCGGTTGCGGGTTGTTGGTGCCGCGGCCCACATTGTCGGTCTGGTACTGGGCGGTGTGGCTGTACATATCGTCCGCGCCCGGCAGTTTGCGTGAGCCGCTGATAATGATCTGGTGCGTCGCCGTCAGGCCAAGGGTAATCTGCACCTGTTCCTGTTTTTCCGTACGCGGGAAACTGCGTTTCGGCACGATACACCAGGCGATCAGCAGGCGTTTCATCAGTTCCTGTGACATGTCGGCGCGGGTCATTTCGAGTCCGAGAATGGTGGTTTCCCCGGTTTTGAAGCCTTGCTTGAGGTCCTTTCGAATTGCATTGGTGAGGGCTGTGCTGTCCATGATGCGGCAGAACTCGTGGGCACAATGGTCGCTGATTAGCGCAGCGGCACGCGGTGGATCATCCGAGGCGAGGTTGACCCCGAATTTGGCGGTAGCCGCCGAATCGTCCTTGTCCGGGGTTTTTAACCGGCATTTGTTAACCCAGCGGGCCAGCACATCGTAGACCTTGCCGACTTCACCGTGGCGCAGGCGATACGGCGAGGTCAGCGCGAGCAACAACAGCCGAATGTAATCGGCGTTGATGGTGATCTTGTTCGTATAGGGATGCTGAGTATCGGTCAGGCTAATCTGCGTTAATTTGCGCTGCTCTGCGGCAGCATACAGTTTATGCAGCGCCGACCAGATACCGGGTGGATAGGGTTGATAGGTCTGGTACGAGGTGAGCAAGACCATGCCCAGGGCGGTGATGGCGCGCTGGATCAGGACCGCCAGCGCCTTCTGGTCTGAGAAAAACAGGCTGCTATGCAGCAAATCCTCGATGGCAATCATATAGCCGGTGGCCATGGCATGATGAATCTCGCGGGTGGCGGCCGCGATCTTCTGGCTTTTCTCCGGGAGAGGCGCGTTGATTCCGACAAAATGGCGCTTCATGGAGTCCGTGACGTAGAGGACGGTTTCACGCAGGGATTCCAGGAAATGAATGCGGTGCTGATAGGGGTACTGGCAGCGGTTGATTTCGACCAGGGCTTCGAAGACCTGGCGTGCCGTCTCACCGACATTGGCGCGTGGGAGCGTATCCAGCCACTCGTCGACCTTGCGGGGTCGCAGGTCGAAGGAGTCCTTGTCCGGTTTGCTTAACTCAGGGACGTCGAGTCCCAGCGAACGCGCCATAACTAATTGATTTCCCCTTAATTAATCGGTCAAGCAGGTGCTTTATGCTGTCCGAGTATGACCGATTTGAGCGTAAGTCCACCACGCTTGTCTGTGCTGACGGTCAATGTGCAAAGATAAGCGGTTTCAAAGGCTTACACGGGATATTTAGCGGCCATTCCCGGAATTTCTTGTACGTATTTTGGCACCAGGTAACCCGGCAAGCGTGTCCGGAGCGCGGCTACCATCGCCTGACCTTCGCCCAGAGGTACCGCGAAATGCATGGCGCCCTGGACGGGGTCAAATTGGTGCAGGTAGTAAGGTAGCACACCGTGGGCAAATAAGGTCTGGCTGAGTTCAGCCAGCGTGGCGACGGAATCATTGACGCCTCGCAGCAGCACGCTTTGATTGAGCAAGGTGACGCCGGAGTCGCGCAAGGCCTGTATGGCACGGCCGACCGTGGTATCGATTTCCCGGGGGTGATTGATGTGCAATACGATCACGGTACGGAAGCGGGTGGCGGAGAGCCATTGACACAGCGCGTCATCCACACGCTCCGGGAGGACCACAGGCAGTCGCGTATGCAGGCGTAAGATCTGCAGGTGCGGCAGACTTTCGCATTCTCTAACCCAGGCGGCTAGCTGGCTGTCCGGCAGGCTGAGCGGGTCCCCGCCACTGAGGATCAGCTCATTTAACTGTGTGTGCTCACGCAGATACGCCAGGGTCGCCTCGCGGTGTTGGTGTAGCGGATTACTGCTGGCATAGGGGAAATGCCGGCGGAAGCAATAACGGCAGTGGATGGCACAGGCACCCGTTGTCACCAGTAAGGCTCGGCCATGATACTTGTGCAGCAAGCCGGGCGAGGCCATGGCGTTGAGATCGCCGACAGGATCGGCGACGCCTTCGTCTGTCAACGCGCATTCCTCGGCAAGGGGCAGGACCTGACGCAGCAGGGGGTCATCCGGATCGCCCGGCTGGATGCGTTGCAGGTAACTGTGGGGTACTCGCAGTGGAAACAGGCGTGCCGCGGCCTGGGCCGCGGGCAACAAGTCCAGCGGCAGGCTCAGCCGCTGCAGCAATTCCGCGGGGTCACGGATCGCCTGTGCCAGGGCGGTTTGCCATGACACGGGATGCTGCCAAGACTGAGCGGTTTTCGATATCATAGGCGACTTTTCAAAGCAGGCGGACGCGGTGGTCCGTTACCAAAACAGCGAGACGTTATTACATGGCAACTTATAGTACAAATGAATTTCGCTCCGGTCTGAAAATCATGCTCGACGGTGATCCGTATAACATCGTCGAAAATGAATTCGTAAAACCGGGCAAGGGCCAGGCGTTCAACCGGGTCAAAGTGCGCAATCTGAAAACCGGACGCGTCCTGGAAAAGACGTTCAAATCGGGTGATACGGTGGAAGCCGCGGATGTGGTGGATACCGATATGCAATACCTCTACAACGACGGTGAGGCCTGGCATTTCATGCACCCTGAAACCTTCGAACAGATTGCGGCGGACGCCCAGGCCATCGGTGATGCCGCGCAGTGGTTGAAGGAGCAGGACACCTGCATCATCACGCTGTGGAATGATGTGCCCATCGCCGTGACGCCACCTAACCATGTCGTCCTCAAGATCGTCGAAACCGATCCGGGGCTGCGCGGCGATACCGCGACCGGCGGCACCAAACCCGCCAAGTGTGAAACCGGGGCCGTGGTGAAAGTGCCCTTGTTCCTGGAAGAAGGCGATTTGATCAAGGTGGATACGCGGACCGGGGAATACCAGGGCCGCGCAAAAGAGTAACAACTCGTTCAGAAGCTACTGCGCTTGCCATTGCTGCGTTGCATAAGGACTCAAAATGCTCATTGACTGCCGTGTCAACTCCGCTTTTTCGTCCTTATGCGCCTTGCTCTGGCAGCGCTCGTGACGCTTCTCAACGAGTTGTCTAGTCAGTGACACAGGATATTCCCACCGATAAATGGCGGCCCAGTGCCGCCATTTCCGTTCTGCGGCAACGCGCCGAGATCCTGCAACGCCTTCGCAGCTACTTCGCGGAACGTCAGGTCCTGGAAGTGGAGACACCGGCCTTGTCGCATGCCGCCAGCAGTGAAGTGCATTTGCAGACCATGCAAGTGCATGCGAACGGCATGCTTAGCGGCTACTTGCATACCTCACCCGAACTGGCCATGAAGCGCCTGCTCGCCGCGGGCAGCGGCGACATTTACCAGATGTGTAAAGTCTTTCGGGCCGGCGAGCAGGGGAAGCGGCATAACCCGGAATTCACTTTGCTGGAGTGGTATCGCGTCGGCTACGACATGCAGGCCATGATGCATGACGTTGCCGGGTTATGCGTGCACGTCCTGCCGGCATTATTCAACACGCCGCCGCTCACGCTTAGTTATCGAGAAGCCTTTCTGGATTATGCGCAGATCGATCCGTTTATCGCGACCACGGCGCAATTGGCGGAGGCTTATGTTGAGCACACACAGGAACATGTCACCGATCTCGAACGCGATGCCTGGCTGGATTTGATCCAGAGCGTGATCGTGCAACCATGCCTGCCGCGTGATCGGCTGGTCTTCATCACCGGCTTTCCCGCCGCACAGGCATCACTGGCGAAACTCGATGCAAGCGACCCGCAGCTGGCCTGTCGTTTTGAGGTCTTCGCCGGTGGGCTCGAACTGGCAAACGGTTTTGAGGAATTAACGGATGCCAGGGAACAACAACAGCGCATCACTGCCGAGCAGGCGAGGCGTGCGGCGATGGGTCTGGCGCGTTTGCCTGTCGATCAGCATTTTCTGGCGGCGTTACAGGCGGGGCTGCCCGCGTGTAGCGGTGTCGCGGTAGGGGTGGATCGGTTAGTGATGCTGGGCACGGGACAGACCGAGATTAGTGGCGTCCTGAGTTTTGAGTTCGACCGCGCCTGACGCTTAAAACAGTTCGATATCGTCGTCCTGCTGTGGTGACTGCGCCTGTGCCAGTAAGTGCATGGCCTCTTCGACACTGGCGCCGGTGAGAATGGCCTCGAACATACGCCGTTCCGTCTCCAGGGTATAACGCGACTTAATCTTCTCCTGCAGACCGCGCCATTCATACGGGTTGTACAGCCGGGCCTGATCGCCGACCAACGTACCCAGCGCAGAGAGACTTTTGGCGACATGGGACAGGCGCTGTGACAGCCTGTCGTAAAATTGAAACGCCACGATGGCCTCCTGCATTTTCGCCGAGGCCATGGCGCAATTGGACAGGATGGTTTCCTGTTCGACAGACTCAGCCAGTTCACTCGCTGCCGAGCGCGCCATTTCGATATTGCCGACCATGGCGGTAAACGAATCTCCCAGCGCCGTGATCGACTCATCACCGTCCTGCAGGCTATGGACGATCTGCGCCACGGCCAGATTCAGCATCATCACGGTCTCGCGCACCTGGCTCCAGTCCAGGTCAGGTTTGAACGCGGTAGAAGGAAGGTTTTGCGGGTCGGGTAGGGCCATGGGTCAGGCTTCCTGCGGGTGGCAACCTTAGGGTTAACGACCGCAACCGCCTTTTCTTTATTTCGAGAGTCTGGGCAGCGTCACCCGAGGTTTTGCTGCCATGTGTCTAATTGATGGCGCATGCGTTTGACATGACTACCTTCCCAAAAGACTTGCTGACACGTGGGGCAATAGAGGGCGGGTAATTCCCGTTCGGTCACGCTATCGGGAGCCTGTTCCTGTTGCTCGGGGGTGGCGCTGAGCAACAGGCTGTTGCATACCAGGCAGCGGGAAAAGGGGTCATACTGCCAGTCGAGATGTAATTGCCGCGAGAGCTCCTGTACGCATTCTTCCAGCGTCGTGCCCCTGAGCAGGATCACGTGTTCTGGCGCACGCCGGTGTTGCATGAGTTCACGATCACAGGTGAGTAACAGGCGGTCTTCATCAATGGCCTGGCGCAGCAGGTAATAGTCGGGTGCGGCGTTGGTGGCAATGACGGTGTCATAACCGGCCGCGCGTAACCAGCGGCCCAGGCGCTGCAGCATTTCATCGACCAGGAATTTGGGGACGTCACTGGTCATCGTACCGGGGTCAATCCAGCGAACGTATGACTCCGGTGACGATGCCGAGGATCTGTACGTCCTGGTTTTTAAGGATGATGGGGGCCATTTCCGGATTCGCCGGTTGCAGGCGAATACCGTCGCGCTCAATGTATAACTTCTTTAACGTGACGTGCTCGCCGTTGATCATGGCGACGACAGTCTGGCCGTTTTCGGCGCTCTCGCGTTTCTCGATGACAATAATGTCGCCTTCCTGGATGTTGTCATCGATCATGGAGTTGCCGCGCACGCGCAGGGCGTAGGTATTCTTGCGGACCATGTCCACCGGGATCCGCACCGTCTCCTGCTGTTCGCACAGGTCGATGGGCTGGCCGGCCTGGACGTAACCCAACAGGGGAACATCGGCCAGCATATCCGGCAGGTGATCCAGGGGTTCCAGTTCCGGTGTCCAGATGGGACGTTTATTCTTAGGAATCAAGAGGCTAACGTTTGACATTGAGAATTCTCTTTAAGAATTTCTCAAACCATAGCGGTTTTCCTAAGGTTTTGCAAATACAAAACCTCGGGGAACCCATGGCGGCCAGCGCTGGACTAACCCATAATTTTGCGCCACAACCCACTATAATCGAGCGCCTGATGACAGACCCGATATCGCCTCAAAAAGTCTCCCTGCCCCTCGTGATCGGTGGCATCGTCCTCATGATCCTTGGGGTGCTTACCGCCCGTTACATCCTGGGGCCGCATCAGCGTCACGCTGCCTTGCCGAATGACTTGCAGGCAACCTATCTGGAGCAGGGCAAACCCATCGCTGACATCAACCTCACCGATGACAATCACAAACCGTTCGATGCCGCTCGGTTCAAGGACAAATGGACATTCATGTTCTTTGGCTATACCAATTGCCCCGACGTCTGTCCTTCGACCATGCTGGTGATGAAGGGGGTATGGCAATCGTTGCCCGCAGACGCCAGGTCAGAACCCTCGCCGCAGATGGTGTTTGTCTCGGTGGATCCCGATCGCGATACCCTGGACAAACTCAAAAAGTACGTGGCATTTTTTAATCCGGATTTTCTCGGTGTGACCGGCAAGGCGGCTCAGATCGACAAGCTCACGAACCAGGTGGGTGTCCTGTATGGCTTCGACGATGATCCGGATGGCAAAGGCTATACGGTGAAACACAGCGCGCAGATTATTCTGATCGACCCCAAGGGCGATATGCGCGCGGTGTTTTCTCCGCCGTTCAAGACCGAGGACATGGTGAAAACGTTCGTTCAAATTCGTAACTATTACAAAGGGTAAAGCAATGAAATATTTTACGACGACAATTCTTGCCATCGGCATGATGTTACAAGCGAGTCTTGCACTGGCCGCTGGCACGGTCAAAGTGCACGACGCCTGGATTCCCCAGGCCCCGCCAGTGGCGGATGTACTCGCGGCCTACCTGGTCGTCGAAAACACCGGTAGCAAACCGGTGACGATCGTCGGTGCGACCAGCCCGGATTTCGCTGGTGTCATGATGCACAAGACCATTACCGAAAACGGTGTCGCGCGCATGGTGCACGAGTCCAGTCTGACCATAGCGCCCAAATCCAAACTGGTCTTTGAGCGTGGCGGTCTGCATTTGATGTTGATGTCGCCCAAACACGGTTTCAAATTGGGTGACAAGGTCCATCTCAGCCTGGAGACCGCGGACAAGCACAAGATTCCGTTTACCGCCATTGTCAAAGAGGCCACACTGGGCGATGATCAGCATCACGATCACCAGCACTGACATGGCATGAGCAATACACAAAAGCATTCCGCATTTACCGATTACCTCTTCGCCCTCCCGCAATACCTGCTGCCGCATCACGCGATTTCGCGGCTGGTATTGTGGGTGACGCGTTGCCGTACGCGTTGGCTAAAGAACGGGTTGATGCGCTGGTTTATTCGCCGTTTTAACGTAAATATGGCGGAGGCGGCGCAGGGTGATTACCGCCAGTTCGAATCGTTCAATGCATTCTTTACCCGTGAGTTAAAACCGGATGCACGTCCGCTGGCGCCAGGTGACAATCTTGCGTTGTGTCCTGTGGATGGCGCCGTCAGTCAGGTCGGCAATATTCGCGAGGACAGTATCTTTCAGGCCAAGGGCCATGACTATTCCGCCACGGCGCTCCTCGGCGGTGATCGCGAGCTGGCGCGGCAATTTGCCAATGGTCAATTCGCGACGCTGTATTTGTCGCCGCGTGATTACCACCGGATCCACATGCCGGTCGCCGGCAGCCTGAAACAGATGATCTACGTCCCCGGACGCTTATTCAGTGTGAATCCTAAAACCGTGCGTTGTATTCCCGGTTTGTTTGCACGCAACGAGCGCGTCGTGGCCCTGTTCGATACGGAACTCGGGCCGATGGCCTTGGTGCTGGTGGGCGCGATAAACGTCGCCTGTATCGAAACGGTATGGCACGGCGTCGTAACGCCACCGCATCGCGCATCGGTGCAACGCTGGCACTACAGCGAACAGACACCGGTGCATCTTGATAAGGGCGAAGAGATGGGTCGCTTCAATATGGGTTCAACGGTGGTTTGTCTGTTTGCCAACGACAAGCTGGCTTTCGATACCGCGGTGACCGCCGGTGCGGCAATTCAGATGGGACAGGCACTCGCAACAGTCTGAATGATCAGGGATGGTGTGCGCCAGCACGCAATCTAGGTCAGGACCATCGGCTTAACAAGCGTGGATGCGTAAAGTATACTCGGGCGCTTGGTTTTCTCACCACGAATATCAGACAAAACAAAAGGTTTATCATTATGAGCAGCAAATCTTTTCTGCCACCAAAACGTACTTTGATGGGACCGGGACCGTCCGATGTCAGTGAACGCGTATTGCAGGCAATGGCACGGCCGACGATCGGCCATCTGGATCCGGCGTTTGTCGGCATGATGGACGATATGAAACGCCTGCTGCAGTATGCGTTTCAAACCAATAACGCATTGACCATGCCGGTCTCGGCACCGGGATCCGCGGGCATGGAAACCTGTTTTGTGAATCTGCTGGAGCCGGGTGACAAGGCCATCGTGTGTCAGAACGGCGTGTTCGGTGGCCGCATGAAAGAAAATGTCGAACGCTGCGGCGCCACGGCCATCATGGTCGAAGACGACTGGGGCAAGGTGGTCGATCCGAATAAAGTCGAGGCCGCACTCAAGGCGCATCCCGATGCGAAACTCGTGGCCTTCGTGCACGCGGAGACCTCTACCGGTGCGCAATCCGACGCCAAGACGTTGGTAGAACTCGCGCACAAACACGATTGCCTAACCATTGTGGACGCGGTGACCTCGCTGGGTGGTACCCCGGTGCTGGTGGACGAGTGGGGTATCGACGCGATTTATTCCGGCACCCAGAAATGTCTGTCGGCACCACCGGGACTGTCACCGGTGAGTTTCAGCGAACGTGCGCTCGACGTCATCAAGCAGCGCAAGCACAAGGTACAAAGCTGGTTCCTGGACCTGACGCTGGTGATGGGGTATTGGGGTGGCGGTGCCAAGCGCGCATATCACCACACCGCGCCGATCAATTCGCTGTATGCCTTGCATGAAGCGCTGCTCATGCTGGAAGAAGAAGGATTGGAAAATGCCTGGCAACGTCACGCGCAACACCATCAGGCCTTGCGCGCCGGTCTGGAAGCCATGGGCTTCAACTTCGTGGTCGCGGAACAGGATCGCCTGCCGCAGTTAAATGCGATCTATATCCCGGATGGCGTCGATGACGCCGCCGTGCGCAGCACCTTGCTGCAGCAACACAATCTCGAAATCGGTGCCGGTCTCGGCGCCCTGGCCGGTAAGGTCTGGCGCATTGGTTTGATGGGCAGCAGCTGCAGCATGTGGCACGTGGAATACTGCCTGACCGCACTGGATAAAGTCCTGAGCGAGATGGGCGCCAGGATCAAATCCGGTGTCGCCGTGGACAGTGCAAAAGCGGCATTTGAGCAGTTGAAAAAAGCGAGTTAATTTTTTTTTTGCGTTGTTGTACGAAAACACCCGCCTGATGGCGGGTGTTTTCGTTTTTATCCGTAAAAATTCCTGATCAGGCCTTCAGACTCTCCGCCAGATACAACCACGTCTGCACCACCGTGTCCGGATTCAATGACACGCTTTCGATGCCTTGTTGCATGAGCCATTTGGCGAGGTCGGGATGGTCGGAGGGGCCCTGGCCGCAGATGCCGATGTATTTCTTTTTTGCCCTGCAGGCCTGGATTGCCATGGCCAGCAATTTTTTCACAGCGTCGTTGCGTTCATCAAAGGAAGACGCCACCAGTTCGGAATCGCGATCGAGGCCGAGGGTTAATTGCGTGAGGTCGTTGGAGCCGATGGAGAAGCCGTCGAAGAATTCGAGAAACTCGTCGGCGAGCAGGGCGTTGGAAGGCACTTCACACATCATGATGACCTTGAGGCCGTTCTCGCCGCGGCGCAGGCCGTTTTGCGCCAGCAGATCCACCACGGCCTTGCCTTCGTCCACGGTGCGCACGAAGGGGATCATGATCTCGACATTGGTAAGGCCCATGTCGTTGCGCACTTTTTTGAAGGCGGCGCACTCGAGTTCGAAACAAGGCCGGAATACCTCACTGATGTAACGCGAGGCGCCACGAAAGCCGATCATCGGGTTTTCTTCGCGCGGTTCGTAGCGTTCACCGCCGAGCAGGTTAGCGTATTCATTGGATTTGAAATCCGACATGCGCACGATCACCGGCTTGGGATAGAACGCCGCGCCCAGGGTGGCGATGCCTTCGCTGAGTTTGTCGATGAAGAAACTGATCGGGTCGGCGTAGCCGGCGATGCGTTCGTCGATCTGCGTCTTGATATCCTTATCTTGATCTGCGTAATTCAACAAGGCCAGCGGGTGCATGCCGATCATGCGATTGATGATGAATTCCAGTCGCGCCAGACCGATCCCGGCGTTGGGCAGGAATTGAAAACCGAAGGCGCGATCCGGCGTGCCGACATTGAGCATCAACTTGAACGGGATGTCCGGCATCTTGCTCAGGTTGACTTCACGGATGTGAAACTCCAGTTTGTCCTTGTACACGTAACCGGTTTCGCCGGCGGCACAACTGACCGTCACGTCCTGGCCGTCTTTGATTTTGTCCGTGGCATCGCCGCAGCCCACGATGGCGGGGATACCCAGCTCGCGCGCGATGATCGCCGCATGGCAGGTGCGGCCGCCGCGATTGGTCACGATAGCCGCGGCGCGTTTCATAATGGGCTCCCAGTCGGGGTCGGTCATGTCGGTGACCAGCACATCGCCGGCCTGCACCTGATCGATCTGGTTGACGTTCATGATCACGCGCGCGCGGCCGGCGCCGATGCGCTGACCGATGCTGCGGCCGGTGGTGATCACCTCGCCGGTCTTTGGCAGATCGTAATGCTGCAGGACCTGCTGGTTATCCTGGCTCTTAACGGTTTCCGGACGCGCCTGCACGATATACAGTTGCTTATCCAGTCCGTCCTTGGCCCATTCGATGTCCATGGGCCGGCCGTAATGCTGTTCGATCTTCACCGCGACGCGCGCCAGTTCCAGCACTTCCTCATCACTCAGGGAGAAACATTGTTGCATCGCCCGATCGACATTGAGGGTGACAGTGGCATCACCTTTACCGGCGGCATCGTTGTACACCATGCGAATAGCCTTGCCACCCAGGTTGCGCGACAGGATGGCGTGTTTGTCCTGCGCCAGCGTCGGTTTGTGCACGTAGAACTCATCGGGATTGACGGCGCCCTGCACGACGGTTTCCCCCAGACCATAGGCGCTGGTGATGAACACGACGTCACGAAAACCGGATTCGGTATCGATGGAAAACATCACCCCGCTGGCGGCCAGGTCGCTGCGCACCATCTTCTGAATACCGGCGGACAGGGCGACGTGACGGTGATCGAAGTGCTGATGTTCGCGGTAGGCGATGGCGCGGTCGTTGAACAGCGAGGCAAACACATCCTTGATGGCGTGCAGCAGCGCCGCTTCGCCCTTGATGTTGAGATAGGTCTCCTGCTGGCCGGCGAACGAGGCCTGGGGCAGATCTTCGGCGGTGGCGGAGGAACGCACCGCGAACGACACCTCTTCGCCATAGCGTTTGACCAGTTCCTGGTAGGCGGTGCGGATGTCCTGTTCCAGCGCGGGCGGAAAGGGCTGGGAGACGATCCAGCCGCGAATTTCACGGCCGGCTACCGCCAGGGCCGCCACATCATCCACGTTCAACTGGTCCAGGCGGGTATAGATGCGTTCCGCCAGGCCGTCATGGGCGAGAAATTCGCGATAGGCATCCGCCGTGGTGGCAAAGCCGCCGGGGACGCGGACGTCTTCGCTGGCCAGGCCCTGGATCATCTCGCCCAGGGATGCGTTTTTGCCGCCGACCTGTGGCACGTCGTGAATACCGAGATGTTCGAACCATTGGATGTGTTTGGTCATAACGGGCCTTTCGCGCTGAAATGCATACAGTCTTTATAGTTCATCCGCTACACTGGATAAAGCAAGAGTTTAGTGGACACGAATAAAATGAAATACATGGTGTATCTGGTGTCAGACAGCACCGGGATTACCGCCGAGCGTCTGGCGCAAAGTCTGTTGACCCAATTTCATGACGTGAGTTTCGATATTCGTACGCTGCGTTACGTCGATACCGTCGAGAAGGTGACTGCAGCCTGCCGCCAGATCAATGAGAGCGGGCAGCAGGCCAAAAATAAACCGATTGTGATCAGTACGCTGGTCGACGGGCAATTGCGGGCACAAATGCAGCAGGCGGATGCGCATATCCTCGATGTGATGGGCGCCTTCCTGACCCCGCTGGAAGAGATCATCGGGCAACAGGCCACGCCATCCGTTGGTCTGACCCACGGTCAGGGTGCTCAGGATACATACAAGCAACGCATGGATGCGGTGACCTATGCCCTGTTGCATGATGATGGTGGTGTCCTCTCGCATTATGACCGCGCCGACATCGTGCTGATTGGCGTGTCACGCTCGGGTAAAACACCCACCTCGGTGTATCTGGCCATGCAATATGGCCTGTACGTCGCCAATTACCCGCTGGTGGAGGATGACCTCAACAGCGGCGAACTGCCCGCCGTCCTGCAGCCGCATCACGACAAACTGTTCGCGCTGACCATCCTGCCCGAGCGCCTGCACAATATCCGCGAGGAACGTCGGCCTGGCAGCACCTACGCATCGCTGGCGCAGTGCCAGCATGAAGTGCGTCAGGCCGAGGCCCTGTTCCGCCGCCAGCGTCTGCAAGTCTGTGATGTCAGCCGCCTCTCGGTGGAGGAGATCGCGACCCGCATCCTGCAACAGCTCGGGTTTCCCAGCCGCGCCCTGCACCCTTGAATCGCGGGCGCCCCGGCCCTATCTTTCGTACGTCATTGATCGACCAGAATAAGAGAGGAGTGCCCATGAGCGTCGACACCCATAAAGAGACCCGCAGTTTTCAGACCGAGGTGAAGCAACTGCTGCACCTGATGATCCATTCGCTGTATTCCAACAAAGAGATTTTCCTGCGGGAGTTGATCTCCAACGGTTCGGATGCCTGTGACAAGCTGCGTTTCGAGGCGCTGACCAATGCGGCGTACTACGAAGACGATTTCGAATTGAAGATCCGCATCGATTACGACAAGGACAAGCATACCCTCAGTATTACCGATAACGGTGTCGGCATGAGCCGTCAGGAAGTGATGGACAACATCGGTACCATCGCCAGCTCCGGCACCCGCAAATTTCTGGAAAAGCTCTCCGGCGATCAGGCCAAGGACGCGCGCATGATTGGCCAGTTCGGTGTCGGTTTTTATTCCGCGTTTATCGTGGCCGACAAGGTGACGGTGGAAACCCGGCGCGCCGGTCTGGCAGCGGAAGAGGGAGTGCGCTGGGAATCCGGCGGCGAAGGCGAATACACCATCGAGACCATCGCCCGCAAGGCGCGTGGCACTACCGTGACCCTGCACCTGCGCGAGGACGAAGCCGAATACCTGGATAACTGGCGCCTGCGCAATATCATCAAGAAATACTCCGATCACATCTCTTTGCCCATCGAAATGCGCAAGCAGGACGACAAGGGCGAATTGACCGACGAGTATGAAACCATTAACAAGGCCTCGGCCCTGTGGGCGCGACCCAAATCCGAGATCAGCGACGAAGAGTACAAGGAGTTTTACAAGCACGTCGCCCACGACTTCGATGAACCGCTGAGCTGGCTGCACAATCATGTGGAAGGGACGCAATCCTATACCACGCTGTTCTACCTGCCCAAGCGTGCGCCGTTCGACCTCTTCGATCGCGACAGTCGCCACGGCATCAAGTTGTATGTGAAGCGCGTGTTCATCATGGATGACGCGGAACAACTCATGCCCAACTATCTGCGGTTCGTGCGCGGGGTAGTGGACTCCGATGACCTGCCGCTCAACGTGTCACGCGAAATCCTGCAACGCAACAAGCAGATCGATACCATCCGCGGCGCCTCGGTCAAACGCATCCTCGATGCGCTGGCCAAAATGGCCAAGGACGAACCCGACAACTACAAGAGTTTCTGGCAGGAGTTCGGCCGTGTGCTCAAGGAAGGTCCGGGCGAGGATTTTGCCAACAAGGAAAAGATCGCCAAACTGCTGCGCTTTGCGTCCACGCAGGCGAACAGCGATGGGCAAAGCGTTTCGCTGGATGATTACATCGGCCGCATGCAGGCGGAGCAGGACAAGATCTACTACATCACCGGTGAGTCCTATAACTCGGTGAAAAACAGTCCGCACCTGGAACTGTTCAAGAAGAAGGGCATTGAAGTCCTGTTGATGTCGGATCGTGTTGACGAGTGGATGATGTCCTTCCTCAATGAATATGACGGCAAGAGTTTCGTTTCCGTGGCCAAGGGCGAGATCGACCTGGGCAAGCTGGAAGACAAGGAAGAGCAGAAGAAGGCGGAAGCGGCGAGCAAGGACTACAAGGACCTGCTCAAGCAAATGAAAGAGGTGCTCGGCGACAAGGTCAAGGAGGTGCGTGTCTCCCATCGCCTGACCGATTCTCCCTCCTGCCTGGTTGTAGAGACACACGACATGGCGGTCAGCATGCAAAAGCTGTTGAAACAGGCCGGTCATAGCGTGCCGGATACGCAACCGATCCTGGAGATCAATCCGGAGCATCTGTTGGTCAAGCGCCTGAAGGACGAGGCCCAGGGCGAACGCTTCGCCGACTGGACTTACATCCTGTTCGACCAGGCGATGCTGAGCGAAGGCGGGCAACTGGAAGACCCGGTGACGTTTGTCAAACGGGTGAACGACCTGCTTGCCATTATGGCCAGGTAATACCGTCCGGGCGGCCGGCGCTGGCCGCCCGTTTCATACCTATATATAATGCGCCGTCCTCCCAACCGGTGTGTGGAGTATTGGTTTGAATCAATATATCGCCACAGTCGTTTTGTTGTTGTGCAGCAATGTGTTCATGACCTTTGCCTGGTATGCACACCTCAGAAATCTCGCGGATAAACCCTGGTTCATCGCGGCGATCATCAGCTGGGGCATTGCCATGTTCGAATACCTGTTCCAGGTACCGGCCAATCGTATCGGGCACAGTGTGATGAGCGTGGGCCAGCTCAAAATCCTGCAGGAAGCGGTGACCCTGACGGTGTTCGTGCCGTTTTCCCTGTTTTATCTGCGCGAGAAACTGACGCTGGATTATTTATGGGCCGGCCTGTGTATTCTGGGCGCGGTCTTCTTCATGTTTCGCTCCAAATTGCATCTCTGAGCCGATTTTGGCCAGTTCATTGACTGATTTGCCTTATGGGATCAGTCAGATAGAATACCCGCCATGCTAACTATCCCGTGTCAGATTTCCCACCGTCCATGACAGATTCGCTTGCGCATATGCCTCTGGCGGTGGACATGGATGGCACCCTGGTATGTGGTGACACTTTGTGGGAGGCCTGCGTCAAACTGGTCGTGCACAAACCCTGGTTTGCGCTGCTGCTCCCGTTCTGGTTGTTCAGGGGTAAGGCCGGCTTCAAGGCGGCCATCAGCCGGCATGTGACGCTGAATCCTGCCGGGCTGGCCTATCACGCCGGTGTAGTCAATTACCTGCAGCAACAAAAGCAACAGGGCCGCGGATTATGGCTGGTAACCGCGGCCAATCACAGCATTGCCGATGGTGTCGCAGCCCATCACCATGGTTTGTTTGACGGTGTGCTCGCCAGCGATGGTGAACACAATCTTTCAGGCAGGCACAAGGCCGCGACACTGGTCAGCCGCTTCGGTGAAAAGGGTTTCGTCTATGCCGGCAACGCCCCCGTTGACCTCAAGGTCTGGCAACATGCCGCGGGCGCGGTGGTGGTGAATGGGGCAGATGCATTGGTCGACAAGGCGAAGACCCTAACCCAGCTGGAACACGTCATTCGCGAACCCGTTGCGCGAAGCGTGTTTGCCCGCATCCTGCGCGCCATTCGCATACATCAATGGACCAAGAACCTGTTGTTATTTGTGCCGCTGGTGTTGTCGCACACCTGGGGACAGGTGGACTACGTGCTGACCATCCTGCTGGCCTTTATCGCCTTTTGTTGTTCCGCCTCGGCCATTTACATCATTAACGACTTTGTCGATCTGGAGGCCGATCGGCAGCATCCGCAAAAACGCCATCGCCCGTTTGCCGCCGGGATCTTGCCCTTGTACTGGGGGGTGATACTGGCGCCGCTACTGTTGGCGATTGCGTTTACGCTGGCGTTGCATATCGATCTGAAGTTCACCTTTACCTTGCTTGCTTATATCGTCCTGACCCTGGCGTACTCTTTTCTCCTTAAGCCGTATGCATTGCTGGATGTGCTGGCATTGACCAGTCTGTATACCCTGCGCATTATCGGTGGTGCCGTGGCCATACATCAGGTTCTGTCGTACTGGTTATTGGCATTCTCCATGTTTATTTTCCTGAGCCTGGCCCTCAGCAAACGCTATTCCGAATTGCATAACCTCAAACAACTGGGTACCGGCAAACAACGGGCGCGCGGTTATCATGTCGAGGATCTCCCGATCATTATTATCTTCGGCATCAGTAGCGGTTATCTCGCGGTACTGGTGACGGTGTTGTATATCAACGACCTGCAAGCCAGCGCCTTGTACACGCATCCCCTATGGTTGTGGCCGGTGGCCATGGCGGTATTGTACTGGATCAGTCGGATCTGGCTATTGGCGCATCGCGGTGAATTGCATGAAGACCCGGTGTTGTTTGCGATCCACGATCGCGCCAGTTATGTCGTGACCCTGTTGGTTGCGATCAGTCTGTTGCTGGCGATTTGATATGACACGCGACTTATCCTGGGGCCGCTATCCTGAAGTTACGCAATCGTTATATACCTTGCGTTGGCAGGATGACACCTGGCCATCGCTGGCGCAGAGCAGCCTGCTCGCCCATGGGCAGGGGCGCAGTTATGGTGATGTCGCGCTGAACGATGCGGGCGTTCTGCTGATGACTGGCGCGATGGATCGCTTCATCGCCTTCGATCGCGAGGCAGGGATCTTGCGTTGTGAGGCAGGCGTGACCCTGGCTGCGATCCTGAACCTGATTGTGCCGCATGGCTGGTTCCTGCCGGTAACACCGGGGACCAAGTTTGTCTCCGTGGGCGGCGCCGTCGCCAATGACGTGCACGGTAAAAATCATCACCAGGCCGGCACCTTCGGATGCTATGTCACACAACTGGGGCTGCGCCGCTCCGATGAATCCCTGTTGATCTGCAGCGCCGAGCAGAATGCGGAGTTGTTCGATGCCACGATCGGCGGACTGGGGCTGACCGGTTTGATCGTGTGGGTGGAATTTCGTTTGAAAAAGATTAACGGCCCGTTCATCGAACAGGAAACCGAGCGTTTCGCAAACCTGGAACAGTTCTTTGCCCTGAGCGAAGCGGCCGCTGCCGAGTGGGAATACACGGTCGCCTGGGTCGATTGTCTCGCCAAGGGCGCGCAACTGGGACGCGGTCTGTTCTTTCGCGGCAATCATGCCACGACCACAAAGACAACGAGCACGGCGGCAGATTACGGTCGAACACGTTTGAACATGCCCTTCACGTTCCCCGGTTTTGTGCTTAACCATAGCAGCATCAATTTGTTCAATCAGGTGTTCTATCATCGTCCGCGGCGAGTGCGCGCGCGCGTGCATTTTGATCCCTTCTTTTATCCCCTGGACAAGATCGCCAACTGGAACCGCATGTATGGCAAGCGGGGATTTTTTCAGTATCAATGCGTCATCCCTGGCGAACGTGCCCAGGCAGCCATGACGAATATGCTGCAAACCATTGCGCAAAGCGGACAGGGTTCATTCCTCAGCGTGCTGAAGGTCTTTGGCGATATCGCATCGCCCGGCATGCTGTCCTTTCCCCGTCCGGGCGTGACCCTGGCGCTGGATTTCGCCAATCGCGGTGACAAGACCCGCGCGCTGCTGGCGAGACTCGATGAGATCACGGCAAGCGAAGGCGGTGCCGTGTATCCGGCGAAGGATGCGTGCATGTCGGCGTCACATTTTCAACAGTATTATCCGCAGTGGCAGCAATTTGCGCAGTACATTGACCCGGCGTTTTCGTCCAGCTTCTGGCGGCGGGTGACACAACAGGGGAAAACGGCATGAAGCGGGTATTGATTCTGGGGGCGAGTTCCGCCATTGCCGAACACACGGCGCGCGTGTTTGCCGCGCGCGGCGATCAACTGTTCCTGGTGGCGCGTAACGCGCAACGGCTCAAGACCATCAGCGACGATCTGCGTGTGCGTGGCGCACAGGATTGTGACTACCGCGTTGCCGAACTGGCCGATACTTCGACGCATGCGGAATTAATCCAGGAAGCGACCCGACAGTTAAACGGCCTGGATATCGTACTGGTGGCTTACGGTACGCTGGGCGATCAAAAAAGGTCTGAGCAAACCTATGAAAACACCTTGCAGGAGTTGCAGACCAATTGCCTGAGTGTGTTGTCATTATTGACGTTGCTCGCCAATCAGTTCGAACAGCAGGGGCAGGGTTGTATCGCGGTGATCTCGTCGGTCGCCGGCGATCGCGGCCGTCAGAGCAATTATGTATATGGCACCGCCAAGGGTGCGTTGTCGATCTTTCTGCAAGGTCTGCGCAACCGGCTGGGGAAGACGCCGGTGCAGGTGCTGACCATCAAACCCGGTTTTGTCGACAGCCCGATGACCAAGGAATTCAAAAAGGGCCTGTTATGGGTCAAGCCTGCGGTGATTGCACAGGGCATCGTCAAGGCGATCGATAAAAACAAAGACGTGGTCTACCTGCCGTTCTTCTGGCGTTACATCATGTTTATCATCAAACTCATTCCGGAAAAAATCTTCAAGAGACTGTCGTTGTAATGGATAAGCATCAAAAAATCGTGATACCCGGCGCGGCCGGTCTGGTCGGACAGAACCTGATCGTGTTTCTTAAGCAGGCGGGTTATACAAATTTAATCGCCATCGACAAGCATCCGCACAATACGCGCATGCTGGCAAAGCTGCATCCGGATATCACCGTGTTCGAGGCCGACCTGGCGGATGCCGGTGCCTGGCAGGATCAGTTTGCCGAGGCGGCGGTGGTGATCATGCTGCAGGCGCAGATCGGTGCCCTGGACGAGACCCCCTTTATCCGCAATAACGTCACGTCCACCGAGCGCGTTATCGATGCCTGTAAACGGCACGCGGTACCCTACATTATTCACATCAGTTCCTCGGTGGTGGAATCCGTCGCCGATGACTTTTATACCAATAGCAAAAAGACCCAGGAAAAACTGATTAATGAGTGCGGCATTCCCCATGTTATCCTGCGACCGACCCTGATGTTTGGCTGGTTTGATCGCAAACACCTGGGCTGGCTGTCGCGCTTCATGGCGAAGTCGCCGGTGTTCCCCATCCCGGGTAACGGGCGTTACATGCGCCAGCCGCTGTACGTCAAGGATTTCTGTAACATCATCATCAGTTGTCTGCAGCGTACGCCCGACAATGCCACGTTTAACATTACCGGCAAGGACAAGATCGATTACGTGGATATCATCCGCACCATCAAGCGCGTATTGCAGCTGAAGACCTGGATACTGCACATTCCATATAGTCTGTTCTGGATTTTGCTCTGGGTGTATGCGCTGTTCGACCGGGACCCGCCGTTTACCACCCAGCAATTATCGGCGCTGGTGGCGCATGATGAATTTGAGTTGATTTCGTGGTGGGAAATTTTTGGCGTGGAGGCGACGCCGCTGGAACAGGCGATGCGCGAAACGTTTACCGACCCGCAGTATAGCCAGTATGTATTGGAATTTTAAAGAAGCCGACGACATATGAACAAGATCGCAGTGATTGGCGCGGGCCCGATGGGTCTGGCTGTGGCATACGAACTGGGCAAACAGGGACAGCCTGTCGATCTGTATGAATACGATGATCGCCTGGGCGGGATGTCGGCGCATTTCGATTTCAACGGCCTCAGCATCGAACGCTATTACCACTTCGTCTGCCATCACGATGATCCGCTGTTTGCCTTGCTGGATGAGCTGGGGATTCGCGACAAGCTGCACTGGGCGGATACGAAAATGGGTTATTACTATGAGGGCCACCTGCATCGCTGGGGTGATCCGTTTTCCCTGCTGGGATTCCCGCACCTGGATATGTTGTCAAAGCTGCGATACGGCATGCACATGTTTTTGTCGTCGAAGCGCAAGAAGGCCAACTGGCGCGGTCTCGATGCGCTGGATGCGGTAAGCTGGTTGAAGCAAGGCTGTGGCGAAAGGGCGTATGCCGTGTTGTGGGAACGCCTGTTCAAACTGAAATTCCACGAATTCACGGATAATCTTTCCGCCGCCTGGATCTGGGCGCGCATTCGTCGTGTCGGGCGTTCGCGTCGCAGTATCTTTCAGGAAAGCATGGGTTACCTCGAGGGCGGATCGCAGACCTTGCTTAACGCACTGGCGTCACGTATCCAGACAAGTGGCGGTCAGATCCATTTGTCCACACCGGTGCAGGAAGTCATTATTAATGACGGTCGTGTTGACGGGATCAAGGTCAATGGTGAGCAGCGTGACTACGCCAGGGTGATCAGCACCATCCCGCTGCAGTATGTACCCAAGATGATCCCCGCCTTGCCGGAGCAACAGTTGGCGCAGTATGCACAGGTGCAGAATATCGGCGTCATCTGTCTGTTGTTCAAACTGCGGCAGCCAGTGACGGACAACTTCTGGTTGAATATCAGCGACAGGAATATCGAGATCCCAGGGATTATCGAGATGAGCAACCTGCAGCCCTTCGAGCATTCCATCGTGTATGTGCCGTATTACATGCCGCAGACGCATCCCAAGTTTGCCTGGAGTGACGAACAGATTATTGGCGAAGCGACCGACTATCTGAAATGCATCAATCCGGTGCTGACCGATGCGGATATTATCGACGTGCATGCCTCGCGCTATGCCTTCGCCCAGCCGATTTGTCAGCCGCAGTTCGCTGATTACCTGCCGCCCATGCGTTCCTCCGTGTCCGGCCTGTTTATTGCGGATACCTCTTACTATTATCCGGAAGACCGCTCGATCTCGGAAAGCGTTGCCCTGGGTAAACAGTTGGCGGATATGGCGCGAGTATGAGCAGGCATCTCAGGAAAGAGTTTGTTAATTTCCTGCTGGTGGGCGGGGTGGCGGCGCTGGTGAATTTTCTTGCCCGCATCGTGATCAACCGCTTCGTTTCCTTTGCCGTCGCTGTCGTGCTCGCCTATGTCGTGGGTATGCTGACTGCCTTTATATTATCGAAGTTGTATGTGTTCGAGAAAAGCGGCCGGCATCACCTGCATGAGTTGCGCGATTTCACTATCGTGAATCTGTTTGCCGCCGTGCAGGTGTGGGCAATCAGTGTCGGCCTGGCGGAGTATGTGTTTCCCGCCATAAAGTTTCAATTCTATGCGCCCGAGGTTGCACACCTGATTGGCTTGAGCATTCCCGCCGTGACCAGTTATTTCGGCCATAAATATTTTTCCTTCCGTAAACACAGCGGTTGAGGCCGGATTAGCCGCATGTTGTCCTGGCTCTTCATCCTGCTGACGCTTGTTCTCGTCTGGCTGTGGTGGGATGGTCTGGGTGCCAAGGAAGTTGCGCGGGAAAACTGCAAGCGCGTATGTCGTGAACGTGATGTGTTATTTCTGGATGATACGGTAGCCCTGGCGCGGCTGCGGCTGCGCCGTGGCAGCGATGGCAATCTGCGGGTTTACCGGCGCTTTCATTTTGAATTTACCAGCGATGGCGAGCAGCGTTATCAGGGCTATGTGGATATGCTGGGAAACCGCGTGCTCCATACCGAAATGGAGGCTTACCGGATTCACTGAAATCTAATGATGTTGCGGCAGGGTGCTGATGCGCTGGAGTTTCTTGTGTTGCAGGAGACGATAAAAACGGCGCAACTCGCGTGTGATCAAGATGCTGTTCCCCAGCTCCAGCAGGGAACGATGCAGGTTGTGGCAATAATGACGGGCATAGGCATTAGCCAGTCGATAACGTTGTTGTTCGCCGTGATTCAATTGGTGATGAAACGTCGGCCGGTTAAACAGAACGTGTGGCAGATTGTTTGGCAGGCTGCCACCCAGTTGATCCGCCAATAGCGCTGCCGTCATGACGTATTTATCCACTTCCGCCTGCAATTCCAGTTCAAACAGGCTGACGCTGCGGGCATGACGCGCATTCCAGGTCAGGCAGACGAAATGACTGACGCCCTCGGTGACAGTACAGAAATCGGCGAGGTTGCCGTGGTGGAGCGAGTCGTTGGGGTCATCCTGCTTAAGTTTATGCAGAAGTTCCGGGTGCAGGAACAGTGAAATATCCATCCCGTCCCGATGTTCCCTGACCAGCAGTTTTTCCGGGACCTCGCGCGCGGTATGCGGGGCTTCCATGGTCCGGGCCAGTTCGGTATCACTGAAAACGAAGTCCTCGACATCGTGGCCGGCGTCAATTTCGTAAATGGCCTGGAGTCGTTGTTGCAAAGGCAGCAGACGCATACACCGAACGTTCCTGAATCAAACCCGCTTACCAGCAAGTATAGCTGCGGATCGCCCCGGGTCCTGCGGATGGTATCGGGACGGGCTGCGGGCGGATGGGCGGTCATTCTGGCCGGACAACCGGCTTGGTTTTTATATTCTATTTAAAATCAATAGTCTAGAATAATTCACAAGCAAACAAGGTGGTTTTACCGTCCTGGGTTTGTGCTATAAATGGGTTTCGTAATTTTTGGGATCGTTTACTCGAATAACGTAATTGTATGATGCATGACAGGCGCACCCGGAGGCGGATTCCGTTCAAACGGCCGATCTCCATCACCACGGACAAGGGCGATAAGCTCTCCATGATGTGCATGGATTTTTCCATGGAGGGCATTGGGTTCCTGTCCAATGCGCCGCGTGACGTAGGCGATATTTTGCGAGTGACCATGAACATCGGCAATAACGGCCGGACCCATGTGCTGAATGCCCTCGGGGAAGTCGTACATCGGCGCTACAAGGACAAGCAGTTTTACGTCGGGATGCGTTTTTTCCGCGACAAATAGTTCTCCAAGACGCGTAATGCGTGCTCCAAAAAGGACGTGCCGCCAGCAATGGCGGCATTTTCTTTTGTACTGAACGCATCAAGTTTCCCTGCGTGTATGCCGACATTACTCATCACTATGTTCTCTTATTCTTTTACGCAGAACCTGACACGCTAATGGATGTGCGATTCATCAATCCGGTGCTGGAGACGATGGTGAATGTGCTCAGTACCATGGCGAATATGCAGCCGGACGTGGGCAAGCCTTCCCTGAAGCGAGATGAAGTCTCGCGCGGTGATGTCACCGGTATTATGAAAATGGAGAGTCCACAGGTGCGTGCATCGCTGGCGATCAGTTTTACCAAACCGGTTATCATCGACATCGTGCGCCGCATGCTGGGTGAAGATATCCATGAGATCGATGCGACCGCCCGCGATTTGACCGGTGAGATGGCGAACATGGTGGTGGGCGGTGCAAAAAATCTGTTCGCTGCCCAGGGTTACGATTTCGATATGTCTACCCCCGCTATCCTGGTGGGCAAGGATCACACCGTGCATCACCCGTTTACCGGCAAAACCATCCTGCTGCCATTCACCGCAGAGGCCGGGCAATTTTTTGTTGAAATCTGTTTTGCAGATGTCTGAGTTTCAGATTTGATTTACCGGAATCAGGCTGGATTGCCAATCCGGATTCGGGGCCGCTTGCCGCAGTTTGAGACACCTGCCCAATTCGTTTTCGTACCAACCCTGGTGTGACTGGTTAGGCTCGACCTCGAAACCCCACCAGGCGCCATCGGCATCCTGCGCCAGCCACCGGACCCAGCCGGGCAGCTCATGATCATCGTTAGTAGTCATGCGAACATTGCGGGTTTCGCGACTTCCCTTGTTTCCGATTCATTCATCCCCACATTTCCGTATAATCAGCTAATCAGTGAGAGGACATCATATCATGAGCGTGCAGACAGACATCGAACGTAAACTTGCCGAAGGCATTACGGCGAAACATCTTCAGGTCATCAACGAAAGCTCCAACCACAATGTCCCGCCGGGTTCCGAATCGCATTTCAAGGTGGTGCTGGTATCCGACGACTTCGATGGTAAAAACCTGCTTGCGCGTCATCGCCTGGTCAATGCGATCCTGGCTGACGAATTACAGTCGAAGATCCACGCGCTGGCATTACATACCTACACCGAAGGCGAATGGCGTGACCAAAACGGCGATGCGCCGATGTCGCCGCCATGTCTTGGCGGTGGCAAAAAACACTAAAACCTGCCGCAAACTACTGCGCTTCGCTCAGCACCTTCTCCATCAACGACAGTTTGTGGTCGACGTTTTTTTGCACACGGACATCTTCTGGCAGCGCCTGGAGATATTCGCGGGTGTGCAGGACGAGTTGTTCGAGGTATTCCGGTTCAAATAATTCGAGCACGGTAATGAAATGCTTGTCCTCCAGGCTGAGGACTGAGGGGATTAATTCCTCCGCCTGAATAATCTCATCGCCGCGCATCAGTTCTGCCACCAGTGGTGCTTCCAGCATGGCAAAATAAACAGTGCGCGCCTGTTCTTCCTCGTCCAGTTTGCGCAGGGCAATGACATCATCGGCAGCACCCTTGCGGATAGTCTGCATACACACCCGGATCAGTTTCATCAGTGCGTCCTGGTAGGGACTCAAGTCACCGGCCAGGGCGCTACTGGTCACGTACAGGCGTTCCAGGGTTTCTTTCAGATCCAGTACGATTTCACTGTCCACCGAACCGGACAGGGTAGCGGCCTGATTGACCGCCTCCTGGAAGCCGTCCATGAATGCCTGCAGGTCCTGTTGATCGCGATGACGCGCCTGTTCGATCTCCGCTGGAAGAAAATTCTGTTGTGCAGTGGGAAACAGCGGATTTTGATACTTCCGTTGTAAATGCCGTTCATAGGCGCCGGGCAAGGTGCTGAAGCGTAGCGGGTTATTCATAAAAAATTATCTGCATCGTCAATTGCTTGATCTGTCGCAAGGGTGGCTGTCATAAATATGTCATACTTCTCTGATTGCGTCCTTGTCGTTTTTTGGTAAACAATATCTATAGTATGGATACCATTGATCTGAAACAACCCGAATTGTATATCAATCGGGAATTGAGCCTGGTGGAGTTCAACCAGCGTGTCCTGGCCCTGGCCGAAGATGAATCAATTCCCCTGCTGGAACGTCTGCAGTTTTTGTGCATTTCGTCTACCAATCTCGATGAGTTCTTCGAGGTGCGTGTGTCGGGTGTACAACAGATGATCGAACTGGGTTCGGTCCAGGCCGGTCCCGATAACATGTCACCCAGCGAGATACTCAAGGCCGTCAGTCAGCGGGTACGCCGTCTGGTGGACGATCAGTACCGGGTCCTGAACGATGTCATGCTGCCGTTACTGGAAGCCAAGGGCGTGCGTACGCTCAAGCGCGGCGAGTGGACCGAGGAACAGGAGTCCTGGCTGCGCGAGTACTTCGAGGAAGAGCTGATGCCGGTGCTGAGTCCGCTTGGGCTGGATCCGGCACACCCGTTCCCGCGTATTCTCAACAAGAGTCTGAATTTTATTGTCTCCCTGACCGGTAAGGACGCCTTCGGTCGCAACAGCGGTCTGGCGATCGTGCAGGCCCCGCGTGCCTTGCCGCGTCTGATCCAGTTACCGCCCACCCTGGAGACGACGGGGTCCCACGATTTTGTGTTTTTGTCCTCGGTCATTCACGCCTATGCCGAACGCCTGTTTCATGGCATGAAGGTCAATGGCTGTTTCCAGTTCCGCGTGACCCGTAACAGTGACATGTTCGTGGACGAGGAGGAGATCGATGATCTCCTGCGCGCAGTGGAAGGCGAACTGGTGTCGCGCCATTACGGCGACGCCGTGCGGCTGGAAGTGGCGCACAATTGCCCGGACGAACTGGTGACGTTTTTGATGAATCGTTTCCAGTTGACCAATGATGATATCTACAAGGTCAACGGTCCGGTCAACCTGAATCGCGTCTCCGCCATTGTGGACCTGGTGGATCGCCCGGATCTGAAGTTTCCCGCCTTTACCTCAAGCATGCCCAAGATCCTGGCCAGCAGCCGGCATATATTCGAGGCGATTCGCAAACAGGATATCCTGCTGCATCATCCCTTCGAATCGTTCGTGCCGGTTATCGATTTTGTACGCAAGGCGGCGGAAGACCCCAAGGTCCTGGCCATCAAACAAACGCTGTATCGTACCGGTCCGAAGTCGGCGATCGTGGATGCCCTGGTGTCCGCGGCACGTGGCGGCAAGGAAGTCACGGTGGTGATCGAATTGCGCGCACGCTTCGACGAAGAGGCCAACGTTGCCCTGGCAACGCGTCTGCAGGAGGCAGGCGTGCATGTAGTGTACGGTATCGTAGGTTACAAGACCCACGCCAAGATGATTCTGGTCGTGCGGCGCGAGAGCAAGGGCCTGAAACATTATGTGCACATCGGCACCGGCAACTATCACCCGCGCACGGCACGTTTGTATACCGACTATGGCCTGTTCAGTTGCGATGAACAGATTGCGGAAGACGTGCACCATGTCTTCATGCAGTTGACCAGCCTGGGCAAGGTAGCGCGTCTGAATAAATTGCTGCAATCGCCGTTTACACTGCACGACGGACTGATTGCCAAGATCCGGCGTGAGAGCAAGGTCGCGGAAAGCGGCAAGCCGGCGCGTATCATCTTCAAGGTCAATGCCCTGATCGAACAACAGATTATTCAGGCACTCTACGAGGCATCAATAGCGGGCGTGGAGATCGATCTGATCGTGCGTGGGATTTGCAGTGTGCGACCAGGGGTCCCGGGTGTCTCCGAACGTATTCGCGTACGTTCTATCCTCGGCCGCTTCCTCGAGCATACCCGCGTGTATTACTTTGCCAATGACGGCAGCCCGGAGGTATACGCCGCCTCCGCCGACCTGATGCCGCGTAATCTGTTTCGCCGCGTGGAAGTGGCCTATCCCATCGAGAATAAATTATTGCGCGAACGCGTCATCAAAGACCTGCAGTTGTATCTCGACGACAATACCCAGGCCTGGCAACTGCATGCCGACGGCAGTTTTGTGCGGATGACGCCGGGCGAGGCGAGGCCGGTGAATGCGCAGCAAACCCTGCTGGAGGCCTTGACGGAAAAATAAGACTCGCCTTAACCGAAGGTCAGTTCGTATCCCGCCGGTTTTAAATAATTCGCTTCCTGCTCCAGGTCGGCCTGGGTCAGTGGGTGGTTGCCAAGCCACTCCGCGGGGAAGCGAAGATCGAGTGACTTGCCTTTTACCTGCAGTTCGAAATCCATCGGACTTTGGACGCGGCTGCGATTTAACAACACAGCAAGGCGCAACAGGATCGCCAGGCGTGGCGCGGCCTTCTGCCAGTATTCCGGCAGGGATTTGCTTTGTTTGGTTTGAAATTTGCGGCGGTGGGCATTGACCAGAAACGCGAGGAAGATTTGTTCCTGCTTGGAAAAACCCGCGAAGTCGGCATTCTCGATGATGTACGCGCCGTGCTTCTGATAATTACTGTGCGAAATATCGAGACCGATCTCGTGCAGGATCGACGCCCAGTCCAGCCACTGAATGTATTCATCGAAATCCAGTTTCCAGCCGGTCGAGGCCATTTCCAGGCAGCGGCGCGCGGTAGTCTGTACCCGGGCAACCTGTTCCATATCGACATGATAACGCTGGGCGAAGGCGTTGGCGCTCTTGGCGCGAATATCTTCGTGGTGAATACGTCCCAGCAGGTCGTGTATCAGGCCCTCGCGCAAGGCACCGTCCGAGACGTGCATGACATCGATCTGTAGCGTTTTGAAAACCGCATAGAGGACCATGACCCCGCCGGGAAACACCGGTGCGCGTTCGCCGTCGAGGCCATTGAGTTTGAGGTTGTTGATATGGCCGGCGTCCTGCATCGCATTGATCAGTTTTTCCAGGCTTGGCAAGGTAATGCCGTAGTCGGCCCAGCCGGAGTTGTGCACGATTTTGTTGATGGCGCGGATGGTGCCTGATGCCCCCAGCGCCACCTGCCAATTGGCTTTCTGGAAGCGCCGGTAATGCGGTTCGACTTCCAGTTGTGCCGCGATCTCGGCACGCCGGATTGCCTTGCTGCTGATACTGCCGTCGCCAAAAAAACGCTGGCTCATGGAGACACAACCCATGTGCAGGCTTTCCAGTGACTGGGTGGTAAAGTCCTCACCGATGATGAGTTCGGTACTGCCGCCACCGATGTCCACCACCAGACGCCGCGAGTGATCGCTGGCAAGACTGTGGGCAACGCCCAGATAGATGAGGCGCGCTTCTTCCACGCCGGAGATCACCTCAATGGGATGGCCGAGACAGGTCTCGGCCTGTTCGATGAAGTCATCGGCATTGTGCGCGCTGCGCAGGGTATTGGTGCCGACGGCGCGGACGGCGAAATGCGGCAGGTCGCGCAGCCGCTGACCGAAGCGGGTCAGACAATCCAGTGCGCGCTGCTGTGCCTCCTCGCTGAGATTTTTATCGCCGTCGATACCGGCCGCGAGCCGGACCATTTCCCGCAGGCGATCCACGATGATCAATTGCCCGTCCTGCACGCGGCAGACAATCAGATGAAAACTGTTGGAACCCAGGTCGACCGAGGCAACCAGGTCGGGGGGAGATCTTTTCAGCGACCAGATCATGTGCAGGTAAGATACGTACCGACGTTACCAGAAACAACATTGACACGCGCGGCAGTGTAGCACAACAAAGCGGTCATAATGTCACTGAATCTTCATCTGCATGACCAAAGTTTGTCATCTAGCCCGACCATACTTCACCCAAGTTAACGCACGGGAACAGACAATGACGCCTTTATATCGAATGCGTCCCCTGAAATACCGCGCCATCTGGATCTCGGATGTGCATCTCGGCTACAAAGGCTGTAAGGCAGATTACCTCCTCGATTTCCTCAGGTCCACCGAATGTGACTATCTCTTCCTGGTAGGTGACATCATCGACCTGTGGTCAATGAAGCGCATGATGTACTGGCCGCAGGAACACAACAATGTCATTCGGACGATTCTGGGTAAGGCCAAACACGGTACCAAGGTCATCTATATCCCCGGCAACCACGACGAACAATTCCGTGATTACGCCGGTATGACTTTTGGCAATCTGCAGATCCACGAAGAATACGAATATAAGACAGCCGATGGCCGTCACGTGCTGATGCTGCACGGGGATAAATATGACACCGTGATGAAGTGCGGCTGGCTGACCGAACTCGTCGGCAATCTGAGTTATGACTTCCTGCTATACATCAACCGTATGCTCGGGCATGTACGCAACAAATTCGGTTTCAGCTACTGGTCGCTATCCAGTTACATCAAGAACCGGGTCAAGAATGCGGTCAAGCATATTCGTGATTTCGAGGAGATCGTGGCAAGCGATGCGCAACGCCATGGCTATGATGTCGTTATCTGCGGTCACATTCACTCCGCCGATATCCGCATGATCGACAAGGTGCTGTATTGCAATGACGGCGACTGGGTCGAGCATTGCACCGCGCTGGTGGAAAAGCACGACGGCACTATTGAACTCATTCACTGGTCTGATCGGCAACACGCGCTGAAGGATCAATCCGAAGAACTGGAAAAGGTCCCGCAAGTCGCATGAAGATCGCCATCGTTACCGACGCCTGGTATCCCCAGACCAATGGTGTTGTCACTACGCTCAATCGCACCGGTGAGTGTCTGCGGCAATTGGGTCACGACGTCCTTTATGTGACACCCAAGGAATTCAAGACCATGCCGTTACCGACTTATCCGGAGATCCGGCTGTCGCTGTTTCCAACCGCGAAGGTGACGCGCATGCTCGACGAGTTTGCGCCGGATGCCATTCACATCGCGACCGAAGGCCCGCTCGGCAGTACGGCCCGCAAATATTGCCAACGTCGCGGGCTCCGGTTTACCACGGCGTACCACACGCAATTCCCGCAATACGTCCGCCTGCGCTTTCCGATCCCCTTGTCGGTGACCTATTCATGGTTGCGACGCTTTCACCGCAAGGCCGAGCGCACCATGGTGCCGACCGAATCGCTGCGGCAGGAATTGATCAAGTGGGGATTCAGGAATGTGGTCATCTGGTCGCGCGGTGTCGACATTGATTTGTTCAAACCCCAGGGCAAGGATCTTCTGCAGGACGAGCGTCCGATCAGCATGTTCGTCGGCCGCGTGGCGGTCGAAAAAAACATCGAGGCCTTTTTGGCGCTGGATATCGCCGGGACCAAGTATGTCGTGGGCGATGGTCCGGATTTACAGGCCTTGTGTGACAAATACCCGAAGGTCAAATTTGTCGGCTTCAAGTACGGCGAAGAGTTGTCGCGTTATATCTCTGCCGCCGATGTCTTTGTGTTTCCCAGCCGTACCGATACCTTCGGCCTGGTCATGCTCGAGGCCATGGCCTGTGGTGTGCCGGTAGCGGCCTATCCGGTGACCGGTCCCATCGATGTGGTGCGACAGGGCGAAACGGGCGTGCTTGATGATGATCTGCGCAAGGCCGTGAAGGGTGCGCTGCAACTCAGCGCCGAGGATGCGCGCCGTTACGCCGAGCAGCACTCCTGGATGGCGGCGACCCGCCAGTTCTTCTCACATCTGGAATTTAATCCGCGCGCCGAGTTGGCGGCTGCCGACGAACCGGCATAGCCAAAACGGATTACGATTGCTGCGAGGTAGCAGGCGGGGTGTGTTGCGATGGGCCCTGTGTTTTGTGTTGCGCGATCAGACTCTGGTAATACTCCAGTAAACGATCCGCCATCATCGGTGCCGACCATTCCTTGACATAATCGCGCGCCTCCTTGCTCAGGCGCTTGTGCAGGACGTCGTTGTCGAGCAATTGTTTTACCAGTTCAGCGAACTTTTGAGTGTCCTCAGGCGCGACCAGGGCACCGCGTTGCGGTTGCAGAATGTCCTTGGTACCCATCACCGCGGTGGACACCACGGGCACGCCCAGCGCCATGGCCTCGAGCAGTACCAGGCCCTGGGTCTCCGTGCGCGAGGCGAACACGAAGGCATCGCCGGCACAGTAACAATCGAGCAGGGCATTGGCCCGCGACAGGTAACCGACAAACAAGACGTTGTCCGCGATACCGAGTTGGTTGGTCAGTTTGCGCAGGTGGGGTAAGGCCGGGCCTTCACCGGCGATGATCAACAGGATATTCGGGATGTCGCGCCGCAGTTCGACCAGCATGCGTAACAGAAAGTCGATATTCTTTTCGTGTGCGACACGGCCGATATGGACCAGCGTCGGTCGTGTCGGCGGGATGCCGTGTTGATCGCGAAAGGCATCGCCATTACAGGCGTGAAACTTATTGAGCTCCATGCCGGTCGGGATGATCTTCATGGTCGTGGTCACGCCGTACTGTTCGAGGATGTCGCGCATGGCCGTTGAGGGGACGATGACACTGTTGACGGCATTGCATTCCTTGCGGGTGAAATGCCGGGCAAGCGCACGCATCCAGGACTTGGGTACGAAGGGCACGTAATGAAACAGATATTCTTCGAAAAAGGTGTGATAGCTTTCGATGCTTGGAATATTCAGCGCCTTCGCCAGTTTTACGCCGAGGTAATGGGCGACAAACGGGGTTTGTATATGCAGGACATCGTAATTTTCGTTACGCAACATGGGCAACAGGGCCATGACGTCCTTGCGTTTCATCATGCGGTCTTCCGGGTCGAACAGCACCTGGTGTGACGGGATGCGGATAATGTCGTCGGCGTCTTCGCAATTGGGATAATGCGGTGCGATCAGGGTGACCTTGTGGCCACGCCGAATCAGTTCCTCGCGAAAGATCTGGGTAGAGGTCGAAACGCCGTTGATCCGAGGGAAATACACATCGGAGATCATGAGAATGCGCATGAATCAGCTAACTCCGGGGGCTTGTGTTAACGGGTAAAGGGGGTATTTCAAATCAGGCTGAGACCAAGGCTGGCAATGACAGTCCCGATGAGTGCGCCGGCCGCCACATCGGTAGGATAGTGCAGACCGAGAATGACGCGTGAGGACGCCACCAGGCTGGCGAACGGGATCAGAAACCAGGCCAGTTGCGGGTAGAAGAAACAGGCGATGATGGTAAATGCCACGGCATGCAAGGTGTGGCCTGACGGAAAACTATAGTGGTCCAGCGGTGCCGTGCCCAGGCGAATTTCCGTATTGACCGAGCAGGGGCGTTCGCGTTCAGTCGTGCGCTTGATCACCTTATAAATGAGCAGATTGACGATGCCGACGGCCACCATCAACAGGCTGACGTAAATGGCTTGCGACCCATACAGCAACGGCAGGCACAGCATCAGGGTGTACCAGAACACGCCATCGCCGAGGCGGCTGATGACGGCAAAGAAACGTTGCAGTGACGGTGCGCTGAAGGTGCGATTGACGCTGACGCAGAAACCCATTTCGATTTCCATCGCGCGACGTAGAATGACTGTTGATCGTGCTGTGGACATAAGCGACATACCTTATCCAGTTACATAAAGTCTGGTGCAGGTAGGTGGCAAGTCCGTGACAGCGGGATGAACTATTTATGACAGCAGGACGTCTTGTCTCAAAACTCCGGGTACATCCTGCCCGGATTAAACAGGCAATGTGGGTCGAAGGCAAGTTTGAGATTGATGTGCAGTTCATGCAGCTTGCCGGTCAAGGGTTGAAACACCGGCTGCTCACCGCCGTTGCGGAAGAGGGTGGCGTGACCGCCCAGTTCGCTCAGCCGTTGACGGACGTCGGCGGGATCTGCATCGCTCACTAACCAGCGTTGCGCGCCACCCCAGTCGGTAAACTGCTTGCCATCGATCGCCAGCGGCGCGGACGCCGCTGCCAGGGACAGCCGCCACAGTGGCCGCGTGGTTTGGAAGAAGGGATAGCTCATTTCACGCAGGCTGTGCCAGAATTTTGCAGCGTCCTTAACGTCTTCGCCGCCAATCTGTTTCTGCGCGGATTTGACGGCGGCGGCATTACCGGAGAGGCGCAGATACATGCGTTCACCGTCATGGCAGGCAGCGGAAATCGGAAACGCCTGCAAGTTCAGCTCACTCATGCGCTGAATGGCGATACGATCGCTCAGTTCGAAGCCCAGGGTTTGTTCCACCTCCGGCCTGGGCAAAACTTTTAGCGAGACGTCGAGGAGCACACCCAGGGTACCGAGTGAGCCGGTAAGCAGGCGCGACAGGTCATAGCCGGCCACGTTCTTCATGACCTCGCCACCGAAGCGCAGGTGTTCCGCCTTGCCGTTGATCATATGTACACCGAGCACGAAGTCGCGTGCGGCACCGCGAAATGGACGCGCCGGACCCGAGAGGCCGGCGGCAATGGTGCCGCCGAGGGTCGCATGCCCGGTGAAGTGTGGCGGCTCAAAGCCCAGCATTTGCTGGTTATCCGCGAGGGTTTGTTCAATCTCGGTGAGCGGTGTCCCGCAGCGCGCACTCAGCACCAGTTCGGTGGGTTCGTAGTGCACGATGCCACGGTGGTCATTTACAACGAGGGGCTGCGCATCGACTGCGTTGCCGTAAAAGGCCTTGCTGCCGCCCGCGACGATCTGCATCGGGGTATTGTGCTGGCAGTGCGTTGCCACCTGTTCACGCAAGTCCGCGCTGCAATCGCGATCGGTCATGATCAGAAACGCTCCAGCTCGGGATGCGCCAGCTTGCCGTGGTGCACATGCATGGCGCCGAACTCCGCGCAGCGGTGGAGCGTGGGCACGGCCTTGCCCGGATTGAGCAGGCCTTCCGGATCGAACGCGGCCTTGACGCGGTGAAACTGTTCCAGTTCCAGACTTTGAAACTGTACGCACATCTGGTTGATCTTTTCGATGCCGACGCCGTGTTCGCCGGTGATGGTGCCGCCGACCTCGACGCACAATTCCAGAATCCTGCCGCCGAATTCCTCGGTGCGTTGGAGTTCGCCGGGCTTGTTGGCATCGTACAGAATTAAGGGATGCAGATTGCCGTCACCGGCGTGGAAGACGTTTGCCACGGCGAGGCCATAGTCTTGCGACATTTCACTGATGCGTTTGAGCACGAACGGCAGCTGCTTGCGCGGGATGGTGCCGTCCATGCAATAGTAGTCCGGTGACAGGCGACCGACGGCGGGGAAGGCGGATTTGCGTCCTTTCCATAATTGCAGTCGCTCGTCTTCGCTATTGGCGGTATGCACATGCGTCGCGCCGCAATCGAGTAATATCTGCCGTACCTTCATGACGTCCAGCGAGACTTCCTCATTGCTGCCATCCATTTCACACAGCAGGATGGCGGCGGCGTCGGTAGGATAACCGACGCGTACGAAATCTTCGGCCGCGCGGATCGCCAGGTTGTCCATCATCTCGAGACCGGCGGGAATGATCCCGGCGGAGATGATGGCACCAACGGCCTCGCCGGCCTTACCGGTATCGTCAAACGCCGCGAGCAAGACCTGGGCGCGCTGCGGGATCGGCAACAGCTTGACGGTAATTTCAGTGATGATGCCGAGCAAACCTTCCGAGCCGGTGAGCAAGGCCAGCAGGTCATAACCGGGACTGTCCAGTCCGCTGCCGCCAAGCGTGATCAGCTCGCCGTCCATGCAGACCAACTGCAACTGCTGAATGTTGTGCACGGTCAAACCGTATTTCAGACAATGCACGCCACCGGAATTTTCCGCGACATTGCCGCCGATGGTGCAGGCGATTTGCGAAGACGGATCCGGCGCATAGTAAAGACCGTGTTGTTTTACCGCTTCACTGATGGCGAGGTTGCGCACGCCCGGCTGTACGCGCGCCGTGCGATTGAGCGGATCGATATCGAGAATGCGATTGAACTTGGCCAGACTCAGCACCAGGCAGTTATCCCGCGGCAAGGCGCCGCCGGAGAGTCCCGTACCCGCGCCGCGTGCGATCACCGGGATGCGATTTTCATGACAATAACGCAGGATCTCCTGTACCTCATGTACCGTCTGCGGCAAGGCGACCACCCAGGGCGTTTGTCGGTACGCCGACAGGCCATCGCATTCGTAGGGCCGTGTGTCTTCAGCGTTGTATAACACGGCATCGTCAGGCAACAGGCTAAGCAGGGCCTTGACGACAGCTTCGCGCGGAATGGTCGGCTTCTTGAGGGTGTCGATGTACATCGCCATGCATGTGATCATACCGGCCTGCCGTGCCTAACACCACTGACGCGAAGACAATAGGCATAGGGTTCGTATGTACTTGATGTTAAGATGGCGGCGCGGGAGGAAAAGGCGACATGGTCTATCTGGTTACGATTGCGCTGGCCACCATCACTTGTCTGATCGGTTACTTTTTGCCGAGATTCATGGCGCAGGACTTTTACGGGATTCTGCTGGCAATGATCGCCGGGGTCTATATCGGTTTTGCCGTACACGACGGTCGCCGTCGTCATCTCATTCTTGAAGCAAGTGTCGCGCTGGGTTTTTGCCTGCTGGTCTTACTGGGCATGTGGCGATGGCCGCTCCTGATTGCCCTCGGCTATTTTTTGCATGCCGGCTGGGACCTGTTGCATCACCCGTTCAAGCTGGGTGCCCGGGTCAGAACCTGGTATCCGCCGGCCTGCGTGGTCTACGATGTGCTCGTGGGCGCGTTTATTTATCTGCACCTGTTTCGCTGAACACCATGCCAACCGAAACGCCCGAACGTATTCGTATCGACAAATGGTTGTGGGCGGCCCGGTTTTTCAAGACGCGGCAGCTGGCCGCGGAGGCAGTGAGCGGCGGTCACGTCCATGTCAACGGCGAGCGCAGCAAGCCCTCGCACGGCGTTAAAGTGGGCGATGAATTGAAAATCACCCGCTCCGGCACCACATATCAAATCAGGGTAAGTGCACTGGCGAGCCAGCGTGGTTCTGCGACGGCTGCGCAGTCTCTCTATGTGGAAGACGTGGAGAGCGTGGCGAGGCGCGAACAGCAACGCCTGATGTACAAACTCAATGCCATGGCGAGTCCGCGGCCGCAGAAACGGCCGGACAAACGGGATCGCCGCAGGCTCCGGGCCTTTCGGGAGCAGCAATGACGAAGCCGATTACGCCCTTACTGGCGGCCGATGCCCTGATTGAGCTGGTGGATGTGCCGGGACGACCGATCGTCCTGATTGAACGCAAGAATCCGCCCTATGGCTGGGCCATTCCGGGCGGGTTTGTCGATATTGGCGAGACGGTGGAGACCACGGCGGTGCGCGAGGCATTTGAAGAAGTGTCCCTGCATGTACATCTGCGCGGCCTGTTGGGAATTTATTCGAGTCCGCAGCGCGACCCGCGCGGACACACGGTGACGGCGATCTACATTGCCGAGGCCAGCGGGCGGCCGGTGGCGGCGGACGATGCGAAAAACGTGGGTGTTTTCACCCTGGATCAATTACCCTCGCCCCTGGCGTTCGATCACGCCATGGTGCTGGAGGATTACCGGCGTTATCGGGAGACCGGTGCAGTAGCGCCACTTCGTTTTACATGAGCAGACAGAAGGTGATGAATGGCTACAGTTGAATTGAATGCACAGAATTTCAGTGACACGATTAACAACAACGATTTCGTGATCGTGGATTTTTGGGCGCCGTGGTGCGGACCGTGTCGTTCGTTTGCCCCGGTATACGAAGAATTATCCGAACAACATCCGGATATCGTGTTTGCCAAGGTCAACACGGAAGATCAACAGGAACTGGCAGGCCATTTCCAGATTCGTTCGATTCCGACCTTGATGCTGTTCCGTGAGCAGGTGATTTTGTATTCCGAAGCCGGGGCCTTGCCCAAGCAGGCGATGCAGCAGTTGATCACGGAAGCCAAGGCGGTGGATATGCAGGAAGTGCATAAATCCCTGAACGAACAAAACTCGCAGGCCTGATGCTGCTCAACGCAGGCACGCGGCAGTTCGCTTGCCCGTGCCTGGATTTATCCAATCAAGCCGTGGAAGGGTAGGACGGTAACTGCTTCCCCGGCAGCGACGTTGCCGGTCTCCAGCGGTAACTCGATAAAACAATTCGCCCGACTCATTCCGCTCAGGATATGCGATGCCTGCATGCCGGCGGCATCGACCACGGGTTTGCCGTTTTCGATACTGAGTACGCCGCGTTGAAACTCCATGCGCCCGGGGCGTTTTTTCAAGGTGGTTTTGCAGGAAGCGGTGATGCGCAACGGTGGTATGACGGTTTGCCCCATCATCTTGCGTAAGGCCGGTTGCACAAACAGATAGAAGGTGGCCATCACCGAGACGGGGTTACCGGGCAGTCCGAAAAACATGGCCCGCTGCACCTTCCCGATGGCCAGCGGCTTGCCTGGCTTCATGGCAATCCGCCAGAAATCGACCTTGCCTAATTTATCCAGGATGCCTTTGACAAAGTCCGCTTCACCTACGGAGACACCGCCGGAGGTAATGATGGCATCGGCCTGTTGCGCAGCATCGCGAAAGGCGGTTTCAATGGCTGCCGGTTCATCGCGTATCACGCCCAGGTCAATGATGTCGACGCCCAGTTGCGACAACATCCCGTGCAGGGTGTAACGATTGCTGTCGTAGATCTGGCCTTCCTTCAATACGCTGCCGACCGGCTGCAATTCATCGCCAGTGGAAAAGAATGCCACGCGCAAACGGCGTTTGACCTTGACGTGCGGAATGCCTAGCGAGGCCAGCAGGCCCAGCTCCGCCGATCCAATCCATTGTCCCGCAGGCAATACCGTACTGCCTTCGGCAATGTCTTCGCCGGGATGGCGCACATTCTGACCGGCACTGTGTCCGCTGCCGATGGTAATCACATCATCGTTACGCTGGACGTGTTCCTGCATGATGACGGTGTCGGTACCCGCAGGGATATTGGCGCCGGTCATGATGCGCACGCACTCGCCGCCATGGGCGGTACTGTTGAAGGGTCTGCCGGCCCAGGACGTGCCAATGACTTTCAGCGTGGCTTCGCCGCTATCCGGCAGATCGGTCGCGCTGACCGCATAACCATCCATCGCGGAGTTGGCATGGGGCGGAACATTCAAAGGCGAAATGGAATCCGCGGCGAGGACACGATTCAGCGCATCATGCAGACCGAGACTCTCGGTCTCCTGTACCGGTGCCGCCAATTCCATAATACGCGCCTGTGCCTGTTCGACTGTCAGCAATGAGGAATCATATTCATCGCTACTGGCGGGTTGTGTGGGCGTCTTCTCGGTCATGGCGGTCACAGAGGTAAGGTGTGAACGGGCATTATGCCGAAGGTGTCTGCGTGCGATCCAGTATTTCACTCTGGATAAATGCCGCAATCGTTGTCGGATTATTCAGGTCGAGGACGGGAATAGGTAACGGCACGTGCAACTCCGCATCCGTTGCCACTGCAATGATGTGTTTGTCCTGCATGCACAGCAGAGGATGTTGCAGACGCGGGCGATGCAATTCGATCTTGGCGAAGGCCTCGTGGCGAAAGCCTTCCACCAGGATCAGATCGAGCCGTTCGTTGTCCAGGCGCGCAATCAGGTCGGATAGATTGGCTTCGGGTTGCGCCGGTGTTTCGGTCATGAGGGCCCAGCGCCGCGAGGACGCGATCAATACCCGTTCCGCACCCGCCTTGCGCAATTCATAACTGTCCTTGCCCGGCGTGTCGATATCGAAATCATGATGCGCGTGTTTGATCAGACCGATGCGAAGACCTTGTTCACGCAACAGGGGAATGAGTTGTGTGAGCAGGGTGGTTTTACCCACGCCGCTGTAGGCGGCAAACCCGAGGATTGGCGGTGTCGTCATAAATTGTGTCCAACATCATTTACATGCGTGATTATTCGCGTGCATCTGGCGCGCAGATTTATCACCGCGATGCGAGCGCTGCAAGGGCATCCGGTGTATTGATATTCGTGAATGCATTCGCCTTGTCGGCAAATTGCACCTGTTGCGCCGGTAGCGCCGACAGGAAACGATATACGGCGAATTGCCCTGTTGCCAGCGATGCCGCCAGTTGCGGCAGAATGCTGCGATGTAACAGACAAAAACCTGTCTGCAGGCGTTGATCGTCACGGGCGACATAAGCGCGGTGGTCGTTTATGGCGGCGCACATGCGTTCTACATAATCCAGCGGCAAATACGGTGTATCGCAGGGGGCGGTGATTAACCATTCGCTGTGCACGGCATGCAGGGCCGAATACATCCCGCCCAGAGGGCCCGGGTAACCGGGAATTTCATCGGCTATGACCGGCAGGCCGAATCCGCGATAGGCGTCAAGGTCGTCATTGGCACTGATGACGATACGCGATAGCTGGCCGGTGAGCCTGGCAATGACGTGTGCAATCAACGGCTGTTTCGCCAGTGGCAGTAAGCCCTTGTTGCGCATGCCCATGCGCTGCCCGCGCCCGCCCGCGAGCACGACCGCTGTGATGTCGATATCCTGCATGGATTTTTTTAAATGCCTCGGCTAAATGTTTCGGGGATCGCGCCGCTATGTCTAGCAGGCAAGATATACCACATTACACGACAGGGGTGTGCCATGACAGTAACACCGGGCGCCAGTCTGGATTCCGCCATCGCCGGTATCAACCGCGGTCTTGATAATGCACGCAAGGTGGCAACGGAAATCAACAAGGATGCCAGCAACAGCGCGGCGCAGACCAGCACAACCGCGTCAAATACAACGACCAATAGCGGCAGCAGCCGCATTGGCGGAGCCATCGACGTCAAAGCCTGATTGATTCAGGGCGTGCGGCTATGCTGCGCCAGCGCCCACGCCACGTGTTCGCGCACCAGGGCGGACGGGTGATCGCGTTTCTTCTCCAGTGCGGCAATGACCGCGGGCTGTGTTTCAGCATTCCCCAGCGCCACCGCGATATTTCGTAACCAACACTCATATCCGATCCGCCGGATCGGTGAACCGGCAAGGCGATCCAGAAAGGTTTGTTCCTCCCAGTCAAACAGCTCGAGCAGGCTTGCCTGATCGAGTCCGTGGCGTGGCGAGAAATCCGCTTCCGCCGTGGGCTGGGCAAAGCGGTTCCAGGGGCAAAACAGCTGGCAGTCGTCGCAGCCGTAAATGCGATTGCCAATGAGCGGGCGCAAGGTCTCGGGGATACTCTCGCGCAGTTCGATGGTGAGGTAGGAGATGCACAGGCGTGCATCCAACTGATACGGTGCAATGATGGCCCCCGTGGGACAGACATCGATGCAGGTATGGCAAGTGCCGCAATGATCGGGGCTGGTATCCTGATCTGCCGTGAGGGGTAAATCGGTGTAGATCTCGCCGAGAAAAAACCAGGAACCGGCATCGCGTGCGATCAGGTTGGTGTGTTTGCCAATCCAGCCCAGCCCGGCCTTGTGTGCCAGCGGCTTTTCCAGGACCGGCGCACTATCGACGAAGACGCGGTAACCGAAGTCGCCGACCTCGTTCTGGATCCGATCGGCCAGGTGTTGCAAGCGCTGGCGCAGCAGCTTGTGATAGTCGCGGCCGAGGGCGTAGCGCGAGATATACGCCGTCGACGCTGAGGCCAATACGGTCTCGGCGTCTTCTGCTGCCGCCGGCCAGTAATCCATGCGCGCGCTGATGACCCGCAGGGTACCTGGTTGCAATTCCGCCGGTCGGCTGCGGCGCACGCCATGTTGCGCCATCCACGCCATCTCGCCGTGGTAGCCGTGTTCGATCCAGTTAAACAAATGACGTTCGGCTTCCGATAACTCGGTATCGCTTATCCCGATTTGTTGAAAACCGAGTTGGTTACCCCAGGCCTTGATGAGAGTGCTGAGCTGGGCTGGATCAATTGAGGGCATGCGGATTCACAAGACGTATTGGTTTATATATATAGTGTACGTTGGTTTCGTATACGATAGGCCGGCTAGAGCATTCCAGCGTCGAACATAAAACACAATAATCACAGTTCACTCATGTCAAATTACCAAAAAAATCTGTACCGCGCCGCGCAGGTCCGCGCCATGGATCAGTATGCCATTCAGCAGCTGGGTATCAGTGGGACGGTGTTGATGGAGCGGGCTGGCGCCGCCGCATTTGCCCTGGTGCAGCGACGCTGGCCGCAAACCCGCACGCTGACCGTCATTTGTGGCACGGGCAATAATGGCGGGGATGGCTTTGTTGTTGCACGTCTGGCGGCAGCGGCGGAACTGGATGTGCGGGTCCTGCTCCTGGGCGATCCAAATCACCTGCAGGGCGATGCCCTGGCTGCGTACCAGCGCCTGCAAAGCGTGGACATTGAGCCGGTGCCATTTGATCCGGAAATGTTGTCCCTGTGTGACCTCATCGTCGATGCGATCCTCGGCATCGGTTTGCAGGGACCGGTGGAAGGCGAACGCCGCGACGCCATTGCGGCGGTGAATCAGTCGGGTTTGCCGGTGCTGGCACTGGATATCCCGTCCGGTCTGAATGCGGACAGCGGCGAGGTGCACGGTATCGCCATCAAGGCGGCGGCGACGATCAGCTTTATTGGGATCAAGCGCGGCATGTATACCGGGGAGGCCGTGGATTATTGCGGGGATATCGTCTTTGATAGTTTGAGCGTGCCTGAGACTGTGTATGCGCAACAGCCTGTAGAGGTGCAGCGCATCCAGTATGCAGACTTCACCGCCTTGCTGGCGCCGCGCCGGCGTAATTCACACAAAGGGAATTACGGACATGTCCTGATCATCGGCGGTGAGGCGGGTTTTACCGGCGCCGCGCGGATGGCCGGCGAGGCGGCCGCCCGCATGGGTGCCGGTCTGGTGAGTCTCGGCACGCGCGCGAGTCACGCTGCCGGATTGAATGCCACGCGTCCGGAGCTCATGGTGCATGGCCTGGAAGAGGAGGCCACCTTCCATCGTCTGGCCGAGCGCGCCCGTGTCATCGCAATTGGCCCTGGTATGGGCCAGGGCGAGTGGGGGCAGCAAATGCTGCAGCTGGCGCTTGAATCGGGCCTGCCTTTGGTCGTGGATGCGGATGCCCTGAATATCCTGTCGCAATCACCGCAACAGTATCGCAAGTGGATTCTGACACCGCATTGCGGTGAGGCCGCGCGCATGCTGGGGCAGTCGACCCAGGAGATCCAGCGGGACCGCTTTGCCATTGTCCGGGACTTGCAGCAAACCTATGGCGGTATCGCCATCCTCAAGGGCGCCGGTACCTTGATCGCCGGGCCTGAAGGCCCCATCGCTCTCTGCAGTGACGGCAATCCCGGCATGGCCAGCGGTGGCATGGGCGATGTCCTGACCGGTATCATCGCGGGCTTGGTGGCCCAGGGTGTCTCACTGCGGGAGGCGGCCAGCCTGGGGGTGTGTTTACATGCCGCCGCCGGTGACGCAGCAGCCAAGGCCGCCGGCGAACGCGGCCTCCTGGCGACGGACCTCATGAGCTGGGTACGACGCCTGGCGAATCCATAGTCTTAATCCGATGCAGAATCTCGAAATAGCGCTCGCTGACACAGCCGATACCGAACGCCTGGGCAAGGCCCTGGCGGAATTGCGGCCCGCGCCGGTCGTGATTTATCTGCAAGGCGATTTAGGGGCGGGTAAAACAACCTTCAGCCGCGGATTCATTCAGGCCTGTGGTCATCGTGGGGCCGTGAAAAGTCCGACCTATACCCTTATCGAACCCTATGAATTGCCAGCGGGCAAGGTATTTCACCTCGACCTCTACCGGCTGAATGACCCGTCGGAGCTGGAATTTCTGGGGCTGGAAGACCTGTTGGCCCAGGGTGGGGTGTGTCTGATTGAGTGGCCCGAACGCGCCAGTCCACATCTACCCCCGGCGGAACTGACGATTCAGCTGTCCCATGTCGCGGGAGGCAGGATTGCGCAATTGCATGCCCACTCGGCCCGCGCCCAGGAATGGTTAGACACGTTAGCGGCCCACTTTTCCTCAATCTCTCACCTAATAGATTAAGATCATCTTCTATCTTTATAAGAAATATAGATTTTTCCTTGAAAAAAATCTCACATCGTGCACAATTAATAAGAGATTTCATCGGGGGGTAAACGATGCCGGTTTGGTTAGCCCGCACTGTTTGCGGTTTTGTCTTGCTGGGTTACGGGATGGTGGCTCAGGCTGTCAATGTCGTCGGCGTGCGCATGTGGCCGGCACCGGACAACACCCGCTTGGTATTCGACCTCACTGCCCCGGTCGAGCACAATCTGTTTGTGCTCGAACATCCGGAGCGTATCGTCATCGATCTCAAATCCACGGATTTGAAAGCGGCATTTCCCGCCCTGACCGACGCCTCCTTCATTAAACAGATTCGTTATGCCCGCCGCGATGGCGATGACCTGCGCGTGGTGCTGGATCTCAAGCGCGAGGTCAAGGCCAAAAGTTTTGTGCTGCGGCCGCAGGGCGAGTACGGCAATCGGCTGGTGGTTGACCTGATCGATGAAGCGCAGGACAAAAAGGCTGCGCAGCCGGTGCGCGAGGATCGCGATCAATCGGATAGTCCGCGCAAGGTGCTGATTGCCATCGATGCCGGCCACGGCGGTGACGACCCCGGGGCCATCGGTAAATACGGCACGCGTGAAAAAGATGTCACCCTGGCGATTGCCCACAAGCTGAAGGCGCTGATTGATCGTCAACCCGGCATGCAGGCGATGATGACACGCAGTGGCGATTACTTTGTCTCCCTGGGGAAACGGGTGGAAAAGGCGCGCGAGGCCCAGGCCGATCTGTTTATTTCCATTCACGCCGATTCATTTCGTAACCGCAGCGCCAGTGGGTCTTCGGTGTATGTCTTGTCCGAGCACGGCGCCAGTTCCGAGGTCGCGAGATTCCTGGCGGAGTCTGAAAACAATTCGGACCTGATTGGCGGTGTGAGCCTGGATGACAAGGATGACCTGTTGAAGAAGGTGTTGGTGGATATGGTCAAGAATTCCACCATGGATGACAGTCACGACCTGGCGCGCGACATGCTCGGTGGTTTGCGTAATGTGACGCATCTGCATCGTGCACGTGTGGAACAGGCCGGTTTTCGGGTGTTGAAGTCGCCCGATATACCGTCCGTGCTGGTGGAGACGGCATTCATCTCTAATCCCAAGGAGGAGCGCAAACTGCGCGATCCGGGGGTGCAGGGCAGGCTGGCGCAGGCCATCTTCAATGGACTCAACAAGTATTTCCGCGATAACCCGCCGCCGGGTACCTTGTTGGCAGTGAGAGATCGTAAGCACCGTGTTATCAAGGGCGATACGCTCAGTGCCCTGGCCGACGAATACCAGGTACCGCTGTCTGCATTACGCCAGGCAAACCAGATCAAAGGGGATGTCCTGCAAGTCGGTGATGTCCTGCTGATTCCGCCAGTCGTCTCCAGCGATTCCTGAATTTTCATCCTGCAGACGAAGGCCGTCGCTACACCGGCCTGTTCGATCTGTTGTTGGCGAATGTATTACACTAGCCGGCATGTCCGCCCCGCGTCTGATCGATCCGATACGTCTTTTACCCCCCCAGCTCGCCGATCAGATCGCTGCCGGCGAGGTCATCGAACGGCCGGCGTCGATCCTCAAGGAATTGCTTGAGAATGCGCTTGATGCCGACGCCACGCGCCTGGACATCGAGTTATCGCGCGGCGGCATGGAATCCATCCTTGTCAGCGATAATGGTTACGGCATTGCCGGCAATGAAATGGCACTTGCCATCAGTCGTCACGCGACCAGCAAGATCGGCCGGCTCGAGGATTTGTTGCAGTTGCGCAGTCTGGGCTTTCGTGGCGAGGCCCTGGCCAGCATCTGTTCTGTCAGTCAATGGGAGATTTCGTCGCGCCGCAGTTATGCGACCGAGGCATTCAGGCTCTGCTATGACCAAAGCGAGCAACTGTTGCCGGTGAATCATGCGGTGGGCACCACGGTCTCGGTACGCAACCTTTTCTTTAACACGCCGGCACGGCGTAAATTCCTGCGCACTGAACGCACCGAGTTCCGCTATTGCGACGAAGTGTTTAGGCGCATGAGTCTGGCGCGTTTCGATGTCGCCTTTTATCTCAAACATAACGCACGCCAGATTCATCGCTTGCCTGCAGTGATCGATGATATCGGCCGCTCGCGACGCGTCGGTCAGCTATGCGGCGAGGCGTTTGTCCGCAACAGTCTGGTTATCGATTTTCCGCGGCGGGATATGCGTTTGTGGGGCTGGATCAGCAAGCCTGCATATTCGCGCCAGCAAAGTGATTTGCAATATTTTTATATCAACGGGCGTATTGTGCGCGACCGGGTCATCAATCACGCACTGCGCCTGGCGTATCAATCCCTGCTTGCGCCGGGGCGACACGCCGCCTATGTACTGCACCTGGAGTTGGATCCGGCAGAGGTCGATGTCAACGTCCATCCGACCAAACATGAAGTGCGCTTTCGTGAAGCGCGGCAGATCCATGATTTTCTCATGCAATGTTTGCGTGAAAGTCTGCAACGTGACGCTTCCCCACAGTCGGTGACTATGCACCCGGATATCAGGGAGATGCCCCTGGAGTACGCGGCCACAGGGTCGACCGCGGAAACGCTGTCAGCGCAGGATGTCGACGCACGCAACGCGACGGAAGGATTTTTCGGCAATTTACAAAGTATCGTGTGCCAGCGTTTTGCACTGACACAATCTGTCAACGGCATGTATCTGATCGATATCCACAGGGCGCAGGTTGGATTGGCTCGACAACGCTGGCAGGAGGCATTTGAGTCGAATCAGATTAAACAGCGACCGCTATTGATCCCGCAAACGCTGGATATGAACTCCGCGCAGCGTCAGTCATACGAACAGCAACAGGCGATGTTGGCGCGTCTGGGTTTTGAACTGACGCAATCCAGTCCGTCGCAGCTGATGTTACGCGCGGTTCCTGTCTGGCTTCAGGGTTTCGATAGCCGGCAACTGATTCAGTCTTTATTGGTCAGCGCTATCGACCTATCGGAGATGTTTGACGCGATTGAAACACATCTGATGTCACAGCACTGCGAGTTGACGCAGATCGACTTTAAACGGTTCCTGATGTTACTGGCGCAACAACGTGACAGGCTGTCGACGAGCTGGCGCAAGCTGACGCAGGCTGATCTGCTTGCCTGGTTGAGGGAACAACCGGTTCATCATGACTAGATCGCCACTACCTATAGTGTGTCTGATGGGGCCGACTGCATCCGGCAAGACGGATCTGGCGGTGCAACTGGTCGAACGTCTTCCTTTCGAGATCATCAGCGTTGATTCCGCCATGGTGTATAAAGACATGGACATCGGCACAGCGAAACCCGATGCCGATACGTTGCGGCGTGCACCGCATCGCCTGATCGATTTTCTGGATCCTGCTGAGGCGTATTCAGCGGCGCGCTTTTGTGAAGATGCGCTACGCGAGATAAACGACATCGCCGAATCGGGAAAAACGCCCTTATTGGTTGGTGGAACCATGATGTATTTTCGCAGTCTCTTGCAGGGCATGGCGCAGTTGCCATCCGCGGATGCAGAGCTGCGTGCAGAGCTGGCCGCAGAGGCCGAAGCTGTCGGTTGGCAGGAGATGCATCGACAACTTGCCCATGTCGATCCGCCGGCGGCGGAACGTATTCACCCCAATGACCCGCAACGCATATCCCGCGCCCTGGAGGTGTACAGACTGACCGGAAAGGCATTGTCCGAATGGATGCAACAGCCCGCCCCGACATTGCCGTTTCGTCCCATCTTGCTGGGGCTCATTCCGTCCGATCGGCAGGTTTTACATGAGCGCATCGCGCAGCGATTCGATTCCATGCTCAAGCAGGGGTTGCTGGAAGAAGTGCAACGCCTGTATGCGCGCGGTGATCTCGATATCAACAAGCCGGCCATTCGCGCGGTGGGCTATCGTCAGGTGTGGCAGTTTCTCAACGGTGAATGGGACTATGCGACGATGCGGGAAAAAGGGGTTGTCGCGACACGACAACTGGCAAAACGACAGCTGACATGGCTGCGATCCATGCCGGATTTAAAGAATATTGACTGTTTAAACAAGGGTTTAGCAGAGGCAGTATTGAAATTATTGGCAAAAATACACATTAATTGATTTGTTTCACTGTGCTAGACTGATTTTGTCAGGGTTGTTGAATTTTTTATTGTTTTGTAAAAGAAAATGAGCAGGTACTTGGCGGGCAGATTGCGCCGAAAACGACAAAATGAATATAAATAAAACGGAGAATAACGATGAGTAAAGGGCAAGCACTACAAGATCCTTTTTTGAATGCTTTACGTAAGGAACGGATTCCAGTTTCAATTTACCTCGTGAACGGTATCAAGTTGCAGGGGCAGGTTGAATCTTTTGACCAATTTGTTGTGTTGTTACGTAATAGTGTCAGCCAGATGGTGTACAAGCATGCGATTTCGACCATCGTGCCGGCACGCAATATCAAACTTCCCATGGCCGATGACGCACATACCGGTGGTAACGGCTAACTTATCTGTCACTGGCTCGACCAGCAGGAGGCACATCCTTGTTTGAACGCCCACGGGGTGGTGAGCGCGCTGTGCTCGTTCACCTGGATATGGGGCAGGTGGATGAGCATCAGGCCCTGGAAGAATTTACCGAGCTGGCCTATGCGGCCGGCGCTGAGCCGGTTGCAACCATTACCGGGGCACGGCGTGCCCCGGATGCCAAATACTTTGCCGGCACCGGCAAGGTTGCCGAGATTCAACAACAGGTGGAGGCGACCGACGCGGACGTCGTGTTATTCAACCACACCTTGTCACCGGTACAGGAACGCAACCTGGAACGCGAACTGAAGTGCCGCGTGCTGGATCGTACCGGTTTGATCCTGGATATCTTTGCGCAACGTGCGCGCACACATGAAGGTAAACTCCAGGTTGAGTTAGCGCAATTGAAACACCTGTCGACCCGGCTGGTGCGTGGCTGGACACACCTTGAGCGGCAGAAGGGCGGTATCGGTCTGCGCGGTCCGGGTGAAACCCAGCTGGAAACAGACCGGCGCCTGTTGGGCGAACGGATCAAACTGCTCAATCGCAAGCTGGAGAAGGTCAACAAGCAACGCGAACAGGGGCGGCGTGCGCGCAAGCGCGCCGAGTTGCCGACGGTTTCCCTGGTGGGTTATACCAATGCCGGAAAATCCACACTCTTTAATACCGTTACCCAATCCGACGTGTATGCGGCTAATCAATTGTTTGCCACACTCGATCCAACCTTGCGCCGGGTCGATCTGGATGAAGGTGAGGCGATCGTCCTGGCGGATACCGTGGGTTTCATCCGGCAATTACCGCATGATCTGGTTGCGGCATTTCGTTCCACCCTGCAGGAAACCCGCGATGCGGATCTCTTGTTACATGTGGTTGACGCAGCCAGTCCTCAGCGTGAGGACAATATACGTCAGGTAAATGATGTCCTGGCCGAGATTGAGGCGGATACGCGACCGCAACTTCTGGTGTTCAACAAAATCGATTTACTGCCAGAGCTGTCGCCACGGATCGATCGCGACGACGAGGGTAAACCCGTGCGCGTCTGGGTTTCGGCCAAAACCGGCGATGGTATCGCGCTGTTGATGCAGGCGATGACAGAAATCGTACAGCAGGCAACGGTGCACGAACAATTGGTGCTGCCACCGGCGGAAGGAAAATTACACGCCAGATTACATGCGATGGGCAGCGTGCTGTTTGAAAATACGGACAGTCAGGGACGCTGGCTGATGACTATCGCGATGCCCGCGCCGACGTGGGCATCACTCAACAAGCATTTTCACCTGGAACACTATATAAGCCACGATTCTACCGAGGATCGCCTTGCGGTTGGCAGCGAGGCTCCATAGAATTCCCTTTCTAATATCGTCATCAGGAGTAAGGCATGGCCTGGAATGAACCCGGTAACTCCGGGGATAAAGACAAAGACCCATGGGGTAAGCAACGAGGAGAGCAAGGCCCCCCGGATTTGGACGAGATCGTCAAAAATTTGCAAAGAAAATTCCGCGGATTGTTTGGCGGGCGCGGTGGCGGTGGTGGTAGCGGTCGTGGCGGTGCCGGTGGTTTCGGTGGTGTTATCGGCGTGTTGGTGGCGCTGCTGGTTATCTGGGCAGTTTATAGTTCGGTTTATATCCTGAACGAACGTCAAAATGGCGTGGTGCTGCGCTTTGGCAAATATGTCACGACCATTCAGCCCGGTTTCAATCTTCGGCTGCCGTATCCCATCGAGACCGTGAATATTGTCGATGTACAAACAATCCAATCCTTTACCGTTGGTCAGGGCACCAACGAGGCCTTGATGCTGACCAAGGATAAGAACATCGTGGATATCGAGTATGTCGTGCAGTTTCAGGTGAGCGATGCCAAGAAATTTGTACTGAATACAAAAGATCCGGTGGTGAGTCTGGAACAGGCGACACAGACCGCCGTGCGCGAGATGGTAGGCCAGAATGATATGGATTATGTGCAGACTCAGGGGCGTTCCGAGTTTGCCATCAAATCGAAAGAGCGTATCCAGCAAATCCTCGAACGCTATAACACCGGTCTGACAGTCACCAACTTCAACATGCAGAAGGCCCAGCCGCCGCGTCAGGTGATCCCGGCCTATGAAGAGGTCAACGCTGCGCAGCAGGATAAGGAAGCCGAAATCAATAAGGCTGAGGCGTTTGCCAATACCATTATTCCCAAGGCGGAAGGTCAGGCCGATCAGATCCGGGTGCAGGCCGAACAGTACAAGCAAACCCTGATCGCCCGTGCAACCGGTGATGCGGATCGTTTCAAGCAGTTACTGGCACAGTATGAAAAGGCGCCAGCGGTCACCCGCGAACGTCTCTACCTGGAGACCATGCAGGAAGTGATTTCGCGCAGCAAGAAAGTGCTGGTCGATATCAAGAAGGGTAACAACCTGCTGTATCTGCCGCTGGACAAGATTGCTTCGAATCCGACGCGCGATAATGAGACAAACAGCAGTACCAGCGGTAAACAGGCGGACGGGACCACCTCGCACCAGACGCCGGATATGACCAGCGACACCTTGCGTTCACGCGGTCGGGGAGGTAACTAATGTCAAATCGCAGCTTAACGATCATCATCATCGTCGCCTTGGTTTTAGGCGCGGTGTATTCCTCCGCCTTTACCGTGAGTGAAAAGGAGTTTGCCATTCGCATGGCGCTGGGCAAATTTGAAAAGAGTGATTTCAAGCCCGGCCTGCACTGGATGATTCCGTTTTATAACGTGGTCTATAAATACGACAAACGCCTACAGAGCTACGATGCGCCCAAGCAGCGTTATCTGACCAAGGACAAGCAACCACTGGATGTGGATTATTACGTTAAATGGCGGATTGTGAACGTCGAGACCTTCTATAAGAAGATGCAGGGTTCGGTCTATGCCGCACAGCGCACGTTTGATTCCATTATTAACAAGGGCCTGCTGGATGCCTTTGGCGAACGCACGATGTGGGAGCTCATTTCTGATGAACGCGCGGATGTGATGACCCAGATCACGGACAAGGCCGATGAGAAAATTCAGGAGTTTGGGATCAAGATCGTGGATGTCCGGGTCAAGCGTATCGAAATGCCGGATAATATCCGTGACCAGATTTTTGCGCGCATGATTACCGAACGTAAAAAGGAAGCGGCTAAATTCCGGGCAGAAGGTGTCGGTAAGGCAACCCAGATCAAGGCGGAAGCGGAGAAGAGCAGTCAGATCCTGCTGGCAAAGGCCTATGAGGATGCCCAGAAGATCCGGGGTGCCGGTGACGCCGAGGCGGCCCGTATCTATGCCGAAGCCTATAACAAGGATCCCGAGTTCTTCTCGTTCTACCGTTCCTTGCAGGCCTATCGCCATTCCCTGGATTCGAACGACCAGGTGATGGTGCTGGAACCTGATTCGGAGTTTTTCAAGTACTTCAATGCCATGAAACCAGGCAAAAAATGATACAATTCTGACCCTGGATAACACACCACGGCCGGGCGTCACGCCTCCTTTGCAGGATGTGCAGATTGCCCGGTTTTTTTTGGACAGTCGATGGCAAAGGTATTCTGGTTAGCTCTGGGTTTGGTGATGGTGATAGAAGGCCTGTTTCCGGCACTGAATCCCCGTGCCTATCGACGCATGGTACAAATGATGAGTGAGCGGGATGACCGTACACTGCGCCTCATCGGTCTGGCGATAATGATTGCTGGCGCATTCCTTATCTATATAACGTGAAGACAAGTCGATGAATAAAGATTCCTGGTTACTGCCGGAAGGTATCGAAGAAGTATTACCGCCGCATGCAGAATATCTGGAGGCGCGCCGCCGCCAGTTATTGGATCTGTATCGCGGCTGGGGCTATGAGCTCGTGCTGCCGCCTTTTATCGAATATCTGGAATCCCTGTTTGTTGGCACCGCGCATGATCTGGATTTACAGACTTTCAAACTGACCGATCAGCTGAACGGCCGCATGATGGGTGTACGCGCCGATATTACACCGCAGGTGGCGCGTATCGATGCCCACAAGTTACGGCGTGAAACGCCGACACGCCTGTGTTACATGGGTACGGTGCTGCGCACCCGCCCGGATGGATTCGGCGCGTCGCGCGCACCGCTGCAATTGGGTCTGGAGTTATACGGTCACCCGGGCGTCGAAAGTGACGTTGAAGTTTTCCGGCTCATGGTGGAGACCCTGCGCACCTGCGGGATCGAAAATACCTATTTCGATCTGGGCCACGTCGGTATTTTTCGCGGACTGACCAAACAGGCAGGACTGAGTACTGAACAGGAAGCCGAGTTATTTGATGCGCTACAGCGCAAGGCCAAACCCGAGATCGGCAAGATGCTGGCGCAATGGCAGCTCGATAAGAATATTGCCGGGATGTTGAGTCAGCTTGCTGATCTGAATGGCGGTGACGAAGTGTTGCCAAAGGCGCAAGCCATACTGGCGAAGGCAGGGGATGAGGTCAATGCGGCACTCAACGGGTTGCAGCAGATGGCCAGGAACATCAAGCAGGCCCTACCCGACATCAGTCTGCACTACGACCTGGCCGAGTTACGTGGTTATCACTACCACACCGGGGTTGTGTTTGCGGCCTTCGTTCCCGGCAAAGGCACCGCGGTTGCGCAAGGCGGCCGTTATGATGGTATCGGTAAAGCCTTCGGCAATGCGCGTCCCGCGACCGGCTTTAGTACGGATTTAAAAACTCTATTGGCCCTGGCACCGGCAACAGTGGTAAAAAGCGCCGGCATTTATGCCCCCTATGTACAGTCACCGGAACTGGAGCAATTGATTCAGTCTTTGCGGGCCCAGGGTGAACGGGTGGTCTCGGCCTTGCCGGGTCAGCAGGGTGATGCGCAGGCCATGCGGTGCGATCGCGAGATCGTCCAACAAGGCAAACAATGGGTCGTGAAGCAGATTTAAAATCTTCGGGGAAACAAATAATGGGTAAAAATATCATTGTCATCGGTACCCAGTGGGGAGATGAAGGCAAGGGCAAGGTGGTGGATCTGCTGACGGATCGCGCGGATGGCGTGGTTCGGTTCCAGGGTGGCCACAATGCCGGGCATACGCTGGTGATCGACGGCAAAAAGACAGTATTACATCTCATTCCTTCCGGGATCCTGCATGCCAATGTCATCTGCATGATCGGCAACGGGGTGGTACTGGCACCCGATGCGTTATTAAAAGAATTACAAATGCTCAAGGACGGCGGTGTGGATTACGAGGGACGTCTGTTTATCAGCGAGGCCTGTACCTTGATCCTGCCATACCATATCGCCCTGGATCAGGCACGGGAACGTGCCCGCGGTGCCAAGGCGATTGGTACCACCGGACGGGGTATCGGCCCGGCGTACGAAGACAAGATTTCGCGGCGCGGACTCAAGGTCGGCGATATGTTACATCGTGAACGTTTCGCGGCGCGTCTGGGCGAAGTGCTCGATTATCACAATTTTGCCTTGAAGCATTATTTCAAGACCGACACCGTGGATTTCCAGCAGGTGCTGGATGACGGCCTGGCCATGGCGGAACTGATCCGTCCCATGGTGGCCGATGTCACCGGCATGCTGCATCAGATGCGTAGCGATGGAAAGAACGTCATGTTCGAAGGCGCCCAGGGCACCCTGCTCGACATCGACCATGGTACTTACCCCTATGTGACCTCATCCAATCCCACCGCCGGTGGAGCCTGTACCGGGACCGGGGTAGGGCCGCGGGATATCGATTATGTCCTCGGCATCACCAAGGCCTATACCACGCGTGTCGGCGCGGGCCCGTTTCCCACCGAGTTATACGATGGTGCCGGCCTGAATGACCCCATCGGTGCGCACATGGCCAAACTTGGCCATGAGTTTGGCTCCACCACCGGACGGCCACGCCGTTGCGGCTGGCTCGATGCCGTCAGCCTGCGCCGTTCCGCCCAGATCAACTCATTGAGTGGGATTTGCCTGACCAAGATGGATGTCCTGGATGGCCTGGAGAGCCTGCGGATCGCTGTTGGCTATGAAGTGGATGGCAAGGCGGTGGCTAACCCGCCCATCGGCGCGGATGCCTATGAGCAATGCAAACCGACGTACATTGAGGTCCCCGGTTGGAAAGAGAGTACCGTTGGCATCAAGACCTACGATGCCCTGCCGGCCAATGCGAAGGCCTATATCAAGAAGATCGAAGAAGTGGTTGGGGTCCCCGTGGATATCATTTCTACCGGTCCGGATCGCAATGAGACCATCGTTTTGCGCAACCCTTTCGCTTAAGTTAGCCAACGGCAGCCAGCAAATATTTCCAGGCCTGAACGCCTGCCCCAGCGCCATGTATACACGGCGCTGGGGTCGCTGCACGACCGCGTTTGCCTGGCCGACATGACAGAGTCAGCGGAAGCCGCTGTAAGCCCCTGTGGGGGCTCTTTGACCATATTAATCTCATAAAAATCAATCAGATATAACGTTACTACTCATCGAACTTTCCAAAATTTATCTTTTGGCAAAAACGGCCGACTATAGTTATAGCGTTAGTACCCATGTTTCGTGCTAGCCAATGTAGGAAAAACCGTTGAATGCAGAACCCAAAAAAACACGGTTGCTGCTTGTTGAAGATAATCCAGGGGATATCCGTTTAATCGAAGAATTACTCAGCGATTTCGAATTTGAGTTATCGATTGAATGTACGTTGTCAGACACGCTTTCACGGCTTGGGAACGAGAGTGTGGATGCCGTATTACTGGATCTTAATCTTCCCGACAGCACGGGCCTGAATACAGTGCGGGCGCTGGTGAGCGCCTTTCCGTTAACACCCGTGATTATCCTGACTGCGCTGGACAGCGAAGAGCACGGGCTGACCGCAATCAAGGCCGGTGCCCAGGACTACATTCCCAAATCCGAAATGAGCCGTAGTGTGCTCAAACGGGCATTGCGCTACGGACAGCAGCGCATGGCACTGCAGCATAATTTCCGCAAACTGCTGGAACACAACCTTGACCCGACGTTTGTCGTGAGCCAGGAGGGCGATTTGTATTATGAAAATCAGACGGCCAGGCGCGTGCTGGGCGATGATTATCTGAGGCATTTCACCAATACGTTTTTTCGAAGATACGATATCAATTCACCTTCCCATGTTGAAATTGAAATAAAGCAGCCGGACCAGGAGCCGCGTATTTTTTCGATGCATACCTCGCCGGTGAACTGGGGCAATGAAGACAATACCTGCGTGGTCAGCCTGCACGACATGACAGAAACCCGGCGGGTACAGGAATATCTGGAGGAATCGAACAAGGCCTTGCAAACGCTGGTCACCGCGAATGCGGATACCTTGCGCTTGAGTACTAAAATCCTGGAAACCATGGCGGAAGCGGTCATCGTGACGGATGCCGGAAAAAGGATTACCGCAGTCAACCCGGCATTTACACGCATGACCGGTTATGACGTGTCTGAAGTTCTGGGCAATACGCTGGAGATGCTTCACTCCGGCCTGCAGGGGGCGCACTTTTACGACGTCATGCTGCAAGAATTAGAGGCGCACGGGTATTACGAAGGAGAAGTCTGGCACCAGCACAAAGATGGTCATGTCTATTGCGTCCAGGAATCGGTTAACCCCATCTTCAATCATCATGATGATGAAGTCAGTCACTACATTTCCATTCTAAGAGATGTCACTTCGCGTGTTGAACGTGAAAAACACATCCTCAATCAGGCCCTGCATGATTCTCTCACCGGCTTGGCCAATCGTATATTGCTCAATGAAGGCCTGCAGCAAAATATTCTGTTGGCAGCCCGCAAGGGATACAAGCTTGGCATATTGTTTATTGATATTGATAACTTCAAGTTAATCAATGATGCGCTGGGACATGCCTTGGGCGATTCACTCTTGTGCGAGATCGCCTCACGCATGCGCAGCTGTGCCCGTGCCTGTGACCTGGTGGCAAGATTGGGCGGCGATGAGTTTGTCATTGTCTTAACTGACGTGACCGGGATCGAAAGCGTTGAATCGGCGGCAGGACATATCATTGCCGAGTTAAGTCAACCCTATATGCTGAACGATACCAGAGTGGATATTTCAATTAGTATCGGCATTAGCCTCTGGCCTGACCATGGCGCCGAAATCGACGAATTGCTCAATCGCGCGGACCTCGCCATGTATGAAGTGAAGCGCAACGGCAAAGGAGACTGGCGGTTGGCTAATAATGGATGAACTTTGTGTCATGGATGATTAAAACGATAATCTTGTAGAGGAAAATGCGTTGGTCGAAGGATTAAAAAAACGATTCGAAAAACTCTCATTGAGTGTGCGTATCAGCCTTGCCGTCATTTTGATCGTGGCGGTGGTAACGCTGCTGGTTTCATACGTGCTTAATCAATATGAGGAGAAGAATCAACTTTCGGAACTGGTTTCACGCGAGCATTTGCACCTGGAGCTGAATAGTGATCGACTGCAACAGACAATAGACGAGGTGCGGCGAGATGTGATTTTCCTGTCACAGACACCGCCGGTGCAGGGGATTATCCGCGCAAGCAGGAATAACGGCTACGACAAACTGGACCCTATCAGCCTGAGCACCTGGCGGGCCAGGTTACAGAAGATCTTCGTGGAATTCGCAAAGGCGCGCCCAAACTATTTTCAGATACGTTATGTGGGTGTGGCAGACCACGGCAGAGAACTGGTCAGGGTTGAAGACAATCAGGGTCAAGTGTCGATAACACCGGAAGACAAACTTCAGGAGAAGGCGGGCAGGGCTTATTTTGAGGATGCCATAAAATTAAAACCCGGAGAAGTTTATCTGTCCCGTATCAATCTCAACCGGGAGTGGGGGAAGATCCAGGTTCCGCATATCCGGACTTTGCGTGGAGCCACGCCGGTGTTCACGCCGGAAGGTGAGCTGTTTGGGATAATTGTGGTCAATTACGATTTGGGCGGGATGCTCGATGCTGTCGCAGAAAATGCAGGCAGCGATGTTGCAACTTACCTGGTGAACAACGGCGGGGATTTTCTGATTCATCCGGATCGTGCCCGCACCTTTGGTTTTGACCTCGGGCATCGTTATCGCTGGCAAGATGAATTTCCCGAAGTGGCATTGCAGGTCGCAGCTCAGTACCAGAATTCCAGGAAAATTGAGCCGTTCACCTCGTCACAGGGAAATATATATGTCTTTGCCAAACGCGTTGCGTTCGACCCGCGCGATTCCAACCGATTGTTGACTCTGGCATACGTGATTCCTCAGTCAAGCATCCATGAGCGCATTGCGGCAGTGAGTAATCCCGCCATCGCAAGCGTGTTTTTTATCGCTCTGCTCATAGCGCTGATGTTGGGATATGTCATACACCGCAGTTTCCGGCCGCTGCGTAAATTGACGAAAGTCGCCAATGCCATCGGCGACGGTCAATACGAAATTCAGTTGCCTCATGTCGAAGGAGGCGAAGTGGGCACCCTGGTACGCGCGTTTCGCGAAATGGCAGCCAGTATTCAAAGCAGAGAAGCGAGTCTGCAGGAGCTTAACCTGAAGCTCAACACCAGTGAGAAACAGGCCAATCTGATTATCGATACCGCGCCAGAGGCCATTATCCTGGTTGATATGTCTGGCAATATTTTCAGAGTCAATGAGCATACCTTGAAGGTTTTCGGATATTTGGAACAGGAACTGATCGGTAAGCCTGTGGAAATGCTTATCCCCGAACGCTTTCGCCACGAGCACGTTCAGTTCCGGCAGGTTTATAACAGCAATCCCATGCATCGCAGGATGGGGGGCGGGCTGGAGCTATATGCTGTCTGCAAGGACGGCAGCGAACTGGCGGTCGAGGTCGGGCTGAGTTATATGCAGTTTGACAAGGAACGTTATGTTATTGCCGCGATTTCGGATATTACACAGCGTAAGCAGGCTGAGAAAGCCCTGCAAAAACTCAATGTAGAACTGGAACAGCGCGTAAACGAACGCACCAAGCAACTGCTCGTTTCAAATAAAGAGCTGGAACACTTCGCCTATATCGCATCGCATGACCTGCAGGAGCCTTTGCGCATGGTGGCGAGTTATCTGCAACTGGTGGAGAAGCGCTATAAATCGCAACTGGATGCGACGGCCGGGGAGTTTATCGAATTTGCCGTGGATGGCGCGAACAGGATGAAGCAGCTCATTGATGGACTATTGCAGTATTCGCGGATCCAGACCCGCGCAAGAGATTTTGAGACAGTGGATATGGAGGATGTTCTGGCAACGGTGCTAACGGATTTACAAATAAAGATCACTGAACGTTCGGCTGTTGTAACCCATGAGCCGTTGCCGCAAGTGCTGGGTGATAAATCGCAATTACAACGCCTGTTGCTAAATTTAATAAATAATGCCATCAAATACTGCACTAATGATATCCCCAAGATTCATGTTGCATTTGAAGATCTGTCACAAACAACGCGTGATCTACCGGACGATGTACCTGCAAGTGGTTGGTTGTTCAGCGTTGGCGATAACGGTATCGGAATTGAGCCTCAGTATTATGAGCGTATTTTCCAGTTGTTTCAGCGTTTGCATACCCGGCAGGAATTTCCCGGGACCGGGCTGGGGCTGGCTCTTTGCAAGCGGATTGTCGAACGTCACGGCGGCCATATCTGGGTGGAGTCACAACCCGGAAAGGGGTCTATATTTTATTTTGTACTGAAAAAGGCATCAGCAGATGTCGTTGCGCCCGAAGGAATGGATAGTACCGGGGAGTCGCCTGATCTCGTGGTGACGCGGGTAAATGAGTAAAGGTAAATATATGACGTTGATGAAAGGTGATATGCCGCAGATTGCTTCCGCTCAGGTCGAGACTGAGTATGGAGTCCAATTGCGGCGTGTCTTGCTGGTCGAAGATAACCCGGGTGATGCGCGTCTGGTCCGTGAAGTATTACTTACCGAAACCGCCGGTGTTGAATTGGAAATCGCCTCCAACCTGGCAACGGCGATCGAGCTACTTACGCAACGGCCTGTCGATGTGGTCCTCCTGGATTTGCATCTGCCGGATTCCGCAGGGCTGGATACTTTGCGCAAGATCTTGAGCGCGGCGCCTGGCACGGCCACTGTCGTGCTCACCGGTCTCGACGATGAAGATGTGGGAGATCAGGCAGTCAAACTGGGTGCACAGTCCTTCCTGATCAAAGGCCAGTTTGATGGGCAATTGCTGGTGCGTATCCTGCGCCATGCCAGAGAGCGGCAACGCCTGATTTCACAACTGGTGACCGAGATATCGCTGCGCTGCGAATTACAACAGGCGCTTGAGGTCAGTAATAAGGACCTGGAGAAACGTATTGCGCAACGCACGGCTGAATTGCGTAAATCGAATCGTGCCTTGTCCATGCTGAGTCAGGGTAATCGCGCGATGTTGCATGCCAGGACTGAGAATCAGCTGTTGCATGACATTTGCCGCTTGATCGTGGGGCAGGGGGCTTATCCCATGGCATGGATAGGGAGTGTCAATGCCGAGCATCACCGGCTCGAGGACCTGGCGGCTTATGCCTGCGAAGATGATGCCTGCCTTAAAACCCTGCGGGAAAATTGGGTCGCAAATGTAGATGATAAAGATCCCATTGGTGAAGTCCTGAACACAGGAAAACATGTTGTATATCGGCAGCTTGGCCAGAACAGCACAGATAAACACTGGGCGTTCTTAAACGGCAACTACGATTTTACCGGGATGATTCTGATTCCACTCACCGTGCAGAAAGATATCATTGGCACCCTGGTGATTTATTCGCGGTTACCTTATGCCTTCGACGATCATGAGGTTGAGTTGCTTCTGGAAATGGCGGCAGATTTGTCGTTTGGCATTAATGCCTTGCGTACGTCAGTTGCTCGCGAAAAAGAACGTACAGAGTTGATCAAGTTTTCCACCGCGCTGAAACAGGCGGACGATATTGTCATTATCACCGATAAGGACGGCATGATCGATTATGTCAACCCGGCCTTTGAAAGGGCTTCCGGCTTCACTGAAGAAGAGGCGCGGGGTCACACGCCGGGTTCGTTAGTCATGGCGAACAAGGATACCAGAGGTAACTATTCGGAGATGTGGCAGTCGTTGGAACGCGGCGAACCCTATCGCGGCACCTTCATTAATAACCGCAAGGATGGCAGCGTCTATTACGAACAAAAAACCATTACGCCTATCAAAGACGATCAGGGGACTATTCAATACTATCTTTCCACCGGAAAAGATATCACCGACGATTTGCAACTGCAGGAGCGTCTGCGTAACGTATTGAACTTCGATGCGCTTACCGGGTTGCTAAATCGAAGTTTATTTCTGGACAGACTGAATCAGGTCCATGAACAGGCGCAATGGGAGCAACGCCAGTTTGCGATTATCGTAGTCAATATTGATCGTTTCAAAATTATTAACTCCAGCCTTGGGCACAAGGCGGGTGACGAGGTCCTGCAATTTATCGCGCAGCGGCTGAAAGAGCATTTCCGGCCGATCGATGTCGTCGCCCGGCTGGTCGGAAATACCTTTGCCATTATCCTGAGCGACCAGGCGGATATCGAACACATTATCGAAAACGCCCGTAATCTGCTGGCGCTCATCTCAAGGCTGGGCTATGTCGAGGACAGAGAGATCGCCGTCAGTGCCTGTATCGGGGTCGCGGTTGCGACGCATGAGATCAGTGATCCGACCGAGTTGCTGAAAAATGCCGAAGCGGCCATGTATGAAGCGAAACAACGCGGTCCGAATCAGATTGAATTTTATAACAAGGCCATTAATGAGTATTCTGTGAATACCCTGGCCATGGAGATTGCGCTGCGGCATGCACTCGAGCGCAAGGAATTTGTTTTGTACTACCAGCCTAAGGTTGAACTCGTCACGGGCAGGGTTATCGGTGTGGAAGCGTTGATTCGTTGGCAGCATCCGGAACATGGCCTGGTTTCACCGCTGACGTTTATCCCCCTGTTGGAGCAAACCGGCTTGATAGTCCCGGTTGGGCAGTGGGTGCTGGAAGAGGCGTGCAGGCAGTTACGCGAATGGGATGACGCGGGTATGGCCCATTTGCAAATGGGATTAAATTTATCCCCCCGGCAATTTTTGCATGACGGCTTGATCGAGGATTTTACCTCGTTCTTCGAGACGCACGGACTCGAATCTATAGCGGGACGGCTCGAGCTTGAAATTACCGAGAGTTCCTTTATGCAGGACTTCGAACATGGCGTCATGATTCTGCAAAAGCTCAGGAATCTCGGATTGAAAATTGCTATCGACGATTTCGGGACAGGATATTCGTCGTTGAGTTATCTCTCGCGGCTGCCAGTGGATGTGTTGAAAATCGACCGCGCGTTTATCAAGAATTATCCGGAGTCAGCGGATGATATAGAAATCGTGCGGGCGATCATTGCCCTCTCAAAGAGTCTGAATCTGCCAGTGGTAGCGGAAGGTGTTGAGAACGAGGCCCAGCGTGATTTTCTGTTGCAACAAGGCTGCGATTTGGCCCAGGGATATTTATACAGCGCGCCGCAACCCGCGGATAAATTATTGCACTATTTGCGCAGCGTGGATCACAACTAAGAAAGGGAGACGTAGATGAACGCCGAGACCGGTTGGATCGATATCTTGTTGGTGGAAGACAATCCGGGAGATGTGCGCCTGACGCAAGAGGCCTTGCTTGAGGGCAAACTTAAAAACAGATTGTATGTAGCGAAAGATGGTGTGGAGGCAATTGAGTTTTTACGGCGGGAAGGAAATTTTCAGGATGCAGTAACGCCGGACCTGATCCTGCTGGACCTGAATCTCCCGCGCAAGGATGGTCGTCAGGTATTACAGGAAATCAAGGCGGATCCGGTCTTGCGCGTCATTCCGGTGGTGGTGCTGACAACGTCCGAGGCCGAGGAGGACATCCTCAAAAGCTATGACTTGCATGCCAATTGCTATATCACCAAGCCTGTCGATCTCGATCGATTCCTGAAGATAGTCCAGATGATCGAAAACTTCTGGCTGTCTGTTGTCAAATTGCCCAATCACGATGAAGTCAAGCCGGGCCGCTGCTAGAGCGACATCCTGAGGGTAATCATCCCCAATCCGTAAATATGAAATTTATTTTATATTTCAACAGGTTACTTATTTATGGGGCAGGTTGTCGCGTGTTTATGGCGTCTTGCGTAAGAATAGATGGTGCCGAGGAGAGGACTTGAACCTCCACTGGGTTGCCCCAACCAGCACCTGAAGCTGGCGTGTCTACCAATTTCACCACCTCGGCAACGACCCGCTGGACGGCGGGTGCGAGTAAGGGTGCGAACTTTACCGGCAACCGGCGCAGCTTGTCAATTTTGATCTCGACCTTGGGGTGGCTCTGTTAAGATACGTCCCCATGAGCAAACACAGCAAAGACCCCTTCGCCGAGCGCGAGGCAAAAAAGTACGACAATCCCATCGCCAGTCGTGAATTCATTCTCAGTCTCCTGGAACAAACCGGTATCCCCATGCGCCTGGAAGAGATCGCCCGGGCCCTGCAGATCCAGGACGAGGAGCAACAATCGGCCCTGCACCGGCGCCTGCGCGCCATGGAGCGGGACGGTCAGATACTCTTTAATCGGCGACGCCAGTATTGCCTGGCGAGCAAGATCGACCTGATCAGCGGGCGGGTGATTGCCCATCCCAACGGCTTCGGCTTCCTGGTACCGGACAAGGGCGGGGATGACCTGTTTTTGCCGGCGTCGGAGATGCGGGTGTTGATGCACGGTGACCGCGCGGCGGTGCGTGAAATCGGGCAGGACCGGCGTGGCCGGCGCGAGGCCGTGGTGGTGGAGGTCCTCGAACGTGCCGTCCACCGCGTGGTGGGGCGCCTGTTCATTGAGGCCGGGGTGGGTTTTGTCATCGCCGATAACAAACGCATTACCCACGATGTCTTGATCCCGCGTGAAGATTTCTACGGAGCGCACCATGGCCAGATGGTGACGGTGGAGATCCGGGAGTTTCCCACGCGCAATCGCCAGGCTATTGGCCGGGTCATCGAGATCCTGGGCGACCATATGGCCCCGGGCATGGAGATCGACATCGCCATTCGCAATTACGACCTGCCCCAGGTCTGGTCGGATGCGGTGGAGACGGAGATCCGGAATTATCGCGAGGTCGTACAGGACCAGGACAAGCGCGGACGCGAAGACCTGACTCAATTACCCTTGGTGACCATCGATGGCGAGGATGCGCGCGACTTTGACGACGCCGTGTATTGCGAACGCAAGGGCAAGGGATTCCGGCTGATCGTGGCGATCGCCGACGTCTCGCACTACGTCAAGCCCGGGACGGCCCTGGACGCCGAGGCGCGTCACCGTGGTAATTCGGTGTATTTCCCCGAGCGTGTGATTCCGATGCTGCCGGAGATCCTCTCCAACGGTTTGTGTTCGCTGAATCCGCAGATAGATCGCCTGTGCATGGCCTGTGAGATGGACATCAATGCCAGCGGCGTGTTGAAAAAGTATCGATTCTTTCCCGCCGTGATGCATTCCCATGCGCGGCTCACCTATACCAAGGTGGCGGCCATGCTGGTGGATCAGGATACGGCCCTGCGCCAGCAGTATCAGGAACTGGTCCCGCACCTGGAAGACCTCTATGCGCTGTTTCAGGTCCTATTGGCCGCGCGCAACAAGCGCGGCGCCATCGATTTCGAAAGCGCCGAGACACGCATCGTGTTTGGCGAAGACCGCAAGATCGAGCGCATTATCCCCGTGGTGCGAAACGATGCGCATCGTCTCATCGAAGAGTGCATGCTGATGGCGAATGTCGCCGCCGCGGATTTTTTACAGAGCCATGAGATCCCTGCCTTGTACCGCAACCACGAACCCCCCGGGCAGGAAAAGCTTACCGACCTGCGCGAGTTTCTCGGGGAGCTGGGACTGAACCTGGGGGGAGGCGATGAACCTGAACCCAAGCACTATGCCAAGCTGCTGGAACAGGTAAAGGGACGACTCGATGCCCACTTGATCCAGACCGTGATGTTACGCAGCCTGCGTCAGGCCATGTACGGTGCGGAAAATCATGGGCACTTTGGTCTGGCCTTCGATGCGTATGCGCATTTTACCTCACCCATCCGGCGTTACCCGGATTTGCTGGTGCATCGCGCCATTCGCTATCTGCTGAGCAAGAAAAAGCTTAGCGACTTTAGCTATAGCCACGTCGACATGGAGAGTCTGGGTGACCACTGTTCCATGACCGAGCGTCGTGCCGATGAGGCTACCCGCGATGCCACCGATTGGCTCAAGTGCGAATATATGCAGGATAAGCTCGGTAGCGAATTCGACGGGATCATTACCTCGGTGACCAACTTCGGTATCTTCGTGGAACTTACCGAGGTTTACGTCGAAGGCCTGGTGCATGTGACCGCCTTGCGTCAGGATTACTATCATTACGACCCCGTGCGTCATCGCATGATTGGCGAACGTACTAACAAGGTTTATCGCCTGGGCGATCTGGTGCGTGTGGTCGTCGCACGCGTGGACCTGGACGACCGCAAGATTGATTTCGAGCTTACGGATAAGCAACCGGAATCGGGTGCTGTCAGACCGAGCGGCAGAAGCCGGAAGACGAAAGCCGGAAAGACAAAGTCGGTGCCAGACAAGGCTGACAAGCAAGCCCGGAACAAATCCGGGAGCAAGCGCGATCGCAAGGCCCGTCAACACGGCGGTAAGAAGCAAGGCACACCGCGCAGTCGCAAAAAGAAACCACGTCGTTAGGCCATGTCGGGGTCAGATAATTATTACATATATGGTATCCATGCTATCCAGGCCGTGCTGGCGCGGACACCGGAACGCGTGTTGAATGTCGCCATCGTGCAGGACAAGCACGATGCGCGAATCGATACTTTGCTGCAGGAGATAAAGCACCACGGCATTGCGCTGCAGCGTGTTCCGGAAAAACAACTCAATAAACAGCTGGGCGATGTCAATCACCAGGGTGTGATGGCGCTGGTACGGCCGCCACACATCGGTAATGAACAAGACTTGTTACACGATTTGACGCAGAAGACAGCCCCTCTGCTGCTGATACTCGACGGGGTACAGGACCCGCATAATCTCGGCGCCTGTCTGCGCAGTGCCGATGCGGCGGGTGCCGATGGTGTGGTGGTGCCGCGCGATCGCGCCTGCAGCCTGACAGCCACCGTGAGTAAGGTGGCATCGGGCGCGGCGGAAGTCCTGCCATTTTATCAGGTGACGAATCTTGCGCGCACACTGCGTGCCTTGCAGGATAGCGGCGTGCATTGCGTGGGACTGGCAGGGGAGGCGACGACGTCGCTTTATGACTGTGATCTAAACGGGCCGGTAGCGCTGGTGTTGGGTACGGAAGGCAGTGGCCTGCGCCGTTTAACGCGCGAGACCTGCGATGTGCTCGCGAAACTGCCGATGCACGGCAGTGTCGAGAGCCTCAACGTGTCGGTAACGGCAGGGATAGCGTTGTACGAGGCGGTGCGGCAGCGTACGCAAGGCCGCTAGTAAGTTAGTTAGTGCTCCAGCAACGGGCCGTGACTGTCTCAGTACCGGTGTTACCTTTAACCCCTTTTTCATCCAAGGTAAACGCGGCACAATCGGTGTCGTCTGCCTGCACGCTCCCGGCTAGTGGAGTGACTGTGATGGTATATGTGGTTGCAGTGGGGGTGACCACGGCAGCATTATACCAACGTAGGTTATTGCTGACGGCCGAGCTGATCCCGTAGCCGGTATAGCTGAAGTTATTGTCTGAAAAATATGCCTGTAGTTCGTTGGCAATACGGGTAGCAGCCGAGATCGCTTCCGTGCGACGATTTTTCATACTTTCTCTGTTATAGATGGGGAATGCAATAGCCGCGAGGATCCCGATGATTGCCACGACAACCATCGCTTCTACTAAAGTGAATCCTTTTTGTTTGACCGCACCTGATTTCATGTATAACGCTCTCATTTGTTTTATGGCCACGTGTCGCGAAATTAACTCATGTCTGGACTAGCCAGGATCATTGATCCTGGCGCCAGTAGTTTTTCTCGAGTTTCAGATTGAGGTCCACGTTCAATTTTTCCGTGCCGACCATAACTACGGTCTGGCCATCCGGTGTGAAAATGACAGTGGGATCGGGCGGGATACCACCGCGTACCAGGGTCACAGCTCTGTCTTCTTTGGTATAAACACCATCCGCAACCGTATCGTAGGGAGGCGTCGCATCCCACAGATCAACGATATAGGTTTTCGCTGTACCCTGACTCGGTGCGCAAGAGTTTGACTGTGCGCTTACGACCGGCGTGAAGGTGGAAAAGAAGACCTTGCCTTGAATGGTTAACGATTCAGCCAGCACTTTTTCACCCTCAAAGGTACCATCAGATTTCCGCAACTTGATGTACCAGCCATGCGCATTGTTGCGTTGGGTTTGTGCGTTACTTAAGGTACTCCCCGTCCCCTGGCCCAGGATATTGTCTGTGGCATCGTAGAGATTACTTTCCGTATAGTCAGGATAGTCAGGGATACCATCGCTATTGTTGTCCGGCGGTGGTGCATAAACACTCGAATCTTCGATCATATAAAACCGATCTTGAATGTTCGTATCGAGTGGATGGGCGCGATACCCTGAACCGATTGCGACGGTCAACACAGGGCCGGTCGGACGCTGTACAAAGGCAACGTCAGGTGCGTAATAAAAGCGACGATTACCTGCTGCTGTATTGTCAACAGTACCACCCAGTTCCGCCAGGAGGCCACCGGTGGCCAGATTGGAGGCTCCGGTGTTGGTTGCATTGTCAAAATCAATGCGCCAGATGCGGCCTCCCATATCACCGACGTAAAGTCGATCAGCATATCCATCATTATTGATGTCAACGACAGAGACATCGGAAGGAATGCTGTTGGTCATTTGTGACAGGACGAGATTAGCGGTTGAATCAGAAGAGGCCCACCACAAGCGTTGTCCGGTAGAGGCATCAACGATGTAGATTGCACGACCGATACTATCCGGAGAAGGTGTGGTGCCGTTATCCTGGTTGGTATCATAGCCACCGCCGAAAATCAGCACATTCTTGTCGACACCATTCAATTTGATTTTGGTGACGACCGGGCGTGACCAGGTTTGACCTAGTTCAGCAAAGTCGCCGCTGCCACCGGTGATCTGCCATTTCAGGATTGGTGTGCTGCGATTGGTGACATCCAGTGCATAGTAACTGTTGCCGCCGCGGCGCATGCCAGCGTAGAGATAGACAAACTCGCCGCTTTCCACTGTGCCACCGGAGTTCAAAACGACGTGATTGCCATTGGCATCGTTATGCCAGACGCTGATAGGTCCATCCATACCGTATGGGTGAGAAGTGGTTGGGTCGTCGGTGTATCGCGTATTCAGAATGCCAAGGAGTTCCTTGGGGATGAACGCGAATTGCTCAGTCCCGTTGATGGCATCGATGGCATGCAAAAAGCCCTCGTTATCGCCAACGAACATGGTAATGTCCGGATTGGCATCAGTACCACCATAGGTCATCAAAACGGGTTTGCTGTGCAGGATGTCACCGATCTGGCGGCGGGCATCCGTGGTACTGCCATCTTCATTCGAATCAAGGACATCGACCCCTCGTGCCCACTGAATAAGACTGGTACGGTAGGCATCAGTGGCCGAGGGGATACCTAATAGTGTTTTGGTTAATGCTGCATTATTTTCATCAAAATGATCCGCGCTGGTGGTGCTCAGATTCACGTTATTTGGCGGGACAGTATCTGTATAAGTGAACATATTGCGACTGGTAGTCAGCAGACCGGCGGCGCCACCTTTTGCGACTTCATCGCCATCGGGCGCATCGGCAGAGAGCGTCCATATGCTGGTCGATGATGCACTGAAGAAGCCGGTGTTGGCATCGACGGCAGCAGCACCATTAGCATCAACTACGATTGGCGGATTACCTGACAGCTTGTAATGCTTGATGTTACCGCGCCAGTCGGGTGCGCCAGCCGGTTTGAACAGCGAGTAATAGAGATCATCGCGATGCGTAAGACGGTTGAATGCGTTAACCGTCACGGCCGGTGCAATAAAGGTGGTATTGACCGCAAGGATTTGGGTCAGAATCGACGTAAAGGCATTGGACAAGTCGGTTGCGGAGTTGGCTGTGAAATATTTACCGCCGCCTTTTTTAGCGGTTTCACTCAGCAAAGGCTGATCAGTCTGTAAACCAATGGTGTAAGTGATAACATTTTGCTTATCGTTCAAGGCGGGGTCGATAAGGTCGGTCTGGTACATCCATTGCGCCAGTTCATCAAGACAGTCGCCACTACAGCTGCTGTTGCCGGTTATGGTGCTGAAGCCGGGTAAGGCTTCAATTTTGCTATCAGCCTGGTAGTCGTTCGTAGGATCACCGTCGGTCAGCTGGACTACGAAGTTTTTCTGACATTGGTAGTTTATGGGTGATTTGTATGTCCCTGGACTTGTCGTACTACCTGACCCATTTTCTGTACGCACAGGGTCTTCGACTGCGGTTGTGTTCTTGGCAGGTGTAGAATAATCGCCGAAGTAAGTCTGTTTTCCACGAAAATACAGTGATGCTTCGTACAATGTTTCGGATAACGGTGTGTCGCCGTTGGCAGTGAAAGCATTGGCAGCATTTATTAACGTGGTGCGGTTAGTCGGATTCAGTTCCAGCATGGGCTCAACAAAGTAGCCACCGGAACCGTTCTGGCTATAACGCATTAATGCTGCATTGATGCCTGAAGTGCTGTTGAGCAAGTTTGCAAACGCATCTTGCACGACTTTGAGACGAGTTGAGTATGTTGTAACACCGGGTGAGGCGAGCCAGTTCAGATAATTGGCGGAATATAAAGTGTAGGTAGTGCCGGTGGAGGGCCAATTCACACCTTTTGCAGAGTTACTTGTCCAGGGCCCGCCATTATTACCGTCCGCAGCGAAGAGTTTGCTCGTGTTGACGCCATCTCCGTGTATGCCATCGTCGGCTTCACACTCCACCAAGTCACTATGTGAAGAGTTGCTAAGTGTAGTCCATTTATCTCCCCACCAACTTGACGTGCGATAACGGGCAAGGCGGCCGACGTAATAACCGCTACCACTGGAACTCAGGGCAGCAACTGAGTCATTACACGTATTTTTGCTTGCGTTGAAATAATTATTAGTTCCACAACTTGGGGGGTTGCCATTTGTGCTCCAATAGATACGTGAAGAGTCACATGTGCCACCCGTGTATGTTTGGGTCGGGTCGTATGTTCCATTCGTTAACGTAACAGACGTATCCATACTGCCCGAGGTATCGATAATGAAGACGACATTCGGCCGTACTGTGCTGGCGCCAGCATTGCCGCCAACGTAGATCTCGGTATCGTCAGCGTGCACCGCACTGGCGGGAAAGACAATGGCACTCGCGGTGCCAAGAATAACCAGTAAATTCCTGAGTGCGTTTTTCATAAGCTGTCTCACTTTTTAATTTCAATGCAATCTGTTCGTGTGTGGTTTCAATTTCCGGAGTTGCTTACCAGCGAACGCGTTTAACAATTTTGGTTTTGGGGTCGTATATAACAGTGACGGCGGTTTTAGGGTGTTCAGGTATCGCCGAAAGTGCGGCAGGCTTGCCGTTAGCAAATGCCTTGCTATTTGCGTCTATTTGCAGGTTTAACATTTCACATTGCTTGCACGGGCGTACCAGGATAAATCCTCCGGGCCGTGCATGTGTGACTGACAAATCCAGCGTTTCTATGGCGAGTTCGTTATAAACGATTTCGGCGTGGCCTGTAGTGGCGAATAACGCTGCGCATGCGGCAATGATTATGTGTGCAATGAATTTGGACATGGTTATGGCCTCGCTCTTCTTGACATTCATGTGATTCAATCGCCTTGTTCCTATTGTTTTGGTAATACTCTGGTGACACCCTGGGTAAGTACGGTACGGGCAGCGGTGCCGTTGATGGTGGATGTGCTCGTTATGTCCATGAGGACTCCGGTGAACTTGGATAAAGAACTGCCAGTGGTGGAGTAGCCGATTTGAGTTGGGTTCACCAGAGTGTCAGTAGTTACTGTTTGCGTGCCAATGGTATAAGTTGTGTGCACTGCAGTACTCGGATCACCGATTGCGGTATCAAATATGGAATTGGTAACTATGGTGTTTGCAATAGCTGATTCGGCCAGTTGGAATGTGCCAAGCTTGGTTTGCGAATTCGCCGCCATGCGTTCTTCCAGATTGCTGGTGCTCATGTTATTTACGCCTAGCACAGTGAGCACCAGCAGGATGATGAGGCAGGCCACTAATACAAAACCGCGTTGCTGCGAGTTATTTGGAAGTTTTAGTTGATTCATGGTAATGGCCTCGTGATTATTGCAGGCGATTGCGCAGCAATACCGTGTTCGTATAAACCTGGTGTATGCGCTTATCGTTGTAGGGGACGGTCTTGTCGAGCAGGACGTAACTTTTGTTGACGTCCACCTTTTTGATGTCATTCGGTGTCTGGCTCAAGAGCGCGAAACGCACGCTGACTATGTATGGGATTTCGCTGGCAGTCAGATTGTTCCAGGTGAAGTAACCATTGGCTGAGCCAGAGGTGTCTTTATCGAGTCCGTATTCGATTTGCAGGTCGGTAACATTTTCCGCAATAATGTCTTCGTTAGCACTACCATTGCCCAGGCAGTACAGGTTTTTATTGCCGGATGCATCAACCTTGATGTAGTACTTATTTACGGCACAATTTTTCATGGCGTCGTCGACACAGGCTGGGGTAGGTTGCCCGAGACAGTCAAAGTTGGTTTCGTACTGTATGGTAATTGTGTCGTTAGAAGTGCCACCATCCGAAGTGGTTGCAGTGACAATAGGCTCTTTGATAACTGTTTTTGGATATCCCGCCATGCGCAGATCGCGCATCAGGACCTCCAGTGAGAAACGACTGTTTTCCTGTTGACGAGATAGATTGTCCTGGATTTTGTATCCGCGCTTGCTGGAAACATAGATACTGGAGACACCTAGCATCAATATCGCTGAGATTGCCAATGCAATCATCAATTCAACAAGCGTTACACCAGTTTGGTTTGCAAAATGTCTGGTTTTCATATTACCGGCCTGAAGATCATGGAAACGGATTTGTTCTTGGTTCCACCGTCTACCTGGGTTTGCCAGGTCACTGTGATCCTTCGAAACTGGACACTTGCACAGGCCTGGACACTGCCGCTGTTATCCGTGCAACTAATCGCGACAGTGCCGGATTGTAATAAGGAAGTCGCATTACACCAGGCAATGTAAGCATCGAAATTCGCCATCTGTTGTGCGTTACAGCCCACGGCACCTGAGCTCAGTGTTTCACAGCTTGTAGGCGGGGGATTCGTACAATCTATTGTGCTGAAATCCACTGCGGCGTAATTGCCTGCGCTGACGCCAGCGGGATTCGCGCGCATACGTTCGATGAGATCGTTGGCAATCATGGTTGCTTGTGTGCGCTTTTCGGACCCATTGCTTGCGTTAACCCCGGAGAGCTGCAGGCTCGCGAGGCCGATCAAGCCAATAGACATGATGACCATTGCGATCATTACTTCCAGCAGAGTTGCACCTGCCATGGTTTTGGGCTTCGGTGCTGGTGCTATCTGGATCATTGTGCGTTGCATGTACCGACTCCTGTGGACGTAAGTGAGACCCGACCGATGCGTGTTACGCTGAGTTTGCGCGCACTGCCAACACCCGTGTTGTCACACAACACAAACTCGCCCTGGCTGGTAGTAAATCCGCTTGCGTTATAATTGATGGAGTCATCTAGTGCTGCTGAGGAGGTGATGGTATTTCCAGGCGAGGATGCACCATAGACGCGGAGGATTTCCTCGCCCGCATCGACCTGTGCCGGATTGTCGGCATCGGTATTAACGAAGACGATCCAGCCACTGGCCCAACCGCTACCTGCGGTGCAGGCTGTGCCATTATTGCTGGTGCACACACTGATGGTGGCACTGCGCTTGGTGGCTTCGCTACGGGCAAAGTTCAGGGCACCGATTAGGGTGTTGGTCTCGGTGGCGTTACGGTTGCTGCGAGTGATACTGACGAAGCTGGGGACGGCAATCATCAATCCGATACCAAGTACCGCCAGCGTGACCATCAGCTCAATTAAGGTAAATGCGTTTTGTCTTTTCATGGTGTGTATGTCGGTTTGGGTTAATTTCGCTTTATGCAATTAAGGACGGCAGGCACGGATTCCGCGACAAGTGGTTTTTCACTATGACCAGCGTCGCCGTGTGCCGGCTGCGTACCTACTTAAATAGCGTCGCGTGTCTCCCCGGCAAAAACCCGGTTTGTGTGAGTTCGATCACGGATTTGTCAGGGGACGGGAAAAGGGGGATTTGGCCGCTTTCGCAGTGCGGCAGGGGGCGAAAAAATGGCCTGGAAATTTGCTTCGCGGGGGGCGAATTCTGTAGAATGCGCGCCTCACCCATCGGGGTGGCTAAAATTTGATACTCCTTGCTCCACCGCGTTGTCGGGGGGCGTCACCGAGAGGAAACGATATGAGACACTATGAAATCGTGTTTCTGGTCCATCCGGACCAGAGCGAACAGGTCCCCGGCATGATCGAGCGTTACCGCGGGAACATCGAAGGCAAGGGTGGCAAGATCCACCGCCTGGAAGACTGGGGCCGCCGCCAGCTGGCTTATACCATCGAGAAAATCCACAAGGCGCATTATGTCCTGATGAATATCGAGTGCGACCAGGAAACCCTGGATGAGCTCGAAAGCGCCTTCCGTTTCAATGACGCCGTTCTGCGGCATTTGACCCTCAAGCGCGACAAGGCCGTCGTGGACCCCTCACCGTTGATGAAGAAAGACGATGAGCGCGGCAGCAATGAGGACTTCCGTCGCGACCGCGAGGAAGACGAGGAAGAGGCGGCCTAATCCCGCCTGCGACAGCAAACGAATTCAGGAGTAGACCATGGCACGTTATTTTCGTCGTAAGAAGTTCTGCCGCTTCAAGGCAGAAGGCATTGAAGAGATTGACTACAAAGATATCAATCTGCTCAGAAACTACATCATGGAAAACGGCAAGATCGTCCCCAGCCGTATCACCGGGACCAGCGCCAAATATCAGCGTCAATTGTCGAGCGCGATCAAGCGCGCCCGCTTTCTGGCCTTAATCCCGTATTGCGATTCCCATAAATAATCGCCCGTTGCCCAGAGGAACAGACCATGCAAGTTATATTATTGGAAAAAGTCGCGAATCTCGGCGACCTGGGTGATCAGGTCAAGGTCCGTGCCGGTTATGGCCGGAATTATCTGATTCCGCAGAAAAAGGCCGTCGCTGCCACCAAGTCGAACATCGAAATGTTCGAGGCGCGCCGCGCCGAACTGGAAAAAGCGGCTGCCGAGGCCCTGGCCGCCGCACAGGCCCGTGCCGAACAAATTGCCGCGGTCGGCAGCGTCACCCTGGCGCGTAATGCCGGCGACGAAGGCAAACTGTTTGGTTCCGTGGGGCCGGCGGACATTGCCGAGGCCCTGACCCAGGCCGGCGTTAGCGTGGAAAAGCGCGAAGTCATTTTACCGGAAGGCCCGATCCATACCCTTGGTGAGTTCGTGGTGCATGTCCGCACGCACACCGATGTGATGCAGGATGTGACGGTGAAGGTGGATGCTGCCTGATCGCCAGCCAGTAACTGGAAAAAGCCGCCCACGGGCGGCTTTTTTTATGGGTCGATTTATACAGGGTTTTCGACAAGTTATTCACAACCTTATACACTATTCGTAGCGGAGTGAACTTGCTATTCTCTGCGACCTTCTAAGGGGTATTGGACGGCACGCGGCAAAGACCGCGCAGGGGAAGACGGCATCCATGGCAGATCAACTCAAATATCCGAAGTCCACCAGTAAAGACATCCAGACCGAAGCACTCAAGTTACCTCCATTTTCTATTGAAGCCGAACAAGCCGTCCTGGGCGGGCTGATGCTCGATAATAATGCCTGGGACAAAATCGGCGACGTGATCACCGAAGAGGATTTTTACCGCCGCGATCATCGCCTGATCTTCCGCGCCATCAATAAACTGGCGACCGAAGGCCAGCCCTGTGACGCCATCACCTTGTCGGAATGGCTGGAGAAAAACCGCGAACTGGATAATGTCGGTGGCCTGAGTTATCTCGGCTCCCTGGCGAATAACACGCCGACCGCCGCCAATATCAAGGCCTATGCCGAAATCGTGCGCGAGCGCTCGGTACTGCGTCAGTTGATTCAGGTGGCCAATGAAATCAGCGGCAGCGCCTATAACCCGGAAGGCCAGACCAGCGCGGACCTGCTGGAACGCGCCGAACAGTTGGTGTTTGAGATCGCCGATGCCGGTGCCCGCGGCCGCTCCGGATTCGTCGGCATCAAGTCCCTGCTGACCAAGGCGGTAAACACCATCGATCGCCTGTTTCAGCTCGACAGCCATATCACTGGCGTGCCGACCGGTTTCACGGACTTTGATGAACAGACAGCGGGCCTGCAGGGTTCGGATTTGGTGATCGTCGCAGGCCGTCCTTCCATGGGCAAGACCACCTTCGCCATGAATATCGTGGAGAATGCCGCCATCAAGCACAAGGTGCCGGTGGCGGTCTTCAGTATGGAAATGCCGGGCGAGCAACTGGCCATGCGTATGATGTCGTCCCTGGGGCATATCGATCAGCACAAGATCCGTACCGGCAAGCTGGGTGACGAGGATTGGCCGCGACTGACGTCGGCCGTCGGTATTTTGTCCGAGGCGCCTATCTTTATTGATGACACCCCGGCGCTGACACCGGGGGAATTGCGCGCCCGTGCCCGCCGTATTGCGCGCGAACACGGACTGGGCCTGATCGTCATCGACTATTTGCAATTGATGCAGGGTCCTGCCAGTTCGCGCGAGAACCGCGCGACGGAAATTTCCGAAATTTCACGTAACCTCAAGGCGCTGGCCAAGGAATTAAAGGTGCCGGTGATTGCTCTGTCGCAGTTGAACCGTTCGCTGGAACAACGCCCCAACAAACGCCCGGTGATGTCAGACCTGCGTGAATCCGGCGCTATCGAACAGGATGCCGACGTCATCGTGTTTATTTATCGCGATGAGGTCTATAACGAGGATTCACCCGATAAGGGCATTGCCGAGATCATCGTTGGCAAGCAACGTAACGGTCCTATCGGTACCACGCGTCTGACCTTCCTGGGACAGTACACCCGCTTCGAAAATTATATCAGCGCCCAGGGTTACAACGAGGGCTATTCATGACACGTGCGACACGCGCTGTCGTCAGTCTGAGCGCGTTGCAGCACAATCTCGACGTCGCACGCCGTGCGGCGCCACACTCCCGGCACATGGCGATCATCAAGGCCAATGCCTATGGCCATGGCCTGTTACCCATCGCACGTGCCTTACACAATGCCGATGCCTTTGGCGTTGCCACGGTAGACGAAGCCATCAGTCTGCGGGAAGGTGGTATACCACAGCCGATTGTCCTGCTCGAAGGCTTTTCTTCCGCCGAGGAATTGCATCTGCTGCGTGCGTATAATTTGCAGTCGGTGATACACGAACCGAATCAGATCAAATTACTGGAGCGGCATACCGGCAAAGCCGTCACCGTGTGGTTGAAACTCGATACCGGTATGCACCGCCTGGGTTTCGTCCCCGGTCAGTGCTCGGGCATCATGCACCGCCTGGTGGCGTGTGAAAATGTCGAGCAACCCATAAAAGTGATGACGCATCTCTCCTGCGCCGATGATCGCAAGAGTGACGTCACCACTCGCCAAATCGCCGCCTTCAAGGTCGCCACTTCGATTTGCCCGGAACTGCATCATAGTGTTGCCAATTCCGCCGGTATCCTGGGCTGGCCGGAGACACATTATGATTGGGTCAGACCCGGCATCATGTTATATGGCGTATCTCCCTTTACCGACAGCCAGGGGAAAGATCACGATTTACAACCGGTCATGTCATTGCATTCCCATCTGATTAGCGTCAAATCCCTGAGGGCGGGTGACAAGGTAGGTTACGGTGGCAGCTGGAGCGCGCCGAAGGATATGAGTATGGGGGTGGTTGCCATCGGTTATGGCGATGGTTATCCGCGCCATGCCAAACCGGGTACCCCTGTGCTGGTAAACCAGCAACGTGCCTCACTTATCGGGCGTGTCTCCATGGACATGATCACGGTCGATCTTAGCCAATGTCCCGACGCCAAAATCGGAGATCCAGTATTGCTCTGGGGGAAAGACTTACCGGTGGAGACTATCGCCACCCATGCGGACACCATCGCCTATGCCCTGCTGTGTGGTGTCACACAACGGGTGAAATACGAATATCAGGGATGAACTGAAGCCCGTATTCGGTTTGCTTATTTCACCGGGCAAACGGCATCCAGATACACCGAGTCCACCTGATCACTTACCGTTTTCTCAGGAATACCATATACGTGGAAGACAACGTGGGTGAGGATAGCACCTGCGGGCAATTTGAAGGCGTATTCATAATCATTCCAACGGCCACCGTTGATGTCGTAGTAAGACGGAGATTGGGTGTCGCTGAAGGTACTGCGATCCGCGTTATTGTACACATACTGCACTTCGGGGCGTACGCTCAGACTGATCGAGTGTGTCGCCATGTGAAACCGGATGCTTTGGATGTGTTGCCAGTCCTGGCGTTCGCGTAAATCCGGCGAGACCAATGAGAACGTCCACTGACTCTGTTGACTCAGTTGTGGCGAGGTTTTGGGAAAACATTCACTGGAGACGGGGACAAACAGGCTGCCACCGTGTGTCGTGTCATTAAGCGGGTAGGGCCAGCTGTTGTTGACATAGAACAGACCAGGACAGGTTTCCTTGCTGACCGGCTTGTCGCGGTTGTCGATATAGACGCCATGCGTCGACCAGTCCATAAGCGCCTTCTCCTTATCGTCGAACCGGAAACAACTGACGGGTAAGGATTGATGAATGGCAAAGTCCGCAGTCACTAACCGTTGTCCACTGGCAAAGCCCATCCCGGCGGCTTCCAGCGTGTAGGGTACTTTCATGACGATGCGATATTCGTCCGGTATCAGATTGGGTAACTCCAGCGCATACTCACCCGGTTTCATTTGTTTCAGTTTGTTACTGATATCCATGATCGCCAATGGCTGATATTTCGGGAATATCTGCACACTGGGTTTTCCAATATGGCTGTGATGTTCTTCGATGGCAATGTTGATGACACCGGTCTGTTGTATATCCGTGTACGCAGGCGGCGATATCTGGACACTCGGCCCGCATCCTATCAAGAACAATACACCCAGTAATGGCAGGAATCGTTTCACGCTGAGTCCTTGTCGTTGTCGTTTGTGCGGTGAGGCTTTTTACGGCGTAAATAGTTCCGTGTTTCCTCACTATAATATACGAATTTGTTCTTGAAGTATTTTAGTAATAAGCGCGCCCAGACAAATTCGGTTGCCAGGATGGCGAGCCCTGCAGGGATCACCACAATTGCAGGGCCAGGTGTAAAAATCATAATGATGCCGACGATGACCACACTGGTACCAACCGTTAGAATCACCACACGTTTGATACCGGCAAACGTCAGGTTGTAAAACCGGCCCAGGTCTTCCGTCAGTGGCGAGGTGGCAAGAATATTGCCGCGGTTCTTATCCAGCAGGGATGCGATGATACCCAGGAGCATAATGGCGGCGATGATTATCAGGGAGATCATCGCGCTGATCGGATACACGTGGGTTAATAACATCTTCGCTCCGATAAAACACAGGATAAAGACCAGGCTCAGTTTCAGGTAGTGGAACTGTTGCAGCGCACTGGCCAGCACAAAATACAGGGACCGTAATCCCAGAATGGCAAAGACATTCGAACTGTAAACAATGAACGGTTCCCGTGATACGGCAATGACGGCAGGAATCGAGTCTAATGCAAACATCACGTCTGCGGATTCGACCAGTACCAAAGCAAGAAATAATGGGGTGATAGCAAGGCGCCCGTCATGACGTTTAAAGAAGCGATCGTCTTCTACTTCAGTGTGCACATGGATCAGTTTGCGGATACCGCGCAGGAGTATGTTGTTTTCAGTTAGCGTGTTTGACTGTTGATTGGACAGCACCTTGAGTGCGCTTAACAGCAGAAACCCGCCAAAAACATACACCATCCAGTCAAAGTGATGAATGAGCAGCATGCCTCCGCCAATAAACAGGCCGCGCATTAACACGGCAGCGCAAATACCCCAGAATAGCACCCGATGCTGATAACCGACAGGAATGCGCAATTGATGGAAGATCAGCGCCATGACAAACAGGTTGTCGAGGCTGAGCATCTTTTCCAGAGTGTAGGCGGTCAGGTACTGAAACAGTGCCTGATGGCCTGTCAGCCGGCTCTGGGTGAACCAGTGGTGTTCGTAGTTGAAATACACGAAGACGGCGAAGCCCAGGCCCATACTGATCCAAAAGGCCGACATGGCAAGTGCTTCATACAGGGAGATCTCTCTGACGTGGCGGTGAATAACACCCAGGTCCAGTACGAGCAGACTCACAAATACGGCAAACAGGATGAACCAAAGCATAAACGCTAAAAATCCCTTAAGCGACAGCGGTGCATTTTAATCCAGAACATCGGTGCGCGATATATCGCCATGCCTTTTCACCTGTGTCGCGGTACAATGCTGCCATGGCCAAAACCAAATCAGTCTACTTTTGTTCTGCCTGCGGTGCTCAGGCCAGTAAATGGTCCGGCCAGTGTGCCGAATGCGGTGCCTGGAACACCCTCAGCGAAACCACCACTATCGTGGCGCCACGGCGTGGTGTCAGCAGTGTTGGCTTTGCCGGTGAAGCGGAACGAATTCAGTTGTTACACGAGGTCTTGCCTGATGATGTACAGCGTATTCCCACCGGGATCAGCGAATTCGATCGCGTGCTCGGTGGCGGACTGGTGCCGGGTTCAGTAACCCTGATTGGCGGCGACCCCGGCATTGGCAAGTCCACCTTATTGCTACAGGCCATTGTTAATCTGAGCCAGCGTTTTACGACTCTCTATGTCACTGGCGAAGAATCCCTGCAACAGGTGAGTCTGCGTGCCCACCGGCTTGACTTATCCGACGCCAGGGTGGCGTTGTTGGCGGCCACCAGCGTCGAGAGCATTTTGCAGCAGGCGCAACAGAGCAAACCGCAGGTCATGGTCATCGATTCGATCCAGACCATGTATACCGAACAATTAACGTCGGCGCCCGGTGCGGTGGCGCAGGTGCGTGAGTGTGCAGCGCAACTGGTCCGCTATGCCAAGCAAACGCATACAGCGTTATTTCTGGTGGGCCACGTCACCAAGGAGGGGATGCTTGCCGGGCCGCGCGTGCTCGAACACATGGTGGATACGGTGTTGTATTTCGAGGGCGAGTCCAGCGATCGCTATCGCCTGGTGCGCGCCTTTAAAAACCGCTTTGGCGCTGTCAATGAATTGGGCGTCTTTGCCATGACCGACAAAGGTCTGCGAGAAGTCAGCAATCCGTCCGCGATTTTTCTTTCGCGTCATCAGCAGGATGTCACCGGTAGTGCCATCATGGTCACGCTGGAGGGCAGCCGTCCCTTGCTGGTGGAAGTCCAGGCCCTGGTGGACGAATCCCAGTTAGCGAATCCGCGGCGGGTCACCGTCGGTTTCGAACACAATCGCCTGGCAATGCTGCTCGCGGTGTTACACCGGCATGGCGGTATCGTCACGGCCGATCAGGATGTGTTTGCCAACGTTGTCGGCGGCGTGCGTGTCACGGAGACCGGGGCTGACCTGCCGGTATTACTGGCGGTGGTTTCCAGTTTACGAAATCGCAGTCTGCCGCGTGACCTGGTGATCTTTGGCGAAGTGGGCCTGGCTGGCGAGATCCGCCCTGTACCCAATGGCCAGGAACGTTTGAGCGAGGCAAGGAAACACGGTTATCAGCGTGCCCTGGTACCGGCAGCGAACGCGCCGCGTAAGGGAATCAGCGGCATGGAGGTGATTGCGGTGGATACAGTTGCAGCCGCACTTAATGCGTATTGAGCTGTAACATCTCGGTCAACTCGCGCTCGAGCTGATCGTGGGAACCCAGGTTAAGTTCGAGAAAGCGACACAGGTGAGTCATGCTATCCAAATCCAGATGCTCACATACCATGCCGATACTATGTTCGTGCAGATGCGCTACCCGCGCCTGCATCTGAATGTGCAGATCGCCTTCTCCCAGAATCAGGTCCAGAGATAACACATCATCGAGATGAACGGACAACGCGTCCGGGCGTTCGATGAGAGCGCCTTTCAGGCTAAGATCGATCACGTGACCGACATAGGGCCTGTCTGTCGTGTTATCGGTGATCCGGTATTCGGCATCAAAGGGGATGCGGGTGAGGTGACGGCGGTGTGGGCTTGTGTCGCTCATGCGGGAATCACTGGGTAAGAGTGGTGTTGCACACTATTCCAGATAAAACTGCATTTTGATATTGCCAATCGTAATGGTGTCGCCGTCTTCGAGTTTCACGCTGTGCTCGCCGATGGCGTTTTCGCCGACCTTGGGCGTCTTCTTGCCTTCCAGGTGTGAAATAAAATAACCGTCATGCCGGCGCGTAATCACGGCGGTTGCGACGCCGGGCTTGCCGAGATTGGTCATGGAACGATTGAGACTAAGCGTCTTACCCAGATTCTGGCCGTTCAGGATTTGCAACCAACCCTGCTTGTTGTTGGCAGAGTCCTGCACGACGTTATCCTGATGTTGGTGTTGCTCCGCCAGTTTTTCCATGACGGGATGGATATCAATACTGGTGGAAGATTCATTGGCATCCAGCTGGCTGACTTCTTCGAAGGTATATTGCAGCGTGTGTTTGCCGATGCGGATGAGTTCGTTATTTTTGAGTTTGTGCTCGGTGATCTTGTCCTGATTGATGAAGGTCCCTTCCTTCGAATCCAGATCAAACAGAATCGCGTCCTGTCCGTGCACTTCGATGCGCGCGTGTTTGGGCTCCACCGCCAGGCTATCGATATGCACCAGGCAACCCGGATCGCTACCAATGAAGGTAGCCCCTTGTTGCAGCGGGAAAACGCGTAGTACTCGTCCTTTGAATGACAGCGTCAGCTTGGACACTGTAAGTCTCCGAAAGTAAAGAAAAAATCTATATTTATCTTGGGATTATAGACCGTATCTCATGTGAATGTACAACTCACGATGAGGTTAACGGCTGTTCGGGGGATAGGTTTAATTATTCCCGGCCTGTTTGCCTTGCCAATCGGCATCAATCCGCACCGTTTTGACGCTACTGCTGGTCGTTTGCACAATTTCCATTGGGTAATCGGCGAGACGGAGGCTGGTGCCCGGTTCCGGAATGTGTTCCAGATATTCGATAATCAGTCCATTGAGGGTCTTGGGGCCATTCGTTGGCAGTTTCCAGTCCAGCGTGCGGTTCAACTCGCGAATACTGACGCCGCCATCTACCAGATAACTGCCGTCTTCCTGGCGGTGAATATCCGCGTGTTGTGCGGCAGGGTCAGTAGTAAATTCACCGACGATTTCCTCCAACAGGTCTTCCAGGGTGATCAGACCCATGATGTCGCCGTATTCATCGACGACTAAACCAACCCGGCGTTTTTCCCGCTGAAAATTCAATAATTGGGTGTTCAAGGGAGTGCCTTCAGGAACGAAATACGCTTCGCGGATTATCGCGCGGAAACTCTCTTTATTTGCCGTCTCGGGTTTTTGAAACAAGCGCAGTGCCTTGCGCAGGTGAAGAAAGCCGATGATGTGATTGATGTCCCCTTCATACACCGGTAAGCGAGTGTGCTGACTTTCCGTGATTTGGGTGACAATACTGTCCCAATCATCTTCCATGTCAATGCCCACGATATCATTGCGGGGAATCATGATGTCTTCGACAGTGATCTGTTCCAGGTCCAGGATGTTCAGCAACATCTGTTGGTGACGCTGCGGGATCACGGTACCGGCTTCATTGACCACGATGCGCAGTTCCTCGGTACTCAGGTCATAGTTCGAGGCGCGTTCTGCGCTGATGCCAAGTACCCGGAACACGAGATTGGACGCCTGATTGGTCAGCCACACGATGGGGTATAACAATTTGAGCAGCGGCTCCAGCGCATAGGTTGCGGGTAAGGCGTAGCGCTCCGGTTGTAACGCAGCCAGCGTCTTCGGGGTCACTTCAGAAAAAACCAGCACCAATGCCGTCAACACGAACGGGCTGATCACGGCACCCTTGTCGCCAAACAGGCGATAACCAATAAGCGTACCGATCGAGGCGGCGAGAATATTGACCAGGTTGTTGCCCAGGAGAATCACGCCAATCAATCGCTCGGGCCGTGCGAGGAGCCGAAGGGCCGCCTTGGCACCGCGGTGATTATTATCCGCAAGGTGACGCAGACGGTACCGGTTCAGACTCATCAAACCTGTCTCCGAACCGGAAAAAAATCCCGAAAAGATGATAAGGAAGACCAGTGCGCCTATCAGGGCACTAAGCGGGATATCGTCCAAAAATTCTGAGTCCTGTGTTGGGGGGCATAACCATCTTACTAAGGCCGGGGCGGGGGTCGTCAAGCAGTGAGTGCTGCCATGCCTAGTATTTCAGGATGACCTCGATGACAAATTTGCTGCCGAAATAGGCAAGTAACAGAAAGACAAAGCCGGTGAGGGTCCAGCGGATTGCGATACGGCCCCGCCAGCCATAACGCCAGCGGCCCCAGAGCAGGATGGCATAGAGGATCCATGCCCCGACGGAGAGCACGACCTTGTGCGCCAGATGTTGAGCAAACACGTCTTCCAGATAGATAAAACCGCTCACCACAGAAAAAGACAGCACGATGAATCCGGTGGCAATCATGCGAAACAGCAGGCGATCCATGGTTTCCAGGGGAGGCAGGGCGCGGACGAATCCCACGGGGTGTTTGTTATGCAAATAGGTATCCTGGATATAGAGCAAGATGGCCTGCAAGGCGGCGATGCTCAGCAAACTGTAGGCAATGATCGACACCAGGATGTGCAGTTCCAGGCCACTGGTCAGGTTTTCGTCCAGGACACGGTGTTGTTTGCTCATCAGGCGTAAAAACACGGCAAAGGCGGCAAAGGGCAGTACGCCAATCAACAGATTTTCTACGGGTTCCCGCCAGGCAAATACCACCAGCATCGCGGTAATCACCCAGGTCACGACGGAAAAGACGGTAAACAGGCTCAGGTCCATGTGGGCGGCGGCAAACAGGCGGGTGTGCAGCAGGTAACCATGGATGACGAGCGCAATCAATGCGATGGAGAGCAGGGTATGTTTGCTTAAACCGCGGCCGGCACTGGCGAGCCGATAGATCAGAAATGCGAAAAGCAGCACGTACAGCAGGATAACGAAACTGGCCAGGAGGTCTTGAATCATAACCCGGCTATTGTGGCGCAAGTTCCCGGAGTGCAAAAGAGGTTTGGCTGCCAATAGCTTAGCTAAATGGTAAAAACCTTAATGCCGTACGAGATTCAAGCCGATGATAGCCTCAGGTTCGCGAGGAGGTAGCAATGCCCCGTAGTGCCAGGGACTGACTCAGGTTTCCCCATCTAACTCGCAGGACAGCTTGTGACCCCAGTAACATTCTGTTTTACTTGGGTTATGGCATGCTTAGCGGCTGGTCGAACGGCCCCAATGCGATAATGAATTAGATACAGTTTGTACATTTGGATCAGGAACGGATGGAGATACGGGTTTTAGGGTGCAGTGGCGGTGTTGGTGCGCATTTACGCACGACCACGATCCTGCTCGATCAGGATGTGCTCATCGATGCTGGCACCGGTGTCGGCGATTTGAGCATTGACGAGATGTCCGCGATTCGCCACATCTTTCTGACGCATTCCCATCTTGATCACATCGCCTGTGTCCCTTTGCTGGTGGACACGCTATTTGATCGCTTGCGTACTCCTATCACCGTGCATGCGCAGGAAGTGACCCTCAACGCCTTGCGCCAGCATATTTTCAATAATGTGATCTGGCCGGATTTCACCCGCTTGCCCACGGCGGAAAAACCGGTCTTGCGCTTTGAAACCATGCACCCGGGAGACATTGTGACCCTGGGCGATCGTCGTATCGAAAGCATCCCGGTGAACCATATCGTCCCAGGAGTGGGCTACCGGATCGAAACCACTGGTGGTGTCTTTGCCTTCAGTGGCGATACCACGACCAATGACAGTTTCTGGCAGGTACTCAATGCCCGGGATCGTCTGGACATCCTGATGGTGGAGGCCGCTTTCCCCAATGAAGAAAGCGATCTCTGCCGGCGCTCGGGGCATTACTGCCCGCAGATGCTTGCCGCGGATCTGACCAAGCTGCAGCACAAGCCCCAGGTCTATATCAGCCATAACAAGCCGGGCGCCGAGCAGAAGATCTTTGCCCAGTGCCAACAGGCCATCCACTCCCACGATATCCATCCCCTCACCGGGGGGGTGCGATTCACGTTATAATTGCGGCCAGTTTTTTTCCCTGGCGTAATCCAAATGTTTGACGGACTCAGTGATCGTTTAGGCCGCAGTATTCGTAACCTGCGTGGTGTCGGCCGTTTAAGCGAAGACAATATCAAGGAAACCCTGCGCGAAGTACGCATGGCCCTGCTGGAGGCGGATGTCGCCCTGCCCGTGGTGAAACAGTTTGTCGATCACGTGCGCGAGCGCGCCATGGGCGAAGAGGTACTCAAGAGCTTGACGCCGGGCCAGGCCTTCATCAAGATCGTCAATGATGAACTGACCCAGACCATGGGGTCGGCGAATGATGCGCTGAATCTGGCAGCGACCCCGCCGGTGGTGATCCTCATGGCCGGTCTGCAGGGCGCGGGCAAGACTACTACCGTGGGCAAACTGGCACGCTGGCTCAAGCAACGCCAGAAAAAATCCGTCATGGTCGTGAGTTGTGACGTGTATCGGCCGGCCGCTATCGAGCAGCTCAAAACGGTAGCCGCGCAAAACGAGGCGACGTTCTTTCCCAGTGATACCGGACAAAAGCCGGTTGCCATTGCGCAGGCGGCGTTGCAGGCCGCGAGGGTACAGCATCAGGACGTCCTGATCGTGGATACCGCCGGACGCCTGCATATCGATGCCGAGATGATGGCGGAGATCAAGCAAATCCACGCGGCGATCCAGCCCCAGGAAACCCTGTTTGTGGTGGACAGCATGACGGGCCAGGATGCGGCGAATACGGCCAAGGCCTTCGACGAGGCACTGCCCCTGACCGGCGTGATCCTGACCAAGACCGATGGCGATGCGCGCGGCGGGGCGGCATTGTCCGTGCGCTATATCACCGGCAAGCCCATCAAATTCCTGGGTGTGGGTGAGAAGAGCGATGCCCTCGAACCGTTTTATCCTGACCGGGTGGCGGGCCGGATTCTCGGCATGGGTGACGTGGTTTCGCTGGTGGAAGAGGTCCAGCAGAAACTGGACGTCAGCAAGGCCGAAAAACTGGCGAAGAAGCTGCAGAAGGGCAAGGGCTTCGACCTGGAGGATTTTCGCGACCAGTTTCAGCAATTGAAAAACATGGGTGGCATGGGTGCCCTGCTGGACAAACTGCCGGGCATGGGCAAGCTGCCGCAAAACGCCATGGATCAGGTCAATGACCGTCACTTGTTGCGCATGGAGGCGATCATCAATTCCATGACCCCCAAGGAGCGCCGCCTGCCCGACATCATCAACGGTTCACGTAAACGCCGCATCGCCGCGGGGTCCGGGACCCAGGTCCAGGACGTCAATCGCCTGCTCAAGCAATTTACCCAAATGCAGAAAATGATGAAAAAGATGCGCAAGGGCGGGATGGCCAAGATGATGCGCCAATTCAAGGGCGGAATGCCTCCGGGCTTTGGCCAATAAGGCAATTTCCCTGCGATTTGGTCTTCACATTTGGCGGATTTCCAGTAAAATGCGCGGTCTTCCCGGGCCTGCCCGGACATTACGACCGAGTCAATTTAGAAGGTAAGCAGAATTTTATGGTAACTATCCGTTTATCACGTGGCGGCGCCAAGAAGCGGCCTTTTTACACCATCGTTGTGACCGACAGCCGCAGTGCCCGTGACGGCCGCTATATCGAGCGCGTTGGCTTTTTTAACCCTGTTGCGACCGGTGGCGAACAGCGCCTGGTTGTGGACCGTGACCGCGTTAATTACTGGCTGGGCCAGGGTGCCAAGACCTCCGAGCGCGTGGAAAAGCTGCTCAAAGACGCCGCGTAACTTACGGCCTCAATAAAGCGTGTCAGTCTGACTGACGCCGCTGCCATGTCTTCCAACCCCAATCACTATGTCGTTCTCGGACAAGTGGTTGGGGTTTTTGGTATCAAAGGTTGGGTGAAAATTCGCTCTGATACCGATCCTCGTGACAATATTCTTGAATATCAGCCCTGGTATTTACGTCAAGGTGATGCCTGGGTCAGCCAGCGGGTTGTGGCCAATCAGCAACAAAGCAAAGGTTTGATCGTCCAATTCGAAGGCGTTGCCGATCGCGATGTGGCGGCGCAACTCGTTGGTTGTGAGATCGCCGTTCCCCGGGAGCAATTGCCGGCACCGTCAGCGGGTGAATATTATTGGGCCGATCTCATCGGGTTGCGGGTGCGTAACAAGGCGGGCGAAGACCTGGGCACGGTGACGAACCTGCTGGAAACTGGGGCCAATGACGTGCTGGTGGTGAGGGATGGTGAACTGGAACATCTCATCCCATTTGTGACGGGATATTATGTCGTGAAGGTAGTGCCGGCCGAGGGCTATATCGAAGTGGACTGGCAGCGGGATTTTACAACGGGTGAGTAATGCAGATTGATGTCGTGACATTGTTTCCGGGCATGTTCAAGGTGCTGTCGGACTATGGCGTGACCGGCCGGGCGATTAGCCGCGGCATCGTCGAGCTCGGCTACTGGAATCCCCGGGATTACAGCCATGATGTTCACCGCAGCGTGGATGATCGCCCTTATGGTGGTGGTCCGGGTATGGTGATGATGATTGGCCCGTTACGTGAGGCCATTCGCCGCGCGCGACATGCGAGCAATACCCCGGCGCGGGTGATCTACCTGTCGCCGCAGGGCCGCAAGCTGGATCAACAGGGCATGAAAGAACTGGCCATGCGCGAACGTCTGGTCCTGGTCTGTGGCCGTTACGAGGGTGTGGACGAACGCCTGATCAGTGCCGAGGTGGATGAGGAATGGTCCATTGGTGACTACGTACTGAGTGGCGGCGAACTGGCGGCCATGGTGATGATCGACGGGATTACTCGCCTGCAGCCCGAGGCCCTCGGCCACGCGGAGTCGGCCAGCCAGGATTCCTTTGTTGCCGGTCTGCTGGACCACCCCCATTACACGCGCCCGGAAGAGCTGGATGGGATGCGGGTGCCGCCGGTCCTGCTGAGCGGTGATCACCAGGCCATCCGTCGCTGGCGGGCCAAACAGGCCCTGGGCCGGACCTGGCTACGCCGCCCGGACCTGCTCACCCGGCTGGATCTGGACGCGGAACAGCAGCTGTTGCTGGCGGAGTTTATCCGCGAGCATGAGATCGAATAAGCGCTAAAAATCCCCGTTTCCGGGCTGCGGATCAGTGGCTTATTGCCGGTTCGGCATGTATAATTGCGCGCCTTGCGAAGAGGGTAAGACTAATGAGCACGATCATCGAACAACTTGAAGCAGAACAAATGGACCGCGAGGTCCCCGACTTTGCCACCGGCGATACCGTGGTGGTACAGGTCAAAGTAAAAGAAGGCGAGCGCGAGCGTCTGCAGGCCTTTGAAGGCGTGGTTATCGCCAAGCGCAATCGCGGACTGAATTCATCATTCACCGTACGCAAGATGTCCCATGGTGAAGGCGTGGAACGCGTATTCCAGACCTACAGCAAATCCATCGATTCCGTCACCGTCAAGCGTCGTGGTGATGTGCGTCGCGCCAAGCTGTACTACCTGCGTGACCGCGCCGGTAAATCCGCACGTATCAAAGAGAAGCTCAATCTCAAGAGCGACGATAACGCATAAGCGGTTTTTGCCCTGTCTACAAAAAACGGGTAACGTTATACGACGTTACCCGTTTTTTTTGTTTTACAGTATTGCTATTCAAAGCACACATGCGTAAAGCCTCCATCAATGTCCTGATCCTTGGCTGGGCGATATCGGTGTCGTCTATTGTGTACGCCGACAGCGTGGAGGACATCCAGCATCTGGCCGATACCGGCGCGATCAATCTCGCCATACGCGCGATTGATCGTGAACAACACAAACCCGATATCAAACCTGAGCTGTGGGAGCAGTTCGAACAGCAACGCATTGCGCTCTACCAGCAGCGGCATGACTGGCAACAGATCGATACGCACCTGGGTAACTTGCCAGCGAATCTGTCGCCGGCATTTTCCGTGTGGGCGAGCATGCAGCATGCCCAGGCCCTGATCGAACTTGGTAACGGTGAACAGGCGAGAGCGCTGCTGCGAAAGCTGATCTGGTCTGCAAGCGAACACGACACTCAACAACTCAGCGACTGGCGGCGTTTGATCCTGCGTTCCTATCTTGCGGATGGCCTCGCGGCCGATGCGCAAACAGCCTCGCTGCGCTATCGCCAGGACTATCCGGCGCAGGCGGAACAGGATTATCTGCTGCGCGCGCGCATCCTGTTATTGAACAAACAATATGCCGAGGCGATTGAGTTGCTCGAGCCGCATGCGGACGACCCGACGGCAGGTGCGTTGTTGTTGCTGTCGCAATTACGTGGAGAGACACTCGCCAGCAACAAGGTCCTGCAGGCGAGTTATCGACACCTGCGTGAAAAGGGCATCGATGCGGAGATGACCGCGAACCTGTGGGCGGTGGCCAGTGAGGCGGCGCAACGTGCCGGCAAGCGCAATGCGAGGGTGATGACCCTGGAACAGGTGCTGGTGAAACGCCAGGCACTGAGTCTGCCCAAGTCCATTATCCACCCGACAAGCGATGATTTATGGAATGCCTATCTCGAGTATGCGGTGGACATCAGTAACAAACAGCAGTTATTGATTGGGCAGGATGACAAATGGCTGGCACTGGCCGACAGTATCAAGCAGAAGCAACCGATCGGCGCCCGGAGTCTGTATGCCTTCGTCATGTTGCGTGGACAACAGCCTGAAGCACGGGATACGGCGGCGGCGGCCTTTGTCTCCTTGCTGAATTCGCGCAAGCAAGGCAAAGAACTGATCCAGCTATTGTTTACCGATAGCCAGCAATACAAAAAACGAGCCGACATTCCGGAGCCGGTGCGTCACAAGCTGGTGGACCTGGCACTGGCCGATGGCGATATCGATCAGGCATCCGAGATCATGGCAACGATTCAAAAACCGCCGCCGGGACAGGATCAATTCATGTGGTGGTTGCGGCGGGCGCGCATCCTGGTACTGGGCAACCAGGCCAAACTGGGTGTACAGGCGCTGGATGCCATTCTGGACAGTCATCCGAAGATGGAACAGCTTCAGGTTGATCGTTTCATGCAAGTGATATTTGACTTGCAGACAGCCGGGGAAAATGACGCGGCGTATGATCTGTTTGCCAAGCTGTTTCAGCATACGGACGATCAAAAGACGCAACGGGAGATTTATTACTGGATGGCGGATTCGCGCAAGGCGCAGGAGCGGTATGATGAGGCGGCGCAGCTTTATCTCAAATCCGCGATGTATCCGGACCCCAAGAATATGGACCCCTGGGCGCAGACAGCGCACTACCAGGCAGCGGTTGTGCTGGCCAAGGCGGGGATGTATCAGGATGCCCAAACCTTATTGGAGCATTTATTAAAGGTGACGCAAGACCCGCAGCGGCGCGAAGCCTTGCAACGTGAATTGCAAAAAATGTGGGCCATGCAATGATAATATGGCGAACAGGCTGTCTAATGGCAGCGATGAAATCTGAAGGGAGACATTCATGCGTATAAAGTCGTTAATTCTGGTTGCGGCGGTATTGGGTTTGATGGCCTGTTCCTGGGTCAAACTGACGCCGAGCGGTGAAAAGGTCCGCGTGTTAAGCGACGCCGAAGTGGCACATTGCAAGAAACTCGGCAAGACCACGGCCAATGTGACCAACAAGGTTGCCGGCCTGGAGCGTAAGGAAAAGATCGTGCAGGAAAACCTGGAAGTGCTTGCACGGAATGCCGCTGCCGAAATGGGCGGGGACACCATCGTGCCGATCGGTCTTGTCCAGGGTGGACAGCAAACCTTCAATGTGTATCGCTGCATAGAGCCTTGATGCATGTGCGCGCGATTCGTGATGGATTCGCCGGTCGGACGTCTGGCCTTCCAGACCGAGGCAGGTAAGTTAACGCACGCGGATTACGCCGTGCGTGACAAGATCACGACACAACTCACGGACCCGCTGCACAAAACCATCAAACGCCAGGTCCAGGACTATTTCAGGTCAGCAGCGACGACGTTTGATTTACCCTTGGCGCTGAAGGGTACGCCGTTTCAAATAAAAGTCTGGCGCGCCTTGCAGGCCATTCCGGTGAGCAAGACCCTGAGCTATGGTGAGTTGGCCGCGCGTCTGCATAGCAGTGCCCGTGCGGTGGGCAATGCCTGTCGCGCCAATCCGGTTCCCTTGATCGTTCCCTGTCACCGGGTCGTGGCGAAAAACGGTATCGGTGGTTTCAGTGGCAAAACAGCCGGCGCAGAGATCGAGCGTAAGCGCTGGCTGCTACGGCACGAAGGGGCGCTTTAGATTCGCATGACGGACAGCGCGGCACTCATTGAACGCTTCCTGGATGCACTCTGGATGGAGCGGGGCCTGAGTGACAACACCCTGGCGGCCTATCGCAATGATCTGACGCAGTTCGCCGCCTGGTTGACGAAAACGCACATCGATATCCTGAGTATCGAACGTCACCAAGTGGCGCAATATCTCGAGTTACGTGACACGCAACAACGCAGCCCGCGTAGCAGTGCGCGCCTGCTCTCCAGTCTGCGCCGGTTTTATGCATGGTGCCGGCGCGAACGCCTTATTGAAGACGACCCCGTTCGCCTGTTGTCAGCACCCAAGTTGGGACGTACGCTGCCCGATACCCTGAGCGAAGCAGAGGTCGAAAAATTACTGGGGGCGCCGGATAGCAACACGCCGCTGGGCATACGCGATCGCGGGATGCTGGAGTTGTTATATGCCACGGGCCTGCGGGTGTCGGAGCTGGTGTCGCTGGAAGAACATCAGGTCAACCTGCGCCAGGGCGTGGTGCGTGTGACCGGCAAGGGTCAGAAGGAACGCCTGGTGCCCATGGGGGATGTTGCAATCGACTGGTTGCGGCGATATCTGGCGGAGGTCCGCCCCGAACAGGATGCCGGCCACCTGTGTAAGGCCCTGTTCCTGACCCGGCGCAAAAGCGGTATGACCCGCCAGGCCTTCTGGCATTTGATCAAGCGCTATGCGCGGCAGGTGGGGATTACCTCACACTTGTCACCACACACCCTGCGGCACGCCTTTGCCACCCATTTATTGAATCACGGCGCGGACTTACGTGCAGTCCAGATGTTGCTGGGCCACAGCAATATCTCCACGACGCAGATTTATACCCATGTTGCGAAGGCCCGTTTACAGGCCTTGCATGCATTGCATCACCCTCGCGGTTAAGCTTCTCAGGCGGGCTGTTTAACTGCCGATATGTGGAACTCAACAGGTAATTTCGCCTCTGAAGAGGTACAATCCGAACATCTTATGTTCAAGGAATTTTGTATGTCATTTGTTAAACGTGCATTTGTTATTGTGTGTCTGTGTTCGTTGTTTGCGGGTTTCGCCAACGCCAAGGACGATGAATTTACCGAGATCCGGGACCTGGTCAGCAAGCAACTGGGCAAGAAGGTGACGGAAGTCAAACCGTCACCCGTCCCGGGCCTCTATCAGGTGACGGCGCCGCCGATGGTGTTTTATATGAGCAAGGACGCGCGTTATGTGATCAATGGTGACATTGTCGATCTCAAGGACAAGGTCAACCTGAGCTCGGATGCGAGAGCCTCAGCGAAGAAGGCGGCACTCGATCAGCTTAGCGAAAATGACATGATCATCTACAAACCCAAAAAGGTAAAACACGTTGTCACCGTGTTTACCGATATCGATTGCCCGTATTGCCGCAAGCTGCACAATGAAATGGCGGACTACAACAAGCATGGCATCGAGATCCGTTATCTGGCCTATCCCCGCGCCGGTATCGGTTCGGAGTCATATAACAAGGCAGTCGCCGTCTGGTGCGCCAAGGATCGCAAGAAGGCGATGGACGATGCCAAGAAAGGGGTTAACGTCCCGGCGAAAACCTGTGATAACCCGGTGGCAAAGGAATTTCAACTGGGACAGGAACTGGGTATCAACGGCACACCGGCACTGGTGTTTGAAGACGGTCAGATCTTTCCCGGGTATGCGCCGGCGGATCGTCTAAGCGCGATACTGGATCAAATGGAACCGAACGTGTCCATGAAGTAATCGGTTTTAAATGGTTGTTAATTAAAAAAGCCGGGTTAACCCGGCTTTTTTATTTCAGTATGTTTTGTTAATACAGCAAGGCTGCCATCTTCTGCCGATAGCGGCTCACCAGTTCACCTCGGCCGCCCAGCATGTCGAAGACTTTCAGAATTCCTTTGCGGCCGGCATCGTCACCATACTTGCGATCGTGTTTCATGATCTCGAGTAGCTGATCCATGGCATCCTGGTAACGTGCCTGGGTGATATAAAACGACGAGAGTTGATAACGGGCTTCGCAGTCCGCGGGGTCTGCTTCGATCCTGGCGCGCAGGCTGGCTTCGTCCGGGCCATCGCTGGCAGTGTTGAGGAATTCGAGACGGCCGAGCAGACCGGCGATTTCCGGTTGTTGGCGGATGTCAGGTGGCAATGATTGCAGAATGGTACGGGCATCATCGTATTCTTTTTCCCGCATCAGTACATCGACATACAGCAAACGCAGGTTATTGTTATGCGGGTCACTGTTGACGATAGCGATCATATCCTGCCTGGCGCCGGCATCGCCGTTATTGTAGCGTTCGAGGGCGGCTGCCATGAGCTTGTCCGATTCGCGCACAACATATTTGTCGAGCAGGGCGCGGATTTGCGATTCGGGTTGCGCACCGAGAAACTCATCCACCACCTGCCCGTTTTTCACCACCTTGACGGTGGGCACGCTGCGCACGCGAAATTGCTGCGCCAGCTGTTGTTGTTCGTCGATGTTGACCTTGGCCAGTTTGAAACCACCCTGGTACTCGTCCGCCAGTTTGGTCAGGACGGGCATGAGTTGTTTGCAGGGGCCACACCAACTGGCCCAAAAATCCACCAGCACCGGCACCTCATTGGAGGCATCCAGGACATCGTCGGCAAAGGTTTCAAACGTGGTATCAAAACTGTGCATGGCCATTTCTCGTTTCCAGGGAAATCCTGAATATAGGGATGCCGTTGCGCTGGTTCAAGTCGGCACGTCGATGCATTCGGGCAAGGCAGTAAATAACAGCTGACAGCGAATCGATCTATCCGGATAGATACGCCGCACACCCTCGGCATAGAGGCGCAACTGTTCCCGGTATGCCTGACTGGCTTCGGCCAGCTCCGCTTGCGTGCCAAGTCGGTGGGTTTTGTAATCCACGATCAGGATGCGGCCGCGATAACAGACAAGGCGATCGATGATGCCATACACCGTGCGGCCGTCGTCGTTATAGGCGATAGGGACTTCTGCATAAGACTGTTCGTATTGTCGCTCGTCAAAAAGTGCCGGAAAGCGTTGGATGACGGTTTGCGCCTCCGTCCAATATTGTTGCAATTCCTCGTCAGCGATCTGATTGAAACGTGACTGAAATATCTGAACGTTTGTGTCCGGCTGACGCGAGAGGGCCTCGAGCATGGCGTGGATCACGATGCCACGCTGGCGCGCGTCTTCATCGATCGCCGTCTGGTGCGACGCATGCCAGTCGACGGTATAGCTGGGGGCGATCTCCCGGCGCATGGCGGGCAGGTCCAGCATACCTTGTAGCCCCGGGTGCACCTCGACAGTTTGGCTTGCAATGGGGCTACTCGACACCGTTTCGCCTGGTGCCGTTGCGGTTTCGCTGAGGATGCAGATGTCAGCCACCGCCGCGGTATCGAGACCATGCACACGGCAGATCTCATCGTACCAGCCCTTGGCCTTGTTGGAGGCCGATATATATAAGTATTGTTCGGCGCGGGTGAGGGCCACGTAGAGCAGGTTGGCATCTTCCTGCCGGTTTTTTTCTTCCAGGCGTGCCATGACGTCGGCACAGTAGGCGTTGGGAAATTTGCTGCTGGGTGACAACAGAAAACTTTGCGGTGTCACCGCTTCGGCCGGCCATTCCACCAGGATACGCGCACCACGGTCCGGCGGGCTTTCCCGGCTGGCATCGGCGACAAAGACGACCGGTGCCTCCAGGCCTTTGGCCTCATGCACGGTCAATAGCCGTACCCGATCCTGTTCGCCCTGGCCCGGCGGTTGATCCGGTGCCTCCTGATCCTGCTGGCGCAGTTGATCGAGCCAGACCATGAAACGCGTCAGACTGGGATAACGACCGCTGTCGCTCTCCAGGGCAAGTTCGAGAAAGCGGATCAGGTTGGCAATGATCCGCGGGTGCAGGTGGGCGGGAAACGCGGCGCGGTAACGTGCAAAGACATTGGCTTCACTATAGATACGATCCAGTAAGTCATGCACGGGCAGTTGATCCGCCAGCGGAATCCAATTTTGCAAGGCAGCGGCAGCGCGGGCCAGCGGGTGTTCGGCTGCCGTGGTTGCCGCCAGTTCCAGCAGGCGTGCAAACCAGTCACCCTGATCGGCCAGCAGCATGAGGTCGTCATCGCTAATGGCAAACAGCGGCGAACGCAGTATGCCTGCCAGCGCCAGATTATTGAAAGGTGTGATCAACCACTGCAACAGATTGATCATGTCCTTGACTTCCAGACTGTCGAGCAGTGTGCCGCGTTCGGTGCCAAGGTAGGGAATGTGCGCTTCACGCAGTGCACGTTCGTAATCGTTCACGCGTGTGCGCGAACGAAACAGGATCATGATGTCGGCATAACGCAGATAACGGGCCTTGCCCGGACGGCCAATCACGGTTTGCGCGGCAACGAGTTCATTGATGGTGGCCGCGATCCCTTGTGCCTCGTGATAATACGCAGAATCGGCCTGGGGCCGTGGTGTCAGTAAAGGATTGCGCAGGCCGGGGTCGTTGCCCTTTTTTTCCGTCGCCTGCAATGGCAACAGACTCACGCGGCCCGGCAGGTGCGAGTGTTCGGTACGATGGGTTTCGAAGTGCGTCAGCTGCAGGTTCGGATTATCCGTAAATACCTTGTTGACGAACTCGATGACTGCCGGTGAAGAGCGCCACGATTTACTCAGCGTTTCCTGTTGCGAACCCGGCAGGTGATCGGCAAGCCAGGTCGTCGCCGCATCAAACAGGCGCGGTTCGGCGCGGCGAAAACTGTAAATGGACTGTTTGCTGTCACCCACGAACAAGACACTGCGCTGGCGCTCGGCTTCGCCCGCGGCCAGTTCCTGCAACAATGGCAACACCAGTTGCCATTGAATCGGATTCGTGTCCTGGAATTCATCGATGAGTAAATGATCGATGCGTTGATCCAGTTTGTATTGCACCCAGTCGGCGTGATTGGCCGTCGTCAACAGCAGATAACTGTTCCATTCGAGATCGGCAAAGTCGAGCACACGCTGGTTTTGTTTGATGCGCTGATAATGGGATAGCAAGGACTCGCCGCATAACATCCAGGCGTGACTGAGGACGAGGGTGTCGATGGCATGTTGCCGGCGTCGGACTGACACTAATTGTTCGCAAAAGCGTTCGTGCAATTCGAGAAAACGCTCGACACCTGCCGCACCGAGTTTTTCCGTGAGGGTCTTGTTGGTATTGCGTTTGCGAGGTTCGTCGCTGTTCGTGAAGAAAACCGACCAGATTTGTGTAAAACCTTCCTGCGCAGTGATGTCATTGCGTAAACCGCCGTCGATCTGCGCTGCTGCCTTATTATGGCTTTCTATTGGATGTTTCAATAACAGCGTCTGGAACTCAATTAATTCCTGGTGGATTGCCGCGTCGTCCAGAAAAGTCGCGAGCGGGTCACTGGCAATGTCGATATCGATGTGCTGCACAAGACGTTCGTAGGCAAATGCGACCGCTGATGCCTGACCTTGCGTCAACGCCCACCAGTCACTGCGGTGTCCAATGAAGTCATAGAGCAGATGCCGGGCGGGTTCCAAGCCCAGTTGTTGCAGGAGGACATCCATGGCCTGCGCGATTTCGCCCTGCGGCTGCCGTGTCAATTCGCCCGCGAAACTTTCCCAGGCCTCATCAAGGAGTTGACGAGTCAACTCAATCAGCTCAAAACCCGGGGGCACATCGGCTTCCATGGGAAACCGGCGTAACAGATCCTGGCAAAAGGCATGAAAGGTCGTGCAACGCACAGGATAATGACTGTGCAACAGGAATTCGTACAAAGCGGCGGCGCGTTCGCGCAGTTCAGGCGTTGCGGGTAGTCCCAAATCGGCAAGATATTGATCAAGTTCAATGTCTTCGATGCTGGACAAGGTTTGAACTCGCTGCAACAGGCGTTGCCCCATTTCCGCCGCGGCCTTGCGCGTGAAAGTGATGGCCAGGATTCCGCCAGGTTTGGCACCCAGTAATAATAAATAGATAAGCCGGTTGACCAATTGATGGGTTTTGCCACTGCCGGCAGAGGCATGCAGGGCGAGGTAGGGGGTAAACGATTCCACAGTGTTGGGCATGGCCTGAGGATAAACATCATGCGACGTAGGGTAAAGTCACCTTTTCACGGAGACGACAAGTTTCTCGTTTGAAACACTTCGTCACACACATGTTCGAAAAATCTTGTTATTCTAGCTCGCGATGGAAATGACACTCCTCTCCAAGGAGATGCACAAGGAGACGTGATAGCAGGCCGGATCAGCCTGCCAGGGACGACACCAGGGATACCCAAGCAGGGGCAGGATGCCGGAAGGACACGCAAAAAAATCTGCGCGGGACATAAAAGCGAGCTGGATGCTCGAAGGGTGATTGAGAAAAGCGGCTACTTAGCCGCTTTTTTTTTGACCCTAACTCAGAGCTGCTGCGCTTGGCGATCCGGCGTTAAAAATGAACTCAAAATGCTCATTGACTCGCGTGTTAACTCCGCTTTCTCGTTCATTTTTGCCTTGTCTCGCCTGCGCTCGCGACGCTCTGAGTCAGGCTCTACTTCAAATTCAGATGACGCGTATGTCTCCGCCATCAATCGGTATCTGCGCCGCCGTGGTTTTGGCAAACAGGGGGCCGCACAGTTCGGCGGTGAGGGCGGCGACATCGGCGCTGGTGATCGATACCTTCAACAGGTTGCGCTGTTTGTATTCCTCCACGCTCATGCCGTAGTGTTGTGCCCGCGCCGCAAGCACATCGTCACTCCAGATCCCCGTATCGAACACCGCGTCCGGGTGCAGGGCGTTGATCCGAATGTGATCGCTCGCCCATTCCATGGCGGCGATGCGCATCAATTGTGTGAGTGCCGCCTTGGCTGCTGAATACGCGGCCGCACCCTGACCGGGTGCGGCAACATTTTTCGATCCCATGATCACGACGCGTCCACCCTTGGGTGCAAGCTTGAGCAAGGGATGGCAGGCCTGCATCCAGTTGAGATTGGCATTGAGGTTGATCGCCTGCACCTTGTGCCATTCCTCGAGATCCAGTTCGGCGATGTGTTGGCCGCCGGGAAAAATTCCGGCGTTGAGTACCAACATATCCAGGCCGCCAAAGCGGCGTACCGTTTGTTCCAGAACAGTTTCCATGGCGGTTACATCAGTGACATCACAGACCAGGCCATGATAGGCGGGATGGGATTTCAGCGTGGTGATGGCGGGATCGATATCGATGCCGACCACCGCGGCACCGCGTTGCAGGAAGGCGTCGACACAGGCCTTGCCGATGCCGGACGCGGCACCGGTGATCAACACCACTTCGCCGCTGAACATCGGCGGGTTGCCGGCCTTGCGCAACTTCGCCTGTTCCAGATCCCAGTATTCCACATCGAAGATATCCCTGGCAGGCAGGGCTTGATAGCCGCCGAGCATGTCAGCCCGCTGGATGATGTCCATGGTATGCCGGTAGATGTCCTGCACGATTTGCGCATCCTTCGCCGTGCGGCCTACGGTACACAGACCAAATTCCGCATCGAGGATCACGCGCGGCAGCGGGTCGAGCATGGTCTTGGGATCCTTGGCCTGCGGCGCCAGGGTATCAAAGTAATCTTGGTATTGCGCAGCATACGCCTGCAAGTCACGTCCGAGCAGTGGCAGGCGTTTGGTGCGGATGACGTGATCCGGCGTCGCCGGGCCTTGTTGTGAAATTGAGGCAAGGTCGGGACGTTGAATGAATTGCATGGCGTGATTGTCCTGGCAAGTCTGCAGGATCACCGGATAGCCGATCTGTTTGGCGATCCGACGGCGAAAGTCCGCGATGTCATGCCGCAGTGTTGTCGATGCAGTGTTGACCTGTAACGCTGGAATGTCCCAGGCCTGGTGTTGCTTGAGATACGCTTCGGCGCGACTGACCAGGGTAATCATGCGTTCGTAGGATTCGCGCGCAGTCTCTCCAAAGGAAAAGATGCCGTGATTCATCAGGACCATGCCAAGGGTATTGGCGTTGCGTTGTCTGGCAAATTCCTGCGCGCACAATCGCGCCAGGTCAAAGCCGGGCATGATGTACGGAATGATGACCACGGTGTCGCCAAAGATGCGTTTGACATGCGCCAGGCCATCCGGCGTATTGGTCACGGCGATGACGGCATCGGCATGAGTATGATCGACGTACTTGTACGGCAATATTGCGTGCAGGATCGCCTCGACCGACGGCGTCGGTGCGCCGGCATCGATGGTGTGCGTCTTGAGTTCGTTGACCATCTGCGGGTCGGACAGTGCCGGCAGTTGTGCCAGCCGCAACAGATGGTCCATGCGCACCGGCGGAAAGCCGGGAACGTCGATGTGTTCCAGATCCCAGCCGCTGCCTTTGACATACAGCAGGTCCTGCGGCTCGCCAAAAATATCCCTGGCGGTCAGTTTGACCGAGGTGTTACCGCCACCGTGTAAGACCAGGGTCGTATCACGGCCGAGCAGGCGTGAGGTATACACACGCAATTGCAGATCGCCCTCGAAACTGGCGGCTTCCTGATCGTCCCAGCGATTTTGCATAACAGTGCTTGCGTTATTGTTTGAGGTCTTGTTCGCGTTGTTTCTCGTACTGGTTATAACTTTCCGGTTGCGGACAATCCTGTCCCGGTGTCTGCTGACACTCACGCTGCTGCATGGTTTGCAGAGACTGGTAAGTGTTGCGCTTGATGCTGTCGCTGCTACAGGAAAGGGTCAGCACGGCGGCGATGAAAACCGGGATGAAGCGTAAGGGTAATGACACGGTCAGGCCTTTGTTGAAACGGGATAACTGACCTGGAATTCTACCCCAGGTTGGCGGTTGATGACATCCACCCGGCCCTGCATGGCCGTGGCCAGTTGCTGCACCAGGGCCAGGCCGATGCCGGTGCCTACGGTCTCGCGGGTCAACTCATTGTTGGCGCGATAAAACAGGCGAAACACCTTGCGTAACTGGTCCTTGGGGATGCCGGGTCCGTAATCGCGCACGCTGAATACGATCCTGTCCTGCTGCCGGCGACAGGCGATATCGATGCGCTTTTGCTCGGCCCTGGCCGCGAACTTGAGCGCGTTATCCACCAGGTTAATCAGGATCTGGGTAAAAAAGTCCACATCGACCTCGATCCTGGCGGCCTGCGCAGGCTCATCGCATTGCAGGTCCAGCTGGAAACCGGCACGTTCGATCTGCGAACTCACCTTGGAACGGATATTGTCGATCAATTCACTGACGCGCAGCGTCTTGAGGTCCGTCTGCAATTCATGCCGGGTCATGCGTGCCAGTTGCAGGACGTTACCGATCAGGCGGGACAGGCGTTCGCTCTCGGTAAAGATGTAATCGTAATAACCGCGCTTCTTGGATTCGTCGGCCCAGCCTTCGCGCAGGATTTCACCGTACATGCGGATGGAGGTGAGCGGTGTCTTGAGTTCGTGGCTGACGGCGGAAACGAAATCCTGTTGTTGGCGCGCCAGTTCGATCTGGCGCACGCCCAGGCGGTACATGAGGTAAACCCCGCCACACAGGACAATGATCAGGATAAATGCCACCCAGGCCAGGACATTGCCGCCGGGGCCGTTGGGCAACTGGTTAACGCTGAAGATCAATTCCAGATCGCTCCACGGCGCGGACAAACGGGTTTGCGCCAACAGGGCGCCCTGGAGTTGTTCGGTGCTGGACAAATATCGTTGCGCGCCTTTGCCGCTGAAGGCGGTAAAGACATTGCCGCGATAGGCGATGGCGATATTGCTCATTTGCGACAAGGCGGTTTCGCGAAACGCCGATTCGATAAGGTCATGAAACAGGGGTGCAGGATCGATCAGGGCACCCTGGATGTAACGTTGGCCGTCACGCCAGACCTTGCGGTACATGACGAACTGTCCGCTCTCCAGCAGGCTGATCTCAAAGGCATCGATCTGGCTCTCGAAGATGTGCACGCGCAAATCCTGTTTGTCTTTCGGCATGGCATCCGCTTCTGCTGCTGTCGATGCCGCTTCCGGCAGGACGCTGCGTTCCTTGCGCAATGCCCGGCGTTCGCTTTTTGCCGCGTTGGCCTTTTCTTCCGCGGGTTTGGCGGCATAAGGCGTTTTCAGTTTCAGGTCTTCGATACGGCCAAGCGTATTGGGTAACTTCTGTTGTTTTTGCACTGCCTGGGTTTCGGTTTCTCGCAATTGATCGAAGGCCTGTTGCGAGGCCAGTGGTACGCTGGCCGGCGCCGGCGAACTCATACCACTGGCATCGTTGCGGGTGATTTTTTTTCGGGCTTCATCGTGAATGGCAGAGGGAGGTGTAGCGGCCAGCCGGTCAGGCGTTTGCACCAGATGGTTTTCACTGAGGATGTGATGCAGGCGCGTCTGCAAGGCCTCACGTTGTTGTAGCTCCGTGCGATTCACGCCGTAGGCCAGCGCGGTCGTGGTTTCTTGCGGTAGTAAGGGCGTGGTGAAATTACCCTGGGCATCGATCTGAAAATAGCCAATGATGCCGGGCAGGGCGGAGTGTACCGGATAGGCGGACAAAGGCGAGCGTTGCAGAAAATTGGCCTTGGGATCACCGGCCACATTGAGGAAGGCGTAGTCGGTAAAGCTGCGTGCGGATTCACTCGCGACGATAGTCTGCAGGCGGCGATCGATCTGCCTGCTCAGGTCTTCCGCGAGCAATCGGTATTGATGAAAGGATTCATATTTCAGTTGCCGGTACGCCTGATTGATCAGGATCGCGGTCGGGATCGCTAGGGCCAGGAAAAAAATACCTAACCAGATCGCCAGACGGCGGCGTGTCCAGCCGGTGAGACCGTTACGCATCTTTATTCCACCAGCAGACGATAGCCGGCGCCGCGCACGGTCACCAGGTAACGCGGTTGTGCGGGATCGGGTTCGAGTTTGCGCCGCAGTTTGGCGATGTGGATGTCCACGGTGCGGGTCTCCAGATCCAGATGCTTGGCATAACCCCAGATCTTGTTCAGCAACTCTTCGCGCGGCACCGGGCGAGCGTGATGCCTGTGCAGGTATTGCAGGATATCCATTTCCCGCCGGGTGAAGGACAGTGTGTTGTCACCACACTGCGCCGTCAGATTGCGCGTATCGATCTCCAGTTCATCGCTGAGCCGCAGTGTATCGGCTATCTGCGTGTCGATACCGCTGCGCCGCAGCACCGCCTGGATGCGCAGTATCAGCTGCGCCACCGAGAAGGGTTTACCGACATAATCGTCGGCCCCGAGAGACAGGCCGTGGATGATATCGTCATCGCTGGTCTTGGCCGTGAGCATGATGATGGCCTGTTCGCGATCCTGTTCGCGGATGCGATTGCACACGCTAAAACCGTCCAGCCCCGGCAACATGACATCCAGCAGGATCAGATCAAACTTCCCACTGAGGGCCTTGGCCAGGCCGTCTGTTCCATTCTCGGCCGCATCCACGTCATAACCGTGAAACACGAGGACATCCAGCAGGCCAGTGCGAATGGCGGCCTCGTCTTCGACAACCAGGATGCGGGGTTTGCGGGTCATGATGGGCTAAAGCCTAGCATTGTTCATGGTGGCCGGTATGTAAATTTTAGGTAAATTGCGTCGCGGCGATTTTACCAAAGCCTGCCTGTTTGTTGTTCGGCACCGTGCCTAGACTTGCCTCAGCGTTAACCCACACGTTCACAACCGGAGGTAAGTCACATGGCATTGATCACCCGTTTCAGTCGTTTGTTCCGGGCGGATCTCCACGCCGTCCTCGATCGCATCGAAGAGCCGGACGTTATCCTGCGTCAGGCGGTGCGCGAGATGGAAGAGGAGATACTCGCCGACGAGCAGCGCCACAAACTGTTAGCCCACGAACTCAAGCAACTCGCCAGTCGTCACGACGACGTCAAGCAAACACTCGCGCGCACACAGGAAGAACTCGGTATCTGCCTGGATGCCGGCAATGATGACCTCGCGCGTAACCTGCTCAGGCGCAAACTGGAGGCCGAGCGTCTGCTGCAGTATCTCGTACGCCAGCAGCAGGAGATGACTCACGCGATTAGCGAACTGACCACACGCCTGCAAACCAATCGCACGCGCCTGACCGGCATGCAGCAGAAGCTCGAGTTGCTGGTACGTGATTCACACGGCGACCACAGCGATCTCTCCGTAGCCATGCCGGACATTGCCGTCAGTGATGCCGATGTGGAAGTCGCCCTGTTGCGTGAAAAACAAAACCGGAGGACGTCATGAAGACCCGCCCCGGATTTCTGGAAGGTGTCGGTGTGGCGCTGGTGTTGAGTATCGGTGGCAGTGCGCTGTTTGTCATGTTCAATCCCTTTGTCAGCGCCGGCTTCTTATTACGCCTGCTCGCCAGCGGGATCAGTTTCGCCTACGTCTTGTATTTGTTGTGGCGTTCACGCGAGCGTATCGGCCGTGTGACCATGCTGACCGGCTGGTTGCTGCTGAGCATCCTCATCTGGCTATGGTATCCACCCATTGTGTTGTATCTGAGCCTCCATCTGCTGCTGCTATGGCTGGTCCGCGCCCTGTATTTTTATAACGGCGTCCTGCCATCGCTGATGGACCTCGGCTTGCACGGGACTGCCAGTGCCCTGGCTATCGGTGCGGGACTGCATACCCAAAGCCTGTTCATTGGCCTGTGGACCTTCTTTTTGTGTCAGGCCCTGTTTGTCTTTATCCCGTCTTCACTGCAAGGCCGGCGTGCGTCCCGCGTCGCGGTCAAGGACGGGGAAGATCGTTTCGAACGCGCACACCGCGCGGCCCAGGCGGCCGTGCACAAACTCACCTCTGTTTAAACCTCAGGAGATAGACGATGAAAACCAAGTTAATTGCAACAGCCTTGTTTGCGCTTACCGCCGTCGGCGTGGCAGCGTATCCAATATATAAGAATACGCCCATCCCATTGCCGCCTCAGCAAACGGTGCCGAACCAGGCGGCGAAGATCGATGTGGTGTTCGTGCTGGATACCACCGGCAGCATGGGTGGACTGATTCAGGCGGCCAAGGAAAAGATCTGGTCGATTGCATCGAGCATGGCCCAGGCCAGGCCTGCCCCGGAGATCCGTATGGGCCTGGTGGCCTATCGTGATCGCGGTGATGCCTATGTCACCCGTGTGGTGGATCTGTCTTCCGACCTCGACACCATGTATGCCACCTTGATGGACTTTCAGGCCAATGGCGGCGGCGATGGCCCGGAGAGTGTCAATCAGGCCCTGAATGAGGCCGTGAACAAAATGTCCTGGCACAAGGATAACAAGACCTACAAGGCGATCTTCCTGGTCGGTGATGCGCCGCCGCACATGGACTATCAGGACGATGTGAAATATCCGCAGACTCTCGCCCTGGCGAAACAAAAAGGCATCGTGGTCAATGCCATTCAATGCGGCCGTTCTGCGCAAACGCAGCAGTACTGGCAACAGATTGCACAACTGGGTAACGGCGATTATTTCCAGGTCGATCAAGCCGGCAGCGCGGTCGCAATCGCGACACCGTACGATAAAACACTCGCCGAGCTGTCGCGCAAGCTGGATGACACGCGCATGGTGTATGGCAGTAAAGAAGAGAAGGCGGCCTTTGCCCGCAAACAGGCAGCGACGGAAAAGCTGCATGATACTGCCTCGGATGAATCGCAGGCACGCCGCGCCGCGTTTAATGCCTCCGGGAGTGGCAAGACCAATCTGCTTGGCAAACAGGATCTGGTGGAGGATGTCAGCAGCGGGCGTGTCGAACTGAAAGACATCGACAAGGCTGCCTTACCGGCGGCGGTGGCGGCGATGTCACCTGCAGAGCAGAAGGCGATGATTGCCTCCAAGGCCAAAGAGCGCAAAGACCTGCAGGCAAAGATTGGTCACCTGGCCAAGGAACGCGATGCCTTCATCCGTAAAAAAGTGGAGGCCAGCGGCGGCGCCAAAGGGTCACTGGATGCCCGTTTGTTTGAATCCGTCCGTTCACAGGCGGCGGCCAAGGGTCTGCATTACGAGGCCGAAGCGCCTGCTTATTAATATAGTGTTTTAATCTAGCATTGCTGACATCATCAGCCCGGCCCGCGTGCCGGGCTGACGTTTTTGGTAGTACATAAATCACAAATTTACAGGCTTGCCGCAGGACTTGGCATCAACGTATCATTTTCGAGGGCACTAAGCCTGTACGCTGTTGTCGTACAGGATTACAACAAAACAACGGAGGATCGAGTATGTTGCGCCACCCACTCAAACTTGCTACTGCAGTTTTATTATCCGCCAGCCTGATACCTGCTGCACAGGCATCTGAATCACTCACGGTAAATATCAAACGCCTGACGATGGATACCGCCTTGCGGATTGCGCAGGCAGCGATTGCGCAATGTCGGAAAGAAGGCGTGCAAATTGCCGTGACCGTAATCGATCGCGGTGGCCACGTACAGGCCGTGTTACGCGATACCCTTGCCATGGACATTACCGTGCCTATCAGTAAACAGAAGGCGCATACGGCGATGGCATTCAACTCACCTTTGTCGCAAATGGAAGGACGCTTTAAGGGGGCGTATCAGGTGCCGAAAATGGATGGCCTGATGGTGAGCGCGGGAGGGATTCCGATCAACATCGGCGGCACGATTCTCGGCGGTATCGGTGTGAGCGGCGCACCCTCCGGTGTGACAGATGAAAAATGCGCAACCGCCGGGCTCGATGCCGTGAGGACGGACCTGGAAATGGAAGGTGCATAAGACATGCGTCAAATCGTACAACACAAGCTCCAGCTTGCGATGCTCATGCTGGTATCGTTACTGTTCGCCGGCTGTGCCGGCTGGAATCCGAATGAGGCCGGCAAGGCCGATCAGGCAGCCAAGGAGGCGATTGCCGAATTCAGGAAACACGATCCCAGCATGAAGAGCTTTTTCGACAAGGCCTATGCCTACGCGGTCTATCCCGCTGTCGGCAAAGGTGGCATCGGTATCGGTGGCGCGTATGGCTCGGGTGTGGTGTATCGCCAGGGCCGGATGATTGGCTTCACCCGCCTGACGCAGGTGACGATCGGCTGGCAACTGGGCGGCGAATCCTATCGCGAGATCATCTTTTTCGAAAACGAAAAGGCGTTCAACTCATTTAAAAGCGGCAATCTGAAATTCTCGGCCCAGGCCAGCGCCGTCGCCGCAACCAGCGGGGCCGCCGCCAAAACCAGCTATGCCGATAACATGGCGGTGTTTACGCTGATTCGCGGCGGCTTGATGTACGAGGCCTCGGTCGGCGGACAGAGTTTCAGTTTCGACCCTGTCAAATAGCATGTCACGCCATCGCAAGGGATTTTCCTTGCGATGGTATCAGGCGGGTTCCAGTGCCGCGTTCACCGGTTTATCAAAGAGTGCCGCCTTCACCGCGCATTTGAAGTCATTGTAATCCGTTGTCGTCATAAAATGACTGAGTTCATAGATGGCGTTATTGGCAAGATCCGCATGTAACTTGGCATTCGCAAAATCGCCGTGGTGTGCATAGCGAATCGTGCTAAAGGTGTGCTCCCAGGCGCGGCTTTTGAGTTTCTCGACGATCGGCGGAGCCAGTTCCGAATAGGTAGTGTTCTTTTTAAAATACTCCGCCAGGGGATTACCGGGCATTGCCGCGCCGGGAAACATCGCCATCGCGGCATTGGCATGTCCGATCACCAGTTCGGAATCCAATACCTCCGCAGCAAACAAAGGTTCTTCGACAGACAGGTATTTGATATGCCGGATATAGGAATGCAATGCCACGCCAACATCTTCGGCGTTATCGCACGGCGTATGGTAAGTGGAGATACGTTCGTGCACGATCATGGCAAACATGCTGGAATACAGTTTTGCCATCGTGTGCAGGATTGCTTCGAGTTGGCTTAAGGCAGTCTGAGTTTTCATCTGTTTTCTCCCATTTCGTCAGGTCTTACGTTCAGGGTGAGAGAATTTTGGCGCTTTATATCGGGATAGGTAGCATCCTGGTTCCATGTCCGCGATGTGCAGTCAGTGGTCGGAAAATGTTATTTACAACATCGGTACTCGAACGTACGACCGCAGCGATGACAAGCAGTTCCGAAAGAGGGTAACAGCTTCCGCGCCAGACGCCGTTACCATGTTTAATTAAATAGCAGCAACGGCAGGAAATAGATAGCCGGCATGACCAGAAGATCTGTAATGGATTTAACGTTTATGCTGGCGGCAGGCCGACACAGACGCGTCGCCGGTACAGGATCAGGGCGATGAGCAAGAGACAGGCGATGGCAATCGCGGCGGGAAACAACACCGTGGTCAGTGAATAATTTTCCAGTGCGAGAATCACGATGAAATTACGCACCGCGAAGGTCGCGAAAAACAGGACGGATTCCGAGCGGGGTGCAGTATAGGCCTTTCTGAGCGTGGGACCGAAACCGAGTAAATCCACGACAGTCAGGATGAGCACCGCCCAGAGCGGATCGGCCGTGAAATACCAGAAAGGCAGCGATGATAAGGCTAAAACAAGAAACAGCCAGTCCACCGCCGTGATACTGATATCCGCCCGTTTCCAATAGGCCAGGGCTGCGATCAGTACCGTAATGCTGCCCGAGACACCTATCGGCCAGGCGCCCGCGCCGCCGTGTCCCTGCAACTGGGCCAGAAACACAATCACCGTCGTTGTCCCCCAGATGAACCAGGAAAAGACATGCGGCCGGATGGCGGAGGTCAGGATTGCGCGGATGTAAGGCAAAAACGCAAACAGCGTGATCGCTATGGCTACAGCGCTGAGAAGCGATTTGCTCACTATGAATTATTTGCTTTCAGTGATTGCCATAACCGTGGGCCATCAACACCGCCAGCAACGGCATGATCACCAGAATGAGCAGCTCAGCACGAATAATGTTGATTACCTTTTTAGGGACCTCAATCACTGTATCTGGTGAATTGCGATGTTTCAGCAAGAATCTCGTCGGGTAGATTGACAACAAACCCATGAGGACAAACAAAGTTAATTTGGCATGGAATATCGGATTGCTGTTATAAAAAGATGACGGTTTACCAACCCATAACCAGAGCGTCAAGCCGGCAAGCAGGACTACTATCGCCGATATCCCGTAGATCGCATCGATCACGGCGAGACGCTTTGCATCCTGGTTGGAAATTTTCGCTTTAAGGAGCATATGCTCGCCGACGAGCATGGATGCCAGAACGATGATGCCGATGAAATGGGCGTAGCGGACGAAGACTTCGATCATATTATTTTTCCCCGAAAAGTTTTAGTTTAACGCAAAATAGCCGGGATATCTTTGCGTGCGCAATATTCTTCATTCATTTCTGCCTGGCGTAAAATAATAGAAAATTACTTTTTTTGACTTACTTTCGATGCGGGCACAATTTTGAAAGCATTGTTGAAAATCCTTATCGCATAAACTTATTGAGGGAGATTGAGCACAAGTCTGTCTTATACAAGTCGTTTTAACGCACATTGCCTGAATGCAGGTGCCATTGTTGTTTGGATTATTCAGGCAGGCTGAGTAATCCGACTGAGATTGTAACTGACACTGAGTGTAATCCGACTCGGCGTTCATTTCGCAGAGGCGATGGTCATTGTCTGCCATGTCCTCACACTGTTGTTGGTCTCTGTTTTTAAATTTATCGAAGTCCTCACAGGAACTTTGTCTTGTCCGGCACTCTGCAACGCATTGTTTGCCCTGTGATGTGTTCAATTCTCTGATCGGCTCAGCTGAACATGCACCTAATACCAATGCCAGCTGGCAGACAAGCATGATGGCTGTATTCCGATACATGGCTTCCTCCAAATTCGTGTAACACTGGTATGGTGACTAATTCATAACGTTTCTTGCATGCCATTCCGTCGAGCTTTGAGCTTATACTCATTTTCTATATCACTCACGGTCTCGCTGAGATTATAGGCATTGTTCATATCTTGGTCAGTCATCCATATGCGCGCCATGGACACAGCAGTATGTAAATCAGTATCTCGTAACACCTGCGTCATATAGTACCAACACAATAATTGCCGTCTCATTTTTTAATCATTGGAGTCGGTAATCATGCAAACAAAAAAAATCCTGTCCTTATTGATCTCCTCCCTGCTGGTGTCCGGTTCGGCCTTTGCCAGCGTGGATCTCATTGCCGTCGGCAGCATCGATGGCCGTTACGAAGACCTGTCTAGCCAGACGGCCGCACCGCTGGAAAACGGTGTGCCGGGCAATCGCCTGGGCGGCCTGGGTTCCGGTTTCGCCTACGCGGGTGGCACCACCTTCCTGGCCTTGCCGGATCGCGGTCCCAATGCGAATTCCTATAATGGCTCGGTAGATGACACGGTCTCCTACATCGCGCGATACCAGACCTTTAATATGAGTCTGGCACCGAGCGATCCGGGTTCGTCATTGCCGTTTGTGCTGACGCCGACCCTGCGGGCGACCACCTTGTTATCGAGTCCGACACCGCTGGTGTATGGTAACGGTGCCGGTCTGGGTTATCAGGTGGATGGCGTGACCCCGCTGGGGTCAGGTGCGCCGGCACTGAATGCCGTGAACCACACGCATTATTTCACCGGCCGTTCCGACAATTTCGAGCCGGGCCAGTCCTCAACCAACCCCGGCAACGCCCGTCTCGACCCGGAATCCATCCGCGTATCCAACGATGGCATGAGCGTGTTTGTCTCCGATGAATACGGTCCGTATGTGTATCAGTTCAATCGCCTGACCGGAAAACGCGTTCGCTCCTTTGCCTTACCGGACAACCTGGCAATTACCACCCTGAGTTCACAAAAGAAGGTGGAGATCGATTCCAACCCGGTAGGGCGCGTGACCAACAAGGGTATGGAAGGCCTGGCGATTACGCCCGATGGCAAGATGCTCGTGGGCATGATGCAGGCCAACCTGGAACAGGACAAAAAGAAAAGCCTGCGTATCATCACCATCGACATTCGCAGCGGCAACACGCACGAGTATGCCTACAAGCTCACCGAAGGTTCCGGTGTGAGCGAGATCGTGGCCGTGAACAACCATCAGTTCCTGGTGGACGAACGCGACGGTAACGGCTTCGCCGATACACCCTTATTGACGGATGTGGCATCTGCGGCGGGCGTGAAGAAACTGTTCCTGATCGATCTCAATGGCGCGCAGGACGTGACGGACATGAGCGGTGACCTGTCCGACTATGCCGTGCCCAAGACGGAGTTTCTCGATATCGTGAGCAAACTCAATGCGGCGGGTATCGACAGTTACTTTATTCCGTCCAAGATCGAGGGTGTGGCCTTCGGCCAGGATGTCGTGATCAACGGCGAAACCAGGCACACCTTATATATCGCCAACGACAACGACTTCCTCGGCATGGTCGCCGACCCGACCAAGCAGCCGGGCGACCCGACCCGTGGCATGGTGCCGAACCCGAACCAGTTCTATGTCTTCGCCTTCAGCGATGCAGACCTGCCGGGTTACGTGGCGCAGAAGATCCGTGCAGTACACGGCCGCGACTGCGACGAGCACCGCGATGGTGATCGTCACTTCCATTAAGTCACGCTATTAATTTGCGTAAATAAAAACTCGGCGTGGGGACTCCCTACGTCGAGTTTTTTTGCGGGCTCAGTTGGCGGGCACGGATTACTTCCCGTGGTGTTCTTCCGCCTTGCGCGTCGAAAACGTTAAATGGGTGAAGCCGAGTTGTTGCGCCATATCCATGACATGGACAACGGCTTCATGCGGGGTCTTGGCGTCGGCATCGATTATGACGAGCGGGTCCTTGTTGTTGCCGGCGGCGTGCGCCATGGCGTAGCGCAAGGCCGCGGTTGCATCCTTGGGCAGATGATCGTTGCCGATAAAATATTGTTCGTTGGCGTCGATGGTGATACGGATGGAAGGCGTTTTATTGTCAGTCACCGAGGTCGCGGCCTTGGGCAGGCGAATGTGCAAATGCGATTCAATGGAAAAGCTGGTGGTGACGAGCAGAAAAATGAGTGCCATCAGCAAGACATCGATCAGCGGAATCAGGTTTATTTCCGGTTCATCGTCAGGTTCCGGGATGAAGGTCATGCTCAGCCTCGCTCGCGCCGGCCTTGCAGGATTTCGACTAACAGCATGGCCTCTTCTTCCATTTCGATGGCCAGGTCGTAGACCCGGCCACGGAAATAGCGGTAAAACAACAGACTTGGAATCGCCACGGCGAGACCGCCGGCGGTATTGATCAGGGCGACGGCAATACCGTGCGCAATAATGCCGGGGTCGCCGACGCCGTGCTCGCCGATGCCGGAAAACATTTCGATCATGCCAACGACGGTGCCGAATAATCCCAGAAAGGGCGCGATCGCGGCGATCGACCCGAGCGTGCGTAGATAGCGATTGAGTTCGGGGATGGTATGCCGTCCCGCGTATTCGATGGCCTCCAGGATAATCTCGCGCGGGTGGTTCCGGTTGATCAGACCCGCGGCCAGGATCTTGCCCAGAGGGGAACTGTTACGCAACGCCGTCAGGTGCGTGGTGTCCAGTTGATTCTGTTCCAGCCAACGCTGTACCTGGGTGAGCAGGGCCGCAGGCAGAATATTTTTTCGCTGCAAGGACCAGAGGCGTTCACCGATAATCGCCAGTGACGCGACGGAACACAAGAGGATGGGCCACATAAACCAGCCACCCGCCATGATCATTTCGAACATGCCGATATTTCCGGGATAGAGTTAGGTTGCCTGTTGTAGAGAAATGAATAGTGGTTAGGTATCGCCGACGATATGACAAGCGGCGGAAAAAATTGTTTCAAGCGCATGACGGTGCAGCATAAATAATTCCGACGCTTATATTCCGTGGACTATCAGTGCACCGATACCCAGGAGCAGGCAGTAGATGCCGAATGGCCGCAGGGCCCTGACTTCATGTCCGCTGAACCAGCGCATCAGGAACCAGGTGCTGGCATAGGCAAAGATCCCGGCCACTGCGCCGGCAGCGAGAATGATACTCACGGGCGCGTGCACGTTTGCGTGCAATAACTTGGGTACTTCGAGGACACCGGCTGCCGCAATAATGGGTGTCGCCAGCAGAAATGACAGTCGGGCGGACGCGGCATAGTCTAGGCCGACGGTTAGTCCCGCAACCAGACTGGCGCCGGAACGTGATATACCGGGAATCAATGCGAGGGATTGGGCGAACCCGACAATGAGGGCCTTACTCCAGCTCAGTTCTTCCAGGTTGTGCCGGGATTCTTTGTGCTTGAGACGATCGCCCAGAATCAACAGAATGCCATTCAGCGCGAGAAAAACGGCGACGACCGTAAAGCCACCGAACAGATGCCGCAGTTTGTGTTCGAGTAGCAAACCGAGCAAGCCTGCGGGTAGCGTGGCGACCACCAGCAACCAGAATACGCGGGCTTCCGCTACCTGCGTGCCACCGCGGGCGTGCCATACACTGGCAAGCAGTTGTTGCCAGTCACGCCAGAAATAAATAAGCAAGGCAAGGGCGGTTCCCAGGTGCAGCACGACGATAAAAGGCAAAAACCAGCTGGCGTCGCGATCGATGGGCCAGTGAAAAAGCGCAGGCACCAGTACACTGTGTCCCAGACTGCTGATTGGAAAGAGTTCGCTGATACCTTGCAGGACGGCAAGCAGCATCAAATACAGGGTATGCATTCGTGAACCGTGAAGTGAGAGTTGCGGCGGCCATGCTATACACATGTCATGGCGTTTGCAATCCTGACGCGCCTGATGAATTATGATTTGAAATTATTTTTGTTTAGGCATCAGTTGAACTTAACACCTTTCGCTACGTCTATCGCGGATCACGGCCGCGGGTTAGCGGTGGTTAATGTCTTGAAGCACCCATTGGAATGCATTTATCAGGCATCGTGATCCTGCAAGACATGTTCGATGCGCCGATCCGGGACAAGCCAGATCAGGGCGACTGCAACGTACAATGCCATGGAGACCCAGCGCCATTGAAACGCCAGCAGGATGGCGGCGGCGTAGAGCAGCGGTGAGACCTTGCCTTTCCAGTCATTGCCGATGGCCTTTTGCAGAAGCGAACCGCTGCCCTGGGATTTGATGATCATGGTTTGCAGGATGAAGTAGGCGATGGCGGCCATCAACAACACCACGCCGTACACTGCCGTGGGGGCGGGCGCAAAATGATTTTCGCCCATCCAGCCGGTGGCGAAGGGGACCAGCGACAACCAGAACAATAAATGCAGGTTGGCCCAGAGCATCGGGCCGGAGACGTGCTGGGTGGTGTGCAGCATGTGGTGGTGATTGTTCCAGTAGATGCCGAGATAGATGAAGCTCAGCACATAACTGAGGAACACCGGGATCACGGGTGTTAGCGATGCGAGGTCTTCGCCGTGCGGCACTTTCATCTCCAGGACCATGATGGTGATGATGATCGCGATCACCCCATCGCTGAAGGCTTCCAGACGATTTGTTTTCATTCTTCCCAACCTCCCACCCGGCACAGGGTGCTCATGTCGCAGTATTTGCAGATGTCTTTGTTTTCCCACGCCGGCAAGGACTGGCCGGCGTGAATTTGTTGCATGAGTTGTTGCAGGCGATCGCGGATGTCCGCGGTGAGCTGTTGCAGTGCCTCGCCGCTCTGCGGAAACTTCGATTCGAAATTTTTCGCGCTGCCGATCTGCAGGTATTCCACCTGGGTCACCGGCATGCCCTCGGCCTGCGCCAGCAAGGCATAAAACGGCAACTGGATCTGCTCGCCGTTGCGGATATCGGTCTGTGTCGGGGTGCGGCCGGATTTGTAATCCACAATGGCGTAGCCGTCGCCGCCCTTGTCGATGCGATCCAGACGGCCTTTCACGCGCACCTGTGCATTGAGTTCGGTCTCGCTGCGGTGCTCGATATCGCTGACACGATATTCAAGGTTACGCTGGCGCTGCCAGTCGATATACGCGGGGATGGTCTGCACCCATTGGTGATACCAGCCGCGATGGGTGTAGTTGTCCTTGAGATCTTTATTGAACACCGCGTCGGAGATCCGTTGCAGCATGTCGGTGGCGGCGGCCTGGTTCTGTTCGGTAATGAGTTCAGTGAACGGGCCGGGTAGATATTTCACGTCGCCGTGAAAGGCCTGCAGGCAGAGATGCACGCGTTCGCCGTATTCGCGTTTGGACAGAACCTCGCGGATCTCCTCGGGTGGCCGCAACTTTAAACAACGCGAGGCGAAGAACTGGTACGGGCAGTCCAGCAGACTCTGATAATCGTACGCCGTGATGGTGTGCGGGATCAGGTCATCCTGCAAGCGGGGTTGCGGCTGGGTCTGGCGCATCGGCAGGACATCGCTGTCCCAGCGTTTGACCTGGGTCTGGCCGCCGCGTAACAAGGCATGGAGCGTATTGGCCTGCAGATCAGCCTGATACGCAAGCTGGTGAAAGCTGGTCAAGGCCGCCAGCCAGGGACTGGGCGCGATCGGTTCGCCGTCCTGTTCGGCGCGATGGCTGATCAGGATCTGCGGTGCGCTGTGGAGCAAACGATAAAACTGGCGCAGGCGATCCTGCTGGAAGTGTTCGCGCGTGGTGAGACCCAGTTGTGCGCGCACCGCGTCATTAAAAAATGGACTGCGGGCGGGACTGCCGGGCAGGTATTCCTGTTCGGCGGCGGCGAGGATCACGCCGTCGAAGCCTTGCAGTTGCGATTGTCCGATGCTGAGCAATTCCACCGGCGAGCGATCGCTGGGCGGGCGAAAGTAATGTTGTTCGAGATTGCGTCCGAGCCAGGCGCGGAAGTCTCGCCAGTGGCGTTTGCCCTGATGCGCCGGCGCGGCGTGTTGCATGTCGTCCAGTGTTTGCAGGATGGATAAGCCCGCCGCGTCCTGTTGCATACTCGTGCTCAGGCCGGTGGCGTCGAGCACGCGGCGCAAGGCATGAAGAAATTCCGAGAGTGCATGGCGCTTTTGAATCAGTTGCACTAAAGGCTGGCAGGCATCGCCCAGGCGTTGTAACAGATCGGTAACCGTGGACGGCGGCACACTCCAGATCTCGCGCAGGCGATCGGCGCGATCGTTGATGCCATCGAGATAATGTGCAAGGCCGCGGGTGACGCCTTCATTGTGGATGATGTCGTGTTCGAGGCGATACACCTGGTTCTTGAGAAACTCACGATCGAGATCCGGAAACAGGAACGGCGATTTGCATAAATCCAGCAGGGCGTCCTTGGCGTAATCCTCTTCGATGCACAACAACAAGGCTTCCAGAGTGGCGGCCGCACGCGTGGTGGACAAGGCCCAGCCGGCGGCGTCCTGCAAAAAGATCCCGGCGCGTTCGAGCAGAGCGCGCACGCGTCGCGCCAGGCGACGATTGTCGGTGACGATGGCGATGTGTTGTTTACCGTCGAGTAACCATTGCCGGCATTGCACGTCGATGGCGTGCGCCTCCTGTTCGGCATTGAGCGCGGAGAAGATGCTGATACGTGCCTGCAATGGACTCTCAGCGTATTGCGCACGCAGACGCGCGGCACGTTCACGCAATGGGGCATCATCACGATACATTTCGGCGATAGCGTTATGATAGGCATCGCGTGTGGCGATGACCGCCGGCTTGCACTCCACGCCATCGCTCAAGCGTAATAGCGCTGCGTCGGCACGGTTGTGGCCGGGCTCCGCATCAAGATCAAGCGTCCCGTGCCACCACAGATGCACCTGCGGTTGCCGGGTGATCTTATGCAGCCATTCGCGCTGCGCGCGGTGTTGCGGTTCGATACCGACAAAATGCACTGAGGCGATTTGCGTGATGGCCTCGGCGCTGCGTTGCAAGGCGAGGATATGCGCGGCAGCAGGATCGATCAGTTGATTGGCCTGCAATTGGGTATGCCAGGCCTGCCACAGGCCGTGCACCAGACGCGCCTCATGTTGCAGGCCCTGCAGATCGATGCGTCTGATCGCATACCAGTCGGCAAGGCGTCTGGCAAAACTCTCGGCATCGCTGGTAAGGCTGACATGATTCAGCGTCAACTCATCGAACAGGTCCAGCAAGGAATCCGCCAGGGTCCAGGCATTGGCCTGACCGAGCAGGGCGGGATTCTCAAACAAGGCCTCCACCAACATCAGCAGACGCTCCTGCTGCGAACAGACGCGCAGCGGCGAGGCGATGTACTGCGACAACCATTGTTCGAAACTCAATATCTGCGGCCCGAGCAAGGCGTGCACACCTTTGGCTGCCGATGCCTGCAACAAAGCCTGCCGCAACGCCGCCCCCGCCCGTGGTTCGCTGAGCACGATCACCGTCCCGGTCAGATCCGGTAACTGCGACGCCTGATCGACGACATACCGTGCCACCGCATCCAGCGGCGAATCCCAATAGGGCGTGAAATGGATATTGGGGGAAGAGGGCATGGGGTGATTCTAACGTGTTTGATTTTGTTTCGTCCTGTCGAAAAGCAATTTCGCCCGGCGCTTCGCGCCTTTGGCGACCCACTTTCTTTGTGCGAACAAAGAAAGTGGGGAAAGAAAATCGCCCCGCGCTTGCCAGGCGCTCGTGGCTTATTGGCAGTACTCAGTGACGCTGTGACATTCAGCTTCCCTGCTTCATGTCACAGGCTCGGCGTCCTGCCTCACTTCAGAACCCTTCGGGTTCATCAAGTACTTCCTGAACTCGCTTCGCTCGTTCTGGTCGCGCCCCGTTGGGCGTCACTTGCGCAGCCAACCGCCACTCACGGCAATCGCATGGGAATTTTCCACTGAGAGGGAACGAAGTAAATATTATTAATTCTGCTCTATCTTGCTCAGTGGATAACCCCCATGTTGTCGCAACAGGTGAGCGTTGAAACAGCGCAGGTAGCGCCCGAAGGGTGGCGGCAAGGACGCCGCCAGTCAGCAGACTGGACAAGGACGTCCTGTCTGCTGACCGCCCGAGCAGTTTCATAAGCGAAGCTGTGCTTAGCGACAACGGGTGTCATTTCTTTTGGTGACTTTTCTTTGGACAAGCAAAGAAAAGTCACTCGCCAAAGCGGCGCAGCCGCGGGCGAAATATCTTTGCCTAAAAAGAGGGTCCCTCGCCAAAGTCGAAGTGGCGAGCGAAAAGATTTTATGAACAAGACACTGGATTCCGGATACATCCTTCGGATGTTCCGGAATGACGGCGGTTCCTGATGATAAATTTACGAAATAAAAATTAAAAAACGAAAAACTACTTTTCCAGATACTTCAACTTATCCTTCACCCCATCCCATTCCTTGGCATCGGCGGGGGGCTCTTTCATCTCGGTGATGACCGGCCATTTTTTGGCGAGTTCGGCGTTGAGCGCGGTGAATTGTTCCATGCCTGCCGGGACGTCGTCTTCGGCGAAGATGGCTTCGGCGGGGCATTCGGGTTCGCACAGGGTGCAGTCGATGCATTCGTCGGGGTCGATGACCAGGAAGTTGGGTCCTTCGTGGAAGCAGTCTACCGGGCAAACTTCAACGCAGTCGGTGTATTTACATTTGATGCAGTTATCGGTAACGACGTAGGTCATGCTTTACTCCTTGACGATCTGGACCCTGAGGTTTGTGCTCGGGGTATGGTAAACCTTCGGCCTTCATTTTTCGAGTTCGGATTTGAGGCGATAGAGGATATCCAACGCATCCCGGGGACTGGTTTGATCCAGGTCAAGTTGCCGCAGGGCGACGATGATCGGTGATGTTTTCACCGCGGGTGCCTTGCGCGGTTTTGGCCGGGTGTCGATAGGGCCGTTGCCGTTTTCCAGTTCATGCAATTTCTGCCGGGCTTGCGCGATCACGTCCTGCGGGACACCGGCCAGGGCAGCGACCTGCAGGCCGTAGCTGTCATTAACGGCGCCGTCTTTGACCATATGGTTAAAGATGATCGTTTGTCCCTGTTCGATGGCATCCACGTGCACGTTGCGGATGCCGGGATGAAACTCAGGCAGCCGGGTCAATTCGAAATAGTGGGTGGCGAACAGGGTGAACGCGCGCAGGCTTTTCGCCAGTTGCCCGGCGCAGGCCCAGGCGAGGGCGAGGCCATCGAAGGTGCTGGTGCCGCGGCCGATCTCATCGAGCAATACCAGACTGTGTTGTGTGGCATTGTGCAAGATGTTGGCGGTCTCGGTCATTTCCACCATGAAGGTCGAACGTCCGCTGCTGATGTCATCGGCGGCGCCGATGCGCGTGAAGATCCGGTCGATGGGACCAATAACCGCGTGTTCCGCCGGGACATAGCTGCCGGTATAGGCGAGCAGCACGATGAGCGCGGCCTGGCGCATGTAAGTGGATTTACCGCCCATGTTGGGTCCGGTGATGATCAGCATGCGTTGCTGGTCATCAAGTTGTAAATCATTTGGGGTAAACACCTGTTCCAGGCTTTGTTCGATCACCAGATGACGGCCTGCGCTAATCGAGATGCCTGGCCGATCCGTCAGTGTGGCCGGTCGCAGGTTCAGGGTGTCCGCGCGTTCGGCGAGATTGGTGAGGGCGTCGAGCTCGGCAAGCGCACTGGCGCATTGCTGCAAGGCCGCGAGGTGCGTATTGAGTTGTGTCAGCAGATCCTCGTACAGCGCCTTTTCCTTGGCGAGGGCACGTTCGCCCGCACTCAACACTTTATCTTCGAGTTGTTTCAATTCCGGTGTGATATAGCGCTCGACACCCTTGAGGGTCTGCCGGCGTTGATAATCGTCCGGGACTTTTTCCGATTGTGCGCGAGTGACTTCGATGTAGTAACCGTGCACGCGATTGAATCCGATCTTCAGCGTCGGGATGTTGCTGCGCTGGCGTTCGCGGGTTTCCATTCTGGCGAGGATGTCGCTGACGTTGTCGCGCGTGGCGCGCAAGTCATCCAGTTCACTGTCGTAGCCGTCGGCGATCACGCCGCCGTCGCGGATCAGTTGCGGTGGTTCCTCGATGATCGCGCGGGTCAGCAAATCCACGATCTGCGCAAACGGTGGCATGCCTGCGAGCAGTGTCTTAAGGGCAGCAAGCTGGTTGCCTTTAAAGAAGGTGTGCAACGCAGGCAGTTGTGCCAGCCCGAAGCGTAACTGGGTCAGGTCGCGAGGCCGTGCCGAACGCAGGGCGACGCGGGCCAGGATGCGTTCGAGATCGCCGATGCCGCGCAGGATATCGTGCACCGGTTCATAACGGTATTCATTGATCAAGGTGCCAATGACCTGCTGGCGTTGTTCGATGATGGCGCGATCGCGCAGTGGCCGTTTCAACCAGCGCCGCAGGAGTCGGCTGCCCATGGGGGTGGCGGTTTGATCCATGACGCCGATCAGGGAATGTTTTTGATTGCCGCTGAGACTGGTTTCGATTTCCAGGTTACGCCGCGTGGCGGCATCGAGAATGATCGCGTCGTCGTGTTGTTCGGTCTGGATTGCGCGGATGTGCGGGACATTCCCGCGTTGGGTTTCGTGCACGTATTGTAACAAGGCACCGGCGGCGCCAACTGCAAAGGGCAGATCATCAATGCCAAAACCGCCCAGGTGTGTGGTGTGGAATTGATTGCATAAGATTTTTTGTGCGTGGCTGTGGGTGAAGGTCCACGGCGGTTGTGCGCTCCAGCGACCATGACGTTGCAGGTTCAGGGGATAAGAGATCGCTTCGTCGTAAATGACTTCCGCCGGCTTGAGCCGTTCCAGTTCCGATTGCAGGGCTTCGAGAGAATGCACTTGCATGACACTGAAACGGCCACTGCTCATGTCGAGTACGGCGATGCCGGTGTCCTGTTTGTATTGGTACAGGGCGACCAGCAAATTTTCCTGGCGTTCTTCCAGCAAGGCCTCATCGGTGATCGTGCCGGGTGTGACGATGCGAACCACCTTGCGTTCCACCGGGCCTTTGCTTTGCGCCGGATCGCCGATCTGTTCGCAGATGGCGACCGACTCACCCAGTTTGAGCAGGCGCGCCAGATAGGTATCCACGGCATGATAGGGCACACCGGCCATGGGGATCGGTTCGCCCGCCGACTGGCCGCGATGGGTCAGTGTGATGTCGAGCAGTTTGGCGGCGCGGCGCGCATCGTCATAGAACAACTCGTAAAAGTCGCCCATGCGATAGAACAATAAGATCTGGGGGTGGTCGGCCTTGATGCGCAGATACTGCTGCATCATGGGTGTGTGCTGGTGCGGTGGTTCGGTTACACGCGACATTGGCCGAGAGTGTAGCGAAATTTGGACAGGTTTTGTAACCTTTTGCTATCTTTACAAAAAACACGCACAATAACGACATAATAAGCACCCAGTGCGGAGGAAAGCATGGCCGACTATACGGAGAAACGCAGTTATAAACGCGTCAAGGTCGAGTGCAATATTCAATACAAAATGCTCGACAGCGATGTCGAAGAGAATGAAGTCGGGCAACTGGAAAACATCAGCGGTCGCGGTCTGATGTTCATCGCCGAACGCGGCGTTCCCCTGAACGCAGAGCTGGAAATCCGGGTCGAGCCCGGTAACGATCTCACGCCGCCATTACATGCGCGTGTTCAGGTGGTGCGTATGGAAAAGCAGCGTAAAGGCGGCGGCTATGAGATTGGCGCGGTGATTCGCGAGACTTACGAATAAACGGATTGAACGCAAAAGACCTTTACGCGGTGACGTTCAGACGATTCACCAACTCGCCCGGTTCCCCCGCCAGGGCAACGTCCCGATACGTACGCACAGCCGTTTCCCCGGTACGCGTGAAATTTCCCGGCGAGTTACTCTGTAAAAACAGCGGCGCGCGACGACTGCCTTGATCACTACCCGGGTTATCAATCACATTCGGCTGGAATTCGGACGTGACCTCCGTGCGGGGTGGGGCCGGTCGCCGCAGGACGGGTTCGGGGCGGGTACCCGCAATGACAGGCAGGGAGTTGTTGGTGTAAATCTGCATTGCTTCTTTGTCGTACAGGCGAGAGATAATTAAAGACTGCTTTTAAATGAATTACCATGTCAGCGATGAGTATCCCTTCCGATGAACAATTGCAGCACCTGGCGGGTGAGGTCGGTGAACGGCTTAAACAATCCGGCAGGATGCTGGCCTGTGCCGAATCCTGCACCGGTGGCCTGGTCAGCAAGGTCATCACCGATATTTCCGGCAGTTCGGAATGGTACGACCGGGGGTTTATCACTTATACCAACCAGGCCAAACAGGACATGCTCGGTGTCCCCGCCGAAACCCTGGCCGAACACGGTGCGGTAAGCGAACACACGGCGCGGGCCATGGCGGCGGGCGCCATCCGCCACAGTCAGGCCGCGATGACGCTTGCCATCACCGGGATTGCCGGGCCCGGCGGGGGAAGTCTGGACAAACCGGTAGGTACCGTCTGGTTTGCCTGGGCCCGTCGCGATAGCCAGGTGGAGACCGACAAGCAACAGTTTCTTGGGGATCGCGATGCGGTGCGGCGTCAGGCAGCCGCCCATGCCTTGCAGGGTGTGTTGAGCCGACTTGGATAAGCCTGTTTCCCAGCGATTGTTTTTCGCGCTTTGGCCCGCGCCCGAGGTCGCGCAGACGATCTGGCGCAGTGCGGCATCGCTGGTGCCGAAAGGCGTTGGGCGACGCCTGCCTCCGCAACACATCCATCTCACACTGGCGTTTCTGGGCACGATTTCGGAACAACAAGAGCAGTGTGTCTGTCGCGCGGCTGCGGGGGTTCGCGGTGAAGGATTTACCCTCCAGTTTGATACTGCCGGACATTTCCCCCGACCGCAGGTGGTGTGGTTGGGGGTAAATCAACTGCCCTTAGCCTTGCAGACCTTGCAAACACAGTTAGTCAGTGAACTGACTCGGCAATGTGGGTATGAGCCCGAGCCCCGGCCCTTTGTGCCGCACCTGACCCTGTGGCGCAAGGTTCGACGCGTTGAATTACCCGCGACGATGCCGCCAATCGCCTGGCCGGTCAGCCGGTTTGTGCTGGCGCGGTCGCGCACCCTACCGACGGGCGCGGAGTACTCGATTGTGCAGGAATGGCCGCTGGCCGCAGTTCAGGAATGAAACGCCCAGCCGGCGAAGGGTTCGATCTCGTCGCGATTGCGCAGGGCCAACTGGTAGGCGTTGGGGTTGAGTGAGTGATCCTGGGTGGTATCCACGGCCAGGCGCTGTAATACATAAGCGATGAGGGCTCGCCGCACTGTCAGCTCAATCAGGTCGTTCTCACCACGATAGTCGATCATGAGGCTCATGCGTTTTTGTGTATCCAGCTTGGGATGGGGCGTCAGTTGCAGAGTGACCATCTCGGTCCAGTCGTCGTCGTACTGCGCGCTGGATTCCGCCGCCGCGTCCAGTTTCCGCGCCTCCACAAACCGCGACAACACGAAATCGCGAAAATCGTAGGTCTCTTCGTTGTACGCCCGCACGTGCCAGCGCAAACCGGTGTTCACTAAGGAATGCGGCTCCAGGATACGCGGGTCATGCTGTTCCCGATCCGTCAGGGAGTAGTACACCGCCTCCAGTTTGCTGCGGGACTTGATGGCGCGCAGGATCTGCGCCAGCACGGCCTTGTCCGGAAAGCGGTTGGGCGTGGGCAGGGTATCGACGGTCACGCCATAGATGGGTTCGTTTTCATAGGGACCGCCGGCCGCCGCCAGGTTGGCGGCAATCAGGGGTAGCACGTTGGCCGGGGTCAGGTCGGCAAACACCTCACGAAAGCCTTCACCGGGGACAAATCCAAAGACGTTGTGTTTATAGATCAGGTTGTCCGGGGCGAGGTCGCCGTAGAGCTTGAGGTCCTTGGTGGCCGCCGCGTCGGACATGCCGAAGGCCTTGGCAACGTCGCTGCGGGTAATCACACCGGTGTAATAGGCCATGATTTCAATATATTGCAGGCGCTGGCGGGTGGCCCATTTGACGTCCAGACGCATTTTCTCTTTTGAAACCATGCTTACTCCCTGCAAAGACTCGCGGATTATACGGATTGCTATCGGCTCTCTCAATAAAATCTACTAGATAATAAAAAATACAAAGGTAGTAAAAAATATTGACATAGCGAAATGTATTGCCTAGAGTACAGACATACCGCAGCCACGGGCTGCATGAAGTCTCGAATCAAACAGTACGAACGCGGAGGAATGAACATGGCAAGCACGACATCAGCGGAAGACAAGAAGAAGGCACTGAGCGCGGCCCTGGGCCAGATCGAAAAACAATTCGGTAAGGGGTCGGTGATGCGCATGGGTGACAACCAGGCCGCCCGGGACATCGAGGCGGTCTCCACCGGTTCCCTGGGACTGGACGTGGCACTGGGCATCGGTGGTCTGCCCAAGGGCCGTATCGTCGAGATTTACGGTCCGGAATCCTCCGGTAAGACGACCCTGACCCTGCAGGTCATTGCCGAGTGTCAGAAGAAGGGCGGCACCGCTGCCTTCATCGACGCCGAGCACGCGCTGGACCCGTCCTATGCCGAGAAGCTGGGCGTGAACGTGGATGACCTGCTGGTCTCGCAGCCGGACACCGGTGAGCAGGCCCTGGAGATTGCGGACATGCTGGTGCGTTCCAGTGCCATCGACGTGGTCGTCATCGACTCGGTCGCGGCCCTGACCCCGAAGGCGGAAATCGAAGGCGACATGGGCGATTCGCACATGGGCCTGCATGCACGCCTCATGTCTCAGGCCCTGCGTAAACTCACGGCCAATATCAAACGCTCCAACACCCTGGTGATTTTCATCAACCAGATCCGGATGAAGATTGGCGTGATGTTCGGTAACCCCGAGACCACCACCGGCGGTAATGCGCTCAAGTTCTACGCCTCCGTGCGCCTGGATATCCGCCGCATCGGTGCCATCAAGAAGGGTGATGAAGTGGTCGGTTCCGAGACCCGGGTGAAGGTGGTGAAGAACAAGGTGGCACCGCCGTTTAAACAGGCCGAGTTTGACATCCTCTATAACGAAGGGATCTCCCGTGAGGGCGAGATTATCGACATGGGCGTGAAGATGGATATCGTCGAGAAGTCCGGCGCCTGGTACAGCTACAACGGTGATCGCATCGGTCAGGGCAAGGACAACGTGCGTAACTTCCTCAAGGAAAACCCGGCCATTGCCCAGGATATCGAGGCGAAGATCCGTGGCTCGGTGTTACCGCAGGTGGCCGGTGCCGCCAATGCGGAGAATGACGAGGAATATCACGATGAAGCCATGGACGAGGCGGAAGCATAACTTTAAGGGAGCATGACCGGGAGGCGCGGCGCCTCCCGGCGTTTTAAACGACATGGAAAGAGATCTTAACGACACTGCTATCCGCCTGTTGGCGATGCGGGAACATAGTCAGACCGAATTACAACGCAAGCTCATCCAGAAAGGCTTCAAGGCACAGGCCGTCGCGCACGCCCTGCAAGACCTCATCGCGCAAAATCTGCTCAGTGATGAGCGCTTTACCGAGGCCTTTGTGATGAGCCGGCGCGAACGCGGTACCGGGCCGGTCAAGATACAGGCAGAATTGCAACAGCGCGGGATCGATAATGAACTGATTGGCCGCTACCTGGATTTTCGTGATCCTGACTGGCTGGACCTGGCCCAGCAGGCACGGGAGAAAAAGTTCGGGCGGGAACTGCCGGCCGAGTATCAGCTCAAGTCGCAGCAGGCCCGGTTTCTCGCCAACCGCGGCTTCAGCCATGAACAAATCCGCCGGGTACTCGATGCCGAGTTTGAAACAGGCTAACGCCTTGAACAATCTATCTATATAATCACGTCCATACTTGTACTGATGTGATGTGAATATGAAAAGCGCGGAAATACGATCGGCCTTCCTGGATTACTTCGCCCAACAGGGCCACACGGTGGTGCCGTCCAGCTCATTAATCCCGGGTAACGACCCGACCCTGTTGTTCACCAATGCCGGCATGGTGCAGTTCAAGGATGTCTTCCTTGGCCTGGATAAGCGTGCCTATGTGCGTGCGACCAGTTCCCAGCGCTGTGTACGCGCGGGCGGCAAGCACAATGACCTGGAAAACGTCGGTTACACCGCGCGCCATCACACCTTTTTCGAGATGCTGGGTAACTTCAGCTTTGGGGATTATTTCAAACAGGACGCGATCCGCTTTGCCTGGGAGTTTCTGACGCAGGTGATGAAGATGCCGCCGGAACGTCTGTGGGTAACGGTCTATCAGGACGACGATGAGGCGGCTGATATCTGGTTAAAAGAGATCAAGGTGGATCCTGCGCGCTTTACGCGTATCGGCGATAAGCCCGGTGGCAAGCAATTCGAAAGCGATAACTTCTGGTCCATGGGCGATACCGGTCCCTGCGGTCCGTGTACCGAAATCTTTTACGACCATGGTCCGGAGATCCCAGGTGGTCCTCCCGGCACACCGGAAGAAGACGGCGATCGCTACATCGAGATCTGGAACCTGGTGTTCATGCAGTACAACCGCGATGCCAGTGGCGAGATGACACCACTGCCCAAACCCTCGGTTGATACCGGCATGGGGCTGGAGCGTTTGGCCGCCGTGATGCAGGGTGTGCATTCCAATTACGAAATTGATCTGTTCGTGAATCTCATCAAGGCGGCGGCGCAGGCAACGAACTGCAGCGATCTGAATAACAACTCGCTCAAGGTGATTGCCGACCATATCCGTTCCTGCAGCTTTTTGATCGTGGACGGTGTGGTACCGTCCAACGAAGGCCGCGGTTATGTCTTGCGCCGCATCATTCGCCGTGCCATTCGTCACGGTCACAAGCTCGGCATGAACCAGCCCTTCTTTCACAAGCTGGTGGCGACGCTCGACGCGGAGATGGGCGAGGCCTATCCGGAATTGCACAAGGCCAGCGACATGGTCAGCCGCGTGTTGTTACAGGAAGAGGAACGTTTTGCGGAGACGCTCGACCAGGGCATGCAGATCCTGGAACAGGCGATCAGTGCGCTCAAGGGCAAAACCATTCCCGGTGATGTCGTGTTCAAGTTATACGACACCTATGGATTCCCGGCGGATCTGACTAACGACGTCGCGCGCGAACGTGGCTTGGCACTGGATACCGCAGGCTTTGACAAGGCCATGGCGGAACAGCGCGAACGCGCGCGTGCCAGCAAGAGTTTTGCCGTCGATTATTCAAACAAGATTGATATCGATACCGCCACCGAATTTACCGGTTACGACCATCTCTCCGATCCCTGCGAGGTGTTGGCGATTTACAAGGATGGTGAAACCGCAGCGGAACTCAAGGCCGGTGAGACGGGCATGGTGATCCTCAATCGCACACCGTTTTATGCCGAATCCGGCGGGCAAGTGGGTGACACCGGCGTGTTACTGGGACAGGCGGGTAAATTTCAGGTAAGCGATACGCAAAAGCAGGGCCATGATGTCTTCGGGCATCTGGGCACGGTGGCGGAAGGCGTGATCAAGCAAGGTGAAACCGTGCAGGCGCAAGTGAATGGCACACAGCGGCAAGCCATTCGCTATAACCATTCCGCCACGCATCTGATGCATGCTGCCCTGCGGAAGGTCCTGGGCGATCACGTCCAGCAAAAAGGTTCTCTGGTGCAGGCCGATCGCCTGCGCTTCGATTTTTCTCATTTCGAACCGGTCAGGCCGGAACAACTCAAACAGATTGAAGACCTGGTGAACGAACACATCCGCCTCAATCACGAGGTAGAAACCAAGCTCATGGCGCAGGAGGAGGCCATCAAGAGCGGCGCGATGGCGCTGTTCGGAGAAAAGTATGGCGACGTCGTGCGGGTATTGCGCATGGGCGATTTCTCCACCGAGTTGTGTGGCGGTACCCACGTCGGACGCACTGGCGACATTGGTCTGTTCAAGATTACGAATGAGACCGGCACGGCCGCGGGGGTGCGCCGTATCGAAGCTGTGACCGGTCAGGGCGCGCTGCGCTATATCGATCAGGAAGAACAACAGCTCAATGACATTGCGCAACTGATCAAGGGCAAGCGTGACGAGGTGAGCGAACGTGTCAGGCAGTTGATCGAGCGTAATCGCCAGCTGGAAAAAGAGCTGGAACAACTTAAGGGCAAACTGGCCTCCAGTGTCGGTAGCGATCTGGCTGCACAGGCACAGGAGATCAACGGCATCAAGGTGCTGGCCGCCAAACTAGATAATGCCGATGTGAAAACCCTGCGTGAGACCCTGGATCAACTCAAGAATAAGCTAGGCAATGCTGCTGTGGTGTTGGCGGCGGTGCAGGACGGCAAGGTCAGCCTGGTCGCTGGCGTGACAAAAGAACAAACCAAACAAATCAAGGCTGGCGAACTGGTGAATGCCGTGGCACAGCAGGTGGGGGGCAAGGGCGGTGGACGTCCGGACATGGCCCAGGCCGGCGGGACTAATCCGGCAGCGTTGGATGCGGCCCTGGCCTCGGTCCCGGAGTGGGTGCGTAACCAGTTGGGAGCGTGATCCGCTTTCTGCGGTTCTCTTTCTTTCCTTGGTTTTTTAGTGTTTAATTTGCGACTTTTCGTACAGGCAAAGTCATGGCGTTAATTATTCAAAAATACGGTGGGACTTCCGTCGGCACGATCGAGAAGATCGAAAATGTAGCCGAGAAGGTGATTGCCACCAAACGGGCGGGCAACGATGTCGTCGTGGTGGTGTCCGCGATGTCAGGTGAAACCAATCGCCTGATCGGCCTTGCCAAGGATATTACGTCGACGCCTGATCCTCGCGAGTATGACGTGCTGGTTGCCACGGGCGAGCAGGTCACCATTGCCTTGTTGAGTATCGCGTTGATCAAACGGGGTTATGCCGCACGTTCCTATACCGGTTCTCAAGTACGTATTCGTACGGATAATGCCTACACCAAGGCCCGTATCATGGATATTGATGAACAACGCGTGCGCCAGGATTTACGCGAAGGGCGTATTGTTGTGGTGGCTGGTTTCCAGGGGATGGATGAAGATGACAACATCACCACCCTGGGGCGCGGTGGCTCTGATACCACCGCCGTTGCCCTGGCGGCTGCGCTAAAAGCGGATGAGTGCCAGATTTATACGGACGTTGATGGGGTGTATACCACCGACCCGCGTGTGGTGCCCCATGCGCGACGCCTGGACAAGATTACTTTCGAGGAAATGCTCGAATTGGCCAGTTTGGGATCAAAGGTATTGCAGATTCGCTCGGTGGAATTCGCCGGCAAATATGGTGTCCGTTTACGTGTGCTGCATTCCTTTCAGGATGGTCCGGGGACACTGATTACCTATGACGAAGAGGTCGAAAATATGGAAGAAGCCGTGATTTCAGGCATTGCTTTTAACCGGGATGAGGCGGAGCTCACCATCGCAGGGGTCCCGGACCACCCGGGTGTCGCCTACAAGATCCTGGGTCCTATTGGTGAATCCAATATCGAAGTCGATATGATCATTCAGAATATCGGCGCCGATGGCTGTACCGACCTGACCTTCACCGTGAATCGAAATGATTTTGCCAAGGCCCGGAAAATCCTGGAGAAAACCGCCCAGGAATTGGGTGCGCGAGAAGTGACCGGTGATGATACAATTGTTAAGATTTCCCTCGTAGGCGTCGGGATGCGCTCCCACGCCGGCATCGCCAGTACCATGTTCGGCGCCCTGGCCAAGGAAAATATCAATATCCGCATGATCTCGACCTCAGAAATCAAGATTTCGGTTGTCGTAGGGGAGAAATATCTGGAATTGGCGGTGCGTGCCCTGCACGATGCCTTTAAATTGGACCAAAAACCCGCTGCCTGAATGCAAAAACAGGGTTAAAGTTTTGAAGTGGCGTGGTCGATACCCGAATTCAGAGCGTGCCACGCTATGCAAGGATTGCACGTTTTGTTCAGGACAAACATTTGCAGGAGAAAAGTAATATGCTGATTTTGACGCGACGTGTAGGTGAAACGCTCATGATCGGGGATGAAGTCACTGTGACGGTCCTAGGTGTGAAAGGAAATCAGGTACGCATTGGCGTGAATGCTCCCAAGGATGTCTCCGTGCATCGCGAGGAAATCTACGAACGTATCAAGAACGAACAAAAAGAAGCTCAGGGCTGAGCCGAATTTTCAGGGCATTGTCCCTTTACCAAAACCCGTTACCTCTGTATCCTTCCCTCCTCGAACCCCGCCAGTACGGGGTTTTGTGTTTATATTGTATCCCTGGAGAGATGGCCGAGCCGGTCGAAGGCGCTCCCCTGCTAAGGGAGTATGGGCCAAAAGCCCATCGAGGGTTCGAATCCCTCTCTCTCCGCCACAAATAAAAAAGGTCCCAATGGGACCTTTTTTATTTGTGGCGGAATGGCCCTCTCTCGACCGCGTGTTCCCGACGCGGTCTACCTCGCACCTCCCTGTGCTCGTCTCCGCCACTTCTTTTTCATGCAATTTCTTTGGAAATGCCGCTGAAATCTGTATAATGCCGCCCTTCCTAAGCGCCCGTAGCTCAGCTGGATAGAGTACCTGGCTACGAACCAGGCGGTCGGGCGTTCGAATCGCTCCGGGCGCGCCATCCAAACCAAAAAGGCTTACCAATTGCGGTAAGCCTTTTTGGTTTTCGGCCTGTGTCAGAATGTACGCATGCTGTCCGAATTGCTTCCATCACAGCAATATTTCTCTATACTACTTTCAATCCAAGGACAGATTGACGGGACACGATGAGCAGTAAAATCACCATCCGCTTCAACGGACGCAAGATAGACGAATTGTTACTCACACGGAACATCGTTACGATCGGCCGTAAGCTCGACAATGACCTTCGCCTTGAAGATACAACGGTAAGCAGTCACCATGCGCGCATAGTGCAGAAAGAGGCGGGAGTGTTTGTCGAAGATTGTGACAGCACCAACGGTACACTGGTCAACGGGATTCCTGTACAGGAGAGGAAACTCAAAAACGGTGATGTCATCGTTGTCGGCAAATATACTCTGACCTTCGAACAGGTCGAAACGGAAGCCTTCGGCATGGAGGACCCCACGCTTCAGGTGGGACGGCATGAATTGGAACGGATTCTGGAACGCCTGGAACGTGCACAAATCACGCATACACAGAGTTCGATATCCATCGATAAGAAGACCTTAAACTGGATAGCGCAGGATGAGAATGGTGTCTGGTGGGGCTTCGAGAATAAACCGGTCCCGGGAATCCACGGCTGGATCGATGGTCTGGACGGTACCAAGATTCTCCTCAAGCAGGAGAACTGTACGAACACGGCGTGGCGGGACACGCTGCAGAAATTAAGTTAAAAAAAAACGGGGCATTCGCCCCGTAAAACGCCAGTGGCAATTCTGTGTGCTACAACCGCCAGGTAGAACTGGGATCGTTCTGGTCTAGCGTTTCTCTAATGTGTTGTTGCAGGTAACTTGTCGCACGTGCCTTGTCGTAAAACGGGCCTCTGACACCTTCGCTTTTGAAGACATACCAGCCTTCAGTCATGATATGAAAATAACGATCCGGGTTGCCGCGATGTTTTTTACCGGTGCGATCGGTTGGGGCTGATTCGATACTGGTCATAAGCTTTTTCATCATTAGTTGAACTAGGATTTAGTTTATTCAGGTTCTGGCGGATTTGATGTCGGGCACTCCTGATTCGCCTGTAGGGAATGTCTGACAGACCGGGAGTCGAAAAATCAACAATGCGTGACGGTAACATGGAAAAAACACGCTAAGCTTGTGGGAAAGGGGAGACAAAAAAGGGGAGACTAGCATGCAGGCAAACAACTCTATGCACGAAGACAAACAATTCAACCCGGAACAGATGCCGTTCGTGGCGCCGTGCAAACAACTGGATTTGGATGCACCGGTGCGGTGGTTGAAGCTCGGATGGCAGGATATCAGGCGTGCCCCCGGACTGAGTCTGAGTTACGGATTTGCAACTCTGGTGCTGGGTTACATCATTAGCGCTTTGGCATACAGCTACGGGAATCTGTATACCGTGCTTGGTACGATGTCAGGATTTATTTTGGTCGGACCGTTTATCGCGATCGGATTGTATTCAATCAGCTGTCAAATACAGGAAGGCAGAAAGCCTGTACTTGGCTACTGCTTGCGTGAGGGTGGCAAGCACGTCAGCAATATTGTCTTGTATGGTTTTATCTTGATGGTGGTCTTTTTGATCTGGGCGCGTGCCGCCTCGATGCTGCATGTGTTCTACCCGGTGGACATTGATGCAACCTGGAACAGCTTCATTCTCTATCTTGGGATTGGCTGCGTGGTAGGTTCGTTATTTTCGGCAATAATCTTCTGCGCCAGCGCCTTTTCACTGCCGATGATCATGGATCGCCGGGTGGATATGATTACGGCTGTTGTGACGAGCATTAATGCTGTGTTGCGCAATAAAAAAGTGATGTTGGCATGGGCATTTATCATCGCCATGTCTGTATTGCTGAGTTTTTTAACTGCCTTTCTCGGGTTTATTATCCTGCTGCCTTTAATCGGTCATGCGGTCTGGCACGCCTATCAGGAAACAATCGACGCCAGTGCCTGGCCTCGGCATGGTTAGCTTGCGGCGGCATGCATGAAATATGTTTCAAGCTCACGTGTAATTTCAGATGCCAAAGCCAGCATATCCGCTTCCATTAGCGGTGAATTCAGCGCCGGATCGATTCCCAGGCCGATCAGAATCATTTTTCCCGGTAATTGATGCAGCTTGTCTGCCAGCGCTATCGCGCTGGCGACATCGGCACGATGGCTGGACAGTATCACCTCGGGAACGACAAGTTCCTCGCGCGTGAGATGCATGATGGTTCCGTGCCTGTTCGGATCGCAGATAGCGTCCACAAGAATGACAAATTCGGCATCCTGTAGCATCTGGATTAAATTTAAACCCGGTCGATCAGCAGCAATCAATTCGAGATGTTCATGTGGGAACGTTGCCAGCATGTCGTTTGCTTTAAGCATCTCGATGACCTGCCAGCCGAGCGAGTCGTTACCGAAGGGCGACCCAATGCCAATGATTCGCACGTCAGTCATGAGCGGGAGACGCGGATGTTCAGAAAATGTGTTGCACAGGAAATACAGGGGTCGTAGTTCCGAATGACGCGCTCGCCATGTAGCCGCAAGGCGGCTTCGCTGTTATCCAGACCGAAGGATTCCAGGGACAGCCGTAAATCTTCTTCGATACGCGCCTGATTCTGGCTGGTCGGTGGAATGATGATGGCCTGTTTGATCTTGCCTTCTGTATCCACTTCATAACGGTGCCAGAGAAAACCGCGAGGTGCCTCCGTGCAACCGAAACCTGTGCCAGGTTGTGGTGTGTAAGAAATAAAAGGTTTTGCCGGTGCTGAATAGTTGTCAAGAATACGAATGGCCTCTTCTATGGCATAGGCAATTTCAATGGCGCGGGCCACAATACTATGAAACATATTCTGGCTGGGAAACTGAATCCCCGCTTGTGCGGCGATGTCGAGTAGTTCATGCGGAATCTGGCGCGAATTCAGATTTAATCGCGCCAAGGGACCAACCAAATATGGTTCACCGTGCAGGTGGGAGTGCAGGGCAGTCGAATGTGCTACATGGGATTCGGAAAAATGTTGCTTATATTCCGCAATGTCGATGTCCAGCCCGTTGCTGGCAATGATTCTGCCGTTGTTCATAGGGTAGTGCCCGGGATGATGCATTGCCACGCTGGTAAATTTCTGCTGTTCATCCGGAAAGTCCAGCTGCGACGTCCAGGCAATCAATGCACGTGCATCGTCACGGGCGGCAATCAACTCCTGTTTGAGTCGTTCGACTTCGACCGTTGCCGGTGCATGATAAAACCCGCCGACGCGCAGGCCGACCGGATGCACTGAACGGCCGCCCATTAATCGAATCAGTTGATTGCCCAGGCTTTGCAGGCGTAAACCTCGGCGTACCTCATCGGGATAACGTTCAGCCATGGCAATGGCTGATTCAAAGCCAAGAAAATCCGGTGCCGCCAGGAGATGGATATGCAATGCGTGAGACTCTATCCATTCTCCACAATACATGAGGCGGCGCATGCTGTGCACCCAGGGACCGGGATCGATATTGAAAATATTCTCCAGGGCCTGGGCGGCACTCATTTGGTAGGCAACCGGGCAGATACCGCAAATACGGGCGACGATGTCGATGACATCTTCGTGGTTGCGCCCTTCCAGAAATTTCTCGAAGAAGCGGGGTGGTTCGTAGATATTGAGTTTGAGCTCGGTAATATTGTTATCCTGAATGGATAACTCCAGTGCCCCTTCGCCTTCAACCCGGGCGAGTACGGGAACATGAATCTTTATGCTTTTCTGTTCCATTATTCGGTGTCCCAGACTTTTGCCGCGGCACTAAACGTTTCATTTGTGCTGTGAAAGTAACGATAGTGTCTGACGATCTCTGCCGCGGCTACACCCTGTGATTGAAATTGCCGGGATAAAGACTCGGTATTGCAGTTTTCAGCGGGACCGTAGCAACCATAGCAGCCACGTCCCACGCCGGGGCATAAAGCCCCGCAGCCTGCGCGAGTGACCGGCCCCATGCAGGCGACTCCCTGGCTGACCATGACGCAGGTATAATGGCGACGCTTGCATTCCTGACAGACCTTGTTGCTTTCTTCAACTGGCATGACCCCGGACAAGAGATCGCGAACGGCTGTCAGGACCTGCTGGGTATTGACGGGGCAACCCCAGATTTCGAAATCCACGCGGATGTGATCGCGTATCGGTGTGGATGTGGGCAGGGTTTGTATGTATTCAGGGTGTGCGTATACGCCGGCTACCCAGTCACCGACAGCAGCATAATTTCTCAGTGCCTGCAGCCCGCCGGAGGTTGCACAGGCGCCAATGGTAATGACTAATCGGCTCTGTTCGCGAATACGTTTGATACGTTCGACATCATGCGCGGTGGTGATACTGCCTTCGACCAGAGAGATATCGACATTTGCATCCGGGTCCAGCGGACCGGCCTCGGCAAAATGCGTAATCGTGACAAACTCGCTGAGCTGCAATAGTGGCTCACCGGCATTCAATAATGCCAACTGGCATCCGTCACAGGAAGAAAATTTATGAACAGCAAGTCTCGGTTTCATCAGAATCCTCGTTGCCCAAACAGAGGTTTGATATCCTCGTAACAGAATACCGGGCCATCTTTGCAGACGAAACGACTGCCATATTGACAGTGGCCGCAATGACCAACAGCGCATTGCATGTTGCGTTCCATGCTTAACCAGATATCCGCATCAGCCACCTCCTGTTCCTGCAGGTGTGTAATCGCGGCACGCATCATGCCTTCGGGGCCGCACATCATGGCAATCACCCGCTCCTTGTCGAAGGCCAGTTGATCAAACAGCCTGGTGACAGGGCCAATGTGCCACGGCCAGATCGCCTCGCCTTGATCGGCTGCCAACAGGACAACGGTGTCCGGCGCGGCACGCCATTCATCGTAGCGTTCCTTCCAGATGAAATCGTTACTGTGTTTGACCCCCTGGACGATATTGACCGTACCAAAACGCTCGCGCCGGTACATGATGTAATTGATGGCGGCGACAACCGGTGCACAACCCAGTCCTCCGGTAACGACGATGACGTCCTTTTGCTCGGCGGCGAGCAGGGGCCAGCCGCGGCCGAAAGGACCACGGATGCCGATACGATCGCCTTGCTTGAGCTGCTCCAGGCCGCGGCTGATGCGACCGACGCTGCGAATGGTGTGATCGAGGATGTGCTCATCCTTGGGGTCGGACACGATCGAAATCGGAATTTCACCGACGTTGGGCAGATATAGCATGTTGAACTGCCCGGGTTCGAATTGATATTGCTGTTGTAGCTGCGCATTGGTCAGACGCAGGCGCAGGGTAAACAGGGTCGGTGATTCCTGGATACGTTCGATAATCTCGGCTTCCTGCGGCAGGTAAGGGTTCATCGCTGTTCCTCGCCGCATATAATCGCCACTTCCCGCGTCAGATCGATACCGACAGGACACCAGCTGATGCAGCGACCGCAACCGACGCAGCCGGAGCGCCCGTACTGATCGTGCCAGCTGCCGAGTTTATGCGTCAGCCACTGACGATAACGCTGGGTGGTGGTTGCGCGGATGGTGATGCCGTGAATGTAACTGTGGCCTGCGTTAAAACAGGAATCCCAGAGCCGCACGTGATCGCTGCGTTTTCCGTCGAGGGCGGCACGGTCGCTCTCACTGTGACAAAAGCAGGTGGGACAGACGCTGGTACAGTTGCCACAGGACAAACAGCGTTTGGCAATATCTGCCCACTGGGGATGATCGAGATTGGCAAACAGGGCCTGATTCAGGTCGTGTGCAGGCAGATGGCGTTGTTGCCGGGCGGCCGCGCTAAGTGCGTTGCCGGCTTCTTGGATTTGTGTCGCGGAGGCGTTCTCGATAGGTAATTGTTGCAATATCTCCGTACCGAATTGACTGCGTGCGTCGATCAAAAAACCGTCTGTGATTTCGGTTAACGCGACATCATAGCCATAAGTCGCGCACGGCCCATCACCGGTGGATGCGCAAAAACAGGTGTCTGCCGGGTGAGTGCAGTTGACGGCGATGATTACGAGGTGTTGGCGCCGGCTGGCATAATATGGATCCTTGTATGCAGCCTGTAAAAAATGCTTGTCTTGAATATAGAGTGCAGCGATGTCACATGCGCGTACCCCCACGACGGCAAGCTTCTGTGCCGGGGAATCTGGCCGGGTAAATTGCAGGGAACCGTCTTCGTTACGGTCGCTGCGCCATAACACTTCTTCGCTGGCGAACACATAAGGTTTGAGTGCCTGTGGCCCATTGGCCCAGGCAAAATAGCGTGGGTCATCGGTCTGCTGTAACCGGTACAGGCCAGGTGCCTGCTGGTCGTGCAAGCCCTGCGGTAATTGTGTTACCTGAGAGATGGGCTGATACTGAATGCAGTTGTCGTGCAGTGTCGGTCCGATGCACTGGTAACCACGTGCATTGACGACATCCAGCAATGCCTGCAAGGCGTCTCGTTTTAGATAATACGACTGCTGGTCCATTCCCTTTGCCATCGACGTATAGTACCTGATGATTATTTAAACTGTTTTACCACCACGTTCACAACGCTGTATTGTATATTTTAACAGTGGTGGCGTGAGCAAGGTGGTCACAACCACCATTATTACGATGGAAGAAAACAGACTATCGTTCAACACACCCAGGCTTTTTCCTAGCGAAGCAAAAATCAAGCCGACCTCACCACGTGGCATCATGCCGATACCGATGGCCAGGGAATTACAGCCATAACGGGCGCCAAGGCCGGCAGCGAGTTTTCCGATCATGGCGATGATGATCAATAGTAGTGCAACCAGCACTACCTTGGTATCCATCAGCGTTTCCAATTTGACCTGTATGCCCATAAGTACGAAGAAGATGGGCACGAGAATCGTTTCCAAAGGCGCTATGAGGTCCTTGATGGAGAGCCGGTGCTGGCTGGCATCACCCCAGTGGCGAAAATACCCGTCGTGCAGGATGACACCGGCAGTGAAGGCGCCGATGATGGTGGCCAAACCGATAAGATTTGCGAACCAGGCGAGGATCATGACAAATAAAAATGAGATAAACATTTTTGCTTCGGAGATATCGAGATGCCGTACTGTCCAGATCGCAAAATTAAGGAATCGGGGCCCCAGTACAAAGCTGGCGGCGAAAAACAGGGCGGACAGACCGATAATCGATGCGACATGCAACAGGTCGAATTCACCGGACACGATGAGACCACTGACCACGGCGAGCATGATCAGTCCCAGTATGTCATCGATCACCGCGGCACCGAGAATGACGCGTGCGGTCAGGGTTTGCTGACGATCCAGATCCTGAAGTACGCGCGCGGTAATGCCGACACTCGTTGCCACTAAGGTGGCGGCGAGAAAGAGATCGGTTTTTAGACTCAAGCCGGGCATGAAGAGCGCGGTGACCGCGAAGCCGAGAATAAAGGGTGTAACCACGCCGATGATGGCAACCAGCGCGGATTCTCGACCGACACTGCGTAATTCACTGACGCTGGTTTCCAGACCTACCAGAAACAGCATGAAAATGATCCCGTAGCGGGAAAAGATATCGACGGTCTGGGCAACCTTCAGATAATCCTGTCCATGTGGCCCGGAGAGAATTTGCAGGAGATGCGCGCCGTGATGGGGAATGATGCTGTCCGCGGCTTCATTCATGGAGTGACCGCTCATGACCTCGCCGACGATATCGAAAATCGCGGTGCCTTCACGCAAGATTTCAATGAAGTCGATACTGAAGGCGTAACCCAGCATACCGATCACGATGCCAATGATGAGTTCGCCAAGGACGGAAGGTTGTCCAAGGCGACGCGCAATAAACCGGCCGAGCAAGGCAAAAAACAGGATACTGGTGGTGCCAAGGATCACGGGGGCGATGATGTCGTGGTGTATTGGCATATGTCAGTAGTGGGTGTCTGAACTGGTGCCCCCGGCAGGAGTTGAACCTGCGACCTACCGCTTAGGAGGCGGTCGCTCTATCCACTGAGCTACGGGGGCCGTGCTGAGCAAAAACACAAATTACAGCAGCGGATCATACCATTAACCTGCGGCGACTTTCACCGCTGGTGACGGAAGCGGGTACAGGGATTGGATTAAAAGTGAACGCTACGGCGTTGATGGCGATCCAGCATGGCAACCACGCGCGAGACATGTGATTGCATTGCGGGTGGAATGCCGATGAACTCACTGCCGACGAGAGAAAAGCCTTGATCCGGAAAATGCCGAATGCTGCGAACTTCCAGATCGCAAGTGATCTGGTTTTGTCCCGGCAGGGCGATCGTTGCAGCGTGTATCGCCTGTTCCTCTTCGAGACGAGTGGAATCCGCATAGCGAATGCGCGAACAAATACCGCTGGCGGAGATATCCACCAACTCTCCCTGGATCTGGTGTTTCAGGGGCAGTGGCAGGGAAATCGCCATATGCTGATCATGATCGAGCTGGGCCCGGTGGTGACGGCGACGCTGACGGTAGATCATCGTCTCTGGCAGCGGCAGCAGATACATCGGGATACCGTTGCTTTCATCGATAGCGGCGATCTCCGTACTGAACAGGACTCTGATGCCTTTAAGTCGTGCATCCAGATGTACCTCGCTGCCGACGCGCAGCTTGTCGTGACCGCGTTGCGGGTTGAGTTCGTCCAGTGAGAATTGCGCATTGCCGGGGTCGACATCCAGGATAATGCTGTTATATGCCGTCATGTCCTTGCCGATGCGAACACAGACCATGGCGCGTGCTGCCTGGATGCGCTTTAGCAGGCTGGCCATGTACGGCAGGAAGGCAATGGTTTGCTCGGATTCGTAATGCGACATGCCGGATATACGTGGGTATCGGGGCTAGACACGCCCCAGGGTGTGTTGAGTATCCATGACCTGCTGTTGCGAGCCGCTGGCGGAGTAGAGTTCGTCGCCACCGGTCGCGCCGCGCAAAATGGCCAGTGCCTGTTGCGTATGGCGTTGCCGATGCGCGAGTAAAATACCGTTGACCTGATTCTGACTGGCACATTCACTGCCAAGCGTACTGACCTTGTCCCACTGTTGTTCGAAGCGTCCGAGCAGTTTGCCAGACACCCCGTTGAGATAGGTCTTGATACCGGCAAAATCACACGGAATGTTCAGTTGCTTGCAGAGCTGCTGCCGTTGTTTTTCCACTTGTTCGATTTGCGCCGAGAGCGTTTCCTTGTCGCGGGCAAGGCGCTCGAGTGTGTCAAAATTGTTTTGGGTAAGGGCCGTTTCTTCCTGTTGCAGAAGCGTCTCCAGTTGGCCGAGCTGCTGCGTCAGCGCATCGAGCTGATTGAAGAGTTGTTGAACGGCCTGCTGCGTATTCATGCGACGAGGGATCAAAAGTCCTGTTCAAAACCGATCATCTTGTCTGCAACCCGATCCGGATTGACTCGGTACTCGCCACGATGAATGGCGTCACGCACCCGGTTCACATGGCTTTGATCCACCTCGGGTTGTTGTGCCAGCTTTTGTTCCAGGGATTTCAAGCGTGCCGCCATGTCGGTCAGCACGACCTTGTCTTGGGACCCTGTGCCCGATGTGGTTGTGCGGGTATCCGACTTACTGCCATCACGACCGACGCCATTGGTCTGGCGGTCCGTCGTATGCTGGCTACGGCCGGTATTGATCCCACTGATGTCATTTGACATGGCTTATTACTCCTAACGCAGTTTGCCACTTCTCTTAGCGGCGCCTGCTCAAAAAGCTTTAGGGTTTGATATACAGGTTGTTGAAATTACTCACATTTTAACCCTTACGGTCGATGCGGCTATTACCTCGGCCATGAGTTTGCGTCCACTCCGGGTGTTGGTGACCTGGATCATCTGGCCGCGATGGCCGTCCATCAGGGCCTTGCCTTGCACGCGCACGACCATGCTCCCCGATTCTGCCATGATGATGACCGGTTCACCACGTTGAACCAGGCGCCTGGGTGTGACTTCCCGCGGGGTAAAGACACTGCCTTCCGCCAGCGGGCGTTTCAGCACCATACCGATGAGTTGCTGCTTGTCCTCGAACACACCGCTGCGAAACTGCGAGACCTCCCGCTTGCGCAGGCGAATATCGTCCGCCGTGATCAGCGTGTCTTTCGCCAGCGGCCGGCTGGCGGTGAGCACCATGCTATAGGCATGGATCTCTACCGGGATGTACACCTGCCAGCTGGGTTCGGCACAACGAACGCCGACACTGGTGGCAATCAGCGCCTGGGATGTCGGCGGGAAAAATGCCTCCAGTGCTTGCCGGCAGGACGCGAGGTGGAGACGTTGATCCAGGTAGCCGAAATCGACACTGACGTCATATTTATCTGCGTAGGCGTGCAGGATGTATTGCTTGGCGACCGTCATGAGGCGGGCAGGGGTTTCGAACGCATCTGCCCGGGCCTGCAGCGAGAGGCCAAACAGGCAACAGATTGCCGCCAGCGTCAAAAGATTGCTGCCGACGGTTAATCGGCGCGCTGTCACTGCCTTGCCTGACTGAAGTAAGCTGTTGTTATACATACTGATTACAAAATCCCTGGGTTGCCTGTCCGAGTTTGTACAAAAAATAGTGCAAGGCCTATGCCATACAGTAATTGTTTAAGCATTTACCTGGCACAGCCGATAAGGACACAGTTACCTAATAAGAGCGGAGAACCTTATGGCGGGCGTGATGGAGGGCGTTGATCAGCGCACTAAACTGGTCGGTGAAAATCGCTTCGAATTATTGCTGTTCGGCTTGGGCGACAAGCAGAAATTCGGTATCAACGTGTTCAAGGTACAGGAAGTCATCCAGTGTCCGCCCCTGACCGGTGTGCCCAAGGCGCATCGTTTCGTGCGGGGCATCGCCAACATGCGTGGCCGCACCATCACCATCATGGACCTGGCCATGGCCATCGGTCGCAAACCCATCAGCGATATCCAGAACCGTTTCGTGATCGTGACGGAATACAATCGTTCGACCCAGGGCTTTCTGGTCAGCAGCGTTGATCGCATTGTGAACATGAACTGGAAAGATATCCTGCCGCCGCCCAAGGGTGTTGGTAAGAATAATTATATGACCGCGGTGACCAAGATCGAAAATGAGTTGGTGGAAATTATCGACGTGGAAAAAGTCTTCGCTGAACTGACTGGGATAAAAATCGACGTCGGCGCAGAAGCCACAGTCTCTGCGGACGAAGCCAAGGAACTGCGCATACTGGTGGCGGACGATTCGCTGGTCGCACGCAAACAGGTCAAGTCCACGCTGGACAAGGTCGGTCTTGCATGCGATTTGGCGAAAAACGGCCGCGAGGCGCTGGAGATGCTCAAGAAAGCGGTAGAGGGTGGCAAGCCGATCACCGATACCTATGACGTGGTGATCTCCGATATTGAAATGCCCGAGATGGATGGTTATACCCTCACTACCGAAATTCGTGCTGATGAACGCCTGCGTGCGTTGCCCGTGATGCTGCATACCTCGCTGAGCGGCACTTTCAACAGTAACATGGTGAAAAAGGTCGGGGCGGATAAATTCGTTGCCAAGTTTGATTCTCAGGAATTATCACGCGAACTGCATACCTTGCTGCGAGAACGTGGTTTGATCACCGCAAACGAACAACAATTGAAGGCGGGTTGATCAGGAACAACCTGCGGCATGCTCAACACAAATTGGAAGTGAAACCAGACGGTGACGGACCAAGTCTTATCCAAGTCCCAGTACGATGACTTCAGGCATTTCCTGGAACAGTCATGCGGCATCGTGCTCGGTGATAACAAGCATTACCTGGTGACGTCGCGGCTTAACCGGCTTACGCAGGAATTCTCCTTTACGAATCTCGGCGCCTTGCTCGATGCGCTGAAGAAAAACAACGACGGCAGGCTCAAGGAACGCGTCATTGATGCGATGACCACCAACGAAACCAGCTGGTTTCGCGATAATTATCCATTCGAGTTGATGCGTGAGAACCTTCTGCCCGACCTGGCGCGTAACAAGCCATCACGCCTGCGGATCTGGTCGGCCGCCTGTTCCACCGGTCAGGAACCGTACTCCATCAGCATGACCGTGCACGAATTCCAGCAGAAGAATCCGGGAATGCTGACCGCGCCACTGGAAATCGTGGGTACCGATATTTCCGGTACGGTGTTGAATATTGCCAAGGCGGCAAAATACGACGAACTCAGCATCGCGCGTGGTATCACCGAGCAACGCCGCAGTCAGTATTTCACGCAAGTGGAGGGCAATCGCTGGCAGCTGATCGACAAACTGCGTTCGCCGGTACGCTTCACCGAGATTAATCTATTACAAAGTTACACCTTGCTCGGTCGCTTTGATCTCATCTTCTGCCGCAATGTACTGATCTATTTCTCCAGCGACCTCAAGACCGATATCCTGACGCGCATGTCGCAGATCCTCAATCCGGGCGGCTATCTGATCCTCGGTGGTTCCGAATCACCGACCGGCTATTGCCGTGCATTTGAAATGGTGCGTTTTCCGAAGGGCGTGGTGTACAGATTGAAATCAAGCTAAGAAATTTGTTACTCCGACGTGCTTATAAACTCACAGGATGGGATGACACTTGCCAGGACCATATGCCGCAGGGATGCGGCATATGAGCGTACAGGGACGTATTTACCGCGCGTCCTGGCAAGTGTTATCCCATCCTGAGTGCTGTGACAGTCTGGAATCGCACTTGAAAACTGGCTTGCCGCCTGTTGCCGCTTTCGGTTCAAGCTTGCCGCTTTCCCCCTTAGTCCTCTGGCAGTAATTCAGTAACTTACTGTAATTCCAGATAAAAAATTACTGGCACGGTTGTTGCTCTTTCCCCATCAGAGTCACAAGCAATGGGAAAGCGAGATGCCGTTCAACTTCGATAGTTATCTGGGGATCAACCAACAGGCCCTGCAGTTGCAGTCCTACCGTGCCCAGATCCTCGCCTCTAACCTGGCGAATGCGGATACGCCGAACTACAAGGCGCGCGATATCGATTTTCGCGCCGTGTTGTCTGCGGCGGGAGGCCAGGGCGGCAAGCTTCCCATGCTGGCAACCGAGCCGGGTCATATCGAACCGCAAATGGAAAACGGCGGCTACGACCTGATGTATCGCAATCCGTATCAACCGTCGCTCGATGGCAACACCGTGGAAGGCCAGGTGGAGATGTCGGCATACACCGACAACGCCATGCGTTATCTGGCGACCCTGCGCATCCTCACCGGCAAGTTGAATACTCTCCGTACCGCATTGAAGGGCCAGTAACATGTCGCTGTTTAGTATTTTCGATACCGCCGGTTCCGCCCTTGAGGCTCAGAGTGTTCGCCTGAACACGACCTCCAGTAACCTGGCCAATGCCAATAGCATCAGCAGCAGCACCGGTACCACCTATCGTGCCCGCCAACCGGTGTTTGCGCCGGTACTCAACGATGCCTTTAACGACGATGGCGCCAGTGTCGGCGTGCGCGTCATGGGCATTGTCGAGAGCCAGGCACCGTTACGTCGCGAACACGACCCGGGCAATCCGCAGGCGGATGCCAACGGGTATATCTATCTGCCCAATGTCAACGTGGTGGAAGAGATGGCCAACATGATTTCCGCGTCCCGTTCATACCAGACCAATGTCGAGGTCATGAACAGCGCCAAACAAATGTTATTACGCACGATCGCCTTAGGACAGTAAGCGAACAGGGGTAAACGAAATGGAAGGTATCGATAAAACACTGCCGTCATATGAAAGCCTCGGCTTGGGCAAGAACAAACCGCTGGAGAAACAGAAGCGTCTGGGTCAGGAAGATTTCATGAAACTGATGATGGCGCAGATGAAACACCAGGACCCGCTCAAGCCCATGGCCAATGGTGAGTTCATCACGCAAATGGCGCAGTTCAGCAACGTGCAGGGCCTGAAAGAGATCAAGGACTCCTTCAATCACCTCGCCAATGCGCTGCAATCTGCACAGGCCCTGTCCGCATCATCGATGGTCGGCCGGCAGGTCCTGATCCCGGGCAAAGTGAGCGAACTGGCCGCCGGTAGCGGCATGCGCGGTGCGGTGGACATCCCGGAAGACACCGACAAGGTTACCGTCAAGATCATGAACAAGGCAGGCCAGTTGATGCAGACCATCGACCTCGGCGAACACAAGCAGGGCACAGCGCAATTCAAGTGGGACGGTGTGATCAAGAAGGCCGATCCCAATGTGCAGGGCAGCAAGGATGAAGTGGCACCACCGGGCACGTACACGGTGATGGCGACGATGCTGAAGGACGGCAAGCCGCAGGCCTTGAATACGTTCGTCGTGGATAAGGTGGACAGTGTGTCACTGGCCAAGGGTGGACAAGGCGTGACCTTGAACCTGAATCACTCAGGGGCAACGTCATTGGCCAATGTCCGTGAAATTATCTAAGCAAGGGCAGGAGGGTTAACCATGCCATTTCGTGCAGCACTCAGTGGTATCAATGCCGCCAATGACGAGTTACGTGTCATCGGTAATAACGTCGCGAACGCCAGTACGGTCGGCTTCAAAAAATCGCGGGCGGAATTCGCCGATGTCTACGCAGCTTCCGACGGCGGCGCATCAAACACGATCGGTTCCGGCGTACGCCTGTCCGGCGTGACGCAGCAATTCGGTCAGGGCAATATCGGGTTTACCAACAACAAGATGGACCTGGCGATTAACGGCCGCGGTTTCTTTGTGCTGGATAACAGCGGTACGCGCTCTTATACCCGTGCCGGTAACTTCCAGGCCGACCGCGAAGGTTATATCGCGAATCCCAGCGGTGCGCGCCTGGTGGTCAACGGCGCTGATGCCAACGGCAAGATCACTGGTGCGGTCGGTCCGTTGCAACTGGATCGTTCCAACATCAAGCCGATGGCCACCAATCGCGTGGATGTCGGTCTGAACCTGGACAGCGCGCAGACACCGCCGCCGACAAAACCGTTCAATCCGGAGATCCCGTCTTCGTTCAACCATTCGACTTCATTAACCGTGTACGACTCCCTCGGCGGTTCACACCTGGTGACCATGTATTACGTCAAGGACCCGGTGGCAAACAAGTGGGACATGTATACCTTGATCGACGGCAAGGACATCAAGGGCGGCAAACAACCGCCGTATCAACCGGACAGCCTGATGTTCAACGGCGCCGGACAACTGGCCTCGATCAACGGCAAGGCGGTGCCGCCGGGTGCCATCGATTATCCGGGTTTTGATACCGGTTCCGGCGCGGCGCCATTGAAGCTGAGCATGAACCTGCTTTCCAATTCGCCGATTACGCAGTTCGGTGCGCGTTTCAACGTGAACGAATTGACGCAGAACGGTTACACCTCCGGCCGCCTGAGCGGTGTCGATATCGACGATACCGGTATCGTGCGCGCCCGTTACAGCAACGGTCAGACCAAGACCCTGGGACAGGTGGCGCTCGCTGACTTTTCCAACCCGCAAGGTCTGCGTCCCCTGGGTGATTCGTCCTGGGCCGAGAGTTATTCCTCCGGGGTACCGCTGCTGGGTACGCCAGGCTCCGGCAGTCTGGGTGTGATTCAGTCCGGCGCGCTGGAAGGTTCCAACGTGGATCTGACCGCGGAACTGGTCAGCATGATCACCGCGCAACGTAACTTCCAGGCCAACGCGCAAGTGATCACCACGGCGGATACTGTCACCCAGACCGTCATTAACATTCGCCGTTAACCCGAGGTAAATAACGCGTATGGATAAGCTGCTGTATGTTGCCATGACCGGTGCCTCGCAGACCATGCTGGCACAGGGCGCCAATAGCAATAACCTGGCGAATGTCAGCACACCGGGTTTTCGCGCCGACTACGCGCACTTCCGCAGCATGCCGGTGTACGGCGCCGGCTATCCCTCACGCGTGTATGCCATGACCGAGCGTTCCGGGACGGACATGTCCAAGGGTCCGATGAACGCCACCGGCAACGAGATGGATATCGCGGTCAATGGCGAGGGCTGGATCGCAGTGCAGGCCAAGGATGGCACCGAGGCGTATACCCGCGCCGGCGATCTGCGCGTCACGCAAAACGGCTTGCTGGTGACCGGGGGCGGCAATGTCGTGCTCGGTGATAACGGTCCTATCACGATGCCACCGGCCAGCAAGGTGCAGTTCGGTGCTGACGGTACGATCTCGATCAAACCGCTGGGCGAACAAACCACCCAGATGACGGTACTGGCCCGCATCAAGCTGGTAAACCCGCCGGAGAACCAGCTGCAAAAGGGTGAAGATGGCCTCATGCGTTTGCCGGGCGGCAAAACCGCGCCGGCGGATGCCAACGTCAAGATCGTCTCCGGCATGCTGGAAGGCAGTAACGTGAACATCGCCGAGGCCCTGGTCAACATGATTGACCTGCAACGGCAATACGAAATGCAAGTGCGCATCATGCGCGATGCGGAACAAAACGCAGACTCCGCCAAGCAGCTATTGCAACTGGCATAGATTCTGCAATTTTCCGATTAACAACGAGTGGAGCATAGGCAATGAATCCATTGTGGGTGAGCAAGACCGGACTGGAGGCGCAACAGACACGCCTGTCCACCATCAGTAACAACCTGGCCAACGTCAACACCAACGGTTTCAAACGCGACCGTGTGATCTTCGAAGACCTGATGTACCAGAATGTACGCCAGGCGGGCGGTCAGACCTCACAGGATACGCAGTTGCCGTCCGGCCTGATGCTGGGTACCGGTGTGCGCACGGTCGCCACACAAAAGATGCACAGCCAGGGCAACATCATGCAGACGGGCAACAATCTGGATGTGGCGATTCAGGGCCGTGGCTTTTTCCAGATACTCAAGCCCAATGGCGATCTTGCCTATACCCGCGCCGGCGCATTCCAGATCAACAGTGATGGCCAACTGGTCACGGCCTCCGGTTATGCAGTGCAACCGCAGATCACCATTCCCGCCAATGCGCGTTCCGTCACCATCGGCACCGATGGCACGGTCAGCGCGACGATCGCCGGCAGCGCGGCAACCCAGCAGTTGGGGCAGTTGCAACTGGCGGATTTCGTCAATCCCAGTGGTCTGCAACCGGTGGGTGAGAACCTGTTTCTCGAAACCTCGGCCAGTGGCGCGCCAGTCGTCGGTGTGCCGGGACAAAACAACATGGGTTCCTTAAACCAGGGCGCGCTGGAGGCCTCTAACGTCAACGTCGTCGAGGAACTGGTGAACATGATCGAAACCCAGCGCGCTTATGAAATGAATTCCAAGGCGATCCAGACGATGGATCAGATGCTGCAATACGCTAATCAACAACTGTAACGTTGGTCGGATGATGACAATTATGTGGAACGCCAGTCTCTATCATTACCTGACACGGATTTCTATCGTGTTCTTGATAGTGTTTTTTATTATCAGTCTCTCTGGCTGCGTCCAACGCGGTCTCGTGCGCAATGAATACGATCCCCCGCAACCGCCACCGCGCGACGAAGTAAAAATCCGTAACGGCGCGATTTTTCAGGATGGCATGCAGGTGGGCTGGTTCGAAGACACCACGGGGCATCATGTGGGTGACATCATCACGATCAAGCTGGTGGAAAAGGCCTCCGCCAAGTCCAACTCCAATACCAAGGCGCAAAAGAAACAAAACGTCGATATGCCATCGCCTAAAATCGCCGGCGGCGACGTCACCAGTAACGATCGCAAAGTCCTGGAGACCAAGGTCGATGCGGGCCGCAATTTCAGCGGCAACGGTAATTCCGACATGTCGCATGAATTTTCCGCCACAATTAGCGTGAGTGTTGCGAAGGTATTACCGAATCATTACCTGGTGGTGCGCGGGCAAAAGCTGATTGTGTTAAATCAGTCCGAGGAATACATCCTGTTTTCCGGCATTGTGCGTCCGCAGGATATCGATCAAAACAATGTCGTTGAATCCGGCAAGGTCGCGAACGTGAAAGTCAGCTACGCCGGTGACGGGGTCTTGTCGTCCACCAATACCATGGGGCCGCTGGCGAAGTTTTTCCAAAGCCCGGCATATCCATATTGATTGCGGAATGCTTGTAGAGAGGTTATGGCCATGTTGAAAGGTAAGGATTTGCGGTTTGTCTTTGTCGTCGGCCTGCTGTTCATGGCGGGGATATACTCTGGCATAGTCCGCGCGGATCGCATCAAGGATATCGCGCAGGTACAGGGGGTGCGCGACAACCAGCTGATCGGTTACGGCCTGGTGGTGGGCCTCAACGGCACTGGTGACGGCAACAGCTCACCTTATACCTTTCAGAGTATGCGCAGTCTGTTGTCACGCATGGGGGTGAATGTCCCCGCCAATGTAAACATGCAATCGAAGAATGTGGCGGCGGTGATGATCTCCGCGGACCTGCCGGCCTTTGCCAAGCCCGGCCAGACGCTGGACATTACGGTCTCCAGTATCGGTGACGCCAAGAGCCTGCGCGGCGGCAGCCTGCTGATGTCCTCCCTCAAAGGGGCGGACGGACAGATGTATGCCATCGCCCAGGGCAACGTGATCGTCAGCGGACTGGGTGCGGAAGGCAGCGACGGTTCGAAAGTGACGATCAACGTCCCCAGTGTCGGTTTGATCCCCAATGGCGCGACTGTCGAGCGCGCGGTGGAGACCCCCTTCGGTAAAATGCACGATGTGGTGCTGAATCTGCGGCGTCCGGATTTCACGACCTCCAATCGCGTGACGCAAGCGATCAATAAACTGCTCGGACCGGGCACGGCCTATTCCATCGATGCCGGTTCGATCAATGTGCAGGCGCCACAGGACCTGGCGCAACGTGTGGCGTTTATTTCCGAACTGGAGAATCTCAATGTCGACCCGGGCGATCCGCCGGCACGCGTCATTGTGAACTCGCGCACCGGCACCGTTGTGATTGGTCAACATGTGAAAGTATTACCTGCAGCGGTCGCCCACGGCAGCCTGACCGTCACCATCACGGAGAGCAAGGCCGTCAGCCAGCCCGGACCGTTGTCACAGGGGCAGACGGTGGTGACGCCCAAGTCCGATATCAAGGTCGAGCAGGGTAACAATCGCATGTTCAAGCTGGATATGGGAGTGTCACTGGATGACGTGGTGCGTGCGGTCAATGAAGTAGGCGCTGCCCCCGGCGACCTGGTCTCGATTCTCGAGGCGCTGAAAGAGGCTGGCGCGTTACGGGCGGAACTCATTGTTATTTGATTTGCCGTGTCGAAAGCGCACGGCATAAGGCGGGATGAAAAGCGGCAAAGGATTGCCGCTTTTTTTATGCATGCCACATAAGCGTATGTTTTATCGCCGGGAAATACCGTGCTGTTTTGTAAAATGAGCTGGCAAGCTAATTGCATTTATTAATACAGATGCATAAGGAATTCATACGCGGATGATGCAAGCGACCAACAGTCCCGATGTCTATACCGATTTCTCCAGCCTGACGGCCTTGCGTAAGGATGCGCGCAAGGACCCGCAGGCAACCTTGCGTAAGGTGGCGCATCAGTTTGAAAGCCTGTACATCAAGATGATGCTCAAGAGCATGCGTCAGGCCAGCCTGGGCGATCCCATCTTCGATTCTGACAATTCAAAGCTGTATCGCGATATGTTCGACAATCAGCTGGCCATGGACATGAGTGATCATGGTGGTATCGGCTTGGCGGACATGCTCGTACGTCAGTTGCAACGTTATGTCCCGGGCGATCATCACCAAGGTGATACGCATATGCCCGTACGCGCCCTGCGGTCGCCAGTTGCGCCAGTACACGCTGAGGCCTTGCCGGCGCGCTTCACGTCACAATCGCAGTTCATCGAAAAGATCTGGCCTCTGGCTGAACAAGCGGCCAAGGAACTTAACGTGCCGCCACAGGCCGTGATGGCGCAGGCCGCTCTGGAAAGCGGCTGGGGACAACATGTGAATCAGAACGCGCAGGGTGTGAGCAGTCACAACCTGTTTAACATCAAGGCGGATGCGTCCTGGAAAGGACCGAAGGTCGTGGTGGATACACTGGAATTTGAACATGGGGTGGCAAAGCGGCAAAAGGCTGCCTTCCGCGCCTATGCCTCCTATGCCGATTGTTTCCGCGATTACGTGGATTTCCTCAAGTCGAATCCGCGTTATCGCACGGCGCTGACCGAGAGCGATAGCGCAGAGGCGTTTGCACACAACTTGCATCAGGCTGGCTATGCCACGGACCCGGCATATGCGAGCAAGTTGATTGACATCATGCAACGTGACGTGAAGGGTTCACCCCAGTCCGAATTTCTGGCGTCGTCCTGAAGACAAAGTAGAGGTTATTTGTGTCGAGTGATGTAGCAGGGATCAGTGTATCGGGTTTGTTGGCGGCACAGCGTGCCCTGTCCACGACCGGCCACAATATTGCCAATGCCTCAACCCCGGGGTATTCGCGGCAACGCGTGGTCATGGAACCGCGACAGCCGCAGATCTTCGGTAACGGTGCCGTGGGCACAGGCGTCAATGTCACCAGCATCAATCGCGTCTATAACGAGTTCCTGGTCAACGAAGTCCGCGACGCGACATCCAAGAACAAATACCTGGATTCCACGCATCGGTTCACCAGTCAGGTGGATAATATGCTGGCGGACCCCGAGGCGGGACTGTCACCGGCCATCTCCGGCTTTTTTGATGCGGTTAACGGGGTTGCCAACGATCCATCGTCAACGGCCTCGCGTCAGGTGCTACTGAGTGCCGCGCAGAATCTTTCCGATCGCTTCGGCTTTCTCAATGATCGTTTTGAGGCCCTGCGCCAGTCCAGCAACAAAGACATCGATTCCACCGTTGGCGATATCAACGAAACCGCCAAGGCAATCGCGGATATCAACAAGGCGATAGTGCGCGCCTCGGAGATCGCGCAGAAACCTGCCAACGACCTGCTGGATCAGCGCGATCTGCTGGTGCAAAAACTGGCGGAGAAGATCAACGTCCATGTCACGGTGCAGGAAGACGGGCGCATGAACGTGTTTGTCGGTAACGGCCAGACCCTGGTGATCGGCGATATCGCATCGAAACTCGAGGCGGTACCCAACGAGCACGATCCCACGAAGCGGGAGATCGTCTTCGTCGGCTCCAGCGGGCGTTCGGTGATTACCCAGTTTTTGACTGGCGGTGAACTCGGTGGTATCGCCAAGTTTCGCAAGGATGTGCTCGACCCGGCGCAGAACGAACTGGGCCGGATCGCGATCGGTATCGCCACGACATTCAATCGCCAACATCACCTGGGCATGGATCTGAACAACAAACTCGGTGGTGATTTCTTTAACGAAGTCGACAAGAGTTCACCGCAGATCATGCCCAGCCTGAAAAATAAAGGCGATCTCGAACTGGGGATGACGATTACCGATTCAAACAAGCTGACGACCAGCGATTATGAGCTGACCTATTTTCAGGGAAAGTATGAATTGTTGCGCCTGGAAGACGGTAAGGTGGTTTCCAGCTTCAAGGACCTGCCACACAAGATCGATGCCGATGGTTTTGAAATTCACATAAACAAAGGCACCAAGGTCATGGACAACGATCGTTTTCTGATCCAGCCGACGCGACGCGCCGCCGACAAATTCGGTCTGGCGATTTCCTCGGTGGCGGATATCGCCGCGGCGACGCCCATTCGTGCCGAGGCGGATATCGATAATCTGGGTGATGCCAAGATCTCCGTTACTCAGATCACCAACACGGATAATCCGGCATTCAAATCCGCTGCAGGGCAATTGAGTCCGCCGTACGTGGTGCGTTTTGTTGATGACTCACACTTTCAAATTCTGGATAACAGCGGTAAACCCGTTAAGGTGAGACTTGCTGCCGTTGCCGATGACCCGGAGATCGATTTAAACAAGAAACCGGGGGCTACGCCTGCAGTACCAGCCAGTGACACCGGTGATCGCGCCATTCCGGCAAAACCTCCGCAGCATGAAAAAAAGGACAAAGAGGCCAGGGCGGATCAACTCGGTATGGTGGCCGGACCTATCGCCTACGACAAGACCAACGGTGTCGAAGTCTTTCCGACGGCCGGCGGTATCGACCGCGGTTTTCAGCTCAAGATCAAGGGCGACCCGAAGGCCGGCGATATGTTCCGTATCGAATTCAACACTGACGGCACCAGCGATAATACGAATGCCGTGGCGCTGGCCAGCCTGCAATCCAAGCCGACCCTGATGGACGGCACATCGGACTATGCACAGACCTACGGTCAGCTGGTGTCACGCGTCGGTAGCAAAACGCACGAACTCGACGTGAATCAAAAGGCGCAAAAACTTTTACTGGATCGGGCCATTGCCGAACGGGAAGAGACGTCAGGCGTCAATCTCGATGAAGAAGCGGCGGATATGGTCAAGTATCAGAAGTTGTACCAGGCCAATGCACAGGTGATTGCGGCAATGAATCGCAGTTTTCAGGTCCTCATGGATGCGTTCAGACGGTAATTAGCATATGCGTGTTTCCACGAATCAGACACAACAGACGGCCGTCAATGCCATGCTTGATCAGCAGGCCAAGCTGAGCAAGGTGCAGGAGCAGGTCGCGACCGGGCGCAAGATTGCCAAACCCTCGGAAGATCCGGTGGCGGCCGCCAAGATCGTCAACCTCGATGATATCCTGAGAAAGACAGAGCAATTCAAATCCAATATTACCGTTGCGCGCGCCAGGCTCAATCTGGAAGAGGGCGCGCTGGCAAATTCCGTTGACATCTATCATCGTATTCGCGAACTGGCCTTGCAGGCGAATAATGCGACCCAGACCAATGAAACCCGCAGCTACATGGCGGAAGAGGTTTCACAGCTTCTGGATGAGTTGCTGGGCCTGGCCAACAGTTCGGACAGTACGGGAGAATACCTGTTTGCCGGTAACAAGGGGCGATTCAAACCCTTCGGTCGAAATGACAAGGGCGGGTTTGATTATTATGGCGACGACGGTCAGCGTCAGATCCAGATCGGACCGAAGCGTCAGATCGCTGTCAACGATTCCGGCAGCAAGATCTTCCGCGAGATTCGGGATGGCAATGGCCATTTTGCCGCACTCGATAGTCCGCAAAACCGGGGCAGTGGTGTTATCGATCCCGGTGCGGTGACCGGCCAGTATGATCTGGGTACGTATGCAATCATTTTTGATCGCAAGCAATCAAACAACCCGAACGAACCGCTGACGTATCATGTGATCAACGCGAAAGGTGAAACCGTGGTTCCTGCCGGCCAGGTGTTCAAGGAAGGCGATGCCATCGAATTCCGCGGCATTCATACCTCCATCGATGGTGAACCGGCACCGGGCGATTATTTCGTGATTCGTCCCAGCTTCAATCAGGATATCTTCACCACCTTGCAGGGCTTCGTGGATGCCTTGCGGGTAGGCCGTGGATCGCCGAGCGATCATGCGCAGCTCAATAATGAAATTAATCGCGTGTTGTCGGCCATGGATGTCGCACTCGGACGCACGCTTGAAGTGCGTGCCAATGTGGGTGCCCGACTCAATGCCCTGGACAGCCAGGAAGATATTAACGACTCACTCAAAATCCAGGTCAAGGAAATATTGTCGGGTGTGGAAGATCTGGATTACAGCAAGGCGGTAAGCGAGCTCAACCAGAAATTGACCAGTCTGCAGGCCTCGCAGAAGGCATTCACGCGCGTGCAGGATATCTCCCTGTTTAATTACTTATAAGACTCCAGCGCTGACACGCCCTAATCGCGTTATCTTTGCCATGCAAGCGCACATGCCTCGCTTGTCATAAATGGCACGCCGGGTGTTCCGGCTTGGCAGTTTTGGCAAATTCAGGGATAATTTGCCCTGTGCCACAAAATAGAATTGATGCTGAATGGAACAGCCACTGACGGGCAAGCAGTTTTACAATCGCCTGCGTTACTTGATTCTGACATCCTGGGTCGTTCCGCCTGTATTCGGATTTTCTTCGCTGGTATACATCAATATGTTCACCTCGAGAGAGGTTGTGGACATCCTCAGTAGCCCAATCGAATTGCTTTACATCGTTATCTGGATTGCGCTTGCGGTCTGGTATCTGCCATATCGCCTGAAACCGGTCAGTCTCTTCCTCGACATGCCCGCAAGGCATGATGAAAACCGGGTGCAGGATTTATTACGTTCCTTTCCCGTCTACTTCTGGGCTGCGTTTCTGTTCTACGTATTATTGGCGCCGGCCTCGGTGATTTTGAGCGCCATGGGTTATTCCGATTATGTATTCAATCCCGTTGACTGGTTACGCCTGCATTTGATGGCGCTGATTGTCTCCATTATCGTCGGCTTGCCTCTGTTTTTTCTGATACTCAATCTGTTCGGGAAGGTGGCGCCCAGATTGCAATTGAAGAAACCGCATATCAGGCTCAAGAGCAAGGTGTTTTTAATCGGTGCATTGATGCCCCTGCTGATTGACACCATGCTTGTGCAGTATTACTGGTCGCGCACCGGTTATTTTACCCGGGAGACATTCTTCGTCTGGCTGACGCTGGAGATACTGGCAATCTGCGGCAGTCTGATTTTCGTCCGCAGTATCGGTCAGTCATTGAGTCCCTTGCAGACCTTGATTGATAAGGACAGTGGCATGTCACACCTTGGGGCTGCCCTTATCCCCAAATCCACCGATGAGTTGGGTGTTATTACGTATGATTATCATCAGATGCTCGAAGAGCTCGATACCCACCGGCACGAACTGGAAGTACAGGTGGATAAGCGTACGCAGGAACTGACCACGATCAATATGGAACTCGAATCCTTTGCGTATTCGGTCTCGCATGATTTGCGCGCCCCGTTGCGCTCGATCAACGGGTTCGCGCATATCCTGTTTGAAAACTATGCGCGTGAACTCGACGAAGAAGGGCGGGATTACCTGCAGCGGATCATGGATTCCTCGGCGCGAATGTCGCAAATCATCGATGGTCTGCTGAACCTGTCGCGCATGACCCGCACCAGTCTGAAACTGGAAAAGGTCGATCTGTCCGCGATGGTGGCCGAAATCCTGAAAACGCAAAAGGCCAATAAAAGCGAGCGTCTGATCGAAACCCGGGTGTTACCCGGCCTGACGATCACCGCAGATAAAAATCTGATCCACATTATGCTGGAAAATCTGCTGAGTAACGCCCTGAAGTTTACCGCGTATAAGAAACATACCATCATTGAGGTCGGCATGACGGAGAAGGAGGGCGAGCCCTGGTTTTATATCAGTGACAACGGCGCCGGGTTTGAAATGCGGTTTGCCGACAAACTGTTCCAGGCGTTTCAGCGCCTGCATCCGCAGTATGAGTTCGAAGGTATTGGCATCGGTCTCGCCACCGTGAAGCGTATCGTCAATTTGCACGGCGGCAAAATCTGGGCGGAGGCGAAGCCTGACGAGGGCGCGACGTTTTATTTCAGGCTGTAATGTCCCGTTGGGTTACAGCTTCAGCGTCTCAAACGGTTTGCCGGCAAATAATTCAGGTTCTTGTTCGTAGATCAATTGCATCAAATGAAATCTGGCCTTGTCGCGCGAGGGGAAAGGACCGGCGATGCCATCGAATAACTCCATACCCTCGCTAATCTCCATTTCGCCGCGCGTACGCACAAACCAGCCGACCCGCCTGATATAAAAAAAGCGGTAGCGGTTGCAGCGGTATTGTTTACCGCCGCGATGAATCTGTATGTGTGATTTAAACGCGAACATGATCCCTGGTGCTGGCCGTTTCTAGCTGTACCCGCGCGGATGCCGGCGAACAGGACATCCTGATCGAAAGCGAAGCAGGACCCCCTTTTAGTATGGCGATATTTTGCCATTTTTATCCAGTGAATAGCGATTTTTTATCCCGGCTTGCCGGTGAGCCGCGCCCGTGTATGAATTACCCATTGTTAACAATAAGTTACCGTTGATAACACGCGGCAAAAATTTTCCGTAGAGTCTATAAAGATGTCCAGATCAGGGACGCTAGGATCCTCGGGAGCGGTGATTACACCCAATTTTCTGTGTGTATGTCCGCTGTGTTAGTCCTCCATCGGCTGCCACCGGAGGGGGACGGTAAGTTAAAGAGGAGCAACTGCGTCATGCCTCAAATTATCAATACCAACATTATGTCGCTCAATGCGCAGCGAAACCTGAACACCTCACAAGGTGCCTTACAGGTTTCACTGCAGCGCCTGTCTTCCGGTCTGCGTATCAACAGTGCCAAAGACGACGCCGCAGGTCTCGCGATTTCTGAGCGTTTTACTTCGCAAATTCGTGGTTTGAACCAGGCCGTGCGTAACGCCAACGACGGTATCTCTCTGGCCCAGACTGCTGAAGGTGCGTTAGCCGAGTCGGGCAACATCCTGCAACGTATCCGTGAGCTCGCTGTGCAATCTGCCAATGCCACGAACTCATCTTCAGACCGTCAAGCGCTGCAGGCTGAAGTAAGTCAGTTAGTGCAAGAACTGGACCGTATTTCCACGAACACGGAGTTCAACGGGCAGAAACTGCTGGATGGTACCTTCGGTACGGCCGTATTCCAGGTCGGCGCCAATGCCAACCAGACGATCCAGACCACCACGAGCAACTTCCGTACTTCCCAGTTCGGTGATCACCGTATCGAAGGCATGGCCAGCTCCGCCGCGTCCACCAACCGCTATGCGCAAGGTGACCATCTGGTGGTAGCCGGTAACCTGGGTACACGTGAACTTGCCATTGATCCGGGTGCGAGCGCGAAGACCGTGGCTGAGAAGGTAGATGCCAAGAGCAGTGAAACCGGCGTCAAGGCGTTTGCCAAGACCGAAATCGGCATGAGCTTCTCCAAGGCAGGTGCCTATACCCTGAACGTCCAGTCTGACAACAACAAGGCTACCTCGATCTCCTTCACCCTGTCCGGGACCGAAGGCAACGATGGTCTGTCTGCTGCTGTTACGGCATTCAACGATATCGCCTCCAAGACGGGTGTTACCGCGCGCGTGAGCCAGGACAGCAAGTCCATCGTCCTGTCCAATGCCAGTGGTAACAACATCACCGTAAGCGATACCGTCAACCCCAATGCCGGTGACGTCATGGTCGGTGGTAATGGCCAGCAAGGTTCCGGTGTCACGCTGGCCGCAAACGGTGCCGCAGAACAAGCGGTCGTTGTTGGTCAGGTTACCTTCGATTCCGACAAGTCATTCGGTATCACGGGTATGGCCGGCGCAACCACGATGAACGCGCAGGAAGCTTCCAAGATGCATGCCGTTCAGGATATGGATATCAGTACCGTGGATGGTGCGAACATGGCCTTGTCAATCGTCGATGCTGCCCTGAACACCGTAAACGCACAACGTGCGAAATTCGGTGCTATCCAGAGCCGCTTCGGTTCCACGATTGCCAACCTGTCAACCAACGTCGAAAACCTGAATGCAGCCCGTTCACGTATTCGTGACGCGGACTACGCCCAGGAGACAGCGGAACTTACCCGTTCGCAAATCCTGCAACAAGCCGGTGTGGCGATGTTGGCACAAGCGAACGCAGCTCCGCAGAGCGTTTTGTCATTGCTGAAATAAGTGAGTGGGAACGTTGAACATGAGACGTTCCCGTTACCTAGAGAGGTAAAGTTATGGCTAATCATTCCATAGCGACAGTCACCTCGCTGGTAAACACAACTAACAGCAATAGTGAGATCAACGTGACCCGCATCAAGGATATCGATGCGGCGAACAAACACCATCAGGGAGATGCCCTCGCCAATATTGCCTCGGCAAAGGCGGCGGCGGCGGAGCAGGTGAAGGTCTCACGAGAAGCGTTCAATAGGGTTGTCAGCGAGTTAGAAACCTTTGTGCAGAAGGCTCAACGCAACCTGGATTTTCAGGTAGATGACAAAACCGGGCGCGTTGTCGTCAAGGTAATCGACGCAACGGATGATTCGGTAATACGGCAAATTCCGTCCGAAGAGATGCTTGCACTGTCTCAACGGATTCAGGATTATCTCGATAAGAATCAGATGGATATGAGAGGGATGTTACTCGAGATAAAGGCCTAGGGATGGCACCGGAATTGCTTTAGTACCGGGTAGTGCCGGCCCCGGCAACGGGGCCGGACATCCAATTACCATCTGAGGTTTTGAAATGCCGGGAATTTCCCCTACAGGTAGCAGCGGCAGCAATATCGACGTCAAGGGACTCGTCGATAAGCTGATTAAGGCGGAAGGCGGTCCCACCGTGGGCCGTCTTGATAAGCAGGAAGCCAAGATTCAGGCGGATATCTCCGCCATGGGCGCGTTTCGCAGCGCCTTATCCGATTTCCAGAATACCTTGGGCAAGTTGCGCAAGCCGGAAGACATGCGCAAGATGAGCGCAACGACCTCCGACAAGGACAAGATTGAGATCACGGCCAGTCCGGAAGCGCAGGAAGGCAGTTACAATGTGGAGGCGCTGCAATTGGCCCAGGCCCAGCGCCTGACCTCCGATATCTTCGACAGCGATCTGAACCCCATCGGCAAGGGCAGCCTGACCTTTCAATTCGGCAAGATCGATCCCCAGACCGGCAAGTTTGTGCCGAATGCCAAGGCTACGGTAAAGACCATTCAAATCACGGATACCAACAATTCCTTGCGGGGCATCAAGGGTGCCATCAACGAGGCGAATTTCGGGGTGCGTGCCTCGCTCATCAACGGCGAGAAGGGGACGCGGCTGGTCCTGAGCGGCGAGAATACCGGCGAGATCAATGCCATGCGCATCGTCGTGCACGATGCGGATGGGAGTGATTTCGACCGCGGTGGCTTGTCGCGCTTGTCTTACGATCCCACCCAGCCGGGTGGCAAGGGCATTAACATGATCGAGAGTGCCAAGGCGCAGGATGCGGTGCTGCGTATCGACGGCATCGAGATCGCCAACGCCAACAATAACTTCGACAAGGCCATCGATGGCGTCAACATTAATGTCAAGGCGGTCACGGGCGACCATCCCGTAAAGTTAAGCACCAGCTTCGATGTCGCCGGTGTGACCACGGCCATCGAAGACTTCGTCAAGACCTACAATGCGATGATCAACAACGTGCAGAACATCGCCGGTTACGATCCGAAAACCAAGACGGCCGGACCGCTGGCGGGTGATGCGGCGGTACGCGGCATCGTGGATCAGATCCGCCGCACGATCTCTACCTCCTTCGGCGGCATCAATCCGGATTTTAACTCTCTCTCAAGCATCGGCATCTCAACCCAGAACGACGGCACCCTGACCATCGATAGCGGCAAGCTGCGCCACGCGGTGGAAGAGGACATGGTGCAGGTCAGTAAATTATTCGCACGCGCCGGTTCCGCGACAGACCCGCTGATACGGTATGTGAAGGCAGACGATGATTCACGCATGGGCGCGTATGACGTGTATATCACGCGGCTGGCGACGCAAGGGCATTACATCGGCGGCGAGCCGGCATTCGGCCAGAGTTTTCAAATTGCGGAAGGCAAGAACCAGCTGGTGATGAAGGTCGATGGTGTGACCAGCGATGAGATCAAGCTGCCCGGCAGCAACTATACCAGCGGCCAGGAAGTGGCCGAGGCATTGCAACGCGCCATCAATAGCGACGAAACCTTCAAACGTAACAATGTCAGTGTCAGCGTGAAGTATCTCGCGGATCAGTTCGTGATCAGCTCCAAGCGCGAAGGCTCGGCATCACGGGTGGATGTGATGTCCTCCGGTGCTGATATCCGTGATCTCGGTATCGACCCTGCCGAAGGACTGGCAGGAGAAGATGTGCATGGCACCATCGGCGGCGAACCGGCAAACGGGCATGGGCAAAACCTTACCGGACGCGGCAAGGCCGCGGGCATCGAGATCGAAGTGCTTGGCGGCAAGACCGGTGCGCGTGGCCAGGTAAGTTATTCACGCGGTGTCGCGGAACAACTCGGTGGCCTGCTCGACAACTATCTCGGCAGTAGCGGGCTGCTGGATACCCGTAACAAGGGCTATCAACATCGTATCGAGGATATTACGCATCAGCGCGACGACTTGAATCGACGGCTGTCCGTCTCGCGGGAACGCCTGATGAAGAAATTCAGCAATCTGGATGAGACGATCAGTCGCATGCACGAGACCAGTAATTATTTAACAAACCAGTTGGCGCATTTGCCAGGGGCGGGAAAACCAGGATAAGTAAGAGTGGCAGTGATTTTGCTTAGTACACGATAAGCAGTTTCTCAGGAGTCTAGTATGAATACGACAAACTTTAATAACGCGGTGAAACAGTACAGCCAGGTGGGAGTGACCAGCGGCGTGGAGCAGGCGAGTCCTCACCGTCTGATCCAGATGCTGATGGGCGGCGCGATCGATCGCATTGCGATTGCCAAGGGCGCGATGGAACGCAAGGATACCGCGAACAAAGGTGCGAACATCAGTTGGGCGATTTCGATCGTCGATGGTCTGCGTGCCAGCCTCGACAAGAATGCCGGCGGTGAGATCGCGCAAAACCTCGACGACCTCTACGATTATATGATTCGTCGTCTTATGCGCGCGAACATGGAGGATAATCCGGACCTGCTGGATGAAGTGCTGTCCTTGCTGCGTTCAATCAAATCCGCCTGGGATAGCCTGCCCAAGCAATTACACGCGACCGCCGGTTAGGGGACAACGGACAAAATGGAATTTCTCTCTTTGCAACAGGGTGCGGATAAGGTCCTACGCCTGAGTCATCGCATGCTGGAGACGGCGGAGCAGGGCGAGTGGGACTTGCTGGGTCAGCTCGAACAGGAGCGCAGTCGTTCTCTGGACAGTCTGTTTCAGCATCCACAGATGCCGAACGCCTTGCCCACCATTGCTCACGCCTTGCAGCAGGTCATGGAACTGGACCGGCGCTGCATTGCACTCGGCCAACAGGCGCGTGACGCCATGGCCGCGGAGATCAAGCAACAATCGCAAGGGCAACACGCCGTGCGTCGTTACCTGGATTGCCAGGGCTGAACGCGCCATACTGTGTTTGTCTCAACCAGAGACACGATGTCATCAACACAGCGAAACCGAGTTATCCCTATGCCAGGCACCATCCTGCTCGAACGCCAGTTGCCCTTGCGTTGGTCCCCTGCGGATACAGCCACGGGTCGCATACCGGCGCCGCAGCACCAGCTAATTTTTACCCTGCTCGAACATCTGGATGAACCGCTGCTGCATAAATCGGAGGGCGAACAAACCGGCGAGCTGGTACGCATCGAGACCAAACTCAACATCATCATGCAGTTGCTGGGACAGCTGCTGCAGACCCGGGAATCGCCGCAAACCCTGCACGCGATTCGTTTTACCAGTGATACCCTGGCCTGGAAAGTGGAACAGGCGCTGCCGATCGGCAGTCTGTTGCAGGTGACGGTCTATCCGGATCAGAAGATCCCGTTGCCGGTGACATTTTTAGCGAGCGTTATCGCGGTCACTGACTTCTGGATGGAAGTGGACATGCATGGCCTGAGCGAAGAGGAACGGGCTATCTGGTCGCGTTGGGTATTCCGTCAGCACCGACGCCAGGTTGCGCAGGCGCGCGCTGCCGGCTAGCTGGCAATATCGGGATAAATCTTTGGACTCAGACAGTTGCATACTTATATATAAGTCCATTCAGTATATCCGCCAAATTTTTGACTTTCCTGTCGTCTCTAGCTAACCTCTCATACAGTGCCTGAGGCACGCGCGCGGAGCCGGGATCGCGCAGAACATAATCCCAAGCCTTGAGTCTGCCAGGAAGAGACATGTCCATCTTTATCATTGACGACAATATTGAGCGCCGCGCACAACTTGAACTTTTACTGGGATTTATCGATTTTGACATCTATGCCACTGGAGGCTATTCCGGCTGGCAGGAACTGGCCCAGGAAACACCGCCGGATGTCGTGATTATCGGGGAATGCAAAGACACCGAACGGGTTATCAATCTGATCCAGGCGGTAAAAGAATCCTGCGGCAACACCACGCCGGTCTTACTCCTGTCGGAGATGCGCGATAAAAGCCTGCTGGTTCCCGAACTGGCCAAGATCATCGTCAATGTGATTGAAGTCCCCATCAAACACCGCCAGCTCGTACATGCCCTGCATCTTGCCCAGGTCTATCGTGAGTCGCAGGTCGGCAGCGGTGGTTCGGCACCGATGCTGTTCCGATCCCTGGTAGGTCACAGCCGCGCCATCGTGCAGGTGCGCAAGCTGATCGAACAGGTTGCCGATACCGACGCCAATGTCCTGATCCTCGGCGATTCCGGCACCGGCAAGGAAGTGGTTGCCCGCAATCTGCATTACTATTCTTCACGCCGCGATCGTCCGTTCGTCCCGGTGAACTGCGGCGCGATTCCCCCGGACCTGCTGGAAAGCGAATTGTTCGGGCACGAGAAGGGGGCCTTCACCGGCGCCATCAGTGCACGCCAGGGCCGGTTCGAACTGGCCGAGGGCGGGACGCTGTTTCTCGATGAAATCGGTGACATGCCGCTGCCGATGCAGGTCAAACTGCTGCGCGTCCTGCAGGAACGCATTTACGAACGGGTGGGCAGTAATCGCAGCCTCAAGGCGGATGTCCGCATTGTTGCCGCCACCCACCGCAATCTGGAAGATGAAATCAAGGAAGGCCGTTTCCGCGAAGACCTGTATTACCGCCTGAACGTGTTTCCCATCGAAATGCCCGCCTTGCGCGAGCGCAGTGAAGACATCGGTCTGTTGATCAAGGAATTGATCACGCGCATGGAACACGAGCAACGCGGTTCGGTTCGCCTGACCCCTGCCGCGGTGACGGCACTGACCCATTACCCCTGGCCGGGCAATGTGCGCGAGTTATCCAACCTGATGGAGCGTCTGATCATCATGTTTCCCTATGGCGTGGTCGATGTGCGCGACCTGCCGGAAAAATTCCGTGGCCATGTCGACGACGCGGATGAGGCATATGGCGGTGAGCCCTCCGGGGAATACAGTCTGCCGATGGACGGGGACGTCGCCAATGCCGTGCGTTTACCGCGCGAAGGCCTCGATCTGAAGGAACACCTCAACCAGCTGGAATTCTCTCTGATCAAACAGGCGCTGGACGAGGCCGATGGCATCGTCGCCCATGCCGCCAAGCGTTTGGCGATGCGGCGGACCACCCTGGTCGAAAAAATGCGGAAGTTCGGGCTGACGCGTCAAGAACACGTGTCAGGAATTTGACCTGCCCACAAGTCGGCTACGCTAACTCTTTGTAAAAACAAGAAAAATGTTTTAGGCATGCTTCTTGCTCTTTGAGAAACAGAAAAAACTCTGTTTCTCAGACGAAGAAGAGCGGTTGCAAGCCATGAGTACTGACGCACAACTTTCACCCGACGCGTTACAAGACGCCTTTCGCGCCTTCAACCAGTTATCCAACCAACTGGCCACGTCTTATCAGGCCCTGGAGCAGCGGGTCACTCATCTCAATGATGAGTTGCACCGGACCCAGGATGCCCGCATTCGCGAACTCACCGAAAAAGAACGCCTGGCCAATCGCCTGTCCACCCTGTTACAGGCCTTGCCGGGTGGCGTCATCGCCCTCGACAACAATGGCGTCGTGCAGGAACACAATCAGGCGGCCATCGATTTACTCGGCGAACCCTTGTCCGGCATCAGTTGGGCGCAAGTAATCCAGCGCGCCTTTGCCCCACGCAGCGACGACGGTCACGACGTATCGCTGGTGGACGGACGCCGCGTCAATATTTCCACCTGCCCGATGATCAACGAGCCCGGTCAGATCCTGTTGCTGACCGACGTCACGGAGATCCGTGAATTACAGGAGCGTCTGAGTCAGCAGCAACGCCTGGTGGCCATGGGGGAAATGGCCGCATCGCTGGCGCATCAAATCCGGACACCCCTGGCCTCGGCCATGCTGTATACCTCGCACCTGCGCCGGCCCGGTCTCAAGGCGGAGGATCACGATCGCTTCAGCGAGAAAGTGCGGGCCCGGCTTGCCCACCTGGAACATATCGTGAATGACATGCTGTTGTATGCACGCAGCAACAACACCGGCGAGCAACAGTCTTTTGGTGTGAATACCCTGCTGACGGAACTGGAACACAACCTCGATGCGCACCTGTTGCAGTCCGAGTGCGACTACCGTTGGCGCGACGATAGCAATAACGCGGAACTGGTAGGCAATCAGCAAATGCTGCTGAGTGCCCTGACCAATCTCGGGATGAATGCCTTGCAGGCCATGCAGGGCAAGGGTGAATTAATCGTGATTGCGCGGCAGAGTGATGCACGGCATATCGATATCGTCGTGAGCGACAAGGGGCCGGGCATCGAGCAGGAAAAACTGCAGCATATTTTCGATCCGTTTTTTACCACGCGCGCCGAAGGCACCGGCCTGGGTCTGGCCGTGGTGCGCGCGATCATGCACGCCCACAAGGGCGAGATCATCGTGGATAGCGAATTGGGGAAGGGCACGACATTTATTTTGCGTCTGCCCTTATTGGTAGACACGGCGCAGCAACCGACTGAGACAGTAACGCCCGACACGCGTGTTTATCGTGTCGGCTGAGAGTGAGGTGAAAACATGAGTACAGCAAGTGTCATGGTAGTGGAAGACGATAACGAATTGCGCGAAGCCCTGAGCGAAACCCTGAGCCTGGCAGGTTACAAGGTGGCGACAGCCAGCGACGGACAGGAGGCCCTGGGGCAACTGGATGACATGGCATTCGATTTGATTGTGAGCGATATTCAAATGCCACACATGGACGGACACAGCCTGCTGAAAAAAGTCAAAAGCCTGCATCCTGAATTGCCGGTTATGTTGATGACGGCGTATGGCAGTATCCAGCAGGCCGTGGATGCCATGCGCGACGGCGCGGTGGATTACATGGTCAAGCCTTTCGAGGCCGAAGTGCTGGTGAACATGGTGTCGCGGTACGCCAGTCAGGCGAACAACGAGATCACCAATGCGATTGCGGCGGATGCACAGTCCAGACAACTGTTTCAGATCGCCAAGCGCGTGGCGCAAAGCGATGCCACGGTAATGATCACCGGCGAGAGCGGTGTGGGTAAGGAAGTGCTGGCGCGTTACGTACATCAACACTCCGCGCGTGCCGAGCAGCCTTTCGTTGCCATCAATTGCGCAGCCATCCCCGAGAACATGCTGGAAGCCACCTTGTTCGGTTATGAGAAGGGCGCCTACACCGGCGCTTATAAGGCCTGTCCCGGCAAGTTCGAGCAGGCGCAGGGCGGTACCCTGTTGCTGGATGAAATCACCGAAATGGATCTGGGCCTGCAGGCCAAGTTGTTGCGCGTATTGCAGGAACGCGAAGTGGAACGCCTGGGCGGCACCAAGACTATCGCGCTGGACGTACGGGTCATCGCCACCTCCAATCGTGAAGTACGCAGTTATGTTGCCGCCGGCAAGTTTCGTGAAGACCTGTTCTACCGCCTCAATGTCTTTCCCTTGCACATCCTGCCATTGCGTTTGCGTCCCGCGGATATCATCCCGCTGGCGGAGCAAAAGCTGCAGCGTCTGTGCAGCCAGCAAAACCGGCGTGTCCCGCAGCTGGACGCAGGTGCGCAGGCCAAACTCCAGGGCCATGGCTGGACCGGTAACGTGCGGGAACTGGACAACGTCATGCAACGCGCCCTGATCCTGCAGCAGGGCGAGATGATTACTGAAGACGATATTCATTTTGAAATCAGCGAACAGGCGGCAGTATCCGCAATATCGCAGACACCGGCACCCGCCATGCCGTCGATGCAGGCTGCGGCAAACAGCGCCGGCGCCGATTCTCTCAATGACGATCTGAAACAACGCGAGTGGTCGGTCATTCTCAAGGCCATCGCGACGGCCAACGGCAGTCGCAAGAAGGCAGCGGAGCGTCTCGGGATCAGTCAGCGTACCCTGCGTTACAAACTGGCGCGGATGCGTGAAGCGGGCATCAGCATTCCCGGCAAGACATCCGCGGAAGCGTTTTAAGGAGGTCGCAGATGAATAACACGATTACACCGGATGCACTCCTGGCCCAGATGCGGGCCATGATGGAAAAGGCCCAGGGCACGCCGGCGGCGCAATCCGGCCAAAGTGTGACGCAAAACGGCTTTACCGATGTACTGAAACAGGCGGTGAGTGCCGTTAACGATCAGCAGCAACAGGCGGACAAACTGGCGACGGCCTTCCAGCAGGGCGACCCCAATGTCCAGATGTCCCAGGTGATGCTGTCAATGCAGAAGGCCAGTGTGTCGTTCCAGGCCATGGTCGAGGTCCGCAATAAACTGGTAAGCGCTTACCAGGAAATCATGAACATGCAGGTGTGAGGTCAGTAACGCATGGCAACCGAACTCGTTAAGGCAGATCAACTCAATGCGTCCTTCCAGGGGATGACGCAACTCCCGGTTGTGCGTCAGGTCGGCCTGCTGGTCGGGCTGGCTGCCAGTATCGCGCTTGGCGTGTACGTGGTGTTGTGGTCGCGCAGCCCGGATTACAGCGTGCTCTATCATCAGGTGTCGCCGCGCGATACCAGCGAGATCGTCAATGTCCTGCAACAGCAGAACATCGCATTCAAGGTGGATACCGACAGCGGCCTGATCATGGTCGATTCGAAAAAGGTCCACGAGGCGCGCATGGCGCTGGCGGCGCAGGACTTGCCGCATTCCTACGGTGACGGCTTTGACCTGATCGAGAAGGACCAGGGTTTCGGCACCAGCGATTTTATCCAGAACGCACGCTACCAGCGCGCACTGGAGAGCGAACTGGCGCGCACGATCATGTCGATCTCCGCCGTGGATAATGCGCGTGTCCACCTGGCCTTGCCCAAGGAGTCCGCCTTCCTGGCCGACAAGCGCAAGCCCAGCGCGTCGGTCTTTATCAATCTGGCGCCGGGTCGTCGTCTGGGCGACGAACAGGTGTCCGCGATCATCCATCTGGTCGCTTCGAGCGTGCCCAATATGGAAAGCAATGAAGTCACCCTGGTCGATGACAAAGGGCATTTATTGTCGCGGACCGATGCCGGCACCGGGATCGGCATGTCTACGCGGCAACTGGAATACAAGCACAAGGTGGAATCCCAACTGGCGAATAACATCGAAAATATCCTGCTGCCGATCGTGGGACCTAACAAGGTCCGCGCGCAGGTCGTGGCGTCCATGGATTTTACGCAACTGGAAATGACGCAGGAATCGTTTGATCCGGATTCGCCGGCGCTGCGTAGCGAACAACGGGTGGAAGAACGCAGCCAGGGTGCCGGGGCGACCGGGGGTGTGCCGGGTGCATTGAGCAATCAACCGCCGGGTGCGGCCACGGCGCCGCAACAGGCCAATGGCACGACCACAACCACTACCACCACGACGAACGGTAATCAAAAGTCACAGGTACGTTACACCATCAATAACGAACTGGATCGCTCCATCGTGCACCGGCGCCAGAGTCCGGGTGCGATCAAGCGCCTGTCGGTCGCCGTGGTGGTGGATCACAAACTGGTGAAGAACGACAAGGGCGAACTGGTTTCCACCGCCTATACTCAGGAAGAGTTGAATCGCTTTATCACCCTGGCCAAGGAGGCCGTGGGCTTCGATGCGATGCGGGGCGACAGTGTGAATGTGATCAATGCGGAATTTTCGCCGCCGCCGACCATTGAGCCGGCACCGCCAGCCTCTTTCCTTGATAAACCCTGGGTCTGGGATGTGGGCAAACAGGTGCTGGGTGGATTACTTGCGGCGCTGGTGTTGTTCGGTGTGTTGCGCCCGGTCATGCGTAACCTGTCGAAGATCCCGCCGGTGAGAGAAATGGCCGCGGGCGCCGGCGGTGACGGTCTGGACGAGGACCAGGTGACGCTCACCAACGAAAAAGGACAGCGTATCCCGAAACCGAACGAATACGAATCGGATCTAGAGATGGCCAAGGCGATGGTGATTCAGGAACCCAAGCGCGTGGCACAGGTTGTTAAACAATGGGTAAGTGAAGGTTAGTAACAGTCTTATATGGCAGCAGTCGACAATAAAAAAAGCAAACTCTCCGGTGCCGAACGCGCCGCCGTATTGTTGATGACCCTGGGTGAACAGGATGCGGCGGAAGTACTTAAGCATATGTCGCCCAAGGAAGTGCAGAAGATCGGCGAGGCCATGGCAAATATCGCCAATGTGCCCAAGGATGCCGTATCGACGGTGCTCGGTGATTTCTGCGATGCGGTGGATGAGCAAACCGAACTGGGTATCGGCAATGAAGATTACCTGCGTTCGATCCTGACCAATGCCCTGGGTGAGGACAAGGCGCGTAATATCATCGATCGGATCCTGCTGGGTCGCCATTCGAAAGGTCTGGATGCGCTCAAGTGGATGGAGCCGCGTGCGATTGCCGATCTGATCCGGCTGGAGCACCCGCAGATCATCGCTATCGTGCTGTCCTATCTCGAACAGGATCAGGCGGCCGATGTGCTGGCGGCGCTGCCCGAAAACATGCGGGTCGATATCGTTATGCGCATCGCTTCGCTCGACGGGATTCAGCCCAGCGCCATCCATGAGCTGGATGACATGCTGGAAAAACAGTTCTCCGGTAATTCCGACAACATCAAGTCTTCCGCGGTGGGTGGTCTCAAGACCGCCGCCAATATCATGAACTTCCTGGATAGCACGCTGGAGGCGGAGATCATCGAGAAGGTCAAGGAAATCGATGACGAAATGGGCACGGGCATTCAGGACCTCATGTTCGTCTTCGAAAATCTCATCGAGGTGGACGACCGCGGTATCCAGGCACTGTTGCGCGAGATCTCGTCGGAGACACTCATTATTGCCCTGAAGGGCGCCGACGAGGGGATCAAGGAAAAGATCTTCAAGAACATGTCGCGGCGCGCGGGTGAGATGCTGCGCGATGACCTGGAGGCACGCGGGCCGGTCAAGCTCAGCGAGGTCGAGGCCGCGCAGAAGGAAGTGCTGACCGTGGCACGACGCATGGCCGAGACCGGCGAGATCTCGCTGGGCGGCAAGGGCGGCGACGAATATGTCTAAGGTGGTCTATCCCGATCAATCCACCGATTACGAGCGCTGGGAGTTGCCCGAAGTCGATGATCCCGCGGCGAGTCACTACAGCCGTTTGTTGACGGCGGGACAGATCGAAAATATTCAGAAACAGGCCTATGAAGAAGGCTTCAAGCAGGGTCGGGATGAAGGTTATGCGGCGGGGCAGACGCTCGTCAATCAACATGCCACACGACTCAAGTCGATGCTGGACCTGCTGAGTGCGCCACTGGCGGAACTGGATGAGCAGGTGATGCAACAATTGCTCGACCTGGTCACCACGATTGCACGCCAGGTGATTCGTCGCGAACTGCGCGCCGACCCGGGGCAGGTCATCGGTGTCGTGCGCGAATGTATCAAGGCCCTGCCTATTGCCGCGCGCAAGGTCATTATCTATCTGCACCCGGAGGACGCCGAACTGGTGCGCAATGCCTTCTCCATCGACGAAGGCACGGACCAGGCCTGGAAGATCGTGGAAGACCCGGTATTGACGCGGGGCGGTTGCCGGATCGAGGCGGAACATTCCAAGATCGATGCCAGTGTCGAACAGCAACTCAACCGGGTGATCGCCAACCTGCTTGGCGGAGAGCGTGAACGTGATAACGGCTGATCCCAAACAGGTTCAGCAATACCGTCAACGCTGGTTGACGCGTCTGCGTGAACATCGCGGACACCTCGACGAACCCCCGGGGATCGTAGTGGAAGGCGTACTCAATCGCATGGTGGGGCTGACCCTGGAAGCGGTCGGTTGCCAGGCGGCCATCGGTGCACGTTGCGTTGTCGACAGTCCGGGCAGCGCCAGCATCGAGGCGGAAGTCGTGGGCTTTGCCGACGAACGTTTGTATCTGATGCCGACAGGCAGTTTGCATGGCATACGCCCCAATGCGCGTGTGATCCCTACCGATAAAGTTTATGAGGCGCCGGTGGGCAATGCCTTGCTGGGCCGTGTCCTCGATGGTGCCGGGCGGCCGCTGGACGGCAAAGGTCCGCTGCGCGTACAGGAGCGTATGCCTTTATCCGGTCGTCCGATCAATCCCCTGCAGCGTCAGCCCATCGACAAACCGCTCGATGTCGGGGTACGCAGCATCAATGCCTTGTTGACCGTGGGCCGTGGCCAACGCATGGGCCTGTTCGCCGGCAGCGGCGTGGGCAAGAGTGTGTTGTTGGGCATGATGACAAAATTTACGACCGCGGATGTGATCGTGGTCGGGCTCATCGGCGAACGTGGCCGCGAAGTGAAGGAATTCATCAATAACATCCTCGGCGAGGAAGGCATGGCGCGCTCGGTGGTGGTGGCTGTCCCCGCCGATCACACGCCGGTGATGCGTATGCACGGCGCGGCCATGGCAACCACCATTGCCGAATATTTTCGCGATCAGGGCAAGCACGTCTTGTTGTTGATGGACTCCCTGACACGCTATGCCCAGGCGCAACGCGAGATCGCCCTGGCTATCGGCGAACCGCCGGCCACCAAGGGTTATCCGCCATCGGTGTTTGCGCGCCTGCCGCAACTGGTGGAGCGTGCCGGCAATGCCGATCAGGGCGGCGGTTCGATCACCGCGTTTTATACCGTGTTGACCGAAGGCGACGATCAGCAAGACCCGATTGCGGACGCCGCCCGCGCTATTCTCGACGGACACATTGTGTTATCGCGTGAGCTTGCGGAGTCGGGGCAATACCCGGCGATCGATGTCGAGGCCTCCATCAGCCGGGTGATGACGGAAATCGTCGATAAGGATCACCTGCGTCTGGTGCAGCGGTTTCGCCAGATGTATTCCCTGTATCGTCAGAACCAGGATCTCATTAACGTCGGCGCCTACACGCCCGGCACGGATAGTCGTATTGATGAATCGATACAGTTGCATCCGGCACTGCTCGCCTTCCTGAGTCAGGACATGCGGACGTCCATGAGCTGGCAGGAAAGCCGGCAGTGTCTGCAAAGTCTGTTTGCCAATCATGAGGCGGAAATCAATGCCGCGCATGCCGGGATGCATGCCATGGTTAATACGGGTGGCATGCCGTCATGAGTCAGAAAAAATCCGAACGCTGGCAGACCCTGCGTAAAATCGCCGATCAATTCGAACAGCAGGCGGCGCAATCGCTCGGCCGTTCCAATGGCAATCTGCATCAGCAGCAACAGCGTCTGGAAGAGTTGTTGCAGTATCGCGAGGAATACAACCGGCAGTTCCAGCAAACCGGTGCGCGCGGAATGGACGGTGCCACGCTGCAGTCGTTCCAGAAGTTTCTGATACAACTGGACCAGGCCATCGCGCAACAACGGCAGACCGTGGCCGCGGCCGAACGCGATTGCGATGACAAACGCCATACCTGGCAGGACAAGCACAAGACCACCCGGATCTACGACAAGACGATCGAGCGCTTCGTCGCCCAGGAACAACACACCGAGAGTCGCAAGGAACAGCACGAATCGGATGACCGGGTGAAACGGCACTCAGCGGACGATTGATGTTTGCCGTGCCGACCTGGCATGGATTACGCAATATTCTCACCGAGGATGACGACCGCGATATTTGGCACAGCGGTTGCATTTTATGCCTAGTGAACAATTTTTCGGTGAGGATGTTATGTCTGATGCATTTCCTATCTCCAACGGGGCAGCCCTGAGCCAGGCGCAACACGCGTCCAAGACAGCGCCGGGCCAGCAATCCAATGGGGCATCTCAAGGCGCCATGTCCGCACAAGATACGGATTCCATCCAGGGAAATACGGCCTCGGCGAATGGCAAAAATAACGATAAGGACGCGCAAAACAAGCATTTTCCCAGCGTATTCCAGGCGCTGATGCAGGATGGCGATGCTGATGCGAGTAAACAGGCCGCGGCGATGGACCCGACGCAATTGCTGGCAGCGAAAAAGGGCGATAAGACAGCCACGACGAATGACAAGGACGCCGCCGGGGATCCGGCAATGATGGCAGGGCTGCCGATGTTTGCCGCCGAGGCAGGCAAGGGTTTGCCGCAGGTGAACTGGTCCGGTTATGCCGCCGTGGCGGATAACCAGGGGGCAAGTGCCCTGGCAATGCAGGGGGATCAGAACAAGGTCCTCAGCAGTCAGATTGTCAACGGAAATGATTTACCCAATGCCGTCTTGAAGGCGCAGGAACAGGTTGCCAGCGCGCAGTTGCAACAGGGCAATACACTTTCCACCAACGGCGGTGATGTTACCGGCATGCTGAACAAACAGAACCTGCCGGGCCTGCAACTCGTACATCAGTTCCTGGCGGATAACGCCTCCTTGTCGCAATCACACACAGTGAATACCGCGGCGGTGAATAATTCACAACACGTGATCGGCAGCGAGTTCAGTAACCTGCTGGGGGCGGCGGGTGCACGCAGCGACAATAACAGTCTTCCCCAGATCAGTGTGCCCGTGCAAACCCCGCAATGGGGTCAGCAACTCGGCGATCGCGTGCAATGGATGGTCGGTAATAACCTGCAACAGGCGAGTATCCATCTTAACCCGCCGGAACTGGGTTCGCTGGATGTACACATCCAGTTGCACGGGGATCAAACCAACGTCAACTTCAGTTCGCCGCATGCGGTGGTGCGTCACGCGTTAGATGCGGCGATCCCGCGCTTGCGTGAAATGATGCATGAAACCGGTCTGACCCTGGGCGACGTCAATGTGTCGGGGCAGGCGCTGGCACAACATCAGCCGCGTGATTCACAATCGCAGCAAACCCCCCGCGGTTATCAGGGTGGAGGCGGACGTAGCGAGGAGCCGCAAGCAATTGTCGCTACCAGCAGCGTGCGTGAGCTTCGTCCCAACAGCATGCTGGATGTGTATGCCTGATGGCGCAAAATATGCACTTTTGTTCCGGTAATATCCGTCCCGAGTAGTCGGTTTTAGCGCGGCTGTCGTTGCGATTGCTGAACGAAATCGATAGCAAGCTAATCGTTGATTTCACTCAAACCGCATCCGAAATAATTCAATCTCCGATTCAAGCAAATAGTAAATAGGTCGATACAAATCACAGAAATTGTCATTAGTCGCGAGCAGTCAAAGTGGCTACGGGGCTGGTTATTTCTTGTGGAACCTGAGCGAAGGTAACGATCTTATGGTTATTGATTGCGGCGGTATTCTGGATATTTCACTCGTTTCGCAATGGTATGAACAAGCGCAATCCGCGTTGCAGGCCGGCAGCCCCATACAGCTCAAGGCAGACGAATTGCAACGTGTCGATGCGGCCGGCTTACAAGCCATTCTTTGCCTTTTTCACGCCGCCCGCCAACGTGATATTCCAATTGCGTGGGAAGGTCAATCACCCGCGTTACAACAAGCTGCGACATTAACGGGTTTGAATGCGCAGTTAGGCATTGCCTGAAACCGGATGTATTCATTAGACAGACAGGAGTAACAAGATGTCAGTGCGAATTTTAGCGGTGGATGATTCCGCCTCCATGCGGCAAATGGTGACATTCACACTTAAAGGCGCCGGATACGACGTGGAAGAGGCTTCCGATGGCAAACAGGCCCTGGATAAAGCCAAATCCGGTTCGTTCAACCTGGTGTTGTCAGACGTCAACATGCCGGTGATGGATGGCATCTCCCTGGTGAAAGAGCTGCGGGCACTGCCGCAATACAAATTTACTCCGATCCTCATGCTGACCACGGAAAGCACGGGCGACAAGAAACAGGAAGGTAAGGCCGCGGGCGCCACCGGCTGGATCGTCAAACCGTTTAATCCGGAACAGTTGCTGGCAACTATCAAAAAAGTCATCGGTTAGGCAAAAAAGGATACATATTCGATGTCGATCGATATGTCACAGTTTCTCCAGACTTTCTACGAAGAAAGTTTTGAAGGTCTGGGTATTATGGAAGCGGAACTCCTGAACCTGGATGTCGGTGCTGCCGACGCGGAAACCATCAACACGATTTTCCGGGCGGCGCATTCGATAAAGGGTGGCAGCGGCACCTTCGGCCTGACTGCCGTGGCCGAGTTCACGCACATCATGGAAACCCTGCTGGATGAAATGCGCGATGGTCGCCGCCAGGTAACCCAGGAAGCGGTCAATATCCTGCTGAGTTCGGTTGATGTGCTGCGCGAAATGTTGATTGCCCTGCGTGATGATCATGACCTCGACGTCGACAGTATTGCCAGCGCGCAGCAGGAACTTAGCGCCTTATTGGCCGGTGGCAAGGAAGGCGGCCAGTCAGCGGCGGCTGGTGCGACCAATGCATCGGGACAAACCGGTGCCGGCGCCTGGGATATTACATTCAAACCGCATCTGCATCTGTTCCAGAGCGGCAATGACCCCGTACGCATGCTGCGGGAGTTGAACGAACTCGGTGACATGCAGGTCGTGGTCGATACGACACAGTTGCCGGAAGCCGACGCGTTTGTCCCGGAGAACAGCTACCTGAGCTGGCAGATCCGCCTCAACGGCGATATCAATGAGGCGCAAATCCGCGAGATTTTCGAATGGGTGGAAGACGAGTGCGATCTCGAGATTCGGCCCGTTGCCAATGAGCACGCCGCGACGGTTGCGGACGAGGGTACCAAGGCGGCAGTCACTGAGGCAGCGCTACCGGATGAACGCCGCCGTGGTGTCGATCGCCGCAAGGGTGGCGGCGCCGGCGTGGAGACGGCATCGATTCGGGTGTCCATCGACAAGGTGGATGAGTTGATCAATACCGTCGGTGAGCTGGTGATTACGCAGTCCATGCTCAGTCAATTTGCCGACGCAGAAGAACTCACCATGGCCCATATCGAGAAATTGCGCAGCGGCCTGGCGCAACTCGAACGTAATACCCGCGAGTTGCAGGAATCGGTCATGCGCATACGCATGTTGCCGATCAGTTTTGCCTTCCAGCGCTTCCCGCGCCTGGTGCACGACCTCAGCAGCAAGCTGGGCAAGAAGATTGAACTGAAATTATCCGGAGAACAGACCGAACTGGATAAGACCGTCATGGAAAAGATCGGCGATCCATTAGTGCATCTCGTTCGCAACTCAATAGATCACGGTATCGAAAAACCCGATGCGCGGCGTGCCGCAGGCAAGGCCGAGGTCGGCCTGGTACACCTGAATGCCTATCATCAGGGCGGCAATATCGTCATCGAAATCAAGGATGACGGCGCGGGCCTGAACCGGGAAAAGATCCAGGCCAAGGCCCGGCAACGCGAATTGATCGGTGCGGATGAGGTGCTCACCGATGAGCAGATCTTCGACCTGATATTCCAGCCGGGATTTTCCACGGCGGAACAGGTGAGCGATGTCTCCGGGCGCGGCGTCGGTATGGACGTGGTGCGCAAGAATATCCGTTCCCTTGGCGGCAGCGTGGAAGTCAAATCGCGTCAGGGCGAGGGTTCCACCTTCACTATTCGCCTGCCATTGACACTTGCCATTCTCGACGGTCAGTTAATCCAGATCGGTCATGAAACCTACATCATCCCGCTGGTTTCGATCGTGGAATCGATCCAGGTGAAAACCGATCGGGTCAACGTCGTGGCCGGGCGCGGCGAGATCTATCAGTTGCGCAACGAATATATTCCCATCGTGCGCCTGTATCACGTGTTCGGCGTCAAGCCCAAGGTGACGAACCTGAAAGAAGGTCTGCTGGTCGTGGTGGAAGCGGACGGGCAAAAGCTTGCCTTGTTTGTCGATGAACTGCATGGCCAGCAACAGGTTGTTATCAAAAGCCTGGAAAGCAACTTCCGTAAAGTCGAGGGCCTGTCCGGGGCAACCATCCTGGGTGATGGCACGGTTGCACTGATTCTCGATATCAGTGGACTTGCCAGTCTGCATCGCAAGCAGGTCCCGGTACCTGATTTGAAAGTCATTAATAGCGGCACAGCGGCAGCTTAAGGAGACATCTATGTCAGACATAGCAACAATGATCGACGGCGCGGATTTGATGGGCGCCGGCGATGGCGCGCAACAATATCTGACTTTCCTGCTCGCAGGCGAAGAATACGGTGTGGATATTCTGCGGGTCCAGGAGATTAAGGGCTGGGATAGCGTGACTCCGATTCCCAATACGCCAAAATATATCCTTGGCGTAATCAACCTGCGCGGCACCATCGTACCGATCATTGATTTGCGTCTGCGTTTCAGTCTTGAGCAGCTTGAATACGGCCCGACCACGGTCGTGATTATGCTCAAGGTCATGTCTGAGTCAAAACAAAGCCGCACGATGGGCATCGTCGTCGACGGCGTATCCGATGTTTACAACATGCCGGACGATCAAATCAAGCCATCGCCGGATTTCGGTACGGCGGTCGAAACCGATTTCGTCAAAGGCCTGGCGACCGTCAATGAAAAGATGGTCATTATCCTCGATATCGATCATATGCTGAATTCGCGTGATCTGAAGATCGTTACCAGCGGTACAGGCAATTAGGGAATCATGCGCATGTTAGCGGTCATCAATCAGAAAGGCGGCGTCGGCAAGACCACGACGACGTTGAATCTGGCGCATGCCGTGGCGCAGCGTGGTAAGCGGGTATTGTGTATCGATCTCGATCCGCAGGCGCATTTGACCGCCGGTTTCGGCCAGTTACGCAAGGCGCAACATGGGGTTGCCGATCTCCTGCTGGGAGAGATGGCATTTACGGACGTTGTCGTGCAGGCTCGCGCAAATCTGGACTTGATTCCGGCCGGCGAGCGCCTGGGTGAACTGGAACACCTTAACCAGGGTGGCGCCAAGCGCGGCTGGTTACTGCGGGACGCCATCAGTGAGTACATTGATGACTATGACTTTGTATTTGTGGATTGCCCACCCTCATCCGGCATTCTCGGTATGAATGCCTTACTGGCTACCCGGGAGGTGTTGATCCCGGTGTCAGGCGATTTTTTTGCACTGCAGGGCCTGTCACGACTAATGGGTATCTTTCAGCACATCGAAGGCGTGCTGAAAACCCGGACGGAGAAGTGGGTGGTGCTGACGCGCTATCAGGAACGGCGCCGGCTCGCGCGCGATGTCCGCGACAAGATCCTCGGGTATTTCCCCAAACATGTCTATCGTACGCCGATACGCGAGACTGTTGCGCTGGCGGAGAGTCCGGGCTTCGGTAAAACGATTTTCGAATATCAGGGAAAGGGTAATGGCGCCATGGATTATATGAATCTGGCGGAAGATGTCCTGCTAGGCAAGGTGATGCACGCATGAACGCAACAAGTGAAAAAGAGAATTTTCTAACCTCCAGGGAAATCCTGAATATCCTGCTCGAGGCCATGGCGGGTTATTCCTGGTCCATGGGGTAAAGGTGAAATATGACGAATAAAAAACCGAGCAAACTGGGCTTCGACCCATTGGCCTGGATGGAGGATGAATCTCCGTCACCTGATACGAAATCATCCGCCCGTAAGACAGCGGGCAAGGAGTCAGCAATGTCACGTAATTCGACAAGTCAGAAATCGGCGCAAACAAAATCGTCTGCGCATCCGCTCGGGCTGAATGTCGCCGCACTGGAAGACAGTTTCAATCTGTTACTGCCGCAAATCGATCAGGTGGTGGGGAAATTCTATGACGAGCTTTTTTCCCGCTATCCGGGTGTAGTGCCGCTGTTTAAAAACACGGATAAGCGCAAGCAGTCACAGAAATTGAAAGCGGCGCTTGGCCTGGTCATGAAAAATCTGAATAACGTCGACACGCTGGCCAAGGCGTTAACCGAGATGGGAAGACGTCATCAGAATTATGGTGCGATTGAAGCGCATTACGGTGCGGTGGCGGACACGTTGCTGGACGTCATGCAGGAATTCGCGGGCGAGGCATGGACTCAGGAGGTGCACGATGCCTGGAGCCATGCGCTGGGTACAATTGCAGAAGTTATGTTAAAGGCATACGAGAAATCGGAGGGTAATACCATGGCGGTGAGCAAACAGGCTGTTTCGGAAATGGTTGGTGATGATGAAATAATGGGGAGTCTGGATGTACTCAAGGATATGCTGGAGCATGCGCCGATTAATATCATGATCGCCGATGCCGATGAAAATATCGTTTTTGTCAATCAGAAAGCCAAGGATGTACTCACCGAGCTGGAACCGGAACTGCAAAAATACCTGAAAGGTTTCCGTGTGGCGGATGTCCTGGGTGGCAGCATTCACCGCTATCACAAGGACCCGTCCATCATCAAAAATATTCTTCATGCGCTGCGCCCTGGCGACAAGCGTAACGGTGAGATCAAGCCGGGTCCCTTTGTGTTCGAACATGAAACCCGCGTTCTGGCCAACAAGGCGGGCGAGCGTATCGGCTATATAGTGCAATGGCATGATGTGACCGAGCGCCGCAACAAGGAAGAAGACACCTTCCGCCTGCAGCGCGCGATCGATTCCGCCCAGACCGCGATCATGATGATCGATCGTGATCTTGTCATTACTTACGCCAACGAATCGACCAAGGAACTGCTCAAGGAGCATGAGCCGACTTTGCGCGGCCTCTACCCGGGTTTCCGCGCGGATGCGCTGATTGGGTCCTGTATCGACATGTTTCACGCCAATCCGGCGCATCAGCGCAAGTTGCTGGGCGATCAGCGCAATCTGCCGTATGAAACGGATATCCATGTCGGTCCGCTGACCTTCCATATTCGTGTCGGCGCCATGCATGACCTCGAAGGCAAGTACATCGGAAACACGCTGGAATGGGCTGACGTTACCGAACTGCGCAAGAAAGAAATGGAGGTCTCCCGTCTGATGTCCGCCGTCGAAGGCGCGCAGACCAACCTGATGCTGTGCGACGATGATTTGAACATTACCTTTGTTAACCCGGCGGTGGTGAATATGCTGGCGCGGCGCCAGAGCGAACTGCGAAAAACCTGGCCGAGTCTCGATGCGCATAATCTGGTCGGCACCAACATCGATATCTTCCACAAGAATCCGGCGCATCAACGCGCCTTGTTGAAAGATGCCAGCCGACTCCCCGCCAAGGCGGAGATTAAGGTCGGCGACCTCGAATTCGAGGTCAACGCAACCATGATCAAGGGACCCAAGGGCGAATACATGGGTAACATGGTTGAATGGAAAGACATTACCGAGCAGAAGGACGCCGAACGCCAGATCCAGAACCTGATCGATTCCGCCGCGATGGGTCAACTCAATACCCGTATCGATGCCGCGACGTATGAGGGCTTCATGAAGACCTTGAGCAACGGCATCAATTCGCTGATGGATGCAGTGGTGACACCGATCCGCGAAACCAAGCGAGTCATGAATGGCCTCGCCGAAGGTGACCTGACGGAAACCATCGATACCCAGTTCCAGGGGGAATTCGGTGAACTGGCAGAGTCCATCAACAGCAGTATTGCGAACCTGTTCAAGATGGTTCAGGAGATTCGCGGTTCCTGCGCCAGCATTTCTTCTGCCGCCAGCGAGATCGCACAGGGTAATACCGACCTGAGCCAACGCACGGAAGAGCAGGCATCCTCACTGGAAGAGACAGCCTCGAGCATGGAAGAGATGACGGGGACGGTGAAGCAGAACGCCGATAATGCCCGTCAGGCCAATCAACTGGCGTCTGCCGCACGTGAACAGGCAGAACGCGGTGGCGACGTGGTGAAACGTGCCGTGGGTGCGATGTCTGAAATCAACAACAGCAGCAAGAAGATCGCCGATATCATCGGCGTCATCGACGAGATTGCCTTCCAGACCAACCTTCTGGCACTGAACGCGGCGGTAGAAGCGGCACGTGCCGGTGAACAGGGCCGCGGCTTTGCCGTGGTGGCCGGTGAAGTGCGCAACCTGGCGCAACGCAGCGCCGGCGCCGCGAAGGAGATCAAATCGCTGATCAAGGATTCTGTCGATAAGGTGGATGAAGGATCCAAGCTGGTGGACGAGTCCGGCGATACGCTGGAAGAGATCGTGAATGCGGTGAAGAAGGTGAGTGACATCATCGCCGAGATCGCCGCTGCCGGTCAGGAACAATCCTCCGGTATCGAGCAGGTGAACAAGGCCGTGATGCAGATGGACGAGATGACCCAGCAGAATGCGGCGTTGGTGGAAGAGGCCGCGTCTGCCAGTGAGTCCATGGAAGAGCAGGCCAAGAACCTGCAAGAGCTGGTGTCATTCTTCGACATTGGCGAAGAGGAAGCGGCAAGCGTTACCAAGTCCCGGAAACCGAATAAACCGGTCGCAGCGGCACCGGCACCGCGCCGTCCCGCCACAAGCGCGCGTCAACCGGCGCCTTCACGCAAACCGGCGGCGCCGAGTCAGGAAGACAGTGAGTGGGATGAATTCTAAAAAGTGAGCGACGATGTATGGCATCAGTCTATGAACGTGAATTTACCTTTACGCCTAAAGACTTTGAATATATCCGCGACATGGTCGGAGAACGCACAGGGATTGTGCTCTCCGAACATAAAGTCGATATGGTCTATGGCCGGCTGGCGCGCCGGTTGCGCCAGCTCAAAATTAGCAACTTCAGGGACTATCTAGCCCTTCTCACCCAGGATGACGATCAGGAATTGGTGGAATTCACCAATGCGCTGACAACCAATCTGACCTCGTTCTTCCGGGAACCGCATCATTTCGAATTCCTGCAACAAAAAGGCATTCCCGAGCTGCTCAAGCGACGGCCGAATAAACGGCTGCGCGTCTGGTCGGCCGGTTGTTCCACCGGTGAAGAACCTTACACGATAGCAATAACCCTGCAGGAAAGCGTGCCGTTGATCCGTAACTGGGATATAAAAATTCTGGCGACGGATCTCGATTCCAACGTGGTCAGGCATGCCAAAGAGGGCGTGTACAATCAGGAGCGAGTTAACGGAATCAGCAAGGAGCGGCTGTCGCGCTGGTTTAACAAGGGCCATGGCGGCAACCAGGGGAAGGTCCGTGTCTCATCCGATTTACACAGACTCGTCACTTTTAAACAGCTGAACCTGATGCACGAGTGGCCGATGAAGGGGCCGTTTGATGTGATCTTTTGCCGTAACGTGGTGATCTATTTCAACAAGGATACCCAGCGCACCTTGTTCGAACGTTATGCCGATATTCTGGCTGACGATGGCTACCTGATCGTGGGACATTCCGAATCGCTGCATAAAGTGACTGACCGCTTTGAATTACTCGGCAAGACAATCTATCGAAAGGCTAAGTGATGGTGCGACTGATACGGCAACAGGGATTACCGACACCGCCACGCGCATTGCGCGGGTTTGCGGAGATCAACCGTTTCTGGGATCGGCAACGTGAATGCTATGCTGCGAAGATTCTGCCCGGTGAATACTATGTCACCACTAACGATGAAATCATCGTGACGGTACTGGGTTCCTGTGTCTCTGCCTGTATCCGTGACCCCATCATGCGTATCGGCGGTATGAATCATTTCATGTTGCCCGCCAGTAAGCAGGAGTACAAGGTCCTGCGCGCGACTTCCGACAACGAGGCAACGCGCTATGGCAATTTTGCCATGGAAAAACTGATTAACGACATTCTGAAAAATGGCGGACGCCGGGAACATCTCGAAATCAAGCTGTTTGGCGGCGGCAAGGTCATCAAGCACATGACCGAGGCGGATATCGGCAACCGCAATATCGCCTTCGTGCAAGACTATTTGCAGACGGAAGGATTTAAGGTCGTGGCCGAAGACCTGGGGGACATCTATCCGCGCAAGGTGGTGTACTACCCGATGACCGGCCGGGTACAGGTGAAAAAGCTCCGCAGTATGCATAACGATACGATTCTCCAGCGCGAATCCGGCTATCAGAAACAATTGGAACAACAACCGGTGGCGGGTGATATCGAATTGTTTGACTAGGAAGCAGGCTGTTATGGATAAAACCAAGGTATTAATCGTCGATGATTCGGCGCTGGTGCGTCAGATGCTGACCGAGATGATTAGCCAGGACCCGCAACTGGAAGTTGTGGGGGTCGCGCAGGACCCCTATGTGGCGCGCGAAAAGATCAAGAAACTTAATCCCGATGTGTTGACGCTGGATGTCGAGATGCCGCACATGGACGGCATTACGTTTTTGCGCAATGTCATGCGCCTGCGGCCGATGCCGGTGGTCATGGTGTCCACGCTTACCGAGCAGGGTGCGGATGTCACCCTGGAGGCACTGGAGATCGGGGCCGTGGATTTTGTCACCAAACCCAAGGTCGATATCGCCGGCAAGCTGCAGGATTACGCTGACGAATTGATTCAGAAAATCAAAGTGGCGGCGACGGCGCGAGTGCGCAGCCGCGCCGATCAATTACTCGGTAAGGCACCGGACCCCAAATTGTCGGCGGATGCGGTGTTGCAGAAGGCCGGGCACAAGCAAACCACGACGCTCAGGACCACAGACAGGATCATTGCCATTGGTGCCTCCACCGGGGGGACCGAGGCCATCCGCGAGGTGCTGGAGCACATGCCGGCGGATTCCCCGGGGATTGTCATTACCCAGCACATTCCGCCGAAATTCAGTACGTCTTTTGCGATGCGCATGAATTCCATTTCCGCCATGACCGTCTACGAGGCGGAGGATGGGATGCAGATCGTGCCGGGGCATGCCTATATCGCCCCCGGTGACCGGCATCTGATCGTGGAGCGCAGTGGGGCCCGCTACTACTGTCGGCTCAATGACGGTCCGCCGGTAAACCGACACCGCCCCAGTGTCGATGTCCTGTTCCGGTCCGTTGCCCAAAGCGTCGGCCCGAATGCCATTGGGGTGATTTTGACCGGCATGGGGGATGACGGGGCGCGTGGGATGCTGGAGATGAAACAGGCCGGCGCGCCCACCGTGGCCCAGGATGAGGCCAGTAGCGTGGTCTGGGGCATGCCGGGGGAGGCCGTCAAACTGGGGGCGGCCGATGGGCAGCTTCCCCTGGGCAAGATTGCCGGCAAGCTGATCAGCCTCGCACGCAGCTAGGATCGAAATTTGCATCTGTATCCTGACATGACGAATTTTTCACACGGCCAGCTATGACAAACAAGGTCAATCCATATAGCGAAAATCAGGGACTCATGCTGGATGAGATGGTCGAGCAGCATGCCGGCCTTGTACAGCGGATTGCCTATCATCTTTCTGCACGTTTACCCGCCAGCGTGCTCGTTGATGACTTGATCCAGGCCGGTCTGATTGGCCTGATGGATGCCGTGAGTCATTACGACCCGACGCAAGGCGCCACGTTTGAAACCTATGCCGCGATTCGTATCCGTGGCGCCATGCTCGACGAATTACGCCGCAATGACTGGGCGCCAAAATCCGTCCATCGCAAATCCCGCGACATGATGTCGGCTGTCCACAGAATCGAGTCACGGACCAATCGGGATGCCCGTCCCCAGGAAATCGCCGAGGAGATGGGCATCAGTCTGGAGGAATACCACGAACTGGTACTGGAAACGAATACCTGTCGGGTGTTGAATTTTGCCGATATGGAATACGAAGACCAGGACTTCACGGATACCGTGGCCGACACCCGCAGCAGCGGTCCCCTGGGCGGCATCCAGAAGGAAGAATTTCGCCGCTATCTTGCCGATGCCATCCGCAACTTGCCGGAACGCGAGCAACTGATTGTCAGCCTGTATTACGACGAAGAACTCAACCTCAAAGAAATCGGATGTGTCCTGGGGGTGAGTGAGTCCCGCGTCAGTCAATTATTGAGTCAGGCGCACATGCGCATGCGTGCCACGCTGGCGGAATTTATCGAACCCGAATTACACGAAGCGGGTTGAATTTGCGCAGACGCGCCGGCACGGTATGCCAGACAAGACATACTTATATATAGGCCTCATATCGCGCACGCAGGCTTGTGCTTAAAACAGACGGCACCATGCAGTGTTCGTCAAGTGTTCAGTTCGTTATAACGTATTGTTTCAAGTAATAAATATTATTCACCGCCGATGATCTGTGAACCACTCGAGGGTTGCGATTGCATTCGCACTCTACTATTACTTTGAACTGGCAGGCGGCGGGGAACCGACTTTAGGAGGTCAATTATGAATCTTGGTGAGATGTTGATGATTGTTCCCAACCCAGTTCTGTCCGGCATCATCTGGCTCATTCTTCTGGTGCTGATCATGTACTTCGCGCGTTCACCCGCGCACTTCGCTATCCGTTCCTTCAGCCGGGTCATTCACAATGCCATGCGCCTGTCAGCGCGTGCGGTCATGCGTGCGGAAACCCGCCTCAATGAACGCAATCGTGAAGTGATCCTGGCGCAGGGCCGAGAAGCGGCGGAGCGAATTATCGAACGTGAATTCGATCGCATCGACGCCACGGTGCGCCGTGACCTGGCCGAGTATCCTGCGCTGCACCGCGTGCTCAGCGAAGAGATCACCGTTATCGACGAAGATTATAAAAACAGTACCGAAGTCCCGCCGGAACCGCCGGCGTGGGTCAAGGCGGTGGACGCCGTGGCCAAGATCCCCGGCAAGGACCCCATGGTGGCGAGTATCCTCGAAGACATTCACGGCTCCATGATCAAGGCCAATACCCAGGCTATCGAGGAATACCGCAAGGCGAGCCATAAACGGCATGAACACCTGAAAAACATGATGCCGCACTGGCGCAAGGTGAAGTCGGTGCTGGGGCAGGTGGACAAGAGCGTGAACAGTTTGCTGACGCGCTCACAGACCATCGATCGTCATATGGAAGAGTACGAAGGCATCATCAAGAAATCGGATCGTGCCGTGCGGATGTTGTCGTCGTCCTCGCTGACGCAATTTTTCGTGTCGGCGTTTGTACTCGCCATCGCCGTCGGCGGTGCCTTGATCAACTTTAACCTGATTGCCCGGCCCATGGCCGAGATGGTGGGTGGCACCAGCCACATCATGGGTTTTCCCATTAACAACATCGCGGCGATGGTCATCATCCTGGTCGAACTTGCCATGGGCCTGTTCCTGATGGAGACATTGCGGATTACCCGGTTGTTCCCTGTGATCGGCGCACTGAACGACAAGACCCGTATCCGCCTGGTCTGGACCTTCTTTTCGATATTGCTGTTTCTGGCGTTTGTCGAGGCCGGGCTTGCCTTTATGCGTGAGCTGTTGATGCAGGATGCCGCTGCTACGCGGGCGGCACTGCGTGGTGATTCGAATACCGAGGTTATCAGCAACTCCGGTCTGTGGATCACGACCGCGGCGCAAATGGGCATGGGCTTTGTCCTGCCGTTTGCGCTGATGTTTGTTGCCATACCGCTGGAAACCTTTGTGCATTCCCTGCGTACGGTGCTGGGTATTGTCGGGGTCAGTCTGTTGCGGGTCTGTGCCTGGTCGTTGCGCCTTATCGGCAATGTGGTGCGTTTCGTTTCCAATGCGATGATCCAGTTGTATGACCTGATAATATTTGCTCCGCTGTGGGTTGAGCGCATGATCAAAAACAAAACCGAAGCCGTCAAGCAGGAAGAAGATGCGGCAAGCTCGGTGTATCTGGAAGGGAAAAAGATCTGATGAAAAAGTTTGGTGTTCTACTCGTACTGGCGGTGGTCTGGTTGACCGCCTGTTCCAGGGATAACGGACCATACAACACCGGCGTGTATATGTTGCTGGATACCTCGGGTACGTACACCAATGAACTTGCGCAGGCACAGAAGATTATTAACTTCATTCTGGCCAGGCTCAATCCGGGCGATGCCTTTGCCGTGGCGCAGGTCAACAGTGCCAGTTTTTCCGAGAAGGATATCATTCGCAAGCAGACCTTTGATGATCGCCCAAGTATGGCCAACGAGCAGAAGCGTCGGTATCAGGAAGAAATTACCAAGTTCATCAAAGGCGTCAAACCCAGTTCGTATACCGATATTACCGGTGGGTTGTTACAGGCTATCGAGTATCTCAATGAAGCGAATACAGGGCGCAAGATTGTTCTGATCTTTTCTGATCTAAAGGAAGAGTTGCGTCCCGGGTATGTACGCAATATTCCACTGCAGCTCAAGGGCTTTCAGGTGATTGCCGTGAATGTGACCAAGCTGCATTCGGATAATGTGGATCCGCGCGAATACATGAAGCGATTGCAGGAGTGGCAAAGCAAGGTTGTCGCCGGGGGCGGCAGCTGGAAAGTGATTAATGATCTGGAACGGCTGGATCCGATCTTCGAATAAGGTTCCGAGACCAATACATTCCTCTTAGGGGGCGTATCTGTCAAGCCCTTTTTTATAAGCCTTAATGTGAACATGCATCTGCGGTATGTCAAGGCTGGCAATTTCACGATGGTCATGGAAAAATGAGTCGGCATAGTTAAGACATTTACGTGACAGCCGATACAGTTTGTAAGCAGGAACGTTGACCTTACATGACACATTCAATCGTAAAAGCCAGACGTTATAACCCTATGTGGTATTTTGAGCGCAACTATACTGCGCTGATTGAAATGCTGTGTCTGAGCCAGGTGTTGGAGCAGGGCAGGGTGGAATTTGAACTTGCCGGAAACCGGATCGAATTCGTTGTACTGGAACGCAGCCCGTATACCTTGCTGGTGAAGATCCGGCAAACGTTCATGCGAGGTGAGCAGTCTCCGCTCCTGGGTGAGCTGGAATTCAAAGTGCGGCTTTATCTGGATGCCAAACTGGCGGAGGTCGTCAGTTATCAGGGCCAGCAACCACGCGAGGCGCGCTATCCTTTTCCCAACAAGCATATGTTTCATCCGGACGAAAAACGTCAGACGAATCTGATTTTATACGACTGGCTTTCAAATTGTTCTCGACTAAACTTCATGGAGTCAGTCGCGTTCAATTAACACAACTAATACAACTATATTCCACTTTTCTTTCTAATCAATGAGTTATATCCGAGTCACCGGTCCCAGGCAGAGATTGCAGCGTTCGCTGGCCATTGTCGTCTTGAGTTTGATGATGGCGGGTAATGCCTTTGCCGATCGTGCTCAGGCACTGCAGGCGCAGGCACAGGGTGATTTTGCCAACGCCGCCAGGCTGTGGCTGCAACTGGCCAATGATGGCGATCCAGTTGCCCAATTCAATCTTGCCCTCTTGTATGAAAACGGAACCGGGGTTACTGCAGACACGAATCTCTATAAATACTGGCTGTCCATGGCGGCGCGTAAAGGTCTTGCCGAGGCCTACGCAGACGTGAATGCACAGGCTATACAGCCGACGGACAATCCAGCGGCGGTGACGATTGTCATGGGGCCCCAACAGTGGGTTGCAGTGCAGAATCCGGATTACTACACCCTGCAACTCGCCAGTAGTACCAACAAAACCCTGATTGAAAAATATTACGAAGAAAATGAATTGACCGGCAAAGCCGGTTACTATCGATCACGGCGGTCTGGCGAGGATTGGTATGCCCTCGTGTATGGCGCCTATCCCTCGGTGCAGGATGCCAAGGCGGCCATAGACAATCTGCCGGAGGATTTGAAAAAGTGGTCACCCTGGGTCCGCAATATCAAATCCATACACAAGATTATGGTTCGATAGTCGCTCGAAGCAGGGTTAGCCGAGCAGGTTGAACTTGCAGATTAGAGCTGAGATAACCGGGTCTTGATTTCATCACGTAACCCATCCACCCATTGATGATAAACGGATGAAATGGATTTTCCGTCATATTGCATGTTATCGCTGTCGAGATATGTAATATTGAAGCTTGCGGTGTCAAAGGTAATATCGACTTTGGCCATACGCCCGCTATGGCGGCGTGTCGCAATGATGTGGCCTGCGCCCGCGATGGCGGGTTTCCAACCTTTAAACGCACTCGCGGTGATGATGGTGCGCGTTACGCTGTCGAGCGTGGCGTTTTGAGATGCCGTGGAGAAAGGCGATTGTACGTCCAGCATATTACCGCCGCCGCAGCCGCCTGCAAATAGCGCAAACGCACACAACAATGAAACAGGGATAACATGCTTGACCATACCGGACTCCATGGGCTTAATGTAATAAATTTACTTCGATTATCCGGATAACTATAGTTCATCTAAATAAAGTGAGTCCAGTAGGCTGGGGTATTGTCTGGCATGGACGTGTGCAAAGTGTGACCCGGCGCTAATAACGAGACAGGATGACAGCAGGATCATAGGCGTGACGAGCGACGAGAATCAGATAGAAATTGTACAGCGCCTGTTGCAGTTGGGAGATTTAAAATCCCTTGGAAACATTGCGTTGCTGGAAATCGCAAAAACGGCGCAATTGATCGCGTTGGCAAAGGGCAAGTCACTCCTGGCGGACGAGCAACTCAGCTATCATCTCTATCTCATCTCGGGTGAAATCGAGCTCGGTGCCAATGGCAAGATTATGCAGACATTCGATGCTGGCAGCGAACGCGCACGCCTGCCGTTGTTTCGTGTGCATACGCATGGCCTGACCGCTAAGGCCTTATCGCCGGTTCGGCTGTTGTCCCTGGATGAATCCATCGTCAATCGGTATGTGGCAACCATCAAACCACGGGAAGGCAGTGGTATCACCGTTGAGGATTACCACGAAGGTGAACAGGAAGCGAGTATCATTGGCGAGATACGCCATATCTTTCATCATAACGAAGTGGATTTACCCAGCCTGCCGGAAATCGCCCTGCGGATAAATCGTGCGATCAACAATCCCAAACTCACTATTCAGAATCTGGTGACGGAGATTCAGGCTGACCCGCTGATTGCGGCCCGTGTCGTGCAGGTGGCGAATAGTGCCCTGTATGCGAATACGACCCGGGTCGATAATCTTCAGACCGCGGTTTCCCGCATTGGCATCAGGATTGTGCAAACCATCGTCATGAGCGTTGTCCTGCGTAACCTGTTTAAACCAAAATCACCACTTATACACAAGCGTGCATTAAAATATTACGCACACAGTATTCGGGTCGGTGCAATCAGCTTCGTGCTTGCCCGTCATTTGCGCGGGTTCAATCAGGATGAGGCATTTCTGTCAGGGCTCTTGCATGATATCGGGACGGTACCCCTGTTGATCATGGCGGATGGGCGCGCGGATTTATCGGAGAATCCGCAACTCCTGGAGGCGGTCATACACAATCTGACGGGGATGGCGGGTGGCATTTTGCTGCGGCAATGGGGTTTTTCCCCCGCATTGCAGACAGTTGCAACCGAGGCCCAGGAATGGCAACGGCAACGGGAGACGGCGGACTATTGCGACCTGGTTCAGGTGGCGCAGTTGCATTGCCATCTGGTGGGAGGCCAGAAGCAGGATGCTCCACCCATGAATGAGCTTCCCGCGTTTAAACGCCTGTCACTGGAATCGGTCGATCCGGTCGGGCTGATACACGAGGCGCGCGAGGAAATACAGGAAGTCGTATCGGCGTTGACGCATTAAAACGGGAATGACTAATAGATAACTGACGAAGGTGTGTTATGAGCCAATATCAAGCAGGCATTTTATTGCCGATACCGAAACAGGCAAGATACATGATGTTTACGATCCAGGAGGCGGATATGCTGCATGCCTGTCTGGCGGATCTGGCGGCGGCTGCGGATGGCAGCGAACTCGTTGTTGGGATCGGGCAGTCCCTGATCAGTGCGCTGGACTGCGAGATACCCGGCATGCGCGTCTTTCCGTCACTGGCGAATCTGGGGATAGAAATTCCCTCGACATCGGCGGCGCTGTGGTGCTGGTTACGGGGCAATGATCGTGGAGAGTTATATCACCGCGCGAAAGATATCGAGGAGATGCTGGCGCCGGCCTTGCGTCTGACCGATGTCGTTGATGCATTTGAATACCGTGATGCACGCGATTTGAGCGGTTACGAAGATGGTACCGAAAATCCCAAGGGCGATGAGGCGATCGATGCCGTGTTTGTAAGCGGACAGGGCGCGGGGATGGACGGTTCCAGTTTCGTTGCCGTGCAACAATGGTTGCACGATCTGGAATATTTGCGAGGAATGTCGGACAGCGAACGAGATGATATTGTGGGCCGACACATTGCTGACAACGAGGAATTCGACGAGGCACCGGAGTCCGCGCATGTAAAACGTACTGCACAGGAAAGCTATGAACCACCGGCATTTGTCGTACGGCGATCCATGCCGTGAGTGGAGAGCACCGACGCCGGACTGGTGTTTGTCGCGTTTGCGAAATCGTTTAATCCTTTCGAAGCGATTCTGCACCGCATGATTGGCATGGAAGACAATATCACCGACGCGCTGTTTACCTTCACGCGGCCGATTACCGGCGCCTATTACTGGTGTCCGCCCGTGAAGTCCGGCAGGCTGGATTTAAGCAAGCTGGGTCTTTGAACGTGATCGTCTGTGGTTAGCGTCGGCGACGGCCGGAGCCGCCACTATCGTATTTGACACTGATGTCACGCAGCGCCTCGCCGGCATGCGCCAGGCGATCGGCGGCATTGGACAGGTGGCGGTATACCTCGCGGCGCTTGATGCGGCTGACGACAAAGTCCAGGCAGTCACGTACCGATGGCGTCTCTCGCCCTTCGTTCAACTTCAGATATTCTTCACCCTGAAACATGGTCTGCAGGGCATCGCGATAGAGATCTTCCACGCGTCGTTCAGCACCGCGGGTTTGTACGGTATGGGCAACATCCTCGGCCTGACCGGCGCGAAAGCGCGCCAGTCCCAGCGCCAGGCTCGCGACACCCTCGGTCAGTTCTTCCGTCATGCGCCGCATCCAGTCGTCGGTTTCCACCTGCAGGACCTCCACCTCGCGTACGGTGTTTTTAAGATAATCAAGAATATGATCGATGGTCGTCGCCAGCGTATAGATGTCTTCGCGGTCAATGGGCGTGATAAAGCTGCGCAGTAATTGATTGAGTGTGTTATCGCGCAGGGCATGACCCTGTTCCACCAAGGCATGAACATTAGTTGCCAGTTCAGGATCGCCCGCACGTAAATAATCATCCAGCGCCGCGACGGTAGCGCGCAGATTATCGGTTTGTGTCTCCAACATGCCGTAGAAGTCCGGCATGGGCGGCACAGCGAGGTGCCACAAGCGCAGCCACCAGGGAGTTGGCCGTGTTGTCTGTGTCATCATAGAAACCTCGCGAGCAACGTGTGCGTCACGGCGGCCAGGACTGCGGAGGCTGGCAGCGTAACAAACCAGGTGAACAGAATTTCTGCCGCCTTACCCCAGCGTACGGCGCGTGGACGTTCAGCGGCGCCAATGCCCATGATGCTGGTGCTCACCACATGTGTGGTGGAGACCGGCCCACCGATTGCCGCCGCCGCAGAGATGACAGCGGCAGACGCTAACTGACTGTCGAAGGCATGGAGAGGGCGCAAGCGGTAAATGCCGAAACCGACGGTGCGAATGATCCGCCAACCGCCCGACAGGGTGCCGAGCGTAATCGATGTCGCGCATAGCAGAATGACCCACAGCGGTATAGCGAAGTGAGGCAGTACACCGCTCACCACCAGGACCAGGGTGATCACCGCCATGGTCTTTTGCGCATCATTCGCACCGTGCGAAAATGCCAGCCATGCCGCCCCCAGCCATTGCAGGTGACGCAACGATTGATTGACCCCCGGGTGAGCACGGCGAAGGACAACACGCATCACGCGATGCAATAACCAGCCGGCGACAAAACCCAGGAGCGGTGAGAACAACAGGGTAGCCAGGATCTTCATCACACCGCTCCAGTGTCCTTGAGTGATCAGGGCCTGCCAACCCCACACGACATGATCGGCGCCGGCGGCAACCATGACCGCACCGCTCAGACCACCGACCAGGGCATGGGTAGACGAAGAGGGCAAGCCGCGCGACCAGGCGATCAGATTGATCAGGATAGCGCTGAGGGCGCCTGACAGTAAGACACTGATAGCGCTGGTCGCAGGTAAATCGTTCAGGATCACAAACCCACCTACAGTGTCTGCCACTGCCGTTCCGGCGATCACCGGACCCAGAAATGTAAAGAGTGCTACCAGCATGATGGCCTGGGCGGGTGTCATGGCACGGCAGGCGATCACGGAGGCGACCATGTTGGCGGTGTCATTGAAACCGTTGGTAAAGTCGAACATTACCAACAAGGTGATACAACCGATGATCAGCAACCAGGGCAGGCTCATGCGGTTTACAACACAAACTGCTGACCCAGCGCCGGCATCTCCACTTGCGTACCGGTCAGTTTCGCTGCGAAATGGGCCATGACCTCCTGATCGCCATGGACCAGGAATGTCCGTGCCGGGGTCCCAATGTGTTGATGCCAGGCAAGCAACTCGGCCTGATCGGCGTGCGCGGAAAAACCATTTATGGTATGAATCTTTGCCCGCACCGGGATCTCTTCACCGAAGATGCGTACCTGTTTGGCGCCGTCGACAATCTTTCGTGCCAGTGTCCCAATTGCGGCAAAGCCGACAAAGACAACGCTGGATTCTTCGCGCCACAGGTTATGGCGCAGGTGATGACGTACCCGCCCGCCGGTACACATGCCGGAGCCGGCCAGAATCACCGCGCCACTGACATGATTCAAGGCAATCGACTCTGCGGTCTCGCGGGTAAAATGCAGGCCGGGCAAATGAAAGGGGTCGCGACCTTTACGGAACAGCTCCGCAACATCGGATTCATAACATTCCGGGTGCCGCTCAAAGATCTCCGTGGCGGAAATGGCCATGGGGGAGTCGAGAAAGATCTGGATGGATTCGGGGATACGGTTTTGCGCAATGCCTTCGCGTAAAAAGTATAAAAGTTCCTGGGCACGTTCCAGGGCAAAGGTAGGCACGATGACATTACCGCCGTGTTTCAGACTCCCGTTGATGGCGTCGTATAATTCTTCCACGGAGGGTGCCAGCGCCTTGTGTAATCGATCGCCGTAAGTCGTTTCCATGACGACGACATCCGGGTGTTTGCTGGTCACGGGATCGCGCAGCAGTGGCCGGCCGGCATTGCCCAGATCTCCGGAGAACAACACGCTGCGTCGCTGCTTGTCTTCTTCCAGTTCCAGGAAAATACTCGCTGAACCGAGAATATGACCGGCATCGACAAAGGTTGCGCGAATACCCGGCGACAGTTCGATAGGCTGATTGTATTTTGCGGTGCGACCGAAATGCTCCGTACTGTTTAAGGCATCCAGGACGGAGTAGAGAGGTGTCGTGGCATGACGCTGGCCGTGACGGGCATGTTTGCGCGCCTGATAGCGCGCCTCTTCCTCTTGTAGATGTGCCGAGTCCAGCATGACCAGACGTGCCAGTTCGCGCGAAGCGGCGGTGGTGATGATCTCTCCCTTGAAGCCGCGTTTGCTCAACAGGGGAATGCGTCCGCAATGATCGAGATGCGCGTGAGTCAGCAGCAGGTAATCAATACTTGATGGATCAAATCCATAGTCCTCGGCATTTTCCTCGTCCAGCTCACGGCCGCCCTGATACATGCCACAATCAATGAGGATACGCTTGCCCGCACACTCGACGAGATGACAGGAGCCGGTCACGTTACGGTCAGCGCCGTGAAAAGATATTTTCATTTGCTCACCTGCGTTTTGCGTTGTTGTGGAATATCACATGCTAATTTATTTCAGCGAGGTGATGAGCTGACCCAGATCAAGCCAGGAAAGGTGTTTCGTTGGCCTCGTACCATTGCAGGATACCTTGCCAGATCTCCTCGGCGGTTTCGGCATACCAGAACAATTCACGATCCTCTTCATCGATCGTACCTTCCGCCACCAGGAAATCCACGTTAAATGCCTGACGCCAATACTTCTCACCGACAAGAATGACGGGGACAGGTTTGATCTTGCGTGTCTGGATCAGTGTCAATGTCTCGAACAGTTCGTCAAAGGTGCCGTAGCCGCCGGGAAACGCCACCAGGGCGCGCGTGCGCAACAGGAAATGCAGTTTGCGCAGGGCAAAGTAGTGAAAGCGAAAACACAGGTCAGGTGTGATATAGGGATTGGGATATTGCTCGTGCGGCAGGCTGATATTGAGGCCGATGGATTTGCTGCCGGCATCGAAGGCGCCGCGGTTGGCCGCCTCCATCATGCCGGGGCCACCACCGGTCATGATGACCAATTGCCCGTCGTGCTGTGTCCTGGCGGCTTCGCTGACCAGCCGGCCGAATTGGCGGGCAACCTCGTAATAGCGGCTCTTTTCCAGCAGGCGTTCGGCGATACGGAGATGTCGCTGTATTGCGGCATCCTCCGGCGAAGCGCTCAGCTGTGCACGCAGGCCTTCGACTTTTGACAGCGCGGTGGCCGGTTCATGGATGCGCGTGCTGCCAAAGACCACGATGGTATGTTCAATACCATACTGTTGCATCAGAAACTCCGGTTTCTGGTAGTCGATCTGCAGGCGCACGCCGCGGGTCTCGTCCTGATTGAGAAAGTCGATGTCTTCATCGCCCTGCAGGTAACTGGGGCTGTTCATGATCGCGCGCACCCGTGCCGGCGCATCGCGATCCTCTTCACTGGGTTTGGGCTGGCACCAGGGGAGAGGTTCGCGGCGGTGATCGGGATGAGGCGGGGACGGGACGGATGGTTTATCGGTGTTTGTGTGCTTTTTCACAGCAATATCCTTGGATTATTAAAATCAGTGATTTGTGCAATTTACTATAGCCAGGGGAAATGAAATAGTGATTCGCGGCCAGGCTGTGCGGTGTCGTGAAAATAAAAAGCCCGAGTGAAAATCACTCGGGCTTTTATTGTTGGTGGAGGCGGCGGGAATCGAACCCGCGTCCGCAAGCTCTCCGCCTTTGGTACTACATGCTTATCCTGTTATTAATTTTAGCTGGCTGCTGCCCAACAGGCAGGGATCACAGACAGCGATTCCGTAAGGTTTTAACGAATCCGCCCCGGACGTGCTTCATCGCGATCCTGTATGGGATGACCCCGGTTGACTGAGCGTACAGGCACACATCAGGCCGAGGGCTTTAAAGCTGGTTTTTAAGCAGCTAAAGCGTAGTTGTCGTCGTTGGCAACTAAAAGTTTGCAGCTGGATTTACGAGGTCCTCTGCGCCTCGGCATGCACCTCCGGTTTTGTAACCCACGTCGAAACCATGTCGCCCCCGAAAGTATCTATAAGGTATAGGCATTGGCTGGGCTTTTCAACAGGGCAGGCTCAGGCGGATTTCATAATCCGTTGTTTCTGGCGTTGCCAGTCGCGATCTTTTTCGCTGGCGCGCTTGTCATGCAGCTGTTTGCCCTTGGCCAGGGCGATCTCCAGTTTGGCGCGGCCCTTTTTCCAATACATCGCGGTGGGCACCAGGGTATACCCCTTGCGCTCCACGGCACCAATCAATTTGGCCAATTCCTGACGGTTGAGCAGCAATTTACGCGTGCGCTGGGGGTCAGGTTTGATATGGGTGGAGGCGGTTTGTAATGGTGTAATCAAGGCGCCGAACAAATAGGCCTCGCCACTCTTTAATAAGACGTAACTATCACGGATCTGGACCCGACCGGCGCGCAGGCTTTTGACCTCCCAGCCTTCCAGGACCAGGCCCGCCTCGAAACGCTCTTCCAGTTGATAGTCGTGTCGCGATTTTTTGTTGAGGGCGATGGTGCTGGATTCGCCGCCGGATTTTTTCTTGTCTTTAGCCATCCGGCGATTATATCCGAGCTGTGCGGGCGATGGCATGAGGGTTGCGCCATACAGGTGAAAGACTTGACTTGAGTCAGGAGGCCATTTCACAGAAAATCGACCCACAACGACAATACAAGGGAATCGCGATGTCAGCAAAAGAATCCATCCATGGGTCCTGGTCATCCGGCTGGGCCTTTATGTTGGCGGCTACGGGTTCCGCCGTCGGATTGGGTAATATCTGGAAGTTTCCCTACATCACCGGACAGAATGGTGGTGCGGCATTCGTGATGGTTTATCTGCTTTGCGTCCTTCTGATTGGCATCCCGGTCATGATTGCCGAGATTACCCTGGGTCGTCGCGGTCGCCAGAGTCCCATGAATACCATGTACACCTTGGCGATCGAATCCGGTCACAGTCCGCTGTGGAAATATTTGGGCTTCATGGGGGTGTTCGCCGGTTTCATCATTTTGTCCTACTACAGTGTGATTGCCGGTTGGGCTGTCTATTACATGATTTTGTCCAGCATGTCGGAATTCACCGGTATTACTGCGGCCGGGGCGAACGCCAAGTTTGGAAATTTCACCCAGGACCCGGTCTATTTATTGTTTTTTCATACCATATTTATGTTGATGACCATGTACGTGGTTTCGCTGGGGGTGCGCAGCGGTCTGGAGAAGGCCACCAAGTTTATGATGCCGGCCTTGTTTGTCATCCTGCTGATTCTGGATGGCTACGCCATGAATACCAACAGCTTTGATAAAGGCGTGGGTTTTCTGTTTCAGCCTGATTTTTCCAAATTGACTTGGAGCGTCGTCCTGACGGCCATGGGACATGCTTTTTTTACTCTGAGTCTGGGCATGGGCGCGATCATGGTGTATGGGTCTTATATGCCCAAACGCGCGTCGATAGCTAAGGCCAGCTTCGTGATCGCGATTGCCGATGTCTTGGTAGCACTGCTGGCCGGCATAGCGATTTTCCCCGTCGTCTTTGCGAATGGACTGGAACCCTCGAGCGGCCCCGGTTTGCTGTTTATCACGTTGCCCCTGGCGTTCGGGCACATGCCGTGGGGCGCCTTGTTTGGCACCCTGTTTTTTATCCTTGTGACTTTCGCCGCGTGGACCTCGTCCATCTCCCTGCTGGAACCGGCGGTGACCTGGCTGGTGGAAAACCACCGTTTCAAGCGGATCAAGGCGACATTTGTCGCCGGTCTGATCATTTGGGTTCTGGGTATTTTTACGGTGTTCTCCTTCAATAAGTGGGCGTTTAAATTTACCCTGATAGGCAAGACGTATGAGAACGGCTTTTTCAACATCTTTGATATCCTGACGGCCAATATCATGCTGCCGCTGGGGGGGATGCTGATTGCTATATTTGCCGGCTGGTACATGAGTCAGCAGGCCTCGCGTGATGAGCTTGAGGTGAAAGAATGGATGTACATGACCTGGCGTTTCCTGGTGCGCTATATCAGTCCGTTTGCGATACTTATTGTTTTCCTGAACGTGATCGGCGTGATTAAACTGTAGTAGCCCTATTTTGAAAAAGATCCATAAGACAGCCCTGGTGCCGTATCAGGCCGCACAGATGTATGCATTGGTCGATGATATCGATGCCTATGACGACTTTTTGCCGTGGTGCAGTAAAAGCACCGTGCTTAAACGGGACACCAGCAGTGTCGACGCCAGTCTGGAGATTAAGTACAGTAAACTGCATAAATCGTTTACGACGCGAAATCTGAATACGCCATACACATCGATCGAAATGCAATTGCTGGATGGCCCCTTTAAGCATTTGCACGGCAGGTGGTTGTTCACGCCGTTGGGGCAGGACGGTACCAAGGTCGAATTGGTGCTGGAGTTCGAGTTTACCAATAAACTGATGGATATGACCGTGGGGCCCGTATTCAGTCACATCGCGAATTCCCTGGTGGATGCCTTTACCAAACGCGCAAGAGAAGTGTATGCCTGATCAGAAAAATATTACCGTTGAAGTTGCGTATGCCACACCCGCAAGACAATTGATCGTGCCGTTACAAGTGAAACCGGGGACGACCTTGTTGGAGGCCGTCAAGTTATCAGGTATACCCGAGCAATTCCCCGAACTCGATCTGACCCAGGCGAAGTTCGGCATCTTCAGCAAAATCAGTCCGCCGGAGGCCGTGCTCCGCGAGAAAGACAGGGTGGAGATCTACCGGGAATTGATTGCGGATCCGAAAGAGTCGCGCCGCAAGCGTGCGCAGAAGAAACAGACGCAGGAAAAAACCGCCGACGACAGCGCCTGATCAGTTCAGGGGCTTTTTCTGAAGAGCGGATTTGTCGATGCGCTGCAGGCTGTCTTTATCGAAATACAGCGTCACGCGCTGTATGGTCGTGGGACCGCCTTCGCCGGGCTTGATGGTATGAATATAGTCCCAGCGGTTTTTGTGGAAGGGATCTTCCAGTAGCGGCGTACCCATCACGTAAATGACCTGACGCCTGCTCATCCCCGGTTTTAATTTATCGATTTGCTCCAGATCCAGGATATTGCCTTGCTGGATCGTCGGTCGATAGATCGAACAGCCGCCGCTCAGGCTCAGCCACACAATCAGGACGGGAATGAGAATGTTTCGCATGATAGAACTTTTTCAAGGTATAATTTCGGCCTGATCATACCCCAAAGCCCATATCAATACAGCAGGAGTCGTGATGGAAAGCCAGGAACTTAAAAACGCCGGACTCAAAGCGACCCTGCCACGCATCAAAATCCTGCATTTTCTCGAGCAAAGCAAGATTCGGCACATGAGCGCGGAAGACGTGTACAAGGCGCTGCTGGAGAGTGGTGAGGAGGTCGGACTGGCCACTGTCTATCGCGTCCTGACCCAGTTCGAGCAGGCAGGGCTGGTGACGCGGCACCACTTCGAGAGCGGTCAGTCCGTGTTTGAACTGAACGAAGGCAAACACCACGATCATATCCTGTGTATCAAGTGCGGCAAGGTAGACGAATTCGTCGACAAGATCATCGAGGAACGTCAGCAGCTGATCGCAAAAGAGAAGGGTTACGAAATGACGGACCACTCATTGTATATCTATGGCATCTGCAAGGAGTGCCAGAAGAAAGCGAAATAAGGCCTTGTCAGATTTGCGCGCGCTCGATCATCTCCCTGGCATGTGACAGAGTTTGATCGGTAATTTCAATCCCGCCCAGCATGCGCGCCACTTCGTCGATACGTTGATTGTTGTCCAGCTGTTTGATCTCGGTAACGGTGGTGTCCTTGCCGGTTTGTTTGCTGACTTGCAGGTGATGATGTCCCAGGGCGGCGACCTGCGGCAGATGGGTGACGCACACGACCTGACGATGCTGGCCAAGGGCACGTAGTTGCAGACCAACGATCTCGGCGACGCGTCCGCCGATGCCCACATCCACCTCGTCGAAAATCAGCGTGGGGATACGCGCGGCCTGCGCGGTGATCACCTGGATAGCAAGACTGATCCGCGATAGCTCGCCACCGGAGGCAACCTTGATCAGGGGCTTGAGTGGCTGTCCGGGATTGGCGCTGACCAGGAACTCGGTTTGTTCGCAACCCTGCGCGTTCCAGCGCGATTCAGGCAGTGCCTCCAGCTGCACATCGAACTTGCCGCCTTGCAGACTCAGACCCTGCATGGCATCGCTGATTTTTTCCGACAGCAGTTTGGCAGTCTTCTTGCGACTTTGCGTCAGTTTGCCCGCGGATTTGGTGAAGGCGTCTTTCGCCTGTTGAATCTGCTTCTGCAAACCGTCGAGTTTGATGTCTGCCTGTTCCAGGTCGTCGCGCTCCTGTTGCAGTCTCGGTAACAGCTGCACCAGTTCTTCGGCATCGACGCGGTGTTTGCGTGACAGTGTATGCATGGCATTAATGCGTTGTTCCACTTCCTGCAGGCGCGCCGGGTCGAGTTCCAGATTATCGGCGTAGTGACGCAATTCGCTGACGGTTTCCTGCACCTGGATAATGGCGTTATTGAGTAACTCGGCGATGGCTTGCAATTGTCCGTCGACCCGCGCGAGGTCGCTGATATCGCCATGACTTTGGTTCAGGGCATGCTGTACGGCACTCTCATCGTTTTCTTCCAGGATCCCTAACACTTGTTGCGCCGTATGTAATAAGTGCGAGGCATTCGCCAGGCGTTTGTGTTCCGCTTCCAGTTCACTGGCTTCGCCCGGCTGCAGATCGAGGGATGCGAGTTCCTGGACCTGGTAACGCAGTAGCTCAAGGCGACTGTCGCGATCCTGATTGGCGCTGCTCAGACGCTGCCACTGTTCCTGCAGCGCGAGCCAGTGTTGGTAGTTGTCTGCAACCGCTTGCAACAGGGGCTTGTGATCCGCGTAGTCGTCGAGCAAGCGGCGCTGAATGTCGCGTTGCAGCAGCGACTGGTGTTCGTGTTGGCCGTGGAGATCCACCAGCATTTCACCCAGTTCGCGAAGTTGCAGCACGGTAGCGGGGATGCCATTGATGAAGGCCCTGGAGGGACCATTGCGACTAATCGTCCTTCGGATAATGCATTCGTCTTCGCTTTGCATTTCGTGTTCCGCCAGCCAGCGATTCGCTTCAGGACAATCATGCAGCGAGAACGTCACGCTGATTTCCGCCTTGTCATTGCCGTGACGAATCACCGAGGTATCGGCGCGGTCACCCAGGGCGAGATTCAGGGCATCGAGCAGGATGGATTTGCCGGCGCCGGTTTCCCCGGTCAGCACGGTCAGGCCGGATTCGAATTCGATATCCAGTTGTTCGACAATTGCAAAGTTCCAGATGTGAATATGGGCAAGCATAGTCAAGAATGTTCGCCCCAACGCAGTTTGGTGCGCAGGACCTGGAAATGATTATATTCCGGCGGGTGAATCAGGCGTACCCGTTTCGGATGGCGTTTGACCCGGATCACATCGCCCGGTTGTATCGCCATGCTGATTTGGCCGTCACAGGAGACCTGTGAGTGCGGGCAGGAGGAATCCTGAACGCGCATCTCCACTTCGCAATTGCCGTCAAAGACATAGGGCCGGTAGTTCATGCTGTGCGGACAGATCGGCACGATCACCATGGCATCCATGTCCGGGTCCATGATGGGGCCACCGCCGGAAAGGGCGTAGGCGGTCGAGCCGGTGGGCGTGGCGATGATAAGGCCATCGGAACGCATACTATTTAAAAGCCGCTCGTCGATGTAGGTATCGACTTCGATCATGCGCGCCACTTCCCACTTGTGTACGACCACATCATTAAAGGCGTGATTGACGCGTAATGGTCCGCGCGCATTACCGATGCTGACGATCAGCATGATGCGTTGTTCTTCCAGGTAGTTGCCCGAAAAGATTTCTTCCAGGCGGGCATGCATTTGATCCGGGGAAATGTCCACCAGGAATCCCAGACGACCGAGGTTGATCCCGAGCAGGGGGACATCGTGGTCGATCAGGGAACGGGCGGTGTGTAGCAGGGTGCCGTCACCGCCGATGGAGATCACCAGATCGCAGGTCTCGCCGAGATGCGCGCTATCGCAGGTCGGGAAATTGTGGTGAATCAGTAAATTGGCGGCAGTCCGGCGTTCGATACTGATTTTGCAACCGAAACTCACCATCAGCTCGGCGAGGCGCAACAAGGTATCGGCTACCCGTGGGTCGCCCTGCTTGGCTATGAGTCCGACGTGCTTGAATTTGCTTTTCATTGTTCTGAATTCCACTTGCGGGCAACGTTAGCACAACCGCGACCGCCGATGCCATGAATCCCATCTCTTGACGGACCAAATCCCGGCTTGCTAGTTTCTTTTCTATTAGCACTCTACATTTGTGAGTGCCAAGCCCATATAATGTAAAACATGAGCAAAGCCGGGAAACCACAATCGGGCAATCTGTCTGCCGACCGGGCGCAAGTACTGTTGAAGTACCTGGTCGAGCGCTATATCCGTGACGGACAACCGGTAGGGTCGCGTACCCTGGCCAAGGATTCCGGCCTTGACCTGTCACCGGCCACCATCCGCAATGTGATGGCGGACCTGGAAGACATGGGCCTGATCCGGTCGCCGCATACCTCCGCGGGCAGGGTGCCGACCGCCAAGGGCTATCGCATCTTTGTCGACAGTCTGCTCACGATCAAACCCATGCGTAGCCAGGATGTGGAAAACATCCGGCAAAAGCTCACGATCTCCGGCAACACAGACAATCTCATCAGCCAGGCCTCGGATATGCTCTCCCGTATTACCCAACTGGCCGGCGTGGTGACATTACCGCGGCGCGAGCGCGTGCGCCTGCAACACATCGAATTCCTGCCCTTATCAACGCGCCGGGTGCTGGTCATCCTGGTGGTCAACGGGCAGGAGGTGCAGAACCGCGTCATCGATACCGAGCGCGAATATTCAGCGAGCGAACTGCAACAGGCCGCGAATTATCTGAACTGTGAGTGCGCCGGTCTGGAGTTGCAGGATGTGCGCTCACGCCTGTTGGCCAGCATGCAGCAGGCGCGTGACGCCATGCACCACCTGATGCAGGAATCCATGCGCATCGCGGACCAGATTCTGGACCAGCGCCGTGACGAGGATTATGTATTGGCGGGGCAAACCAACCTGATGAACTATGCCGAGATGTGCGACATCGACAAGCTGCGGCACCTGTTCCACGCGTTTAACACCAAGCGCGACATCCTGCATATCCTGGATCAATCCATTCACGCCGAGGGCATGCAGATCTTCATTGGCGAAGAGTCCGGCTACCAAGTGCTGGATGAGTGCTCGCTGGTGATGGCGCCATACAAGGTCGATAACGAAGTGATTGGTGTGCTGGGTGTCATCGGCCCCACACGCATGGCCTACGATCGGGTTATTCCTATCGTCGATGTCACGGCAAAAGTCCTCAGCGCCGCCTTGAGACAGGACTGAATCAACACCATATACTCACAGATTTTTACGCGCCCCGGCGCGCAGACAGAACATTCAAGCGGAGAAAGTAATGAGCGAACAAGAAACTCACTCAGGTGAAATGACGGAAACCGACGGCTCGAATGAAGATACCGTGGAGATGGAGGTCGACAAGCAGACTCAGGACGAACTGGGCCAATTGCTGCACCAGGCGGAAGCCAAGGCGCAGGAAAACTGGGACAAGCTGCTGCGGGTCCAGGCCGAAATGGAAAACGTCCGTCGCCGCGCCGAACGCGATATCGAAAATGCCCACAAATATGCCCTGGAAAAATTCGCGGCAGCGCTATTGCCGGTAAAAGACAGCCTGGAGCTGGGCACAGTGGCCGCCCAGGATAATGCGGCGGATATTGCCAAGTTGCGTGAAGGCACCGAGCTTACGCTGAAGATGCTGGGGGATGCCCTGGCCAAATTCGGTATCAGCGTGGTGGACCCGCTGGATCAACCTTTCAACCCGGAATTCCATCAGGCCATGTCCATGGTGCCGGCGCCGGACAAGGCGCCTAACACGGTGGTCGCCGTGATGCAGAAGGGTTATATGCTCAATGATCGCTTGCTGCGTCCGGCGATGGTCGTCGTTGCCAAAGATTCGGAAAATTAAGCGAAAAGTCGGGCAAAAAAGGGCTTGAACCACTCAAAACAGCCCCTAAATACGTAGTCAGGTAAATATTAGGTTTATTGCTAACCATCAGAATTTGGAGAGACAGAAATGGGAAAGATAATCGGCATTGACCTTGGCACCACCAACTCCTGTGTGGCCGTGATGGAAGGCGGCAAACCCAAGGTTATCGAAAATTCAGAAGGCGATCGCACCACCCCCTCGATCGTCGCGTTCACCAAGGACAACGAAGTTGTGGTCGGCCAATCCGCCAAGCGTCAGGCCGTGACCAATCCCAAGAACACCCTGTACGCCGTGAAGCGTCTGATCGGACGTAAATTCACCGATGCCGAAGTCCAGAAAGACATCAAGATGGTGCCCTACAGCATCATCAAGGCCGACAACGGCGATGCGTGGGTCGATATCGACGGCAAGAAGATGGCGCCGCCGGAGATCTCCGCGCGCGTCCTGCAAAAGATGAAAAAGACCGCCGAGGATTATCTCGGTGAAGAAGTGACCGAGGCCGTGATCACGGTGCCGGCCTACTTCAATGACTCACAACGCCAGGCCACCAAGGACGCGGGCAAGATCGCGGGCCTGGAAGTCAAACGGATCATCAACGAGCCGACCGCTGCCGCGCTGGCCTTCGGCCTCGACAAGAAAGAAGGCGATCGCAAGATCGCGGTCTACGACCTCGGTGGCGGTACCTTCGATATCTCCATCATCGAGATTGCCGAGATCGACAAGGAACACCAGATCGAGGTGCTGTCCACCAACGGCGACACCTTCCTCGGGGGTGAAGACTTCGACCTGCGCCTGATCGATTATCTCGTCGAGCAGTTCAAGAAAGACCAAGGCATGGATCTGAAAGGCGATCCGTTGGCCATGCAGCGCCTGAAAGAAGCGGCGGAAAAGGCCAAGATCGAACTGTCTTCCAGCCAGCAGACCGATGTGAACCTGCCGTACATCACGGCCGACGCCTCCGGCCCGAAGCACCTGAACATCAAGGTGACTCGCGCCAAGCTGGAGTCGCTGGTGGACGAACTGATTGCGCGTTCCATCGAACCCTGCAAGATCGCGCTCAAGGACGCCGGCTTATCTGCTTCAGAAGTCGATGACGTGATCCTGGTCGGCGGTCAGACCCGCATGCCCAAGGTGCAGGAAGCCGTGAAGAATTTCTTCGGCAAGGAGCCGCGTAAGGACGTCAATCCGGACGAGGCCGTGGCCGTGGGTGCTGCCATCCAGGGCGGTGTGCTCGGTGGCGAGGTCAAGGACGTGCTGCTGCTCGACGTGACCCCGCTGTCTCTGGGGATCGAGACCCTGGGCGGCGTCATGACCAAGTTGATCGACAAGAACACCACGATCCCGACCAAGGCCTCGCAGGTGTTTTCGACGGCTGACGACAATCAGAGTGCCGTGACCGTTCACGTCCTGCAGGGTGAACGCGAGCGTGCCGATGCGAACAAATCCCTGGGTCGCTTCGACCTCAGCGATATCCCGCCGGCGCCGCGTGGTATGCCTCAGATCGAGGTCACCTTTGATATCGATGCCAACGGTATCCTGCACGTGTCCGCCAAGGACAAGGCGACCGGCAAGGAAAACAAGATCGTTATCAAGGCCTCCAGCGGTCTGTCCGACGCGGAGATCGAGAACATGGTCAAGGATGCCGAGGCCCATGCCGCGGAAGACAAGAAATTCCACGAACTGGTCAACGTGCGCAACCAGGCCGAAAACCTGATTCACGCTTCCAAGAAGTCCATGGAAGAATTGGGTGGCAAGCTGGAAGGCGGCGAACGCGCCAGCATCGAAGCGGCCATCAATGACCTGGAAGCCGTGCTGAAGGGCGACGACAAGGACGCTATCGAGGCCAAGACCAAGGCCCTGAGCGAGGCCTCTGCCAAGATGGCCGAACGCCTGTACGCGCAAAAAGGCCAGGAGGGCGGGGCACAGCCTGGCGCCCAGGCAGGTGGCGCCGGCGCCAAGGACGACGTGGTCGACGCCGAGTTCGAGGAAGTGGACGAAGGGAAGAAGTAACCTTCTCAAGGTTCGGACGCAGACAGGCGCGAGATACCTCGCGCCTGTTTCGTGACCCCATCTCAAAATTGCTGCACTTGCTGATGCTGGTTTACCCTCCAAGTTATTTAATTGTGGGGTACGATGAAAAATGAACTCAAAATGCTCATTTACTCCGTGTAAACTCCGCTTTTTCGTTCATTTTTGCCTTGCCTCACCTGCGCTCGCGACATTTTGAGATGGGGTCATGATTCTTTAAAAACCAACTTGTGGACCACATAACACGAATATGTCCAAACGCGATTATTACGAAATTCTGGGGGTCGAAAAGAACGCCAGCGAGGCCGAGATCAAGAAGGCCTTCAAGCGGCTGGCGATGAAATATCACCCGGACCGTAACCCCGACAACAAGGAAGCCGAAGAGAAATTCAAGGAGGCCAAGGAGGCCTATGACATCCTGGGCGATGCCCAGAAACGTTCGGCCTACGACCAATTCGGCCATGCCGGGGTTGACCCGTCAGCCGGTATGGGCGGCGCCGGTGGCTTTGGTGGTGGCGCCAGTTTCTCCGATATCTTTGGGGATGTCTTTGGTGACATCTTCGGCGGGGGCCGTGCCCGGGGTGCCGGGGGTTCGCGGGCCTTCCGTGGCGATGACCTGCAATACAATCTCGAGCTCAGCCTGGAGGATGCCGTGCGCGGTACCCAGGTGGATGTCCGTATCCCGACCCATGTGGCCTGTGATGAATGCGGTGGGAGCGGCGCCAAGAAGGGCTCGACGCCCAGCACCTGCCCTACCTGCGGTGGCATTGGCCAGGTGCGTATGCAACAAGGCTTTTTCTCCCTGCAACAGACCTGTCCACGCTGTCATGGCAGCGGCAAGATTATCAATGACCCCTGTGGCAAGTGTCATGGCCAGGGCCGGGTCCAGAAGCACAAGACCCTGTCGGTCAAAATCCCGGCCGGGGTCGACACCGGCGACCGAATCCGCCTGAGTGGTGAAGGCGAGGCGGGCGAGCATGGCGGACCGCCGGGCGACCTTTACGTGCAAATCAGCGTGAAGTCACACCCGATCTTCGAACGCGATGGTGCCGATCTGTATTGCGAGGTCCCGATCAACATGGTGACCGCGGCCTTAGGCGGCGAAATGGAAGTCCCGACCCTGGATGGACGGGTCAAGCTCAAGATCCCGGCAGAGACCCAGAGCGGCAAGCAATTCCGCCTGCGCGGTAAAGGGGTGCGTTCCGTCCGCGGGAGTCACACCGGTGACCTGTTATGCAAGGTCCTGGTCGAGACCCCGGTCAATCTGACCAAGCGCCAGAAGGAGCTCCTCGAAGAGCTTAACCAATCCCTGCAAGCGGACAGCGTGCAGCACAGCCCGCGGTCCTCCAGCTGGCTGGACGGGGTGAAAAAGTTCTTTGAAGACATGAAGTTTTGATGGCAACTGCCGTTAAATACTTACTATTCCATACTAAATATCCGTGGAAACTGGGCCATGGGCTTACTGGACGATCTCAAACAGCAAGCACAAAAACAACAAGGTGCGACCGGCGGCGAGACACAGCCTGGCGGGACCGAGGAGTTTTATCGTGACCACGTCAAGTCACGGATGGTCGCGACCTTCAATTTCTTCAACGATCTGATTAACCAGCTCAACTCCATGAATCTGGAGACCCGGGCAGATTATCCTTTTCGGCCCGACGGCAAGTCAGTGACACTCCTGCAGCAGGGTTACAAGGTTTTCAGTGACGAGATACCCAACCCTCGACAAATCACACTGGCGTGTTTTGGTGGGTTGGTAAATCCCGTGGTGTATGAGGTGCAGGGCCGGAGTGCTGTCCTGGCGCAGAGTGAATTACTCGATCGTTACAATTTTAAATACGAAAAGCGGGAGCAAAAAGACGCTCGACAAATGGTGACCGGTGCAAAATTCAGACTGGTTGGACCCCTGCAGCTCAAGATCAGTTTGCAATACGATGAAAGCAGACAGGTTATCAAACTGCTCGTCTCGAATTTTTCCGGGGCGGGTACCAGTCAGTATCATTTGCGACCTGAACAATTGGATGAGGCCTTCCGGGATCTCCTGGGCAGATATCTCCTGCGTAAGGTAGACAGCCTGTTCAGGGAAGAGATATCCGAAGAAGACAGAAAGAAGATACGCGACAGGATGATTGTGGAGGCGCGAATTCGCGAGCAGGAATTGCTGGAAGCGGAAGCGCGCCGCAATGCGGAGAAAGCGGCGGAAAAAGAAAGGACGGCCAAAGAACAAATCAAGCGTGCTGTTAATACCCAGAAAGAACAGCTGAAGCGCGTGATGAATTCGCAAGTCGCCAAGGGCAAGGAAAGCCTCAAAGGTATGTTTGATAAGCTGAAGAAACAGGTGCAGGCATCGGAGCAGACACCGTCAGTGCAGCCAACACTGTCACCGGCAAGTGCACCGCCAACAAAACCTGCACAAGCGCCTCAACAGGTGACTGCAAAGACAGTGATGCCAGCGCAAACGAATACCCCGACAACGGTGACAACGCCCGTCACTGCAGGCGTAGCCGCACAAGCCAGAGAGCCAGCGGCGCCGTTAAAAACAGCAACGCCTAAGAAGCCGACGCAACCGCCAAAAGTGTATAACGCACCACCGAACAATCCATTTTTAAAGCCTGAACCGCCAGAAGAACCACCACTGGATACGACTGAACGGGATGCGATGTTAGCAGCAGAAACGCCAGCACCAGCAAAACCTGCGATAGAAAACCCAGCAACAGCAGAGCCATCGGCTACGAAATCAGAGCTTGAGCTGGTTCCTCTGACCGAGACCCCGGCTCGCGCGGATATAGCACCGGCACCGGAACCGGATACAACGGAACGGGATGCGCAGTCACCGGCAGAAACAACGCAACCGCCAGCAAAGCCTGTGATAGACAAGCCAGCAACAGCGGAGCCATCGGCTGCGAAATCAGAGCTTGAGCTGGTCCCGATGACCGCGACCCCGGCTCGCGCGGATATAGCACCGGCACCGGAACCGGATACGACGGAACGGGATGCGATGTCACCGGCACAAACAACGCCAGCGCCAGTAAAGGCTGCGATAGACAAGCCAGCAACAGCGGAGCCATCGGCAGCGAAATCAGAGCCTGTGCTGGTCCCGGTGACCGCGACCTCGGCTCGCGCGGATATGGCGCCGGCACTGGAACTGGATACGGCGGAACGGGATGCGATGTTACCGGCAGAAACGCCACCGCCAGCAAAACCTGCGATAGAGAACCCAGCAACAAAGAAACCATCGGTAGCGAAATCAGAGCCTGCGCCAGTGCCGACGACAGATGCCTCGACACGTCCGGATCTGACACCGGAGTCGCTGGCGGAAGATCTTGCCCGGATTATCGAACGTGACAAACAGAACGTGTCCCAACAAACTACGCAGAGTAAAAATGCGTCCAACCCGTTCTTGCAAACGTCGTCAGCCAAGGTGACCGCGCAGACAGCGACGACACCGGCTGCCATGCAACGTCCGCGGCCTTACCTGAAACCCGGTGAACTGAATACCGGTTTGACTGGTGTATTGCCAAAGTCCCGGCAAGCGGTGAGTGCCAAAGACGCAACGTCACCGGAAGCAAAAAACTCCACACAAAATCCTTTTTTGAAACCAGACGAAATGGAGCTGGATATCGATATCTCCGGTAATGTTGTACCACCTCAGCGCAACGACTCCGAAGAAAATTCCTGAAGCAAATCGCAATTGCGATCACGCCGCAAAACCGCCTATCATTCCCCTTCGTTCGTAACCCGCAAGTAAAACAATGACACGAATCGCGATTACCGGTGCTGCTGGCCGTATGGGCCGCGCTTTGATCGAAGCCACGCACCAGGCAGACGGCCTGGAATTGACTGTTGCACTGGAACGGCCCGGCAGCAGTGTCATCGGCAGCGATGCGGGTGAACTGGCAGGGATCGGTACCCTGGGCGTGGCGATCAATGACGATATATCCAAGGTCACGGATAAATTCGATGTCTTGATCGACTTCACTCGCCCGGAGGTGACAGCGGGGAATCTGGCGATTTGCCGCAAGGCCGGCAAGCGCATCGTGATCGGTACGACCGGTTTCAGCGATGCGCAAAAACAGGACATTCACACCGCCAGCCAATCGATCGCCGTGGTGTTTGCCCCGAACATGAGTGTGGGCGTGAATCTGTGCCTCAAATTGCTGGACATGGCGGCACGCGTGATGGGCGAATATACCGACATCGAAATCATCGAGGCGCACCACCGGCATAAGGTCGATGCACCGTCGGGCACTGCCTTGCGCATGGGCGAGGTCGTGGCTGCCGCCCTCGGTCGGGATTTAAACGACTGTGCGGTGTATGGCCGGGAAGGCCAGACCGGTGAGCGTGAGCGCAAAACCATCGGATTTGAGACCATTCGTGCCGGTGATATTGTCGGTGAGCACACAGTGATGTTCGCCGACATCGGCGAGCGCGTGGAAATTACGCACAAGGCTTCCAGCCGCATGACCTTTGCCAAGGGCGCGGTGCGTGCTGCCGGCTGGTTGATGCAACACGACAAGGGCCTGTTCGACATGCAGGATGTGCTCGGTTTGCGGAATTAGCGCCAAAAAATCTCGGTATCGCCCTTAAGTCTGACTTCATCTCATGTTACAATGCCTCCGGTCAGCAAGATACTTGTGACCAAACCAAAATTTTTTCCGTGAACGGGAGTTCCCCAGCAGGGTACCTCCCGTTTTTTGCAGCCTGAATTTTTGGAGGACACTTGAGTAAACCGGCGCTGTTAGCACTTGAAGACGGCACCGTCTTCCAAGGCGACTCTATCGGCATTGACGGCAGCACGGTCGGCGAGGTGGTGTTCAATACCGCCATGACCGGCTATCAAGAGATCCTGACCGATCCTTCCTACGCAAAACAAATCGTGACCCTGACGTATCCGCATATTGGCAACGTCGGTACGAATCCTGAAGACGAAGAATCCAGCGCGGTGTTTGCAGCGGGTCTCATCATCCGCGATTTGCCGCCACGCATGAGCAACTGGCGTGCAAGCGAAACACTCGAAGACTATCTCCAGCGCAACAAGGTCGTTGCGATCAGCAATATCGATACACGCAGGCTGACGCGCATCCTGCGTGAGAAGGGCGCGCAAAACGGTTGTATCATGGCCGGCGATCTCGATGCAGCCAAGGCGATTGCCGCCGCCAAGGCCTTTCCCGGCCTGAAAGGGATGGACCTTGCCAAGGAAGTCAGTACGCACGAGCCATACGAATGGGCGCAAGGCACATGGTCGCTGGAAAACGGTTTACCCGAGGCACCACATCCCATCAAGGAAAAGTTACCGCATCATGTGGTGGCGTACGATTACGGTGTGAAGCGCAATATTTTGCGCATCCTGGTGGATCGCGGCTGCCGCATTTCCGTGGTGCCTGCGCAGACCCCTGCCTCCGAGGTCATGAAACTCAAACCCGATGGCGTGTTTCTTTCCAACGGCCCCGGCGACCCGGAGCCGTGTGATTACGCAATCAAGGCCATCCGGGAAATTGGCAAGACCGGCGTGCCGATCTTCGGTATCTGCCTGGGCCATCAACTGCTGTCACTGGCCAGCGGTGCCAAGACGGTGAAGATGAAATTCGGTCATCACGGCGCCAATCATCCGGTGCAGGATCTGGAATCCAGGCAGGTCTTGATCACCAGCCAGAATCACGGGTTTGCGGTGGACGACAAGACCCTGCCGGATAATCTGAAGCCGACGCATCGCTCCCTGTTCGATGGATCGCTGCAGGGCGTGGAACGCACGGATATCCCGGCATTCAGTTTTCAGGGTCACCCGGAAGCGAGCCCGGGACCACACGATATCAAATCACTCTTCGATCACTTTATTGAACTCATCGAGGCGCACAAGCAGTAATCACTATGCCAAAACGTACAGACATTAAAAGCATCCTGATTATCGGCGCCGGTCCCATCGTGATCGGTCAGGCCTGCGAGTTCGATTACTCCGGCGCACAGGCCTGCAAGGCGCTGCGGGAAGAAGGCTATCGCGTGATTCTGGTCAACTCCAATCCCGCCACGATCATGACCGATCCGGAAATGGCCGATGCCACCTATATCGAGCCGGTAACCTGGCAGACCGTGGCACGCATTATCGAAAAGGAGCGCCCGGACGCCTTGTTGCCGACCATGGGTGGTCAGACCGCATTGAACACCGCACTGGATCTGGATCGCGAGGGCGTCCTGGAAAAGTTCGGCGTGGAGATGATCGGTGCGAAGAAGGAGGCCATCGACAAGGCCGAGGACCGCGATCTGTTCCGCAAGGCGATGCGAAAGATCGGTTTGAACATGCCGCGTTCCGCCATTGCGCATAGCATGGAAGAGGCCTTGCAGGTACAGGCATCTATCGGTTTTCCCACCATCATCCGGCCTTCGTTCACGCTCGGTGGCAGTGGTGGCGGTATTGCGTATAACAAGGAAGAGTTCGTCGAGATCTGCGAACGCGGTCTGGACCTGTCGCCGACCAATGAATTGCTGATCGAAGAATCCGCGCTGGGCTGGAAAGAATACGAAATGGAAGTGGTGCGCGATCGCAAGGATAACTGCATCATCATCTGTTCCATCGAAAACCTCGACCCCATGGGCGTGCACACCGGTGATTCGATCACGGTGGCGCCGGCGCAGACGCTGACCGACAAGGAATATCAGATCATGCGCGACGCCTCGATCGCGGTGCTGCGCGAGATCGGCGTCGATACCGGTGGTTCCAATGTGCAGTTCGCGATCAATCCCGAGAATGGCCGCATGATCATCATCGAGATGAACCCGCGCGTGTCGCGTTCATCGGCGCTGGCCTCCAAGGCGACCGGTTTCCCCATTGCGAAGGTCGCGGCCAAACTGGCGGTGGGTTACACCCTGGACGAATTGCAAAACGATATCACCGGTGGGCGCACACCGGCGTCGTTCGAACCGACTATCGATTACGTGGTCACGAAGATCCCGCGCTTCACCTTTGAAAAATTCCCGCAGGCCGAGACCAAACTCACGACCCAGATGAAGTCCGTGGGCGAGGTGATGGCGATAGGTCGCACGCAACAGGAATCCTTGCAAAAGGCCCTGCGCGGTCTGGAGATCGGCACCGATGGCTTTAACGAGATGGTGGATCTCGCCGATCCTGAAGCGAAGCAGCGCATCCGCGCGGAATTGAAATCCGTCGGCCCCAATCGTATCTGGTACGTGGGTGATGCCTTTCGCGCCGGCTACAGTGTCGAGGATGTGCATGAGCTGACAGCTATCGATCCCTGGTTCCTGGTGCTGATCGAAGAGATTATCCAGATCGAAAACGAAGTGCGCGAGCAGGGCATGGCGGCGTTGGATGCCTCGCGCATGCGGTACCTGAAACGCAAGGGATTTTCCGATTCACGCCTGGCCAAATTACTGGGCGTTGCCGAAAAAGAATTGCGTGCGCACCGGCATCAATTGAACGTGCGCCCGGTGTACAAGCGTGTCGATACCTGCGCCGCGGAATTTGCCACGAATACCGCTTACATGTATTCCACGTATGAAGAGGAATGCGAAGCCGCGCCGACAACGCGTAACAAGATCATGGTGCTGGGTGGCGGGCCCAACCGTATCGGTCAGGGTATCGAATTCGATTATTGTTGCGTGCACGCGTCCATGGCCTGCCGCGAGGAAGGTTACGAGACCATTATGGTCAATTGTAATCCGGAGACGGTCTCCACCGATTACGATACCTCCGACCGTCTGTACTTCGAGCCTTTAACCCTCGAAGACGTGCTCGAACTCATTCATCTGGAAAAACCCAAAGGCGTCATCGTGCAATACGGCGGACAGACACCGCTGAAGCTGGCGCGTGACCTGGAAGCGGCGGGCGCACCGATCATTGGCACATCACCGGATTCCATCGATCTCGCTGAAGACCGCGAACGCTTCCAGAAACTGATCCAGGATCTGGATCTGAAGCAACCACCGAATCGCACTGCGCGTGCCGAAGAGCAGGCGGTGAAGCTCGCGGAAGAGATTGGTTATCCGCTGGTGGTGCGTCCCTCATATGTCCTCGGTGGGCGTGCGATGGAGATCGTGTATAACGTCGATGAACTGCGTCGCTATATGAAAGAGGCAGTAAAGGTCTCCAACGAGTCGCCGGTGCTGCTGGATCGTTTTCTAGACGATGCCATCGAAGTGGATGTGGATATCATCTGCGACGGTGAGGATGTGTTGATCGGCGGCATCATGCAACACATCGAACAGGCAGGTATTCACTCCGGTGATTCCGCCTGTTCCTTGCCGCCGTATCAATTGAGCAAGGACTTGCAGGATCAGATGCGCGATCAAGTGGCGCGCATGGCCAAAGCGCTCAAGGTCGTGGGCCTGATGAATACCCAGTTCGCGATCCAGGGTGACACCGTCTATGTGCTGGAAGTCAACCCGCGGGCATCGCGTACGGTACCCTTCGTATCCAAGGCCACAGGTGTTCCACTGGCCAAGGTCTCGGCGCGTTGCATGGTCGGGCGTAAACTGCGTGAGCAAGGGGTAACAAAAGAGCAGATTCCCAACTATTATAGTGTGAAGGAATCCGTGTTCCCGTTCATCAAGTTCCCCGGTGTGGACCCCATACTCGGCCCGGAAATGAAATCGACCGGCGAGGTGATGGGTGTTGGCGTGAATTTTGGCGAGGCCTTTGCGAAAGGGCAGCTCGGCGCCGGTGAGCGGCTGCCACAGAACGGCAAGGTCTTCATTAGCGTACGCGAAGTCGACAAAAAGCGCGTGGTGAATGTCGCCCGTGCGCTATTGGATTTAGGCTTTAGCGTCGTTGCAACACGTGGGACAGCGGATGTGATAAAGGGCGCAGGTCTTGCCTGCGAAATGGTCTATAAAGTTAATGAAGGCAGACCGGACATTGTCGATATGATCAAAAATGACGAGATCGATTTGATCATCAACACGACCGAAGGCCGCCAGGCAATTGCGGATTCGTACACGATTCGTCGCAGCGCCTTGCAGCACAAAGTACCGTACACCACGACAGTGGCTGGCGGTGAAGCCATTTGTATCGCCTTGCAACAAAAGGACAACACGAGCGTGAAAAGCCTGCAGGAATTACATAAGGAACTGGTGGCATGAGCCGGGTTCCCATTACTACTGATGGCGCCGAAAAACTGCGTGGCGAGCTGGACGATTTGAAACGCAACAAGCGTCCTGCCGTGATTCAGGCGATTGCCGAGGCGCGCGAACACGGTGACCTCAAGGAGAACGCCGAATACCACGCCGCCCGCGAACAACAGAGCTTTATCGAGGGCCGCATCCAGGAACTCGAAGGCGTGCTCTCCAACGCCGAGATTATCGATGTCAAGACCGTGGGTGCCAATGCCGGCAAAAAGATCGTGTTCGGTGCGACGGTGGATCTCTTCGACGTCGAGCTGGAAAAGGATGTGACCTACAAGATCGTCGGCGAACTCGAGGCCGATATCAAAAGCAATCTTATCTCCGTGACCTCTCCCATTGCGCGTGCGCTTATCGGTAAAAACGTTGACGACACCGTGACCGTCAAGGCGCCCGCCGGCGATCGCGAGTATGAGATCGTGGATGTACGTTACGAGTAGTTCCCTGCAACATTGAAAATCATACGTGCGAAAAATTAAGGTATAAACCATCGCATGTGGAAAAAGATCCGTATTGCCATCCTGCTGTTTATCCTGTTCCTGGTGGCGGCGGATACCTATCTTACCCATTACCGTGCGGTGAGCTGGGATGAAACCTTGTGGGTGGCAATCTATCCCATTAATCCGGATCGTGACCCGGTCGTAGAGCGCTATATCAGCCAGCTGTCCAATCGCAGTTTTGCGCCGATCGACGCCTTTTTTGCAGACGAGGCGCAACGCAATCATTTAACACAAGCCAAACCGTTCAAGGTCATGTTGGCGCACACGGTCGACGAACTACCACCTGAACCGCCACAGGATCGCAACACCTTGCAGGTGGCCTGGTGGAGCCTGAAGTTAAGGTGGTGGGCCTATTCACATGATCATTCAGGATTTTCTCCGCATATCAAAATGTTCGTGATCTACCACAACTACGATAGAGTCAAACGGCTTGAACACTCTTTAGGGATGCAGAAAGGGATGATTGGTGTTGTGCATGCCTATGCCCACCGTGAACTGGAAGGCAGGAATAACCTGGTGATTGCTCACGAGATGCTGCATACCGTTGGTGCGACGGATAAGTATGACCTCCAGAGTGGTCTGCCCATTTTCCCCGATGGTTATGCAGAGCCGGATAAGAAGCCGCTATATCCACAACAGTATGCGGAACTGATGGGTGCGTTTATCCCAATAGACAAGACATCCGTCGTGATGCCGCGCAGTTTGAATTTCGCCCTGCTTGGCGCTATCACACTTACAGAAATAAACTGGTTACGCTAATTTTATTCAATACTATCAGATAGTTAGTAACCATATAAAAATTGTGAACCAGTTCGCATTCACGTAGAATACCTACACATAACGAAAAACTTTGGGGCAAGGGTGTGATTGGGGAAATCGAACTTGCAGCTGATGGTTGTCGGCGCCGACTCACAGATCGTCGCCAGGCCAATTTGCGCAGTATGTTTTACGCCTTATTTATGTCTCGCCGCCGGAGTCATCGGCGTACCGATCATAGCAAGAGTTATTACAGTGACAGCTACGGGCCTTATGTAACGGGTGCGGCCTTACTGCTGATGCTGTTCTGCGTTCTCGATTCGTATTTCACGTTATTGCTGATTCAATACGGTTCCATCGAACTCAATCCGATACTGGCCTGGGCCTTGCAACAGCATGTGTTGTTCTTTTTCCTGCTGAAGTATTCGGTGACCGCGGTCTGCGTGGTTGTGGCGGTCATGCATAAGCAATTCCCCGTGTACGGTCTGAAAGGTTCGCATATCCTGATGGCCTGTCTCCTCGGCTATGGCATTCTGATCCATTACCAACTGGCAATGTTGCTGCCGGTTCTGTTTTAATCCAGTCCTTCTAATTCCAGCAGGGAGAATTCGGCATGCGTGCGATGGCGGAACGTGTCTTATTGACATTGTGGATTGGCGGCATGTGGGCCGTTGGTTACCTGGTTGCCCCGACCCTGTTTTCCATACTCAAGGACAAGGCGCAGGCCGGTACCATCGCCGGGCACCTCTTCACGGTGATGAGCTATGTTGGGTTGGTCTGTGGTGGGTTATTGCTGCTCAGCCTTATCGCGGAGTCAGGGAAACGTATTTTGACATCATGGCGTGGGCCAGTATTAATTGGCATGCTGCTGATAATTTGTATTGGCCAGTTCGCATTACAGCCGCGCATGGCAGCACTACGTGATGCGGGCCTGCAGGGTGAGAATCTTCACACCTTTATGCGGATGCACGGTATTTCGCAGGTGTTGTTTTTGCTCGTGAGCCTGGGCGGTCTGGCCCTGGTGATGTTCGGGCTTCGGAAGAGAACGGGCTAATTAAATTCAATCTTCGGTTTGTCGGCACGCCGGAAAAACGTGCCAATGTGTCCGATCCGCTGTACCACATCGCTATGGGTCTGTTGGGCGATGCGATCGATCAAGGCGTTTCGTTCTTCACGCTCTCCCGCATTAATCCGCACCTTGACCAATTCATGTACCGACAAGGCCTGATCGATTTCCGCCATGACGTTATCGGTGAGGCCATGCTGGCCGATGATCACGATGACTTTACGGTGGTGGGCTAGCTTGCGTAATTGTTTGCGGTGTTTTTCGGAGAGCATGAGTATTGGAATTCGGTTAAACTGACGGCAAGTTTATCAGTTATTGGTCCAGCCAACCTCTCCCAATCGAGAGATGATCGATGCCTCGCTCCAAGCAAAGTAAAAAATGGTTGAAGGAACACTTCGACGATATCTATGTGAAGCAAGCCCAGGATGCCGGTTACCGCTCCCGGGCCGTATTCAAACTCAAGGAAATCGACGAGAAAGACCGCCTGTTGCGCCGCGGCATGACGGTGGTGGACCTGGGCGCCGCACCGGGCGGCTGGTGCCAGTACGCCCGTGAGCGGCTTGCGCCGGAGGACAAGGTCATCGCGCTGGATATCCTGGAGATGGACGCCCTGGCTGGGGTCACCATTATTCAAGGCGACTTCACCCAGGAATCCGTTTTGGAACAATTATTGGCGCTGTTGAACGGGCACCCGGTTGACCTTGTTTTATCCGATATGGCACCCAATATCAGTGGAATGAAGGTCGTGGATCAGCCGCGCGCCATGTATCTGGCGGAGTTAGCACTGGATTTTTGTCAGCGTGCCCTGGCACAAGGCGGGGATTTCCTTGTCAAAGTGTTCCAGGGCGAAGGTACCGACGCTTATATAAAGGAGTTACGCCAGCAATTTGCCCAGGTCATCATCCGTAAACCCAAGGCCTCAAGACCCCGATCACGGGAGGTGTATTTATTGGCCAGAGGATTTAAGGGGGCACAGCCCCGGGACGGAACGGGTCTTGCTTGAGATACGGGGAGAGAACTCCCATAATGTATTAACCGAATTAAACTAACTATTCGAGGCACTAAATTGAACGATTTAGCCAAGAACATCATTCTCTGGGTCATCATCGCCTTTATCCTGATGACGGTTTTCAAACACCTGAGCGGCCCCAGCAATACGGGTGAGATTGCTTACAGTGAATTCCTGACGGATGTTGACGATCGTGGAATTGCCTCGGTCAATATGAATGGTCGGGTGATTACCGGCAAGAAGAAAGACGGTAATCAGTTCATTACCTACAGCCCGGAAACCAATAACACAGCCCTGATCGGCGAGCTGAAACAGAGCGGCGTGGTGATCAAGGCGGAGCCGCCCGATCAAGGTCTGTGGACGCAAATCTTTATTTCCTGGTTCCCCATCTTCCTCATCGCCGGCCTGTGGATCTTCCTCATGCGCCAGATGCAGGGTGGCGGTGGTGGCCGTGGTGCCTTGTCCTTCGGCAAGAGCCGGGCACGGATGCTTGGTGAAGACCAGGTGAAGGTCACCTTCCAGGACGTCGCCGGTTGTGATGAGGCCAAGGAAGAAGTCGCTGAACTGGTGGAATTCCTGCGTGACCCGGGTAAGTTCCAGAAGCTGGGCGGCAAGATCCCGCGCGGCGTTCTGATGGTCGGACCGCCGGGTACCGGTAAAACCCTTCTGGCCAAGGCCATTGCCGGCGAGGCCAAGGTGCCGTTCTTCACCATCTCCGGCTCGGACTTCGTGGAAATGTTTGTCGGTGTCGGTGCCTCGCGTGTTCGCGACATGTTCGACCAGGCCAAGAAGCACGCGCCGTGCATCATCTTCATCGACGAAATCGATGCCGTCGGTCGTCACCGTGGTGCCGGTCTGGGCGGCGGTCATGATGAACGCGAACAAACCCTGAACCAGTTGCTGGTAGAGATGGACGGTTTCGAAGGTAACGAAGGCGTTATCGTCATTGCCGCGACCAACCGTCCCGACGTGCTGGACCCTGCATTGCTGCGTCCGGGTCGTTTCGACCGTCAGGTCGTGGTGCCGTTACCGGACCTGCGCGGCCGCGAGCAGATCCTGAAAGTACATATGCGTAAAGTCCCTCTGGCGGACAATGTGCAGCCCAAGATCATCGCCCGCGGTACACCGGGTTTCTCCGGCGCGGATCTGGCGAATCTGGTGAACGAGGCGGCCTTGTTTGCGGCACGCGCCAATCGTCGGTTGGTCGGCATGGACGAATTCGAACGTGCCAAGGACAAGATCATGATGGGCGCCGAGCGCAAGTCCATGGTGATGAGCGAAGACGAGAAGAAGTTGACGGCCTATCACGAAGCCGGCCACGCGATGGTGGGTCTGAGCGTGCCTTCACATGATCCAGTGTACAAGGTGACGATCATTCCGCGCGGACGTGCCCTGGGTGTGACCATGTTCCTGCCGGAGGAAGACCGTTACAGTTACAGCAAGGAGCGTCTGGAAAGCTCGATTTCGAGTTTGTTCGGTGGGCGTATCGCGGAAGAATTGATCTTCGGCCTTGACCACGTCACTACCGGTGCTTCCAATGACATCCATCGCACCACGGAGATCGCCCGCAACATGGTGACCAAGTGGGGTCTGTCCGAGAAACTGGGTCCCCTGACGTATAGCGAAGAAGAGGGTGAAGTGTTTCTGGGCCATTCCGTGACGCAACACAAGAATCTGTCGGACGAGACGGCACACATCATCGATGAAGAGATTCGTGCCATTGTGGATCGCAACTACAAGCGCGCAGAAACGATCCTGAAGGACAATGTGGATAAACTGCATGCGATGGCGAAGGCCTTGATCAAGTTTGAAACCATCGATACCGATCAGATTAAGGACATCATGGCCGGTCGCGAACCACGGCCGCCCGAAGGTTGGGACGATCATGAGCCCATGGGTGGTGGACCGACTGCCACGACCAGCAGTGAGTCGGGCAAGAGCGACGGCAAGATCGGTGGTCCGGCCTCTGAACACTGACATTAAACTGAAATGACATTGACGCCCCGCGATCGCGGGGCGTTTCCTTTTGGACGCATGCAATTTAAAAACAAACAACTTGATCTATCGCGTGCCCACGTGATGGGTATCCTTAATGTCACCCCCGATTCCTTTTCCGATGGCGGTCGTTTTACGACAGTGGAAGCGGCGCTCAGTCAGGCGCGGCGCCTGGTCGGAGAAGGCGCCAGCATTATCGATATTGGGGGTGAATCCACCCGGCCCGGTGCGCAACCTGTCTCGGTGCAACAAGAATTGGCGCGCGTGGTTCCGGTAGTGGCGGGTATCGCTTCCGAGCTGGATGTCATTATTTCCATCGATACCAGTAAGGCGGAAGTCATGCGCGAGGCGGTGACCGCCGGTGCGCACATGATTAATGATGTGCTCGCATTGCGTGAACCTAATGCACTGGCGACCGCAGCAGAGTTACAGGTACCGGTCTGTCTGATGCATATGCAGGGTGAGCCACGCACTATGCAAACCCGACCAATGTACCAGGATGTGGTGGGGGACATTCGTGATTTTCTGCAGGAGCGGGTGCAGGCCTGTCTTGCTGCCGGCATCCCCACGTCCCGGGTCATGCTTGACCCGGGTTTTGGTTTTGGCAAAACCCTGCAACACAATCTCACCCTGTTCAAACACCTCCCGGAGTTTAGCCAGTTAGGCTATCCGCTCCTGGTCGGGGTCTCAAGAAAATCCATGATCGGGTCGATTCTGGATATGCCCGTCGAACAGCGTTTGTATGGGAGTTTGGGCTTGGCGTCATTGGCGGTTTGGCTGGGGGCCAGTATCATACGGGCCCACGACGTTGCGGCGACAGTACAGGCTATCCGCACCGTTGAGGCAGTGCGGTCGATACAGGAGGATGACAATGGGGCGTAAATATTTCGGCACGGACGGTGTTCGCGGCAAGGTGGGAGAATCCCCTATCACGCCGGATTTCGTCATGCGTCTGGGCTGGGCAGCGGGGAAGGTCTTTGCCGGGGAGAACGGCAGTAAGGTCGTGATTGGGAAGGACACCCGGATCTCCGGCTATATGTTCGAATCCGCCCTGGAAGCCGGCTTGTCCGCCGCGGGTGTCGATAGTCTATTGTTGGGTCCCATGCCGACCCCCGCCATTGCCTACCTGACCCGGACCCTGCACGCCAATGCCGGGATTGTCATCAGCGCCTCGCATAACCCTTATTTCGACAACGGCATCAAGTTTTTCTCCGGCCAGGGCACCAAATTGCCGGATGAGGTGGAACTGCAGATCGAGGCTATGCTGGATCAGCCATTGCAATGCAACGAGTCCGCCGAGCTGGGTAAGGCGGCGCGTATTCATGATGCGGAAGGGCGCTATATCGAATTCTGCAAAAGCTCCGTGCCCTATGCGATGAGCCTGCGTGATTTGCGCATCGTGGTGGACTGCGCCAATGGTGCGACCTACAAAGTCGCCCCCAGCGTCTTCGAAGAACTGGGTGCGGAGGTTATTCCCATCGGGGTGGACCCGGACGGTCTGAACATCAATGAAGATTGCGGCTCCACCGCGCCCGGCATCCTGCGTGAGACAGTCCTGGAAATGCGCGCCGATGTAGGTATTGCCCTGGACGGTGATGGTGACCGGCTGATTATGGTCGACCACAAGGGCAATATTATTGATGGCGATGAGATCCTGTATGTCATCACCCAAAATCGTGTGTTCCAGTCAAAAATGCTGGGGGGTGTCGTAGGTACCCTGATGACGAATTTGGGCTTCGAACACGCGCTCAGCCGCCTCAACGTGCCGTTTGCCCGGGCCAAGGTCGGTGACCGCTATGTGATGGAAATGTTACAGGCCAATAACTGGTTCCTCGGCGGGGAGTCTTCCGGCCACATCATCTGCCTGGACCGCACGACCACCGGGGACGGCATTATCTCCGCCCTGCAGGTCCTCACCGCCATGGTTGAGAGTGGCAAGGCCCTGACCGACCTGGTTCATGGCATGGACAAATACCCGCAGACCCTGCTCAATGTCCGGGTCGCCGAGCGTATCGACGTGGATAAATCCGATCGCATCCAGTCCGCCGTGCGGGAGGCGGAACAGACCCTGGCGCAAACCGGACGGGTATTACTGCGTGCCTCTGGCACCGAGCCGGTGATCCGGGTGATGGTGGAAGGTCAGGATGCCGGCATCGTCAAACGCCTGGCCCAGCAACTGGCTAATGAAGTCCGGGCCTCCGTCGGCTAGTTGCACGCGCAGATAACGCCCCTCTAAGCCTTTCATTTCCCGCCGTTTCATTGATTTCTGGCGCGGCTGACGGTAAGCTTGCGCGCTCATTTTTGCCATCCAACAGCAGTAGTTGCGCAGAGTCAGGGGACAACGCATGCGAAAAAAATTCATCGCCGGAAACTGGAAAATGAACGGCTCGCGGGCCAGCATCAAGGCATTGCTCGACGGGCTCAAGGCCGGCATCGGCAATGTGACCAAGGCGGATGTCGCGGTGTGTGCCCCGTATATTTATTTACCCGAAGTCGCAGCGCAATTAGCGGGAACCTCCATTGCCTGGGGTGCGCAAAACGTCAGTACCGAAGCCAAGGGTGCCTTTACCGGTGAAATCGCGGCCTCCATGATTGCGGATTTCAACTGTAAGTACATCATCGTCGGACACTCCGAGCGGCGCAGTTACTACGGCGAGACCGATGACATCGTGGCGAAGAAATTCGGTGTGGTGATTGAAGCAGGCATGACGCCGATTTTCTGTATTGGCGAGACCCTTGAAGAACGGGAAAAAGGCATTACTGAACAAGTTGTCGCGCGTCAGGTCAAAGCCGTGATCGACATGCACGGCGCCGCCATGCTGGGCAAGGGTGTCATCGCCTACGAACCGGTCTGGGCCATCGGCACCGGCAAGACCGCGACTCCGGCGCAGGCCCAGGATGTACATGCGTTTATTCGCAGTGTTATCGCCAAGTCTGATAAGGCTGTGGCGGAAAAGATCATTATTCAATACGGTGGCAGCATGAACGCCGCCAATGCCAAAGAACTTCTGGCACAACCGGATATCGATGGTGGTTTGATCGGCGGTGCTTCACTCAAGGCCGAGGATTTCCTGACGATCTGCACCTCGGCACCTTAAAACGAATAGGTAGAGAGCAATGTTGAACAATATTTTGTTAGTCGTGCACGTCATTATTGCCGTGGCGATGATTGGATTGATCCTGATACAGCAGGGCAAAGGTGCGGATGCCGGCGCCGCTTTCGGTAGTGGTGCATCCGGCACGGTATTCGGCGCCCGTGGTTCGGCCTCTTTCCTCAGTCGCGCCACCGCCATTCTGGCTACCCTGTTTTTTATCACCAGCCTGAGCCTGGCGTACCTGGCGAGTACCAGCGCCAAATCCAGCAGCGTGATGGAAAAGGTGAAGACCGAACAAACCGAGAAGAAGGCACCGCCAGCCGGCACGGCTACTACTGAGCCAGCCAAACCGGCAGCGACGCAGGAGAAGCCGGCAACAACGCCGGCAACGCTTGATAAGGAAAGTAAGCCTGCACAACAACCGCAGGACGCAGAGAAAAAGCCGAAGACGAATCTGCCTGTCGGCGAGTAAGACGGAACACAGCCCAAGTGGTGGAATTGGTAGACACGCTATCTTGAGGGGGTAGTGGCGAAAGCTGTGCCGGTTCGAGTCCGGCCTTGGGCACCATTTAATACCTGGCCACGCATTTGTCGTGGCGCTTCCCTGTTTTTAATATCGCCATCTGGTATTCTTTCTCGGCTTGTACCGAGAGAGAGTCTTCATGTACACCCTCCATCCTCAGCTAGCCAAAGACTGCATCGTTATCGGCCACTTTAACTTAAGCCAGTTATTGCTGATGAATGACTGCAATTACCCGTGGTTTATTCTGGTCCCGCAGCGGGCGAATATCAGTGAGATTTATCAACTGAGTGAGGCCGATCAGGCGCAACTCTGGCATGAATCCGCGTATTTGTCCGAAGCCCTGGCGCGGCATTTTGTCGCCGACAAAATGAATATTGCGGCATTGGGTAATGTAGTACCCCAGTTACATGTACATCATATCGTTCGCTACCGCGATGATCCCGCCTGGCCGGCGCCGGTATGGGGTAAACTGGCTGCAGTACCTTATACGGACGATGAGTTACAACACATGCTGACCACGCTTGTGCCCGTCCTGGGCAACCATTTACATCTGGCCTGAGTAGATGAGCCAACAACAACGCACCCTTCAGGAAAGCATTGCAGAACAGCGGGATATCCTGAGCAAAATGCTCTGCGATCCACTCAAGCAGGCGGCGGATGTCTGCGCTGCGGTGTGGGGGGATCGGCGTGCAGTGGATGAGGCCTTGAGTCAGACCCTGCAGACCATGCCGTATTGCAAGTTTTTATATGCGCTCGATACCAATGCCGTTCAGGTCAGCGACAACATCAGTCACGAAGGTATCCTGGAGGAAGATTACGGGCGTGATCGTTCCACGCGCCCGTACATGAATGAAGTGGTACCCAGTACCGATTTTGTCCTGTCTGCCGCCTATATCAGTTTACGCGCCAAACGGCCTTCGCTGACCGCTATCCAGATTGTGCGCAATAAAAAGGGTCAGGCCCTGGGATTTGTGGGTGCCGATTTCGATCTGCGTAACCTGCCCCTGACCCGTGATTTATATGAAGAGCCGCGGCAGTGGCAGCAGATGCGCGGTGACCCGTCGATTCGCGGTAATGTCTTTTACCAGAGCCGGGTGCATAGCAAGATGGACCGGCACATCGATACGGTGATGGGGGTTATTGAAGAGTTGATGATCGATCACGGCGTGTTTCACGCCAAACTGCATTTTTCCAGCAGCCGCGCGGTGATCTGGCTTTACGATGATCCCTATCGTTATCGTATGCTGGATATCAAGGCCCTGATCGATCCGAATATCTGCCTGGTCTATCCAACTCGCTCCTATCCACAGGATGCCATCATTCCAGCCGATCAGGTACGTCCCATTCTGGATGGGCTGCACCAACTGCGCTATATGGATGAGACTTTATATTTACGTTCCGGTTCGTTAAATATTTTCAATGGTATCGTGAATCTGACATTTTCCTGTGATGGTTCGCATTACATCCCGTTTGATGAGTTTCTGAATAAAGAGCATGCCTTCTGGAGTAGTGGCGTGAGCAGCGACGTTTAAGCGCACACACAGACTGGTTATTTAAAAGGCAAACGTCATTGGCCATGACGAAGGCAACACCGGTGCGTCCACAGCGAATTTTTTTATACCCCTAAAAGCTATTTAACTGGTTGAAAATAATAGTAAATTCGTAATGTGACAAACTTGACACTTAATCCGGCTATCACCTAGACTGACCGCCCTGTTTCAAGGTGATTACTAAAATATAACTAGAAAACAGAATGCGTCGGGTTTAGGCTGCTGGGAAGCAGGGAGGAGCACTGGATGTTGCTAACCGATGGCGCGCTTACAGGAGCGAGGATGACAACGGTATGCTTGAGCAATACCTGCCAGTGATATTGTTTTTGATCGTGGGGGCTGCATTTGGCGTCATCATGATCGCCCTCGGATTTGTTCTCGCGCCGCACCGGCCTGATTCCGAAAAATTGTCGCCATATGAATGCGGCTTCGAAGCCTTCGAAGATTCGCGGATGAAGTTTGACGTACGTTATTACCTCGTCGCGATCCTGTTTATTCTGTTCGATCTGGAAATTGCCTTTTTATTCCCCTGGGCTGTTGTCCTGGAGAAAATCGGCGTCTTCGGGTTCTGGGCCATGGTGATCTTTCTCGGCATTCTGGTTGTCGGATTCATATATGAATGGAAGAAAGGGGCGCTGGAATGGGAATAGAAGGCGTATTGGAAAAAGGCTATGCCACCACGACGCTCGATGCCCTGATCAATTGGGCACGCACCGGCTCTATGTGGCCGATGACATTCGGACTGGCTTGCTGTGCCGTTGAGATGATGCACGCCGCCGCCGCCCGCTATGACCTGGATCGCCTGGGGATGATCTTTCGTCCCAGTCCGCGCCAGTCGGACGTCATGATCGTCGCCGGCACCTTGATTAATAAGATGGCGCCGGCGCTGCGCAAGGTTTATGACCAGATGGCGGAACCGCGCTGGGTTATCTCCATGGGTTCCTGCGCCAACGGCGGTGGTTATTACCATTATTCCTATTCGGTTGTGCGTGGTTGCGATCGCATCGTGCCGGTGGATGTGTACGTACCGGGTTGTCCGCCCACGGCGGAAGCGCTGATCTACGGCATCATCCAGTTGCAGAACAAGATCCGGCGCACCAATACCATCGCCCGCTAAGCAAAGTCCCGTTCACGCCATGTCAGATTATTACAACAAGCTTGCTCAACGCCTTCAGGAACGTTTCGGTGATCGCATTACCGATGCGGTGGTGGCGCATGGCGAATTGACCATTCTTATTGAAAAAGATTGCATTATCCCGGTGACGGAAGCCCTGCGGGATGACGATGAGTTTGCCTTTGAAGAATGTATCGATGTTGTCGGCGTGGATTATCTGGAATACGGCAACGGCGCCTGGGAAGGTCCACGTTACGCCGTGGTCTATCATCTGCTCTCCGTTCGCCATAATCATCGTCTGCGCATTAAAGTCTTTGTCGATGGCAATCCGCCGATCGTGGATTCCGTCGTGGGCATCTGGGCGGCAGCCAACTGGTACGAACGTGAAGCCTTCGATCTGTTTGGCATTGTCTTCGAAGGCCATCCGGACCTGCGGCGTATCCTGACCGATTACGGCTTCGTCGGACATCCCATGCGCAAGGATTTTCCTCAAATCGGCAATGTGGAAATGCGCTATGACCCGGAACAAAAGCGCGTGATTTATCAGCCGGTGAGTATCGAATATCGGGTAAATCAACCACGCGTGATTCGCGATGACTCTCGCTATGCCGGCGGTGTTGCAGAAGGAGAGGGCCAGTAATGCCGGAGATTCGCAATTACACCCTGAACTTCGGCCCGCAGCATCCGGCAGCCCACGGCGTACTGCGCCTGGTGCTGGAGATGGACGGCGAAGTTATCGAGCGCGCCGATCCCCACGTCGGTCTGTTGCACCGGGCGACGGAGAAGCTGGCCGAAAGCAAACCTTTCAACCAGAACATCGGTTACATGGATCGTCTCGACTATGTTTCCATGATGGCCAATGAACATGCCTACGTCATGGCGATTGAGAAACTGCTCAATGCCGAAGTCCCGCTGCGTGCGCAATACATTCGGGTCATGTTCGACGAGATTACGCGTATCCTGAATCACCTGATGTGGCTGGGTACCCATGCGCTCGATATCGGCGCCATGACGGTATTCCTGTATTGCTTCCGTGAGCGCGAAGAGTTGTTTGACATGTACGAGGCGGTTTCCGGCGCGCGCATGCATGCGACTTATTATCGGCCCGGCGGGGTCTATCGCGATCTGCCGAACGAGATGCCGAAGTATCAGTACTCCAAATATAAATCCCGGAAAGAAGTAGACGAGCTGAACCAGGCGCGTTCCGGTTCCCTGCTGGATTTCATCGAGGACTTCACCAGGCGTTTTCCTAAACTGATAGAGGAATACGAAACCCTCTTGACCGACAACCGCATCTGGAAACAGCGCACTGTCGGCATCGGTGTGGTGTCACCGGATCGTGCGCTGCAACTGGGTTTCACCGGTCCGATGCTGCGTGGTTCCGGGATTGCCTGGGACCTGCGCAAGAAGCAGCCTTATGAAGTCTACGATCAAATGGATTTCGATATTCCCGTCGGCGTCAATGGCGATTGCTACGACCGTTATCTGGTGCGTATCGAGGAGATGCGTCAGTCCAATCGGATCATTCAGCAATGTATCGCCTGGCTGCGCGCCAACCCCGGCCCGGTCATGCTGGAGAATCACAAACTGACACCACCGCAGCGCACTGACATGAAGGGCGACATGGAGTCCCTGATTCACCACTTCAAACTGTTTACAGAAGGCTATACCTTGCCCGCGGGTGAAGTGTATACCGCCATTGAACATCCCAAAGGTGAATTCGGCATCTATCTGGTTTCCGATGGCGCCAACAAACCCTATCGCCTGAAGATCCGTCCCGCCGGATTTGCCCACCTGGCGGCGATGAATGAAATGTCACAGGGACACATGCTGGCCGACGTCGTGGCGATCATCGGGACCATGGATATTGTATTTGGAGAAGTCGACCGATGATTTTTGCGCAGCGCGAAAAAGACCGCAGTAAACTCGACCTGATCACCGCCGAGTCAAAGGCGGATATTGATAAATGGGTGGCCAAATATCCGCAAAATCAGAAACAGTCAGCGGTGATGGCGGCCTTACGCATCTTGCAGGATCAAAATGGCGGTTATCTCACGAATGATCTAATCGAAGCTGTGGCTGAATACCTGGAGATGCCCACGATTGCTGTCTATGAGGTGGCAACGTTTTATTCCATGTATGAGTTGAAGCCGGTCGGCAAACACAAGATTTGTGTCTGCACCAATATCTCCTGCATGTTGTGCGGTTCCGACACTATCGTCGGTCACCTGCAGAAGAAGCTCGGTATCAAACTGGGTGAGACCACGGCCGATGGCAGATTTACGCTGAAGGAAGTCGAGTGCCTTGGTGCCTGCGTCAATGCACCCATGTTGCAAATCGGTCATCAGTATTATGAGAATCTGACGCCGGAAAAACTCGATCAGATTATTGACGGGCTGGATTGAGCATGAGCGAACAAGTCTGTTTCCGTACATTGCAGTTTGACCAGCCCTGGACCCTGGAGAATTATCGGAAGGTCGGCGGTTATTCCGTGTGGGAGCGCATCCTCAAGGAAAAGACACCGGCGGAAAAAATTATCGAAGAGATGAAAACCTCGGCCCTGCGTGGCCGCGGCGGTGCGGGGTTTCCGACCGGGCTCAAGTGGAGCTTCATGCCGCGCCAGGCCCCCGGACAAAAATACATTGTCTGCAATTCCGACGAGGGCGAGCCCGGCACCTGTAAGGATCGCGATATTTTACGTTTTAATCCGCATCAATTGATCGAAGGCATGGCGATCGCCGGTTACGTGATCGGCGCCAGCGTCGGGTATAACTATATCCGCGGTGAGTTCTGGGAACCCTACGAACGTTTCGAACATGCCCTGGCGGAGGCCTATCAGGCGGGTTATCTCGGCAAAAACGTCTGCGGCAGTGGCGTGGACTTTGACTTGTACAGCCATCTTGGTGCCGGCGCCTATATCTGCGGCGAAGAAACCGCGCTGCTCGAATCCCTCGAAGGCAAGAAAGGTCAGCCGCGTTTCAAACCGCCGTTCCCGGCGGGGTTTGGTTTGTACGGTCGACCGACAACGATTAACAATACCGAGAGCCTCGCGTCGGTGCCGGTCATCCTGCAAAAGGGCGGGCAATGGTTCCTGGAGCAGGGCAGGCCAAATAATGGCGGTACGAAAATCTTTTGCGTCTCCGGTCACGTGAACAAGCCCGGTAACTTTGAAGTACCGCTCGGCACGCCCTTCAGCAAATTACTGGAGATGGCCGGTGGCGTACGCGATGGCCATCAGCTCAAGGCGGTCATCCCGGGTGGGTCTTCTGTGCCGGTATTGCCTGCAGAAATCGCCATGGGCATGGATATGGATTATGACTCCATTTCCAAGGCCGGCAGTATGCTCGGTGCGGGTTCGGTGATTGTCATGGACGATTCCACCTGTATGGTGCGCGCCCTGGCGCGTCTGTCACATTTTTATTATGAAGAATCCTGCGGTCAGTGTACGCCGTGTCGCGAAGGCACCGGTTGGCTGGCGCGTGTGGTGCATCGCGTTGAACACGGGCAGGGCAAGCCCGAAGACCTGGCCTTGCTGGATGATGTCGCCAGTCGCATCGGCGGGCGCACGATTTGTGCCTTGGGTGATGCCGCGGCAATGCCGGTACAGAGTTTTCTCAAACACTTTCGCCACGAGTTCGAGTATCACATCGAACACGGCAAGTGCATGGTAGGTTGAATAAAAGAACGCAGACGATGAGCGACCTGTTAAACATCGAAATCAATGGCATACCGCTGCAAGTCAGGCCGGGCACGATGGTGATCGAGGCGGCGGATGAGGCAGGCATCGTCATCCCGCGTTTTTGTTATCACAAGAAACTCTCGATTGCGGCCAACTGTCGCATGTGTCTGGTGGATATCGACAAGGCGCCCAAACCCTTGCCGGCGTGTGCAACACCGGTTACCGATGGCATGAAGGTGCAGACCAAGTCGAAGAAGGCGCTCGAAGCACAGAAGAGCATCATGGAATTTCTGCTGATCAACCATCCGCTGGATTGCCCGATCTGCGATCAGGGCGGTGAATGTGAACTGCAGGAGATGTCCATGGGTTACGGCAAGGATGTCTCCCGTTTCACCGAAAAGAAACGTGTTGTCAGCAACAAGAACATCGGTCCGCTGATTTCCACGGACATGACCCGCTGCATCCACTGTACGCGTTGCGTGCGTTTCGGTCAGGAGATTGCCGGCATTATGGAACTGGGCGCGCCGGGACGTGGCGAGCATATGGAAATTAATACGTATATGGAGAATGCCGTCGGTTCGGAGATGTCCGGCAACGTCATCGATCTGTGTCCGGTTGGTGCGCTGACGTCGAAACCTTATCGTTATACCGGGCGTCCCTGGGAAAACAGCACCGTTGATGCCATTGCGCCGCACGATTGTGTGGGTTCCAACCTGCACGTACAGGTGCGCCGCAACAAGGTGATGCGGGTGTTGCCGCGTGAGAACGAGGCGATCAACGAAGTCTGGTTATCGGATCGCGACCGTTTTAGTTATACAGGTCTTCACAGCGAAGACCGGCTGGGCCAACCCATGATCAAGCAGGGCGATCAGTGGAAGGTTGTCGAGTGGCAAAGTGCGCTGGAATATGCCTGCGAAGGTTTGCAACGCGTGATTAAGCATTCCGGTGCGGAAAGCATTGGCGCCCTGGCGTCTCCGAGCAGTACCACGGAAGAACTGTATCTCTTGCAAAAGGTGATGCGCGGTCTGGGCAGTAACAATATTGACCATCGCCTGCAGCAGCTCGATTTTGCCTGCGATCAACAGGCGCCGTTGTTCCCCTATCTGGGACAGAGCATCAGTGAACTCGAAAACCTCGATGCCGCGCTGCTGATCGGTTCTTATGTGCGTAAGGATCAACCCATCATCAGTCACCGACTGCGTAAGGCGGCCAGACAAGGGGCGCGTATCAGTGTCGTCAATTGTGTCGATTACGAATTCAATTTCAGTCTCGCGCAAACCGTCGTGGTTAACCCGCTGGCAATGGCGGCACAACTGGCGGGGATCGTCAGGGCGCTGAGCGAGATTAGCGGTAAGGCCATTCCCGCTGCCTTGGCAGATGGCGTCAGCACGGTGGAAGTGAATGACGCGCATCGCGCCATTGCCCGGGATCTGCACCAGGCGAAACAGGCGACAGTCTTGCTCGGATTACAGGCGCTGGCGAATCCGCAGTTAGGCACCATACGTTCCCTGGCGAATGCGATTGCCGACATGAGCGACGCACGTCTGGGCTATTTGCCTGCCGGTGCCAACACCGCGGGTGCCTGGCTGGCCGGCGCGGTACCGCAGCGCGGCCCCGCCAATCAGCCGATTACGGCAGGCAAGCATGCCATGCGGATGATCAGTGAAGATATGCATGCCTTTGTCTTATTGAATACCGAACCGGAATTCGATAGTGCCAACCCCAGCGATGCCTTGAGTGCGCTGAACAATGCAGACTTTGTGATTTGCCTGACCCCGTTTGTCACCGACGCGATGCGTGAATATGCGGATGTGTTGTTGCCGGTATCCACGTTTACGGAGACCTCCGGTACCTATATCAATGTCGAAGGTCGCTGGCAGAGCTTTAATGCCTGTGTCGCACCGTACCAGGATGCTCGTCCAGCCTGGAAAGTCCTGCGTGTGATGGGGAATTTTCTCAAGCTAGCCGGTTTCGACTATGTGACGTCGGAAGAGGTCCGGGACGAACTCGATGCACTTACCAGCGGTATTCAACCCAGCGCACGCAGTGAGATTATGCCGGTGACGCTGGCAGGCAATCTGACCGAACTGACGCGCATTGGTCATTACCCGCTCTATGCCGTGGACGCCCTGGTAAGGCGGGCGCCACCTTTGCAGGAAACCTCGGACAGTCTGTCCGCCATGATCGCTATCAATCAGGCGACGGCGGCCAAGTTGGGACTCAATGGCAGCAGTATGGCCGTGGTCGTACAGAACAATAAACGGATCAGCATTCCTTTATATATAGAGGAGGCGATACCGGATGGCTGCGCCTTTATTCCGGCCGGGGTGGCGGGTTCGAACGAACTGGGTCTGAACTACGGCCCGGTGGAAGTGGACGCGGGGTAACGTGATGGAATGGTTCACAAATAGCTGGGACTGGACGGTCCATCTCTACATGAGCCTGATGCCGCTCTCCGGTATCCTGACGATCACGATCCCGTTGTTTGTGACCGTTGCCTATACCACCTGGCTGGAACGCAAGGTGATCGGCGCCATGCAGGTGCGTGTCGGACCCTATAACGTCGGCAAGTGGGGTTTGTTGCAGCCCTGGGCCGATATGTTCAAGCTGATCTTCAAAGAGATCATCATTCCCAGTGGTGCGAACAAAGTTTTATTTGTCATTGCGCCGGTGATCACCCTGGCATCGGCTCTGGCGGCCTGGGCGGTGATTCCCTTCGATGCCACCAAGGTCCTGTCCCAGATTAATGCCGGTTTGCTCTATGTCCTGGCGGTGACTTCCATGGGTGTATACGGCGTCATCATCGCGGGCTGGGCATCAAACTCTAAATACGCCCTGCTTGGGGCCATGCGTTCGGCGGCGCAGATCGTCGCCTACGAAATCGCCATGGGCTTCGCGCTGGTCGGGGTATTGATCGCGGCCGGCAGCATGAACCTGGGCGAGATCGTCAAGGCGCAAATGGGGCCATGGGGCCTGTTCAGCTGGTACTGGTTGCCCCTGCTGCCCTTGTTCCTGGTGTATTTTATTTCCGGTGTCGCGGAAACCAACCGTGCGCCCTTTGACGTGGCGGAAGGCGAATCGGAGATCGTTGCCGGTTTCCACGTGGAATATTCCGGCATGACCTTCGCGGTATTCTTCCTGGCGGAATACGCCAACATGATTCTGATCTCGGCGCTGGCGTCGATCATGTTCCTGGGCGGCTGGCTGTCGCCGTTTATCGGCATTCATGATTTTCTGTGGCTGGGCATCGATCTGGAAAAACTGTTTGCCTGGGTGCCGGGCATGATCTGGTTCTTCCTCAAGATCTTTTTCTTCCTGTTTTTCTATCTGTGGTTCCGCGCCACCTATCCGCGCTATCGCTATGACCAGATCATGCGTCTGGGCTGGAAGGTGTTCATCCCCATTACCATCGTCTGGATCCTGGTGGTCGGCGGCATGGTGTTGGGCAAGCTGTACCCCTGGTGGGCGGTGCAGGGCTAGGAGGCGACGATGCAGGCATTGACACGTTTCATAAAGAGTCTGTTCCTCTTCGAACTGCTGAAGGGATTGTCGGTGACGGGCAAATATCTCTTTGCGCGCAAGTATACTTTGTATTACCCCGAGGAAAAGGCGCCGATGTCGCCGCGTTTTCGCGGCCTGCACGCATTGCGCCGTTATCCCAACGGCGAAGAACGCTGTATTGCCTGCAAGCTGTGTGAAGTGGTCTGCCCGGCGCTGGCGATCACCATCGAATCGGAGATGCGTGAAGACGGCACGCGCCGCACCACCCGTTACGATATCGATCTGAGCAAGTGTATCTTCTGCGGGTTCTGTGAAGAATCCTGCCCGGTGGATTCCATCGTGGAGACACACATACATGAATACCACGGCGAGGTGCGTAGCGACCTGATCATGACCAAGGAAAAACTCCTGGCGGTCGGGGACAAATACGAGAAGGAAATTGCCCTGCGCCGCGAGCAGGATGCGCCGTACCGCTAAACAAGAAGAAACACATGACCATCAAGATACTGTTTTATTTATTCTCGTTTTTTATGCTGGCCAGTGCCACGGCAGTGATCTCCGTGCGCAATCCGGTGCGTGCGGCACTGTTCCTGGTCCTGACCTTTATCTGCAGCGCCGTGTTGTGGTTGCTGATGCAGGCGGAGTTTCTCGCCATCGCCCTGGTGCTGGTGTATGTCGGCGCGGTCATGGTCCTGTTCCTGTTCGTGGTGATGATGCTGGATATCAATATTGCGCGCCTGAAGGAAGGTTTTATCCGGTATCTGCCCATCGGTATCGGTGTGGCCCTGTTGCTGGCAGGCATGCTGAGCTGGTTGTTGCATCACACCGATGCCTCGGATTATCAGACCGTCATGAAAACCCTCTATCCGCCGGCACCCAGAGGCATGGCCTATAACAATACAGCGGAACTCGGAAACCTGTTGTATACCGTCTACGTCTATCCCTTCGAGATCGCGGCGGTGATTTTGCTGGTGGCGATTATCGCCGCGATTGCCCTGACCTTGCGCCACCGCCCCAGAACGAAATACCAGAACCCCGACAAGCAGGTTGCGGTGCAGCGCAAGGACCGGGTGCGTATTGTCAGTATGAAACCGGAAGAGAAAAAATAACGGAGCGATATCATGATTAGCCTGACCGACGTCCTGATTATCGCGGCCATCCTGTTCAGCCTGAGCGTGGCCGGGATTTTCCTGAATCGTAAAAACCTGATCGTGTTACTCATGTCCATCGAGTTGATGCTGCTCTCGGTCAATATCAATTTCATCGCCTTTTCGCATTATCTGAACGACATGGCGGGACAGGTGTTCGTATTCTTTATCCTGACGGTGGCGGCGGCGGAGGCAGCCATCGGTCTCGCGATCCTGGTGGTGTTGTTCCGCAACAAGCGCACCATCAATGTCGACGATCTCAACGAGATGAAAGGGTAGGCGCGTGCTGACTTCATTCCTCGCCAATATGCCACAAGTCTATCTCTGGATCGCCGTGTTGCCGTTGCTCGGCGCGATCATCGCCGGTCTGTTCGGTCGCACCATCGGCCGTGCCGGTGCGCACTGGGTCACGATCATCGGTGTCGGTCTGTCCTGTCTGTTATCCATGTACGTGTTCAAATACCACGTCATCGACGGCAATCCTGCCTTCAACGGCACGGTCTATACTTGGCTGGTGACTGAGGGTGTGCGGTTTCAGGTTGGCTTTCTGATCGATAACCTGAGCGCGATGATGATGGTAGTGGTGACCTTCGTGTCCTGGATGGTGCACATCTATACCATCGGCTACATGAAAGACGATCCCGGTTACCAGCGTTTCTTCAGTTACATCTCGTTGTTCACCTTCGCCATGCTGATGCTGGTGATGGCCAATAACTTCATGCAGCTGTTCTTCGGCTGGGAAGGCGTGGGCCTGGTGTCCTATCTGCTCATCGGCTTCTGGTATACCCGGGAAAGCGCGATCTTCGCCAATCTCAAGGCCTTCCTGATCAATCGTGTCGGCGATTTCGGTTTTGTGCTGGGGATTGCCGGTGTCCTGATGTATTTCGGTTCCCTCGATTACAACACCGTGTTTTCCAATGTGGACAGCGTCGCGGGCCAGCAAATCGAAATCGTCTCCGGCATGCCCTGGTCGGTCATGACGGTGATTTGTATTTTATTGTTCATCGGTGCCATGGGTAAATCGGCGCAGGTACCCCTGCACGTGTGGCTGCCGGATTCCATGGAAGGTCCGACGCCCATCTCGGCCCTGATCCATGCCGCGACCATGGTGACCGCCGGTATCTTCATGGTGGCGCGTATGTCGCCCTTGTTTGAACTGTCGGAAACCGCCTTGAGTGTTGTGCTGGTCATTGGGGCGATCACGGCGCTGTTCATGGGTTTCCTGGGTCTGGTGCAAACCGATATCAAGCGCGTCATCGCCTATTCGACGCTGTCGCAACTGGGTTATATGACGGCGGCACTGGGTGCGTCGGCGTATGCCGCCGGGATTTTCCACCTCATGACCCACGCCTTCTTCAAGGCCTTGCTGTTCCTCGGCGCGGGTTCCGTGATTATCGCCATGCACCACGAACAGGACATGCGCAAGATGGGCGGCCTGCGCAAGTACATGCCGATCACCTGGATCACGTCGCTCATCGGTTCGCTCGCCCTGATCGGTACGCCGTTTTTCGCCGGGTTCTATTCCAAGGATTCCATTATCGAGGCGATCGCCGAGTCCAAGCTGCCGGGTCATGAGATGGCCTATCTGTTTGTCTTGGGCGGGGTATTCATTACCGCGTTGTACAGCTTCCGCATGTATTTCCTGGTCTTCCATGGCAAGGAGCGCATGGATGAACACACGCGTGCACATCTGCATGAAACACCCTGGGTGGTCACCGTGCCCTTGATTGCGCTGGCGATTCCATCCGTGGTCATCGGCGCGATTTATATCGGACCGATGATCTTCGGCAAGTTCTTCGGTGATGCGATCTTTGTCCTGCCGCAACACGATGTACTGGGTGAATTGCACCACATGGATTGGTTACACATGGGGCTGCACGCCTTCAGCGGTCTGCCATTCTATTTCGCCGCGGCCGGTGTCGTCGTCGCCTGGTATCTGTACCTGCAGCGGCCGGAGTTGCCGGCAGCGATCCAGGCCAGGACACAGTGGCTGTACGAGCTGCTGGTGCAGAAATATTTCATGGACCATTTGTATATCAAACTCATCGCGCCCCTGGGGCGTTGGTTCGGTACCTTATTGTGGCAATGGGGCGACGTGAAGGTGATCGATGGGACCCTGGTGAATGGCTCGGCCAACACGGTCGGGGTGATTGCCCGTATCGTGCGGCATGTGCAGTCCGGTTACCTTTATCACTACGCCTTTGCCATGATCCTCGGCCTGATGGTGTTGATTGGTGTGTTTACCCTGGGCTGGATAAAACTATAAAAATTTAGGACAAGACATGTTTGAAGGTTGGCCATTACTCAGTCTGGTAATCTGGACCCCGATCATCGGCGGTATCCTGGTGCTTGCCACCGGCGGCGACAAGAACGCGACCGAGGCGCGCGTGCTCGGCCTGGTGATTGCCATCGTGACATTCCTGCTGTCGATCCCCCTGTATACCCACTTCAATGCCGCTTATCCCGGGATGCAGTTCATCGAATTTCATGACTGGTTCTATCTTGGCGACTGGAAGATTTACTACCACCTCGGCGTCGACGGGATCGCAATGCCCTTGATCCTGTTGACCAGCTTCATGACGATCATTGTGATTCTGTCCGCCTGGGAAGTGATCCAGTTCAAGGCGGCGCAATACATGGCGGCCTTCCTGATCATGGAAGGTCTGATGATCGGGGTGTTCTCGTCACTGGATGCCGCCTTGTTCTACGTATTCTGGGAGGCCATGCTCATCCCGATGTTTATCGTTATCGGTATCTGGGGCGGTCCGCGCCGGGTCTACGCGACGATCAAGTTCTTCCTGTATACCTTCCTGGGTTCGGTCTTCATGCTGGTGGCCTTCCTGTATATGGCATCCAAGACGCACAACTTTGAAATTCTGCAATTGCATGCGCTCAAGCTCAGCATGAAAGAGCAGATCTTCATCTTCCTCGCCTTTCTGTTTGCCTTTGCCGTGAAGGTGCCGATGTGGCCGGTACATACCTGGCTGCCGGACGCGCACGTGGAAGCGCCCACCGGCGGTTCGGTGATCCTGGCGGCGATCATGTTGAAATTGGGTGCGTACGGTTTCCTGCGTTTTTCCCTGCCCATCACCCCGGATGCCAGTCATGCGCTGGACTGGCTGATGATTCTGTTATCGCTGACGGCGGTGGTGTATATCGGTTTCGTGGCGTTGGTGCAGCAGGACATGAAGAAGCTGATTGCCTACTCATCGATCTCGCACATGGGCTTCGTGACCCTGGGCTTTTTCATTTTGTGGGCCATTCATACCAATTCCGGAAATTACAAAGGTGCGGTGACCGGTATCGAAGGCGGTCTGGTACAGATGATTTCCCACGGTTTTATCTCCGGCGCGATGTTTCTCTGCGTCGGCGTATTGTATGACCGCATGCACAGCCGTCAGATCAAGGATTACGGCGGGGTGGTGAATACCATGCCGACATTCGCCGCGTTTGCCGTGTTTTTTGCGATGGCCAATGCCGGCCTGCCTGGCACCTCCGGCTTCGTCGGCGAGTTTCTGGTGATCCTGGCCTCGTTCAAGGCCAATTTCTGGTACGCCTTCCTGGCGGCGACGACCCTGATCCTGGGTGCTGCCTATACCTTGTGGATGGTCAAGCGTGTGATCTTTGGTGAAGTGACCAACGACAAGGTCGCCAAACTCACGGATATCAACAAGCGTGAATTCCTGTTCCTCGGTCTTCTGGCCGTGGTTGTGCTGTATTTCGGTCTGTATCCCGCACCGTTACTGCATGTGATGGATGCCAGCGTCGCCAACCTGGTCCAGCACGTCGTTGCGGGCAAATTACCGGTACCTTAAGAGTGATGCTATGGAAGTGATATCTGCCTATTTGCCCGGTGCTGCGCTGAACGCGCAGACCCTGTCGCAGTTGCCGCTGGCGCTGCCGGAAATCCTGTTATTGATTCTGGCCTCGATTGTTCTGGTGGTGGATCTGTTCGTGAACGATAAGACACGCGGAACAACCTATATTCTGGCGCAGGCAACCCTGCTGGGACTGGCGGCATTGACGCTAGTGACATTCAGTAGCAAGGCAAGCCTGGCGTTCTCCGGCACGTTTATTCGCGATGGCATGGGCGACCTGCTGAAATTGTTTGTCTATGTCATCACCTTTGCCGTCTTCCTGTATTCGAAGAGTTACTTGAAGGCACGCGATCTCTATCGCGGCGAATACTATACACTCGGTTTGTTCGGTGTATTGGGCATGATGATCCTGATCTCTGCGCACAGTTTCCTGACGATATATCTGGGCCTCGAGCTATTGTCGCTCTGTATGTATGCCATGGTGGCCTTGCAGCGCGATTCCACGGTGGCCTCGGAATCGGCCATGAAGTATTTTGTCCTGGGTGCGATTGCCTCCGGCATGCTGTTATACGGCATGTCTATGATCTACGGCGCTACGGGTTCGTTGGACCTGACGACGATCAGCCGGCAGGTTGCCGCCCATCAGCAAAACATCGTTCTGATCTTTGGTCTGGTATTCGTCATTGTGGGCGTCGCGTTCAAGCTGGGTGCGGTGCCATTTCATATGTGGCTGCCCGATGTCTATCAGGGCTCGCCAACCGCCGTGACGGTCTACCTGGGTTCCGCACCCAAGATAGCCGCATTCGCCATGTTGATGCGGTTATTGGTGGATGGCCTGGGTGGTCTGCACATGCAATGGCAGGATATTCTGATCATTCTTTCGGTGGCATCCATGGCGATCGGCAATCTGGTGGCTATCGTGCAAACCAATATCAAACGCATGCTGGCCTATTCGACCATTTCGCATGTCGGCTTCCTGATGCTGGGTGTGATCGCCGTGAGCAAGGACGGTTATGCCTCCGCCATGTTCTATACACTGGTTTACACACTGATGGCACTGGGCGCCTTCGGTATGATCATGCTCATGAGCCGTTTTGGCTTTGAATCCGATAACCTGGACGATTTCCGGGGACTCAATCAGCGCAGCCCGTGGTTTGCCTTCATCATGCTGATCTTCATGTTTTCCATGGCGGGTGTGCCACCGTTTGTCGGTTTCTGGGCCAAGTTGGCGGTAATCAAGGCCATTGTGGCGCAGGACCTGGTCTGGTTAGCCATTGTCGCTGTCGCCTTCTCCGTGATCGGGGCATTCTATTATCTGCGTGTTATCAAATTGATGTATTTTGATACACCGCAAGAGAGCCAGGCGGTGGAAGGGGCAACGGACCTGCGTGTCCTGCTCAGTCTCAATGGTCTGGTGGTCCTGGCGTTGGGACTGAAACCTGACCTCTTACTGGCCATATGTAATACTGTCTTGGGCTGATTCAGCCGGTATAATCGCACGCTATGTTGAACGGTGTTGTCATTACGTTGTTTGTCGTTGCACTCGTCCTGGCCAATTTGCCCTGGCTGAACGAGCGCTTATTTATCCTGTTTACACCCGCGGAAAGTCAGAAAAAGCTGTGGATGTGCCTGTGTGAATGGTTTGTCTATTTTATTGTCTGGCTGCTCCTGGGCTTTGGCGTTGAAAAGAAATTAATGGGGGATATCACTCAGCAAGGCTGGGAGTTTTACGTCATTAATCTCTGTCTATTTGTCGTGTTTGCGCTGCCCGGTTTTATCTATCGCTACGATTTGCGTCCGCATCTCGAAAAGCGTCAGCGTCGAATTAAATAATTATCTGCATTTCGCAATATTTTAAAAAATTATATTAGAAAATTCTAATATAATTAGCTTATTATTTATACAATTTTTATTTACGCCCATTATGCGATTGATATACTAGTGCAACTTGCATAAATCATCGCATATCGCAGCATGCAGCTTCGCCAAAAGTTCTTCATCATCCTGACCCTCATTACAGCAGTTCCCTTATTGGTATTACTGTTTGGTGTGGTCGACCGCATGGAAACCGAATTATCCAAACGGACAGAGAAAGAACTGCTTGTCACGCTGGACAAGATGGCCGACGAGCTCACCCTCATCCTTGAAAACCAGAAGGCCATTGCCAGAGGCCTGGCCTATGTCCCCGTCGTACGCAGCTTTGCCGCCATTGCGGGCAAGCCCGTCGGTAAGGGGGTGAGTGCAGCGGTATATCAACGCCGTGCGGATGAACTCGAGGCGTTTTTCCTGAATTATCAACGCATGGTGCCCAGTATCCAGGCCCTGCGGTTCATTGACACCAATGGCAAGACGCTGGTCAAGGTCAAGGAAGGCAAGCCCATCGAAGCGAAGATGAAAGATGTCGCGTTTAATCGTTTGTATATTGCCGATCAATCGAACAAGAGCTTTTTCAAGCACACCATGGATGAGAACAAAGATGTGGTGATGTCTGATTTTGAACTTGGTCAAGTCACAACCGACGCCGATTTTTGTCCTGCCATGGTGCGCTACTCCGCGCAGATAAAAGACGAGGTTGAAAGTCTCGAAGGCATGCTGGTCGTGAACATGTGGGGAACTCGCCTGGATTCCACCATCGAGGCATCATTAGGAGGCTATCCCGGGAATGCTTATGTCGTGGAGATTAGCGACGACAAGGACCGTGACGGGATTTATCTGTACAACCGCGATCCCAAGAAGCGTTTTGGCAATCAGTTACAGAGTAAATACCGGTTTTCCAATGAATTCAGTCCGCAGCAATGGCAACAAATGCGGGATACGAAAATGCACGGCTCCTTGTTTTTACAGGATGGGCGAATGATTTTTTATCGCATCCTGAGTCCTTACAAGTCACGCCCGGCCACGAAATGGCTGTTGCTGATACAGACAGACAGGAAGACCCTGTTCGCTCCGATCGACAAAGTACGCAAATCCATCTGGTTGATGATCGGTTTGTTACTCATCGTGAGCCTGCTGGTATCTGTCTGGGTGGCAGGACAGCTTGCGAGACCGGTTAATGCACTTGCACAGGTTATCACGGACTATGCGGATGGCGATTACGCTGCTCGTTATCAGGAAAAGCGTAAGGATGAAATTGGCGCCGCAGGCAGTGCCTTTAATTATCTGGCGAGCAGCCTCGAAGAGGCTGAAAACGAACGAGCCCGCGCGGAGAAAAGCGCACGGCAATCGGAACGTCTGGCTTCGGTAGGGCAGCTGGCCGCCGGTATCGGGCATGAAATCAATAATCCGCTGATGAACATCATGTCGCTTGCTGCTTTATTGGAACAGGCCGTGAAACACGATCAACAGGCGTTGACAGACCTCGAGCTGTTACAGGAGGAAGGACGGCGCTGTGCGCGGATCGTACAAGGCATCCTGAGTTTCGCGCGCGAGAGCAAGCCAGACTATCATGAGTTCGATATGAGCCAGTTGGTGGAAGACACGCTTAAATTGCTGCGCCACCGGATTCAGAATGCCGAGATCAAAATGGCTACCGAGTTAAAGCCGGATTTGTGTATTGTTGGAGATTCAAACCAGCTACAACAAGTGCTGGTCAATGTCATTCTTAATGCAGTACAGGCTTCACCTCGCAACAGTAAGATCGAAATCAAATCTTATAAGGATATCGATTATGTGGCGGTGGAAATCATTGATACCGGTACCGGTATCGCAAAAGATAATCTGACAAAGGTCTTTGATCCGTTCTTTACGACCAAATCAGAGGGGGAGGGTACCGGGCTAGGCTTGTCTGTTAGCTACGGGATCGTCAAGCACCACGGCGGCACAATTCATCTGGAAAATCTGAACGGCGCAGGTCTGCGTGTCGTGATCCTGTTGCCTTTCCAGGTGCCGGCAGAAAATGTGCAAAATAAGGAGGAGAGGGAGGTTAATCATGTTGGATAAACCACTGCGTGTCATGTTTGTCGATGACGATACCGTGACATGTCGTGTCATGAAGCGGAATTGCGATAGCACAAAATATGATTGTACGGTCTATCATGATGCAAGATATTGCCTGGAAGAATTTCGCAGGAGCGGTGCGGATATTGTCATTACTGACTTGCGTATGCCCGGCATGAATGGGTTTGAATTGCTAAGTGAACTCCGCAGTATAGACGCCGATGTGCCGGTCGTCGTGATGACGGGATATTCCTCGGTGGAAAATGCCGTTGAGGCGATGAAGCGCGGGGCAAATGATTTCATCAAGAAGCCTTTTGATTTTGAAGAGCTGAGACTGATGCTGGAACGCACCATGAAATCCGTCCGGCTGCGCGATGAGAACAAACTGCTTAAACGGCGGCTTGGGCAAAAACGCAATCGTTTCGGCATGATAGGCGATACGCCGGTCATGCGTTCCCTGTTTAATACGATTGAAAAAGTGGCGGAAGTCTCCTGTAGCGTGATACTGACCGGTGAATCAGGTACCGGTAAGGAACTGGTTGCACGTGCCCTGCATGATTTCAGTCCGCGCAATGAACTGCCTTTTGTCGCGGTCGATTGCGGTGCCCTTAGCGATACTTTGCTGGAGAGTGAATTGTTTGGCCATGAAAAAGGTTCGTTTACGGGGGCAACGCAACGCAAACACGGGTTGATGGAACAGGCGGACGGAGGCACCCTGTTTCTGGATGAGATCTGCAATATTTCAGATACGATGCAGATCAAGTTAATGCGGGCGATCGAGGACAGACGCATTACCCGGGTTGGTGGTGCGGCTTCGATACCTGTTGATGTGCGAATTATTGCGGCAAGCAATCAGGACTTGGCGAAAATGGTGGAGGCGGGCAAGTTGCGCCATGATTTTTACCACCGGTTGAATGTCGTCAATATCCGTATACCGTCGCTGGCGGAACATCGGGAGGATATCCCGGCATTGGTCGAGCATTTTGTTAATGAGTTTTCGGAACGCTATCAGCGCAACGTGAAGGGTTTTGATAGCGGTTCGCTGACACGCCTGTGTGCAGCGGAATGGAGGGGAAATGTCCGGGAATTACGCAACGCGGTAGAGCGTTGTGTCATTCTTGCTGACGGACCGATTCTGTACTGGGAGACGGATAATGACATCACTCTCGCACCCGAGGAATTTCCGACGGCGGTACACTTTTCGGAACAGGAGTTTATGTCACTGATTGAGCTTGAGCAGGAATATATCAACCATGTCCTCAAGTGCTTCAAGGGCAGAAAGACCAAGGCGGCGAAAGTACTGGGAATCGACAAGACAACCTTATGGCGGAAGTTGCGTCGCTACGATAGTGAGGAGGAAGCGGTGTAAATTACCATGTTGACGTTCACCACATGGTTGCAGTTTGCATAATTGAAATATATTAGAATGTACTAAATAACTTAATTCCTCTGCTAACTATCTGTTATTAGCATGAATTTATAAAATACGATCTTTGGAATATATATTGCTATAGTTCATGATATGTCCAAATTTGAGACATGTATAAAAACGTACTGCCAAATCAGGAGGAGTTGTTATGAAGAAATTAAGCAAGGCCACGTTGTTGGCTGCAAGCCTGGCTTTGACGACAAGCGCATACGCTGTTGATATCACAAAACCGGCGAAGAACGGTTACAATCAACAGAAGGTTGTTTATCACGTCGACGATATTAATATGGCAAAAGCCGCGTTACGTAACGTTAAGAATCACCTGAATGCGCTGGGTGACGAGAATGCGGATATCATCGTTGTTACCCATAGCTCAGGTGCGTTCGCGCTGGTTGACGGAGCAATGGGTAAGAAGGATAAAGATGGCAAGCCCATCGATCTACGCGATCAGATTGCAGCCCTGGCAAATCGTGGTGTGAAGTTTGAAATTTGCGCCAACACCATTCGCGGCAAGAAAATTCCCAAAGAAAAAATCAATGAAAATGCCACGATTGTGCCTTCCGGTGTCGCAGAGATTGCGCATCTGGAACAAAAAGGTTACGTCTATCTCAGACCGTAATTTCTCATTAGTTCCTTACTTGAACGGGCGCAGAGGCGCCCGTTTTCTTTTGTAAAATACACGGCACAAAAAAAGGCGTGCAGTGCACGCCTTTTTGTTGGGGCAAGATTGTCTTCTTTACTTTATCTTCTCTTCACCGGAATCGGTTTCGCCCATATTGTCGACCCAGCTCATCTTGAGCGTGTCGCCGGCTTTTGCATTTTTAACCCGGAAAGATATAAACGGGTTTTTGGACACCGTCGGGCCCCAGAGGCAGGTCAGAATAGTCTTGCCGTTGAGCTCGCATTTCAGTTCCGTGATGTAATGCGCGGGGATGGGTTTACCGGTCGCCTTGTCTTTGCGTAAACCGGTTTCCATCGGGTGGAAGATAATTGCCTTGACCATTGCGCCCTTGTCGCCTTCTGACCAGGCGCGAATTTTCATTGGTTTCTGTGCCATGTGTGCTCTACCTCATTAATCCTGTGTTATCCATTAACCGCCGCAACCGCCAAGGGTCACTTTTACCGACTTTTTGGCGGTCAACAGTTTTCCGTCCGCCTTCACCAGGGCCACGACATCTGATGTCTTGCGCATCTTGATGCGGCCGGTGATCACACTGTCAGTGTCATCGGTGAGCATGTAGCTGGCACACAACGGCGTAGTGTTTTCAGGAACGAGCACCGAGATTTGCTCGGTCTTCGGCAGTTTACTTTTCACGGTCACCGAGACGACGGCACCGTTTTCTGCGATATCCGGCGCTTCGATGGCGACATCTGCGCTGTTGGCGGCATCGCTGCTGCCGGAAAGCGCCTTAATGGCGTCTGCGACGCTTTTTGCTTCAAAGGCATTTTTGGGCCAGGCCGCCAGAACCGAACGGGGGGTGAGCAGACCCGCACCGGCGGCAATCGCCACTGTGCAGGCAGTCATACTGGCTTGCAGGAAGGTTCTACGAGTTTGATTCATTGGTTGACTCCTTAAAATACTACTGACCAATTTGTTTATAGTGTGCGTCCAGTAAAGCAATACTTGTACCACTAAGAAATAAACTGTAATAACAAGGCCTTACGAACGGCATATTGTCTACCGAAGATCTGATTAATGCAATCTGCAATACACTGAAAGTTCGCGTGAGCTGTGCCTCGTGTGTGGTAGGTGCCCGCTGAATCCAGTGCCTTTAATATCGGCAATTTGTGCCTTCGGCTTCACTTCGTGTGTTTTCAGTGATCAGCGATGCTGGTGGTTTACCTTGTAAAAGCCTGATCCCGTGGTAGAATGCGCGCCTCGATTGCGGGGTGGAGCAGCCTGGTAGCTCGTTGGGCTCATAACCCAAAGGTCGTAGGTTCAAATCCTACCCCCGCTACCAATTTCGAATGCATTATTTCTGGCCAACGCCGTCTTTGGACTGGCGAGAACAATCTGGCATGCTATAATGCCTTGCAATTTAAGAAGTTAGAAAAAGTGGGCCTCGCGCCCACTTTTTGTTTACGGGGACGCAGATTTATGGGGCCGCTGGAACAACGTGTGATGGGCCTGCTGGAACCGACTGTTACCGCTCTGGGTTACGAACTCCTCGGCGTGGAGTATCTGGCACAAGGCAAGCACAGTCGCTTGCGTGTGTACATTGATTCGCCCGACGGTATTGGACTTGAAGACTGTGAGACTGTCAGTCATCAGGTCAGTGGTGTGCTCGATGTGGACGATCCGATACAGGGTCAGTATTCCCTGGAAGTATCTTCACCAGGTATGGATCGCCCTTTATTCCGGCCGGACCATTTTGCCCGATTTGTCGGGGGAAAGGTGAAGCTGCGTCTATCGAGGCCACTGAATGGTCAGCGTAACTTCCACGGCCGTATCGATAGCGTCAAAGATGGCGAAGTATATATAAGTATGGATGATGGTGGTCAGTTGGCGGTGTCCATTGAGGATATCGAAAAGGCCAATCTGGTACCGGAATTCTAACTGGCATGACACATGGTGTGCCTGCCTGCTGCGTGAATGAGGCAATACGAATATGAACAAGGAAATCTTATTGGTTGTTGATGCCGTTTCAAATGAAAAGGGTGTCGATAAGGGCATTATTTTCGAAGCCATTGAAGCGGCCTTGGAAATGGCAACCAAGAAACGTTATACCAACGATATCGATGTCCGGGTATGCATCGATCGTGCAACCGGTGATTACGATACTTTCCGTCGTTGGGAAATCGTTGCGGATGATGCCGTGGAATTCCCTGAGAGGCAGCTTACCCTGAGCGCCGCCCAGTATGACGACCCGAGTGCACAGTTGGGCGATTTCACCGAGGAACAAATCGAATCCGTTGAGTTCGGCCGGATTGCCGCACAAACCGCCAAGCAGGTGATTGTACAGAAGGTACGCGAGGCAGAGCGTCATCAGGTCTTTGATGAATATAAAGACAAGATTGCGCAGCTGGTGATGGGCGTAGTTAAACGTGTCGAACGCGGTAACGTCTATCTCGATCTGGGTAACAATGCCGATGCGATTGTGCCGCGTGAAGAAACGATTCCGCGTGAAGCCATTCGTACCGGCGATCGTATTCGTGGTCTGTTAAAGGATGTCAAACCTGAAGCGCGTGGCCCGCAGTTGATTGTCAGCCGTACCGATCCGCGTTTTCTGACCGAGCTGTTCAAGATCGAAGTGCCGGAAATTGGTGAAGGCCTGATCGAAATCATTAACGCCTCGCGTGATCCCGGCTCGCGCGCCAAGATCGCCGTCAAGAGCAACGATAGTCGCATCGATCCCGTCGGTGCCTGTGTGGGTATGCGGGGTTCGCGGGTCCAGGCAGTTTCCAACGAGCTCGCTGGCGAGCGTATCGACATCGTGTTGTGGGATCAGAACCCGGCGCAGTATGTGATTAACGCGATGTCTCCCGCCGAAGTGGAATCCATCGTAGTGGATGAAGACGCCGTGAGCATGGATATCGCAGTGCGCGAAGATCAATTGTCACAGGCAATCGGCCGTGGTGGTCAGAACGTCAAGTTGGCCAGTGATCTTACCGGTTGGGAATTGAATGTCATGTCGGTGACGGATGCTGAAGCCAAAACCGAGGCTGAAAACGAACGCGTACAGAAAATGTTCATGGAAGCGCTCGATGTGGATGAAGAAGTCGCTCAGATCCTGGTACAGGAAGGCTTCTCCAGTATCGACGAAGTTGCCTACGTACCCAAATCCGAAATGCTCGGCATCGAAGAGTTCGATGAAGAGATCGTTGAAGAGCTGCGTGGACGTGCAAAAGACGTGTTGCTAACGCGCGCTATTACCAACGCCGAGGAAGGTACAGGCGGCACGCCGGCGGAAGATTTGCTGAGCATGGAAGGGATGAACCCCGATCTGGCGAATAAGCTGGCACAGAACGGCATCACTACGATGGAAGATCTTGCCGAGCAATCCGTGGATGATTTGCTGGAGATCGAAGAGATGGATCACGATGCTGCGGCGAAACTGATCATGACCGCGCGTGCACCGTGGTTCGAACAGGAACACGCGTCTGAATAAAAGGGCTGGAGTAGAAATAAGTTATGGCTGAAGTCACTGTCAAACAGTTCGCAGAAGTTGTTGGTATCTCCATTGATCGTCTGCTCGAGCAATTGCGCGAGGCGGGTGTGGAGGTCAACAATGCCGATGCAACGATTAGCGACGACGAAAAGATGGAGTTGCTCGGGCATTTGCGACGCAAGCAAGGTGATGAAGAAAAAGGCGAGGCCGGCGCCAAGAAAATTACCCTGAAACGCAAGTCTTCCTCGGAACTGCGTCTGACCGGCGCACAAGGCAAGACCAAGTCCGTGACGGTGGAAGTGCGCAAGAAGCGCACTTACGTGAAACGCAGTGCCGTTGTCGAGGAAGAAAGCAAGCGCATGGAAGAAGTCATGGCCAAGCGCGAGGAAGAAAAGGCCAAGCAGGAGGCGTTTGAGCAAGAGGCCAAGCGCAAACTGGAAGAAAAAGAAGCGCAGCGTATCGCCGAGGAAGAGGCGCGCAAGAAACTGATTGAGCAGGCGCAGGCGGAGAAAGAACGCGCGGCGGAAGAAGCTAAACGCAAGACGCAGGAACAGCAGACCAAGCAAAAGCCCGATGCGTCAAAAGACGAGCGTGGCGGCCGCAAGAAAAAGAAGAAAGATTTTATCCCGGCAGAAGATGATGAAGAAGAGCGCAAGACGCGCTATGGCCGTAAGGAATTACATGTCAGCGCGGAGATGTCCGGGCGGCGTAAACAACGCAAGAAGCCCAGCAGACAGATGGCGTCGGGAGCGGCGGAAGAGCATGGGTTCACACTACCGATCGCGCCGATCGTGCGCGAGGTAGCCATTCCGGAAACGATTACCGTAGCCGAACTGGCGCAAAAGATGTCGATCAAGGCGGCGGAAGTGATCAAGGCCATGATGACCCTGGGGTCGATGGTCACGATCAACCAGGTGCTGGATCAGGAAACCGCGCAAGTCGTCGTCGAAGAGATGGGCCACAAGGCCAAGTTAATCAAGGCCGATGCGATTGAAGAATCCCTGATCGAGGAAACGGAAGCAGAAGGCGATGCCACCGGACGCGCCCCGGTGGTGACCATTATGGGTCACGTTGACCATGGTAAGACCTCTTTGCTCGATTATATTCGCCGCAGCCGCGTAGCGGCCGGTGAAGCGGGTGGAATTACCCAGCACATCGGCGCATACCACGTTAATACCGACAACGGTGACATTACATTTCTTGATACGCCGGGTCACGCAGCCTTTACGGCGATGCGCGCGCGTGGTGCGCAGGTCACCGATATTGTCGTGCTGGTCGTTGCCGCCGATGACGGTGTGATGCCGCAGACCCGGGAGGCGGTACAGCATGCGAAGGCGGCGGGCGTGCCCTTGATCGTCGCGGTCAATAAGATCGATAAGCCGGAAGCGGATCCGGATCGCGTGAAAAATGAATTGGCGCAGGAAGACGTCATCCCGGAAGCCTGGGGTGGCGATACCATGTTTGTGAATGTCTCCGCGCATACCGGTGAAGGTGTCGATACCCTGTTGGAATCGATCCTGCTGGTCGCCGAAGTGCTTGAACTCAAGGCCGTCCATGAGGGGCCAGCGAAGGGTATCGTGATCGAATCGCGCCTGGACAAGGGGCGCGGTCCTGTGGCGACGGTACTGGTACAGCGCGGTGAATTGAAAAAAGGCGACATGCTGCTGGCCGGACTGGAATACGGCCGCGTGCGTGCACTGGTGAATGAAGCCGGGCAGCAGGTGGACACCGCCGGACCGTCCATCCCGGTGGAGGTTTTAGGTTTGTCTGGTGTACCGAGTGCCGGCGATGAGGCAACGGTCGTGAAGGACGAACGCAAGGCGCGGGAAGTCGCCAGCTTCCGCCAGGGCAAGTACCGTGATGTGAAGATTGCCCGTCAGCAGGCAGCCAAGCTGGAGAACATGTTCAACCAGATGGCGGAAGGGGCAACCAGCACCCTGAATATCGTGCTTAAGGCCGATGTACAAGGGTCAGTGGAAGCCATTACCGATGCGCTGGTGAAGTTGTCCACGGACGAAGTGAAGGTCAACATCGTTGCCAGCGGTGTCGGCGGGATCACCGAATCGGATGTGAACCTCGCCGTGGCTGCAGGTGCCATCATGATTGGTTTCAATGTTCGTGCCGAATCGTCTGCCAAGCGGCTGATCGAGGAAGAAGGAATCGATCTGCATTATTACAGCATCATCTATGAATTGATTGATGAAGTGAAACGTGCGATGAGCGGCATGCTGGCACCGGAATTCAGGGAAGACATTATCGGCCTGGCCGAAGTCCGCGATGTATTCCGTTCACCGAAGTTCGGCAGCATTGCCGGTTGCATGGTGGTTGATGGCGTCGTCAAGCGCAACAAACCCATCCGTGTGCTGCGCGACAATGTCGTGATCTTCGAAGGCGAACTGGAATCCCTGCGCCGCTTCAAGGACGATGCCAGTGAAGTCAAACAGGGTCTGGAATGTGGTATCGGCGTGAAGAACTACAACGACGTGAAGGTCGGCGATCAAATCGAAGTGTACGATCGGGTACAGGTCGAACGCAGTATCTAACGAACGAGGTTCCATGCCAAAAGAGTACGAACGCACGCGTCGTGTTGCCGAACAGATTCAGCGCGAACTCGCCGTATTGATTCAGCAGGAACTCAAGGATCCCCGCCTTGGCATGCTGACGATCTCCGCTGTCCAGGTCAGTAAGGACATGAGCATCGCGAAAGTGTTTATCACCGTGTTTAACGAAGAGCAGGATCGCAAGAAGACCCTGGAGGCACTGCAGCATGCGGCAGGTTTTCTGCAACACGAACTGGGACGCAGCCTGAGTCTGCGCAGTATTCCCAAATTACGTTTTGTCTACGATGAATCCATCGTGCGCGGCGCCGAGTTGAGTGCGTTGATAGACAAGGCGGTAAAGGAAGATCGCGCCAAGCATCACGAGGAAGAGAATGAGTCGTAGAAAACCACGTGGCCGCAACGTCAACGGTATCCTGTTGCTGGACAAGGCCATCGGCATTACGTCGAATACGGCGTTACAGAAGGTCAAACGCCTGTACCAGGCGAGCAAGGCCGGTCACACCGGCAGTCTGGACCCGCTGGCCAGCGGTTTATTACCACTGTGCCTGGGTGAAGCGACCAAGTTGTCCAGTTTTTTGCTGGATGCGGACAAGGCCTATGCCGGGGTGTGCAAGCTGGGGGTGAAGACCTCTACCGCCGACGCCGAAGGCGAGGTGATCGAGACGCGTCCGGTACCCGCGCTGGACGAGGCACAGTTGCGCGATGTGCTGGCAAAGTTCGTCGGTGAGATCGAACAGATCCCGCCCATGCATTCCGCTATCAAGATGCAGGGTCAGCCGCTGTACAAACTGGCCCACCAGGGCATCGAGGTGGAACGGCAGCCGCGGCAGGTCACGATCCATAGCCTCAGGTTGACGCGTTTTGAGGGTGACGAATTTGCGTTCGATCTGCATTGTTCCAAGGGCACCTATGTGCGTACTCTGGCTGAGGATATTGGTGAGATTCTGGGCTGTGGCGCCCATTTGAGTGCTCTGCGCCGGACCCAGGTGGGGCCGTTTGAGCTTAGCCATGCCGTGACGCTGGAACAACTGGAGCAGACCGCCGCGGAGACTGGCATGGCCGGGCTGGATAAGTTGTTGATCCCGATGGATCAGGCCCTGGACCAGTGGCCGGCGGTACATTTGAGCGACAATTCCGCGTATTACGTGCGCCAGGGACAGGCCGTCCAGGTCGCGAAGGCGCCAACCAGCGGGTGGGTGCGCCTGTTTGCCAGTAACGACGATTTCCTGGGGGTTGGGCAAATCCTCGAGGATGGCCGGGTAGCGCCAAAACGGCTGGTAAATACCCGCTAAGAATCGCAAAAACCAGCAAAACGCATGTTGTAACGGATGGGCTCGCACGGGTAAAATACGCGCTCTTTTTTTCAGCCAGATACCTTTTAGAAACAGGAGTTTGTAAATGTCAGTGAGCGCCGAGCAAAAAGCTCAGATAGTCAAAGATTACGGCCGTGCGCCGGGCGACACAGGTTCCGCAGAAGTGCAGATTGCCCTGCTGTCCGCACGCATCGATGATTTATCCGATCACTTTAAAACCCATACCCATGACCACCATTCGCGTCAGGGCCTGCTGCAAATGGTTAGCCAGCGCCGCAAACTGCTGGATTACCTCAAAGGCGCTGATGTCCAGCGTTACCGCGACCTGATCGGTCGACTTGGACTCCGTAAGTAACGACGCGAAAGGAAAACTATGACGCTCCCATCCCCCATCACCAAAGAATTTCAGTACGGTAGACATACAGTAAAACTCGAGACGGGGGAAATCGCCCGTCAGGCCGATGGTGCCGTCATGGTCAGCATGGGCGACACGGTCGTGCTGGTCACGAGTGTGGTCGAAAAGAATCCGGGCGAAGGCCGGGATTTCTTCCCGCTTACCGTCAATTACCAGGAAAAATCCTATGCCGCCGGCCGTGTACCTGGTGGCTTCCTGCGCCGCGAAGGCCGTCCTTCCGAGTCCGAGACATTAACCAGCCGCCTCATCGACCGTCCGATTCGCCCGTTATTTCCCGATGGTTTCTTCAATGAAATCCAGGTGATCGCGACCGTCTTGTCGCTGGATCCGGACGTCAGCCCGGATATCCCGGCCATGATTGGCGCGTCTGCTTCGCTGGTATTAAGCGGTGCACCGTTCAACGGTCCTATCGGCGGTGCCCGTGTCGGCTATCGCAATGGCGAATACCTGCTGAATCCCTCCCTGAAGGATCTGGAGACTTCTGATCTGGATCTGGTGGTCGCCGGTACGGAAAAGGCCGTATTGATGGTGGAATCCGAGGCCAAGCTCCTGTCTGAGGAAGTGATGCTAGGTGCCGTTGTCTTCGGTCATGATCAACAACAGGTTGTGATCAAGGCGATTCGCGAACTTGCCCAGCAAGTTGGCGTAACCCCGCTGGTCTGGAGTGCGCCTGAGAAAGATCAGGTGCTGGCCAAGTCCGTGGCGGACGTGGCGGAAGCCGGGTTGCGTGCGGCGTATCAGATTCGTGAAAAACAGGCGCGTTATGCCGCTATTGATGCCGTCAAGGCGACTGTCATGGAAAAAGTGGCCAGCGAAGATGGCTCCAACTCCGGTGCTATCTACAACGAAATCGAAGAACTCAAAAGCAAAATCGTGCGTAATCAGATCCTGGACGGTCAGCCGCGTATCGACGGCCGTGATACCAAGACCGTGCGTCCGATTACGGTCAAAGTCGGTGTCTTGCCGCGTACCCACGGTTCCGCCTTGTTTACCCGTGGTGAGACCCAGGCACTGGTCGTGACGACCCTGGGTACCGAAAAAGACGCCCAGATCATCGATGCCCTGGAAGGCTCTTATCGAGAAAGCTTCATGCTGCATTACAACTTCCCGCCGTTCTCCGTCGGTGAGACCGGTCGTACCGGCAGCCCGGGACGCCGCGAAATCGGTCACGGCCGCCTGGCGCGCCGTGGTGTTGCCGGCGTCATGCCAGTCATGGCGGACTTCCCCTACACGATCCGCGTGGTCTCTGAAATCACCGAATCCAACGGTTCCAGCTCCATGGCCAGTGTCTGTGGTAGCTCGTTGTCCATGATGGATGCCGGCGTGCCGCTCAAGGCACCGGTTGCCGGTATTGCCATGGGCCTGATCAAGGAAGGCGACAAGTTTGCCGTGTTGAGCGACATCCTGGGTGACGAGGATCACCTGGGCGACATGGACTTCAAGGTTGCCGGTTCCGCCAATGGCGTGACCGCCCTGCAAATGGACATCAAGATCGACGGGATTACCAAGGAAATCATGGAAGTGGCCCTGGCCCAGGCCAAAGAGGGTCGCCTGCATATCCTTGAGAAGATGAATGCCGTCATCAACACCCCGCGCGAAACCATGTCGCAGTATGCGCCGCGTTATCTGACCATGAAGATCAATCCGGACAAGATCCGCGATGTTATCGGTAAGGGCGGCGTGACGATTCGGGCCATTACTGAAGAGACCGGCACCAGCATCGATATCGATGATGATGGCAACGTCAAAATTGCCTCCGCCGACCTCGCCGCCGCGGAAGAGGCCAAACGCCAGATCGAGCAGATTACCGCCGACGTTGAAGTCGGCAAGATCTATGAAGGCCGTGTCGCCAAGCTGATGGATTTTGGCGCCTTCGTGACCATCCTGCCGGGCAAGGACGGGCTCGTGCATGTCTCCCAAATCTCCGAAGAACGCGTCGAGAAGGTCAGCGACGAGCTCAAGGAAGGCGACATGGTCAAGGTCAAGGTCCTGGAGATCGACAAGCAGGGCCGTATTCGCCTGAGCATGAAGGCCGTCAATCAGTAACCGTCAAAGCCTTGCCGGGCGGTATGCAGGGGTTTGCCGCCCTGCCGCCTGGAGCACTAAAAGTGGCATAAAAAACAAACAGTTAAGGCCAGAGAGATCTGGCCTTTTTTGTGCACGCTAATTGCATTACACCCTCCGGAAACCAACTCTATAACGATGGGAGTGGCCCATGCGGCGTGTTGTTTTATTACTGAGTCTCTTGTTATCCATGAGCCTGTTATCGGCCTGTGCGGCGATCTCCCGCGGCGACGCGCCGCCAAACGATATGAAGTCGCCGCAGGATGCGCTGGTCTACGGTTATGTGGAAGCGGATAACGATAACATCGTCCAGGTCGATTTCCTGGAATACAACAAACTGTATGTATCACCCTTCAAGGCGCCGCCGCGGGTAATGGTGTTCGATAACGGGATGTTCATGGCGGAAAACATTCGTCCTGGCAACTATTTCATTGCCAGTTATCGTTCGGATCGGAATACGTACAATCTGTCGCGGACCAAACGCCAGGCGTATCAACATATCTACCGAATACTGCCTGGCGACATGCATTACCTGGGTTCGTACAATCTGCACGTGACGCAAAAGGGAAAAATCGAATACGGCGATTTCAAGGTCACGCAATTACAGCGTCCGGGTGAGCGCGAGATCTTGATGTATTTGTATGACATGACGGAAGGGACTGCCTGGCAGGATAAAATTGCACGGCGCCTCAAAGAGCTGCGCCAGTAAGCATGAGCGACGTTAGTGTGTGGCCCTGATGACGCGAGTGAATTCTGAAAGAAAACGCTCAATCATCGGGTACTGTGTGGTAAAGGCGAATTCCAGGGCCTGTGTATAAGGCTGTTCCTCAAGAATCAGGCCAGTGACAAGCAAGGTATCCGCACCGAAGGCCTGAATCTTAAGATAGTTATCACTTTGCAGGTCAGTTAACTCAGCCTCACCTGTCTGATTTGTACAAACCTCTTTCAGCTTTGCGAGAAAGTATTCATCGTTATCGAAAGCGAAATCCTTTTCACAGGCAAAGCCGTTGGACCGAATACTGATATCACAATCGTAGGTGCCGTGACCCAGGTAAGAGATCTCGGTAAAAATGATGTGGTGTTGTTCGTCTTCGCCCAATAAATTGAGGGTCTCTGGCTTTGTTGGCATGAGTAAAATGGCATCCTTTCTAACATCGATTGTCGAGAATTTGAAATGATACCATGCTGAGTGTGCTGACCACGAAATTAAAGAAACTTCGGGTAGAAAAAACGCCAGACTGCGATGTGCCTGCGAACCTGCAGCAATTCCTTCGACAGTCTGGCGCTATAGCGGGCTATAGAGAATTCTATTTAGCGAGCGCGCCCGCCACCACCGCCAGGGCCCATACCGCCGCCCATGCCACGCGCGGGCGGCATATCGGGCAGGCTGACACCGCGCTCGCGTGCACGCTCTTGCATTAGTTTGTGGTGCTCATTGCGGATACGCAGGCGTTCCTCCGCCGTGGTTGCCGTCCGCATCCGGTTGCGGTACTCGATGCGCTCTTGTTGAGTCATCAGCTGTGAACCGTAAATGCGGTCCTGATCGCGTAGCTTGTCTTGTGTCTGTAACTGGTCACGAGTTTGATCCCGATCACGATCTTGGTCCTGGTCTGCGGCCAGAACCCAGGAGGATGCCAGGGTGAAACTCAGGCAAAACCCGGTTAAAATTCGGCTATATTTATTCATGATTGGTGTCCTCTGGTATAAGTATAAGGAGTGCATTCCTGGTGCAACCTACTGTCTCTTTGGGATAACGAGACATTTGTGCAAATTATCACAATGTCAGCCAGGGTCCAGTATCCAGAGTTGACGTAAATCAAATCAGACTGAAATCGTTGGGGATGGGTTTGCGTTGCTGTGGCCAAAACGGCATAAATGTCTGGAATGGCTGACTGGTGAACAAAGAAAGGAACAGAGAGGAAATCCGGGCGGGGCTGACTCCCGGCGGTGTTTCGGGATAAATGGTTTGTCTGGATTGCGAGTGCTGAGAAATTAATGAATATGTGTCCTGGTTTAAAATTACGGCCTATGTATCACTCTAAGCGAATAATGCTAGTGATTTTGGTGACGCTGTCAGTGCATCCACTAATGGGGAACGCAGCTTCACTTGGATTGGCCCAGGCCAAGATGGCGGGAAATTTTTCATCGACACTAACCTCAGACCAGCAGCGGCGGTTGACCGGCTGGCGCCAATTTATAACGCGCCATCGTCACAGCTCCGTGCAGAAAAAATTACAGCTCGTGAATGCGTACCTTAACCAGTTTAGCTACCGGCAAGATCGGGTGGTTAACGGCGAGGAAGAGAACTGGGCAACTCCCTATGAATTCATTTTACAAAATGGCGGAGATTGCGAGGACTTCGCCATCGCCAAGTACTTTATGCTGCGTGCGCTCGGGGTGCCGGAGCAAGAGCTGCAAATCACGTACGTTTATCATCACACGCTAAACCAATACCATATGGTGCTTTTGCATATACCGCCAGGGCAGGGTGCCATGCTTGTATTGGATAACCTTACAAAAACGATTCAACCAATCGCAAAGAATGCCGATATAGAGCCTGTATATGGGTTTAACCAGCATTATGTATGGGTCCTCAACAAGACAGCACAACGCAAACAGGTAAGCGGTGCGCTGCACCTCGCTCGCTGGCAAGCGTTATTAAGCCGCATGCAGCGGCAACCTCTGGAATCGCAGCAACCCGCCTCTGGTTAAAATACTCCGAACTTCATATTTTTTAAAATTACCTGGCCGGGATTCTTGGAATTAATTGATCCAGATTAATTTCATGGATATAGAAAACCGCTGAGCCGTGCTATCTTGCAAACAACTTAACATCAATAACTGTTTAGAGGGCAGGTCCGAATGAGCGTGTATTCGAGAATAACAATGGGGGTTCTGTTTTTGAGTCTGGCATCGGCTTATTCATTTGCGGGTCAACTCAGTACCGACCAGGTTTCGCTTGAGTTAAATGTCCTTAAACGGGACAGCGACAGCAATACGATTTATCTTTATAACAACAATGGCACGGTAAATAACTCGGTAGACGATATTCCGCTGGCCGGGACAGGCAGTTTTGATGCAAACGCGGATACAGGTTATCGCTTGTCTGGCAGCAAGAGCATAAATACTCACTGGTCTGTCAATGCCGGCGTGCTCACGTCGGATTTGTCCAAAACCGATAGTTTTAATGACCCTTCGAGCCAATTGGAGATATTTCGCCTGCCAATCACCGCGAATTTTGATGCGGCGAATTCTGTCTCCGCTGCTTATTCTTCAAAACTGCAGAACATCGAAGTAAATGCCGTATATCGTTACAGCGACAATCTTGATTTGTTCGCTGGCGTAACCCAGCTTAAGCTGGATGAGCAATTCCGGATCACGTCGGACGACAGTCTGGCAGCCGGTATTGGCGTGTATACGATAAACACCAACAATAAATTGCTGGGGCCACAATTAGGGCTTTCCTATAGCTATAAGCCGAATCCAAAATACAGTCTGTATTTCACAGGCAAGCTCGCGTGGCTGAATAATGACGCCAGGCAGGACCAGGTGGTAAACGATTCACCAACATTCACGCGGAATAATAGTGCGAGCGGTAGCCACGCATCCACTATGTATGATGCAAGGGTCGGGGTGAATTATTATTTTGTTCAGAATGCAACATTGGGCCTGGGATACCAATACATAAAGGTTACCGATGTTGCGCTGGCGGAAAGCCAGTTCAATACAACATCCGCAGGCAGCAACACACTGGCTGTAAACGACAGTATAAGCTGGAGTGGGTTTTCGCTCACCTTGGGTTACTATTTTTGATGTTGTAAACCTGGGTTTCGACGTAATCCTTTATAAATATTATAAGATTGATGCAGAATAATCCGAAGGATACTTGCTCTTTCTACGATTGCCTGGGTTTTTTGATTGATTATTTTCAAAAAACCGCAACGCCAGAAACCGTGCTATCCGGCCTGCCAGTGGTTGATGACAACATCACGATGAAGGTGTTTGTCCAGGCCGCAGCGCGTGCCGGAATCAAGGTGGAAATCAGGAAGATACCGTTAACGAAATTGCTGCGAGAGCGACTCCCTGCCATTGTTTTGATGCGCGATCATACTGCCGTTTTTGCTACGGAATATCTTGCGCAACAAAAGTCTGTGCGGGCGTATTATGGAAAAGGCAGCGAAGCCAATGCCGAACTTTCGCTTGAGCGTCTGGCCGCGGGATATCTCGGCTATGCAATGTTTGTTTCTCCAATCGATGAAATAAGCCTGGAACAGCAGCACGCCGAAATCGATAAATCCCGGCACTGGTTTCGGCGGTCAATTTTCAGGTCATGGCGCGTCTACCGTGACGTATTATTCTCTTCATTCATGATTAATGTCTTTGCCCTGGCAAGTCCCATATTTATCATGAATGTATACGACCGCGTCGTACCGAATCACGCCATTGAGACACTCTGGGTTCTGGTTTCCGGCATCCTTATCATTTTTGCCTTTGATTTGGTCCTGCGCGTCTTGCGCGGGTATTTTATCGATACGGCGGGGAGGCGGGTGGATATCGAATTGTCCTCCATGCTGTTTGAACATGTGCTCGGCATCCGAATGGGGGACAGGCCGGCATCGGTCGGCGCCTTTGCCAACCATCTGGATGAGTTTGAGAGTGTACGGAATTTTATTACCTCAGCCACTGTTACTGCTTTCATCGATTTGCCATTTGTCGTCCTTTTTTTGCTGGTGATCTGGTTTGTTGGCGGCAACATTGTTGTTGTGCCACTCGTGGCGATTCCCTTGATCCTGACTTATGCCTTAGTGCTGCAGCCATTTATCAAGGCGGCAATTACCAGGGTGTCACACGGGGCTGCGCAAAAAAATGCGACCCTGGTGGAAAGCCTGGTCGGTATAGAAACAATAAAACTGCTTGGTGCCGAAAGCAGGCAGCAACACAAGTGGGAGCAGGCCGTCGAGTTCATCTCCCGCTGGGCTATACGGTCCCGCCTGTTGTCGGCATCCGTGGTTAATGCGGCGGTATTTTTACAGCAATTATCCACTATTGGAGTGGTCGCCTATGGTGTTTATCTTATTACATCAGGCAGCCTGTCGCTGGGTGGGCTCATTGCCGCGGTGATCCTGACAAGCAGAGTACTGGCGCCCATGGCGCAGGTGGCAAACCTGACGACACACTATCACCAGGTGACCACGGCGCTCAAAACCATCGATTCCATTATGCGGTTGCCGTCGGAACGTCAGCAGGATAAATCCTATTTAACCCAACCACATATTCGTGGCGAGATAGAGTTCGATAAAGTCACGTTCAGTTACCCACAGCAACCCGTCCCTGCATTAAATAATGTGACGTTGAAGATTGCCCCGGGCGAGCATGTCGGGGTCATCGGCCGTACCGGGTCGGGTAAATCTACCCTGGGAAAATTGATCGCGGGCCTGTATGCGGATAATACGGGATTTGTAAGACTCGATGGCCTGGATGTCAGGCATATCGCCCCGAGCGTATTGCGTTCGCATATTGGTTATGTCACTCAGGACGTTATGCTATTCGACGGCAGCATGCGGGATAATATTAGTTTTGGTGGTAGAACCGTGCCGGATGAGCAACTCATCGTAGCGGCGGAAATCTCCGGGGTCATGTCGACGGTCCGGAGGCATCCCGATGGATTCGATATGCACATTGGCGAACGCGGCAGCGGTCTCTCGGGAGGCCAACGCCAGGAAGTGGCTGTTGCCAGGGCGATTCTGCGTGACCCACCAGTTATCATTCTCGATGAACCAACAACATCCATGGATAATGCGACGGAAGCAAAATTAAAAGAAAAATTAAAACCCTATCTGCAGGGGAAGACGCTGATATTGATTACCCATAAATCCTCCATGCTGGATCTGGTCGATCGGCTTATCGTTCTGGAAGAAGGACGCATTATCGCGAATGGGAATAAAGCGGATGTTATACGGACTTTGCAAACCTTGGCTGCACCTGGATAGCGTATGAGCGTAACGAACCAGCATGGCAGGGATGGAAGCGGGAATAACAGGGAGGCACGTGAAACGGCGCATTATTTTAATCCGCGTGGCGGTCGATTGATCCTGTGGGGGATAGTGCTGTTTGTATTTTCATTTTTGGCGTGGACGAGTGTTTCTAAAATCGATGAAGTGACGCGGGGCGAGGGCAAGGTTGTCCCGTCAAGGCAGGTTCAGATATTGCAAAGCCTGGAGGGTGGCATTATTTCTGAAATCGCAGTCCACGAAGGGGATGTCGTCAACAAGGACCAGTTGCTGGTTAAGCTGGATGAGGCTCAATTGGCCGCGGCATTGCGCGAGGGCGAAACGCACTGCATGGAGCATCGGGCCAAAGTGGCGCGTCTGGAGGCGGAGGCGGAACGCAAGGAATTTGTCCCGCCAAAAATCGTACTGGATGATTATCCACAGTTCGTGCAACAGGAATACGACCTGTACAAGGCGCGCAAAAAACAGTTTGAACGCCAGGAGCGCTCATTGGAAAAAGAACTGGGCATGATGCGACCCCTGGAAAAGCAGGGTGCCGTATCCGAGATTGAAATATTACGCCTCGAACGCAAACTGGATGAATTGCGGGATGATTACTGCACTGGCGCCAGAAAAGAGCTTAACGATCTGTTGGCGGAAATCTCGAGGCTGGCGGAAACAAATCAGGCGATCCGAAATAAACTCGAACGTACTAAAATTACTTCGCCTGTCAAAGGTGTGGTTAAACGGATTATGGTCAATACTATTGGTGGTGTTGTCAGGCCCGGTGAAGACCTGATTGAAATCGTGCCCTTGGAGGATACCCTGTTGATCGAGGCAAGGATATCGCCGGCGGATATTGCATTCATACACCCGGGCCAGGAAGTGCTGGTTAAATTCACTGCGTATGATTTTGCAATCTATGGAGGATTGCAGGGAAGAATAGAAAATATCAGCGCAGATGTTATTGAAGATGATAAATCTGAAAGCTATTACAAAATCATGGTTAAAACGGATAAAAATCAGCTGGGCAGCGGGAAAGAACCCTTACCTGTCATCCCCGGCATGTCCGTGCGACTGGATATTATTACGGGCAAGAAGACCATACTGGCCTATTTACTCAAGCCCGTATTGCGGGCGAAAGAGAAGGCGTTGCGTGAACGCTGAACACCACCGGTAACGCCGAGGATTATATGATCATACTTGCAACAGCGGATAACAAGATAGCCAGCCGGTGGCGCGCCAGTCTGGATAATCCTGAAAACGTCGTTGTCGTCGGTTCGGTGACGGCATTGAAGGTACAGCTTAGGCAGTCACCGCGAAGCACGGTGATCCTGCATGGCAGCCTGCCTGGAATCAGCGTGGTATCCGATATCAAGGAATTACTCAAGACAGATCCTGATGCCAACCTGTTTGTGCTTGCTGATGTACCGGATGAGCAACAGGGAATCGAGTTAATACGTGCCGGAGTATTGGGCTATGCCAATACCCATATTCGTCAGGATATTCTTAAGGAGGCCTTTAAAGTCATCGAGCTTGGGGAGATCTGGGTAAGCAAGCGGCTGATGCAGTGGCTGGTCAATCATTGTGGCCCCTCAGACCAGTACCTTACGGCCCTGGCAAATTACGCCGGCCTGGGCGATTTGACTCCCGCGGAACAGAAGGTGATAGAACATCTCCTGAATGGCAATACCAATAAGCAAATTGCCCTGCAGCTTCAAATCACGGAACGCACCGTCAAGGCCCACCTGACCTCAATTTTCCGTAAGACTGGCGTGAAAGACAGGCTGCATCTGGCGCTGCTGGTAAATCACTATGAGACAGCAGACGGTACTTAGTACCTGGGTACAATTCCAATCGGGATTTACTCGATTAAAATCAGCTTAAATAATGATGAGAAGGTGATTGGCGTATGGTGACGAAAATTTCCCTGAAGAAAACCGTGCCGATTGGTATTGTTCTCTCGATCATGGGCTATGTGGCGGTAATAGGGCCTGATGGTCTGCAAAAGCTGCTGAAACTGGGTGATCCACTCAATAGCGACGATCATCTGAAAACCGGTCCGGACGGAGAGTTGGCGATAGGCTTTATCGACGGTTCGTCATTGGAACTGGGTAGCGGTGCTGACGCGATCCTGGATTCAGAAGTGTTCGACCCCACCGGCCTGCATAATTTCACGAATATTGAGTCCGCCCTCGAGAGCATGCGCCAGAATATTCTCGCCGGTCAGGACCCTTCCCTGGTCTTGCAGGCCGCGGAAGCAGGTTATGCCCTGAGCGAAGGCGGCTCGTCGACAACCAGTATCGATATCAACTCCCAGGCAGACCCCCTCACGCTTTCGGTCGCAGACGGCATCTCACCTGCGGCGCAAGCGGGCGATGTCAGTCTGGAAGGTACAGAAGGCAGTGCGCAGACGCATGGCGTGCCTGAACTGGTGTTACCTAAAATTTCAATCGCCAGCATGACTATCCTGGAGCCTGAACCCGGTAAACAGGAAGAAGAAGGCGGGGATGACTCGTCGCATACGGCAGGTGGCGGGCACGAAAGCGGCGGTGATTCCGGTCATGAATCGGATCATGAGACTGAGATAGGCCATGACACGGATACGGGCCATGACACGGATGCCGGTCATGACACCGAGACAGGTCATGACACGGATGCCGGTCACGAAGGTGGCAGCGGCGGTGGTTATAGTGCCGGTCATGGTGGCGGCTATGGCTATGCGGGCGGCTCGCTCGCCACGACGGCGGTCTTTGCCGTGACGCTTTCGGCACCGTCCGCACATGATGTCAGAGTCGATTTCACTACCCTTGATGGTACGGCCATTTCCGGGGGTAACGGTGTCGATGCGCGCGATTATGGCAGCACCAGTGGCACCTTGATCATTCCGGCAGGACAGACGACGGGTACAATCGAAGTCACGATTTTTGCGGATCACCTGGTTGAAGGTGATGAGCAGTTCTATGTCCAGCTCTCAAATCCGGTCAATGCCTTGCTTGGCGAAGGGACCGGGATTGGCACAATTCTCGATAGTGGACACGGTGAAGGCGATAGCGGTGAAGGGCTGTTCCTGGTGGGGACACCAGGCGACGATGTCCTGATCACACGCGGAGGCGCAGACACGCTGGATGGTCTGGAAGGTAACGATACCTTGATTGCCGGTGGTGGTCCGGATGTCATCCATGGCGGGCCGGGCGATGACATGATTGTCGGCCTGGGCGGTCCCGATCAACTGTACGGTGACGAAGGCAACGATGAAATCGTCGGGCATGGTGGTCCTGACCTTATCGATGGCGGACCCGGAGACGACATTATTTATGCCGGTGGTGGCCCGGACACGGTGACCGGTGGCGAAGGCGATGATTTTATTAATGCCGAAGGCGGACCGGACACCGTCGATGCCGGTCCCGGTAACGATATTGTCTACGGCGGCGGTGGTCCTGATATCCTGGCTGGCGGCGAGGGCGATGACATCCTGTATGGCGAAGGCGGTCCGGACTTTCTGTCCGGCGGCAGCGGGAATGACAGCTTGTACGGCGGGGGTGGCCCTGACGTCCTGCAAGGCGGGGAAGGCGCAGACATTCTTCGCGGTGGCGGCGCGGGCGATATCTTCCGTTATGAAAGCATGCAGGATGGAATAGACAGGATTGTTGACTTCGATCAAAACGACAGTATCGATATCTCTGCTATTTTAGATATGCAGGATGGTGATGTGATTTCACGTTACGTGCAGATCACGCAAAGCGAGGCTGATCAGACAAGTTACGAGCTAAGTGTTAATCCGCTGGGCTCGGAAGATCCAGGAGATTTTCAAACATTACTGGTGCTTGAAAATATGCAAGTCGCCCCGGATGTCGATGAGCTGGTCGCGAACGGTAATCTGGTGATAGTGGAGTAAGTGCAATTTCGTAATGCCGGTCGTATTGAAATCTAACCTGAACTTATAACTAAAAAAGTAAGTACATATGAAAAATAAAATTGCACTGATTGTTGTATTGGGCGCACTACAAAGCAGTACAGTAAATGCGGAAAGTCTGCAAAACGCTGTGTTCAAGGCAATCGCCAATTATCCGGAGATCAGGGTGGCGATAAGCCGGAAATCGGCACAGGAACAGTTATTACGTCAGGCGGAATCTGGCTATTATCCATCGGTAGATCTGGTGGCCGGTGTGGGTAATGAAAACAGCGATAATCGATATACCCGGGCAATCGGCGCCACAGACTATGTCAATCTGACCCGCCGGGAAGAGTCTTTCGTCGTAACACAAAATCTCTTTCAGGGATTTTCCACATCGAATGATATCAAGCGCAACCAGGCTAAAGTGACGGCGGAAAATGACCGTCTGCATGACGTGACGGAGCAAACCGCGTTGCAGGCGGCAGAAACCTACCTGGATGTACTGCGCCAGCAGGCATTACTCGATATTTCGAATTCCAGCCTGAAACTGCATGAAGATTTGTTTAACAAGGTGCAATCGCGTAGTCAGTCAGGTGTAGGCCGAAAGGCGGATATCGACCAGGCGGTGGGAAGAGTGGCGCTGGCGCGCGCGAACCTGATTGCAGATCAGGCGAACCTGGAAAGAGCCAATACGAAATATCAGCGCATCATCGGCGTGATGCCGGTGAATTTGCTGCCCCCGCCGGATGAGGATGCAAGTATCCCGCAGGACCTCAATACCTTAGTGCAGAAGACACTGGAGACCAATCCATTGCTGAAGGCAGCGCAGGCTGAAGTGGATGCGGCTCATGCATTACGGCAATCCTCCAAGAGTCCTTATTATCCCAGCCTCGATCTGGTTTTTGCGCAAAGCCGCGGTGAAAACCTGGATGGGATCGAAGGCGTGGAGAAAGATTACAGTCTGATGTTGAAGATGCGATATAACCTGTTTAACGGCGGTTACGATTCCGCGCGTGTGAACGAGGCGGGTTATCGGGTCAATGAGTCAAAAGACGAGCTGGATAACATCAGGCGTCAGGTAATTGAAACAACCAGGCTGGCCTGGAACGCCTTTCAGGCGGTGAATCAGCAAATACCTTATCTTCAGCAGCATGTGACTGCGGCGCAGAATACCCGTGCGGCATATACAGACCAATTCAAGATTGGTCAGCGCACGTTGCTCGATCTGCTCGATAGTGAAAACGAACTCTACCAGGCGCAACGGAAGCTTATCAGCGCAAAATACGATCGCCAGATCAGTATTTATCGCATCCTGGCAAATATGGGTGGCTTTGTTGAAATATTTCAGGCCAAAAAATAATAGAAAGCTTGCGTTCCTGGTGTTAAGCCGTGATGAAAAAAACTATTTTATCCGTATCGCTGATTTTTCTCTTTCTGGCTAGAGCAGTCGCTGCAGTCACAGATGGTGCGGAGACAAATACCGCGTTTCCCGCTGCCGATGGTGCGGATGAGGCAAAGCGGAGCACTTCCATCATTGTAAAAAAACGCAGCGAACCGGTGCAGACAGGTGGCGTGACACTGGGGAGTTTTCTGTTTATTCCGTCGATCACGCTCACCGAGTACCACGATGATAATATTTACGCGACTGAGACAAACCGGCGCAGTGACGAGGTGACCGCGATTACGCCAAACTTTAACCTCAAGTCCAGATGGAGCAGACACCGCCTGGATGTGAATGCGGGGATGGACTTGACGCGTTATGCCGACTACACCAGTGAAAATACCAACGATTACTGGCTGGGCCTCTCAGGCAGGTATGATTTCAGCGCGCGTCAGAACGTCTTTGCTGGCCTGAATTACAGCCGTGAGCATGAAGACCGGGCTTCTCCCGATGCGATATCCGGAGACACGCCGACCAAATACGATGACTATCGCGCACATCTGGGACACTCATTCACAACCGGAAATCATCGTACCCGATTGGCATACACCTTTAACAGGCTGGATTTTAAGGACGTGACCAGTACGGGCGGGGTCATTGACAACAATGATCGCGACAGGACCGAGCAGGCGATTGGAGCGCGATATTCATATAAATATTCACCGGTCATGGCCTTATACGTGGAAGGCATTGTAGACAACCGGCAATACGATATCACCCCGGATTATTCCGGCAATGACCGTAACTCCGATGGCTATCGATACTCCGCGGGTATGGAATATGCCGGTCAGACGAACCGCCTTAAAATATTTGCCGGTGTGCTGGGGAGAGATTACCAAAGCGCAGTGTTTAATGACCAGTCCGCGTTTGATTTTGGACTGGATTATGTCTGGCACATCAGTGCTCAGAGCAGATTAATGCTGCAGGGCGGGCGGTCGATAGAGGAAACGACTTTTAATAATTCATCAGGCTATCTGATGACGAATGCGTCTGTCAGTTTACAAATCGGGATACAGGAGGATAAGAATATCGTCCTGAACGCGGGAAAATCGGCAGCCGCCTATTATGAGATAGACCGTAATGATGATTATTATGACTACAGCCTTGGTTATAACCAGCAACTGCTCGCCAACCTTCGTGCGGGGATTGAATTTCGTCGTACGCAACGTAACTCCAATGTCGCTGCTAACGATTACATAATCAATCAAATATTTTTGAGAGTCAGTGGCGTAATGTGAAGTCGGTGTGCCGGATAGTCTCGTACTTAAGTACAGTTTTTAAATGAGACGATTGGTATTAGTATAAATATTAAATTATGAGGAGTTTGAATATATGACCAGTTTACACGGCTTTAATCTTAAAAAATCAGTCATTACTGTTAGCCTTGCGCTTTCGCTCGGTATTGTCGGGTTACCATCTGTATCAACTGATAATGGATTTATCGCCAAGGCATACGCCGCTGAAAGCAAGGGACAGGGCAAAAAGGGTGGTAAGGCAACGGGTGGCAGTACCGGCGCGCACGGCGGCAAGAAAGGCGTTTACAAGCGTGGTGCAGCTGACCAGAGCATCGATGCTATCCTTTCCGCCGAAGAATCCAGCGAGGATTCCGACCGTCCAGCCTGGGCCGGAAAAAATGCAACCGCACCCAAACCGGGTGGCGGCAGTAAAGGCTCTGATACCCGCAAGGGTGATCTCTTCGGTGACCTCTATATTATTTTACGGGACGATAACGGTGTGCCCATCCTGGTGAAGTGGGTCGATGGCCAGCAAGTGATTTATCCGGGCTCAGGCAGTACCGAAGGCTGGTACGTCCAGCCACTGGATGCCAGCGGCAATCCGATTCCGCTTGATGCAGAAGGACATCCGGTCGATGAATCAAAGGTAGTTGAAGTCGAGCTGGGCCGTCTGAATATCGCACGGGCACCGGAAAAAGTTCTCGATCACTCTTTGGTAGAGGCGTTGGCAAAACTTTCCTCCGCGACGGTGGTGACACTTGATCCGGCAGGCCGTCTGGTGGTTGATGGCGTTGCGATAGACTCTCCGCTGGAAAATCTGGCCCTGTTCAAGGCCATCGTGTCCACGCCGGCAGTTGACGGCATTATCACCCTGACGGCGACCGCCACCGTGGATGGTAAGACGGTCACGTATTCCTTCCCGATCAGTCTTGAGCAGGCAGGCCTGGTTGCCGCGGCCGCCATCGCCGCTGCCTCAGATAAAACCGGTACGCTGACAACGGATGAAGTGATGTACATCGCCAAGTTCTTTGGTCTGGATACCCAGCTGTCAACCTTCGTCAGTACCTGGAATTACGAGCGGGATGACGTTTACACCGACGACCTCAAGGTCTGGATCCTGGAAGGCGTGGATACCAACGGTGATGGCGTCTTCGATGTATATTACCCGAAGGAAGTCGTGATTCGTGATGTCGTCGAATTCAATACGGTGACACCCATCGTCGATGACGGCAATGGTATCGACTCGTTCGCGCAAGCGGCCGATGATTCCGTACAGGTCATCGAGTATGTCCACGATAATGCCCTAGACCAGTAAGCATTCATCTTTGTGGTATGACGAAAAACTCTCCCTGGCTCTGCCAGGGGGAGTTTTTCATTTTATATGCAAGCTAACTACTACTTCTTGTCTTCACTAAAATAATTAAAGAACTGTTTGGCCGTGCGCCCGCTGCGGGAGGCCTTCATCTGGGCGAAACGGATTGCCTCGCGGTGCAGTATAGTGCGATTGCCACGGTAATCCGGGAAGTAACTGTCCACGATCCGTAAATAGCCGTCCTGGTCCGGCTGATAAAACGATAGCCAGAGCCCAAAGCGATCGGAGAGAGAGATTTTCTCCTCAATGGCATCGGCATAATGCAGTTCATCATCAATCATGTTCGAGGCCAGGTTATCCTGCATGGTTTCCGGCAACAGATGGCGGCGGTTGGAGGTGGCGTAGATGAGGATATTGTCCGCCGGTTGCTCAATGGACCCTTCCAATACGGTTTTTAACGCGACATAGGAATTATCGTTCATTTCAAACGAGAAATCGTCGCAATAAACGATAAAGCGAAAAGGCAGTGTGCGCACTTCGTCTACGATATCGAATAAATCATGCAGGTCCTGTTTAAACACCTGAATCAGGCGCAGACGGTTGCTTTTATATTCATTTAAAACAGCCTTGATCAGCGACGACTTGCCGGTGCCGCGCGCCCCCCATAACAGGGCGTTATTGGCCGGCAGGCCTTCGACAAAGCGGCGGGTGTTGCGAACGAGGGCCTCGGCTTGTGCATCTATACCGACCAAATCCCGCAGTCGTATATTATCGATCCGCTCTACAGCGACCAGGCACTCCTTCTTCTGGCGCCAGAGTGCGGCGTAGGTATTCTCCCAATCTATCGGCATATCTCTTCTCACAAGAAATTATCAGGGCAAGTTTCCAGGACCAGTCTATCCGGGTGCCGGCGCCTGCAACACGATTGCGCCGAATGTAAAAAGCTACAGTATATTAGCAAATACTGAAATTCAAGATATTCCCTGGATTCGCGCCGGCGACGGCAGCGCCGTATCTGCAGTTCAGTCCATATTATCCGACGTATCTTTTTGAATTAGCTATTTTTTCATCTATTATAAGGGGTGACATTTCGGACACAATACAAAAATATAATAGCCGGCAAGGATATTCTGTTTGCTTCAATTACCGTTTAGTCGTTCGCTGCGTTTTAAACTCATTATTGCCAGCGTGATTGTAGAAGTGACCATGCTCACTGTCCTGGTACTGAACAGTATGCGTACCATGGAGAGCAGCCTGTTGCAGCTGTCCAGTTTTCGCATGGAGGAAGTCAAACATCTGATCAATACCGCACTGGCACCGCCGCTGGTGCAGCGGGACTACGCCAGTTTGCAGGAGATCATGGACAAGAGCCGCAGCTCAGATGGCATAGTCTATCTGGTCCTGTTCGACGAAACCAATAAGCCGATTGTCTCCAGCGGCATCGCCTTGGATGCAAAATTTCCTCCGATAGATAAAAATATTTTGCAGACGCTTGATCACGACGATCATGTGTTTAATGGTGACGTACCGATCAGTTTTGCCGGTATGCGGTATGGCCATCTGCGTTTTGGGCTGACTACCGATTTTTTATACAAGGCGAGACGGCAGCTATTGCAGCAAAGCATCCTGATTGCGGGTAGCGAAGTATTACTTTCCATTGTGATCCTGGCGGCAATCGGTATCTGGCTGATGCGGCACTTGAGTGAGCTGGGACGTATCAGCGATGAGGTCAGGACGGGTAATTACGATGTCCGGGCGCCGGTGCGTGGCGATGATGAAATCGGCAGACTGGCATCGACCTTCAACAACATGATCGCCGCTATACACAATCAGGTGGCGGAATTAAGCAGCAACGAGGCAAAGTTTCACGCCATTGCGGACTACACCTACAACTGGGAGTCATGGTATAGCGCGGACCAGGAATTGATCTGGCTCAATCCTTCAGTGGAGCGTATGACCGGCTATACAGTGGTGGAATGCGCCGCCATGGATGATTTTCCGTTTTCGATTGTCCACCCCGAAGATCGTGCGCACGCACGCCTGGATTATGCCATCCATAAACGGGGGAGTACGGGGACGGCGCACTTTCGCCTGGTGCGTAAGGATGGCAGCGTGTTCTGGGCGGAAGCGGCGTGGCAACCCATTTATGATCAACATGACAAGTACATGGGTATTCGCAGCAGTATCCGCGATGTCAGTGAACAAATGCTGGCGGAACGGCATCTGCAGGAAAAAGTCAGGCAATTGCACGATTCGGAGGAAAAGCAGCGGCAATTGCTGAACCATTCGCAGCAGGAACAGGCGCGCATGGTTGCCTTGCTCGGCGCGATGAAACTGGGGATCCTGTTCGAAACCAGTGATGGCCGGGTCGCTTATTATAATCCCGCCTTCACGCATATCTGGATGATCCCCAAGGAAAAGGACCTGACAGGTCTGAAATCCAACGAGGTCCTGGCGCATTCGAGCAATGTGCTGGCGCAACCGGACAATTTTTCGAAACATATTTTAAATGTGCCGGGCACGCATGAGGTGAGTGAAAGCCTGGAGGTGCATCTGGCGGACAGCCGGGTGATTACCCAGCTGTGTTATCCGGTGCGCGATGCCGAGGGCAGGGCACTGGGGCAACTCTGGATCTACGAAGACGTGACGCGGGAACGTCAGACGGCCGAGCAACTGTTGTATCTGGCCGAACGCGATCCGCTGACCGGATTATATAACCGGCGTCGTTTCGAAGAGGAATTGGGCCGGGCCATGGCCAGTGCCGCTCGCCGCAAATCGACAGGGGCTTTGTTGTTCTTCGACCTGGACGAATTCAAATATATCAATGACACCTACGGTCATCGTACGGGCGATGCCATGTTGATCAAGGTCGGGCATGAGGTCAGCGCGCTAACGCGCAGTGCGGAGATCCTGAGCAGGCTTGGCGGCGACGAATTCGCGATCCTGATACCGGATGCGACCCAGGAACAGGCGGAGAAACTCGCGGAACGCGTCATCCGCTCGATCTATCAGATCCCCTTCCGGTTTGACGGCAGGAACCTGCGGCTGACCACCAGCGTCGGCATTGCGATGTATCCCCTGCATGCCGCCGAACAGGATGAACTTATCGCCCACGCCGACGCGGCCATGTATCAGGCCAAGGAGGCCGGCAAAAACGTCTGGCGTTTGTACCGGTCCGATCTGGATACCTCGCACCAGATGATCGATCGGCTGTCCTGGGTCAATCGAATTGCACAGGCACTGGAACAGGATCAATTTGTTATTCACTTCCAGGGCATTTACAACACGTACAATGGTCAGCTGGAGCATATCGAACTCCTGGTACGCATGCTGGATGAGGAGACATCCAGTGACATTATCATGCCCGGCCGGTTTATCCCGTTTGCGGAAAAGAGCGGCCAGATCCTCGAGATCGACCGCTGGGTGATTCGCAGGGGACTCGAACGGCTTGCCAATGATTCGGATTTCCCGGACGTTCCTATCTCCATCAATATTTCCGGGCGCAGCCTCGATGATCCGTCACTGACGCAATATATCCAGGCGCAACTGCAACGCTACAAGATTAACCCGGATCGTCTGTTATTCGAAATTACCGAGACTTCCGCGATCTCAGATTTGCATGACGCACAACGCTTTATCGAATCACTCCAATTATCAGGTTGCAGGGTCTGTCTGGACGACTTCGGCGCGGGGTTCTCTTCCTTTACCTATCTCAAACACCTGAAGGCCGACATTCTCAAAATTGACGGACAATTCATTCGTGACCTGCCTATAGATGAAGATAATCAGATCTTTGTCAAGGCGATAGCGAATGTCGCGCAAGGTATGGAAAAGTATACGGTGGCGGAATTTGTCGAGGATGAAAAGACCCTGTGGATGTTACGTGAGATGGGGATCGATATGGTGCAGGGCTATCACCTGCATCAGCCAAATGTAGAACCGCCACCGGTAAACAGCTCCACTATCAAAAAGATATGGTATGGCAATGAAAAATCTTAAACTCGCGATAATCGGGTTTCTCTTCTGCATCAGCGGTATCCTTCATGCCGATGCGCCGCCGGATACAAAGCCCCTGCGTGTCGGGATGTTGCCATCGTTGAGCCTGCAGCGGTTATTTGAGCGGTTTAAACCTATTCAGGCCTATCTGGAAAAGACGCTACAGCGGCCGGTAATTCTGTTGACGGCCACGGACTATGCCACCTATATAAAACGTGCAGGGCAATACGAATACGATCTGTATTTTGCCGCGCCGCACATGGCTGCGTTGGTGGAGAAGGATTATGGCTACCGCCGGGTCAGCAAGATGACGCGTGATTTGGTAGGCGACATTATCGTACGTGATGATGGCGGCATTAAACGTGTAGAGGACCTCAAGGAACGTACGATCTCGGCACCGCAGGAGCTGGCGATTATCACCATGATGGGCGAGAGTCTGCTGGAACAACATCACTTGTTTCCGGGGCGCAATGTGCGGATCGATTATACGGGGACGCATAATAACGCACTGCTGGCGCTGACCACCGGCAAGGTGGATGCCGCCATTGCAGTCGCGCCGATCTACGAGGTCTTTCGCCGAGATCACGATACCAAACTGACGGTGCTCGCTACGACGCCAACCGCATCCCATTTGATGTTTATGGCGAGTCCAAAATTGCCGGAACAGGAATACGAGAAGTTGCGTGCAGCGATGCTGGCATTTCGTGCGGACGGCGCGGGTAAGGAATTCTTCCTGCGCAATCCCTACGGGGATTCCGCACCGATCAGCAATGCGGATATGCAAGAGATGCAGCCCTATGCCGCCATATTGCGGCAGCGCATATCGACTAAGAAAGAATAACGGGGTAACAGCTCCGCTTCGGGGTTCAGACCGCGGTCGCGGCACGTAACATTGCCATATAACCGGCCGCTTCCGTGGTGTTCTCTGCCGGCGCCCAGGGGGCGAACTCTGCAGCAGTGGCGGGGTCGTAAGGGCCCTGCTTGGTTTCAAAAAATAGTCCTTCGTCGCTCAGGCTTAGCCAGCAGTGCCAGGTATTGGCAGGCAGCTCCAGCCCGTTGACGCCGGTGCCCTCCCCAATAAGCTGCCGCGATTGAATCTTGCCCTGGTCGTCAAAGGTAAAGACGACAAAACGCCCGCGCAGGATCAATGCAAATTCCGTCTTGTCGGCATGACGATGAGGGCGAAAATACGATTCGCTCGTTGCCGCAACAAACAGTTTTTGCACGAGATCAGTGAGAGACTCGTGCACGTTGTAATGGCTGCGCTTGCGCGCCGAGGCCGCGGCCTGATCGACCAATTGATTCAGCAGTTCATCGGTAATGAGTTTCATGATGTCTGTTTTCCGTTTGTCTTGTCCGAGCCCGCGATGAGTATCACGCCAATCACCACGACCACGATGCCCGCCGTTCTTATCCAGGAGGCATGTTCATGCAATAAGGGCCAGTTCACGGCCACCAGGTAGACCAGAACATAACTCAGGCTGAGCATGGGGTAAGCGAGGCTGAGTTCGAGGCGGGCAATGGCCGACATCCAAAATAGCAGCGAGGTGCCGTAACAGGCAAGCCCGAACCCTACCCAGAGCAACGCCGGGTTATCCAGTATGGCCATCCAGCCGGGCCAGCCAGCCGCGGTGTGGGCGGCGAGCAATAACATGCCGGCCTTCATGCTCAACTGCGCCACGCTGGATAACAGGATACTGGCGCCCATGTACAGGAAACTTTTGCTGCGCGGCGTCATGTCATGGCCACCAGCCACAAGCCGACCGTCACGAATAGCACACCCAGCCAGCGGCGGGGCGAGATGGTCTCATGCAGGCGAATACGCGATACCAGCGTCACCAGGATAAATCCTAGCGAAAGAAAGGGAGTCGCCTTGCTGACATCCATGTAGTACAGCACCGCCAGCCAGGTGACGGTGCCGGCAACCAGACAGGCGACGGCCCAATACGTCTGCGGCACATACAGTATACGTAAAATGAAATGCGTTCCTTCGCCACGCGCAAGTGCGTGATGCGCCGCCACCTTTTGCAGAATCTGCCCGGAGGTGGTCAGGGTCAGGGCCAGTGCGATCAAGCCATAGACAAACATGTGTTTACCGCAACCCGTTACTCATGTGGCGCTTCCCGCTGATACAGCCAGACGGCGAACTGCGCATCAGAGAAGTGCTTGCCACCATGCTGGTCAAGGATCTGGTTCAGGCCGGGCTGACAGGGTTCTTCGCAGAAAACGGCGATGCCGCGTTTTTCCTGACCGCTGCTGTATTCCTGTAGCAACCTGGAGATCCCTTCTGAACCAAGATAGCGATCCTTGTGTTCCGGATAGGTCAGACCATAGGTCAGCTCGCCTTTTTGCAGCAGGTAAATATCGGTACGTTTCAGGATCCACGCAACCGCACGCACGACATTCGAGTCCGTCACGATAATGGTATCCGGCTTGATCAAGGGCTTGACCTTGGTGATCATCGGGATAGGTGATTTCCCGGCAAGCGTGGAGTGGGGCACGACCAGGGTAAAAAAGGCGAATAAGGGAATGATCGTGAGCGCAATGATACTCAGGCGAACGGTGGTTGCCTTGAGAATCGCCGGCAGGACACCAAGCACGATGGTCAGGGCGATACAGAACATCATGATGTAGAGCTTGTTGGCTTCACTATTAACAAATAATGGATTGTCCGGCTCGTAATATTGCTGGTAGATCGCAGCGACCAATAACAGAATCAGCAGGAGGCTGTTAATCACGCTGCCCAGGGTAAATAAGCGGGTCTTGCCGGTTTTTAAATATTCCATGATCCCAAGGCTGAGATAGGCGGCAAGCGGCGCGAAGATCGGCAGGATGTAGGTCGTCAGTTTGCCGCGCGACACAGAGAAAAAGATGAGCGGCAGGAAAAACCACAGGAGGATGTAACGCATGAAATCGGTGTTTTGCGCACGCTGGCGCAGGCCGGCGATGGCCGCGGGCAGATAGGCAAGCCAGGGGAAGGCCATGGCCGGCAGATACAGCACGAAGAAGTACATCGGTTCCGGGTGTTGCGCATTGGGCTCCAGGAAACGGCGAATGTGCTCTTCCCAGAAGAAGTAATGCCAGAAGTCCGGCTCCCGAAAATGAATGATGAGCGCCCAGGGCAGGATGGTCAGCACGGCAATAATGGCGGCGAGCACGCTCCGCCATAACAGGATGTAGCGCTTTTGCACCAGCGAATAAACAAACAGCACCATGCCGGGCAGGACAATCGCAAGAAAGCCCTTGGTGAGAAACGCCATCCCGAAAAAGACGCCGCTGCCGATCAGATACGCCAGCGCTCGCCGTCGCGCGGGGTCATTGGCGCTGAGGTAGAACAAGACCATGCCGCCAGTCAAAAAGAAACTGAACGGCGTATCGAGGACGGCAATCGTGCCAACGATCAAGACCTCGGTCATGCTTAAGTACACGGCTGCCGCCGCCAGGGCGTTTCGGCGCGCATAGCCGATACGGGTCAGTAATAACCAGACAAACCAGGCGCTGAGTCCGGCGGCAAGGGCAGTGGAGAAGCGTATGGCAAAATTGTTTTCACCGAATACCTTTAACGAAATGGCATTCAGCCAGTAACCCATGGGCGGCTTTTCGAAGTAGCGCAGGCCGATCAGGTGCGGTACTGCCCAATCGCCCGTGGTAATCATCTCATGGGGGATCTCGCCGTAGCGTGTTTCATCGGGGATCGACAGCGGACGAATACCGAGGGGCAACAGATAAATCAGGATGTAGGCGAGTACCACCAGGAATGTCGCGGCACGCAGGGAGTGTTGTAGCGAATCTTCTTGAGCTTGTATGTTCATGTTGGGTAAATGGTCTGGCGGTTAACGATGAATAAATACTTAGGTCGCCTGCAGGCACATGGTTCCTTCGCGGCCGGCAAGATTGCCCAGTTCGATGCGACCTTGCGGGATGGCCTCCGGCGGTGGCAACAGCTCACGCAAGGGGACAAAACTGATATGGCGTTCGTGCGCGCGCTGCAGGAACTGCTCGAACATCCCGGCGCAGATGATCCCTTCGACCTCGGCATGGATGGTCAACACGTTGAATTGACCGGGGACGATCATCGCCAGCAGGCGGTCGTTATAATTTTCGTTGGTGACGCCGTCGCGGCCGATCATTTCATCATACGTCGGCAAGGTGACCGGGATCTGCGGCGCACAGACCTGACCGTCAACGACGGGACGGAAGATCGAACGGCCGCGGCAATCGCTGTTGTACTGAAAACCGAACTTGTCTTTTTCCAGCAGCACCTGTTCCGTACACTTCCAGCCAGCCGCGGCGGAACACGCCGGTTTATGCGCAAGGATCCGGGACAGGCTGTCGAAGCCCTTCTGGATCTCCTGTCGGCTTTGCTGCCCGCTCATGTCCTCCACCTGCTTTTGCCATTTATGATGATCCCAGGCATGCAGACCGACCTCGTGGCCGGCCTGCTCCGTCGCCAGGATGATCTCGCCCAGGGCCTTGCCGATATTGCGCCCCGGCCAGAAGGTGCCGGCCAGCAGAATATCCCAGCCGTACAGGCTGGCGGCGTTGGAGCGCAGCATTTTGATCAGGAAGGCGGGTTTGAACAGCCGCCACAGATGCCGGCCCATATTGTCCGGGCCGACACTGAAGAAGAAGGTGGCGTGGATGTTGTGGTGGGCGAAGATCTCCAGCAATCGCGGCACGCCGTTACGGGTGCCGCGAAAGGTGTCGACGTCGATACGTAAACCAACTCGGGTGCTCGAATCAGACATCCGCGCGTGTTGGCCTATTCTTCCGTTGGTTTATTGGCAACGTAGTCTTCCAGGAAGTAGTTCAGCGTGTTGCTGACGGACTCCTTGGTGGTGACCTTCGGTTCCCAACCCAACAGGCGCTTGGCATTGCGAATGCTCGGTTTACGATGTTGCACGTCCTGATAGCCTTCGCCGTAATACGCGTGGCTTTCCAGTTTGATCATGCCCGCGAAGGCCGGGAAACGCTTGCGCAAGGGATGCGCGTCAAACAATTCCACCAGGTATTCGGCGAGTTCCTTGATACTGGCCTCGTTGCCCGGATTACCGATGTTGATGATCTCGCCGTCGCAGACGTTGTTCTTGTTTTCGATGATACGGAACAGACACTCAACACCGTCGGAGACGTCGGTGAAACAACGCTTCTGCGCGCCGCCGTCGATCAACTGAATCGGGGTGCCTTCCACCAGATTCAGAATCAACTGGGTAATGGCGCGCGAGCTGCCGATGCGCGCGGAGTTGAGCGAATCCAGGCGCGGGCCCATCCAGTTGAACGGGCGGAACAGGGTGAACTTCAGGCCTTGCGATTTACCGTAGGCCCAGATCACGCGGTCCAGCAACTGCTTGCTGCAGGAATAGATCCAGCGTTGCTTGTTGATGGGCCCCAGGATCAGGCGTGAATTGTCTTCGTCGAAGTCCGGGTCATCGCACATGCCGTACACCTCGGAGGTGGACGGGAAGATGATGCGCTTGTTGTATTTCACGCAGTGGCGCACGATCTTGAGGTTTTCCTCGAAGTCGAGTTCGAACACGCGCAGCGGGTTGCGGGTATATTCGATCGGCGTGGCGATGGCCACCAGCGGCAGGATGACGTCGCACTTCTTGATGTGATATTCGATCCACTCGCTGTGAATCGCAATGTCGCCTTCGTGGAAATGAAAATCCGGTTTGCCCATCAGGCGCTGGATCGCATTGCTGTTGATGTCCATGCCGTGCACTTCGAAATTGCCGTCTTCCAGCAGGCGTTCGGTCAGGGCGTTACCGATGAAGCCGTTGACGCCGAGGATCAGGACGCGGGTCTTGCGTTTGCTGTAAAGCTTTTGCGCGGTTTCGCGTTCGAAGTGGGTGCCGGCGACCAGGCTCAGCACCTTTGCGACTTGCGCGCCACTCATCGGCACCTGGCTGTCTTTTTGCGCGGAGACGATTTCCAGGGCGCCCTTGCCGCAGGCCACCACCAGAGGTTCGGTGGACAACACGGTGCCGGGTGTCTTACCGCCGGTGCTGGCATCACTGAGTCTGGCCTTCCAGATGGTGAGCTTGGCCTGACGGCTATAAGTGAAGGCACCGGGGAACGGTGTGGTCACGGCGCGGATCAGGTTGCGCACGTCGACATTGGACTGGCTCCAGTCGATCAAACCGTCGGCCGGGGTACGGCGGCCGAAGCTGGTGGCCTCGGCCTCTTTCTGCGGCGTGCTCTTGACCTTGCCTTTTTTCAGTTGTGGCAGTTGTTCATCCAGCATGGGGCCGAGGTTTGCCACCAGTTTGCGGTGCAGGTCGATGGCGGTGTCATCATCGGTGATCGGAAAGCTGTACTGCGCAATGATGTCACCGGCATCGGCCTTGGCCGTCATGTAGTGCAGGGTACCGCCGGTTTCCTTTTCGCCCTTGAGCAGGGCCCAGTTGATCGGCGCGCGGCCGCGGTATTTCGGCAACAGCGAACCGTGGAAGTTGACGCAACCGAACTTGGGAATATCCAGGATCGGCTGCTTGATCATATGCCGGTAGTAAAACGAAAAGATGATCTCCGGCTGCATGGCGCGGATACGTTCCACCCACAGCGGGTGATTGATATCGTCCGGGGTATATACCGGGATGTTGTGTTCCGCCGCGACTTCCGCCACGGAGGAAAACCAGATCGCTTCCGCCGGCGAATCCGGGTAAGTAAACACGGCCTGGATGTCAAAACCGTTGCGTATGAGGGCTCGGATGCCTTCACAACCCACATTTTGATAAGCTGCAACCACGGTTTTCATAACGCACTCTCCATATTTTCGATCTTATGCAGCCAGCAGTCCTGGCCGGGTTAAATAAAAAATTATTCTCGTGGCGTTGCGGCCTGTTGAGAAACAATTTCACGAATAAAGTAGCGCGGCCGCGCGCGCACATCGTTGTAGATGCGGCCGATGTATTCACCCAGGAGTCCCATCGCCAGGATCTGCGTGCCCATGAAGATGAACAGGATGGCGAACACGGTGAACACACCTTGCGCCGCCCATTCCGGGCCGTAGATGATGCGCAGCACGATGAGCAGGCCGGCGAGGATAAAGCCGAGGATGGCGAGGCCACCGCCGATCAGGCTCAACAGGCGCAAGGGGAAGGTGGTCATGGACGTCAGCAGGTCAAACTGCAGATTGATGAGTTTGAGCAGGCTGTACTTGGATTGATCGTTTTCGCGTTTGGCGTGTTCCACCGGCACTTCCGCCGTCTTGTGCGCGAACATGTTACCCAGCACCGGGATGAAGGTGCTGCGTTCGTGGCATTGCAGCATGGCATCCACCACCGGGCGGCGATACGCGCGCAACATGCAACCGTAGTCGTGCATCAGCACGCCGGTGGCCATCTGCACGGCCTTGTTCACCAGCGCGGAGGAGAGTTTGCGGAACAGGCTGTCCTTGCGTAACTGGCGTACGCTGCCGACCACGTCGGCGCCTTTATCGATCTCGGCCAGCAGCTTGGGAATTTCTTCCGGCGGATTTTGCAGGTCGGCATCCAGGGTCACCACGACCTCGCCACGGGCCTGCGCCAGGCCGGCCATCACGGCGGAGTGCTGGCCGTAATTGCGGTTGAGGATCACGCCGACGATCTGCGGATGTTCCGCGCTGGCCCGCTTGATCATTTCCACTGAACGGTCACGGCTGCCGTCGTCCACCAGCACGATCTCGTAGCTCTTGCCGATACCCTCACAGGTTTTGGTACAGCGCTCGACCAGCTCGCGCAGATTGACTTCCTCGTTGTAGACGGGGATCACGAGTGACAAATACACCGAATTCATTTCGATGAGCTCCTTACAATATCCTTAATCGCAGTCACGACCCGCGTGACATCGTCGTCGCGCATGTCCGGAAACAGGGGCAGGGAACAGATGCGATGCGAATTCCATTCCGTGTGCGGCAGCGAAAACGCGTGACGGTAGTGCTCACGATAATACTTCTGCAAATGCGCCGCCTTGAAATGCAGGCCGCTGCCAATGCCACGGGTCTTGAGTTCCGCCATGAACGTGTCGCGGTCCACGCCGGCCTTGTCCTTGTCCACGCGCACAATAAACAAATGCCAGGCGTGACGCGTGGTCGTTGCCGAGGTCGTCAAGGGCTGGACTTCGGCTACCGAGGACAACTGCGTTAGATACTGCTGCGCGAGTTCGGCCCGGCGCGCGTTCATCTGGTCGAGGCGGGCTAATTGACCAATGCCGAGTACGGCATTCATGTCCGGCAGATTGAACTTGAAACCTGGCTCCTGCACTTCTGCCTGGGGTGCGCGTCCCTGACTCTGTCGGTCAAATGCATCGGCACCCAGGCCGTGAAACTTGAGCCGGCGGATGCGCTCGGCCATCGCGTCGTCGTCGGTACAAAACATCCCGCCTTCGCCGGTGGTGATGTTCTTGATCGGGTGGAAGGAAAAGATCGCCGTGCCCGCACAACCGATCCGCTTGCCCTGATACTCGGTACCGATGGCGTGGGCGGCATCTTCGAGCAGGGGGATCCCGTGCCTGGCGGCCAATTGCCGCAGGGGCGCCAGTTCGGCGGCAGCACCGGCATAGTGGACCGGCACGATCAGGCGGGTGCGCTCGCTGATCAGCGGCGCCACGCTATCGGCGTTGATCATCAGGGTATCGCGATCCACGTCGGCAAACACCGGTGTGGCCCCGCACAGGGTAATCAGATTGACCGTGGAGACCCAGGTCAGGGAGGGCGTGATCACCTCGTCGCCGGGTCCGATGCCCAGGGCATGCAAGGCGAGCTGCATGCCGGCGGTGGCGGAGGTGAGGGCGATGGCATGCCGGGCCCCCGTGTACTCGCACACGCGCTGTTCTAATTCCGTACATTTGGCGCCGGTGGTGATCCAGCCGGACCGCAGGACCTCGCCCACCGCGGCTATCTCGCTTTCAGTAATCGAAGGTTTGGAGAACGGGAGAAAAGGGGTATCCACTACCGGTAACTCCGGATGCGCATAGAATCAGACACCTTGTTCAAAATGGTCACAGCCTCAGGGGCAAAACTGTCGTTAGCAGCAGAAATTTGTCCAAATAATCGCCAATTTTTGTGATGCCAGCCGGGCTGGCGCTATCCGTTGTCACGGACAAAAGGCGGGGCACAAAATACCATTAAATGCGGTTTTTTGCACTAAACCATTTAAGGTTCAAGAGCTTAGTACCAGTCAAAACGAGGGCAGTGCACGCACCGCCGGCGGCGGAATTGTGCGCATATATATAGTATGAATTCGCCCGCCCAGCGGCAGGCAGATGGGGCGAGGCAATAGGCGCGCCTGCAGCGCGCCTATTGTGAGATTACTTGCTCTTTTCGGGCGCGGTAATCGGCTGGTCGCGATACGGGTAATTTTTCAAGCGTGTATCGGAGCGCGCATGTGGTTTGGCGATGGTCTTGTCCGGATCAATCCAGTCCGCCCATTTGAAATGCGCGATCACCTGCGCCTGGTAACTGTCCTGCAGCGGATGTTCCAGAATATCGTTGACGTGTAACCATTGTTGATGGCGCATGAGATCGACCTGATAGGGTGTCGGTTTGCCGCCGGCGTTTTTGACCACCGCCTTGAGCGCCTCGACGTCCTGCATGGAGACACGGGGTGTCCAGCTAATCTTGCCCGGCAGCATGACCGGTTCACCAGGGATGTTGTTGATGCCTTTCTTCCAGGTTGCGAGGACCGCCACGTCGGTGTCTTCCCGATAGAGAACGATGGCGTGGCTGTAGCGTTTGTCCTTGAAAAAACCGAGATTGCCGTATTGCAGGCGGGCCCCGGTCAGATAGGCCACCGCATCGGACCAACAGGGCGAGGTGCCGCTAATGCCCCACAGCACGCTGCGATCGATAATGCCGTCCGGAAACAGGATCTTGAACGCGACCCAGGCGGCGTTGGCGGCATGCGTGGTGCCTTCGCAATCATGACCGTGGAAACGCACCATATCCTTGAGCGTCACCGGATAGGTGTAGGGGTAGTAGCGGCCTTGCGTGCCCTGCGTGGCCAGCATCTCGAATACCGGTGCGTAGGGCTTGGCGACCATGCTGGCATACCAGGTGGGATTCCGATCGGGCGCTTCCACACCGGTCTCGACAAAAATATTCTCACCTTGTTTGTACGTGGGCTCCCCGGCCGAGCTGCTGGCGGCGGGGATGCACAAAACGAATAACAGGTAATACCAACGGCGAGAGCAAGCAGGCGTGAGCAAGGGTTTCATGGTGTTACCTCCTGATATTCACGTGTCACGTTGGCGACCTGAACCGAATAGTCTGCCGCGTTGCGGTGCGCGCGTATGCCTCATCGAGTTGCGCTAGAGTGGCGCGGAAGATGACGACGTCCATACTCGTTTAGCGCACGGCCCGGTTCATTTGCCATTTAATATCTTGTCAATTTTCGCCAGGTCCGCGTATTTCGCGTAATTGGTTAATGCCTGGGTGACGTTTTGATTGGCCATCAATTCCTGCATGGCGACCCGACCGACCAGGCCAAACGCCTTCTTGACCGCCTGAGGATCCGCCGCATGCGCCTTTTTGAGTTCCGCGGGGCAGTTGACCGTGAGCAGGCGGGTAATCAGTTTCCCCACGAATTGATCGCTTTGTTGAATGTCTGCCGGACTGGCGCTGGAGTAGGTCTTGATATCGGGGTGGGCGGCAATGGCCAGGAAGATCCATTTCGCCAGATTCTTGCGTTCCTTGCCGTTTAAGTTATCGACCAGGCAGTTGCCCAGGGCACCGGCCGGGTTGTCCGCGAACGCAGGGGCGGCGAGGGTGGCGAGCATGAAGATGACAATAATGTTAACGATACGCTGCATAACGACTCCAGGGGTTTGTATCACGATGACTCTTATCAACTACTTTATAGTCCAGATTGCTTTTAGCGGCCACCAGTGAAAATGATTAAGGCAGCCTGAACACAGCTTTGTGTTGCTGGGCATATTCCCCGAGACGATCCCAGGCGGATTCGTCTTCGCGCAGCTGATTGCTCAACTTCGAAAAGGCATGGCTGGCATCGTCCGGCAGGGATTCGATGAACTCACGGCGCAAGTCCGGTTGCGTTTCCGGGCTATCAAACGCAAAAAAACTTAATGATTTTTCCAGCGCCGCCACCGTCCCCATTGCCCCGATCTCGCGGTAGGCGTTGATGAATTGACGATAAGGCGGATTCTCGGGGAAGTCACTCGTGAAAAAGTATTCCAGACCACCCACTTCGATGACGGTCTGCGCCAGATAGACCGTCAGAAAGGTGCGGACCGGATGGGGCAGGGCATCGAGATGATTGTCCACTTCGTCGAGTCGGGAAAAGACGTAATTCGCGGCCTGATCGAGGATGGTGAAGTTTGTCATGTTGGCTTGATGTTGCAGTCAGATATTATTGTGCTGGAGCCAGGCGATGACATCGGCGGCGTTTTCGTTGGGTGGAAATACCGGATAGAACACTTTGCGTATCGCGCCGTTTTTAATAATGAGAGTGAGCCTTTTTATGAGACGCAAGGAACCATATTCAAACGTGGGAAGCTTTAATGCGCCTGTTAATTTAAAATCACTATCACTCAATAATTCAAAAGGCAAATGCAGGCGCTGCACGGCTTCTTGTTGGTCTTCGGTGGATTGTGAACTAACGCCATAGACCTTCGCCTCTAATCCCTGCAAATCAGAATGAAGGTCACGAAAAGCGCAGGATTGTGGTGTGCATCCCCTGGCACCGGGGATCTCGTTCCAGCCAACCATCGGAGGCGCGTCCGGCCTGCCGGTCATGGGGTAGAAATAGACAACAACTGTTCCATGTTCGAGCCCAAGATTGACTTTGGCGCCTGAAGTGCTCGCCAGAGCGACGGCAGGCATCTTCATCCCCTCTAAATGGGCGCAAGCGCCATCATCTTCAGGGACAGGCAAATAATCCGGTAGAACGAGAAGGTCCTTTGTATTCATGTGGTATTCGGTGAAATTATCTTGGTCATTGGTATGCAGTCCAACGATACGCCTTTTGACGACGTATATACGCTGACTTCATTTCCTTATATATTCTATCCAACCCGTGGCGCAGGGCGAACTCCTGCGGGAATTCGACGATTTTCCTTCCTATACCCTCACGCATATGATGTGGGTGCACAAAAACCGCATCAATTTTCCCAGTTTCGGTATTGATCATGCCGGTGCCAACAATTTTGTTGCCATGTACAGCGATATAAAAATGCTTCTCGACGGCATCTGCAAATGTCTCTGACAATTCGCCGCTAGTCCATATCTTCAGAGTATCCATTGAATAGCTATTGGCGCATTGATTGAGAATTGCGGCGTTTCTAATCTCCAAAGCCGCCGTGGCGTCGGCTCTCTTTGCTTTCTGAATGCGTAACATCAGTGTCGTTTTTTAGCGTTCAACCTCAAGCCGAATCGGTCTGCCTTACTTCCGCAAGATACCGTTGCCACTCTTTTAGCACGTCGTTCACCTGCTTGAGGCGTGCGCTCTCTGTCACCGTCTGTGAAGTAGGTTGATCCTTTGTTTTCTTATCCAGTCCCATAACAACCTTTCTCGAATCTTCACAAACGAGCTTCCTGTCTCGATATTCCTTTCTCCATCTCGATACCATAAACGGATGCAGCCCTAGTCATTCTGAGATTTGCGTTATCTGTATCCCTTCAACATCACTTAGACGAACCACCCTGACTTTAAACTCTTTCGAGTACTCCAACGTCCTTTTTTCGCTCTTTATCTTGGCCATAGTCGACACCTCTCTCAGTTGAAAAATGGTGTCTACTTTTTAAGGGGAACCTCACAGTGACCTTACCCGATACCAGTGGACACCTATCATGCTGCCATTCTCTCAAACTGCGTGGGTGGCACATACCCAAGACTCGAATGGAGTCGTTCCTCATTATAGAACTGAATATAGTCTTTTATATACGCAATGGCCTCTTCCACGCGCTTAAAACGTTGGAAGTACACCATTTCTGTTTTGAGCGTACCAAAAAAGGACTCCATTTGTGCATTGTCCCAGCAATGCCCTCGACGACTCATGCTCACACGAAGACCAAATTGTTCCAGCACAGACCGTATCTCCTTGTTTGCAAATTCACTACCCTGATCGGAATGGAAAATCGTACGTCGATGTGGCACCTGTGTCTGGGCGGCCATATGGATCGCTTCCCGCACTAATGCAGCATCGTGTTGCGTGGCAAAACTCCAGCCGATAATTTTACGGGTGTATTGATCCATGACAGTACATACGTACGACCACCCTTTGTTGACGCGAATATAGCTGACATCGCCGACCCAAACCCTATTCGCCTTTCGAACAGGGGGCCGATCAAGTAACAGGTTTGGCGTTTCAAACAAATAATGCAAATGACGATGACAGCGAAAGCGTCTGGCCATCCTTGCTTTAATGCCATTTTCCCGCATGATTCGAGCCACTCGATTACGACCACAGACAACCCCTTCGGTTTTTAGCGCCGCATGGATGCGCGGATAACCATACGCCTCTCGACTGGCCTGATGGATTTTGATGATCATGGCCAGTAACTGACCGTCATCCTGCTTGCGCGGACTGTCTTGCCGATGCTGCCAGGCATAATAACCACTGCGCGAGACACCCAGCTTCCGACACAACACGGCGACAGAACATCGATCTCCGTAGCGCGCTATGAATCGGAAGGCGTCGGCTTTTTTCCAGGAAACAGCCTCTCCGCCTTTTTCAGGATAACGTTTTCCTCTCGCACCCGTTTCAATTCTTTCTCTAACTTGCGTATTTTCGCCTGGGCTTCCTGTAGCTTCGAGAGAGAACGGGCTTCTGAGTCGTTATCTTCAATTTTTCCTTCTCGCATCTCCTGCCTCCATCGATATAACATGATGGGATGTATCCCCAATGCCTCTGCCACATCCACTGACTGTATGTTCGGGTGATTCGTCACTTTCACCGCCGTATGCTTGAACTGAAAATTATAGAACGTATGTTTCTCTTTCTTTTTCATTTTCCACCTCCATAATTAATTTTATAGAGGTGTCCACTTTTCTAGGGTAGCTTCAAGCGATTTTGATGTGATTGTTATATGTCATTTACTTCGTCTTGACTGAATTTGCGGCCCAACCGTCTTAAGGTATGTCACTCTGTCGTCTTTCCCAGCTTCGTGTGCAAGGTCGATTGGTAGGCGACCTTCATCATCAGCGGCCCCGGGGTCTGCTCCGGCCTCAATAAGCACTTTGATTGTTTCTAGTCCTCCGTGGCTTGCTGCCCAATGCAATGGTGTTAGCCCACTTTCCTCACGCAGATTGACTAATGCGCCATGCGAGATCAGATAACGCACGACGTCTGTTCTTCCCCAGCCACACGCGCCAAATATCGCAGTTTCACCGCAAGAATCCTTCCAATTTACATCTACCCCTTCTTCAAGAATTTTCTTGACCCAATCAAGATCGCCAGCCCAAGCCGCTTCGTGTAACTCTGACTCAGCCGAACCATTTGATGCATTGTTTTCAAAATCATTCATGACATATAACGCCTTACTCAGCCGCGCCGCTTTTTGGCGTCGGCTGGAGTAACTTGTTGGATTGTTCGTTTTTAAATAATTTCATTACATCGATTCTTCCCGACATATAAGCGCAATGTAAGATGATAGCCTTTCTCATGGCTTTACTTTTTGAATATAAATCCGAAGGAATATCATCATATTCATCTGGGTACATAATTCTGAGAAATTCTTCAATTCTTATTTCAAGATCGTGCGGCGACAGTTTGTGACTAATTTTATTTCTTAGTTGATTTAATAACTCAATAGGCTTCCATGTGAATTTGTCATCTTGCTTTGAGGTAATTCCTTGTGCCAGCTTCATCTTTTGATAAAAAGTTAATCTTGCATCTATCAAAACATTAGGATTTTTTAACCATGTTTCGAGTATTTCATCTAATAGTTCTTCTACAAGCAAATGACCTCGTAAAATTAACAGCGTAGGATCTTTAATGCGCGGCAAATGTGCAGCCAAGTGTTTGAAATATTTTGTGGTATCTCTTTCCAATTTATACAATCCAACGTCTCGCATAATGGGCGCCGCGGTGCGGCGTCCCAGTGAGCGAAGCGAACAAATTAATGCGATTGTTAGATTTTTTACTCATATTGTATTTAATCCAATACAACGGTGATGCCTTCTAAATGCGCCTTGTGCTTACGCCATTTTCCGCCAGGCCAACTTTTTTCTTGAACGCTACCTTTTGGAGTGGGTTGTTCTGCATTTTCATCAAACCCATCTTCGATATGATTATGTTCCCAACTTTTAGCGTTATCGTTATACCTTTCCCAAACAGTAATAATCTTATTTTCTGCCATTTTTATTTACTCCATGGTTTTATTCATAAATCTAACGTTTAAGCTCACCCGACCAAAACTGCGCAGCAGTTTTTGGTCGGGTGAAGCGCCGTGTTAGATTTACCATTGTGAAGTTATTGCAACAACAACTTCGTGTGCTGTTAATGAATTTCTTGGATCTGCTGGACGGAAACCTATAGGTAACAAGCTGGTAGACCACATTTCTTTTTTGGCTCCATTAACACAATTAAAAATACCAAACGGTTTATCCTTTGTACCAACTGCGTAACCTTTTATGGCATCATTTACAAACTGTCGATTGCTCGGGACACTATAAACAAACCTATATGTATTCATTGTGCCTTCCAAAAGTTCTACAGTTTTATAGTAATCAGGGTGATGCCATAGCTCTTTTGATTCTAATTTTAAGGTGTTAAGTATTTTCTGAGTGGTGCGAGGGCCGGATAGGATAGCGATATTTGCAACATTTTCAGTGTATGCATATAGCTGATTGAATTTACCTCCATGCATCTCACAATACATTCCTAATTCCCTTTTCGGCCTCATGAGTAAATCGCCAACCTCACCAAAAACAGGATAATTGTAATAACCAGAATATTTAAGAGTACTGCCTGGGGTTATCACAAAACTCTGATCTTCCCCCAATCGCGCAATGGCAGTGCGATGCATGTAAAAGCGCTCTTTTATGAATGCACCTAATTCAATGTTTTTGTACCTGGACATATCATCTTTGGACAGTGTCTTTGTGGAGCAACCAACAAATATGACAAGCGAAGACAGAAATAAAACAGAAGCCATTATTTTGTTCATACAATTCTCCCTCTTGTAAATCTAACAGTTATTTAGACAGACGACCGTATTTTAAGGTATTAGACAGCTAGCCGTATAATACCTAAAAAGGCAGAAATCGAGGTTAATTATTGTACTATTTTTATGTTTGAGTCATAATTTTTTCTGAGATACGGATATCTCATCGTTTCATTTCTTCACTATGCAAAGGAGTGCGTCATGACAGATGTCAAAACAGCCCGTTTCTGGGAAAATTACATTAGTAAATTAGGCGTTTATAATATTCAACCATCCGCTTTGCGCTGGCATGTTAAGCATGCGGAACGGTACATCAAGGCGCATGAAGGCTATCGACTTATAAACCATACCCAGAAAGATATTGAAGATTATCTGCAAAATCTTTCACGCCAGCCGCAAATAAAAGACTGGCAGCATAAGCAGATTATCCGTTCGTTACAGGTTCTGTTTTGTGACCTCCTGGAACTCCACTGGGCAAAATCCTTTTCCTGGGAGCAGCGTATCATGGAAGCAACGGGGCTGAGAGTGGAGCATGATACGCTTGCGCGTGAGGGGGTGTTAAATGTCAGGCAACAGTTGGAACAGCGCGTTGACAATAGCAACGGCTTGCTGGCGAAGGTCGCCAGTCTTTTCCCGGACCATTTCGAACGGCTCCTGATAGAGATACGTCTGCGCCAATATTCTATCCGGACTGAAAAATCCTATTCGGAGTGGTTGGCACGATTCATTGCATTCAACGATATGAAAGATCCGGAACAGACTGGACCGGAGTCCATTGGGCGCTATCTTGAACATCTGGTTGTTAACAGGAATGTCGCCAGTGCTACGCAATCCCAGGCATTGAACGCGTTAATATTTTTTTATAAACAGGTGTTGCGTTGCGAGATCGGTGACATTGGTGTATTTCGGCATGCTAAAAAACCCCGCCGACTGCCTGTCGTACTGTCCTGTGATGAGGTCTGCAAACTACTTTCATATATAGAAAACGAAGAGAGGCGGTTGATGGCCTCCTTGCTATATGGCTGTGGCATGCGTTTGATGGAATGTATACGCCTGCGTGTCCTGGATATCGATTTTCCCTATCAACAAATTCTTGTGCGCAATGCCAAAGGAGGGAAAGACCGGGTGGTGCCTTTGCCGCAGAACTTGACTGAAAAATTACAGCAACAGATACAGCTGGTCAAAGTGATGCATGAAGCAGATCTTAAAAAAGGATTCGGTATGGTTTATATACCGGGCGCATTGGCAAGAAAATATCCGAATGCACCGAAAGAATTCCGCTGGCAGTACGTATTTCCTGCTACGACGATTGCCGAGGATCCGCGCTCGGGAGTGGTGCGACGACACCACATACATGAAACAGTTTTACAAAAGCACGTTAAAACCGCGGCGGAACAGGCAGGGATTCTAAAGCGGGTTAATTGCCATACGCTGCGCCATTCCTTCGCAACGCATTTGCTGGAAAATGGATATGATATTCGAACGGTGCAAGAGTTGCTTGGGCATGCCGATGTGTCCACAACCATGATTTATACACATGTACTCAACAAACCGGGGGTGTCGGTGACAAGTCCTCTGGATTTGTTGCCGGTGAATTGATGCGATATAACAAAATGCCCTCACCATGATCAACAGGTGAGGGCGTTTCATTTGTTACTTATTTATTCGCGCGGTTGTTGACGAGTTCGTCCACCACGGAGGGGTCGGCGAGGGTGGAGGTGTCGCCGAGGTTGCTGAGATCGTTCTCGGCAATCTTGCGCAGGATGCGGCGCATGATCTTGCCGGAGCGGGTCTTGGGCAGGCCCGGTGCGAACTGAATGACATCCGGCTTGGCAATGGGGCCGATCTCCTGCACGCACATTTGAATGAGTTCTTTCTTGAGTTGGTCGTCCGGGGTCACGCCGAGGACCGGGGTGACATAGGCATAAATGCCCTGGCCCTTGATCTCGTGCGGATAACCGACCACGGCGGCCTCGGCCACCTTGTCGTGTAACACCAGGGCGCTTTCCACTTCGGCGGTGCCCATGCGGTGACCGGACACGTTCAGCACGTCGTCCATGCGGCCGGTGATCCAGTAGTAGCCGTCCTTGTCGCGGCGCGCGCCGTCACCGGAAAAATAATAACCGGGATATTGTTTGAAATAGGTATCCACGAAGCGTTGGTGATCGCCGTAGACCGTGCGCATCTGGCCGGGCCAGGGACGGGTGATGACGAGTGCGCCGGAGGCCTCGGTATCGTCGATGATCTTGCCGGTGTTGGGATCGACGATCGCCGGCACCACCCCGAAGAACGGCGTGGTGGCGGAACCCGGTTTGAGTTTGGTCGCGCCGGGTAACGGCGTGATCAGGTGGCCGCCGGTTTCGGTTTGCCACCAGGTATCGACAATAGGACAACGGGTATCGCCGACCACGTGGTAATACCATTCCCAGGCTTCAGGGTTGATGGGTTCACCCACGGTGCCGAGCAGGCGCAGGGATTTGCGCGAGGTCTTTTTCACCGGGGCATCGCCTTCACGCATCAGTGCGCGGATTGCGGTGGGCGCGGTGTAAAACACGGTGACCTTGTGTTTGTCGCAGACCTCCCAGAAACGCGAGGCATTGGGATAGTTCGGCACGCCCTCGAATGCGATCGTGGTGCTGCCATTGGCGAGCGGGCCATATACCAGATAACTGTGGCCGGTGACCCAGCCGACGTCGGCGGTACACCAGTAAATGTCGCCTTCCTGCAGGTCGAAGGTGAGTTTGGTGGTCATGGTCGCGTACAGCAGATAACCGCCGGTGGTGTGCAGCACACCCTTGGGTTTGCCGGTGGAGCCGGAGGTGTACAGGATAAACAGCGGGTCTTCCGCATCCATGGGTTCCGGTGCGCAGTCACTGGAGGCACTGGCCATGGCTTCGTGATACCACACATCCTTCTTGGCATCCCAGTCGATCTTGCCGCCGGTGCGTTTGACCGTGAGTACGGTATGCACGTTGGGGCAGTGCGACACCGCCTTGTCGGTGTTGGCCTTGAGCGGGACGCGCTTGCCGCCGCGTACGCCTTCGTCGGCGGTGATCACCACGCGGCAATCGGAATCGAGGATGCGATCCTTGAGCGATTCCGGCGAGAAGCCGCCGAACACCACCGAGTGCACGGCGCCGATGCGGGTACACGCGAGCATGGCGATGGCGGCCTCGGGGATCATCGGCATGTAGATGCAGACGCGGTCGCCTTTTTTCACGCCGCGCGCCTTGAGCACGTTCGCGAGTTTGCTCACGTCTTCGTGCAATTGTTTATAGGTGATGTGCTTGCTGTCCTTGGGGTCGTCGCCTTCCCAGATGATGGCGGTCTGGTTAGCGCGTTTAGCCAGGTGCCGATCGATGCAGTTGTAGGAGACGTTGAGTTTGCCGCCTTCAAACCATCTGATGTGCAGATTGTTCTGGTCGAAACTCCAGTCGCTGACCTTGTCCCATTTCTTGTCCCAGCTGATGTACTTCTCGGCCTGTTCCGCCCAGAAACCGTCCGGGTCTGTTACCGAACGGGCATACATTTCCTGGTATTGCTTTTGGTTGATGTTGGACTTGGCGGCAAATGCGTCTGGTACTGCATAGATCTTGTCGGACATGAATGGTCTCCCGTGCTTACCCTTGGTGTGTCTGCATGTTAATTGGAACGAATGCTTGTTCTTCGATAGTACGCAATGTTTCAAGCAGTTGCGTATGGAGAGTGAATGAGTATACCCCAAATCAGTACGGGTCTATACCAGCGCCGCCCGGGCGACTCAGGGATGGTTTATTAGCAACAGGTAATGTTGTTTCATGGCCATGTCATGGCCGGGCCCGATAATTGCACCTGTCTTCTGCTGGCACTGTCGCCGCCTGCAGGAGACAAGTTCGTAATGCAAAACAATTACTTAAAGTCAGATGACGCAGCCATCGAGATGTGTGCGCAGGTGTTAGCCACCACACACATGCGAATATTTGAGCTGGCCTATCGGGAATGGTATGGCAGTGGACCCGCTTTATATGAGCTGGAGCACAGTTTTACCGGTTATCTGTTCGAGGGGACGCTGCCGTGCTGGGTGCGCGCCTACCTCCGGCAGACCTTGCAGCAGTGTGCGCAGGTCGGTATGGAGCTGCCGGTGGCCGCGCGCCGTCACAATGTGACATTCTCTGTCAATCCGGCCGCGCTGTGGTGGACGCTCTGTGGCGTGGGTGTCATGTGTTGCCAGTGGTTAGCGCGTCCGCGCTGATACATTAGCTCTTCAGCAGTAATCGCTTCAGGGCATAATGCGGTTCATCGCCGGCCCGCTCCGCGGCCTGGGCAAGAAATAATTCCGCCGCGGCCACTGCATCCGACAAGGCATTGTGCGCCTGGTAGCGCGGCAGGTGATAGCGCTCGCGCAGGGCCCCCAGCCGCAGGCCACCGCCTCCGACAATTTCATTGCGCCGTGCGCTTTGTTGTTGCGCCAGCGCCAGGGTATCCACGACGGGGACCAACAGATTGCCGGCGAACACCCGCTGACACGCACGACGCAGAAATCCGACATCCATAGTCGCATGGTGCGCGAGCAGCACCTTGCCCGCCAGCTGTCTCAGCAAGTCCGTCAATGCTGCCGCAACGGATTCGCCCTCGGCGATGACATCGTCCGTGAGGCGATGAATCACCACACTGTCTTCCGATAAGGTCTGATCACTGCTCACGATGATGTGACGCGCGCTGCCGAGCTCAATGGCGTTTGCGCTGATCTCGACGCAGCCGATGCTGAGGATGTGATCGCGTTTGGGATCAAGTCCGCTGGTTTCCAGATCGATGGCGAGATAACGCGCCTGCCGGTAATCCTGATTGCGATCGGGGAAGGGGTGTTGCAGATACTCGTGCAAGGGACCGGCCGGCGCACGCCGCAATGCACGCTGGCGGCGCCATTCCAGTGGCAGCAGACTCGCCAGGTTCATGTGTAGAAACGCTCGGTCTGGTACCGTTGCGCCAGGAGTTTGTGCAGGTCGCGCAGGATGCTGAATGCCTGCTTCAGGGATTGCCGTTCCACCTGGCTCAGACTTTGCGGATCGATAAAGTTGTCGGGCGGCAGGCCCTGGGTATGTTGCAGCGCCTGGTGACGCAGGCGCAGGGTATTGAGGATATCGAGTGCGTCGTGGAGATCCGCGGCACTGGATTGTGACAGCACGCTCGATCCCTGCATCGCCTGCAGGCGTTCGTAGGTGTTGACGCGGGTGACGCCGGCGGCAAGGGCAAACAGGCGCACGAGTTCGGTCAACGGAATCAGGCCGCCGAGTTTGATATCGAGTTGGTCGTGGTGTTCGTCATCGCTGACCAGCACGAACTGACGAAAGAATCCCAGCGGGATGCGGTGGCGGGTGGCATTGGCGGCCAGGTGCGCCAGAAAGATCTGGTTCGCGCTGGCCTGCGCCACTGCCGCCGGAAACAGTTGTTGCAACAACTCGGCATCACCGGCGATGACGCGCAGATCAAAAAAGTTGCAGGCCTCCATCACGCCCTTGTGATCCGGATGCAGTATCCAATGCGTAAAATATTCGCGCCAGCTTTTCAGCGGCTGCCGCCAGCGTGGATTACTGGCCATCACCTCGCCGGGACAATGCACGATGCCGCAGGCATCCAGACCGTCGCAGACGAATTGCGCGAGCCGTGCGAAATACTCGCCGTGCGTGTCAGCGGCGTAATCATCACTGAGTAGCAGGGCGTTATCCTGATCGCTGCCCGCGGTCATTTCCTGTCTGGCCAGAGAGCCGGCCGCCAGCCAGGCAAAGGCAATCGGCGCCTCGCCCAGTTCGGTTTGCGCCAGTGTCAGCAGGCGTTGGGTGAGGGCGTCGCCGATGGACGACATGATCTGGCCAAGGCGATACGCGGGAGTATGCGCATTGAACAGTTGCGCCTGCAGATCGCGCAACATCGCGCTCGCATCAACAAGTTCGGTGAGGGTCTGGGCCTTGTGAATGCTGCGCACCAGTTGCAGGGGGTGATGACCTTGCTGGCGAATCAGATCGGTACTGGACAGGATGCCTGCGACCTCGTTGTCCTGCATCACCGGCAGGTGATGTACGTTGTGCCGGTTCATGAGCAGCAGGGCATCGGCCAGGGTGGCGGTGGAGTCGATGGTGCGCACTTGCGTGCTCATGATTTCGCGCACGGTTTGGGTAATATCCCGGCCGGCGGCAATGCAGCGGCTGCGCAGATCCCGATCGGTAATGAGTCCGGTCAAGGCGCCGTTTTCTACCAGCAACAGGGACGATAATCCCTCGTCCGTCATCAGGCGGGCGGCATCGACGATGCGCATGTCCGGTGACGCCGTGATCGGTTTGCGCGCGATCAGCTGACCCACTTCCATATCCAGTTGCGTCTCGCCTTGCGCGGATTGTTGCGGCAGGTTATTAATGACGCGCCACAAACTCTGTTTGAGGGCGGCGCTGAAGTGTTCCGCGAATGCCGGGTATTGCTGGCTGAGTTGTTGGAAGCGTTCGCAGGATAAGGCGTACAACAGACTGTCTTCGCTCGCCTTGCCGTGAAGTTGCATGGCGTCATCGATACGCTCGCAGAGTGCACTATACAACTCGCCTTCGGCCAGTTTCTCGATCAATACCCCCTGTGCATTGCGAATGTCGATAACGCCCTGGCGCACGAGATAGAGCGATGCTTCGGCATCCGCCGGCGGGAAGGCCTGGCCGCGGCGTAAATAGCGAATGGAAAATGACTTGGGCAGTTGTTGTAAGGCATCGCCGGGCAGGAGATCAAATGGCGGATGCGCCACCAGAAAATCACGGATCTCTGCCAGTTCGATACTCATACGACAAGTTTAAATTAAGTCTTCCGAAATAGTGACCACAGAGGGCCAAAGATAACCCGTATTGTCATGCCGGAATACGCAAAGCGTATATCCGGCATCCAGTGACTTTTTACCGGTAAAGACACTGGATTCCGGATAACGGCTTCGCCGTTTCCGGAATGACCAGGATATTATTTCGGAACGGGTATTTTGTATACCCACTGTTGTTGTATCGCGCACAAGTCATCATACCGTTTACAACATGACATTTATCAACCCGACATAATTTTCTCTTCGTAAAAAAACAACCCCGCCGGAGCGGGGTTGGGTTGGCTGACACGGGTGCGCTTAATGCCCGCTTGCGCCGCCGGCGCCGCGCGGTACGCGAATGTCTTCCACCAGGTGCTGGATATGCTCCGGCGGTGGCGGGGTGATACGCGAAACGATCATCGCGGTGATGAAGTTCAGCAACGCGCCGACAGCACCGATGGATTCCGGCTGGATACCCATGACCCAGTGCGTCGCATCGTTCGGCAGGTTGTTGGTGCCGGGGATGAAGAACCAACCCTTATACACAAAGATGTAAATCAGGGTGAAGCCCAGGCCAACCAGCATGCCGGTGACTGCCGCGGCATTGTTGATGCGCTTGTTGAAGATCCCCATCATCAAGGCCGGGAACAGGGACGATGCCGCCAGACCGAAGGCCAGGGCCACGACCTGCGCCGCGAAGCCGGGCGGATGTATCCCCAGCAAACCGGCAACGACAATGGCACCCGCCATGGCGATGCGCGCCGCCAGCAATTCCTGTTTCTCGTTGATTTGCGGCGCGAAGATCCCTTTGAGCAGGTCATGGGAAATGGCGGTGGAGATAGCCAATAACAATCCCGCGGCCGTCGACAAGGCGGCGGCCAGACCGCCGGCGATGACCAGGGCGATCACCCAGTTAGGCAACTTGGCGATTTCCGGGTTGGCCAATACCATGATGTCGCGGTCGACCTTGACCATCTCGTTGCCTTTCCAGCCCCTGCTTGCTGCAGTAGCGGCATACTTCTCGTTCTTGTCGTTGTAGTACTCGATCCGGCCATCGCCGTTTTTATCCTCGAACTTGAGCAGGCCGGTGGTTTCCCAGTTCTTGAACCAGGCCGGGCGATCGTCGTATTTCAGATTGGCCTCAGCCGTATTGCCGCTGATTTCACCCGGTTGCACGGTCTTGATGAAGTTGTAGATCGCCATGGCGCCAACCGCCGGTGCCGTGGTGTACAGAATGGCGATGAACACCAGGGCCCAACCGGTAGAGGAGCGAGCGTCACGTACCTTGGGTACCGTGAAGAAACGGACAATCACGTGCGGCAGGCCCGCGGTACCGATCATCAGTGACAAGGTCAGCAGGAACAGATTGAGCGTTGTCCCTTTCTGCGCCGTGTACTGCGCGAAGCCGATGTCGACCAACACCTGGTTGAGCTTGTCCAGCATGTGCGCGCCATCATGCAAGGTGCTGCCCAGACCCAGTTGCGGCAGCGGGTTGCCGGTCAGTTGCAGTGAAATAAAGATCGCCGGAATCGTGTAAGCAAAGATCAACACCACGTACTGGGCGATCTGGGTATAGGTAATGCCCTTCATGCCGCCGAGTACGGCATAAATAAACACGATGGCCATACCCACGATCACACCGCTGGTGAAGTCGATCTCCAGGAAGCGCGAGAAGGCCACGCCGATACCTTTCATCTGACCGATTACATAGGTAATCGAGGCGACGATCAAACAGATGACGGCGACGATACGTGCGGTCTTCGAGTAGAAGCGTTCGCCGATGAACTCCGGCACGGTGAATTTACCGAACTTGCGCAGGTAAGGCGCCAGCAGCATTGCCAGCAACACATAACCACCGGTCCAGCCCATGAGGTACACCGATGCGTCATAACCGTTGAACGCGATCAGGCCCGCCATGGAGATGAACGATGCAGCCGACATCCAGTCGGCGGCGGTGGCCATGCCGTTGGCGACAGGGTGCACGCCCTTACCAGCAACATAAAATTCACCGGTGGTACTAGCTTTGGCCCGGAGAGCGATGCCGATGTACAACAGGAAGGTGAAACCGACGACGCTATAGGTCCAGATTTGTAGATTAGTCATAACGGCCCCCTTAGTCTTCGTGAACGTCGAATTGACGATCCAGTTTGTTCATGCGTGCGGCATAAACAAAGATCAGAATCACGAAGGTGTAGATGGAGCCTTGTTGCGCGAACCAGAATCCCAGTGGGTAGCCACCAATTTTGATCTGATTCAGTTCGTTAACAAGCAGAATGCCACAGACGTATGACACGATGAACCAGATGACCAGGCAGATTGTCAGAAGGCGTAGATTGGCCTTCCAATAAGCCGCTTTAGCAGACGGTTGCATGATGGACCTCCTCTTCTTTGTGATGAGTTTTTATTTATAAATTTTGGTAATGGGGCAGACGGCCCTGTCTTGACACGCTATCCATCCGGGATACCGGTTTTCTCCAACAACGAAACCTTGGCGGTATCGTAATGAAGTCTGTCTGAACTTGCCATCGTGACGAGAAAGGCGCGTTCATTAACATTAGTTATAGCTGATAATCCAATGCAAGTTTGGCTTGTAATTTGCGCGCCTGACGAAATGCCTCTTTCAGAATGCGCCGTTCAAGTTCATTCAACTCATTCGGATCGAGATAATTGTGCAAGGCTACACGATTTAATGCTTGTTGGCGATGCTTCCTCATTCGCAATAGTTGAATATATTGATATGCTTCTATCCATGAATCCACCGCCTCCTGGCGCAGCGCACCGCAGGCAGCAGCCTGAGTCAGACGCTCAATGGTGTTTGTTTCATCAATGCTGTTGGCCAGGGCGATAATCCGGGCAGCATCCACGAACGGCGTTACGCCGTGCAGTTTCAAATCAATCGCATTGGGATGATCGCCGCCGCTTTGAGTGACAAAATCGCGAATCAGGCCTAATGGTGGACGGTTACTCAAGGCGGTCGCTGCCATCTGCCGGCGAAATCGGCTGTTTTGCGTTGTCTTGCCGTGCAACCATTGACGCAATGTCCGTACGGGTTGTTCAGCGCCGGCGAGAGGGCGAAAATCAAAAAATATCGATGCCTTGAGTAGATGTTCCGGCGTGCCGGCATCGATCCAGCGCGCAAAACGATCCTGCCACTCCGACATACTCAGACAACACTCGGGGTTACTGGCCATGATATTGCCGGGGCAGAGTGGAAAGCCGACCTCCGCCAGCGCCAGATTGATCTGTTTTGCCAGCGGCAGAAAAGCCACGCGAATATCGTCAGAATTTTCACCTGCCTGCACTTCAAACAGTATGCCGTTGTCCTGATCGGTTTTCAGTGTCTGTTCCATCCGGCCTTCACTGCCGAAGGCGAGCCAGGTGTAGGCATGTGCCGGTTTACCGTAAGTGTCTTCGCAGATGCGGATCACCTGTTGCGTGATCAGATCGTTCAGCGTGGTGATCAAGCGCATTAACTGGCTGACCGAGGCGCCCTGGGCGAGCATCTGATCGGCGAACTGTGCAATCTGTGCACTCAGGCGTTTGAGGCTGGCAATGTCATGGCTGTTTTGAATCGCGCGGCTGAGTGTGCCCAGTCCGACGCGCTGCAGCGAAAACAGATCGCGCTCGGATAACAGGCCGAGAAAACGTCCGCGGTCGACCACGCAGACATGCCCGACGCCTTTGCCCGCCATGAATAGCGCCGCCTCGTAGGCAAAATTCTCCGGTGATAAAAACTCCTGTAATGGCGTCATCACTTCAGCCACAGGTGAATTGATGTCGATCTCCGCCAGGGTGACGCGGACCATCACGTCACGCAGCGTCAGTATGCCGATGGGATGCTGCTGCGTATCCAGGATCGCGATACTGCGGCGATGCGCGGCCTCGATGGTTTCCAGGGCTGTGCGAATCGGCGTGTCCGGCGTACAACTGATCGGTTTGCTCGAAAGTAAATTGCGCAAGGGGGCATTCAACGGGTTGTCGTCCGAGACTGTCGCCAATGAATTTGCCTGCACGTCGCGCAGGACCTGCGTCAGCAGGTGACTTAATCTTTGCGTGCAGAAATCACGGAAGGGCCCGCTGTGATCCAACAGGTAATGAAATTCTTCTTTCGAAACTTCCAGGCATTCGCACGCCTCGATCGCGCGATGCTGGGTCTGGCTGGGCCGGTTACTCAACAAGGCCCCGATAGGAAAACATTCGCCGGGACCGAGTTCCCAGACCGGCGTCATGTGTGCGCCGTCCGCCGATGCGACTTCGCCGCGGACACGGCCCTGCTTGATGATGTAAAACGTGGACGGCACGCTATCCGTGGGCTGGCGAATGATCTGGTTTTTCGTGTAGTGGTTTTGCCGGCTGTGGGAAACGAGATGCGCGAGTTCCGCCTGATCCATTTTATTGAATGGAGCGTACTGGATGAGGAAACTGATCTCGGCACGCAAGTGTTCGGCGTTGGCGTCGGTCATCTCGGCGGTGCGGGTAATTTTTTCCTCTTATACGCACGCCGCTGGAGATTGTCCAGCATCAAACGACCAGTCAGTCTTCCGTGCGCTTGCGTAATATTTCCAGCGCGTGGATATAGCGTTGAATGTTGGCGCCAACCGCCATGTTCAGATTCACGAAGGCACAACCCAGGCGCTGACCGGCTTCGCGCTGATTGCGGTTGTTGGGAAAACGGCTTCTGACTTCGAGGACGATCTCGGCAGCTTCGTGTTCGGGCAGCAGCAAACGGCATCTATCCAGGAGCGTCCCCGGTTCGAGGTTGAGCCGGTACTTCTCATCCAGGATGGCGAGTCCGCCCGCACTGATATCGAGTACCGTGTAGCGATCGGTACCCCCTGACTCGTTGACCAACTCAACATGCGCGGGCACACCCAGCGGGACCCGGACGCGGTAGGCCTGACGGCGCTGGATCCAGAGCAGGGTATCCGGGATAGGGATCGCAAACACCGGTTGGCCCTGGTACTTGGCCTTGGTAATGGAAGACACCGTGAATTGCACATCAATCCCTTCCAGTTCGCTTTTGAAAATGATGCGGTCCGCCTTGAGCATCTGTTGATTGATGCTTTCATTGGGGCCGTAATCGAGAGCAACCAGATCCATGTCGCGGATGACTTCGAGGATGGCGGTATTCATGGTCTGTGTGCCGCCATTGAACGTGGCCGAGACCATGCAGTTGTTTTTGGCGAGCTGACGTAATTTCTGCACAATGCCAATACGATTGGCGACCAAAAATTCTTCCTGGTTGACGGCGCTGTCTTGCCGGGCCTGTTTGACCGGTGTCGTCGGTTCAGACATTGGGGTACAACTTCCTCCGTGCGTATTCGTCCTGTCCGCTTACTGTGTATCGGACATTCAGGGAAATATTTCAATGACCTCTTGATGTATTTGCGGGATCAGCGCCAGTTTCCAGTTTTCCCTGGCCCATGCCCATAATTCAGGCAATGCGCCGTGTTGGAGTTCCGGCGGGACGGCCTGCCCGAGAAACTGCAACGCGGCGTAGAGCAGGGGGCTGGCCTGGTCCTGATTCAATGCCGGGGCGAAGGTCTGTTTACTCAATTTTTCACCCTTGGCAGTAACCGCCACGGGATGGTGCGCATAGCCGGGACTGGGCAGGCCAAGCAGGGCCTGAATCAGCCGTTGCCGAGGAGTGGAATCCAGCAGATCGGCTCCGCGCACCACTTCGGTCATCCCTTGTTCGGCGTCATCGAACCCGGTCGCCAGTTGATAGGCGACGTAGCCGTCCGCCCGCAACAGGACGAAATCGCCTGCCTCCGTGACCGGATCACAGCGCTGCGGTCCCTGAATTTTATCCACGAATTCAATGATCTCTTCTGGCACGCGCAGTCGCCAGGCGCGGGGAGTTTGGTGCGGGGCCAGGCCATTACGGCAGGTGCCGGGATAGAGGCCGGAAGGGCTGGCCTGGGCGATGTCCTTACGGCTGCAGGCACAGGGATAGGCCAGACCCGCCTGGCGCAATTGCGCCAGGGCGTCTGCATAGTAGCCGTGGCGCTGACTCTGGTAAGTCACCGGGCCATCCCACTCAAAACCGAAGGCGTCCAGGGTCCGCAGGATAGCGTCACTGGCCCCGGCAACCTCCCGCGGCGGGTCGATGTCTTCAATCCTGAGCCACCATTCGCCACCCTGACTGCGTGCCTCCAGATAACTGGCGGTGGCGGCAATCAGTGAGCCGAAGTGCAGCGGGCCGGTGGGGGATGGGGCAAAGCGACCTCGGTAAGTAATATCAGTCATACCAGCGGGTAAAGGTCTCGACGGGTTCGCGCGCCTGGCGGAACTGATTCACCGCCTGCGACATGTCCGCATAACCCAGGGCCATGCCGCAGACCACGGCCACCTCGCTCGATAGCCCCAGGAGTTCGCGGACCTCATCCGGGTATTCGGCCAGGGAGGCCTGGGGGCAGGTATCCAGGCCCAGGGCCTTGGCGGCCAGCATCACGTTCTGGATAAACATGCCCAGATCCATCCAGGAGCCCTGGTTAAGTTGCTTATCGATCAGGAATATCAGACCGACGGGCGCGCCGAAAAAACGGTAATTATTCTCCCAGGCGATCTTCTGGCGGTCCTTGTCGTCGCGGGCGATACCCAGCGCGGTATACAGCGCCTTGCCGCACGCAATCCGGCGCCGGCGATACGGGTCCACCCAGGTATCCGGGTAGTAGGCGTAGTCTGGATTGGGATCGATATGCTGCTCCCGCCGGGCGAGCAGGCGCTGAGTCAGGCTTGCCTTGGTGTCGCCGCGCAGCACCGCGACCTGCCAGGGCTGGGTATTGGTGCCGGACGGTGCCCAGCGCGCCGCAGCCAGGATCTCGCGGATCAGTTCGTCGCCCACCGGCTTGTCGAGAAAGGCGCGAACGCAGAGTCTTGCCTGCATGACCTGTAAGGTGTCCATGAGTCTGTTTTCACCTGCTGGTTAATATGAAAGCGCTAAAGAAAACCGAATTTATGCCGAAGTTTTTGCATACATTTCACACTGATGCAAGACAGGAAAAACGGCGATGTCGGACGACAGAGTGGTCATACATGGTACGCGGGAGGATGGCAGCAAGCTACGTCCGGGCGACTGGATCGAGCGATTGTCGTCGACACTGGCCAGCTTCAGCAGTGACCGGCGTTTACGTTACAACGTCAGCGTCAAGCCGTGCATGATCGATGGTCAGAAGTGCCTGGTAGTGGCGCGTTGTCTGGCGGAAGTGGACCCACAGGCCTACCAGTTCATTATGGCGTTTGCCGAGAGCAACCGTTTGCGAGTACAGATCGATCGCCGGCAGGGCGAACGGGCATTAGCGTGTCCCGCCGCGTGAACGGCGCTGACTGAATTAAAACCGCTGTTTTTCGCGGATCTCGTCCAGGCTCTTGCAGTCGATACACAAGGTCGCGGTGGGACGGGCTTCCAGACGGCGAACGCCGATCTCGATACCGCATTCTTCGCAGTAACCGTATTCACCACTATCGATTTTTTCCAGGGATTCGTCGATCTTTTTGATCAACTTGCGTTCGCGGTCGCGGGTGCGCAATTCCATGGTGAACTCGGATTCCTGAGTGGCGCGATCGTTGGGGTCAGGAAAGTTGGCGGCTTCATCCTGCATGTGATGCACGGTGCGATCGACTTCTTCCATCAGTTCCTGCTTCCAGTGGCGCAGGATTTGGCGGAAGTGATCCTTCTGTGCGTCATTCATATAGTCTTCGCCGTGCTTCTCTTCGTAGGGAATGAAATCGGTAAATTCGCCGCCCTTGCGCTTGCTGGCTTTGGCGCTCGCGGGTTTAGCGCTGGAGGATTTGCTCACAGCGGTTTTTTTAGCAGGGGATTTTTTTGCGGCGGCGGTTTTTTTCGCCGGCGCTTTCTTGGCCGCCGTCTTCTTCTTGGCGGGCGCCTTCTTCACCGCCGTCTTCTTGGCGGCAGCCTTCTTTTTGGCCTTCTTCTTCGTGGACATTCAGCATCTCCTGCCAGTCACAAATTCGTCATGTCCGCAGGTCGACATCCACCCTGCGCGAGAAAGGCAGGTATCTTAATGAAATATTCTGAAAAATCTAGCCTTTTTTACCACATCCGGGAGGGGTGTCAGTTTCCGGGGCTTCGGGTAACCTATGCCATCTTTTGCAGTGGGTGGTTAAAAAATGATTGAATTACAAGCATTAATCTTCGATGTGGACGGTACCCTGGCGGATACCGAGCGCGACGGGCACCGGGTGGCGTTTAACCGTGCCTTTGCCGAGGCCAGCCTGGACTGGGACTGGTCCGTTGAACTCTACGGGAAATTGCTGGCGGTGACCGGCGGCAAAGAGCGCATTCGCCACTACCTGGATGTCTATAACACCGGTTTTAAGCGCCCGGCCAAGCTGGATGAATTTATCGCCGGCCTGCACAAGGCCAAGACCCGGCATTACACCGAGCTGCTGGCGACCGGCGCGATCCCCTTGCGCCCCGGGGTCAAACGCCTGCTGGCGGAGGCCAGCGACGCCGGGCTGCGGCTGGCCATCGCCACCACCACCACGCCGGAAAATGTCGACGCCTTGTTACAAAACACCCTGGGCGCGGGCTGGGAACAGGTCTTCGAAATCATCGCGGCCGGCGATATCGTCCCCGCGAAAAAGCCGGCACCGGATATTTACCATTACACCCTGCAACACATGCAACTGGACGCGCCGCAATGCCTGGCGTTTGAAGATTCCGAGAACGGGATTCATGCTACCCGTGGCGCCGATCTGGCCACACTGGTCACCGTGAACAGTTACACCCAGGATCATCCATTTCCGCAAGCCGCCATCGTGCTCGATAGCCTGGGCGAACCGGAGGCACCGTTTACGGTGCTGGAGGGCGATGCCAATGGCTTCAAGTATGTCAACGTCGACTTTCTGAAATACCTGCATCAGAGCGTCTACGCTTAACACGATGCTGCCACATTCCTCGCGAACGGATGCCATCCATGCGTTTCAGGTGATGCGCCTGCTGGCGCGGGCACGTGAACTGGAACAACAGGGACGTGATATCGTGCACATGGAGATCGGAGAACCGGATTTCCCGACACCCGAACCGGTGGTCAAAGCGGCGCAAGCCGCCATTGCCACCGGGCACATGCACTATACGCCGGCGACGGGTCTGCCCGCGCTGAAGCAGGCGATCGTGCAGTTCTATCGGGATCGTTACGGCGTTACGCTGGAACCGAATCGTATCGTGATTACGCCCGGCGCCTCCGGTGCCTTGCTCCTAGCGATTGCCGCGGTTGCCGAGACGAATAAAACGATCCTGGTCAGCGACCCCGGTTACCCCTGTAATCGCAACTTCGTGCGTTTCCTGGCCGGACGCACCAAATCCATTCCAGTGGATTCGACATCGGCATATCAGATCACACTACAGCATCTGCAAACCCATTGGGATGAAGACACGGTCGGTGTCGTGTTGGCGTCACCGTCCAATCCCACCGGCACCTTGATCCCGCCGGAACAAATGCAGGCGATCATTCAATTCGTGCGTGACAGGAACGGAATTATCTTCATGGACGAGATCTATCATGGCCTGGTGTATACCGATAACGCCGAGACGATATTGAAATATACCGACGATGCCTTCGTCATCAACAGTTTTTCCAAATATTTCGGCATGACGGGTTGGCGCCTGGGCTGGCTGGTGGCACCTGAAGAGTATGTCACGGCCATCGACAACTTTGCCCAGAATATTTTTCTCGCCGCACCCACACCCTCACAGCACGCGGCGCTTGCCGCGTTTGCGCCGGAGAACATCGCTATCCTTGAATCACGTCGCATCGAATTCCAGCGGCGACGCGACTACCTGCTGCCGGCCCTGCGCGAGCTCGGGTTTAAGATTACCGTCGAACCGCAGGGCGCATTCTATATTTACTGCGATTGCAGCCATTTCACTCAGGACAGTATGCAATTTGTCGAAGACCTGCTTGAACAGATTGGTGTCGCCATCACGCCCGGTGCCGACTTCGGCGACTACAAGGCCAGCACGCATGTGCGTGTGGCGTATACCACGTCGCTGGAACGATTGGTGGAAGGTGTTGAGAGGTTGAAAGAATTTTTGAGGTAGTTGATGTTTCGCCTGCCACTGCGTGGCTTTGGCGCCCCACTTTCTTTGTGCGAACAAAGAAAGTGGGCAAAGAAAATCGCCCCACGATTGCCAAACGTTCTTGATTTATTGGCTGTACTCATGGGCGCTGTGATATTCGACTTCCTGTCTCATATCACAGGCTCGGCATCCCTGCCTCGCCCCTGCGGGCGCCACTTGCGTTCAGCCAAAAATCCCTCACGGCAATCGCATGGGGGTTATCCACTGAGAAATAACAGAGCAACAAATTACATTACGTTCTCTCATCTGGCTAAGTGAAGAAACCCCATGCTGTCGCAACAGATGCGCGTTGAAACAGCGCAGGTTGCGCCCGCAGGGTGGCGGCAGGGACGCCGCCAGTCAGCAGACTGGACAAGGAGGAGGTGAGACTGGAGGTCGAGAGACTGGCCTGGGCCATGTCCTGTCTGCTGACCGCCCGAGCAGTTTCATAAGCAAGGCTGTGGTTTGCGACAGCGGGTGTCATTTCTTTTGGTGACTTTTCTTTGGACAAGCAAAGAAAAGTCACTCGCTTCAGCGGCGTAGCCGCGGGCGAAAATAAAAGAAATCAAGAACGCGTCAGCGGAAACTTCTCCACCCGCATGGCCGTGGCCCCGGCTACGGCAACTGGCATGACGATGAAATTAAAGATCGGGATCATGGTGGCAACGGTCACGGCGGCACCGAAGCTGAGCGAGAGCATGCGTTTGCCGGCGATGTGTTTGCGAATGTCAGAGAAGGTCAGTCCATAGTTACCCATGGGATAGTCGAGATATTCGCTGCTGAACATCCAGGCTCCGAAGATGAACCATAAGAACGGCGCTATTGGTGCTATCAACCATGACGCAATGAATAACGGGATTGACCATAATGCATAGTATCCCCATTTTTTTAGCTCACTCAGTACCATGACGCCGAACTCAGCCCAGAATTTGCGTTCACTGCCGATGGGTGAGGAACCGGTGAGATGTTTTTCCACCGCGGCGGCGAGGTAGCTGTTAAATGGTGCGCCCACCAGATTGGCGACGAAAGAGAAACTGAAAAACATGATGAGGATGGCCAGCAGGTAAATAAACGGCTTAACGATTTTAGTAAGCCATGCCCACCATCCGGATAAGTGAGACATAAACTGACTGACGATAAAGTCAGAAAGGTCGCCAGCCAACCAGAATAAGATGGCAAACAGGACGATATTGATGAATAACGGTATGAGCACATAGCGTTTAACACCGGGCTTGCTCAACAGACGCAGACCTTGCATGAAATAACCCAGACCGCCAATAGGATTGCTCATATACCGATTTCCTTGTTGTTTCTGTATCCGCGTTTTGCCAGTAAGGCGCTGCCGTAAGCCGCTTCGGTGTGCGCGGCAGCCGGCATGTCAACTTGCAATTGTTGCGAACGAAGCTGTGTCCATGCGCGATTTTTGGCGCCGCCACCGACGGTACGCACTGAGACCGGATAGGGCGCGCCGAGTTCATGTAACAGACGATAAGCATTGTATTCGATCCGGGCGATGCCTTCTAACAGGCCCTGAAAAAACTGCACATCGTCGTTGGGGCGGGGGTTGAGCCGTGGTTCCAGATCCGGGGCATTGACGGGAAACCGTTCGCCGGTCGCCGGCAGGGGATAATAATCCAGGCCTGTAGGGTGCAAGGGATCAATGCGTGCGCTCATGTCATGCATTTGCGCGTCCGTGAAATATTGCCGTAACACCGCACCGCCGCTGTTGGAGGCGCCGCCGACCAGCCAGTAATCGCCGAAAGGTTGACTGTAGACACCGTAGTTCGGTGCAGACACCGGTTTATCGCTGATGACTTTGCAAACCAGCGTCGAACCGAGCGAGGTGACCGCATCCCCGATGCGGTGTGCGCCGGTCGCGATAATCGCAGCGGTGGAGTCAGTGGTGCCGCTGACGATCCGAACATCAGTTGGTAAATCGAATGAGTGTGCAATCTCGGTTGTGATTGTGCCGATGACTTGCCCGGGTGGTACCACACTGGGCAGCCAATTCTCCGGAATGCCAAGTTGTGCGATCCACGCGGGCCAGGTCTGCGTGACGGGGTCGTAGCCGGTCTTGAGACAATTGTTGCTGTCGCTGAACCCGGCGTGTTGACTCAATTGGAAACTCAACCAATCCGCCTGGTGCATGACATGGCGCACGGGCTGGCTGGGATTGTGTTCGCGCAACCACATGATTTTGGGTAGGCCGGCGCTGACGGCATTCACGGGGTTATCGGCGGGCGCCACCGCTTGCACCCGGGCCAGTTGTTCGCTGGCGCTGGCGTCGTTATACATCAGGGCTGTGGTCAGCGGCTGCCCCTGGGCATCGGTCAGCAGCACCGTGGCGGATGTCCCGTCGATGGCAATGGCGCGCACGGCGCGACGATCGAGGGTTCGCAATAAATCAGTGAGGACGCCCTGGCAGACAGTCCACCAGATTGCAGGGGATTGTTCCCGGCCATGATCCTGTGGTTCCGGAGACGGTAGATCCTGGCGGGCTTCACTGAGGGGATTAGCGTGTTCGTCGATGGCGATGGCGCGGATGCCCGAGGTCCCGACATCGATACCAATATATATATTAGTGTGGCCTAATTCTGAACGGGGTGACTGCGGCAATTTACGGTAAGGTCACGGGCGCGGCGGGTTGCCAGCGGGCATCGCGGTGTTCGGCCACGACCGTCGTGTAGATGCCGCCGCGTACATTGAATTCCGCCGTGAGCCGCATGAAGCGTGGTGCGGTCACCTTGACCAGGTCATCAAGGATGCGATTGGTCACCGCTTCGTGGAAGGCGCCCTCGTCACGGAAAGACCACACGTATAATTTCAATGACTTCAGTTCCACACAACGCTGATCCGGCACGTATTCGATCTTGAGCGTGGCAAAATCCGGTTGCCCGGTCTTGGGGCACAGGCAGGTGAACTCCGGTACATCGATGCGGATGGTGTAATCCCGCGTCGGCATCGGGTTATCGAAGGTTTCGAGGTCTTTTGAGGGCTGACTTGGCATGGGCGAAAGATAACGGAGGTGTGAGAGGAGGACAAGCCGGTTTTTAAAATTGATGCTGATTTGTTTCTCCAGGCTTACTCAATATGAGGGACGGGACAGACTAGCGTTTGCCAGGACGCGCGGTAAATACATCCTTGTACGCTCGGCAGCAGCATCCCTGCTGCTGACGGTCCTGGCGAACGCTAGTCTGTCCCCGGAGCGGTTTACGAATTCAGAAGAGATAATGAGTTTGTCTGTGATGTCAATCTTGTCTGATCCTTGCGGGATCCTGTATCTTTGTCGCCCATGCGTTTGCGAAAGCTCAAAGTTGCGGGTTTCAAGTCATTTGTCGACCCGACCACCGTTCAACTCCCCAGTGAACTTATTGGCATCGTCGGCCCGAACGGCTGCGGTAAATCCAATATTATCGATGCGGTGCGCTGGGTCATGGGTGAAACCTCGGCCAAACAACTGCGCGGCGATTCCATGGCCGATGTGGTGTTCAATGGCTCCAACACACGCAAGCCCGTGGGGCAGGCCTCGGTCGAACTGGTGTTCGACAACAGCGACGGCAAACTGGGCGGGCAGTGGGCCAACTACAACGAGATCGCCATCAAGCGCACCGTCAGCCGTGACGGTCAGTCTAATTATTATCTGAATGGCGTGCGCTGCCGCCGCCGCGATATCACCGACATCTTTCTCGGTACCGGTTTAGGCCCGCGCAGTTACGCCATCATCGAACAGGGCACCATCTCCCGTATCATCGAGGCCAAACCGGAAGAGCTGCGTATCTTCATGGAAGAGGCGGCCGGCATTTCCAAATACAAGGAACGCCGCAAGGAGACCGAGACCCGCATCCGGCATACGCGCGACAACCTGGATCGTCTGAACGATCTGCGCGAAGAGCTGGAAAAACAGATTAATCACCTGCAGCGTCAGGCCAAGGCGGCCGAACGTTACAAGATACTGAAAGAAGAAGAACGCCTGGTCAGTGCGCAACTGCAGGCCTTGCGCTGGAAGGCCCTGAACGAAAACGCGGCCTCCGTGGAATCCGCAATTCGTGATAAGGAAACCGCGCTGGAAGCGGCGCGCGCACAGCAGCGTTCCATCGAAGCCGAGATCGAAAAACAGCGTGAGGCCCTGGTCGAGGCGAACGAGACCTTCAACAAGATTCAAAGCCGGTTTTACAGTGTCGGTTCCGACATTGCCCGCATCGAACAGTCCATTCAGCACACCCGCGAGCGCCGTCAGCAACAACAAAACGATCTGGCGCAGTTGGAGAAAGACCTGAACGAAGCGCAGTCGCATTTGAGCACCGATCAACAACGGATTGCGCAATTACGCCAGGAACTGGAAACCATCGGACCCTCGCTGGAACAAACCCAGGCCGCGGAGCGCGATGCGACGACCGCCCTGCAACAGGCCGAGCAGTCGATGCAGACCTGGCAACAGGAATGGGAGCAGTTTACCCAGCAGGCAGCGGAGCCTGCACGTGCGGTAGAAGTGGAATCCGCGCGTATCCAGCAACTGGAACAACAGTTACTGCAACTGGAACAACGCAAGGCGCGCCTGGGCGAAGAGCTGGAAAAACAGCGCAACAGCGAACTGGAAACCGAGCTGCAAGGCTTGCAGTCGCAGCTGGATGAACAGACTCAGCAATTGTCCCAGAAACAGACTGAACTGCAGAATGCGCAGGCGGAGATCGGTCAGACGCGGGAAGCGCTTCAGCAATACTCGGCACACTACGAACAGCAACAGGAATCCCTGCAGGGGCTGCGCGCCAGACATGCTTCGCTGACGGCCTTGCAACAGGCGGCCCTGGGTAAACAACAGGAAGGCGTCAAGGCCTGGTTGCAGAATCAGCATCTCGAAGAGGCCAAGCGTCTGGCCGAGATCCTGGACGTGGAAAAGGGTTGGGAACGCGCCGTCGAGTGCGTACTCGGCGCCAATCTCGAGGCAGTCTGTGTCGACAGTCTTGATGATCTGTTCACGAACGTGATGGCCTTCGACAAGGGGCAGTTGACCTTGCTGGAGAAGATCAATCCCGCTGACAACGTGTACGACAAGGCACCGACCTTGTTAAGCAAGGTGCATTCCGCGGGCGCGGTACCGGTGCAGATAGAAGGCGTCTATGCAGTGGAGACGCTCGCCGAAGCCCTGGCATTGCGTACGCGTTTGCAGCGTAATGAATCGGTGGTGACGCGCGAAGGCATCTGGCTGGGCCTGGGCTGGTTGCGTGTGACCAAACTGGATGAAACACACAGCGGTGTATTGCAGCGTGAGCAGGAAATCAAAACGCTGAATCAATCCATCAGCGAACAAGGCGATGCCCTGCAACACTTGCAGCAGGAACGCCAGACCACCCAGGAAAAGCTCAAGCAACTGGAACAACTGCGTGACGGCGTGCAATCCGCCTTGCAGGTTCTGAACCGGCAGCACAACGAACTCAATGGACGCACCAGTGCCTTGCGTGCGCGCTACGAACAGACCCAGGCGCGCATCGAGCAGTTGCAACATGAATTCAACGAGGTCGTCAGTCATGGCGACAAGACGAGAGAAACGATCGCCGAGGCCCGCGGACGCCGCGAGCAGGCGCAGGATCTGATCGGTGGCCATGCCAAGCGCAAGGAAGAACTGACACAGCAGCGGGAAGAGTTACAGCAGAGCTTGTCGCAGTCGCGCACGAGTGCGCAGTCCGCGCGCGAGTCCGCGCAGGAAGTGCGTCTGCGTGCGGAAACCATGCGCACCGAACTCAACTCGACGCAGCAGGCCCTGCAACGTATCGATAACCAGCAGGCGCAATTGCAGGAGCGGCGCGAAGAGTTGCAGACTGCCATCAAGGAAGCCGAGCAACCCTTGCAAGAGATGAAAGATGAGCTGGCGGCACTGCTCAAGACCCGCGTCGAAGTGGAAAATGAATTGAGCACGGCGCGTAACAGCCTGCAAAGCATTGACCAGACGCACCGCGAACTGGAAGAACAGCGCGGCAAGGCGGAAGAGGGTGTGCAGGCGGTGCGTGGCGAACTGGAAGAGGTTCGCATCGGCTGGCAGGAGATCAAGGTGCGCCGCCAAACCGTGCAGGAAGCGGTCACCACGGCAGGGTTTGAAGTGACCACCCTCATCAATGAGTTACCGCAGGATGCCAGTGAACCGGCATGGGCGGAAAATCTCGATGCCATAGAGAAACGGATCCAGCGCCTGGGCGCAATCAACCTCGCGGCCATCGAAGAATTCGAGCAGCAATCCGAGCGTAAGAAATACCTGGACGAGCAGAACGCCGACCTGATGGAGGCGTTAAAGACGCTGGAAGATGCTATCGCCAAGATTGACAAGGAAACCAAGGAACGTTTCAACGAAACCTTCGAGAAGGTGAACAACGGCGTCAAGGAATTGTTCCCGCGCCTGTTCGGCGGTGGTCATGCCTATCTGGAAATGACCAGTGACGACATACTTGAAACCGGTATTACCGTCATGGCGCGTCCGCCCGGCAAGCGTAACAGCACGATCCATTTGCTGTCCGGTGGTGAGAAGGCGCTGACCGCGGTGGCGCTGGTGTTTTCCATCTTCCAGCTGAATCCGGCACCGTTTTGCATGCTCGACGAGGTGGATGCCCCGCTCGACGACGCCAACGTCGGCCGTTTCTGCGACATGCTCAAACACATGTCGGATCGGGTTCAGTTCATCTTCATCACGCACAACAAGATCACCATGGAGATCGCCGATCACCTTACCGGTGTCACCATGCATGAACCCGGTGTGTCTCGGCTGGTGGCGGTGGATGTGGATGAGGCAGTCAAACTGGCAGCCGTCTGATACTCGGTTTTACAGGTGGCCTAATACAATCATTGCTAGCTTGGGAGCACCCCCACGATGGACTTACGTGTATCCCTGTTAATCATCGGCGGATTAATCATTCTGGCGATATATCTCATTAGCCGGCGCAATGTGCCGTCGGAAGAACGCCATGCAAGTTATACCAGGCCGAGTCTCTGGCCGCAGTGGCGTGAAAAACTGCGGTCTCTCTTTTCCTCAAATGCAACACCCGCGCAGGAAGAATCATATACCCCGACTGCACCTGTTCTCGATCATGCTGAACTGGATCAACTGGAAGAAATCATACCGGCACGCAATACCGCGGTAGTGAGCGAAGAAGAGGCGCCGGTCATTGTTGAATTGGGCAGTGAACAAATCGCCCCGGCGGGGGAACAGCTGTTTATTCCATTGACGTTATTGGCCAAGGCCGACGAAGAAATTGCCGGCGACACTATCGGGAATGCGACTGAAGCAATCGGTATGGTGCTCAAGGAAGATGGCATCTATCGCTATGAAGTCAAGGACAGCCAGGGTTACCGGCAGGTCTTGTTGGGCCTGGCGAATATCCTGGAACCGGGTACGTTCGATACGTCCACGTTGTCACAGGTGTCCACGCCCGGCCTGGTGCTCTATCTGCATTTGCCTGCGCCCATCGAAGCACGCGAAGCCTTCAATACGCTGATCGATGTCGGGTATAAACTCGAAGAATTACTGGATGCCGAGCTGTGTGATGAGTCGCGCAGCGTGCTGACCAAGCAGACCATCGGTCATCTCAAGGAGAAGGTCGAGGCCTTCCGGTTCAAACAGAAAATGACGTCCTTGCAACGCCGGCGTCCGTAACCGCCGTTATCAGGATCGAGGATGTCTGTCTCTACTGCGATCAAACAGCGGGTGACCAAACTCCGCGAAGAGATCAATCATCATAACTACCTCTATTACGTGCAGGATGCGCCGGAGATCCCGGATAGCGAATACGATCGTCTGTTGCGCGAATTGCAGCAACTGGAACAGCAACATCCGGAGTTGATTGTGCCGGAGTCGCCGACGCAACGGGTCGGTGCCACGCCGCTGAGCGAGTTTGCCGAAGTCAGACACCGCGTCCCCATGCTTTCCCTGAATAATGCCTTTGAGGCGCAGGAAGTCGAGGACTTCGATCGGCGGGCGCGGGATCGTCTGGCTGTGAAGGAGATCGTCTATACCGCGGAACCCAAACTGGACGGGCTGGCGATCAGTCTACTGTACGAAGATGGCGTTCTTGTGCGTGGCGCTACCCGCGGTGATGGCGCTACCGGCGAAGACGTGACTCAGAATGTGCGCACGATCGATAGCATACCGTTGAAACTGGTCGGACGGAATTTTCCGCGTGTACTGGAAGTGCGCGGCGAAGTCATCATGACCAAATCGGGTTTTGAGAAACTCAATCAGACGCAGCGTGATAAGGATGAGAAGACCTTTGCCAATCCGCGTAATGCGGCGGCGGGCTCGCTGCGCCAACTGGATTCCCGGATCACCGCCGCGAGGCCGCTCTCGTTTTATGCTTACGCAGTGGGCGTGGCGGAGGATGGGGAGCTGGCGAAGACACAATTTCAATTGCTCGCACAGCTGCGTCAATGGGGCTTGCGTACCAATCCGGAAATCAAACGCGTCAAGGGTGTGCGGGGATGTCTGGATTATTATCACGCCATAGCAGAGAAGCGTAATCGCCTGGACTACGACATCGACGGTGTGGTGTACAAGGTCGACGAGCTTGCGCAACAGGCACAACTGGGTTTTGTATCCCGGGCGCCGCGCTGGGCCGTGGCGCACAAGTTCGCGGCGCAAGAGGAAATGACAAAGCTGGTTGCTATCGAAGTGCAGGTCGGACGTACCGGTGCGCTTACTCCCGTAGCACGGCTCGAACCGGTGTTTGTCGGCGGTGTTACCGTGACGAATGCCACCCTGCATAACCAGGATGAAATCGAACGCAAGGATATTCGTATCGGTGATACGGTCATCGTGCGGCGTGCCGGTGATGTGATTCCCGAGGTGGTGAGTGCAGTCGTGTCCAGGCGGCCCAAGGGTACGAAAAAATTTGTGATGCCTGACAAGTGTCCCGTCTGTGGTTCGGAGGTCATTCGTCTGGAAAATGAGGCGGTGGCGCGCTGCACGGGCGGTTTGTTCTGTGCCGCGCAACGCAAACAGGCCATCAAACACTTTGCCGCGCGCCGGGCCATGGATATCGAAGGCCTGGGCGACAAACTGGTGGAGCAACTGGTGGACCAGGACATGATTCACGACGTGGCGGACCTGTACAAACTCAGTGTGGCTGAACTGGCGGAGATGGAGCGCATGGGTGAGAAATCGGCGCAGAATATTGTCGATGCCCTGGAGAAGAGTAAAGCCACGACGCTGCCGCGTTTTTTATTTGCCCTGGGGATTCGCCAGGTCGGTGAAACCACAGCGCGCACCCTGGCGCAGCACTTCGGTAATCTGGATGCCATCATGCACGCCAGCGAAGCCGGACTGGAAGCGGTACAGGATGTGGGGCCGGTGGTGGCAGAGAGCATCGCACATTTTTTTCATGAGCCGCATAACCGCAAAGTCATCCAGAAATTACGTCATGCCGGCGTGCACTGGCCGGACATCGAAGTCAGTCCTGCGCAGGAATTGCCGTTAGCGGGCAAGACCTTTGTGATTACCGGGACCTTAGAGAGCATGAGCCGCGATGAAGCCAAGGAAAAGCTGGAACAACTCGGTGGCAAGGTGAGCGGCAGTGTCTCGAAAAAAACCGATTACGTCATTGTCGGCGAGAGCCCTGGATCCAAGGCGGCCAAGGCGGAGGCGCTGGGTGTCGCCATGCTCGATGAGCAGGCATTTCTTAAATTACTCGGTCACTCGTAGGGCATACCCCGCATCGCAGAACACGATGCGGGGTGTGAAGCTTATTTCATTTTGATATCGATCTTGGCGTGGTCACGCAGGTCTTTCACGTATTCCTGCAATTTTCTCTGACGCAGCGCGGCGACGATCTGGTTGCGTAACTCATCCAGTGATGGCGGCGGTGATTCGCGTTCGTCTTCCAGCATGACAACGTGCCAGCCATACTTGGTTTCGACGGGCTTTTTGGTGTAACTGCCTTTTTTCAATTCGGATACGGCCTGGGCAAAGGAGGGCATGTTATTTAACTGGCCCGCATTCAGCCAGCCAAGTTCGCCACCTTCCTTGGCGGAAGGACCGCTGGATTTTGTCTTGGCAAGATCAGCGAATTTTGCACCGCCATCCAGTTCGGCGATGATGTCCTTGGCTTCCTGTTCGGTTTTTACCAGGATGTGGCTGATCTTGAATTCCTTGACCTTGTGGTCCTTGACCTTGTCGTCATAGATTTTTTTGACTTCGTCATCCGGAATAGGCTTGGCGACGTCGCTCTCGCGCAGCAATGTCTGAATATAGACGTCTGTCTTTTGCTGTTCGATGGCATAGTTAAGGTCTTTGTTCTTGTCTATCTTTTTCTTCCTGACCTGTTCCATCAGTAACTCGCGGTTGATGAGTTCCTCTAAAACGGCTTTCTCGTCATGGCTGATATCCTGTTTGGTGGTTGCCTGGCGATATTGGAAGTAACGATCCAGTTGCTGCTTCGTGATTTTGTGGCCGTTGACCGTGGCGACCACATCATCTGCCATGGATATGCCGCTGATCCCGGCGAGCAGAAGAAAAACAAATACGTATTTTAATGCTGACATGGTGGTTGGTTTCCTTTGTGTGTAATGTGTTTCAGGGAAGGACTTTCTTGAAAGGTTTGACAGCGACATGGCTATACACACCGGCCTTGACGTAAGGATCGGCATCGGCCCATTGCTGTGCCGCCGCCAGAGATTCGAATTCCGCGACGATAAGCGATCCGCTAAAGCCTGCCGGTCCCGGGTCATCACTGTCGATGGTGGGGAAGGGACCCGCCAGGATCAAACGGCCCGCTGCCTTGAGTTCGTTCAGCCGGGCCAAATGGTCGGGGCGGGTGGCCAGGCGCTGTTGCAGACTATTCGGATTGTCTGTACCAATGACGGCGTAAAGCATTCAGGCCCCCTCCGCGGGTTTTTCCTTGGCGTGGCGTGCCAGGTAGAGCGATTGAATGATAACAAACACCAGGGTCAGGCCGAAGGTGCCGAATAATTTGAAATTGACCCAGGCGTCAAAACTGACGCTCCTGGCGATGATCAGATTGACGATGCCAATGGCGGCGAAAAACAAAATCCACATATAACTCACGCGCGTCCAGATTATCTCAGGCAACTCGATAGCGTGCTGCATCATGCGTTTGATGATGGGGGCTTCGCCAATGTAATGACTGGCGAGGAAGGCCATTGCAAACAACCAGTAGGCGAGGGTGACTTTCCAGATCAGAAACGCCGGGTCGCGAAAATAGATCGTGGCGCCGCCGAAGATGATCGCCAGTGCCAGCACGATGATGTGCATTTTTTCAACTTTGTGCTTGCGCACCCAGGTTACGCCAACCTGAATACAGGTGGCGGCGATCAATAGGGCGGTCGCAATGACCATGCTCTGGACTTCATCGGTAACCCGCTTGCCAATGGTATAGGCGATGTAAAAGACGATGACCGGGAAAAAATCGAATAGGAATTTCATAATTTAGTATTCAGTGTAAGGTGGGTTTATTGGTCAGATGATAATATTTTTCCATGACGGTTCTGACGTGCTGGGGATAACCGATAAGATCCATCTGCTGCAGGCCTTCCGCAAAGAACCCGGGCGCATCCTCCGGTAATCGATAGAGTAGCTGTTCGAACACCGCCTCCATTCGTTTCGGGTCATGCGAACGCGTCGCGACGATCCCATGGTTGAGGTTCAACACCCGCCACGGCCGGCCGGGATTGGATTTATCCATGTCCTGCTTAATCTGTGGCGTGACCGCATCAATGATAACATCAACCGCGTCGCTGATTTCTCCCAATAACAGTTGATCCTGCGTACTGTTCGCCAGTTTTGACAGTGCATTTACCACGGGCTCCAGCTGCGTCAGTGGCAGATGCTGACGTGCGCACCATAACGCAATGGGGATAGGCAGGCCTGTGAAGATCCGCTGTGCCTCGTCGCAGTCCAGTTTGATCGCCCAGTCGTTGAGGTTATCCATCAGCCCAAGGCCGTGATCCGCAAGCTCCTGCATCTGATCCTGTGCGACTTCCTGAGGGGCCTTCGCCTGATTTTCGATCGTCGCGAGAATCGCAAAGAACTGCGCAAGACTTTTCCCCAGGGTGTCCGGACCAATTTGCTCCGACTGTGACGAAGCGTGATAAGCGCTGACTACTTGTTGTAAGGCATGTTCGGCCTGTTCCTGCATTTCCCCAACGTGCATGTTGAAAAAATCCGATTTTCCGGTCGCCATGACAATATTTATGCCGTTGATTAAACGACGATTATACCTCTGTACGCAAAGACACATAGACCCGTTTTGGTTACACTAGGTTCCCCATGCAGTCTGTTTACGATTTACACGCACATACCACCGCTTCCGATGGCACCTTGACCCCCACCGCCCTGGTTGAAACCGCGGTTCGCTGTGGTATTCAGGTGTTGGCGGTGACGGACCACGATATCACGGCCGGGCTGGCAGAGGCACAGGATGCCGCAACGCAGCGCGGGGTTGGCCTGGTCCCGGGTATCGAGATTTCCGTGACCTGGGCTCATCAGACCATACATATTGTGGGCTTACAAATTGACCCTGACTGCCGTGTTTTGCAGGAAGGTCTGGCAAAACTCCATGCCTTTCGCGTATGGCGGGCCGAGGAGATTGCCCGGCGCCTGGAAAAGGCCCGGATCCCCGGCAGTCTTGACGCCGCCAAGTCCTATGCCGGCGGTAAAATCATCAGCCGGACCCATTTTGCGCGTTTTCTGGTAGCGCAGGGCTACGCCAAGGACATGAAACAGGTCTTCAAGCGCTATCTCGTCCGCAATAAACCTGGCTATGTCCCGGGCGAATGGGCCGACCTGGAGGAGGCCCTGCAATGGATCCACCAGGCCGGTGGCCTGGCGGTATTGGCGCATCCGGCGCGCTACCCACTGTCAGGGCAGCGTCTGCGTCAGTTACTGACCGCGTTTCGGGAGGCGGGTGGCGTAGGGCTGGAAGTGGTCTCCGGCAGCCACAGTCAGGGTGATATCCTGCGTTTTGCGGAATTGGCGGCGCACTACGGTTTTTACGCCTCTCGCGGTTCGGATTACCATGGACCGGAAAATGCCTATGCCGACCCGGCATATTTACCTGCGCTCCCACCCCAATGCCGCCCCATCTGGACACATGCCCAGTGGGCCGATTGCACAGCAACCTGATACCGCTATGGCCCAGTATTTTCAGCTTCACCCGGTTAATCCGCAGGCACGCCTGGTCAAACAGGCGGTAGACCTGATTCGTGACGGCGCCGTCGCGGTCTATCCCACGGATTCCGCTTATGCCCTGGGTTGCCATCTTGGCGACAAAAAGGCACTGGATCGTTTACGGCGGATCCGGCGGGTCGATGACAAGCACAATTTCACCCTGGTGTGCCGGGATTTATCCGAGATCGCGGCCTATGCGAAGGTGAGCAATACGGTCTATCGCCTGTTGAATGCCTTCACGCCGGGCCCGTATACCTTCATTCTCGAAGCAACCCGCGATGTACCGCGTCGTCTGTTGCACCCCAAGCGTCGCACCATCGGCATCCGTGTCCCGGATAACAAGATTGTGTTGGCCCTGCTGCAGGAGTTGGGGGAGCCCATTCTCAGTACCACCTTAATCCTCCCCGGCGAAAGCCTGCCCATGACCGACGCCGAGGACATTCGCGAGAAACTCGACAATGATGTCGATGTGATCATTGACGGTGGCCATTGCGGTATCGAACCCACCACGGTGGTGTCCCTGGTGGATGATCAGCCCGTTGTGGTGCGCGTGGGCTGCGGCGACCCTACGCCTTTCCAGGTGTCTTAATCCGCCAGTGGTCCGCTATAATGCGGCCCCTTTGAACAGAGGAAATCTTGCTTTGGCTATCTTGCCCAACCAACCACAACGTGTGCTCTCTGGGATGCGCCCCACCGGCGCCTTGCATCTTGGCCATTATCATGGGGTCCTCAAGAACTGGGTCAAATTGCAACATGAATACGAATGCTACTTTTTCGTTGCTGACTGGCATGCCCTGACCACGCACTACGAAGAAGTCACCGTCCTGGAAGAGAGTGTTTGGGACATGCTGGTGGATTGGTTGGCAGTCGGGGTGAATCCAGGCTCAGCGTGTTTGTTTATCCAGTCGCGTGTGCCGGAACACGCCGAATTGCACCTGTTGTTGTCGATGATCACCCCGCTGGGATGGCTGGAGCGGGTACCGACGTATAAGGACCAGCAGGAAAAACTCAAGGAACGCGACCTGGCGACGTATGGTTTTCTGGGTTACCCCTTGCTGCAAAGCGCGGACATCATGGTCTACAAGGCCGGTCTGGTACCCGTGGGTGAAGATCAGGTTGCCCATGTGGAGCTCACGAGGGAAGTTGCCCGCCGATTCAATCACTTGTACGGTCGCGAGCCCGGATTTGCCGACAAGGCAGAAGAGGCCGTCAAGAAGATGGGGAAGAAGAACGCCAAGCTCTACCAGGAACTTCGGCGCAAATTCCAGGAGCAGGGCGATACTCAGGCCCTCGAAACCGCCAGGGCACTACTGGATTCACAGCAGAATATCTCGTTGGGTGACAAGGAACGGCTGTTTGGTTATCTCGAAGGCGGTGGCCGCATTATCCTGCCGGAGCCGCAGGCGTTGCTGACACCTGCCGCCAAGATGCCGGGCCTGGACGGGCAGAAGATGTCCAAGTCCTACAACAATACGATCTCCTTGCGCGAGGCCCCAGAAGAAGTTGAGAAGAAGATGCGCACCATGCCTACCGATCCGGCGCGGGTTCGCCGTGATGATCCGGGCACGCCGGAAAAATGCCCGGTCTGGCAGTTCCATTTGGTGTACTCCGATGAGGATACCCGCAACTGGGTCCAGCAAGGCTGTACCACCGCCGGGATTGGCTGCCTGGATTGCAAGCAGCGGGTGATTGAGGCGGTACTGGCGGAACTGGCACCGATTCAGGAACGGGCGAGGCAGTTTGAGCAGGATAAAGGGCTTGTGCGTAACATCATACATGAAGGCACGGAAAAGGCACGGGATGTGGCGCGTCAGACCATGCAGGAGGTCCGTCAGGCCATGGGCCTGGAATACTGAGGTCCGGCGCACGAAGCTGTACTAAGTGATTGTTTTTAAATATGTATTTATTCTGGGTCGAGGTAGGGACAAACCCCGCCAACTGAGGTAGCATAGGCGCGCATGACAGAAGTTGAGTTGCAAAGCACGCCCGAACAACAGGAAATGCCCTTTGCGGTTGTGCAAGGGGTCCCGTTTACCCGACTCCCCAAAGATCTCTACATTCCCCCCGATGCCCTGGAAGTCTTTCTGGCCGAGGCCTTTGAAGGTCCGCTCGATTTATTGCTGTATCTGATCAAGCGCCAGAATCTGGATATCCTGGATATTCCCATTGCCGAGATTACCCGCCAGTACGTGGAATACGTGGACCTGATGAAAGGTCTGCGCCTGGAGCTGGCGGCGGAATACCTGGTGATGGCGGCGATGCTGGCGGAGATCAAATCGCGCATGTTGCTGCCCCGGCCGGTGGAAGAAGAGGATGAAGAAGACCCTCGCGCGGAGCTGGTACGCCGCCTGCAAGAGTACGAACGTTTCCGTCAAGCGGCGGAGGATCTCAATACACTGCCGCGCGTCGATCGGGATACACCACCCGTGGAACTCGTCGTGCCGGATCGCAAGGTCGTGAAGCTGCCGCCACGCGTGGAGATGAAAGACCTCATTTTTGCCCTGCGCGATGTTATTGTGCGCGCTGAAAACTATGCGCATCACCACATCCAGATGGAACCGCTGTCCGTACGTGAGCGCATGTCGAATGTGCTTAAGGTGGTACGCGGCGATGACTTTATCGAATTCAGCAAATTGTTCACACCGGATGAGGGGCGTGCCGGTGTAGTAGTGACATTGCTGGCGATACTTGAACTGCTCAAACAATCCTTGATCGAAATGGTGCAAAGCGAAATCTTCGGCCAGATTCATGTCAAGGCTGCCGGCAGCCGTGTGCAACAGGAAGAGGCGTGATCACGACACGCTAATTACGAATCAAACTGCTTTAAGATTGCGAGAACATGGAAACAGAACAACTCAAACGTATACTCGAAGCGCTCATCATGGCCTCCAGCACACCATTGAGCATGGACCGCATGCTGGCCGTGTTTCCCGAGGATCAACAACCGGAGCACGAAACCCTGCGTGAGGCCTTGACTGCCCTGGCGCAAGATTATGCCGGCACCAGCCTGGAGTTAAAAGAAGTCAGCACCGGGTATCGTTTTCAGGTACGCAAAGATTACGCGGAATGGGTGGGCAAACTCTGGGAAGAAAAACCGGCGCGGTATTCCCGTGCCTTGCTGGAAACGCTTGCACTGGTGGCCTACAAGCAGCCGATTACCCGCGGTGAGATCGAAAAGATCCGTGGTGTCAGCGTGAACACCCAGATCATGAAGACCTTGCTGGAACGCGAATGGGTGACCATCGTCGGTCATCGCGACGTGCCGGGCAAACCCGCCATTTATGCGACAACGAAACAGTTTCTGGATTACTTCAATCTGAAATCGCTGGCAGATCTGCCGCCGTTGGCGGAGATCAGAGACCTGGACCAGCTCAATGGTGAACTTGCTTTTCCAGCAGCCGAAGATGAAGACGACGCAGAAGCTAACGCGAATACAGAAGGTGAAGCAAGCGACACCGTTGTCAATCTGGACGTTGAGGCGGCGGAGTCGGAAGATGCGGACATGGGACAAGCCATGACCGCCGAACACTAATTCACGTCTTTTACCCGATCGTCCCCATGGACGAAAAAATTCAAAAGGTCCTCGCCAATCTGGGCTATGCTTCGCGGCGTGAAATCGAACGCTGGATCGAGGAAGGTCGTGTCCGTGTCAATAACCAGGTGATCGGGCTGGGTGTCCGCGTGACGCCTGCGGATAAGATCAGTATCGATGGCAAACCGGTACATCGTGTCCCGACACAACAGATACCGCGAGTCTTAATTTATCACAAACCGGTCGGCGAGATTTGTACCCGTAGTGACCCGCAAGGGCGACCCAGTGTGTTCGATAAGTTGCCACGGCTCAGCAAAGGTCGCTGGATTGCCGTAGGTCGTCTCGACATCAATACCACCGGGCTCCTGCTGTTTACCGATACAGGTGAACTGGCGAATCGGCTTATGCATCCGCGTTATGGCATCGAGCGTGAGTATGCGGTACGTGTGCTGGGGCAGGTTACTCCCGAACAGCTTTTAGCCTTGCAACAAGGTGTCGAACTCGAAGATGGCATCGCCAGGTTTGTTGCGGTGACTGATGCCGGCGGCACTGGTGCGAATCATTGGTACCATGTGACTTTACTGGAAGGGCGAAACCGTGAAGTAAAACGGTTGTGGGCGGCGATAGGTCTGCAGGTGAGTCGTTTGCATCGCATACGGTATGGCCCCGTAAGCTTGCCACGATCAGTGAAGTTAGGGCAGTATCAGGAAATGGAAGATCAGGCAAAGGAACTGTTGCTGAAGACAGTCGGGCTTGACGAGCTATTGAATAAATCCCTGACGCCAACTGCCCCCTCAAACCAGCGGCGCAGAAAGACAAAAACAATTAAAAACCGGAGGTAGTCGAATGCGTATCCGTATGCTTGTGTTGCTTGCGGTGGTCTTATTCGTGGCAAGCTTGCCGTTATACCAGTAAACGAAGGTAACGCCTTTCCAGTGTCATGCGCGGCACGTGGACGTACTATAGAATCAGTTTCTCACATTGTCATGACGTCGTAACAAGATGGCAAGTCTCACATTCAATCAAGTTTACCAACGTCTGTTGCGGCAATATGGTCCCCAGGACTGGTGGCCGGGCGATACTGCATTTGAGATCATGGTTGGTGCGGTGTTGACGCAGAATACCAGCTGGACGAATGTTGAACGCGCTATCGGGAATTTAAAACAACGGGATGCACTCTCGTCATCGCGAATCGTCGCAATGCCACACGCACAACTTGCGCGTTTGTTGACCCCGGCAGGCTACTTTAATGTCAAAGCGACACGGCTGAAAAATTATTGCGTATGGTACGAGTCGCAAGGTGGTCTGAGTAAACTGAAAAGACTCTCTACTGAGATTTTGCGCAAAAGCCTGCTCTCAGTTAACGGCGTGGGAGCGGAAACCGCAGACGATATTCTGTTATATGCCTTCGATCGCCCGGTATTTGTTATTGATGCCTATACACGTCGATTGTTTACGCGTTTGGGATTGGTCGAAGGCAATGAATCGTACGAGGAGTTGCGGCGTATATTCGAATCCAAGCTTGCGAGAGTGAAGGATAAGGTCGGGGTGTTTAACGAGTATCACGCGCTCATCGTTCATCACGCCAAGTATTTTTGTCGCACCAAGCCAAGGTGCCAGGATTGTTGTCTGCAGCACTGTTGTATAGGCGCAGTGATATCCTGAGAAGGGAAAATTGTGGCGGAGAATTTGCGAACCGGTTAACCGGCCTGGCGCATCTGGTGTTTGGAACGCAGGGTAAAAGGCTTAAGGCCCCTGGGAAGATCGATAAAGTCACTCAGTAACACGACAACCTTGTCGATATCGCCGGAGGCGATCTTCATCAGCGATTGTACGTTCTTGTCATCTTCCAGCGACTGGTTGAAATCGCGCAGGACATAGACACCAAAGTGTTTGCTGGCTTCGATGTGTGCCAACAGTTCGCGTGCGGAAGTCGTGCGTGGGATGGTGATGTGTGAGGCACCGATGCGATGCAGGCCTTGATTGACCTGCCAGTGATAAAACGCCTTATTGCTAAAACGGCTGAGTTGGGTGAAGAGCTCGGTTACCCGTTCGGGATCGTAGGTTTCGATACTGACGATGCGAAAATTCGCATCCAGCATTTGGTCGAGTTGATCCAGGTAATTCATCGTTTTGGCGCCTCGGTAAATTACATTACCTATAATACTTGTAACGTATTCTACTCCGAAATCCTGAAGCGCTCATCCAGATCTGTGAAATATTTCAAAAATTCACAAATTTTAGGCGGTTACGACTGGCGACCCTGTTTTTCGGCGCTACTGTGGACTTGATTCCGCCCTGCCTTTTTTGCCTGGTACAGTGCTGTATCGGCCTTATTAAACAGGCGGTTAGCGCTATCCCGGCGACCCAGACTGGCCACACCGATGCTGACGGTAACATCGATCTCCTTGTTATTGTAGACAAAGGGGTAGGCAGCGACTGCCGCACGCAGGCGTTCGCCCATCTGCCGGGCACCATCCAGGTCGGTTCCGGATAAGACCAGCGCGAATTCCTCGCCACCGTAGCGGAACAGCATATCGCTGGCGCGCATGGTTTCTTTCATGCAGGCGGTCAGCGATTTGAGCACGGCGTCGCCGGCACTGTGGCCCAGGGTGTCGTTAATCAGTTTGAAGTGATCGACGTCCACGACCATCAGGGAAAGGGGATGGTCATGGCGATGAGCCAATTCCAGCTCCCGTTCCAGGCAGCGATCCATCGCCGCGCGGTTATTGGCGCCGGTCAGGCTATCGAGTTGGGCAGCCTGTACCGCCTTTTGATACAGAATGGCATTACGCAAAGGGTATACAAGGTGATAAATGGAGTTTTCAAATTGTTCCATTTCGCCTTCGCTGAAGCGTTTATTGCGGGTGAATTTCATTTCACCTAAGGCATCACCGGCAATACTCAGCCGATAGGCACAACTATGGCGATCGGTCTTGCCAAAGTTAAAGCTGAAATTCAGCGCATTGTTCACGTATTCCAGGCCGGTGAACGGAACCGTTTCCTGCACGCTTTCGGAAAAATATTGCAGGACACTCTCCAGCTCCAGGGATGTCTGGAGCAAGCCGGCCAGTTTCAGCGTGCGCTGTAATTCCGGAATATCAAAGTCCAGCAACTCTTTGCCGGGTGCCGGGTTGGTGCCCGGGGTTTGCGTTTCGTTTCTGTCGGTAAACGTGTGGATTGCCATTGTTGTCACTCTACGTTAATTACCGCACTGTCATATGCGAAACACATGCCAATCCCAAATTGCTGTATTGAGATTGGCGCTATCCTTTAAAAACAATAGGTTACGTTTGATGGTTCCAGCTTAGTGGCGTAAACGTCAAATATTCGACAGGGAAAAGGCTTGCCGGTCCCAGGTCAGGTGTTCGCCGCGTATGGCATGATGCTGCCCGTCGATGAGGTAAAGATAGGGAAGCAAACAGTCTTCGGGTGTGGGTAGCGACTCTACTTCCTCACCGGGAAAGGCCTGCCGGCGCAGCCAGGTCAGTACCGGGCCGGAGTCGAGGGAATTGACGCGAATACTGGTATTGTTTTCCCATTCATCCGCCAGGATCTGCATGAGGTTGTCCAGCCCTGCCTTGGCGACGGAATAGGTGCCCCAATAGGCGCGGCCATGATTTGCCACAGCATCGGAACTGAAGATGAGCGATGCCGACGGTGCGGCCTTCAGCAGGGGATAGCAGGCACGGGTAATGAGAAAGGGTGCCGTCAGATTGATCTGCATGACCTGCTGCCAGTTGAGAGGCTCAATCGCCATCATCGGTGAGTGCTGGCCCAGGATCGCGGCATTCTGTACCAGGCCGTCCAGGTGTTGAAAATTTTCCGCCATGACATCTGCCAGTTGATCGAATGCCGCCGGCTGGGCCTTTTCGAGATCCAGCGGATAGATGGCCGGTTGGGGATAACCTGCCTGTTCGATCTCATCGTAAACCGCTTCGAGTTTTTTGACTTTACGCCCCAGCAGGATCACCGTCGCGCCATAGCGGGCGAAACCGATGGCGAGGGCACGTCCGATGCCATCTCCCGCACCGGTGACGAGGATATTGCGGCCTTGTAATAGCTGCGCATCAGGTTGGTATGTCTGAAGATTAATATTGATCCCGGTGGATTCATTCATGCTTTCGTAACCTCTTGGTGAATCTTGTCAGCTGCGCGTTGACCGCTGATCACAGCGGATTCGATTGTCGCAGGATAACCTGTATTTGTGTAATCGCCGGCGAGCCAAAGACCTTGTACCGGCGTGCGATTGGTAGGGCGCAGTGTCTCAATACCCACGCGGCAGTTGAAGGTGGCGCGTTTTTCGCGGATGACCTGGACGGCGTTTGCTGCGGGCCAATGCGGGAACAGTTGCTGTAATTCATCCTGTACGAGTGCGCCCAGCTCGTCGTTTTCGAGTTGCATGTGTGGGCCGGGTCCGCTGATGACGGCGGCAATCAAACCGGGCTGGCCGGTCACTCGACGATCGACGATCCATTGACTGGTCGTACCCAGCAATCCCTGGATCGGACGATCGGTCTGGACGCTGGGGGGATACTGTAGATATATAGTGCAAATGGGATGGTAGTCGTAGCCACTCATATTGTAGGCAATGTCATGCAGCGCCGAATGCGGTTTCAGAAGCGGCTGACAGGCATGAGGGGGGATGGCCAGCACAACCTGAGCGGCATCGTATCGATTATCGTCACATTTGATGCCGCGGACATGGCGTTTTTCGATCAGGAGTTCGGTGACACGCTGACTCAGATGGACGAAGCCGCCGTGTTGCTCAATATAATCAAAGGCAGGGTCAGGTAATAATCTGCCAAGATCGACTCGGGGAATAATCATGTCCGCGTCCCGATGCGAACGGCAGAAACTGTCATGCAGAACGCGAATAAATACATCAGAAGAGGCTTCTTCTATTGGCGTATTCAGGGATGCCAGACATATTGGCTCCCAGAGGGCGCGGATGACGTTGTCGGTCTGATTGTAACGGGACAGCAATTGCGCAACGCTGATGTCTTCTTCCGTAGAGATGGCATTGCCGAAAAGCCGCAGGCCTAACAAAAAGGCGGACCATCGGTCCCGGATGCTGAAACCCTTGCTACCCAACAGACCAAACAATAAATTCAGCGGGCTGAATAAATGCGGCATGCGAAACTGAAAATGGTGATCGTGCGCGCGCAGTAAATATAAATCGAGCATTTCGCGCTGAAGTGTTTTTTCAAGTGGTATATTCAGCTGTTTCAGCAGCGCCAGTGTCTGGTGATAGGCGCCGAGCATGACGTGTTGACCATTGTCGACGCCCTGATCGTCGAATGCGACTCGTCGTGCGCGGCCACCCAATTGCCGCGCGGATTCGAGCAGGGTGACGGCGTGTCCACGTGCGGTCAATTGCACGGCACAGGCAAGACCCGCCCAACCGCCGCCGACGACAATGATGGCATTTTCCCCGTCAGACATGGTGTGTCCGGCGCTGTAATTTGCGATGTAGTCGATCTTCGCTGCGACGGGTGCGCCAGGCGATCCAGAGCTTGCGAAGCGGCGTCAGGGCAATACGGTGTTCGAGCACCTTGCGGCCATCGCGTTCAATCTCTGTGAGCAGACGTTGATAGATTGCCGCCATGATAATACCGGCGCGTTGACTATGCCGATCAGCATCGGGTAACAAGGCCATCGCTCGTTCGTAATACTCGGAGGCCCGTTTGATTTGAAATCGCATCATGCGATCGAACCCATCGGTGTGTCGGCGTTGGCGGATATCGGTTTCGGTTACACCGAACTCTGCCATTTCGTGCTGGGGGAGATAAAAGCGGTCATGCCGGCTGTCTTCGTAGATATCCCGAATGATATTGGTCAGTTGAAAAGCGACACCAAGGTTATGCGCATATTTGAGGGTTTGCCGATCCTCGTAGCCAAAAATTTCGGCGGAGAGTAGCCCGACAACCCCGGCGACACGATGGCAATATAACGCAAGGTCCTTGAAATCCTGATAACGGTTTGCGTGCAGATCCATTTCCATACCGTCCAGGATCTCGAGGAAATATTCCTGGGCCAGGGCGAATCGGGAAATGTGTTTGGCAAGCGCGTGGGTGACCGGATGTTGCGGCTCACCTGCAAATAAGCGCGAGATCTCTTCGCGCCACCAGTCAAGCTTGACCTGTTTGATATGTGCTTCGCCACGACTGTCCACGATATCATCGACTTCGCGGCAGAAGGCATACAGTGCGGTGATGGCATCACGTTTGTCAACGGGCAGACTCAGGAAACTGTAATAAAAATTCGAGCCGCTCTGTACGGTCTTTTGTTGGCAATATTCCTGGGGCGTCATGGTTTAGGGTGGCTTTCGGGGCTTGGCGCGTAGTCTATCATGTCGGCTTTACTGTCTGAAATAACAGACTGCGTACGGTGATCACGGCGATATCACGCGAATGCAGCGTTGGACGTGTGTACACATCGCTTCGTGCAGACAGTTTACTGTGTATGCGAAATGCGCTGGCGAGGGTGAGTTTGAGCAAGAGCCGCAGGCGGCCGTGGCAGCGTGCGAGCAGGGGGAGTCCGGCGACCAGCCCGGCGTGGGCACGTTGTAGCTGAAATTGTACGAGTTTCTGGAGGGCAGGAGTTTGGTGTTGTTGCGCAAGACAGGTTTCGTCGACACCAAATTTCGCCATTTCGTCCTGCGGGATGTAAAGACGCCCGCGCTGTTGATAATCGCTTGCCAGGTCCTGAACGAAATTCAGCAATTGCAAGGCTGTGCAGATCTGATTTGAATATTCGGCGTTCGTTTCATCCCAGCGGTCATGCAGTCGTAATACAAGTTCACCGACGGGATTGGCGGAATTATCACAGTAGGCAGCCAGGGCCGGATAGTCGGGGAAGCGCTGTCGGTCGATGTCGCTGCGAAAGGCGTCTAACAATTTCTTAAATGGCGTTAACGGTAAACGAAAAGCCTGAATGGTATCCGCCAAGGCAATAAATATCGGGTCGGCCGATGCCGTGTCCGTCCCAAGATGTGCTAATTGCGCAACAAATGCATCCAACTGTTGATGTCGTGCGGTCTGGGTCATGTCTCCCTCGTCGGCAATATCATCCGCACTACGGGCAAAGGCATAGATTGCGGCCGTTGCGCGACGTTGCGGGCGAGCGAGCAGGCGCGACGCTGTGGGAAAATTCTCGTAATGTCGCCGTGCGATTTGTTCGCAATAGCGGTATGCGTCGTCCAGCGTATCGTCGGTCATGATATTTTGCTAATGTTGCCGTTTCGACATTGTCTATTTCGGAGAAACAAATGAAAACCCTCAAAACCTTTATTATCGGCTTGATCATTGGCGCCTTGCTTGGTTTCTGGACCGGCTATAACAAAGGCCGGGGTGCTGGCATTTTCAGCAATCCCTTCAAGGAGCGCACGGTAACGGAAAAGCTTAAAACCAGTTTCGGTGAAGGCGTGGAAAAGGCCGGGAAGAATATCGAGCAGATGGGCAAGGACCTCAAGGATAAAATGGAAAAATAAACCGCCACGCTGGTATGCGTTAATGGTTTTCCGTTTCCGCATCACCGGTGAGTGCCTCAGCTGTTTTTAGACCGGTTTCAATCTGCTGAGGCGTCTCCATCTCCTTACCGGGATTGATACCGAGTTCAACGAACTTGCGAGCACTGGGCAAGACGCGAGAGTCGAAGGAACCGACTGCGCTGTTGTAGGCCTTGAGGCCGGCGTCGAGGTTGCGACCGAGTTTTTGCAAATGTCCGGAAAAATTATTCAGGCGCTGATACAGTTCTTCGCCGATCTTGCGGATCTGCTCTGCATTTTTTGCCAGTTGTTCCTGGCGCCAGCCGTAAGCGACTGCACGCAGCAAGGCAACAAAACTGGTGGGTGTGGCAAGGATGACTTGTTTACGTAACGCGTCTTCCAGCAAGGCCCTGTCCTGATCCAGGGCGGCGCTGAGAAACTGATCACCGGGTATGAATAACACCACGAAGTTAGGCGCATCCTTGAATTGCGACCAGTAGGCCTTACTGCTCAGTTCCTGTACCCGCTGGCGGACGTTGCGCGCATGTCGCTGCAGTTGTTGTGTGCGTGTCGCATCGTCACCCGCCTCAATGGCGCTGAGATAGGCATCCAGCGGGGTTTTTACGTCGACGACAATTTCACGTTGATCAGGCATGCGGATGATCATGTCCGGACGCTGGCGACCGGCCTCGGTATCCACATGTTCCTGTTCGAAGAAATCACAGTGTTCGACCATGCCGGCCAGTTCGGCCAGGCGTTTGAGAGTGAGTTCACCCCACTGTCCACGCACCTCGGGACGGCGCAGGGCGTTCACCAGTTGCCGGGTTTGATCCTGCAGATCGGTTTGGGCGCGTGCCATGCTTTCCAGATGTGAATTGAGTGCGCCATAGGACTCTTTGCGATCCTTTTCTATGTTCTGGATCTGTTTCTCGGTTTTATCGAGGGCATCGCGGATGGGTTTGACCAGATTTTCGATGGCTTTTTCGCGTTGTTCCAGATCTCCCTGGGCCCGCGTCTGGAAATGCCGCAGGTTTTCCGTAGCGAGTTTTAAAAATTCTTCGGTGTTGTGTTTGAGTGCCTGACTGGAGAGCGCGCTGAAGGTGTGCGCCAGTTGTTCGCGTGCTTCTTGCAGTGCCTGCAGTTTGTCCTGGTGCGCCCGACGTTCCAGTTCCAGGGTGGTGCGCAATTCTGTGTTCAGGTTGCGCAGGTGCGCGGTCTTGCGCATGAACAATAAGGCGGTAATCAGGGCCCCCAGGCTGAGCCCCAGCAAGCCAAAGCCAAGATAATACAATTGCGTGTCACTCAGCATAACGTGTGTTTTGTAATTGCAGTTCGTTGTAAGCGTGGATCCATGGATAGATCGCTTCCGGATGTTCGATATAACTATCGGCCTGCCACTGCTGTGGCGTGTCTTCCGCACGGATGTAGCCATAGAGTGCGGCCATGGTTTGCATGCCGGCGCGTTTGCCCGCGACGATATCCCGTTCGGCGTCACCGATATACAGACATGCCGCCGGATCGCAACCGCATATCGCACTGGCGTGCACGAGCGGTGCCGGATCGGGTTTACGCTGCGGCAGGGTGTCGCCGCTGACCACGCTGCAAGGCGCAAATGGCAGGGCCAGTGAAGCCAGTAAAGGCGTGGTCAGCCAGCCCGGTTTATTGGTGACAATTCCCCATTGCAGTTTGTCGCGCTGCAGAGCGTGCAGCAACTCCAGGATACCCGGAAACAATTGCGTGTGTCTGGCGATATCCGCCTGATAGTAATCGAGGAGTTGCCGGCGCAGGGCTTCAAAGCTGGAATCGCTGTCTTTGATGCCGAAGCCGAGTTCGATCAAGGCACGGCCACCGTGAGATACCACCGGGCGGATCTTTTCGAAGGGCAGGGGGGCACGATGATTTGCTGCAAGCGTGCGGTTGAGGGCGTCGGCCAAATCCGGTGCCGTATCGGCGAACGTGCCATCGAGATCGAATAACACGGTTTTTATGGGCGGGTTGCGCACGCGGGTGAGTTAAAGCAGTTTAATCAGGATAAACGCGGCAACGCCGAACACGGCGAAGATCGTAAAGGCCATTGTCAGTTTTTGTACCTGAAACGTCTTTTGCTGCAACTCAACCAATTGTTTGTTGAGCTGATCCGTCTCGGCCAGTTGTTTGGCGTATAACTCCAGGTGTTTGCGTGTGGTGTTCAACAGTACCTGAATGTTGACGCGAATCTCGTCCAGTGCCTCTTTGTTTAGCTGATTGTCTTGTCCGTTCATGTCCTCAATCCGCATCGTGTTGACAGTGAACCAGATAATTGACGTCGACATCGTAACCGAGACTATAGCGCTGAGTGAGCGGGTTATAGCTCATGCCGGTGAGCTCGCGCATTTCCAGACCGGCGTTTCGTATCCACTCCGCCAATTCCGATGGCTTGATGAATTTGTTGTATTCGTGCGTCCCTTTGGGTAACAGACGCAGCAGGTATTCGGCGCCGACAATCGCAAACAGAAACGATTTGGGATTGCGGTTGATCGTGGAGAAAAAGACATGCCCGCCGGGTTTTACCAGTTGCGCGCAGGCCTGGATCACCGAGCCCGGGTCAGGAACGTGTTCGAGCATTTCCAGGCAGGTGACAACATCAAATTGTCCGGGATATTGGGCGGCAAAGGTTTCCGCCGTGCTTTGCTGGTAATCCACCTGTACATTGGATTCGTGCTGGTGCAGACGGGCGACGGCCAGTGGCGCCTCACCCATATCTATCCCGGTGACCTGCGCCCCGCGCAGGGCCATGCTTTCGGACAAAATGCCACCGCCACAACCGACATCAAGTACCCTTTTACCTTGCAGGCCGGCACGGCGATCGATGTAATCCAGACGCAAGGGGTTGATTTCATGCAGCGGTTTGAATTCACTGTGTGGATCCCACCAGCGCGCGGCGAGCGCCTCGAACTTGTTGATTTCGCCGTAATCGACGTTGTGATGTGTCGCAGTCATGGCACAAGCATAGCGAATTCTGGCGCGCAGGATAAGACCCGCCCGCTTACAAAGGTTACGGACGTAAGCGTGTTTGCCAGGTCTGCGCGGTCTTTTCCAATTCCCTGATATCCAGGGTGGTCAGTTCACGGTTTTTCATGAGATGGCGCCCGGCGATCCATACATCCGTGACCTGCTGGCGATTTGCCGCATACACCAGGGTCGATACCGGGTCGTAGTTGGGCATGGTCTCCAGCTGTGATAAATCAACAGCGATCAGATCGGCAGCCTTGCCCTTTTCGATCGTTCCAATCTGCCCATCCAGGCCAAGTGCGCGGGCACCATTGATGGTTGCCATGCGCAGGATGGTTTCCGCTTTACCGGCGACGGCATCGTTTGCCACACCTTTGGCGAGCAGGGCAGCGGTTCGCATTTCGCCAAACATATCGAGGTCGTTATTGCTGGCGGCGCCGTCGGTGCCAAGGGCGACATTCACATCGGCATCCAGCAGTTTTTGCAAAGGACAAAAGCCACTGGCCAGTTTCAGATTGGATTCCGGACAATGGACGACATGTGCGCCTACCTGGGCATAGTTGGCGATTTCCTCGTCGGTGAGGTGTGTCATGTGCGCGCTGACCAGACGCGGGGTCAACAAACCAAGTTGTTCCAGACGTTGCATGGGACGCACACCGAATTTTTGCAACGACTCCGCGATCTCGTGCTCGGTTTCGTGCAGGTGAATATGGATGGGGATGTCCAGTTCTTCCGCCAATGTCGCGATGTGCGACAGGGGGGCGTCACTCACACTATACGGCGCATGTGGGGCGAACATGGTATTGATCAGAGGGTGACCGCGGAATTGATCGTGCAAGGCCAGGCCTTTACGCAGATATTCCTGGGCATCCTGTGCATAGGCTGAAGGGAAATCGACAGTGATCAAGCCAATGGTGGCACGGATACCCGCATGCTCGGCGGCACGGGCGGTACTCTCGGCGAAGAAATACATATCGGCAAAACAGGTGGTACCGCCGCGTAGCATTTCCGCGCAGGCCAACAGGGTGCCGTCGTAAACGAAGTCGTGACTGATCCATTGCTGTTCGGCCGGCCAGATGTATTCCTGCAACCAGGTCATCAACGGCAAGTCATCAGCAAAGCCGCGCAACAGGTTCATGCTGGCATGGGTATGCGCGTTAATCAACCCGGGTAGCACGACATGGTTTGTCAGATCGATCGTGTTACCGGCTTGATATTGCTGCTGAGCCTGGACGGCTGGCAGTACATCCAGAATACGCCCCTCGTGTATTGCCACAGCGGTATCCGGCCAGACCGCGTGATCGGGTTCAATCGGGATGACCCATTTGGCGAGTAATAAGGTATCGATTTGCATCGGCGAAGTTTCCGGCATCAATATTGGGCTTGCAAGTATTAATTGCTTTTCTGACAATGGGCGGATGTCACTACCGACTGATTCAATTCGCGCTATTCGTTGGGAAGCCGATCATTTGACGTTGCTCGACCAGCGCGTGCTCCCATTATCGGAATCTTATCGCCAGTATCATGATGCGCCAGGTGTCGCGGATGCCATTCGCCAGATGGTAGTACGTGGCGCACCAGCAATCGGGATCACCGCAGCCTATGGGGTGGTCTTGGCGGCACGTCAGCATTTTGCAAATACGTCGAAGACGTGGCGCGAGAGCCTGGCAGCAGATATCAAATTGCTTGCGCAGTCGCGACCTACGGCAGTGAATCTGTTCTGGGCATTGGAACGCATGCAGCGGGTATTGAACGAGAATACGGATACGAGTGTCCTTGATGCCTTATTGCATGAGGCATTGGCGATTCACGATGAAGACATAGCTGCCAATTTTTCCATGGGTGAATATGGTGCGGGTTTAATCTCTGGACAGGGTTCGGTGCTGACGCATTGTAATACTGGCTCGCTGGCAACCGGTGGTTACGGAACTGCGCTTGGGGTTATCCGGTCTGCTTATCGCCAGGAAAAAATTACCGAGGTTTTTGCCGATGAAACCCGTCCCTGGTTACAGGGCGCCCGCCTCACTGCGTGGGAGTTGGTGAAGGACAAGATTCCGGTCAGACTGCTGGCCGAAGGAGCGGCGGCGAGCTTGATGCGCAGCGAAAGGCCGGGCTGGGTTATCGTGGGCGCCGATCGGATCGCTGCGAATGGTGATGTCGCTAACAAGATCGGGACATATAGCCTGGCCGTATTGGCACGCCAACACGGCGTGAATTTTATGGTTGTCGCGCCGACATCGACGGTGGATATGTCGATTGCGAGTGGTGAAGACATCCCGATAGAATACCGCGATGAACAGGAGTTGTTGCAATTGGGTGGCAATCGGATCGCCGCGGAAGGCGCACATGCCTGGAATCCGGTGTTTGATGTGACGCCCGCCGGCTTGATTGATGCGATCGTGACGGAACGTGGTGTCATCCTGCAGCCCGACAACGACAGACTATTAAAGCATTTCTCAGAATAAACCTAAGGTAGAAGTACATGCAGCAAAATCTCCCATCAGGGGAAAATACCTATATTGATGATGAGATCAGTCTCTACGATCTTTACAGTGTCTTGTTAAAACGCAAAAAGCTGATTGGGGCCGTATTTATATCAGTCTTGCTGGTGTGCGCGATCTATTTGCTGGTGGCGCAAAAGATTTATAAAGCGACGGCGGTTTTATTGCCCCCTACCAGCGGTGATGTGTTTTTAACGAATATTGATATCAAAGGTGTCACTGATTTCAAGCCGGAGGATGTTTTTAAATTATATACCCAGGAGTTGACATCAAACGAACGCTGGAATGCTTTTGCCAAGAGTGAGAAAAAAATAGTTGGTACACTTAGCGCTGAGGCACAATTTCGCAATCCATTTAAACTCGAAAAAGACAAAAACCTTCCCAATGATCACAGTCTGTTAACGTATGAAACGGCAAATAAGGCAAGCGCTGCTGAAATAGTCCAACGCTATTTGAAGTTTGCGGAACAGGGATTGATCGATGTGTTAACGCAACAAATTACCCAATACATCGATCACAATACGAGAGCCCTGGAGCTGGAAATTCAGTTCGAGCGCGATGCGGCAAAGCAGGTGCGCATGGACAAAATCGTCGCATTGGAAAATGATCTTACTATCGCAAAAAAACTGGGTATCACTACCGATAACATCTATTTCAGCCTGGCAGGCAAAGCCGCCGGGAATAAAACCGGTGTTCTGAATGTATTTCCAGGGGACACGACCACCCCGACCTATCTGCGCGGGACCAGGGTGATCTCCGCAGAGCTTGAGGCACTGAAAAACCGGAAATCAGATGACCCGTACATCCCAAGCCTGCGTGAGAAACAAAATCAGTTATTGAAGCTCGCACAAGTCAAATTTAAACCCGCAAGCTTTCATCCTTATCGGCTGGATGGCGAAATCGTTGCACCAGATCATCCCATCAAGCCGAAGAAGTCACTCGTGTTGTTGTTAGGCGGCATCTTGGGCCTGTTCTTGGGTATTTTTGCCGCCTTCATTGTTGAATTTTTGGTCAAGGCGAACGAACAACGACGCGAGGAACTGGACCGGCTGGCTGCTCGTGATTAAGGATGCGTGGCCCGGATGCCATGCTTGGGATTTTTTTCCGGGCTTGGGTCTGGCAGCGAGAGTTATGGGCCGTTGATGACAGGCCAGGCACGAAAAAGCCTGATATTTACCCATGCATTTCCCTTCTGCCAGCCTTATCTTCTGTCTAAGCTCTTTTTATTCTGATTCTGTAGGGGAGAGGGGTATGATACAATCCAGCCTTCGTTTCCTCTGCGCCCCATAGCGCATGAAGCTCGGATACTTAATATAAAGAAAATTAGCGACGACCCTATCTGAAGATGGCTGAATTTGCCAAAGAAGTCCTCCCGATCAATATCGAAGAGGAGATGAAGCAGTCCTATCTGGACTATGCCATGTCCGTGATTGTCGGTCGCGCCCTGCCGGATGTGCGTGACGGACTCAAGCCGGTTCATCGCCGTGTGCTGTTTGCCATGCGTGAATTGGGCAACGATTGGAACAAGCCCTACAAGAAGTCGGCCCGTGTCGTCGGTGACGTCATCGGTAAATACCATCCCCATGGCGATGCGGCGGTGTATGACACCATTGTGCGTATGGCCCAGCCCTTCTCGTTGCGCTACATGCTGGTGGACGGGCAGGGCAATTTCGGTTCCGTTGATGGCGATGCGCCGGCGGCGATGCGTTATACCGAAGTGCGCATGGCCAAGATTGCCCATGAACTGCTGGCCGATATCGATCGCGAGACAGTTGATTTTGTCCCTAACTACGACGAATCCGAACAGGAACCGGAGATCCTGCCGGCACGGATCCCCAATCTGCTGGTCAACGGTTCCGCCGGTATCGCGGTGGGGATGGCCACCAATATTCCGCCGCACAATCTCACCGAGATCATCAATGGCTGCCTCGCGGTAATCGACAATCCGGAAGTCTCGATTGTGGACCTGATGCAAATCATTCCCGGTCCGGATTTTCCCACCGCCGGTATTATTAACGGCGCACGGGGTATTGCCGAAGCCTATGCCACCGGTCGCGGTCGTATTTATGTGCGTGCCCGCACCGAAATTGAAATCGACGAGCGGACCAGCAAGCAGACCATTATCGTCACCGAATTACCCTATCAGGTTAACAAGGCGCGTCTGCTGGAACGTATTGCCGAGCTGGTGAAGGAAAAAAAGATTGATGGCATCACCGAGCTGCGTGATGAATCCGATAAGGATGGCATGCGCGTCGTGATCGAGTTGCGGCGAGGCGAGGTCGCCGAAGTCATGTTGAACAATCTGTACCAACATACACAGTTACAGAGTGTGTTTGGTATCAACATGGTGGCGCTGGTGGATAACCAGCCGCGTCTGCTTAACATCAAGCAGATCCTCGAGGCCTTTATTCGTCATCGGCGTGAGGTAGTGACGCGCCGGACGATTTACGATCTGCGCAAGGCTCGCGAGCGTGCGCATATCCTGGAAGGCCTGGCGGTCGCATTAGCCAATATCGATCTCATTATCGCCATGATCAAGGCCGCGGCTTCACCTGCCGAGGCCAAGGACAAATTGATGGCAACCCCCTGGGCGCCGGGTGTGGTGATCCAGATGCTGGAACGCTCGGGTTCTGAAGCGTCGCGCCCGGAAGGTTTGCCTGATGAACTTGGTTTGATCGATGGCATGTACCATCTGTCTGATGCGCAGGCGCAGGCGATCCTCGACATGCGTCTGCACCGGCTGACCGGACTGGAGCAGGACAAGATCATCAAGGAATACGAGGAATTCCTGGTCAAGATCGCTGACCTGCTGGACATCCTGGGTTCAGGTGATCGTCTGATGCAGGTGATCCGTGATGAACTCAACGAGATCAAGGAACAGTATGGCGACGAACGGCGCACCGAGATCATCGCCAGTCAGGAAGATCTGACTATCGAGGATTTGATTACCGAAGAAGACGTCGTGGTGACCTTGTCACATGAAGGTTATGCCAAGTCGCAACCGGTTTCATCCTACGCCGCACAACGCCGCGGCGGTAAAGGTAAGGCCGCAACGGCGGTCAAGGAAGAAGATTTTATCGACAAGCTGTTCGTGGTTAACACCCATGACACGATCCTGTGTTTCTCCAACAAGGGTAAGGTGTACTGGCTCAAGGTCTATGAATTACCGCAAGCGGGCCGCACCGCGCGTGGCAAGCCGATCATCAATTTGTTGCCGCTGAGCGAAGGCGAGCGTATTAACGCCATGCTGCCGATCCGTGAGTACGCCGAAGATAAATATGTCTTCTTTGCGACGGAACAGGGCGTTATAAAGAAAACACCGTTAACCGAATTCTCACGGCCGCGCTCTTCCGGCATTATCGCCGTTGAAATGCGCGAAGGCGATCATCTGGTCGGCGTGGAACTGACCACAGGCGATCAGGACGTGATCCTGTTCAGCAGTAGTGGCAAGGCGATACGCTTTAACGAGAATGACGTGCGTCCGATGGGGCGCAATGCTGTCGGCGTCAGGGGTATCAAACTTGGCGAAGAGCACAAGGTGATTTCGTTGATTCTCGCGGGCGAAGGTCATGTGCTTACCGTTACCGAAAACGGATATGGCAAACGCACGCCTGTCTCTGATTATCCTATTCACGGACGTGGCGGTCTTGGGGTTATATCCATCCAGACTACAGCACGTAATGGTGCGGTAACCGGCGCCAAGCTGGTGGATGAGAGTGACGAGATCATGTTAATCACCAGTGGCGGGACGCTGGTGCGTACGCGTGTAGATGAGATTTCGACCATGGGGCGCAATACACAAGGCGTGCGCCTGATTACGCTGGCCAGTGAAGAGAAGCTCACCGGCGTTGAACGTATTGCCACTGTCGATGAAGCCGACGGTGAAGCAGTTGACGTAGAGTAATTTGCCTCCCGGTATCTCGATTTAATTCAATTTTGACAAAAAGGATCTGAAAACCATGTCACGTTGTTTCAATTTCAGTGCGGGCCCGGCGATGTTGCCGGTGGAGGTTCTGGAACGCGCGCAGCAGGAAATGCTCGATTGGAACGGTAGTGGCATGTCGGTGATGGAAATGAGTCACCGCGGCAAGGAATTCATGAGCATCGCTGAAAAGGCGGAGGCGGACCTGCGCGAGTTGCTCGGTATTCCGGGTGATTATGCGGTGTTGTTTCTGCAAGGCGGTGCCTCGGCACAGTTCGCCATGGTGCCAATGAATCTATTGCGTGGAAAAACCAAGGCGGATTACATCAATACCGGCGCCTGGTCGAAGAAGGCCATTGCCGAGGCCAAACATTACTGTGAGGTGAATGTCGCGGCCAGCAGTGAGGCGCAGAATTTTACGACGATTCCTCCGTTTGAAACCTGGAAGCTGCAAAAAGATGCGGCGTATCTGCATTACACGCCGAATGAAACCATCGGCGGCGTGGAGTTTCATTGGGTGCCGGATGCCGGTGATGTACCGCTGGTCGTGGATATGTCTTCGACGATTCTGTCACGCCCCATCGATGTCACGAAATTCGCCTGTATCTATGCCGGGGCACAGAAAAATATCGGACCTGCCGGTCTGACAATCGTCATCGTGCGTAAGGATTTGCTGGGACAAACCGTCAAAGGCACGCCGACTATACTGGACTATCAGCAACACGCAGAAAATGATTCGATGCTGAATACACCGCCGACCTATGCCTGGTATCTGTCAGGCCTGGTGTTCGAGTGGCTGAAGGCAAAAGGCGGTCTGGCCGGCATGGCCGAAATTAACAAGCGCAAGGCACAGAAACTCTATGCCGCCATCGATCAATCGAGCTTTTATCATAATCCGGTGGACCCGGTCTGCCGTTCCTGGATGAATGTGCCGTTCACACTGGCCAACGCCGAGCTCGACAAACCGTTTCTGGAACAGGCCGCCAAGCGTGGCCTCAAGACATTGAAGGGGCATCGTTCCGTCGGTGGTATGCGCGCGAGTATTTATAATGCTATGCCGGAGGCCGGTATCGATACCTTGATTGAGTTCATGCGGGAATTCGAAAAAGAACACGCCTGAATACGCCAGGGAGTTGCGATGTATAAAGTTCTTACCTTGAATAATATTTCCGTTGCCGGGCTCAATCGCCTGCCGCGCGAGCGTTATGAAGTGGCCTCTGAGATCGTGAATCCCGATGCCATCCTTCTGCGTTCGTATAACATGCACGATATGAATTTTCCGGAAAGCCTGAAGGCGGTGGGTCGCGCAGGCGCCGGGGTGAACAATATTCCTGTAGACAAGTGTTCCACGGCCGGGATACCCGTCTTCAATGCGCCGGGGGCTAACGCCAATGCCGTGAAGGAACTCGTGATCGCCGGTATGCTGATCGCCTGTCGCAATTTATGTTATGCCTGGGATTATGCGCGTAACTTGCAGGGCGATGACAAGGCAATTCACAAACTGGTGGAAGCGGGCAAGAAAAAATATGCCGGTTTCGAGTTGCCCGGGCGTACCCTGGGTGTTATCGGTCTGGGTGCCATCGGGCGCAGTGTTGCCAATACCGCGATTGAGTTGGGCATGAACGTCATTGGATATGACCCGGGCATCACGGTGGAAGGGGCCTGGCAACTTTCTTCCAGCGTCGAAAAGGCCAACAGTGTCGAGACCGTCCTGACCAAGTCCGATTTTGTAACGTTTCATGTCCCCCTGATAGACGCAACACGGCACATGATTAATGCAGACCGTCTGAAGATCATGAAAGACAAGGCCGTCATTCTCAATTTTGCCCGTGATGGTATTGTCGATGACCAGGCGGTGTGCAATGCCATCGACTCAGGCAAGATCTACGCTTATGTGTGTGACTTCCCGAGTAATCTTCTGAAGAGCCATGAGCGTGTCATTACCTTGCCGCACCTGGGCGCCTCCACCGTGGAAGCCGAAGACAACTGCGCCATCATGGTGGCCGATCAGATTCGCGATTACCTGGAAAACGGGAATGTGAAGAATTCGGTGAACTTCCCGGAAGTGAAGATGGATCGTAACGAAGGTTTCCGTGTCTGCATCGTGAATAGCAATGTACCGAATATGTTGGGCCAGATCTCCACGGCCATGGCACAGGATCAGTTGAATATCGTTGATATGCTCAACAAGTCCCGTGGCAATCTGGCATATACGCTGGTGGATGTCGATAAACCCATCGATGACGGACTGCTGAACAGACTTAAGCAGATCGACGGTGTGCTGGCGGTGCGCACGATCTAAGAATTATGAGTGAGGAACTCAATCAGCTACGTGTACGTATCGATCAACTGGACGAACAGATCCAGGAGTTACTTACGGAACGCGCCAAGATTGCCCTGCAAGTCGCGGCAAGCAAAATCAAATCCCAGGACACGAATTTTTACCGCGCCGAACGCGAGGCCCAGGTCTTGCGCCGGGTCAAGGAACGCAACAAAGGTCCCTTGAGCGACGAAGAGATTGCACGGCTGTTCCGGGAAATTATATCGGCGTGTCTGGCCCTGGAACAGGTCATGACTATTGCCTTTCTGGGACCGGAAGGTACCTTCACTCAGGCGGCAGCGTTAAAGCACTTCGGGCACTCGGTGGCGACATTACCACTGGCGACCATTGGCGACGTCTTCCGCGAGGTTGAGTCGGGTAATGTTTCTTATGGTGTGGTGCCGGTGGAGAATTCCACCGAGGGTGTGGTTAGCCATACGCTGGACCAATTCATGAATTCACCTCTGCATATCTGCGGCGAAGTGGAACTGCGTATTCATCATCACCTGCTGGGAAAAGGCAAGGACACAAAAAATATCAGCCGTATTTATTCGCATCGGCAATCACTGGCGCAATGCCGGGAATGGCTGGAAACGAATATGCCGGGCATCGAATTGCGCGATGTCAACAGCAATGCAGAAGCGGCGCGTCTGGCGGCGCAAGAAGAAAATGCCCTGGCGATTGCCAGTGAAACGGCGGCCGAGATCTACGGACTGAATGTGCTGGTGCGCAATATCGAGGATGAACCGGACAACACGACGCGCTTTCTGGTTATCGGCAAGCGCGCGACGCCGCCCAGTGGCAAGGACAAGACCTCCTTGTTGATTTCGACACAAAACAAACCCGGTTCGCTTTATCGCGTGCTGGAACCCTTGGTGAAACACAAGATTTCCATGACCCGCATCGAATCGCGGCCGTCCCGCCGCGGCATGTGGGACTATGTCTTTTTTATCGACTGCGAAGGCCATCGTGAGGATGAAAGGGTGGCTGCCGCGCTCAGCGAACTCGAACACGAGGTGAGTTTCCTCAAGATACTCGGTTCGTATCCACGTTCCGTACTTTGAAGATTCCGGATAGAACAATGCAGAATTTTTGTGACCTGGCGGTACCTGGTGTCCGCGAACTCAAACCTTATCAACCGGGCAAACCGATCGAGGAATTGCAGCGGGAGTTTGGTTTGCGTGAAGTCGTTAAACTCGCGTCCAATGAAAATCCATTAGGCCCAAGCCGCAAGGCACTGGCTGCGATCGAACGTGGTTTGTCGGAACTGGCGCGGTATCCCGACGGTAACGGCTTTATTCTGAAAAAGGCCCTGTGCGACAGGTTTGGCGTCGCGCTGAATCAGGTGACGCTGGGGAATGGTTCCAATGATATCCTGGAACTGGTGGCGCGTACTTTTGTGCAACCGGGTCAGGAAGTGATCTTTTCCCAACACGCCTTTGCCGTGTATCCCATCGCAACGCAGGCGGTCGGTGGCAAGGCCGTGATCGTGCCTGCCAGGGATTGGGGCAACGATCTTGACGCGATGCTCAAGGCGATTAGTGACAACACCCGCGTGATCTTTATCGCCAATCCGAATAATCCGACCGGGACGTGGCTAAACGAAACTGAACTGACGCGGTTTTTGAATGAGGTGCCGGAGCAAGTTGTCGTGGTTCTGGATGAGGCCTATTTTGAATATGCCATTCATCCCGCAATGCTGGCACACGCCTATCCGGATGGTATGCGTCTGCTACAGCGATATCCCAATTTGATCGTGTCGCGTACCTTTTCCAAGGCCTATGGTCTGGCAGGTTTGCGCGTCGGGTATGCCGTATCGCATGCCGAGATTGCGGATTTGCTTAATCGTGTGCGCCAGCCATTTAATGTCAACAGCCTCGCTCTATCTGCCGCCGCCGCCGCCGCCTTGGACGATCAAGCGCATCTGAATGACAGTGCAACGTTAAATGCGTCAGGGCTGCAGCAATTACAGGCTGCCTTCAATGATATGGGGCTGGAATACATTCCCACTGTGGGTAATTTTATCAGCGTGGATATGGGTACAACCGCGCAACCGATTTATCAGGCGTTGCTAAAGCGTGGTGTCATTGTGCGACCTGTCGCGAACTATGAAATGCCGAACCATCTGCGCGTGACAATTGGTACGGAAAAGGAAAACACGATCTTTTTGTCGGCCTTGCGAGAGGTATTGCAATAACAATGAGCCACAAGCTTCACATCGGCAAATTGTGCATCATCGGTGTCGGCCTTATCGGCGGCTCTGTTGCGCGTGCCTTGCGTGAATGCAATTGTGTCGACAGCATCGTGGGTGCGGGGCGGCAACTGGAGAATCTCAAACGTGCCGAGGACCTGGGTGTTATCGATGCCTATTCTCTCGACTTGGCCAAGGCAGTAGAGGACGCTGATATTGTTCTGGTGGCGGTGCCCTTGGGGGCGATGCAGCGAGTCTTCGAACAGATTAAACCACATTTATCTTCACACACGATCGTAACGGATGTCGGCAGCGCCAAACAAAGTGTCATGGCGGCGGCGGAGAACGTCTTTGGCGAGTTGCCCGCGACATTTGTCCCGGGCCATCCCATCGCCGGTACCGAAAAGAGTGGCGTGGAAGCCTCTGTTGCGGAATTGTTTCGGCATCGGCGTGTAATTCTGACACCACATGCGAAGACCGACAAAATGGCATTGGCCAAGGTGAGACAACTGTGGCAGGCCTGCGGTGCGCAAGTGATGGAAATGGAGGCAGTGCATCATGATGCCGTGTTGGCGGCGACCAGTCATTTGCCGCACATGTTGGCCTATGCCCTGGTGGATACCCTGGCGCGCATGGATGACAGTCAGGAGATTTTTGATTATGCCGCTGGCGGATTTCGGGATTTCACCCGAATTGCCTCCAGTGACCCGGTTATGTGGCATGATATCTGTCTGGCCAATCGGGAACAGTTAGTCAAAGTGATGCGGGCATTCAGTGATGATCTGCATCGTTTGTGTGATGCCATGGAACAGGGCGACGGTGAATTTCTCAAGACAACCTTTACCCGCGCCAAAAATGCGCGAGACAAATTTTGCGGTTAAACCATGAGTGGCAGTGACGTCCGATTTCAAGTGCAACCCGGTGGCAAGATAAAGGGAGCAATCCGCGTACCCGGTGATAAATCCATTTCGCATCGCAGTATCATGCTCGGCAGTCTTGCGGAAGGGACGACACAGGTCACAGGTTTTCTCGAGGGCGAGGATAACCTGGCGACGCTCGATGCCTTTCGTAGCCTGGGTGTCAATATTCATGGGCCGGAAAATGGCAAGGTGGTGATCGCAGGTGTTGGTATGCATGGCCTGAAATCACCCGGTAAGGACATCTATTTAGGCAACTCCGGCACGTCGATGCGCTTGTTAACCGGTCTGTTCAGTGCGCAGGCGTTTGATTGTGTGCTGACTGGCGACAAATCCCTGAGTGGTCGACCCATGCGCAGGGTGACGGACCCACTGGCTAGGATGGGCGCCGAAATCGAAACCACCGAGAAGGGTACGCCACCTGTCCACATCCATGGCGGTCAAAAATTATGTGGCATCGATTATGCGATGCCGGTGGCCAGCGCTCAGGTCAAATCCAGCCTGCTGCTTGCCGGGCTGTATGCCAATGGTCAGACCTGCGTGACTGAGCCGGCGCCCACCCGCGATCATACTGAACGCATGCTGCGCGGGTTTGGCTATCCCGTGCAAACACAGGGCAATAAAATCTGCCTCCTCGGTGGCGGCAAACTCAAGGCGACCAACATTGATGTGCCCGCCGACATTTCCTCGGCAGCATTTTTCATGGTGGCGGCGAGCATTGCGCCGGATTCCGATTTGACCCTGCAGCATGTTGGGATCAATCCTACTCGCACCGGTGTGATCAATATCCTGCGCCAAATGGGTGCAGATATTGGCTTAGCCAACGAACGTGAAGTGGGCGGTGAGCCGGTAGCGGATATACGTATTCGCAGTGCGCAACTCAAAGGTATTCGGATCCCTGAAGCTCAAGTACCCTTGGCCATCGATGAATTTCCTGCGATTTTTGTTGCTGCGGCCTGCGCACAAGGGCAAACGGTCCTCACCGGTGCCCATGAATTGCGGGTCAAGGAAAGCGATCGTATTGCGGTGATGGCAGATGGACTGGTGACATTGGGTATCAATGCCAAGCCGACTGAAGATGGCATTATTATTGAAGGTGGTCAGTTCGGCAGTGGTGAGATTAATAGTCATGGCGATCACCGCATCGCCATGAGTTTTGCCATGGCGGCATTGCGTGCCCAGGGAACGATTCATATTACGGACTGCGCTAATGTGAATACCTCGTTTCCGGGATTCGTCATGCTTGCGCAACAGGTTGGACTTACGATTGAACAATCTTCTTAGCATTACAACGAGATTGAGTGGGGTGAATCTCAATGCAAATTAAACCCGTGATCCTTTCCGGCGGTTCCGGTACGCGGCTGTGGCCCCTGTCGCGCCAACTTTTTCCGAAACAACTGCTCCCCCTGGTGAATCACCATACCATGCTCCAGGACACGGCGATGCGGGTAAAGGGTGCCACCAATATGTCACCGGATGTGTTGGTCGTTTGTAATGAGGAACACCGTTTTCTCGTTGCCGAACAATTGCGGAGCATGAATGTTCCTACAGATAGCATCATTCTGGAGCCGGTCGGCAAAAACACCGCGCCGGCCCTGACCCTGGCGGCACTGGCCCTGCAAAACAAAGACTGCTCGATGCTGGTAATGCCCGCCGATCATGTCATTCAAAATACGGCGGCGTTTCATGATGCGATCAAGCAGGCTGCCAAACTTGCCGAGCAAGGTTATATCGCCACCTTTGGTATTGTGCCGGCGCGGGCGGAGACGGGTTACGGTTACATCGAGCAGGGTAAGGCGATCAATGAACAGGCCTTTCAGGTGGCGCGCTTCGTCGAAAAACCGGATCGCACCACGGCGCAAGGTTATCTCGATGCCGGCACATTTTTATGGAACAGCGGCATGTTCATGCTGACGCCACAGACCTGGTTAACGCATTTGTCACGCTTGCAACCGGCAATGATGCAGGCGTGTGAACAGGCCTATTGCAATGGTCAGGCGGATAAGGATTTCTATCGTCTGGACAAGGCGGCATTTGCCACCTCACCCAGTGATTCCATCGACTACGCTGTCATGGAAAAACTGGTGGCGACACCGGAAGCGAAGGTTGCAGTCGTCCCGCTGCAAGCCGGCTGGTCCGATGTGGGGGCGTGGGATGCGTTGTGGGATATCACCAATAAAGATCCGGCAGGGAATGTGGTGAAGGGCGATGTCGTCAACATTGGTTCGCAAAATTCCATGCTGTTGAGCGAGGGTCGTTTAGTTGCCGGTGTTGGTCTGGACAGTATGGTCGTGGTGGAAACCGCAGATGCTGTTTTGGTCGCGCACAAGGATCGGGTGCAGGACGTGAAGGAAGTCGTGACCTGGTTAAAGGCGGAAGGCCGCGACGAACACCTGACACACCGGCGAGTGTATCGCCCCTGGGGCAGCTATGAGGGGATCGATGTCGGCGAACGGTATCAGGTAAAACGTATTACGGTGAATCCACAGGCGTCACTGTCTTTGCAGATGCATCATCACCGCGCCGAACACTGGATTGTGGTGAAAGGTACCGCGAAGGTGACGCGCGACGATGAAGTGTTTCTTGTCTCCGAAAACGAATCCACCTACATTCCCATCGGGACACGTCATCGCCTGGAAAATCCGGGAACGATTCCCCTGGAAATGATTGAAGTCCAGTCCGGCAGTTATCTGGGAGAGGACGATATCGTCCGCTTCGAAGATATTTACGGGCGCGAGAAGGAGAAGTAGGGGGTGAGCGATATCCCCGTGATCACCATCGATGGCCCCAGTGGATCCGGTAAGGGCACTATCAGCAGGACCCTGGCCCAGATGCTGGGGTGGCACTTCCTCGACAGCGGTGCCTTATATCGGTTGGTGGGACTGGGCGGCGCCCGCCATCACATCGCGAATACCGATGAGGAGAAAATCGCCAATTACGCCCGTGAGCTGGCGGTTCGGTTCGAGACCGGGGACCCTGACGCGGAACCCAGAATATATCTTGAAGATCATGAGGTTAGTGGCGAGCTGCGAACCGAGACCTGCGGTGAATTGGCGTCTCAGGTCGCTGCCATCCCGGCCGTCAGAGAGGCTTTACTGGCTCGCCAACGCGATTTCAGACAGGCCCCGGGGCTGGTTGCCGATGGCCGCGATATGGGGACCACAGTCTTCCCCGAGGCCAATTTAAAAATTTATCTGACCGCGAGCGCCGAAGTACGCGCACAAAGGCGATATAAACAGTTGAAAGACAAAGGAATTAGTGTTAATCTCGCCGCCCTTGTACAGGATATCAACAAGCGGGACGCGCGGGATAGCTCCCGATCTGTATCACCTCTCGTGCCGGCCATCGATGCCATTGTTGTCGACACTTCCGAGATGGATATTCCGCAAGTCATGAATCGTGTGCAGGAACTTGTGCGTCAGGCCTTGCCGGATGTCACACTGGGTAGCCCATCGGGCTGAACATTAACTAACACAGCGGTCGTACGACCGTGCAACTCGCCGGGCATTGCCTGGCCAAGGTACAAACTCCATGAGCGAAAGCTTTGCCGAATTATTTGAAGAATCCCTCGCCAAAACCAAACTTGCCCCCGGTACGATCATTACCGGCACCGTCGTGTCCGTCAAAGACGATTTCGTTATCGTCAATGCCGGCCTCAAATCCGAAGGCGTTATTCCCATCGAGCAGTTCAAAGACGACCATGGCAACATCAACGTTGTCGTGGGTGATGCTATCGATGTTGCGCTGGATGCGGTGGAGGATGGTTATGGTGAAACCCGTCTCTCACGCGAAAAAGCCAAGCGCGCCGAAGCCTGGAAACGCCTCGAAGCTGCGCATGAAGCGGGTGAGACTGTCATGGGTATCATTACTGACAAGGTCAAAGGTGGCTTCACCGTTGATCTGAGTGATATCCGCGCCTTCTTACCGGGTTCTCTGGTGGATGTACGTCCGGTACGCGATACCAGCTACCTGGAAGGTAAGGAACTGGAATTCAAGGTCATCAAACTGGATCGCCGCCGTAACAACGTGGTCGTATCACGCCGTGCAGTTGTGGAAGAAGAGAGCACCGAAGAGCGCGAACAGCTGATTTCCAACATGCAGGAAGGCTCCATCGTTAAAGGTATCGTCAAGAATCTCACCGATTACGGTGCGTTTGTGGATCTGGGCGGTATCGATGGCCTGCTGCACATCACCGACATGGCCTGGAAGCGCGTGAAGCATCCAAGCGAAATCGTGAATGTTGGCGACGAAATCACCGTCAAGGTCCTGAAGTTCGATAAGGAACGCATGCGCGTTTCTCTGGGACTCAAGCAAATGGGTGACGACCCATGGGTCGATATTGCCCGTCGTTATCCGGAAAGCAAGCGCCTGTTTGGCAAGGTCACCAACATTGCTGATTACGGCTGCTTCGTCGAGATCGAAGACGGCGTGGAAGGCCTGGTACACGTTTCCGAAATGGACTGGACCAACAAGAACATTCATCCCAGCAAGGTTGTGCAACTGGGTGACGAAGTCGAAGTCATGGTTCTCGACATCGACGAAGAGCGTCGTCGTATCTCCCTTGGCATGAAACAGTGCCAGCCCAATCCGTGGGAAGCCTTTGCCCAGAAATTCAACAAGGGTGACAAAGTCTCTGGTCAGATCAAGTCCATTACCGATTTCGGTATTTTCATCGGTCTCGATGGCGGCATCGATGGCCTGGTACACCTGTCCGATATCTCCTGGAACGATACCGGGGAAGATGCAGTTCGCAATTACAAGAAGGGTCAGGAGCTGGAGGCCGTGGTCTTGGCCGTTGACCCGGAACGCGAGCGTATCTCACTGGGTATTAAGCAGCTCGAATCCGATCCTTTCACCAATTTCGTGGCCGTAAACCCGAAAGGCAGTATCGTTCGCGGTAAGGTCACGGAAGTAGATGCCAAGGGTGCCGTTATCGAGTTGGGAGACAGTATCGAAGGTTATCTGCGTGCCTCTGAAATCTCACGGGATCGGGTGGAAGATGCCCGCACCCACCTGAGTGTCGGTGATGAAGTTGAAGCAAAATTCACCGGGGTCGATAAAAAGAACAGGACCATCAATTTGTCGATCAAGGCCAAGGACAGCGAGGACGAGAAAGCCGCTATTGACGACTATAACCGTTCTGCTGCCCCGGCAACCACGACTTTAGGTGATATACTGAAAGAAAAGATGGAAGGCAACGACTAAGACCTGGAATGCGGGGCTGCGGCCCCGCATGTTGGGATGGAGTGGTTAATAATGACGAAATCAGAATTAATCGAGATCCTGTCGCAAAAACAGAAGCAGTTGGCCTACAAGGATGTGGAATTGGCGATTAAAACCATGCTGGAACACATGGCGCAGAGCCTGGCCACTGGTGAACGGATTGAAATCCGCGGCTTTGGCAGCTTCTCCTTGCACTACCGTCCACCACGGGTGGGGCGCAATCCAAAGACCGGGGATTCCGTTGAGCTGGAGGCAAAATATGTCCCCCATTTCAAACCGGGCAAGGAATTGCGTGAACGTGTTAACGAGAGCATGGGGCAAGTCGAGATTACCGATTAAGCAGAACATGGTAAAACATCCGCACCGGCATCCGAGGTAACCCCTCATGCCGGTGTTTTTTTGTGGGGGATAAATACGCGCATCAGGAAAGCGAAGAAGGTCTATGGCTAAATTGATTTATACTGTTTTTATCCTGGTAGTGATTTTACTCGGGGTTATTTTCGCCGTACTTAATGCCGAAAGTGTGCAGCTCAATTACTATTTCGGTAGTCAACTATTACCACTTTCACTGGCAATCGTCTTGTCGATGATGGTCGGTGCTATCCTGGGCGTATTAGCCAGTATCAAACTGATTCTCCGGAGTCGTAGAGAGATTGTTCGATTACGCAAGGCATCCGAAATTGCGGAAAAGGAAATCGCCAACCTGCGCGCCATCCCGATTAAAAACACACATTAATGTTTTCAGACCCGATAACATATCTTTTTTTGTTATTACCGATTGCGGCATTATCGGGGTGGTTGATTGGCCGCCAGAATCGGCGTAAGACTTCATCTTATTTTGGTGGTGAAATTCCTTTAGGCTATATTCGCGGCCTGAATTACCTTTTAAACGAACAGCCAGACAAGGCTATCGATGTCTTTATCCAGATGTTGGACGTTAATAGCGAAACTGTCGAGACACATCTGGCGCTGGGTAGTCTGTTTCGACGGCGAGGTGAGGTCGACCGCGCAATCCGCATTCACCAGAATTTAATTGCCAGACCGACGCTTAATCCTGAACAGCGAATGCATGCCTTGAATGAACTCGGACAGGATTATATGCGGGCGGGATTGTTAGACAGGGCGGAGGCGCTTTTCAGTGAGTTAATCGAGACTGGTCCCCATACTGTTAATGCTCTGCAACAATTGATTGATATATATCAGCAGGAAAAAGACTGGGAAAAGGCGATCGACACTGCACGAAAGCTGGCAATTAAAACCGGAAAAAGCCAGGATAACGTTATTGCGCATTATTATTGCGAACTGGCAGAACAGGAATTACGGGCTAATGAAACGCATAAAGCACTTAAATTCGTCAAGAAAGCGTTAAACAGTGATCATAATTGTGCGCGTGCGAGTATTCTGGAAGGTGACATTGAATACCAGCTAGGTGATGTGAAGGCTGCAATTCGTGCATATAGACGTGTGGAGGATCAGGACAGCGATTATATTCCCGAAATTCTCGAAGCATTGACCCGCTGCTACCGGGAATTGCATCGAATTGATGAAATGATTGTCTACTTGCGCGAGATCCTGGGCAGGGAAGGGGGAATTTCCGTTATGTTAGCGCTGGCGGAACTCATCCGCGAAAGAGAAGGTGAGGCGGAATCCGCAGAATTTATCGCTCAGCAGTTGCAATCACGGCCCTCAGTGCGAGGTATGGATCGTTTGATTGATTTGGCGCTGAATTTAATCAAGGGTCCTGGTCGTGAAAAACTGGAGGTCTTAAAGAATGTCACAACACAGTTACTGGTGAGTAACCAGATATATAAATGCGACGTTTGCGGTTTTAGTGGCAAAACACTGCATTGGCAGTGCCCCAGTTGCAAGAGCTGGAATACAGTTAAACCGATTCAAGGTGTGGAAGGTGAATAATGTCGAACGATGCAAGAGTCATTGTTGCACTGGATTATCCAGCTGTAGCACCTGCATTGGAGTTTGTTTCCAAGGTAAATCCTGAACAATGTAAACTCAAAGTAGGTAAGGAACTGTTTACTCGCGCCGGGCCACAATTTGTGGAGACACTCGTGTCGCGTGGGTTTGATGTCTTCCTCGATTTAAAATTCCATGATATTCCGAATACTGTTGCTGCTGCATGTCGGGTAGCATGCGAGCTTGGCGTCTGGATGCTGAATGTGCATGCGCTGGGCGGAAGGGAAATGATGTCCGCTGCCAAGGAAGCCGTTGCAAAATCATCTTATCAACCACGACTGATCGCGGTGACGATCCTGACCAGTATGAATGAAGTCGCCTTGAAAGAAGTCGGCTTGGCAGGGACACCGAAGGAACATGTGTTGTCGTTGGCAATTCTGGCACAGCAATCAGGCCTGGACGGTGTGGTCTGTTCCGCTCAGGAGGCGCATATGTTGCGTGACCGGCTTGGTCCTGAATTTCAACTCGTTACACCGGGTATCCGTCCCGCAAATGCTGATGCCGGGGATCAAAAACGCATTATGACACCAGCGGATGCCATAAAAAATGGCGCTACCTTTCTGGTGGTGGGCAGGCCTATCACCCAAGCAGGGGATCCAACTGCTGTCCTCAGGCAAATTAGTCAGGAAATCGAGCAAGTTACCTCGGCCATGATGTAGGAATTTTCCTACATGCTATTCAGGGAATCCTGATTGGCTTACCAATTGGCATTCGCCATACTCTTCCGCACTTCAATCAATATTGACTAAGGAGAGTAAATATGGCGTTGATCAAGAAGCTAGGGAAAGTTGGCATTATTTTGGGGATGTTGGTTTTGACGTCTACTGCCTTTGCGGCACCTGTCAACATCAATACCGCGGATGCGCAGACATTGGCGGAAAACATCAAAGGTATCGGCCCTAAAAAGGCCCAGGCGATTGTCACCTATCGTCGCGAGAATGGTTCGTTTAAATCCATACATGATCTGGCGAAGGTGAAAGGCATCGGCGAAAAACTTGTTGCCAGAAATAAATCGGACCTTTTGCTGAGTGATGTTGCAGTGAAGCAAACGAAAAAGTAACGATACGAATACACTCCAATGCAGAGAAGGCGTCGCAAGACGCCTTTTTTGTGTTTCATATTCCTCTTTTTTAGCGACCATAGAAATATATGAAGATTTGATGACAGCGGTTCATTTATCTTGTTGATTATTAACGGTAGCTTGGAATTTCTTGAGGTTATTTAGTACTATAAACAACTCGTGCAATCGGTAACCATTACAAATAATACCATATGTAACTGATTGTTTTTATTGATTAATTTTATAATTAAAAAGACCTCATCTTTATGAAAGTAACAATTTTTGGTACGGGTTATGTTGGCTTGGTTACAGGCACCTGCCTAGCGGAAGTCGGCAATGATGTGCTTTGTGTTGACGTTGATAAAAAGAAGATTGACTTACTCAATAACGGCGGGATCCCCATTTACGAACCGGGCCTTGAGGAGTTGGTAGCTAAAAACCGAAAGCATGGCAAATTGAAATTTACCACTGACATCGAAAAAGGTGTAAAGCACGGTTTATTCCAGTTCATTGCTGTAGGAACACCGCCTGATGAAGATGGGTCTGCCGATCTGCAATACGTTTTGAAAGTTGCAGAAACTGTTGGCCAGCATATGGATGAATACCGAATTGTGATTGATAAGTCGACGGTTCCTGTTGGAACTGCCGATAGAGTAACGGAAAAAGTTCAAGGGAAACTCGATGAACGAGGGGTTAAGCTGGACTTTGATGTCGTATCTAATCCAGAGTTTCTCAAGGAAGGCGCGGCGATCGATGACTTTATGAAACCGGACCGAATCATCGTCGGCACGAATAACGTACGTACAGCGGAATTGCTGAAGGCATTGTATGCCCCATTTAATCGTAACCATGATAGATTAATTATCATGGATATCCGCTCTGCCGAGCTGGCAAAGTACGCGGCGAATGCCATGCTGGCGACGAAAATCAGTTTTATGAATGAGTTGTCGAATATTGCCGAACTGACTGGCGCTGATATCGAGCAGGTTAGATTGGGCATAGGTTCAGATCCACGCATTGGCTACCATTTTATTTATCCTGGCGCGGGTTATGGCGGTTCCTGCTTTCCTAAAGATGTACGTGCATTGGAGCGGACTGCCAAGAGCTACGGCTATAACGCACAGTTGTTGGCGAGTGTGGAAGCAGTGAATGATTCTCAAAAGCATGTGGTAGTGAACAAGATTCTCAAACACTATCATGGCAATGTGAAAGACAAGACGTTCGCGATGTGGGGTTTATCATTCAAACCGAATACCGATGATATGCGTGAAGCTTCCAGCCGCGTTGTCATGGAAAATCTATGGGCGCAGGGTGCCAAAATCAGGGCATATGATCCACAGGCCATGCATGAAGCCACACGTATTTACGGTCAACGCAAAGACCTGGAACTTGTCGAGTCACCGGAAGATGCGGTAGATGGCGTAGATGCTTTGATCGTGATGACAGAGTGGAATGTATTTAGAAGTCCCGATTTTTCCGTGCTAAAACAAAAAATGAAGACACCGATCATTTTCGATGGCAGAAATATCTATAATCCCCAGTTGTTACACGAATTTGGATTTATTTATCATTCAATTGGTCGTCAAGTCGTGGGAAGTTGATTGCGTATGAAAAAAATCAAAAAAGCGGTTTTTCCAGTTGCCGGGATGGGTACGCGGTTTTTACCTGCAACCAAAGCGAGTCCTAAAGAAATGCTGCCGGTGGTGGACAAGCCGCTGATCCAGTATGCAGTGGAAGAAGCGGTAGAGGCCGGTATGGATCAAATGATTTTTATCACCGGACGCAGTAAACGGGCTATTGCAGACCATTTTGACAAGGCGTTCGAACTGGAGCATGAGCTGGAGGCAAAAGGCAAAGAAGAATTATTGCGCATTGTCCGCAGTATAGTGCCGGATCATGTCTCCTGTATTTATTTGCGTCAGGCAGAAGCGCTGGGGTTGGGGCATGCCGTGTTGTGTGCTTTACCTGTCGTTGGAAATGAACCGTTTGCCGTGATTTTGGCGGATGACCTGATCGATGGTGGAAAGCAATCGTGTCTGGCGCAAATGGTCCAGGTGTATGAATACCAGGGGCGCAGTGTGCTGGGTGTGGAACGTGTCCCCCAGGAAGAGACCAACAAATATGGTGTTGTCAAAGCTTCAAAGCTTGAAGACAACGTATATAAAGTAGAAAGTATTGTTGAAAAGCCCGCGCCAGATAAGGCACCTTCGAATCTGGCTGTTGTTGGTCGTTATATCCTGACGCCTCGCATTTTTGACAAGCTCCAGTCAACTCAGAAAGGCGCCGGGGGGGAGATTCAGCTCACGGATGCCATCGCTGCGCTCCTTAAAGATGAACAAGTGCTTGCGTATGAGTTTCAAGGGAAACGCTATGACTGTGGTAGCAAGATTGGGTATCTCGAAGCCACGGTCGAGTACGCATTAAAGCATGAAGAGCTCAGTGATGAATTTCGTACTTATTTACACAAACTTGTCGGCGAATGGGGGGCTGCCAAGTAATAGCCTTGGACATCTCCGACTGATAGTGGAAGTTGGTGGGGCGAAGAAGTAACAACCCCTAAGACGCTGAGAGCCAGAAAGACAAAAGCCAAGCTGTTCAGCTCGGCTTTGTTTTCATCATTTTGATGGATGGCTCCCCGGGACGGGCTCGAACCGCCGACCCGGTGATTAACAGTCACCTGCTCTACCGACTGAGCTACCGGGGAATAAGGGCGTGTATGGTACTCATGCCATCGGCCCCGGTCAACATCAACTGGCTGAATTTATGGAACTTCCGCAGTTTAGGGCACCGCCATCGGGTTTGGTGCTGCTCAGGCGTACCCGGCCGGTTTTCATCAGAATTAATGCGCGGGAGCGCTCTGGCGCTTGGCTGGAGCAGAGCGTGAATGTCCCGTTCATCTGAGTAATTCCCGTTGGCTGGTATGCGATGTAATTGTGGGAACCGAAACCGCGATAGGTCAGGGTATTGCCATTAGGTAACTCGTTGTGGATCTGGATGAGTGCCTCTTCTTCATCACGTTCTTTGTTTTGGTTGGCATCCACATAAACTATCCAGCCCTGGTCCCAGGCGGCATTTGGGTTGCAGTGTTGCCCATCGTGGGATTTGCAAATAACGACCTGCTGGTTACGTCTTATCGCTTCTGAGCGTGTGAGGGCGAGGTCGCCTCGGAGTGCGTTGACTTGGCCCACCACTCGATTGGCGTTGAGCAAATTGCTCATGGTAGGCAGACCAACACCCAAAATTGTCGCGCTAATGGAGAGCGCAATAATGAGTTCTAGTAGAGTAAATCCTGTGATGAATTTGGCTCGCATCATATTCCTTCTCCCTTGCATTGTTATCCGTCATTTTGAGCATGGGGTTTAAAATGAAGACGTCCTTGTCTACCCCCCACATCCCTGTGGAAAGAAAGATACGCAAATCTGACGTTTTGGTCTGTCGGGTAAAGTCTGATAATTGAGTAGGGATTCCCTTACAAGGTGACAGTCCTGGCGATGCGGGTGAGCGCCTTTTCGAGATTGCTCATACTGGTGGCGAAAGACAGGCGTAAGTGGCCAGGCGCACCGAAGGCACTGCCCGGCACCAGGGCGACACCTGCAGTTTCCAGCAGATATTCGGCAAACTGGACGTCATCACTGATGTCCGGAAGTCGGTCAATGACAGACTGGAAGGAGGGTAGGGAATAGAATGTACCTTGCGATGGTAGACAGCGTACACCATCGATCGCATTGAGGCTTTTATAGACGAAATCATGGCGTTCCTTGAACGCCGTCAGCATGGTTTTGATGCAGGATTGATCGCCTTCCAGAGCGGCCTGAGCGGCAGCCTGGGAGATCGAGGTTGGGTTGGAGGTGCTTTGTGACTGCACTTTCTTCATCGCTGCAATAAGCGAGTTGGGTCCGGCGGCATAGCCAATGCGCCAGCCGGTCATGGAATAGGCCTTGGAGACACCATTTAGCACGATGGTCCGCTCGTACAGGTCCGGGCAGACATTGACAATATTGGCGAAAGATTCATCAGCCCAGAGGATATGCTCGTACATATCGTCCGTCGCGATAAGGACATGGGGGTGTTTGCGCAGGACATCGCCGAGGGCAGCCAGATCGGCGCGAGAATATACGCGTCCCGTCGGATTAGACGGACTGTTAATGACCAGCAGGCGCGTACGCGGGGTAATCGCCGCGTCCAGTTGTTCCGGGCTGATCAGAAAATTCTGTTCCATCGTGGTGTTGATGATGACAGGGCTGCCATCCGCCAACAGGACCATGTCCGGATAAGAAACCCAGTAGGGTGCAGGGATAATGACTTCATCACCCCGGTTCAGGAGGGCCTGGGCAAGGTTGAAAAAGCTCTGTTTGCCCCCGCAGGACACCAGGATTTGATCCAAGCCGTAACTTAGTTGGTTCTCACGCTGGAATTTTGCAGCGATAGCCTGTTTGAGTTCCCGGGTACCGTCCACGGCAGTGTACTTGGTAAAACCGCGCTGGAGGGCATCGATGGCGGCCTGCTTGATATGCTCGGGGGTATCAAAATCCGGCTCACCGGCACCCAGGCCGATGATATCCTTGCCTTGGGCACGCAACTCATTGGCCCGGGCAGTGACAGCCAGGGTCTGCGAGGGTTTGACACGTTTGATACGATCCGCCAGTTTGATATCCAAGTTAACTCTCTCCAGGAGCGAAGCCCGACGCCGGGCACAAAGGCGCGTAATAATACGGAAACATACCTCAGACTTAAAGTATGCAAAAGCAATTTGAACTGGTTTCAGAATTCGCCCCGGACGGGGATCAGCCAACCGCCATCGCGCAGTTGACCGAGGGCTTGCAGGCCGGCGAGGCCGCCATGACGCTGTTGGGAGTGACGGGGTCGGGCAAGACCTTCACCATCGCCAATGTCATCCAGAATCTGCAGCGCCCAACCCTCATTCTGGCGCACAACAAAACCCTCGCGGCACAGCTCTATGGCGAGATGCGGGACTTCTTTCCACAGAATGCCGTGGAGTATTTCGTGTCCTATTACGATTATTACCAGCCTGAGGCCTATGTGCCGACCACGGATACGTATATCGAAAAGGATGCCTCAATCAACGAGCACATTGAACAGATGCGCTTATCTGCCACCAAGGCCATTATGGAACGGCGCGACGTTATCATTGTGGCGACGGTCTCGGCGATCTACGGGTTGGGTGATCCGCAGTCGTATATGAGTATGCTGTTGCATTTAGTGCGTGGCGATTTGATCAATCAGCGCGACGTCCTGCGTCGGCTGGCGGAATTGCAATATACCCGCAACGATACAGAATTACGGCGTGGCACGTATCGCGTCCGCGGCGAGGTTATCGATATCTATCCTGCCGATTCAGACCGTGATGCGGTACGGGTTGAGCTGTTCGATGACGAGGTGGAGAACCTCAGCTATTTTGATCCACTGACGGGTGAAGTATTACAACGTGTGCCGCGTGTCACCATTTATCCGAAAACGCATTATGTCACGCCGCGCGAAACCATCATCAATGCTATCGATCATATCAAGCTCGAATTGAAAGAGCGGTTAGAACAATTGTATGCCAGCAACAAGTTGGTCGAGGCGCAGCGTTTGGGTGAGCGAACCCAATATGATTTGGAGATGATGGCAGAGCTTGGATACTGCTCCGGTATCGAAAACTATTCGCGTTATTTGTCCGGGCGGCAGGCGGGCGAGCCACCACCGACATTGATGGATTACCTGCCGCAAGATGCCTTACTGGTAATTGACGAGTCTCATGTCACGATCCCGCAGCTGGGCGCGATGTACAAAGGTGATCGCTCGCGTAAAGAAAATCTGGTGGAGTATGGTTTTCGCTTGCCGTCAGCATTGGATAACCGACCACTCAAATTCGACGAGTTTGAGCGACTGGCACCACAGATGATCTTTGTCTCCGCGACGCCGGCGAATTACGAGGCGAGTCATGCAAGTACCACGGTAGAACAGGTCGTGAGACCGACGGGTCTGGTTGATCCTGTTCTGGAGGTACGGCCGGCGGCCACTCAGGTGGATGATTTGCTCTCGGAGATTCGCCAACGCGAGACGAAGAATGAGAGGGTCCTTGTCACCACCTTGACCAAGCGCATGGCTGAAGACCTGACGGATTATTTGAATGATCACGATGTCAGGGTCCGTTATATGCATTCCGACATCGATACGGTGGAGCGGGTCGAAATCATCCGCGACCTGCGCCTGGGGAAATTTGATGTGTTGGTCGGGATTAACCTGCTCCGGGAGGGGTTGGATATACCTGAAGTGTCCTTGGTAGCCATTCTGGATGCCGACAAGGAAGGGTTTCTACGTTCTGATCGCTCGCTCATTCAGACCATCGGCCGCGCTGCCCGCAACTCTGAGGGCAAATGTATCCTCTACGCCGATACCATCACTGGCTCCATGCAACGAGCGATGGATGAGACCGAGCGACGACGTCAAAAACAGCTTGCTTATAATAAGGAGCACGACATTACACCTCGCAGTATCACCAAAGCAGTGGCGGATATTATGGAAGGGGTATATTCGACGGCCCGGATTTCACCCAAAGCCTATGCCAAAGTCGCGGAAGAGGTGGAACACTATGGAGCGCTGAGCCCGGGTGATTTGCTCAAGAAAGTCGCGCAACTGGAACAGCAGATGTATACCCATGCTCAAAATCTGGAATTTGAAGAAGCGGCCAGGCTGCGGGATGAAATACATCGGTTGCAGGGTGGGCAGCTTGGTCTTTTTGAGAATGCAATATTGGGTGATTAATTATTATAAATATCAATTATGCGAACGTATCAGTAAACAAGCAGAGTATTCTAAATGACAATTCTCGTTACAGGCGGTGCCGGATTCATTGGCGCTAATTTTGTTATTGATTGGCTAAATCAATTTAATGAGACTGTTATAAATCTTGATAAACTCACCTATGCAGGCAACCTTGAAAATTTAGCCTCATTAGATGGTGATGAACGTCATGTATTCATGCAGGGTGATATCAACGATATAGTACTTGTTGAACGCATTTTGACAGAGCATTGTCCGCGCGCCATCCTCCATTTTGCGGCGGAAACTCATGTAGACCGTTCCATTCACGGCCCCGAAGATTTTATTAATACGAATATTGTTGGTACGTTCCATTTGTTGGATACAGTACGTGGATACTGGAGCAATTTGGATGAAGGGCGCAAATCCATATTTCGTTTTCTTCATGTTTCAACCGATGAAGTATACGGTTCACTAACAAAGGATCAACCAGCATTCAGAGAAACGAATCGATATGAGCCTAATAGCCCATATTCCGCGAGCAAGGCCGCAAGCGATCACCTGGTGCGGGCTTATCACCATACGTATGGTCTGCCGGTGCTTACTACCAACTGCTCAAATAATTACGGCCCGTATCAGTTTGCAGAAAAACTTATTCCCCTCATGATTATTAATGCGTTGGCTGGAGAATCTTTACCAATCTATGGTGACGGTATGCAGGTGCGGGATTGGTTGTATGTTAAAGATCATTGTAGTGGCATCCGACGTGTGCTAGAGGCGGGAAAAATAGGTGAGGTTTACAATATCGGCGGATGGAATGAAAAGCCAAACATTGAGGTGGTCAAAACTATTTGTAGTATTCTCGATGAGCTAACACCACGTGTTGATGGCTATTCTTATGCTAGACAGATCGAGTTTATCAAAGATCGTCCAGGGCATGATCGGCGTTATGCTATCGATGCAAAAAAAATTGAAAATGAATTAAGCTGGAAACCTTCAGAAACATTTGATTCCGGGATTCGTAAAACTGTTCAATGGTATCTAGATAATATGACATGGGTGAACCATATTCTCAGTGGTGCCTATCGTGACTGGATTAAGAGGCAGTATAGTGCATGAAAATTTTGCTGCTGGGAAAAGATGGTCAGGTGGGTTGGGAACTCCAGCGTGCATTAGCACCATTAGGAGAACTGGTGGCATGTGGTCGACGAGAAGCTGATCTCGAACAACCCGATTCATTACGAAAGTTGATACACAACGTTGCGCCGCAAATAGTCGTCAACGCAGCCGCATATACCGCGGTAGATCGTGCTGAAACAGAAGGGAAACGCGCCAGAAATATTAATACAGATGCATTGAACGTGCTTGCGGAAGAAATGAAAAAACACAATGGGTGGCTCATTCATTACTCTACAGATTATGTTTTCGATGGTAGTAAGAAAGGTGCCTATTTAGAAACGGATGTTACTTCTCCATTAAGTGTTTACGGAGAGAGCAAACGAGATGGCGAATTAGCGATTACGGCGTCTAACTGTCAGCATTTGATTTTTCGCAGTAGCTGGGTCTTTGCAGTGCGAGGTAGCAATTTTATCAAAACGATCCTGAGACTCGCGAAAGAGCGTGAAGAACTTAGCGTGATCAATGATCAATATGGCGCGCCTACTGGAGCCGATCTCATCGCTGATGTAACAGCATTAGTGCTTTACCGTTTGAGGTGCGAGCAATCGTTTGCTGATAAAGTCAGTGGTATCTATCATCTTACAGCTAGTGGAGAAACGAGTTGGTACGGATATGCAAGCTACATCCTTGAGGAGGCTGTTCGTCATAATGCGAAATTGGGTGTAACACCTGAAAAAGTGTATCCCATAAGCACAACAGACTATCCATTGCCTGCTCGCAGGCCAGCCAACTCCAGGTTAAATACGCAGAAAATACGTGACACGTTTGGTTTGACACTTCCATCCTGGCAAACGCATGTCAAACGTACAATCGCTGAATTACTACAGGGTATTCAATGAAACGTAAAGGAATTATTCTTGCAGGCGGTACAGGGACAAGACTTCACCCGGCAACTCTATCGGTATCAAAACAGCTTTTGCCTGTATTCGACAAACCGATGATCTATTATCCCCTCAGTTCTCTGATGCTGGCAGGTATTCGTGAAATTCTAATTATTTCCACACCCCAAGATACACCGCGGTTTGGCCAGCTCCTGCAGGATGGCAGTCAATGGGGCCTTGATTTGAAATACGCAGTGCAACCTTCTCCGGAAGGCCTGGCGCAAGCATTTATTATCGGTGAAGAGTTTCTATGTAATGAGCCATCTGCTTTGGTGCTCGGTGATAATATTTTCTATGGGCATGATTTTCAGGTGCTTTTAGACAATGCTATGGGACGTCAGCAAGGCGCTAGTGTGTTTGCTTATCATGTACATGATCCAGAACGTTATGGTGTCGTGGAATTTGATGCTCAAGGCAAAGCAAAAACGCTTGAAGAGAAACCAAAAATTCCAAAATCCAGCTACGCAGTTACAGGGCTCTACTTCTATGATCAGCAGGTCGTTGAAATTGCAAAGAATCTGAGACCATCGTCAAGGGGAGAACTGGAGATTACGGATGTCAATAGGTTCTATCTCGAACAGGGACAACTTAATGTCGAGATCATGGGGCGTGGCTATGCCTGGCTTGACACCGGCACTCACGAATCGCTACTCGATGCGAGCCACTTCATTGCGACCATTGAACAACGGCAGGGACTCAAAGTCGCCTGCCCCGAAGAGATTGCTTATCGAAAACGCTGGATCGATGAGGCACAATTAGAAAAGCTTGCTCAGTCACTGACTAGAAATGGTTATGGACAATATTTACTAAGTTTGTTGAAAACAACGATCTTCTGATGAAAGCAAGACTGCTCGCGATTCCTGATGTCATACTTATTGAGCCAAAAATATTTGGTGACGAGCGTGGATTTTTTTATGAAAGTTATAACCAGAGACATTTTGGAGAAACTATCGGCAAAGAGGTTCATTTCGTTCAGGATAACCACTCGCGTTCAACTAAAGGTGTATTACGTGGTTTGCACTATCAGATTCAGCAACCCCAGGGCAAGTTAGTGCGTGTTGTGCAGGGGCAGGTATTTGATGTGGCGGTGGATATACGGCAAAGTTCACCAACATTTGGTCTTTGGGTAGGAGAGATTCTGAGTGCAGACAACAAGAAGCAACTCTGGATTCCTGAAGGATTCGCGCACGGTTTTCTGGTGCTTTCAGAGTATGCAGAATTTATATATAAAACCACCGATTATTGGGCGCAAGAGCATGAGCGCTGTATCATATGGAACGACCCAATAATAGGCATTAGATGGCCTTTAACAGGCGAGCCGATTCTTTCCGCAAAAGATCAGCAAGGGAAGGCATTAAGCGAGGCGGTATATTTCAAATAATGTGTACTAATCAGTGAAAACCCTTCCGTGAACAGGGAAGCCGCCGCGACCCAGGTAGATGATCTGCTGTCCGAGATCCGTCAACGGGCAAACAAACAGGAGCGGGTGTCTCGAGCCTCACCAAGTGCATGGCCGAGGACCTGACCGATTATTTGAACGATCACGACGTGCGGGTGCGCTACATGTACTTGAACATCGACACCGTGGAGCGGGTTGAGGTCATCCGTGACTTGCTACTTGGTAAGTTTGACGTGCTGTTCGGCATTAACCTTTTATGAGTAGGGTTGGACATTCCCGAAGTTTCCCTGGTCGCGCTCCTGGATGCCGACAATGAAGGATTCCTACGCTCGGAACGCTCTCTTATCCAGACCATCGGTCGTGCCGCCCGTAATGCCGAGGGCAAATGTATCCTCTATGCCAATACTATTACTGTATCTATGCAGCGGGCCATGGATGAGACAGAACGTCGACGGCAAAAACAGCTTGCTTATAATCAAGGAACACGGAATTACACCGTGCAGTATTACCAAGGCCATGACCGACATCATGGAAGGGGTGTATTCCACTGCCCGAATTTCACCCAAAGCCTATGCTAAAGTCGCAGAAGAGGTGGAACACTATGGAACGCTGAGCCAGGCGATTTGCTCAAGAAGATCGCACAACTAGAGCAGTAGGTGTATAACCATGCTCAAAATCTGGAATTAGAAGATGCGGCCAGATTACGAGATGAAATACACCGGATGCAGACAGGCCAACTCGGGTTGTTCGAAAAGATGATTGCAGATTAGACATGTCATTGCAGGCTATATGCTAATTCTTTTTAGAAACAGTTGCTTGTAAATAATTCCTCACTTTACATTCAAGCTATCTTTGATAAGCTATCCCATATTGTTCACAAGGTGAACAAGTGGAAACCTGCTAAAGCCTATGTTGTGCAACATTTAACACGACAGGGCGGTAGCGTGTCTGAAAACACTAAATGTAGATTTTCCCTGACAAAACATAACGAGTGATTTCGTGCCCGTCCTGACAGAAGAAAACCGTTATCAATTATTAAAATTGCTGGAGCAAACCCCTAGTCTGAATCAAAGGGAGCTAGCTAAAGCAATGGGCATTAGCCTGGGTAAAACAAATTACTGCTTGAATGCTTTAATCGAAAAAGGATTGATTAAAGTAGCAAATTTCAAACGCAGTAAGACCAAAATGAATTATGCCTATTATCTGACACCAAAAGGATTGGATGAAAAAGCACGAGTGACTATGCAGTTTCTTAAACGGAAACAGCAGGAATATGAGGCATTAGTAAAAGAATTAGAAGAATTGCAAAAAGAAGCTGCATTAATTGAATGCTCCCCAAAAGGGGAAATACCTTGAACGATAAAAATTGGTTTGTTGTATATACTAAACCGCGCAAAGAGTTTATTGCGGTGGAAAATCTTGTACGCCAAGGGTTTACAGCATATTGTCCTCAAACTATTCAACCAAAACGAAGACGCAAGCGTTGGCAAAATGTCAGCGAGCCGCTCTTCCCTCGTTATCTGTTTGTTCGTATGGGTATGAATAACTTAGCTCTGATTCGATCAACACTGGGTTTGGTTGGCTTGGTACGTTTCGGCAATGAGCCAGCTGTTGTTCCTCAAATGGTGATTGAAGCCATACAACGCCAGGAACAGGAAATAAATAAAGACGGAATAGAGCATCCAAGGTGGAAAAAGGGCCTCTTTTGAAATCCGAGTGGGTAGCCCTATAGTGGCAGCGTCTCAGTCATAACGGACCGGACCCTGATGAACGAGAAGCTTTTCGAGGCCGCCTTGGGCATTTCCGAGCCATGGCATGTGGTCGCTGTTGACCTGGAC
>WGLP01000001.1 GCA_016125505.1 Gammaproteobacteria bacterium
GTTTTTATTACTGCGCCAAGCGTCAGGCCGGCAAGAAACGCTGGTTACTTAAAATGGCGCTCTGCGGCAGCCCCCTGCCCTGGATAGCCGCGGAGTTGGGCTGGGTCGTCGCGGAGTACGGTCGCCAGCCCTGGTCCATCGGTGAAGTGTTGCCGACCTTCCTGAGCACCTCGACGTTGCAGGCCGGCGATCTCTGGTTCTCTCTGGCGGGCTTCATCGGTTTCTACTCGTTGTTACTGGTCGTGGAAATGTACCTGATGTTGCGTTTCGCGCGGCTTGGCCCGAGCAGCCTGCATACCGGCCGTTATGACCTGGAAAAAGGCGGTGCCGCGGTGTTAAGCACTCAACCTCAAAAATCACTGGAACACTAGGAGACACGGCATGATTCTCGATTATGAAACACTCAAACTCATTTGGTGGGTGCTGGTCGGCGTGCTGTTGATCGGTTTCGCCGTGACTGACGGCTTCGATATGGGCGTCGGCATGCTGTTGCCCTTTCTCGGCAAGAACGATGACGAGCGCCGCGTGATCATCAACACCGTGGGACCGCACTGGGATGGCAATCAGGTCTGGTTCATCACCGCCGGTGGTGCCATCTTCGCTGCCTGGCCAACGGTTTATGCGGCCGCCTTCTCGGGATTTTACATCGCGATGCTCCTGGTGTTGTTCGCGCTGTTCTTTCGGCCGGTCGGTTTTGATTACCGCAGCAAGATCGAACATCCCACCTGGCGCAAGACCTGGGACTGGGGTTTATTCGCGGGCGGCACGATACCGGCGGTGGTCTTTGGTGTCGCCTTCGGTAATTTGCTCCAGGGTGTGCCATTCCAGTATGACGAGTTTTTACGTCCGACCTATACCGGTTCGTTTTGGGGATTGCTCAATCCGTTCGCCTTGCTGACCGGCGTGGTCAGTGCGGCCATGCTGGCGATGCACGGTGCGCTGTGGTTGCAATTGCGCGCCGACACCATGGTGGCCAGGCGTGCACGTGTGGCGGTGCAATGGGCTGCGCTCATACTCATAGCAAGCTTCGCCCTCGCCGGCGTTTGGGTCAGCAGTGGTATGCATGGCTACACCATCTTGAGTATGCCGCCGATGGATGCCTTACCGAATCCACTGGCGAAACACGTTGCTGTGGGTGAACATTCCTGGCTTGCCAACTATTCACTCTATCCCTGGATGATCATCGCACCGGTGCTGGGTTTTGGTGGCGCTGTTCTCACGATCCTGCTGTCGCGCGCGAATCGCCCCGGTTTGGGTTTTGTGACCAGCGGCCTGGCGATCAGCGGGGTGATCCTGACGGCGGGATTCTCGCTGTTTCCCTTCATCATGCCGTCGAGCAGTGCGCCAGGCTCCAGCCTGACCGTGTGGGATGCGCCGTCGAGCCTGCATACGCTTACCGTGATGTTCTGGGCGGCCGTGGTATTCGTGCCGATTATTCTGGCATACACGGTATGGACCTATCGCGCCATGTGGGGGCGCGTGACGGTGCAGCAGATCCAAGACAATACACATTCAGCATACTAGGAGAGGAGTACGAACAATGTGGTACTTCGCATGGATATTAGGTGTTTTACTGGCAGTGGCCTTCGGTATTATCAACGTGATGTGGCTTGAAGCAGAACAGTGCCTTGGCAGCGCCGACGATGAACAGCGCAGTGATTAATTATCAACACGGCGCCGCGAGGCTGCTGTCACTCTTGATCGCGATCACCACGTTTGTGGTGATCTTCGCGTGGCCGCAGTTGATGGTGCGTGCCGATGGCCAGGTGCAGCACAACGGGTTGATGTTTTTTATGTGGAGCATGGCTGCCGGTTTCGTGCATGGCGTGGGTTTTGTGCCGCGTAATCGTGTCGTACGCGTGTTGCTCGGCCCCCTTGTGGCCTGGTTGCTGCCCTTATTGATCATTGCGATCATGTACCTGACGAGATAATTTATCTGCATGAATACACTATCATCACAGCGCATCAGTATCATCGGTGCGGGCTTTGCCGCGCTGACGGCGGCGAAAGAATTACGCAAGCGCCTGCCCTCGGCCGACATCACCCTGATTGCGCCGGCGCCCGAGTTTATCTATTACCCCAGCCTCATCTGGGTCCCGACAGGTCTGCGTAGTGGCGATGATCTGCGTTTTGACCTGAGGCCCTGGTTAACACAACACAAGCTGAATTTTCATGCGGGTCGAGTCACCGGGCTGGGTAACGGAGGACGTACTGTTCTCACCGACTCGGGTGAAATACAGAATGACGCCCTGCTGATCGCCAGTGGCGGCCGTTTTATCAAAAAGCTTCCTGGTATCGAACACACGCTGACAGTCTGCGAAGGCATCAGCGCGGCGCAAGCCATGCGTGAACGATTGCAGACGATGCAAGGCGGCACCATCGCCATTGGTTTCGGGACAAACCCCAATGAACAGGGCGCGATGCGCGGCGGCCCCATGTTTGAATTGTTGTTTGGTATCGATGCCTGGTTGCGGCAACAAGGCCGCCGTAAGGCATTCGAGTTGGTGTTTTTCAACGCCGCAACGGAACCCGGTAAACGTCTGGGAGAGAAAGCGGTCAAGGGCATGCTGCAACAAATGGCGAGTCGTGAGATCACGACTCGTCTTGGCCATAAACCCCAAGGTTTTGAAACGGACGGTGTGTTGACGGACAAAGGTAAAATTCCGGCTGATCTGATCCTGTTTATGCCCGGCATGACCGGACCGGATTGGGCAGCGAATACAGGCTTCACATTGTCAGCCGGCGGTTTCTTTCAGGCGGATGCACAGTGTCGTGTCACAAATGCACAAGGCGTTTATGTCGCGGGTGATGCCGGCAGTTATCCCGGTCCTGACTGGTTACCGAAGCAGGCGCATCTCGCCGATCTGCAGGCGAAAGCGGCGGCACAGAATATCGTGGCCGAATTGCAAGGGCGCACGCCGGCAGCCCGCTTTACCCCCGAACTGATCTGCATCGTCGATACATTTAATAGCGGCATGCTGGTCTTTCGCAACGAAAGTCGCAGTCTCGTGCTGCCTCCGATGCGTATTTTCCACTGGGCCAAGCGCGTGTTTGAATGGCTTTACTTACGCTCCTTGCGTAAGTGATCTACCCGAAACAAACGATAATCTTCATGTAATAGGTGTCAGCTATCGTTTTTATCGCAACAATCGATTAGAACGTTATTCGTGTACTCAGTACAGTTGCTCCTAGACGCAGGTAAATATTTTTAAATTAACCAGTGAAATAGGAGAAGACAATGTCTAGTGAGATTGAAAGTAGTAACTTCGCGATGCCGCGAATTAATGAGCCGGCGCCGGCCTTTGAAGCCAAGACCACGCACGGCATCAAGAAACTCTCGGATTACGCGGGTAAGTGGCTGGTGCTGTTTTCGCACCCCGCGGACTTTACCCCGGTGTGCACCACTGAGTTCACAGCGTTTGCCAGGGCGTATCCGGAGTTTCAGAAACTGAATTGCGAGTTGATTGGTCTGTCCATTGACAGCTATTACTCGCACGTTGCCTGGGTGCGTAACATCAAGGAGAAATTTGGTATCGAGATCCCCTTCCCGATCATAGAGGATCTGAGCATGAAGGTGGCGCGTGCCTACGGCATGATCCACCCGGGTGCAGCCGATACCTCCGCAGTACGTGCAACGTTTATTATCGATGACAAAGGGATTCTGCGGGCAATGGTCTACTACCCGATGACCAATGGTCGTTCGATTGCGGAATTCGTACGCCTTGTCTCTGCCTTGCAGACCTCGGATAAAAACAAGGTCGCCACGCCGGAAGGCTGGCAGCCGGGTGACAAGGTCATCGTGCCGCCCCCGGGTACTGCAGAAGCCGCCGAGAAACGCATGAATGAAGGGTACGAGTGCACTGACTGGTACTTCTGTAAGAAAGCGCTTTAATAGTTAACTTAACCACAAAGACGGGCTGCTCTGCAGCCCGTCTTTTTTCCGGAGAGGCGTATGCAACGGGAAACCTACAAGTCCATGGTGGCGGCGCTGACGGCTGAGACTCATGAGATTATGCCATGGGATCTCGAGCAACAACTTGCATCGAATACACCACCGTTGTTGCTGGATATACGCTGTCGTGATGAATATAACGACGCGCACATCCAGGGTTCTCTCAACGTGCCGCGAGGCATTCTTGAAATTGCCGTGGATTACGGTTATGAGGAGACCGAGCCTGAACTGGTGGAGGCAAGAGACAAATCAATTGTTGTGCTATGTCGCTCCGGAAATCGTAGTGTGCTCGCCGCGCATACGCTCAGAAGCATGGGCTATCAACATGTCGCGTCGCTGCGCACTGGTTTGCGCGGCTGGAACGATTATGAACAAGCTCTCTACAATGTCACTGGGCAACGTATGGATCCTGATCAGGTCGATGAGTTATTTTCCCCACCGCTTACACCAGAGAAGCTTGGTCCGATAAGCGGTCATACCTGAAGCCGAGGGCGGCGCTAATACAAAAAGGACCCCTGTGGTCCTTTTTTGTTTTTAATGAATCACATTTATCCAATATGTTGATATATATCAAAACTCCAGCCATTGCGCGCGATAGACTCTCAGGGTGTGGATAACTGCCACGGCGTTGTGCATATCACCATGCGGCCCAAAGGCTTATAAGAAGGAGAACATTCATGAAATCGTTACTTGCTGCGTTCCTCGTCCTGTTTGCATCCACCAACGCGCTAGCCGCAGACAATGACCAGCTGGCCAAGGCTAAGGCCGAAGGCAAGGTCGCCTACTATGCCAACATCACCGCCGTCGAGCCGATTATGCAGGCATTCACCGACGATACCGGCATCAAGGCGGAGTACACCCGCATCTCGACCACGAAATTCGTGGCCACGGCCATCACCGAATTCGAGGCCGGCAAATTCATGGCCGACGTGGTCCAGGGTCCGCTGCCGGTGCTGGAGATCCTTAAGGAAAAAGGCATGCTGGCGCCATACAGCTCGCCGGCCGCCGCTCACTATCCGGAGTGGACACATAAGGACAAATACATCCAGCTCTTCGGCATCGAGTATGTCGGCCTGATCTACAACAAGGACCTGGTGAAACCGGCGGATGTGCCGAAGCGCTACCAGGACCTGACCGATCCCAAGTGGAAGAACAAGATCGTGATGGCCAACCCGGCCAATCATGCCACGACCATCAGCTGGCTCATCGGCCTGAAGGAAAACGTCTTCAAGAACGACGCCGAATGGATGAAGTTCGTGAAAGGACTGGCCGCCAACAAACCGATGTTCGTCAAATCCTTTGGGCCGACCCCGGCGCCGATCGAGAGCGGCGAGAAGCTGATCGGCATCTCCATGCCCAAGTACATCATCACCAAGGCCCCCGCCCCACTCGACTGGGCTCACCTGTCACAACCATTGATGGGTACGCCCCGTGCCATCGGCATCAGCGTCAAGGCCCCGCATCCCGCCGCGGCCCGGGAGTTTGTCGACTACTGGTTGTCGAAGAAGGCCATGAGCCTGCTGGCGGACAAGGTTGGTGAGTACGTTGCGACACCAGGCGTCTTCCCGCCCATCGAAGGCATGGATAAGGCCAAGGTCATCCCGATCCGAGAGTTATCGGATGAAGAGATCAAGAAGTGGGGTGCTGAGTTCAAGAAGATTTTCGACGTTCAGTAACGATGCCGTTTCCAGGCCATTGCCCGGCGTCCGGAGCGAATCGCCGGACGGCGCCTCGCCCGGTGCGTGCTGACCGCGCGTTGCCGTTTCACCGCGCTGCCAGCTTCAGCGAAGGCCGGTGCTTCATGTCCCTACCGACTTAACAGCGCACGGATACGCATCATGGAAATCCGCATACAGGGCGTCAGCAAAGCCTATGTTTCAGGTGGCAATCTCATCAAGGCACTGGACAACGTCGACCTGATCATCCCCGCCAACCATATCTTCACCCTGCTGGGACCAAGTGGTTGCGGCAAGACCACGTTGCTGCGCTGCATCGTCGGCCTGGAGACGCCGGACGTCGGCGAGATCAGCATCGGCGGCGAGGTGGTGTGGTCGAAGCAGAAAAACATTTCCATCCCCACCGAGAAGCGCGGGCTCGGTATGGTGTTCCAGACCTACGCCATCTGGCCGCACATGAACGTCTTCGACAACGTCGCCTACCCGCTCCAGATACGCGGACTCTCCAAGGCCGAGATCCGCCAGCGAGTGGCAAAGACCCTGGACTTTGTGCATCTCGCCGGTTTTGAAAAACGCCCCGCGACCAAACTATCCGGCGGTCAGCAGCAACGCGTTGCGCTCGCGCGTGCGCTGGTGGCCGAGCCCAAGGTCATCCTGTTCGACGAGCCGCTGAGCAACCTCGACGCCAAACTGCGCGAGGAGACCCGCAAGGAACTGCGAACCTTCCTGACGGAGTTAAAAATCACTGCCGTGTATGTAACGCACGATCGCGTCGAGGCGCTGGCGCTGTCGGACACCATTGCGATCATGCGCGAAGGCCGGATCATCGAACTAGGTGACCCGAAGAAGATCTATTTCGACGCCCAGCACCGTTTCGTCGCGGATTTCATCGGGCGCGCCAATCTGATCAAGGCTACTGTGCGTTCGCAGGAAGGCGAGCACACCGTTGTGGATTGCGCGCTTGGGGCCATCACCTGCGCGCAGCATGACGCACCTGTGGGCAGTGAAGTCACGTTGTGTATTCGGCCGGAGTTCATCCAACTCGCCAAGGGTGCGGCCGGCGGCACCAACGTGGTCAACGGCCGCATTGATTCGCTAATCTTTGTCGGCGAGGCCTACGAGACCGAGATCCGCGTCGGTGAGGAGCTACTGCTTGCCAAGATCGAGCCGGACGCCAACCTTGCAGTGGGCAGCGAGGTCAGCTTTACACTCGACCCGGCCCACTGCCTGTTGTTATCCATCTAAGGCGAGCGGGCCATGAATAACTCCCGCTCGAAACTGACCTTCACTCTCATCGTCATCGTTGGGGTGCTGACGGTCGGTCCGATCGTCATGCTGTTGCTGGGAAGTTTCTCCAAGGGACTCACCGCCTTCGGGAGCTTCACGCTGCAAAAATACATCGAGGCCTACACCGACCCGGCATTTTTCGAGGTCATCATCAACACGGTGATTTTCGTCGTCGGCTCTTCACTCATGGCCACGGTGCTTGCCCTGTTCCTGTCGTACCTCAACAACCGCACCGACATCCCGATGAAGTTCATGTTTCGGGTCATCTCCATCCTGCCAATGATGATCCCGCACCTGTTGTTCGCGGTGAGCTGGGCGCTGCTGCTCAATCCATCCAACGGGATGTTGAACCTTGCGCTCAAGGAAATGTTCGGATTGGAGAACTCACCGTTCAATGTCTACTCGCTGCCGGGCATGATCCTGGTGGAAGGCCTGCTCGATATGCCGATCGCCTATCTGATCATTGCCCCGGCCATGGGCTCATTCGACGTGGCGCTGGAGGAATCCTCGCGCGTCTTTGGTGCCGGCACCTGGCGCACACTGATACGCGTAACGTTGCCGGTACTGCGCCCGGCGATCCTTGCGGCCTTCATTCTCAGCATTGTGCGCGGCCTCGCGGCCTTCGCCGTGCCTTCGGTCCTCGGCATGCCGGGCCGGGTTAACGTGCTCTCGACCTATCTCTACCAGATGATCGCCACCGGCTTCGCACCGGATTACGGCAAGGCCGCGGCCGTGGGCATGAGCGTGCTTGCGATCTCGGTCACGCTGATTATCATTTACCGCGCACTGACCGCGGAAGGCGAGAAGTACGTGACCATCGCGGGTCGTGGTTACCGTCCGACCATGATCGAACTGAAGACGGCCAAGGCCCCGCTGTTCGCAGTGATGGCGCTGCTGCTGTTCATCCTGATCGTGCTGCCGGTGACGGCGCTGTTCTACACCTCGCTCGTGCCCTACTCCATGGTGCCGAGTGCGCACGCGTTTTCGCTCATGAGCTGGAAGCACTGGATCGAAGTGATCCAGGACCCGATCTCGCTGCTGTCGCTGAAGAACAGCCTGTTCCTGGGCGTGGTTGGCGCCACGCTCGGTGTGTTGTTGTCGATCTTTGTGGCCTACGTGATCGTCAAGGTGAAGTCGCGCGCCTCCGGGGTTCTCGAATCCCTGACGTTCCTGTCGTTCTCGTTCCCGGGTATTGTCATCGGCGTGGGTTTCATGTGGTTCTTCGTGCAGACGCCGTTATACGCCACCATCTGGGCGCTGCTGATCGGCTATCTCGCCACTTACCTGCCCTATGGCATCCGGCCGCTCGCGAGCGCCTTCATCCAGGTGCATGCGCATCTTGAGGAGTCCTCACTCGTCTGCGGTGCAAGCCCACTCACCACGATGCGGCGCATCATCGCGCCGTTACTCATCCCAGGCATGGTCTCGGCGTGGATCCTGCTCGCGAGCATGTTCGTGCGCGAACTGACCCTGTCCGTGGTGCTGTCACGCCCGGGCACCGAAGTGCTGGCGGTTCAGATCCTGCGCTTCGCCGACGATGGACTCTGGGGCAGGCTTTCGGCCCTGGGCATCATCATGATCTTCATCTCGACCGCGTTGGTAATTCTGGCGACGTTCATTGGTAGAAAACTCAGGTCGATGGAGGAAGGAAGCTAGTAACTCTGACTCACCTGCGTTGTATCGAAAGCTGATGCTTGAGTGTAAATGGAATGGCAGCATCTCTTATTTTAAAAGAAACTGCTGCGGACACTTTATAAATGGAACACCACACCGTCGCCGAACTCAGTCTTGGCGCGGAATATGGTGTTAATAAAGGTGTGATGCAAATTGGCGGAGAGCGAGGGATTCGAACCCCCGGAGGGTTGCCCCTCAACGGTTTTCAAGACCGCCGCTTTCGACCACTCAGCCAGCTCTCCGAAGTCTTGATGGCAAAGGCATTGAAACTCATGCAACCATCCATATTTTATAACGTGGAGTGGTTTTTCGCAGCCTTGCGAGAAGTCGCGCAGCATACCCGAGTGGCCTGACAAAATCCAGCCTATACAACGACTTGGCAGGCGATTAAAGGGTTGACCCCAGGAACCAGTTCGGTATGCTGTTGTCTACGAATTCAGGAATATTTTCATTGTGAGGTTTAACATGTACGACAATCAATCCATTGCTGGTGCCCGCGGCCGTGAATCGGTACTGGCCACCAATAAGGTGCTCCGCAATACCTATTTATTGTTGTCGCTGACGCTTTTGTTTAGCGGACTTACCGCTTATCTGGGCATGCAGTCCGGCATCGTTCTGGGCTTTTTGCCGACCATCCTGATTTATTTTGGTCTGTTGTTCGCCACGGAGAAAACAGCCGATAGCGGCCTGGGCCTCGTCTTTGTGTTTGCCCTGACCGGATTCCTCGGTTTTACCCTGGGGCCGATTCTCTCCTTCTATTTGCATACGCCGCAGGGTGCTCACCTGGTGATGACGGCGCTGGGTGGCACGGGTGTTATTTTCCTGGGTTTGTCCGGCTATGCCTTAACCACCCGTAAGGATTTCAGCTTCCTGGGTGGCATGCTGGTGACCGGTATCCTCATCGCCTTTTTGGCCGGTTTGGGCGCGTTTGTCTTCAACATGCCGGGGCTGTCACTGGCGGTTTCCGCGATGTTTATCCTGCTGATGTCCGGTTTGATCCTGTTCCAGACCAGCCAGATCGTCCATGGTGGCGAGACCAACTACATTCGCGCGACCGTGACTCTGTATGTAGCGCTGTACAACCTGTTCCTGAGCCTGCTGCGAATCCTGAGCGCTTTCAGCGGCCGCAACTGAGTTCAGCTAACATTGCAAAATACGAAACCCCGGTACGCCGGGGTTTTTTATTTAACATCAACTATTCTGCTTTAAAGAGGATGTAGTATGGGTTGGGAAAAAATTGGCGTTTTGGTTCTTGCCGCCGTGCTGATCATCTTTTGGGGTCCACGCGCGCTCCGCGCCGCCAAGAACGCCCCGAAAGGCACCAGTGAAGACTGGAAGGCGTTTTTAATCCCTATCCTGTTAGTTGTCGGATTTGTGATCCTGCTGATTATGTCCGTGCGATAAGATCAAACCCGGTAAACGGACGCAATACCTCCGGTACCGCGATGCTGCCATCCGCCTGCTGATAGTTTTCCAGTACGGCCACCAGTGTCCTGCCGACCGCGAGGCCGGAGCCGTTCAAGGTATGCACCAACTCCGGTTTCCCGGTTTCCGGATTACGCCAGCGCGCCATCATGCGCCGCGCCTGAAAGGCCTCGAAGTTGCTACAGGACGAAATCTCGCGATATTTGCCCTGCCCCGGTAACCAGACTTCCAGGTCGTAGGTCTTGGCGGCGGAGAAACCCATATCGCCACTGCACAGGGCCATCACCCGATACGGCAGTTGCAGGCGTTTGAGGACTTCCTCGGCGTGGCCGGTCAACTCTTCATGGGCACGATAGGAGTCTTCGGGTTTGACGATCTGTACCAGTTCGACCTTCTCAAACTGGTGCTGGCGAATCATGCCGCGGGTATCTTTGCCGTATGAACCGGCCTCACTGCGAAAACACGGCGTGTGACAAACGTATTTACGCGGCATGTCGTCGGCATCCGTAATCGTGTCGCGCACGATATTCGTCACCGGCACTTCTGCGGTGGGGATCAGATAATAACTGTGTTCGCCACTGAGCTTGAATAGATCCTCTTCGAACTTGGGTAATTGGCCGGTGCCGCGCAATGAGTCCGCATTGACCATATACGGAACATAGGTCTCCGTGTAGCCATGCTCGCTGGTATGCAGGTCCAGCATAAACTGGATCAGGGCGCGATGCAGTCGCGCCAGTTGCCCGCTCATCACTGCAAAGCGTGAGCCGGTGATCTTGCTCGCCGTTTCAAAATCCAGTTGTCCCAGTAACTCGCCGAGTTCGACGTGATCCTTGACGCTAAACGCCGGCTGCTTGGGTTCGCCCCATTGACGAATCTCGACATTGTCGTTTTCATCTTTGCCTATAGGTACGGATTCATGCGGAATGTTGGGGATGGTCATGAGCACGTCATCAAGCTGTGCCTGGACAGCCGCCAGTTCTTCTTCCGCCGCTTTCAGTGCATCGCCCAGATGGGCCACTTCATCCAGTAAAGGCTGAATATCCTCGCCCTTGGCCTTGGCCTGCCCGATCTTTTTCGATTTGCTGTTGCGCTCGCTTTGCAGTTCCTGGGTTTTTACCTGGACCTGTTTGCGTTGTTCTTCCAGTTGCGCAATGCGGTCGACATCCAACACATAACCGCGTCGTTGTAATAATTGTGCCGTTTGCGCCAGGTCCTGGCGTAGATACTTCGGGTCTAACATGCGAGCGCCTTTTTATACGTTTATTTGTGCGTTCCAGCGCACGAGATGGCCAGGTTTGACGATATCGTTGAGGTGTGCGCAGATTTCTTCGATCTTGTCGGGGGAGTCGAAAAATTCCAGCACAATCGGCAGATGCAGACTCAGGTCGATGATGTCGGCACCATGGATGACACCCGAGTCGCCGTAGCCCGTAATGCCGCGAAATACGGTGACACCGCGCAGCTTTTCCCAGTCACGCAGGCGTTTCAGCAGGGTCTTCAGCTGGGTCTCTCCTTCAGTCAGGTAGATCCTGACCATGGTGACTTCTGTTGTCATAGTTCTCTCCCGATGATGACGCCGGCCCAGGCGGCGAGCAGGCATAAAACGACGCTAATCAGAACATTCATCAACGCCTTGGCTGCCTCGCCATTTTCCAGCAAGTTGAAGGTTTCAATGGAAAACGTCGAAAAGGTGGTGAAGGCGCCTAAAAAGCCGGTAATGATCATGACGCGCAGTGGCAGGTTATTACTCACCCGTTCGATGAAGATGATATACGTCACGCCCATAATCAGCGAGCCCAGGACATTTACCGTCAATGTGCCGTAGGGAAACCCGCGACCAACCAGGGCATGCACACCATTGGTAACGGCGTAGCGGAATACGGCACCCAGTGCGCCGCCTAGGGCAATGTAGATGAGCGTTTGCATTGGCCATCCTCGGAAAGTTTTGCTTATTTTACTTAATTAGGCCGCCGGCATGAAAGCTCATTTCTTGTTTGCCTGTGCATCCAGCGTACGCAAATAGGCCAGGCGTTCCTTGATGCGTTGTTCCAGACCGTAATCAGTGGGCGTGTAATAGTGCTGTGCCGGCATGTCGTCGGGAAAATATTGTTCGCCTGCCGCATAGGCGTGCGGTTCGTCGTGTGCATAGCGATAGGTCTTGCCGTAACCGAGCTCCTTCATCAACCGTGTCGGTGCATTGCGTAAATGCAGTGGCACCTCGGCACTGCCATGGGTTTTGATATCTTCCTGCGCTGCGTGAAATGCCGTATACACGGCGTTGCTTTTTGGTGCACATGCCAGATAGATAATGGCCTGCGCCAGTGCAAGCTCGCCCTCCGGGTGCCCCAGGCGTTCCTGCACGTCCCAGGCGTTGAGTGCGAGTTGCAGGCCTCGCGGATCGGCATTGCCGATATCTTCGGTGGCCATGCGCACCACCCGGCGCGCGATATATAACGGGTCACAGCCGCCATCGAGCATGCGCACGTACCAATACAGGGCGGCATCCGGCGCCGACCCGCGCACGGATTTGTGCAATGCGGAAATTTGATCGTAGAACGCCTCCCCGCCTTTATCGAAACGGCGCAGACTTTGTTGCAAGACGTCCTGCAGGATCTGTTCATCGATCGTCAGCTTGCCCTGGGCTTCGGTGGCCAGGTCGGAGGCGATTTCCAGCAGATTCAGTGCGCGCCGGGCGTCACCGTCGACAATCGCCGCCAGTTTGTCGCGCAAGGCTTCCGGAAATTCGATGTCGAGTTTACCCAGTCCACGCACCGGATCGGTCAAGGCCTTGTCGATCACCAGACGAATATCCGCCACGCTCAGGGACTTCAACACATACACCCGGGCCCGTGACAATAAGGCGTTATTTAATTCAAACGACGGATTTTCCGTTGTCGCGCCAATGAAAATCACTGTGCCATCTTCCACATACGGCAGGAAGGCATCCTGTTGCGACTTGTTGAAGCGATGCACCTCATCGACAAACAGGATGCTTTTGCGCTGATACATCAGCCGTGCCTCGCGCGCCTGATCGATGGCCGCGCGGATCTCCTTGACGCCGGACAACACGGCGGAGATCGCCAGAAAGTTAGCGTTGGCATAGGAGGCGATCATCCGGGACAGGGTGGTCTTGCCGGTGCCCGGCGGCCCCCACAGGATCATGGAATGCAGTTTGCCGGCGGTGATGGCCTGATACAAAGGCTTGCCGGGTGCCAGCAAATGCGTTTGTCCGACGATGTCTTCCAGTGTTTGCGGACGCATCCGATCGGCCAGCGGGCGATATTGCATGTCGTCCTGGCTGGCAAACAAATCCGGGGTTTCTGCCATGAGACTATTTTTCAGGATCACCGATCACATCGACACCTTCGGGCGGCGTGAAGGTAAAGGTACTCGCGGGAATCTTGGCGTTGTATTGTAACTGCGAGAAAAGCAATTCGGTCTTTTGGCCGAACGAGTCATATAACTCCATGACATACAGATTGTTACCCGCAAATCCCAGACGCACGTGATCGAAGCCGCTATCCGTGGTGCGTGGCTTGAGGTAGAACCAGTCAATATTGTGCGACAACCCCTGCGCCTTTACTTCATAGGCCTTATCCAGATTGGCGGGGTCACTCAATACAATTGCCGGCGAGTTGGCCAACAGGTTTTGTTGCTTTTTAATCGTTACCTGTTCGAGATCCGCGTCGTAGCTCCATAACCGTTTGCCGTCCGCGACGTAGACCTGTTCGTAGGGCTTGTCGTAAACCAGACGGAACTTGTCCGGGCTGGAGACATAGATATGGCCAAACGTTTTATCCGGTTCGCCAGTACTTTCATTAAAGACGAACTGTTCGAACTTGGCGCTCATGGATTTCACATGGCCAAGATAATCTTTGAGTGATTTGGCCACGGCGGTATTGCACAGCAACACCATGAGACTGACGAGCAACAGGCGTGAACGAGACATAGTTAATCTTTCGGTGGCGGCGGCGCCAACACTTCGCGGTTACCATTGGATTCGAGCGGTCCGACCACACCGGCCGCCTCCATGGCCTCGACCATGCGTGCGGCGCGGTTGTAGCCAATCTTGAGACGACGCTGGATCCCGGAAATCGAAGCACGGCGCGACTCGGTTACGATGCGTACGGCTTCGTCGTATAGCGGATCGGATTCGTCATCCCCTCCTGCACCGGCGGCAGGATCGATGCCGGTCAGACTGATGGCGCTGCCCGGATCGCTCGGACCACTAAGGACCTCATCTTCGTATTGCGGTTCCCCGCTTTGTCTGAGATGTGCCACCACGCGATGGACTTCGTTATCCGAGACATAGGCGCCGTGGACACGGACAGGCACACCCGTGCCGGGCGGCAGGTAGAGCATATCACCGTGTCCCAGCAGCTGTTCCGCACCCATCTGGTCGAGGATGGTGCGTGAATCGACCCGTGACGACACCTGAAACGCAATACGCGTCGGGATATTCGCCTTGATCAGGCCGGTCAACACATCGACGGAAGGACGTTGTGTCGCCAGGATCAAGTGGATACCCGCCGCGCGCGCCTTCTGTGCCAGACGGGCAATCAACTGTTCCACCTTCTTGCCGACCAGCATCATCATGTCGGCCAACTCATCCACGGTGACGACGATGTACGGCAAGGGCTCTAACTCAGCCGCGGGTTCGGGATTGTCCTTGGAGTGCAAGGGATTCAGTAACGGAGTACCCGCCTCCTTCGCTTCCTGGATCTTGCGGTTGAAGCCGGTGATGTTGCGCACCTTGGCGGCGGCCATCAGCTGATAGCGACGATCCATTTCCGCCACACACCAGCGCAAGGCGTTGGCCGCCTCTTTCATGTCTGTGACGACTGGCGCCAGCAAGTGCGGGATCCCTTCATAGACCGACAACTCCAGCATCTTGGGGTCGATCATGATCAGGCGGACATCCTGCGGCTTGGCGTTATACAAAATACTCAGGAGCATGGCATTCAGGGCCACGGATTTACCGGCACCGGTGGTACCGGCCACCAGCAGGTGCGGCATCTTCGCCAGATCGGCCACCACCGCTACGCCGCTGATATCTTTCCCCAGCGCCAGGGTCAACGGTGACTTGGCATTCTCGAAGACATCGGACTTGAGGGTATCCAGCAACTGCACCACTTCCCGCTCTTCATTCGGGATCTCCAGACCGACCGTGGACTTACCCGGAATCACTTCGACCACGCGCACACTGATGGCGGACAAGGCACGCGCCAGGTCCTTGGCCAGGTTCGTGATCTGGCTGACCTTGACCCCCGCTGCCGGTTGCAATTCATAGCGTGTGATCACCGGTCCGGGATGGACTGCCACGACCTGCACTTCCACGCCGAAGTCGGCCAGTTTCAATTCCACCTGGCGGGAAATCGCCTCGAGGGCCTCTTTGGAGACGGGGTGTGCGGGCGGACGCAATTCATCCAGCAAGGCCAGGGGCGGTAATTCGCTTTCACCGTCGGTGCGGAACAAGGGCACCTGACGCTCTTTCTGTTCACGCACACTGACCTTGGGTTCTTTGATGACAGGTTCGATCCGCGGCGGTGGCCGCTTGATGATTTTCTCTTTTTGCTGCTTGAGGTTTTCTTTCAGGCTGGGTTCGTCCTCTGCGGGCAGATGCTGGCGATCGCGCATCCGGTCAAACAGCGCCACGCTACGTTCGCGGAACCAGCCAAGAGTCCTGAGGGTAGCGCCGCCCACGACATCCATCAGCTTCAGCCAGGACAGATTGGTGAAGAGGGTGAAGCCACTGAAAAACAGTGCAAGTAACAGGAGGGTCGCCCCCAGCTCGCTGAAGGCGTAGGTCATACCCGATTTCACCAGCTCACCCAAGATACCGCCGGCGGTGACGTTCTGAGGCAGTTGGCTGGCGGCATTGTGGTCGTAGAGACTGGCCAGTCCACAGCTTGTGCCCAAGGTAAAAATGAAACCAATGCCACGCAAGGATAGGCCGCGCCATTCTTCCTGATGCAGCGGCAATTGCCGAAAGATCAGCCAACCCGCATAGGCCAGCATGACGGGGATCAGGTAAGCCAGATAACCAAAGAAGGCGAGCACCACATCCGCAAACCAGGCCCCGGCGAGCCCGCCAAGATTTCGAATATGGCCGGCATGGCCGCTTTGTGACCAGCCCGGATCGGTGGGCGCATATGTAAACAGGGAGACCAGAATATAGGCGGCAATAAAAATAGAAATGAATAATGCGCCTTCGCGCAAACCACGCTGAAGGTGATCTGCCAGAGGCGCACGTTCGGATTTTTGCTTTGCTTGGGCCACTTCTTATTAATCTACCGTATTAACTATTTGAGCTAACCTACTATTATTTATAGATAATTACAACTGACTAGGCCACATTCTGCAGCGCGGGATGGACGATTTTTCCGGCCTGCACATTGAGCCCGGAAGCCAAAATCGGGTCCGATTCCCAGCCGGACGCGGCCAGACCCAGAATATAAGGCACCAGCGCGGCCGACAATGCCTGGGATGCACTGCGGGGGACGGCGCCAGGCATATTGGTGACGCCAAAATGCACAACCCCTTCCCAGACAAAGGTGGGCTGATTGTAATCTGTGGGGCGTGTGGTCTCGATACAACCACCCTGGTCCACAGAGATATCAATAATCACACTGCCGGGTTGCATGCGGCGCACCATGTCTGCGGTGACCAGGTGTGGCGCTTTTGCGCCGGGGATCAATACAGCACCGATCAGCAGGTCTGCGCTGCGCAGGTGTTCTTCGATGGCGAATTGATACGGGTGTAATCCGGTAACATTCGGTCCCAGGGCGCGCATGGCAGCCAGTTTGTCACGATTCGGATCGAATACGGTCACTTCAGCGCCCATGGCTTGCGCCATCACGGCGGCATTACCGCCTGCGACACCGGCCCCGAGAATGACGACATGGCCACGTTCGGCCGCGGGCAAACCGCCCAGCAACACGCCTCGGCCGCCATGAGGTTGCTGCAGTAGATTGGCGCCAATCTGCACCGCCAGACGACCCGCAATGTCGCTCATGGGCGCCAGTAACGGGAGGGCGTGTCCAGCCTGTACGGTCTCAAAGGCCACTGCCGTCAATCCGATCTTACGCAGGCTGGCGAGCAAGGTGGGTTCCGCCGCCAGGTGCAGATAGGAAAACAGTAAATGGTCTTTGCGCAGGAGGGAGAATTCCGCCGGTTGCGGCTCCTTCACCTTGACGATCATTTCTGCCTGTCCATAGAGTGCGGCGGCATCGGCGAGAATCGTGACACCGGCAGCCTGGAAATCGTTGTCGCTGTACCCGCTCATCACGCCGGCCTGCGCTTGCACGAAGACTTCATGACCTTGTTGCCGCAATTGTGCACACGCTGCCGGGATCAGGGCTACCCGCCCTTCCCGCGGTTTGATCTCTTTGGGGATACCAATTCGCATGAAGACTCCTTGTAACTTTACCGTTTCGGACCCATTCCGTAACATAGACCAGATTACCACGCAGCAGTGCGCTTAAAGTTGGCCCAATGAACTAGTTCGATCTGCGCGCTGTCTTGGTTAACGCATTTCAAATTTAAACCAAAGAATTGTAAACCGGAGCTGAAAATGAGTGATGCCAAACATTGTCGACTGATTATCCTGGGTTCGGGGCCTGCCGGTTACACCGCCGCGGTGTATGCCGCACGCGCCAACCTGTCACCGGTGGTGATTACGGGCCTGGAACAAGGCGGCCAATTAATGACCACGACGGAAGTCGACAATTGGCCCGGCGATGTAGAAGGCCTGACGGGACCGGTGTTGATGGAGCGCATGCAGAAACACGCCGAGCGTTTTCATACCGAGATCGTGTTCGATCACATCCACACCGTTGATTTGAAAAAGCGCCCGTTCACCCTCACAGGCGATAGCGGCGTCTATACCTGTGATGCCCTCATCGTGGCGACCGGCGCCTCCGCGCAATACATCGGCCTGCCCTCGGAAGAGGCGTTTCGCGGCAAGGGTGTCTCCGCCTGTGCGACCTGCGATGGTTTCTTTTATCGCAATCAGAAAGTCGCCGTCGTCGGTGGCGGCAATACCGCCGTGGAAGAAGCGCTGTATCTCGCGAATATCGCCTCGCATGTCACCGTGATCCATCGCCGTGACAAATTCCGCTCGGAAAAAATTCTGTCCGACCAGTTAGTCGAAAAGTCCAAGACCGGCAATGTCACCATTGAATGGAATCACACCCTTGAAGAAGTCCTGGGCGACGCCAGTGGCGTGACCGGCCTGCGCATCAAGAACGTCAACGACAACAGTTCCAAGGATATCGAGGTCATGGGTGTCTTTATTGCCATCGGACACAAACCCAATACGGCCATCTTCGAAGGCCAGTTGGACATGGATCACGGTTACCTCAAGGTCAAGAGCGGTACCGCGGGTAACGCTACGCAAACCAGCGTCGAAGGCGTGTTTGCCGCCGGCGATGTGGCGGACCATATCTACCGCCAGGCAATCACCTCGGCCGGTTCCGGTTGCATGGCCGCCCTGGATGCGGAACGCTATCTCGACAACCTGGAAAAGAAATAATTTGATCAGCATGCGTTAGCTTGAGTACGGTTCGTTATGCGGTTTGAAATCGTCGAGCGTTTGAACAAGATCGAACCTGCCCGCTGGAACCGCTTGAGTGACGGACGTAATCCGTTTTTACTGCACAGTTTTTTATCCGCACTCGAAACAAATCATTGCCTGGAAGAATACGGTTGGTACCCGCAACATATCCTCGCCTATGACGGCGAGGAGTTGGCGGCGGCCATGCCTTTGTACATCAAGGACAATTCCTACGGCGAGCTGGTGTTCGACTGGGCCTGGGCCGATGCCTATCATCGCGCAGGCCTGCCCTACTATCCCAAACTGGTTTGCGCCATTCCCTACACGCCGGCAACTGGCCCCCGGTTACTGGTCGCGCCCGACAAGGATTACAACGTTTATGCTAACGCCTTGCTCGCACACAGTGAGACGCTGGCCGAACAAAATAACATGTCCTCGTTGCACTGGTTGTTTACCGACGCGCGCGACACGCAATCCCTCCGTGACCGTGGCTACGCCATGCGCCTGGGTTGCCAGTTTCACTGGCACAACGATGGCTACCAAAGCTTTGATCATTACCTTGACGCCTTTACCGCGCAAAAACGCAAGCAGGTGAAGCGCGAACGACGGCGGGTACAGGAACAGGGGATCGTGCTGGAGGTTCGTCACGGCGACGAGATGACGGATGCGTTATGGCAGATCTATCATGATTTCTATTGCAGCACCTTCGATCGCAAAAGCGGCATGGCGACCCTGAGTCTGGATTTTTTCAAAGAGCTTGGCGCGACCATGCCGCGCAATCTGGTCCTGGTGTTTGCCCGCCACGGAGCAGACTATATCGCCAGCGCATTTAATCTGCGCGGCGAAGATACACTGTACGGTCGGCATTGGGGATGCCGTGCCGAGTATCACAGTTTGCATTTTGAGGCTTGTTATTACCAGGGATTGGATTACTGTATTAATAACGGTTTGCGATCGTTTGAACCCGGTGCGCAAGGCGAGCATAAAATCAGTCGCGGTTTTTTGCCGACAGCTACCTGGTCTGCGCATTGGATCGCGCATGGACAGTTTCGTGATGCCATTGTGCAATATACACAGCGTGAACAAGTTGGCATGCAGCATTATATCGAGAGTTTGATGGAACATTCCCCTTTCAAGTCGGCAGCGGCAACTCATGACTAAATCAGGGCAATCGGCGCCGTACTGGCTGGATCCGGGCGAGCGCACACAGTTTCCGAATGTGAATGAAGCGCTGACCGAGCCTAATGGCCTGCTTGCGATCGGCGGCGATCTTTCCGTGGAACGCCTGCTTGCCGCTTATCGGCGAGGGATTTTCCCCTGGTACAGTCATGGCCAGCCGATACTCTGGTGGAGTCCCAATCCGCGCGCGATTTTGCGCCTTACTGCATTGCAGGTCTCGCGCAGTCTGCGCAAATCGTTGCGGCGCGAGGATTACGAAGTCCGATTCGATACCGCCTTTGACGATGTCGTCCGGCAATGCGCCAAGCCACGCAAGGACGGTCTGGGGACCTGGATTACCGATGAAATGCGTAACGCCTATTTGCGCCTGCATCGTCTGGGGTATGCGCATTCCATCGAGACGTGGCATGACGACCAACTTGTCGGCGGTTTGTACGGCGTCAGTCTGGGGAAAATGTTTTTCGGTGAGTCGATGTTCTCCCGTCGCACCGATGCCTCCAAGATTGCCTTTGTCTATCTGGTGCGGCAACTGGCCAAATGGGGGCACGCGATGGTTGATTGCCAGGTCTATTCCTCGCACCTGGGCAGTCTTGGGGCGGAAAAAATTCCACGACAACGATTTGTCGAATACCTGGATATTTTCAGCGATCAACCGGGTCATGTCGGTCTCTGGCAATGCGATCTGACATTGCGCGAGGTGGTGTCACCCCATGAATGACGAAACCGATCGCTACCATCCTTTACGCGATTTGCGTTTCCTGCTGACGCCGGAACACGAATGCGGTTACCTGGCGGAACAGGAAGCCGTCACCTTGTTTGTAGATCCGCAGTGTGAATTGACACCGTCAAGTTACAGTTTATTGGCAGAGATTGGTTTTCGTCGTAGCGGCGAACATTTGTATCGCCCGCATTGTCCGCAGTGCAAGGCCTGTATCCCGGTACGCATTCCGGTTGAGCGATTCGTGGCATCACGCAATCAAAGGCGTGTGCTCGCGCGTAATAATGATCTGCATGTACGCTGGAGTAGTGCGCGTTACCATGAAGAACACTTTGCCCTGTACCGACGATATATGCAGTCGCGTCACACCGGCAGCAGCATGGATGATGACAATCCAACCTATTACCGCCGCTTGCTGGACACGGACTGGTGTGAGACGCGGCTCGCAGAAATACGCCAGGGCACACAATTATTTGGCGTCGCCATTACCGACTGGCTGGAGAATGGCCTGTCCGCTGTATATACTTTTTTTGATCCAGACGCTGCATCACGCAGCCTGGGCACATATGCCATCCTGCGACAGGTGCAGACTGCCCGGCAACACGAGATGCGCTATGTGTATCTCGGATATTGGATAAAATCCTGCGCCAAAATGGCGTATAAAGATAGATTTCGCCCTTTCGAATATTTTGACGGTCATCGCTGGCACATCGACAAGCAAGACTGATCAGAGCTCGCCGTCTCAAGTTCGCCTCGCTGTTACCGATAACCCGGTTATGACATGGGGCTTGTCACTAAAGCTTCACCATGATGCAACCAAGTCGTCATGGTTTTGTCAAAGAATGTGACCGGCTTATCGGCAACCAGATTGGTTGAAAGGAGCGCAAGATGTTGAGCTTTCTCTGCAGGCTGGCAACGGAATACGAGCGCGAGCATGGCCATCGTCCAAATCTCTTATATATAAGTCCCCAGCATTTCCAATCTTTGCGTCAGGACCTGGCGAATATCCATGGACTGGGGCAACTCGTGCGTTTTCTGGGGATGGAGATTGTGATCGCGCCGGATGCATGTCATCCGCATCTCAGCTACAGCCGCGCCATGTGGCACGAGGCGATTGCCGTCTGACCCGCCCCACCGCGTTCGGCACCCCACCCCCTAACGGGATATTTTGATCATTCTCCCGTTTTCAGGCATCATTCGCCGCGGTTGAAAAGATTCCCTTACCGCGAGGACGAATGGCTAAAGAAGAACACATTGAGATGGAAGGTACGGTTGTAGAGACCCTGCCTAATACCATGTTCCGGGTCGAACTGGACAACGGACACGTGGTCACTGCCCATATTTCGGGCAAAATGCGCAAAAATTACATCCGAATCCTGACTGGCGACAAAGTCACGGTACAATTGACGCCTTATGACCTGAGCAAAGGTCGGATTGTCTTTCGCGGTCGCTAAGCAGTTCCAGCGGTTCCCCGCGGCATCACCCATATTTTTCTACGTCAAGAGCACTGCTTTCGCACTCTTCGGAGCGAATCTCCTCTGATCTGTGACACAAAAAAACCGCCGAGGGGCGGTTTTTTTGCTGCTCATGCAATTTCGGATCATTTGCTGTGAGCCAGTTCTTCCTTGCTTTCCATGTCCATATGCAGTCTGTCGTCTTCCACGGTGATGTGCACGCTGCCACCGTTGGCGAGTTTGCCGAAGAGTAATTCTTCCGCCAGCGGCTTCTTGATGTTTTCCTGGATGACGCGCGCCATCGGCCGTGCACCCATTTGCGGGTCGTAGCCGTGCATGGCCAACCAGGTCCGGGCTTCGTCATCCACGATGAGACTGACGCCCTTCTCTTCCAGCTGGGCTTCGAATTCGAACAGGAATTTGTCCACAACCTGAGTGATGATCTCGGTGGACAACTGTTTGAATTGAATGATGGCGTCCAGACGGTTACGAAATTCCGGAGTGAAGAATTTCTTGATGGTCTCCATGGCATCCGAGGTGTGATCCTGCTGCGAGAAACCGATCGAAGGACGATTCAGGCGGTCGGCCCCGGCATTGGTGGTCATCACGATGATCACGTTGCGGAAGTCCGCCTTACGGCCATTGTTGTCGGTGAGCGTACCGTGGTCCATCACCTGCAACAGGAGATTGAACACATCCGGGTGCGCCTTTTCGATTTCATCCAGCAACAGAACGGCATGTGGATGCTTGTTGATGGCCTCGGTGAGCAGGCCACCCTGATCGAAGCCGACATAACCCGGCGGTGCGCCAATCAGGCGTGACACCGTGTGGCGTTCCATGTATTCGGACATATCGAAACGGATCAGTTCGATCCCCATGATCTTGGCCAGTTGGCGGGTCACTTCGGTCTTACCGACACCGGTCGGTCCGGCAAACAGGAAAGAACCAATCGGTTTTTGATCGTTGCCCAGGCCGGCACGCGATAACTTGATTGCGGTCGACAAGGTCTCAATCCCCTCGTCCTGACCGTATATGACCAGCTTGAGATCGCGCTCCAGATTCTTCAGGGCCGTGCGATCATCGGTAGACACGGTCTTGGGCGGAATCCGCGCGATCTTGGCAACAATGCTTTCCACTTCCCTCACCCCGATGGTCTTCTTGCGTTTGGACGGGGTCTGCATGCGCTGATTGGCACCGGCCTCGTCAATGACATCGATGGCCTTATCCGGCAGATGACGATCATTGATGTAACGGTCCGACAATTCCACTGCGGCACGGATGGCCTGACGGGTGTATTTAACCTCGTGATGTTGCTCGAAGCGGGACTTCAAGCCTTCAAGGATCTGGATGGTTTCATCGACAGTCGGTTCGCTGACGTCGATCTTCTGGAAGCGACGGGTCAACGCGCGGTCCTTTTCAAAAATACCGCGGTATTCCTGGTACGTCGTCGAACCGATGCACTTGAGTTCGCCGGAGGCCAGCACCGGTTTGATCAGGTTGGACGCATCCATGGCGCCACCGGAGGCAGCGCCGGCACCGATGATGGTATGAATCTCATCGATAAACAGCACGGCGCCCTTCTGTTTTTTCAGCTGGTTGATAACCGCCTTCAGGCGTTTTTCGAAGTCACCGCGATATTTGGTCCCGGCCAGCAAGGCGCCCAGATCCAGCGAGTAGATGGTGCAGTCACTGAGAATTTCAGGTACTTCGTTATCAACGATTTTCTTGGCCAGGCCTTCGGCCAGCGCGGTTTTGCCGACACCGGCTTCGCCAACGAAAAGCGGGTTGTTTTTGCGACGGCGGCAGAGTACCTGGACAGTCCTTTCCAGTTCATCCTTGCGGCCGATAAGCGGATCGATTTTGCCTTGCTCGGCAAGTTTGTTCAGGTTGGTGGCAAACTGTGTCAACGGATCCTGGTTCTTTTCGCCAACGTCATCATCACCCACCGGCTCACTGCCGGTACCTTCATCTTCGTTGATTTTGGAAATGCCGTGCGAAATAAAATTAACGACTTCCAGCCGAGTGATTTCCTGCTTCTTCAGGAAATAAACCGCCTGCGATTCCTGTTCGCTGAAGATCGCCACAAGCACATTGGCGCCGGTGACTTCGTTTTTGCCGGAAGATTGCACGTGGAAGACCGCACGCTGCAGGACACGCTGGAATCCCAGTGTCGGCTGGGTATCGCGGTCATCATTGGGTGGCAGCAAGGGCGTGGTTTCGTCAAGAAAATCGCGGAGTTCCTTGCGTAACCGATCGAGATTTGCACCACAAGCTCGCAACACTTCTGCCGCCGCATTATTATCGAGCAAAGCAAGCAGTAAGTGTTCGACGGTCATGAATTCATGATTGCGTTCGCGCGCGTCCTTGAACGCATAATTCAGAGATGTTTCCAGTTCTTTACTTAACATACATAGCCACCCCTAATCGTCAGCTTCCATGGTGCAGAGCAACGGGTGTTCGTGTTTGCGTGAATAGTCATTGACCTGGACTACCTTGGTCTCTGCGATTTCACGGGTATAAACACCGCAGACTCCACTTCCCTTGGTGTGCACATTGAGCATGATATGTGTAGCCTTTTCACGATTCATGCCAAAGAACCTCTCCAGCACGTGCACAACAAACTCCATAGGTGTGTAATCGTCATTTACGAGGATTACTTTATACATGGGCGGTCGTTTGATTTTTGGCTTTGCCTCTTCAATGGCTAGGCCGTCGTCGAAACGACTGGGTGTTAATTTATCGCTCATAGGCTACACAGTGTCTTACGCATGCTCTCTTAATGGGGGTGATTTGCCTAATATCCATAGACTCTTGGGCAATTTCAGAGTTCGCTAACATGAATATTATGAATTTTTGGCTATAGTTAAAAGGGACAATTGAGCATCACGAGTAACTATCTAACCTGTTGTTTTGAAACACCAGAAATGTGCAGAAGGACGATAAAATTATCGGTTGCACGAGGCATCAAGGAGGCATGGACGGCATGGCAAACGGTATCGTGAAGTGGTTCAGTAATAGCAAAGGCTACGGCTTTATTTCTCCAGAACAAGGTGGCGATGACATATTTGCGCATTTTTCCGCCATCACCATGGACGGTTATAAAACCCTGAAAAAGGGTCAAAAAGTCCAATTTGAATGTACCCAGGGACCGAAAGGGTTACACGCGACCGAAATTAAACCCTCCGAAGTCGAAAGCGCGACAACGCATTAGCACGTGTCGCCACTCTCCGCCGGCTTACCCGTTCTGGGCAGGCCGGCGGGAAGTGTTCACATCTTAGAGATGATTGCCTCTCCGAATTGGGAGCTGCTGAGCAGGGTGGCCCCTTCCATCAAACGCTCCAAATCATAAGTCACGGTCTTCGCGGCAATCGCGCCCGCCATGCCTTTTACGACGAGGTCGGCCGCTTCGACCCAGCCCAGGTGACGCAGCATCATCTCTGCGGACAGAATCAGTGAACCGGGATTGACCTGGTTTTTGCCAGCATATTTTGGCGCGGTGCCGTGGGTCGCTTCGAACATGGCGATGGTGTCTGACAGGTTGGCGCCGGGCGCAATGCCAATACCCCCGACCTGTGCCGCCAATGCGTCAGAAATATAGTCACCATTGAGATTCAGCGTCGCAATCACGTCATATTCCGCCGGCCGCAACAGAATCTGCTGCAGGAAGGCGTCGGCAATCACGTCCTTCACGACAATCTTTTTGCCGTTGCGAGGATTGGTAAATTCACACCAGGGTCCGCCATCGATCTCGGTGGCGCCGAATTCGGTTTTCGCCAGTTCGTAACCCCAGCTTTTAAAGGCGCCTTCGGTGAATTTCATAATATTGCCCTTGTGCACCAGGGTCACAGAGTCGCGCTGATTATCGATGGCATATTGGATGGCGCGGCGGACCAAACGCTGCGTGCCTTCCTTTGATACCGGTTTGATGCCAATGCCGGACGTCGCCGGGAAACGGATCTTTTTCACGCCCATTTCGTTTTGCAGGAAGGCGATGACTTTCTTGGCCTCGGCGCTATCCGCCGCCCATTCGATACCGGCATAGATGTCTTCGGAGTTTTCACGGAAGATCACCATGTCGGTTTTTTCCGGTTCTTTCAGCGGACTGGGCGTACCGTCGTAATAGCGTACGGGACGCAAACAGACGTACAAATCCAGTTCCTGACGCAGTGTGACATTGAGGGAACGAATGCCACCACCGACCGGTGTGGTCAACGGGCCCTTGATTGAGACCTTGTAGGTCTTGACCGCATCCATGGTTTCTTCCGGCAACCAGACATTGTCGCCATAGATACGTGTGGATTTTTCGCCCGCGTAAATTTCCATCCAGGCAATGCTGCGCTTACCGCCATATGCTTTGGCCACAGCAGCGTCGATAACCGCTTTCATCACAGGTGTGATATCAACACCAATACCATCGCCCTCGATAAACGGGATAATCGGACGTGCAGGGACATTCAGGGACAAGTCCGGATTGACGGTGATCGCGGTGCCATCGGCAGGTACTGAAATATGTTGATAAGACATAAGCGCACTTTCTTCTTGGGTTGTCGGATGCGGGGATAGTAACAAACTCGGGGCTGTCTCGGCGAGCATCGAGCCGCGAACGGCATTTGCAGCCTAGCGTTGGTGCAGACTCGGGACTGAGATTGTCACTGTGCATCGAGTCTGCGCGGACATTGTCTGTTGACTGAGAAATGAAAAGAATCTTGTCGGGCGCGCTCGGTGGAACAACTCGGCTTGTGTATTTGCGTTAAATCTCTTGCGCGGCGAAAATGGCTGGCTCAGCCAGCATGGCGGGACAGGTAATCACGCACGAAATGCATTGATGTGAGGTTAATCTATCCCCAGGATCAGCTACAGAATTGGCAATAAATATCTTCTGCAATCACTTTAAATAATGAGTCTAATTATTTGTTATTATTAGCATTAAATAAGCCATTTAATGTCGTCTGCCAGTTTCGTCCGCATGCAGACGATATCACCCTGGCCCGGTTTATCGACGAACCGAATGTGCATCCGGCGGGTCGTCTGGATAAGGATAGTGAAGGCCTGTTGTTACTGACGGATAGCGGACCCTTACAGCACCTGATCACGCAACCCCGGCATAAACAGCCCAAAGGCTATTGGGTTCAGGTCGAGGGTATTCCCACCGAAGCGGAGTTGGCGAAATTGCGCCACGGTGTCATGCTCAAGGACGGCCCGACCCTGCCGGCGGATGTCATGCGTATAAAGCCACCGACAGTTTGGGAACGCGATCCGCCCATCCGTGAGCGAAAATCCATTCCGACCAGTTGGCTGGACATCACGATTTACGAAGGACGCAATCGTCAGGTCCGCCGTATGACCGCGGCGATGGGTTTCCCTACCCTGCGCCTGATCCGTTATCGTATCGGCAGTTGGTATTTGAACGATCTCAAGCCCGGTGAATCCGAACAGCGTACCGTGCCACCTGCGTTGAAGCAGCAATTGAAGGAGCAAGCTGAAAAATGAATTGGCCCTTGCATGTCACCGTTGCCAGCGTTGTGGAACGCAATGGCAAATTTTTGCTGGTACAGGAAACGGCCGGCGGCAAGACGGTGATCAATCAACCGGCAGGTCACCTCGAAGACCAGGAAAGCCTGCTCGATGCCGTGGTGCGCGAAACCCTGGAAGAGACCGCCTGGCATTTCAAACCCAGCGCCCTGATCGGTATCTATCGCTGGCGGCATCCCAGTGGCGACACCTTTTTGCGTTTTTGTTTTACCGGCGAGTTATCGCACGAAGAAGCAGGACGTGCACTGGACGCCGGTATCGAGCAAGTCTTGTGGCTGGAGCGCGATGCCTTAGCGCAACGTGCCGAGATGTTGCGCAGTCCATTAGTGCTGCAATGTATCGATGACTATCTTGCCGGCCAGCGCATCGCCTTATCACATCTTCATGATGTAATCTAATGGCCGTAACTCCATCGCATACTCCCGTCGTCGTGGGCGTTTCCGGCGGCGTTGATTCATCCGTCACTGCCTTGCTGTTGAAGCAGCAAGGTTATGCTGTGCGTGCCGTGTTCATGAAGAACTGGGAAGGCGATGACACGGAGGAACATTGTTCAGCCGAAGCGGACCTCGCCGATGCGCGTGCTGTTTGCGCGCAACTGCAGATTCCGATCCAAGGTGTGAACTTTTCCGATCAATACTGGGATCGCGTGTTTGCCTATTTTCTGCAGGAATACGCCGCCGGGCGCACACCGAATCCCGATGTGTTATGCAATAAAGAGATCAAGTTCCGCGCCTTTCTCGATTATGCGCTGGCGCAAGGCGCGGAATATATCGCAACGGGACATTATGCCCGTACCGAGCAGCGTGACGGCGAACATGTGTTATTGCGCGCCGTGGATGTGGACAAGGACCAGACGTATTTTCTGTACACCCTCAAACAGGAACAACTTGCCCGGGCGATGTTTCCGGTTGGCGGCATGAGCAAAACCCGGGTTCGTGAAATCGCAACGCAGGCGCAGTTAGTCACGCACAATAAAAAAGACAGCACCGGGATCTGTTTTATCGGCGAACGTGATTTCAAACAATTCCTGCAGCGCTACCTGCCGGCGCAACCGGGGCCCATCCAGACCCCTGACGGTCAAACGCTCGGTCGCCATGACGGCTTGATGTATTACACCCGTGGCCAGCGCCAGGGTTTGCACATCGGTGGTCTCGCCGGATTCGGTCCCGAACCCTGGTATGTCGCGGACAAGGATCTCGAACACAATGTGCTTATTGCAGTACAGGGTCATGATCACCCGCTGTTACTCGGACATTGGTTGCAAGCCGAGCAACTGGAATGGGTGTCGGCAATGCCACCCGCCCTGCCCTTGCGCTGTACGGCCAAGACCCGATATCGTCAGCAGGATGCCGCCTGCACTATCACGGCAACAGCTACGGATCACGTGCACGTAGAGTTTGATGATCCGCAATGGGCGATCACCTTGGGCCAATCGGTCGTGTTTTACCAGGATGACGTATGTCTAGGCGGTGGTGTCATTGCCGCCACGGAAAAACTGTTGAATTGAGTAATGGATGGAGAAAGTACGCGATAAAACCCTGGCGCTAGCCGGCATATTTCAGAGTGCAGCACTGGTACATCAACTTGCCAGCAAGGGCACGGTCGATATGCATGATCTGTCGACCTGTATCAGCAGCACACTGGAACTGAATCCCCTCTCGACACTGTCGGTGTACGGTAAACTGGAAAACCTGCGGACCGGTTTGCACACGCTGATTCAGTATCTTGGTGAACAACCCGGACAACGCGATCCCAACGTAGCGCGTTATGTCATCAGCCTGCTGCATCTGCAACGCAAACTGGGTAAGCGTAAAAACATGCTCGCGACGATTGCCGAAGGTATCCAGCGTGCAAAGAAGCAAAGCGAGATCTTCGGCATCACCCATGACAATGTCATCGCCAATTTGGCTGGCGTATATTCAGAGACCATAAGCAATATTCCACCCAAGATTATGGTGAGTGGCGAGAGCAGCGCCTTATCCAATCCGGATAACGCCAATAAGATCCGCGCCATCTTGCTTGCCGGCATTCGCTCCGCGGTATTGTGGTCGCAGTTGGGCGGGACACGCTGGCAGATCCTGTTTAGCCGGCGCACCTTTATCGAGCAGGCACGGACACTGCTCTCCGATGAGATGAATCTGCATCTGCACTGAGCCGCAAATTCACATTCTCGCGCATGGACACAATTCGCTATAATGGCGCCTGCGCGGCGGACGTCGCTTCCCGGATAACGCAAAATTTAAGGAGTCTTCATGGCCGATAGTTTTAAATCCCGCAGCACGCTCAAGGTCGATGGACAGGAATATGTCTATTACCGACTGGATAAAGTCAAAAATGCAGCGCGCCTGCCCTTCTCCCTGAAGATCCTGCTGGAAAACCTGCTGCGTCACGAAGACGGCAAGGTAGTCAGCAAGGCGGACATTCAAGCCCTCGCCAACTGGAAAGCCAAGGCCGAACCGACCAAGGAAATCGCCTTCACACCGGCGCGCGTGCTGATGCAGGATTTTACCGGCGTGCCCGCCGTTGTCGATCTTGCGGCGATGCGCGATGCCATGCAGAAACTCGGCGGTGACCCCGAGAAGATCAATCCGCTCGAACCGGCGGAACTGGTCATCGACCACTCGGTACAGGTGGACAAGTTCGGTTCCGCGACCGCCTTTGCCGAAAACGAGGCGCTGGAATATGAACGCAACACCGAACGCTACAGCTTTTTAAAATGGGGCCAGACTGCCTTTTCCAATTTTAAAGTGGTCCCGCCGGAGACCGGCATCGTGCACCAGGTCAATCTGGAATACCTGGCACGCACGGTATTCACCCGCAAGGATAAAACCGCGGCAGTCGCTTACCCGGACACGCTGGTCGGTACCGATTCACACACCACCATGATCAATGGTCTGGGCGTGCTGGGCTGGGGTGTCGGCGGTATCGAAGCCGAGGCCGCCATGCTGGGCCAGCCGATCTCCATGTTGATACCGCAAGTCGTGGGATTCCGCCTCAAGGGAAATCTCGCGGAAGGTGCCACCGCCACCGATCTCGTGTTGACCGTGGTCGAGATCCTGCGCAAGCACGGCGTGGTGGGTAAATTCGTGGAATTCTTTGGTGAAGGCCTCGATCACTTGCCTCTGGCCGATCGCGCCACCATTGCCAACATGGCCCCGGAATACGGCGCCACCTGCGGCATCTTCCCTATTGATGATGAAACCCTGAACTACCTGCGCCTGTCCGGCCGTGAAGAATCCCAGATCAAACTGGTTGAGGCCTATGCCAAGGCCCAGGGGATGTTCCGGGTACCGGGACAAAAACCGGCGGATTATACCGCGGTCATCGAACTGGATCTGGCGACCATCGAACCCAGCCTGGCGGGCCCCAAGCGCCCGCAGGATCGTGTGCCCCTGCGCCAGTCGAAGAAAATGTTCAATGACGCCATCAAAGCACTCCAGAAAGAACGCAATATCCAGTCAAAAGGCAAAGTGGCGACCCGTATCAATGGCCAGCCGGTGGAACTGAAAGATGGTGCCGTGGTGATCGCCGCCATCACCTCCTGTACCAATACCTCCAACCCCACCGTCATGCTCGGTGCCGGTCTGGTTGCGAAGAAGGCCGCCGCCCTGGGTCTCCGGGTACAGCCCTGGGTCAAGACATCCTTGGGGCCGGGTTCGCGGGTGGTGACGGAATATCTGGAGTCCGCCGGTCTGATGGATGACCTGAATACCCTGGGTTTCAATGTCGTGGGCTACGGCTGCACCACCTGCATCGGTAATTCCGGTCCGCTGCCCCCGGACGTCAGCCAGGCCATCAAGGACGGCAACCTGACCGTGTGTTCGGTATTGTCCGGCAACCGCAACTTCGAAGGCCGTGTCCATGCCGAAGTGCGCATGAATTATCTGGCCTCTCCGCCGCTGGTTGTGGCCTATGCCATTGCCGGGCGTATGGACATCGACCTGTATAAGGATCCCATCGGCCAGGCTGATGGCCGGGATATCTATCTCAAGGATATCTGGCCGAGCCAGAAGGAATTGCATGATGTCGTCATGCAACACGTCACGCGCGACCAGTTTAGCTCGACCTACCAGTCCGTATTCAGCGGCACGAGCCATTGGCAGGCACTGGCCTCGGGCGGTGGCAAACTGTTCCAGTGGCAGGAAGATTCCACTTATGTGCGCAATCCCCCCTACTTTGAGGGCATGACCAAGACGCCGGGCGCCCTGGTCCCGATTCAGGCGGCACGCGTACTCGCGGTGCTGGGCGATTCCGTGACCACGGACCATATCTCGCCCGCCGGTTCGATCAAAAAAGACAGTCCCGCCGGTAAGTACCTGATGGAACATGGCGTCGAGCCCAAGGACTTCAACTCCTATGGTTCGCGCCGCGGTAATCACGAAGTCATGATGCGCGGTACCTTTGCCAATATTCGGCTGCGCAACCTGCTGGCGCCGGGCACCGAGGGCGGCGTTACCCTGCATCAGCCCAGCCAGGAGCAGATGTCCATTTATGATGCCGCCATGCGCTACCGGCAGGAAGGCTTCCCGCTCATCATTCTGGCGGGCAAGGAATACGGCTCCGGCTCGTCACGCGACTGGGCTGCCAAGGGCCCGAACCTGCTGGGTGTGCGTGCGGTCATTGCCGAAAGTTACGAGCGTATCCACCGCACCAATCTGGTGTGCATGGGGATTCTCCCGCTGCAATATAAAGCGGGAGAAAATGCCAAAATTCTTGGTCTAACCGGACATGAGGTCTATAGCATCGAGGAAATGGGCGACGCCATGCTTAAACAATTGCGTGTCACCGCCATCGATCCGGACGGCAAGAAGAAATCGTTCAGTGTCATGGTTCGCATCGACACGCCGCAGGAGCTGGAATACTACCGTCACGGCGGCATTCTGCAGTTCGTATTACGCCAGTTGGCGGCATAATCTGCGCTCACGCCCTTCGACACCGGAGAATCATCTCCGGTGTCGAGATATCTGTGATTTTGCTATCCCGATCACACCTGTCACTAAAGCGCATATCCCCCATGCCGATATGACCTCTGTCCCATCGTTATCAATCATCGCCCGTAATTGTCGTCTTTAAGGAGCAAGAAAGTGGATAAACCCGTGTTCGGCAAACCCATTGGAACTCACCTGGGTAAAACCATTTACGAAACTATCGAATCCGATGGTAACAAGTACGTCTTCGACCGCCTCGCGCAGTGCGACTACGAAGGCTGCCCGCTGGATCAGTTGAACAAGAATGAGGTCATGTTTCGACCTGGCCTGATCTATCGCGCCGCTTAGCATTTTCACGGGCGTGAGCCACTGTGCTCACGCCTGTTGTCGCACATATCGCGCCGATGCAGGCGTCTCCTGCATCGCCCTGTACCGCCGAGAATGGTAAACTACCCGCTTGTCTCGAATAACAATGCGGATAGTCCATGGAACTCTCGTCTCTTACTGCCATTTCCCCCGTTGATGGACGTTACGCTGGCCGCGTGGCCGAATTGCGTGAACTGTTCAGTGAATATGCCTTAATCAAACATCGCGTGATCGTGGAGATCCGCTGGTTGCAGCAACTGGCGGCGACCGCAGCCATTGCAGAGGTGCCCGCGTTCAGCCAGCACACACAGGCGGCACTGGAAGAAATCATTACCAAATTCAGCGTGGAAGATGCGCAACGCGTCAAGAATATCGAACGCACGACCAATCACGACGTAAAGGCCGTTGAGTATTTTCTAAAAGAGAAGACCGCCGGCAATGAAGAGATAGCCAGGGTCAGCGAATTCTGGCATTTCGCCTGTACCTCGGAAGACATCAATAACCTGTCCCATGCCTTGATGCTGACGAGTGCGCGCACTCAGGTGTTGCTGCCATTGATGGATGAGCTCATCGCGACGGTAGAACGCCTGGCTGTCGACAATGCCGAGGTGCCCATGCTGGCACACACCCATGGCCAACCGGCCTCGCCCACCACCATCGGCAAGGAATTCGCCAATGTTGTATATCGTTTGCGCCGTCAACACGAACAGCTCAAGTCGGTGCCTATCCTGGGTAAGATCAACGGCGCCGTGGGTAACTACAATGCGCACACCGCAGCATATCCGACAGTTGACTGGCCGGCACTGGCGGAACGGTTCGTGACGTCACTGGGCTTGACCTTCAACCCGATGACCATCCAGATTGAACCCCACGATTACATGGCCGAGTTCTTTCACTGTCTGGTGCGCTTCAATAATATCCTGCTGGACCTGGATCGCGACATCTGGACGTATATCGCCTTTGCCTATTTCAAACAGAAGACCGTCGCAGGCGAAGTGGGATCATCGACCATGCCGCATAAAGTCAATCCCATCGATTTCGAAAATTCCGAAGGCAACCTGGGCATTGCCAATGCGATTTTTGATCATCTGGCCAATAAGCTGCCGATCTCTCGCATGCAACGCGATCTCACCGATTCGACGGTGCTGCGTAATCTGGGTGTCGGTGTGGCGCACAGCCTGATCGCCTACCATTCCACGCTCAAGGGCCTGAGTAAACTCGAAGTAAATCATGGTCGCCTGTTGGCTGATCTTAATGATAATTGGGAAGTGCTGGCGGAACCGATCCAGACGGTTATGCGCCGTTATGGTGTGCCCGAGCCCTACGAAAAACTCAAGGCACTTACCCGCGGCCAGCGTATCAGCAAGGAGAGCCTGCAACAGTTTATCGATACACTGGAGATACCAGATGCAGAAAAGACCCGGCTCAAGGCAATGTCGCCGGCAAGTTATATCGGCCTGGCGGTGGAATTGACGCAGGCACAGTGCAAAAAATAGCGTGCCCTACCGGATACTTACCAGTACGTACGAACAGCATCAAGCCGGCATCCAGGCAGTCCGGCGCAAAGTCTTTATCGAAGAACAGGGGATCGATCCCGCGCTGGAGTGGGATAAACATGACCATGAGGCTGTCTTTGCTGTCGCGCTGAATCCGCAGGATGAAGTCATCGGCACGGCAAGGCTACTCCCGCAAGGCAAGATTGGCCGCATGGCGGTATTAATAGGTTATCGGCGCCAGGGTATCGCCAGCGCCCTGTTACAGCATTTACTCGACGTGGCCAAGCAACAAGGCCACCACTGCATTAGCCTCTCCGCCCAGCAAAGTGTGATCGACTTCTATCTGAAACACGGCTTTGCACCGGTAGGTCAACCGCATGTGGAAGCGGGTATACCGCATCAAAACATGCAGTATGAAATGGCGGCGAGTGGTAACTGAGGCTACATCTCTTATAATGAAACTAAACCACCACGGGGAATGCCATGCCGGATTGGTCAGAATACATTTTAGGCGAGCACAGTGACGATATCGCTATCGACACCAGTGAAGACAATCAGGCGGCTGCCATCCGCCTGGCGAGTCAGGGTGGACGCAGCCTCGATATCTTCAGCCGGGATCTGGAGCCACGGATTTACGATAATGCGGATTTTGTCGATGCCGTGCGTGCACTGGCCGTGAAGACCCGCGATATGCACGTACGCATTTTGGTGGTTGACCCCGATTTTATTATCAAACACGGACATCGCCTGATTGAACTGGCGCGGCGTCTGACCAGTCATATGGAAATACGCAAGGTGCATGAGGACTACTGCAATAATCCTGAAGCCTACCTGGTCGTGGATAATCGTGGATTGTTGCATCGCAAGCTTGCCAGTCGGTACGAGGCCGTGGTGAATTTCAACAATCCGATGACGGCAACCGAGATGCATAACCAGTTCACGGAAATGTGGGACCGCAGTAAACAGTATATGGATTTCAAACGCCTGTATATATGATGCGTCACGCCCTGCTTGTCTTGCTGTTTTTTATCTGCATGCCCTTGCACGCGGAAATGCAACTCGAGACCATCCAGTTGCAGCATCGCACTGCTGACGAAGTGATCGGGATCTTGCAACCCATGGTGGCGAAAGGCGGCAGTCTTAGCGGTACTGGTTATAAGCTGTTTGTTAAGACCACGCCGGATAATCTCGAACAAATTCGCAAGATGATTGCCGATATTGATACTGCGCCGACGCAGTTACTGGTGTCGGTATCACTGGATCGCGCAGTCATGGAAGAAAACGCGGGCGTATCGGCACGCGTTCGTGTGGAAGGCCCGCATGCACAACGCGGCAATGAACCCGATGCGGCCAATCCAAAAATCAAATACGATGCGCGCATGTTTGAGCGTGCGCAAACAGAGCGGACACCGCAAGTGCAACAAGTGCGCGTCTCCGAAGGTTTGTGGGCCACGATTCAAACCGGGCAGGCTATTCCCATTGCGAGTCGCACCCAGAATCCCGACGGCACTGTCACCGAAACATATACCTATACGGCAGTAGCGAGTGGCTTTCAGGTATTGCCTCGCGTCAGCGGTGACACGGTCACCCTCCATATACGTCCGCGGGCGCAATCACCAAACGCCGCTGGGGGTGGCGTCTATAACACGACAGAGGTGGAGACGACGGTCAGTGGGAAACTGGGGCACTGGATCCCGCTGGGTAGTGTCGATAACTCGCAACAGCGTAGCGGTTCCGGTATCGTTTACAGCACCCGTGAACGCGGTGATGAAAGCAATCAAATCTATGTCAAGGTTGAGCGTATCGCACAATGAAGCCCGCCAATATCCTTTATTCCATTATCCCAAGCAATCCGGCTGCACATATCTTTACGGTGACCTGCACAATCCGGCAGCCTGACACCGAGGGACAGGTGCTCTGGCTGCCGGCGTGGATCCCTGGCAGTTATATGATCCGTGATTTTGCGAAAAACATCGTGCACCTGCGGGCAAGCGATGGCAGCGGCGATATCAAGGTCACCAAGCTCGACAAGCAGACCTGGCGCTGTGCGCCATGCACAGGCCCCCTGACAGTAACGTACGATGTCTATGCGTATGATCTGTCGGTGCGCAGTGCACATCTGGATACCACCCACGCCTATTTCAACGGCAGCAGTGTCTTTGTCGCCGTGCAGGGTCAGGAAGAACAACCGGTTCAGGTTGAGATCATGCTGCCGACACAAGACTATGCGAGACAGTGGCGCGTCGCCACCACCCTGCCCCGCATCGATACGCCGTTGTTTGCCGCCGGCCGTTATACCGCGCAGAACTATGAGGAGTTGATCGATCACCCGGTGGAAATGACGGATTTTGCCGAAATTCAGTTTGACGTAGCAGGTACGCCGCATCACATCGTAGTCAGCGGTCGGCAACAGGCAGATCTGGAACGATTGGCAAAGGACGTGCAACAAATCTGTGAATCCCAGGTGGCGGTGTTTGGTGAGTTACCCGCGATGGAACGCTATATCTTTTTATTATGGGTCGTGGGCGATGGCTATGGCGGGCTGGAACACCGCAATTCCTGCAGCCTGATCTGCAGTCGCAAGGACCTGCCAGTCAAAAATATGGTAAGTGCCAGTGACGGCTATATTACCCTGCTCGGCCTGTTCAGCCACGAATACTTCCATACCTGGAACGTCAAACGCATCAAACCGGCAGAGTTTATTCCGTATGACCTGAAACAGGAGAGCCATACGCGACAACTATGGGCCTTCGAAGGTATCACGTCCTACTATGATGACCTGGGCTTAATCCGCAGCGGCGTGATCGATGATAAAAAGTATTTCGAATTGCTGAGCAAGAATATCACCCGGGTGATGCGCGGCAGCGGTCGCCTGAAGCAAAATCTGCGCGAATCCAGTTTCGATGCCTGGACCAAGTTCTACAAGCAGGACGAAAACTCTCCCAACGCCATCGTCAGTTACTATGCCAAGGGTGCGATGTTTGCACTGGCGCTGGACCTCAAACTGCGCGAGCTGACTGATAATCATAAAAGTCTCGATGATGTCATGCGCCGGCTTTGGCGCGAATATGGGAAACCCGGCATCGGTATCGACGAGAATACAATCCAGGTACTGGCAGAAGAAGTCAGCGGCCAGCCGTTGGCTGATTTTTTCGTGCGTTACCTGGACACCACCGAGGATTTACCGCTTGTCGCATTATTCGCGCAAATGGGACTGGATTTAAAAGTGCGGATTGCGGAAACCAGTGACGATATGGGCGGCACCCCGCCAAAAACGGCGACTGCCCCGTTATTCAATCTTGGCGCAAAGTTCGTGGCCGACACGCAGGGCGCCAAGATCCTGGTTATTCTTGATGATGGAGATTTGCAGCGGGCCGGACTCGCTGCCAATGATGTCATCATTGCCATCAACCACCTCAAGGCGAACAAGGACAACCTCGCCACGCTGTTAGCGCCGTTTAGCGCCGGCGATAACGTTGAAGTTCACACCTTTCGTCGTGACGAACTGATGACTTTCCAGGTAACTCTGACCCACGCCGGCGCAGACGCCTGGTATCTGGAAAGCCTTAGCGATGTCAGCGCCGAATCAAAACGGCGGCACTGGTTACAGCCTGAATCTAAAGCGAATGACGGTGGGCTGAAAAAAACCGGTTAAGCCTATTCAGGCGCATCGTCAAGCACGTGCACGCTGGTGACGTCGATGCTGCTGAAATGATCCTTTAACCATCGATAGCACATACTTTCCGCCATACGGCCCGCCGCCTTTGTATCCACGATCTTTTGCAGCAATGTGGCGATTAGATTGACTTTGACGCTGGTGGCACTGAAATGATCGATCAGATTGGTTCTGGCGTTTTGCTGCCCCGGGCGGACCGTAGGCATGGTAAAGGCCAATGTCTTCAGCGATTCAATCTTGAGGTTTGAAAAGACCGGGCGCAGGCGCAACCGGATTTCGTTGCGAACCATGCTGGTGAGCACCCAGGCGATATTTTCCAAAGCATCGATCAATTCCGGTTCGATGCCGCCATGCTGTTGAAAAAAATCGACGGCCGGATAATAGCCGAGGGCGTGTTCACGTTCATAGGCCATCACCTGCTCGGCCAGATTTTCCGCGACAACATGCGGTGAGGCGGCAAGATGCCGTTCCAGCGCCGTTTCCGGCACGCGTACTTGTAAGGAAATAGCAACCCGCGTGAAGTTAAGTGACATGAACCTAACGCTTGCCCAATAACAAGCCAATGTGCTGCGAGATGGGTTTGGTCACCGGTTCGATCTTCCGGCGCATCACGCTGCCGACGGCATCGGTCGTGGCAAAAATCGGCGCGATGAGTTGTTCACCGACGCAGGCCAACACGAACAGGCTTTCCAGCAGCGGGACGGCAGCGGGTAATTGTGATTTGATGCTGTCGATGGCCTGCTTGTGACAGCAACTCTCGCTGATCGCGCAATACTGACTGGCCTCGCTGAGGATCTGATTAATGTCGCGGCGGCGTTCGTTATGAGGACGAATGTCGCGGAAATAGGCTTCGATGGCTTCAAACAAGGCGACAACGACATCCTGATTGGCGGGCTTGTTTAAGACGGTTTCGGTGGTCTTTAAAAAGCCCTGGCCCTGTTCGCCCAGAATACGCAACAGCATCCTGGCTAATACGTTATCCTGTTCGGCGAGTTGGCGTAATGCCGTCTCAAATTCCGTAAGCTCGCGACTGGTTACACTGGATTGCGGCAGATGATCCGGTGAGGCATGCAGAAATCCCACGAGATAGGCATTCCGCCGTTGACCTTTACTCCACAGACTGTCACGTGTCTCGTCGTCGACCAGGCCGGGTTGCAACATCAGGCGCACGGACTCGACCATGTTTCGCGGTTCTTCTTCGAAAGGCAAAAACTCCAGCAAAAAGTCCGCGAGAATTTTCCCCATCTTGCCTTGTGCGACCTCCTTGCGTGCAAGCATGCGCCGGGCATTATCTGCGCTGGGCATCGCCCACCAGGCACGTCGTGCAATCTCGTCGGTGATACCTTCAGCCCCCACGACCGCGACCACCGCTTCCGGCTCGCCCAGCTTGAGCAGGCTTTCCAGATTGTTTGCACGTTGCTGGCCCATGCGCGTCCAGCGTTTCAGAAATACCGGATAGCCGCCGGGCGATCCGAGAATATGGCTGGAGATGGTTTCCTTAATCCGGCGAATGTACAACTCGTCCTTGCAATTGGGATTCAGCTGGATCTTGGCTTCACCGCGTTCGGTCAGGCCGTAAACGATCATTTTGCCTTCATCGATGCGAATTGCCTGCAGCGCCTGGTTTAACAGCACGTTCAGGCGCAGACTGTCTTCTTGAGATAATTGCATGACTGACTATATAAAACAGGGATGCGACGGAGTCTACATCGCTTTCGGTATACTCCGCGCATCCTTATCGTAGTCTTTATTGCGGCAACATGCTGCCATCCAGATGCAACATCGTCCCGAGCTTGGTCGCGGCGGAAGCGCCGATCCGATCGGCGATACGTTGCCAGTAATTCGGACGCGGTGTGTAGTTAACGATATTTTCGGCCTTGATAACATCGCGTGCCACGGCACTACTGCTGGCCAGGCCATCGACTAAACCAAGTTTCAGACCTTCCTGGCCGGTCCAGATCAGACCGCTGAACAGATCCTTATTATCCTTGAGACGGTTGCCACGACCCGCTTTCACGGCATCGATGAATTGTTTATGAATGTTATCCAGCATGGCGTGGACATGGGCAACTTCATCCTCTTTTTCCGGTGAAAACGGATCCAGAAACCCCTTGTGCGTACCGGCGGTATACAGGCGACGCTCCACACCGAGTTTCTTCAAGGTGTCGACAAAACCGAAACCGTTCATGATCACGCCGATGGAGCCGACCAGGCTGGCCTTGTCGGCATAGATCTCATCGGCGGCAGAAGCGATGTAATACCCGCCGGAGGCGCAGATATCCGTGATCACCGCATAGACCTTCATCTTCGGGTATTTGCCGCGCAGGCGTTTGATCTCGTCGTAAATATAACCGGCCTGTACCGGACTGCCGCCCGGGCTGTTAATGCGCAGGATGACGCCCACAGTATTTTTGTCTTCGAAGGCATCGCGCAGGCCGGTGATGATATTGTCCGCGCTGGCATCTTTACCCGCGCCGATCACGCCTTTGATATCGACCAAGGATGTGTGTTTGCCGGATTCAAAGCTGGCGCGTTCGTCAGTACCGGACGCCAGCATCACGATCAACACCAGAAACAGGTAAAACGCAAACAGGGATTTAAAAAATATACCCCAGCGGCGTGCACGCCGTTGTTCTGTCAGGGAGGCAAATGCCAGCTTGGTCAGTACATCCTGCTGAAACTTTTCATTGTCTTGCGGATTGGGTGCTTGTGGGTCGCTCATGATTATTTGATTCCTTGTGCTTTGCGAGAATTATTGTCGATCAGCCAACTGTGCATGGCGGTGACATCGTCGACGCAGGCCAGCGGATTGCAGGCCAGCAGCCGTTGTTTTTCATGGACACCGTAACTGACCGCCAGGGCGGCAGTACCAGCATTGTTGGCCATTTGCATATCGAACTCGGTGTCTCCTATCATGATCGTCTGCTGTGGTGTCATCCCAAGACGCTCCATGATCTCTTCCAGCATTTGCGGGTGGGGTTTGGAGCGCGTCTCATCGGCGCAACGCGTGTAATCGAAATAGGCATGCAGGCCGGTTTCATCCAGCGCCTTGTCGAGACCGACCCGGCCCTTGCCGGTCGCAATCGCGATAAAATGGCCGCGGTCACGAAGTTCAGACAACAAGGCTTCCACCCCCTCGAATAATTCCGAGGGCGTTGCGTCCTCAAACAAAAAGTGATGACGATAGCGTTCCACCAGTTTTGCATACATGGCGTGGTCGTCGTCAGGGTATAAGGTAGACAATGCCTCGTGCAGGCCCAATCCGATGACATTCCTCATCTCGTCCTGGCTGCGTGCAGGAAGTTGCAGATCCCGGATAGCGGCGCGCATGCAATTGACAATACGCGCCTCGGAGTCGATCAAAGTGCCGTCCCAATCGAAGACGATCAGTTCATAGTCGTTCATTCTGTTTGCAAGCCGAGTTTGTCGAGTAGTTGAGTGAGTTCTTTATCTAAAGGTGCATTGACTGCGATGTCTTTATGGGGTTCCATGAGGGTGAAGGCAAGGCTGCGTGCGTGCAGGAACAGACGCGTGAGACCCGCCGCCTGCATTTGACGATTGAACTCCTTATCGCCGTATTTGTCGTCCCCAGCGATGGGGTGGTCCAGGTGCGCGGCATGGACCCGGATCTGGTGCGTCCGCCCGGTTTCGATGTGGATCTCCATTAAAGAGGCCTGTTTCCCGACTGCCAGCGGGATAAAGGTGCTGACGGCAACCTTCCCCTCTTCGTCCACATTGACCATGCGTTCACCCGAGCGCAGCACATTTTTCTGCAGGGCCAATTCGACACGTTGTCTGCCGTGCGACCAGGGCCCTTTGACTAGCGCGAGATAGCGTTTCTCGACCTGCCCCTCGCGCAGCAGTTCGTGCAGTTGGCGCAGGGCACTGCGTTTTTTCGCCAGGACCAGGCAACCGGAGGTCTCGCGGTCCAGCCGATGGACCAATTCCAGATAATGCAGGTCCTGTCGCCAATGGCGCATGGTCTCGATGATGCCGTGGCTGACCCCGCTTCCGCCGTGAACCGCCATGCCGGCGGGCTTGTTCACGATGATAAGCCGCTCGTCTTCGTACAGAATCCGGTCACTGAGGACATCGACGCTGCGGTTTGAGGGGGGGCGTTTCTCGTCCAGGCTTCGGCGGATAGGCGGAATCCGGATTTCATCGCCGGCCTGGACCCGATAATCGGGCTTGATCCGGCCTTTATTTACCCGAACCTCCCCCTTACGCAAAATGCGATAGATCAGGGTCTTGGGGACCCCTTTAAGGTGCCGGAGCAGAAAATTGTCGATACGTTGGCCGCCCTGATCAGGCGCCACCGTCACAAATTCCACCCGGCTGGTGACTTGTTCGGTTGGCAGGTTCACGGACGCGATTTTACCCGCCTTTGTTTAAGATTGCTGTAACAGGGTTTGGCTGTTATAGTTGTTTGATTGCTAGACAAAATCTGGCAGATCCCGTACAGGGGTCAAATCTCTGTTTTTAGCCCAGCTGCGTAGTTGCAGGTGGGTATTCGAAAGCAAGGCGTGTCCCGCGCACCGAGAATAAGAATTCGATTCGCGAAGACACAGATGGAACAACCGCGCTCCCATGGTCCTCCACCCTCAGGACATGGCGGGCAGACCTGATAAGACACGGCGGTCTTTCTCACTCTTACCCCGTGCTGGCAGTGTGGTCTGGCGAGCCCTTGGGTTGCAAGTCAACCGTGGTCGAGCGCCGTACATAAAGGTTTTTATAATGAAGCGTATGCTGTTTAACGCAACTCAGCCAGAAGAGTTGCGTGTCGCGTTGGTTGATGGCCAGCGACTTTATGATCTGGATATTGAATCCGTTCACCGGGAACAAAAAAAGGCCAATATTTACAAAGGCCGCATCACCCGCATCGAACCCTCCCTCGAAGCCGCCTTCATTGATTATGGTGCGGAGCGTCATGGCTTTTTGCCGCTGAAGGAAATCTCGCGCAATTACTTCGATCCCAATGCCGACACCCAGGGTAAGACCAACATCAAGGAAGTCCTGAAAGAAGGCCAGGAATTAGTTGTGCAGGTCGTCAAGGAAGAGCGCGGTAACAAAGGCGCTGCCCTGACCACGTTTATCTCCCTGGCCGGTCGTTATCTGGTACTGATGCCAAATAACCCACGTGCTGGCGGGGTTTCGCGCCGTATTGAAGGTGATGATCGTTCAGAGGCGCGGGATAACCTGAGTAATCTGAACATCCCGGAAGATATGGGCCTGATTCTGCGGACCGCCGGTGTCGGCAAGAGTACCGAGGAATTGCAGTGGGACCTGGATTATCTGGTAAACCTCTGGAAGGCCATTGAAGAGGCCTCTGCGCAGCGTGAAGCCCCCTTCCTGATCTACCAGGAAAGCAGTCTGGTGGTGCGTGCGATCCGGGACTATTTCCGTACCGATATCAATGAAATCATCATTGACGAGCAATCCGTATTTGACCAGGCCAAGGAATTCATGCGCCAGGTCATGCCACACAACCTGAACCGGGTGAAGCTGTACAGTGACTCTGTCCCGCTGTTTACCCGGTATCAAATCGAGTCCCAGATAGAATCCGCCTTCCAGCGCGAGGTTCGGCTGCCGTCCGGTGGCGCCTTGGTGATTGACCATACCGAAGCCCTGGTCTCTATTGATATCAACTCTTCGCGTGCCACCAAGGGTGGCGATATCGAGGAGACGGCGTTGATGACTAACCTGGAGGCAGCCGATGAGGTCGCCCGCCAGATGCGTCTGCGCGATATCGGCGGCCTGATCGTTATCGATTTCATCGATATGACCCCTTCCCGCAACCAGCGCGAAGTGGAAAACCGCCTGCGCGAAGCCCTGAAACTGGACCGCGCCCGGGTACAGGTGGGTCGAATTTCCCGTTTCGGCCTGCTGGAAATGTCACGCCAGCGTCTGCGTCCGTCATTGGGCGAATCCAGCCAGATCGTCTGCCCGCGTTGTAACGGTCAGGGCAGTATTCGAGGCATCGAATCGCTGGCTCTGTCTGTCCTGCGCATGGTCGAAGAAGAGGCCATGAAAGACAATACCGCCCGTGTGGTCGCGCAGCTGCCGATTGATGTCGCAACGTACCTGCTGAACGAAAAGCGCACCGTGCTGGAGGAGATTGAAAAGCGGCATACGACCGAAGTCGTACTGGTGCCGAACCTTCACCTGGAAACACCGCACTATGACATTACCCGGATTCGCACCAGCGATCTGACCCCGGAGATGAAAGGCAAGCAGAGCTTTGAACTGATGGCAGAACCGGTAACCGAAATCGCCGGCGGCGCCACGGCGCAACCCACGAAAACCGTGGAAGAGCCCGCCATCAAGACCGTGATGCCTGAAGCGCCCGTTCCCCCACCCCAACCCGTTGCACAAATCGGTATCTTTGTCCGTTTGTGGCGAGCACTCTTCGGTACGGGTGAGACCAAGCCGCGCAAACCCGCGCCTGCAGCACGGAAAACCGGCAAACAATTTTCACCGCAACAACGTGGCCGCAAGCCGCAGTCGCAACAGAACCAGCAACGCCGTCGGCCACCGCAGTCATCGGCACCGAAGCGTGAGAATCAAGAACCGCAGCAGGCAGCAAAGCAACCGCAGGAAACAGCAGCGGCCACTGGCACACCACAACAATCCAGTGGTAGCAGTGCCGGGCAAAGTAACCGTCGAGGCCGTCGTGGTGGACGCCGTCGCCGTACTGATAACAGCCAGCGTCAGCAACAAGGTAGCGGTGAGCGCGCGGAGTCACAGCGCGGTAACAATGGACAAGGCGGTAATGCGGCGGAGAATCCACGTTCATCGGCCCCGCAACAGTCGTCTGTGGCCTCTACCCCGCCACAACCGACTGAACAGCGCGCAAGTCGGGAAACGAACACACCACCTGCCCCTGTCTTTGATGCACCTCGTCCTGCTGCACCCAGTGCGGAACCGGTGAGACAGGAGCCACAAATAAATCGTCCGACCGGTTCTGACGATAAGGCCTGAGGTAAAGATTCCCAAACATGAACCGATAACAGGAAGGTATGAAGATACCTCTCCTGTTATCGTTCCGTGTCTTATGTCTGGTCCTGCTGCTTGGCGGCCAGCTGTCATCCGTTCTCGCGTCTTCAGGCGAAGGTGGCGGCAATTCGTTGTATTTCCCGATTGAAAAGCCGTTTGTCGTGAATCTGGCGGGCTCAGCAGATCACCTGACCTATCTACAGGTCAATGTGCAACTGAAGCTCAAGAAGGCGGACCTGAAAACACCTCTGCAGGCACAACTGCCCGCAATCGAACACACTATGGTGATGTTACTAAGCGATCAAACCGTGAATGACATCAAGAGCGTTCAAGGCAAACAGACCTTGCGCGAAGCCGCGCTGAAGTCACTGCAGACCTTGTGTCAGAATCTGATTGGCGACCCCGCCATTGACGACGTCTACTTTACCGGGTTCATTATTCAATAGCGGCAGACTTTGGCAAATGCCGTTGCTCGATATCTGCGAGCAGGCCCTTGGCGGCGTGTTCGATCATATCGTAGACATTCTCAAAGCTTTTGAGACCACCATAGTAAGGATCGGGTACTTCACGACGATTCAGGTGTGGTGCGAAACTCAGAAATAACTTCACCTTCTCCTGCGCCTCTTGCGGGCATTGATTCAGCAGGATGGCGTAATTGTCCTCATCCATCGCCAGGATGTAATCAAACTGGTCAAAATCTTTTAGATTGACCGGGCGTGCACGCAGATCGCTGAGGTCCACACCGCGCGCCTTGGCGGTACTTTGGGCGCGCCGATCCGGTGCTTCGCCTACATGATAGGCATGGGTACCGGCGGAATCGATATCGATGACCGTTTGCAGTTTGCGTTCCTGGACCAGAGAGCGGAACACGCCATGGGCGGTGGGAGAACGGCAGATATTGCCCATACACACGAACAGAACTTTCACTTTTCTCATTAAATTCAACCAACTTCGACGACTGATTCCTGGTATGAAGCTGGATTTTACAGAGTTAACTTTGCAGATAGCAATCGAATATTGAGGCTAAACGCCAACCTTCCCCCGGGTGAAGTGCAGAGCAATTCAAACAGTGATACACAACAATTTTGTGCCTTTCATGACAGGCATTGGTACCAAGACGAACCTATCCGTCACCGCGTCGATGCAACTCACGCATACTTTCGCTTATGTGTTCACCTAACAATGACAATACGCGCAGGCCTTCCTGGGTACCGGGTTGGCGCATTAAACGCACGATTTCGCCCATTCCACCGCGCGCAGGTGCCGCCGTGGCGATTTCACGACTCGTCGCCGTGAGGGCATCTGCCAATCCTACCAGCAGGAACTGGCAATCATCCCGATCCAGTACTTGCAGTAAGCGCATGAGGCCTTCATTACGCGTTAGCCGATCAAGCAAGGTAATCCCTTCGCTCAGCGCCGAGGCAACACGCGAAACTATTTCATCTGACAAGGCATCCCGTGCAGACGTTACCAGAGTGGCGAATTCAGATAATTGCGCCAGGTCCTGACTGAAATCAGTAACCGTTTCGCTTTTCACGCTACGAGGCACTTCTGTTTGAGTCGACATATCATACTCCTTAAAGCAGACCGCGCACGCTGGTCCAGTACATTTTGTTATACGACATTTTAAACCAGTGCATAGACTTGTTCGGCTGTTTTAAATCAGGTGGATTCGCATAGTTAAACATCGCATAAGTAGCACTGTCGTGACCGGTTTCAATGAAACAATAGACCTTACCGTCGTAATCGCGTACAGGTATACCAATTTTGACGATGGATGCGATATTTTCGGCAATCACCTCGGCTTCGAAATGTGCCGCAGAACCCGTTTTACTTACAGGGAGGTTCGTGGTATCGCCCAGGACGTAGACATTATCGTAACCTTCCATGCTGAGTTTATGCCGATCGGTGGGAATCCAGCCGCCTGAACCCAGCTTATTGTTCTCGACCACCTCCATGCCTTTGTGTGGAGGTATTGCAATAAGCATGTCATATTTCGTCTCCGTGCCCTCCTCGCTCTTCACGATCCTGTGTTCGACATCGACTTCCTTTACATTGAAGAGGGTCTCGTATTCTATGCCCATGCGTTCAAATTCGGGTTTGGCCCACTTGGCTACGTTTTCGATGGTATGGATACGGCCTATCGGGTAATGGTATTTTATCTGGACCTTATCGCGAATGCCGCGCGCCTTGAAAAAATCATGCAGCGCAAATACAACCTCGACAGGCGCGATCGGACACTTATGCGGAACACCCACAACAATCGCGATCTTGCCGCCAGGAAATTCGCGCAAACGTTTAAACATCTTTATTGCACCAGCCTCGGTGTAGAAGGTCTCCGCACCCTCTATCAAACCAGGAATCGTCTCAGGCACAATGCGTGAGCCGGTTGCTATCACAAGCATATCGTATTCGTGGACCTTCCCGCTTTTTGTTCTGACCTGATTCTTGTCAAGTTCGAATGCTTCGACGGGATCGACATAAAAATTAATATTGGGTTCGAGTAGGCTGGCCTGATCGCGATATAGCTCGTCGGGCATCATCTGGCCAAAAGCCACGTAGAGCAAACCGGGTTGATACATGTGCCGGTCTGACGCCGATAACAGTGTGAGCCTGACCTTGCGTGCACGTATTTCAGATGTCAATCGCCGGGCAAGATTATTCGCAACGATTGTTCCTCCAGTGCCACCACCTACGACTACGATTCTCATTGCAATCTCCTCATTGGCTATTACCGGGCGATAGATTGTTACTATTTCACTTTACGGACCTTCAGATGCCAGATATCTCCGACCTTTTCAGCGCTGATCATTTCGTGCCCGACCTTATTGACCCACTCCGGCACATCATTGGCAGAGCCATGATCCGTTGATAACAATTCAAGCGTATCCCCTACATTGGCCTGCTTCATGTACGTAATCAGCTCCATCAAAGGTCCTGGACAAAAGGTATTGCAAGCATCAATGATCTTGGTTTCACTCATTAGTATTCTCCTGTCAACTACTGATCTGTTTATTGATTTAAAACGTGAGAAGATGTCCTCCTTCGGCGTCGTTTAAAAACCGTGTAAGCCCCATCGGCGGATCGAATTCCGGTTCAATGTCTGCTTTGCTAAGCTTCAGCAGGTCAACGGCCATGGAACAAGGCAACAGTTTCGCCTCACCCAGTTCCGCGGCCTGCTTGAAGAGTTGTTTAAATGGGGGGACCCCGTCTTGATTCAGAAGCTCGCCAAATTCACCCTCTGACGGTGGTAATGCCTTATTTGATTTAACAAAATAAAGCAAGGCATTCATCGAGAAAAATACGGCAACGCGCTCTCCCGTTGCAGCAGCGACTGACGCGATCATGGCTGCCATTTGCAGCTTTTCGCGGCTGGCTGAAACGCAAATTATATTAATCGAGCCCGACATATACGGTTCTCCACAATCTGATTCATGATATCTTCAATATTTTATTCACCATTTCTTTGTGACAACGCGTTTAAGGGCCTGGTTACGCAAAGTCAGATCTGCAACTATTGATCTGAGACGTTGATTCTCATCTTCCAGCTGCTTCAGTCGTTGCATGTCAGTCATTTCCTTTGGGCGATATTTAGTCCGCCACTTATAGAAAGTCGTATCTGATATACCAAGTTTCATGCAAATTTCCTGAACTTTGCCACCTGATTCCGCCTCCTTGAGCGCGTCGATGATCTGATCATCTGTGATGCCGGACTTTCTCATCTTGTACACCTTATGCTCGCCAGAGAGATATCTATTAGTCATGTGAATTCTTGCTTGCATCTCCTGTTGTAAATACGCGCACTTCTGCATATTCAAAGCGTCTTGCCTTATAGATCAGCATGGAAACAAGCCAACTGGCTACGAACAGGGTAACAACAAGGATACCGATCATTTCCCAATGCTGACTCAAGGAACTGACTTGCTCCCACAACTGGCCACTCAGGTTTAGCTGTTCCTTGACAAGTGCCAGGACCTCGATTCCAGCAACAATCAATGCAACAAGTGCCGATACAATCGTGATCGTCAGATTGTAATGGAGCTTTCTGAGCGGATTCCTGAAGGCCCAGCTGTAGGCGCGTACCATCAGGATACTGTCGGTGGTATCCATCAACATCATGCCAGCAGCAAATAAGGCTGGAAATATCAGGATAGACCAGACTGATAACCCTCTCGCCGCCTCTGCACCCGCGATACCCAACAGACTGACCTCTGTCGCGGTATCGAATCCAAGACCAAACAGCAATCCAACAATCGACATATGCCAGCTTTTACTAACCAGACGGAACAGCGGCCGAAAGATACGCGCCATGAAGCCGCGCTTATTTAGCAACATATCAAAGTCTTCTTCGCTATACGCCCCGCCTCTTCTGACCTTCTTGTAAGCCTGATATGTCGATCTGGCGATGGTGAGATTCAATGCTGCCATGATGAGCAAAAATGAGGATGAAACAAAGGTGCTGGCAAGACTGGCCGAGCTGTCGATGATGTTGATTTTATCGTTAGAAGCATCCCATGCGGCAAAGGCGGCGATACCAATCACAAACACAACGAGGGCCAGGGAATGACCTATCGCAAAATACAAACCGACCGTGGTCGGTCGTTTATTATTTTGCATCAATTTTCGGGTGACGCTGTCGATTGAGGCGATATGATCCGCGTCAAAAGCGTGACGCAATCCGAAGGTGTAAGCCAGTACCGCTGCACCAAACAAGACGGTGTTACCGGAAAAAGCCGCGATTGCCCATATCCAGACCACAACATTAAATAAAATGAGCACCCCATAAAGTCCTATTACTTTCTTCTGGTAGTTTCCTGCTTCGTCGCTGAATATATGGTATAGCAGCGTGAGTAAATTATTCATTACACTCTACCCCTCTTTTTTGTTTAACCATCATTCAATCGATAATCGCCTAATTATCAAACTTGCTCGTGGTTGCCGGTTATTAACCACGATGCCAGCTAAACCGCCTCATGAACAATACACATGTACTATCAAGAACATATCCGACTACACCTATCAATAAGACCATGGCCATCAGGTGATCGTAAGCCAGGGATTCGCGGGCATCTTCAATTGCAAAACCAAACCCGGAGGTCACGCCAAGGAACTCCGCGGGAACCAGTACGATCCACGCCACACCTAACGCAAGCCGTATGCCTGTGATGACATCAAATGCAATTGCCGGCATGATCACCGTCGTAATGATCTGCCAAGGCCTGGCGCCCAAGTTGCGTGACACTTTCAGCCAGGCGGGGTCGACTTTGGCGAGGCCAGCGGCGGTGGAAAACGCCACCGGCCACAGCGCTGCGATGGCAATCAAAAAGATGATTGCTGAATTCCAGGTTGGCAGCACGATGACGGCAATCGGCTCCCAGGCCAATGGACTGATCATGCGCAGCAGCTGAAACGGTGAGTTACTCAATTCACGAAATGTCCGGCTGCGCCCCATGAGGATCCCGATAGGCACACCGATGGCGATGGCGATTAACAAACCGCTACCGAGTCGATAGCCACTGGATAAGAATGCACGTGGTATCTCGCCATCACTCCACATGTAGGGAATCGCCCTGAACGCCGGTACGGGACCAAAATCTGAAAAGTGCACCATCGAGGGATTCAAAGTAATCAGGTAAATCCCGATCCACCACAAGACAAACAGGATTGCGAGTCCGCCGAAGAAGTTTGTCAGTTTCTGCGTCGATGCCTTGATGGTGTGCGAGGCTGAATTACCATTAATTCCCAGCTTGTAAATGCCATTTCCAACGGATGTCATGATATTGCTCATATTAATTGCCACCACGATGCCAGCTATAACGTTTGATCAGTAATACGCAGGTGCTATCGAGCAGGTAACCGATAATGCCGATAGTAAGCACCATTGCAGTGAGATAGTTGTACGACAGTGTCTCGCGCGCATCTTCGATGGCATAACCCAATCCGGAGGTCACGCCAAGGTACTCCGCCGGTACCAGAACAATCCAGGCAACTCCCAGAGCGAGTCGTATTCCTGTAAACACATCAAAGCTGATCGCCGGCAGGATAATCTGAAATAACATATGCCGTGGCTTGGCACCAAGATTGCGCGACACCTTGAACCATGCCGGGTCGACCTTGGCGAGGCCGGCGGCAGTAGAAAACGCCACCGGCCAAATAGATGCCATTGCAATCAGAAAGATGATTGAGTGATTCCAGGTGCCGTACACTAATACAGCTATCGGCATCCAGGATAAAGGGCTGATCATGCGCAGAAACTGGAACGGTGAATTACTTAACTCGCGAAAACGCTTGAACCTGCCCATTAATATCCCGAGCGGTACACCAATTGCGATCGCAATGAGCAGCCCCGTTCCTAAGCGATAACCACTGGCGATGGCGGCGCTTTGTAGCTTCCCTTCACTCCATAGTTGTGGAAATGCCTTGAGTGTCGGGATTAGACCAAAAGATGCAAAATTCTTGGTTGCAGGGTTAATTGCAATCAGGTAACCACCCAACCACCACAACGCAAAGAAGATGATCATCCCTGCCAGGAAATTACAGGTACACCGGCCTGCGGGCTTGGTAAAACTTTGCAGGCTGGAAACCCCGGCAGCGAAAGTCGCCCTGTTCATACCTCGACAACCTCCATTCTGGTATATGGGTCACCACTCTTTGGCACACTTGGGTCATTTCGCCAGTCGGGATTCGCTTCGAGTGCCTTCTTGACGAAATCGTAGTTCACGAGGTCTTTCGCCACGAAGTCTGGAGTGAGTTTATCGAGAAAGGCGGAATCGCCGGTGATGACCGTCTTTTTCAGATCGGAAGTAACAAGTTCAGTGGCTGATGGATATGGCCACCCCTGGAAATCGATGCGGTCCATGCCCCACTGCGGATGTTTGATAGCGTGCGGATTCTTGTAGTAGGCAGGGTCATAGAACAACATGGCGCGCTTGACGACTTCTTTGGGGAACGGCAGATAGCCCTTGCCATCTCTGGAGAGCATCACGGCCATTGCGTCGCGATTTTCGGCCAGATAAATTTGCGCCTCGATAATCGCATGGTGTACTCCCTGCGTCCACGCAGCGCGCGCCGGGTCCATGGTATCCGCTTCGTGCATGACGACGACGCAACAAGGATGTCCTTTCCAGACATCACCGGTAAAACGCAAAACGACACCACCGGCCTTGAGTTCGCCCAAGGCATTGAATGGTTCGGCGACACAATAACCGTCTATCGTCTTGGCCGCGAGCGCCGGGGGCATATCCGGTGGATTCAGGACCAGGAAATTACATTCATTCGGCGCCAGCTTGGCATTTTGCGGACGAATCACCGGAGTAATCCCGGCATCTTTCATGATTTTTTGCGAAACGATATTGTGGATCGAATACCAGTACGGAACCGCGAATTGCTTACCGCCGAAATCCTTGGGTGTTCTGATCCCGCTGTCCTTATGGACCACGATGGCCGAACCGTTGGTGTGATCCCATGCCGTGATCTTTAACGGATATTTGTTGTTGTAACGCATCCAGATGGGGATCGGGATCAACATATGGGTGAGATTGAAACGGTGTGAGGCAAAGGCCTCGACCAGCGGCGACCAGCCACGAATCAGTGTGGGGCGCACTGAATCTATGCCCTGCTTTTTGAAGAAGCCCATTTCATGCGCCACGATCAGGGCTGCGGAATCCGTGATAGGGATGTAACCGATTTTGACGACGGGGTCCCATTTCTTTTCCTGAGCAAAAGACTCGGCAGATGGCATCAAACTGCTCATGGCACCCAGTCCCAGGGCACCGGTCATTGCCAAAAAGCTGCGTCTATCGATGGACGTACCCAATACACCGCGAAATAGAGGGTCATGCTCAATCACCAACTTTGGATCGTTGATGCCATCCCCGTGTTTCTGATAGTCAAGATGCGGTTCATTGCTATCGTCCGGTGTGATAATGCGTTTCTTATTCATTTCCTGTCTCCTCCTTCGTCGCAGTCGGATTACTGACCTTGGTTAGGTCAGGCTATAGGTGACACTGAACGGTTTGCGTTTGTTCTTACACTTCTCTGCGGTTGCTCCCTGTTCGAGGTATCAGATTTCTTGCCTTGCGCATCCTCGAAGGCAGTCATAAGCCGCGTATGCATCGATTGCACGGACGGATCCTGCCGATCTCGCGGATCATCCAGGTCGACATCCATTTCATGCATAATCTTGCCTGGGCTGCCTGCCATGATCAGCGCGCGATCCGCCATCAAGATAGCCTCATCAATATCATGCGTTACGATGATGAGATTGATGCCGAGGCGTTTTGCAATCGAACGGACATCGCGTTGCAAGGATGCACGGGTAAAGGCGTCCAGCGCCGAGAAAGGTTCGTCGAGCAACAGCAACTCCGGTTCCATGACGAGTGAACGGGCCAGTGCTACGCGTTGCTGTTGTCCGCCAGAGAGATCCTGGACGTTATTCGAGGCGTAATTCTGTAGATCAACCAGGTCAAGCACTTCATCAACACGTTCACGTGTCTTTGCCTCACTCCAGCCGGCAAAACGCAGGCCAATCCCGACATTTTGTGCAACCCGCATCCAAGGGAACAGGTGCGGGGCCTGAAACATCATTACCCAGCGTGGTGATGGAGCGGTGACAATGGTGTCGTCAAGTTTGACGGCACCGGCAGTAGGTTGCACGATGCCGGCAACTATATGCAGCAAGGTCGATTTTCCACAGCCGGATCGCCCGATAATCGCCAGGGCCTCACCAGGTTCTGCCTGCACGTTGATCTTTTCAAATGTCACCGGACTCTTCGCAGTATAACGATGCGAGAGATCCTTGATATCGATGTTTACGCCTCTGACTGTCATGTACTCTTATTCCTGTATATAAGTGAGCAAGAATTTAACGACGATAAGATTCCCTACCATCCCTGCATATCGAGGGCATGATTTCACTCATCGGTGTAGTATTCTTCGCTTTTCGTCAGTCGCTGTTGCACTACTGCCATGCGACTCGCAAGTTCTTCCTCGTTGAATAAACCGCGACGGATGAGCGAATGTGCCAAAGCCAGTAGCTGACGTTCCGGGTACGGCACGTCCGCATAAGTGGAATCGGATAGTTCGTCTTCTTCCCAGCGACGTTCGAGCAATGGCAGCGCACAAGCCTCTTCCGAAAGCGCGTCACACATGCCCTCAAGGAAGGCCTTCCACGGCGGGTTCGGATTATCCACGCCATACTGTTCACACAGGTCGCCCCATACCCGCCCTTCTCGCCGAATTTTGTCGAGCAGGGGAATCGGTGCCCTGTCCAGGTTTTCCAGCACGCGTTGCATATCGATGTCTTCTTGTCTCAAGATAGTCATGGCAAGACCCTCAATGTCCGTGTTGTACCGGATGAACTGCCGGATGGACTGGACGTTTGTCATTTTGCGTCTTGCCTGGCCGGGGTGCGGCAACACCGATGAGACAATCGCGTGTGACAATCTCGGTTAACTGATCTTCAGTCCAGCCTTCGGTACCCTCAGGCCTTACCGGTAACACGATATAACGGGTTTTTTGATTGGAATCGACAACGCGAATTTCTACATCCGCCGGGAGCTGTAATCCAAACTCAGACAACACCTGGCGCGGCCAGCGTACGATGCGGCGACGATAATTGGGCGTGCGATACCACTCCGGTGACTGACCTAAAATCGGACGCGGGTAGCATGAGCAAAGCGTGCAAACTACCACGTGCTTTAACGTTGGCGTGTCTTCCATAACACGCAGGTTGCAATAATCGCTTGGCGTGCCAAAGTGTGTCGGCATGCTGTTGACCCAATCGATGCCGACTGCCAGGCTGGCCTTGATACCATCCTCGACTGCCAGTTTTTTGTATTCAGGATCGAGCCAGGCCTTGGCGACCAGACGTGCTGCCGGTATGGGACTAAGTGTTTCCATGTATTCTGTCCAGCGCTGGTGGTCTTCGGCGGTGAATAGCCCTTTCTCAATTGCCAGTTCGCGTACAGCAACTTCAAGGATTTCAAAGTCGCTGACTTCGTCTACCATCGGTGCCGGTTTGTGTTTCTCAGCCATGATCGTTTCCTCGTTCGTTATGCCTGCCTGGTATTCGCGCGGCACGTGTGCTTATGCCCGCTCCAGCCAGAATTCGGGTACTTCGGTTTCCACGGTGTCATTGGGATAGAAATCGGGGTATTCAGGCCACAGGTCGGACATGCGAAACACCAGACTGTAAAACCACTGTGGTTTGTCTGTGTTATCCCAGGCCTCATCTTCCGCAGCAGGGCTTTCATAAACGAGGCGCGTAACCGTCGCGGTGACGCCGCGTGCATACGTCTGGGTGCGGGTATAAAAGATATCCGGCAATTGCCTGACTCGAACCGTGTCGCCCACTTTGAATTTGGCGGGACCCGCTTCATCTTTGAAGCATTGCGGATCACCAATCCCTGTTGCTTTATCAGCGTGATGGCTTCTGCTGTGCATAGCGTTTTTTCACCTCGTCGAGTTTTTCAATTAATTCAGAGAGCGTGACATACTGCTTGTCAACAAGAATCCGTGCCACGGTCAACAACCAGCGGCCATAGTACGGAAGCGCAAGGTAGTTCGAATTACCGAGATCGACGTTCTGGCGGCGCCGGCGTTCTTCTGCATTCCACACCCCGCGCCATGCCAGCACTTCACAGGTAACAAAGGTGTTGTGCTCCCATTGCTCTTCCTCTTTTTCTTCCCACTGCATCGGGACATCGTCTTCACCACCGACATCATGAGGTGTTCGCATGCATTCGCGAAAACGCTGATGAGTGATCAAATCTGGATACGGTGCATCCTTCGGTGGCCTTTGCCGGTTATGCTCTGCCATTGTCTTGTACCCTCTTATGAATGAAACTTGTTGCCAGTTCCAAAGTTAGATGGATTCATCATTCGTTTCGAATATGCTTATATTTCAGTTTTCTGCTTTTTTTGTTTCGCAAAACCCAGAATTCCATCTTCATCTAATTAGCTTTAACTATTTACCACGCACTGATTATTGTCCAAGACCATTTTCCGATAAGGTCTATAGGCATTGACTATGGATATGGAACGGCTAGCGCTCAACGTATTTGATAGATTCAATGACATGTTGAGGCCTTGAAGAAAATCCATGACATGGCATGGACGCTATGAAGAAAATGGGAAGGGTGTGGCTATTAGTTTTGGGAAAATTGTTGATCTAATCGCGGCACAAATCCGGTCTAATATTCTAATGCGATTTACAATTTCAATTTTGGGTGATTGTTCAGTGCCGGCGGTAGTGGCCCACCGGTTGCCCAATCCAGAAGTTCCACAGTATGCACAACCGGTATCGTCGTGCCAGAACTGATCTGCAGAAGACAGCCAATATTTCCTGTAGCAATGACATCAGGTGACCCTGCTTCCAGCGCCTGGACCTTTCGTGTTTTTAATTCCTGCGATATTTCTGTCTGCAGAATATGATACATTCCAGCGAAGCCACAGCACATATGCGAGTCTTTTGGTTCTATCAACTTGAATCCGGCCGCCTTGAGCAATTTCTTCGGTGTAAATCGGATACGTTGGCCAAATTGCAAGGAACAGGTGGCATGATACGCGACATGCAGTTCTGGAACCGTCCGATAATCGAGCGGAATGTCTGACAACACCTCGGAGATATCCTTGGCCAGGTTGGATATCTTTGCTGCCTCCTGCGCCAAGGGATCATCTCGTAACATAAATCCGTAATCTTTTATGACAGTGCCGCAGCCACTGGTATTGATGACGACGGCATCGAGTCCCTCTCCATTGAGTTCACGCGTCCAGGCGTGAATATTATTGATGGCCGCCGCGAGGCTGTGACTGGTCCTGCCCATATGGTGTGTCAAGGCTCCACAACAGGCTGCGTCGGCAGGCACCACCACTTCACAGCCATGTCGCGTAAGAATCCGAATTGTTGCGTCGTTGATGTCTGAGTTAACGACTTGCTGGGCGCAACCTGTCAGTAACGCTACGCGTTGTTTGCGTATCCCTTGTGCGGGAAACACCTGTTGGCCACTTGGTTTTTTGTATGGAGGTAATTTTTCAGGCGTCATGTCCAGCATATGACGTAAACCGCGTGGCAATGCGAACCGTAGCGGCTTCACCAGCTGTGCCATACGCATCGCTATGCGGAGTCGTGAAGGGTGCGGCAAGATGTTTGTCAAGGTATTTCTCAGCACCCGTTCAACGAGGGGGCGCCGATAATTTTTCTCAATATAAGCCCTGGCATGATCGGCGAGGTGCATATAATGTACACTCGATGGACAAGTAGACATACATGCAAGACAATGTAAACAGCGATCGATATGCTCTACCGTATCACGCTTCGGTTCGCCACCCTGCTCCAGCATCTCCTTGATTAAATGTATTCTGCCACGTGAACTGTCAAGCTTGTCGCCGAGGAGTTGATAGGTCGGACAATTCCCTATGCAGTAATCACATTGCAAACAGGCGCGCAACTCCACATCGGAATTAGCCATTGCGTGGTCGCGTAATTGCTCCAGACTAAATTGCGTCTGCATAAAGCACCTCCGGTAGGTCCTGCCGCATTTTGTGCATCAGGCTACCGCCCTGTCTTTTAAAAAGGCATTGATATGTGCCGCTGTCTCCGCCGGAAACTCTTCATAGAAGGAGAGTTTTCCCCTGGGCAGCCGCACTGTCTGCAGATTGTAAACTTGCGACAACGTCTCCATTTCCTGGCGGGATTTTCGTGGTGCTGTCTGCGCAAAGATATTCAACACTGGTGCAGTAATGTGTTTCATGTTATCCAGTTGTTCCTGCCGGCTACGAAAAGGGTCCAGGCCGCCAGTAACAAACCGTATCGAGGCATGCCGTGCACCGGGTGTCCGGGTCACCGCCAATTTTTCCTGTAGACGTTGTCCCTTGAGCCAATGCGGATCGGCGTAGACGTGGCCACGTGCCATCAATCCCACGACAAACCGGTTGACGTTTAAAGCGTATAGCATGTTGCCCAGCACCGGTTTATCAACCGCCCTGGTTATCCTGGCAAACAGCGGACGGTCTCCATTCATCATCGTGGGCAAGGGGCCACGCCAGGTTGGTGATAGAAATATCAGACGCTCGCCGTGATGAGGATGCCGCGCAAAATGCCTGAGGACGTAGCCGACGGCATGACCGGCGGCGACAATAGCGTGAGGTTGCGGCACGATCCGGGTCAGCAGGAAATTCACATAATCTTCATACAGCGCAGGCCGCCAATTGATGTAAGGTTTGGGTAAACTGCCGAATCCTGGCCAATCAATGGAAACCGTGGTAAATGCCTGGGCGAGGTGTTGTTGCACGGCCTGCATTTCTCGTCTGGTCGAAATCGAACTCAGCGCCGGTAACAATAGCAGTGTTGGCCCTTGCCCCAGACGTTCTAACCCGATAGGAATGTCGTGACCGTCGATGTGCCAGAGTATTTCTTGGTAAGCCATATCGGGTTTCCTTTATCAGTCCTGCGGCGCTAGTCCGAGCGAGTGGCCAGGTATGTGTAGTAGTTACAGGCAGCAAAAAAGCTGCCGTTCTGCATCGATTGCCGTTGCCGTTCGAGCCAGACCTCGACGGTGGCTGCAGGCAACAGACCCGCCTTGGTAACAAAAGGTGCATACGTTTCAGCGAATGATTTGAAATAACTGGCAGTGCCGATTTCGGTAACGGCATCTCCCCATGCTGAACTCAAGGCCAGGCCAAGCAGGGGTAGCAGGCGTGGCAGGTTGCGCATCAGATAAGGGTTATTAAAAGTGGCAGTGGCAAGTGCGCGATCCATCTCCCGGCCCAGATCAAAATCGTGGTAGGCATAGGTCAGCGAAGCATAGTCTCCGTCAAAAATGACGACGCGCCCCCCCGGACGTACGACACGGGCCATTTCCCGCAGGACGGCCTCCGGATCGGTGACATGGCTTAGTACGGTATGCGCGATAACGGCATCGAAGCTTGCATCGGAAAATTCCAGTTTGTGCACGTCGCCAAGACGAAACTCAATATATTCATCGAGATTTTCGTCATGGGCAAATCTTTGCGCGGAAGTAATGAATGGCTGGCACTGATCTACGCCAACAGCCTTTCCGGAAAAATCTTCACGGCGAGCCATGTGCCGCAATACTGCACCTGTACCACACCCTATTTCCAGGACCTGTACGGAGCGTGGTAGTGCTAGACGCGTGAGATAATTATCCAGCAAATGCGTAAACACCTTGTCCTGGGCGCGACTTTCCAGGCGCGTGATGAGGCGTGCGACAATCGTCTCGTCAAGATCGTTGATAAACCGATGCGGATCGCATGCGATCATGAGTTTATTCATCCTCTACCATTCATGACTTGTGTGGAGAGCGCTCACCAGGATTTATAAGGCAGAAATTTCCCGTTGAGTGTCAGCACCACCCGATCACCTTTCGGGTCTTCCTGCCGCTGAATATTCATGGAAAAATCGATTGCACTCATAATCCCGTCGCCAAATTGTTCGTGGATTATTTCCTTGATGGTCTCTCCGTATACACCTACAATTTCATACAAGCGGTAGATTACCGGGTCCGTGGGTATCGCTTGTGTCCAGGTCTTGTGCGGAAAACGCTGCAAGGCCATGGAAATTTCACTACCCAACCCCAGCACTTTGGCCACACTTTCCGCCGCCGGTTTGTCCAGATGATTCATTCCCAGGCAAGCCGAGCATACATATTCAGTTGCTAGCCCTGCTGCCTTGGCAATATCCGACCATGCCAATCCTTTCTCGGTCTTGGCCTCGAGTATGGCTTCTTTCATGTTGAGTTTGTTCATCGCACTCTCCATTATCCGTTCTTAATCAAAGAAATAAGTGGATACCAACAATAATCTGACTGCCTGGTGACAAGAACGCTATACCAATTGTATCCATAATGTGCATGCGCTAATGCAGGCTGTAATTAACATGTTTCACTTATATAACTGTTCCTTAATATTCTGAATCACTCGTCATCACGCAGAGCCAATTGCTACTGATACATCCCTTTCGTATGCACGAACGGAATATCAAAAATAAATAACATTTATTCAAGTATGTAAAATATGAATCAAGAGATATAATATGTAAAAGACATAATCCTAATAAACTCCATAGGAGTTAACTATGGATCGAAATATCACATGTCCACGTTCGCTACGTTATTTGCTCGCGGTGGCTGAGCAGCATAGTTTCACGCGGGCAGCGGAAGTCCTTTATGTCTCGCAACCGACTTTGTCGCAACAAATCAAACAATTGGAAGAATCACTGGAAGTGCAATTGCTGGATCGCTCGGGGCGTACCGTGCGCTTGACGGATGCCGGCGAAGTTTATTTACATCATGCGCGCCGTGCGCTGGAAGAGCTCGATGCCGGGAAACGTGCCATCCACGAACTTCAGGACCTCAGTCGCGGTACATTACGCCTGGGCTTGACACCGGTCACAGAGTACCTGGCGATACCGATAGTTGATAATTTTAATCGTCACTATCCCGGCATTACTCTGAGCACTCTTGAAATGTCGCAGGATGAGATTGAAGATGGTGTTGCCGATAATACTCTTGATCTCGGGATTGCATTTACCAATACCTTGTATACCGACAGTCATACGGGTGAAATTGAAACCCATATACTATTTATCGAATCGCTCAACCTTGCCGTCGGTGATTCACATCACCTGGCCGGGCAAGATGCGCCGATAAATAAGTTCGACCTGGAACAAGAACCATTGATTGTCTTGAATACGCACTTTGCGCTACGACGTCATTTTGATCTCTACTGTCTTGAGCATAACATCACACCGAATATCGCAATCGAGGCCAGTTCTCTCAGCCTCATCGTTGAGATTGTTCGACTAGGCCGTCTGGCGACGGTGTTGCCCAGCACCATTGCTTGTGCTCAGGCGGGTATGCATCCGGTCATGCTGATCCCAGAAATGCCGCAACACATGATTAGTCTCATTTGCCGGAAAGGTGCTTACAATAGCCCGGCATATCCGGCTTGCACCGCCTTTACTGAATTGGCGACAGAATGGAGCTCTTCCTGGTGTAATTTGAATCCAGGTCATCGCCTCACGCCCTGCCCCTTGACCGATTTGTGCCTTCACGATCCAGGCAAGCATCTCAAGGGCAACGCCACTAATGCGACTGTGGCAGTAGTGGATGAATAAATTCGGCATCAGCTCTGCGCTGTGTGATTGACATCGGTATAGCATCAGTATTTCCGGGAATCGCACGCTAAATACACGCAGAAACATGGCCAATCGTTTTTATATCGTCGATGTATTCACTGAACAACGCTACAGTGGAAATCCCCTGGCAATTGTCGTGGGGAGTGACAGTCTGCCGACTGAGTCGATGCAACGCATTGCTGCGGAAATGAATTTTTCGGAGACAACATTTGTCACTCCCGAACCCGAAGACAGCGGGTATCGTGTACGGATATTTACACCGTCACAGGAGATTGCCTTCGCGGGGCATCCCATCCTGGGTACGGCATGGGTCATTCGCCAATATCTTCAAAAGATCCCTGCTATGTCCGTAATACTTAAGCTCACGGTAGGCGATATTTCTGTTCGCGTTGAACAAACAGAAGAAAAAAATGAGGTGGTCTGGTTTCGTGCGCCAGCGATTATGCTGGGTGCATGCTGTGATCGAAGCAAAATGGCTGCCGCACTTGGAGTCGCAATGGAAGATATTGATGCTGAATATCCCGTCCAGCAACTCTCCGCCAACACGTCGGCAGTGGTGGTCCCTTTACGCAGCCTCGATGCGTTAAAACGCAGCAAGTTGAATCTTGAACGCTATACTGAATTGGCCAGCCAGGGTTTCCCTCCCCTGGTTTATCTCTTTAGCCGCGAGACGCATCAGCCACAGAATAATCTGTGTGCGCGGTTTTTCTTTGAGGCCCATGGTGTGCGCGAAGATCCCGCCACGGGCAATGGTGCCGCCTTTCTGGGCGCCTACCTTTTGGAACACCATTTCTATACACGGCCCGATTTCACGCTACGCATTGAGCAAGGGTACGAATTACGCCGTCCCTCTTTGATCATGTTGCATGCCCGCCAGGATGAGGGTACTCGCGAAATAAGTGTTGGTGGGCATGTCGTACCCGTTGTGCAAGGTGAACTGCTCTGACAATAGCCTCAGAGCCACGTTTTCAACATTGCAATTCACTATTCATCTATACTTAAAGCGTTGTTGACTAAAATACCCCTACAAATTTGAATATTTCATAATTACGCATGGAAACCATCATCATCAGTCTTTCCCAGCTACGCGGCATGATTGGGCAACAGGTGCTCCATCAGGGGCAACGTTGTCTCGTGGTGGAGGTTTTAGAGCAGCACACCGAACTGGTCTTGCAGATCGAAGCGCGGCATACCATCCAACCTGATCAGTACGGGGACGCCCATCGCCTGGTACCCGGGACAGTGACTATCCCGGTCCTGAATTCAGAGAAAACCGAACTGCACGCAAGTTTCCTGGCCTTGGAATTATTATAGGGTTTGAAATCAACCAGTCTGCTGCATCAGGCGGCTGACTTTCGCGAAATCCTGTTCGGTATCTACCCCGGGGCCCGGTACTTCCACCGCCTGACCGACCATGATTGTGCCGCCGTGCCATAGCACACGCAGCTGTTCCAGACTTTCGAGCATTTCCAGGGGGCTGGGCGGCAGGCTCACGTATTCCTTTATATATACCGCGCGATAGCCATAAATACCGATGTGCCGCAGGCAGGTCCAGGTTTCCGTCCGTTCCACACGATGCTGCTCATAAGTGCCGCGCTGCCAGGGGATGGTCGCGCGACTGAAATACAAGGCATGATTGTGCTTGTTGAGCGCGACCTTGACGACATTGCTGTCGAAGACTTCGTCATCGTGCAGAACGGGCGTCGCCAACGTTGACATCTGGACGGCCGGATTGTCGAGCAGCAGTTGTGCGACCTGGCTGACGCATGCCGCCGGCATCAAGGGTTCATCGCCCTGCAGATTCACGATAATTTCATCATCGGCGATACCGCGCAGCTCGATGACTTCATTGATGCGCTGCGTCCCCGATTGATGGGATGCGGCAGTCATGCAAACATCCGCACCGAAACCCGCCGCGACCTGTCTTATCCGGTCGTCATCGGTGGCGATAATAATTTGATGCGCCTGGGTACGTTGCGCACACTCATAAACGTGCTGTAACAAGGTCTTGCCGGCGATCTCCCGCAACGGTTTGCCAGGCAGCCGGGTGGCGGCATAGCGCGCGGGGATCACAATGCTGTAGCTCACCTAGGCGATTTCCTCGTCCGCGGCCAATTGACGTGCTTCGTCTTCCAGCATCACCGGAATATCGTCGCGAATGGGATACGCCAGGCGATCAACCTTGCAAATCAGCTCGGCCTTTTCCTTGTCGTACACCAATGGGCCTTTACACACAGGACAGGCCAGAATATCCAGCAGTTTTTTATCCATGACGTTCCTCAAGCAAATGGATCAGATGAACACCAAATTCGTCGGGCAGTACTGCCTCGACCGGAATGTACCACCAGTTTTCCCGGGCGAAGCGCTGACATTTTACCGCGTCCTTTTCCGTCATAAATAATATTTCTTCATCCGGGAAGCCGATATCCCCGCTCGTGTAGAAATGATGATCAGGAAATGCGCGGGTATTGGTGCGAATACCGTGACTCCGGATAAAATTGAAAAACCGATCCGGGTTGCCAATCCCGGCAATGGCATTCACGACCTCGCTTTTGAATTCGCTAATCAGTCGCGTCTCCCCACTCACCATGTTGACGGCGTTATCCGATTGATAGCGCATGGCGACCTCCCCTTGCGCGGCAACGCCATTGGTCACCTTGATATCGACATCATCAAGACGTGTACGCAATTCCCGCAACGGTCCCGCCGGGAGACAAAATCCATTACCGAAACGCCGAATACCATCAATGACCGCGATTTCCACGCTACGAGCCAGGGCATAGTGCTGCAGGCCATCATCACTGATGATGACGTCCACATCGGCGTACTTCAACAGCGCCTGACTATCGGCAACCCGATCCGGGCCAACCGCCATCGGACAGGCGGTTCGCCGTGATATTACGACCGCCTCGTCACCCACCATATACGGATCGGCATCGGGACGCACCTGCTGCGGCCAACTGCGGGCATGACCGCCGTAGCCACGGCTGACGATGCCGGGTTTGTATCCTGCCTGCTTCAGGTAATTGGCGAGCCAGATAACCAGCGGTGTTTTGCCCGTACCACCGACAGTGATATTGCCAACGATAATCACCGGGACAGGCAATTTAATTGCTTTGATGATGTTGGTTTGATACAGAAAACGCCGGATGGTAACGATGCTGAGGAACAACCAGGACAACGGTCGCAACATTTGCGTGAGCCCGGAACGCTCATACCACGCCTGTTCTAGCTTGTAGGCAATCCGCCGTTTTAGATCAAGCACCGTGTGATCCTTTTATTATCAGTTTTTGCTGGCAAACTGCATTTGATAGAGATTAGCGTAAGCACCCTCTTTCGCCAATAACGCGGCATGGTTGCCGACCTCGACGATTTGACCGTGTTCCATTACCACAATCTTGTCTACGCGCTCGATAGTCGACAGCCGGTGTGCAATGACGAGGGTCGTCCGATCGCGCATCACTTCGTTAAGGGCCGCCTGAATCAGGCGTTCGGATTCATTATCCAGTGCGGAAGTGGCTTCATCGAGAATGAGGATCGGCGCATCCTTGAGAATGGCGCGGGCGATCGCGAGGCGCTGACGTTGACCGCCGGACAACAACACCCCGTTTTCCCCGACTATCGTATTAAACCCTTCGGGCAGCTGTTCGATAAATTCCAGGGCATGGGCGGCACGGGCGGCGCGCACAATGGCGTCGTGGGTAGTGTTTTCCAGCGCGCCATAGGCGATGTTGTGTGCGATGGTGTCGTTGAACAGGGTAACGTGCTGGCTGACCAGGGCAATCTGCGAACGCAGTGAGGCAAGACTGATGTCCTGGGTGGAAACACCGTCGATCAGGATCTGGCCTTGCGACAACTCATAAAACCGCGGCAGCAGACTCACCAGCGTGGTTTTCCCGGCGCCCGAACGGCCGACAAAGGCGACGCTTTCTCCAGGATTAATCGTCAGTTCGATGTTATCCAGAACCAGCTCACTGTTTTCGTGATAACGGAATGTGACATTGCGATATTCCACATTGCCCTTTACACGTTCCAGCACACGTTTACCGCTATCCTGTTCGATGGGCAAATCCAGAAAACTAAAGGTACTTTGTGCGGCCGCGATCCCACGCTGCAAACTGGAATTGATGGTGGCGAGCCGGCGTGCGTGTTGCAGCAACAAGACCATCGCCATGACAAATGACATGAACTCGCCCGGCGTAATATTCTGTTGTGTGGCAAAGTAAACAATACCGGCAAATGTCGTCGCAACGATCTGTTCGATGAGTGGCGTGCTGATGGCATTGGTCGCGGCAAATTTCAGAAACTGTCGGCGGTTATGCGCGTTGATTACGCCAAAGGCCTGTTTCTCGTGCTGGTGCCCGCCGAATATCTTGACCTCACGATTGGCATCGATGACTTCCTGCGTGACGGTGGAGACATCGCCCATGGAGTGCTGGATACGATGACTGAGTTTGCGAAAACGGCGGCTGACATAGGTCACGATGACAACCAGCAATGGGAAGATGATGAGCAACAAGCTGGTCAGGTTTTTACTCTGATAGAACATGAGGCCCAATAAGCCGATAACCGTGAGGCTGTCACGAATGAACACGGTGACGACGCGGGAGGCGGCATCCGCGAGCTGCTCCACGTCATAGACCATCTTGGACACCAGGGTGCCGGAGGCGGCCTTGTCATAGTATGCCGTCGGCAGCCGCAGTAAATGATCAAATAATTGTGTACGCAGATCGCGCACGACGCTGCGCGCTATCCACGACATACCATAATCCGACAGGAAGGTGCCGAGCGTGCGTATGGCAAACACCCCAATGATGGCCATGGGGACCCAATGCGCCGTGGCTTTGTTCTTGTTGATAAAACTGCCATCGACCATCGGTTCGATCAGCTTGGAAAATGCAGACGCCGTGACGGAAAACAGCAGCATGCCAAACAGGGCGACGAGGAAAATGCGCCAGTACGGTACGGTATAGCGCAACAAGCGGCGATAGATCTGCCAACCGGTATACGCTGCCTGTGGTTGCGTCATGAGGGCCTATTTTTCTGGCGTTGGCTGTTTGACCGTCAGGCTGAATCTATTCATGCCCGATTGCCGTACCGCATCCATCGCGGTCATGACAGACTGGTAAGTCGTATCCTTGTCAGAATTGATAATGATGTGTGGATTCTTGTTATCCCCCACGGTTTGTTTGATGGCAAGCTTAAGTGTTTCGATCTTGCTGTCGCGTAAACGGCGGTTGTTCACAAAATAACGGCCGAGACTGTCGATACTGATCTCGACTTCGAAACCCTGCTTCTTGACTTGCTGACCGGTTGCCTTGGGCAGATCGATCTCGATCTGCGCGTCTTTCTTGAAGGTCGTTGCGATCATGAAAAAGATCAATAACAGGAAAACCACGTCGATCAATGGCGTGATATTGACATCCAGCGCTTCGTCCTGTTTTTTGCGAAAATTCATGCCTTAGCCTTTGGTTTTACGCTCAACACGTTCCGCGTGCATGACATCGACCATCTTCAGGGCCTCCTCTTCCATCTTCAATACCAGCGCATCGATCTTGCCGCGGAAGTAACGATGGAAGATCAATGCGGGAATCGCCACCGACAAACCGGCAGCGGTGGTAATCAAGGCCTGCGCGATACCGCCAGCGAGATAACTGGGATTGTTATTGCCATGCACCGTGATGGCGGTGAATACCTGGATCATGCCAAACACCGTACCCAGCAGACCCAGGAGCGGGCTGGCGGCGGCAATGGTCCCGAGGGTGTTCAGATAACGCTCCAGTTCGTGCGCCACCTGGCGGCCGGTGTCTTCCAGGCTTTCCTTCATGATTTCACGGGGAGAATTCCGGTTCATCAGGCCGGCAGCCAGGATCCGGCCCAAAGGCGAACTCACGGTGAGCGCCTCGATATGTTTGTCGTCGATGGTCCCGGCCTTGTGCCACTGCCAGATCTGCGCGACGAGATTGGGAGGAGTAATTTTCCGGGTCTGCAGGGACCAGAAGCGTTCGCCGATGATGGCTACGGCACCCACCGAACACAAGAGGATCGGGATCATGAGCCAGCCGCCGGAAACTATGATTTCGTACACTCAATCACTCCTTTAATTTTAATAACTTAGCGAAATTCAACGAGGGCTAACTTTAACAAAGAGCAGCCACCGGGTGAAGTCATTTTGCCGCTTACCACACCTGCCAATAGTGGCGATGTGAGGCACGATAAGGCCTGATCTGGAGCCGGCTCCCCGTGTCGATCTCAATCGTGCCAGCCGTCGCTGTCGTCAGCACGTGCAGCTCGCGTGACGCCAGCCGCGCGATTACCCGTTCAGCTGGCAAATGAAACCGGTTATGCCAGCCAGCGGGAATCAATACAATCTCAGGCCGGACGGTATCGAGAAACTCGGGTGTCGATGACGTGTTGCTGCCATGGTGTGCTAGGACCAACAAGCCGCTTTGAAGTTTCTGACCGTAACGGTCGACGAGCAGGGTTTCCGCCGGCGCTTCGATATCACCGGTCAGCAACAGGCGTTGATGCGCGGTCGTGATTTGTAACACACAGGAACGATTGTTATCCGTGGAGATATTGGCAAATTCAACAGCCGATGGATAAAGGATATCGAAAGCAACCTCGTCCCAGCGCCAGTGTTGGCCGGCCAGACATGGGGTATCACGCTTATCGCGCAGGTATTCCGGTACACTGCTAATGATGTGGCGGACAGGCATGGTCCTGAGCAAGGACGTCATGCCACCGACATGATCCATATCGCTGTGACTCAAGATCAGGGTATCGATTCCGCGCACTTGCGCTTGCCGAAGATAAGGCAGAATGATTGCCTCCCCGGCATCGAAAGTGGGTCCGAAACGCGGCCCGGTATCGAACACCAGGGTATGCTGTGCTGTTTGCACAACGGCAGCCAGGCCCTGACCAACATCAAGCAGGCTCAGACGCACATTACCCACGTCAGGCCGATTCGCTGTCGGCAGTAAAACGGGTAGACACAATACGATGCCGAGGATTCGCACACGAAACTGCCGCGGCAGCATCACCATTGCCACACCGCAAAAGGCTAACAGCAATGCCGTGAGACCCGGTGTCGGGATAGATAGCAGGCTCGCCTTCCAGCCTGCCGCCCAGACCAGGCCACGTTCCAGTAATTGCATCAATTGCGTTGCCAGGTGCAAGCCCCAAACACCCAGATCTTGACTGACGACAGATATCAGCATGCTGAGCATTGCCAATGGCAAGACCAGCAGGCTGACCCAGGGAATGGCAACCAGGTTTGTCAAAGGTGACAGCAGTGGTGCCTGTTGAAAAAATAATATGACCAGCGGTAGCAGACCGAGACTGACAGCCAATTGCATGCGCCACCAATGGCTCAGGCGTGCGACACGCAGTGGCCTGATCAGCAGAACATAATAAATCAACGCCACCGCGCCAAACGACAACCAGAAACTGGCAGAGAGTACGGCAAAGGGGTCCCACCCCAGCACCAACACTAAGGCCAGCGCGATCACCTGTGAGGGTTTATGCCTGCGCTGGAGAAAGACGGACAACAGGATTACCGCCAGCATGATCAAGGCGCGTTGCGTGGGGATGGCAAACCCCGCAAGAGCGGCATATAACAAGGCTGCCAGCCAGGCGAAGAGTGCCGCGGCCTTGGGTGCCGGTAGTAGTAAACAGAGACGTGGCAGCACTCGCCACAACCGCAGCGTAATGAAAAATACGAAACCGGCGATCAGGCCAATATGCAAACCGGAGATAGCCATCAAATGTACCGTGCCGGTTTGTTGCAAGGTCGTCCATTGCGCCCGGCTGACGCCACTGCGATCACCGATCAGCAGCGCCCTGATCAGGCCTTCCGCTGGCACACCCGCCAGGGTCGTCAGTAAATAACGCTGGCAGTGGAACCGCAGTGATTCAACCGGGTACCGCCAGCTGCGCTGGCTCAGCCTGCGCTGTCCTCCTGATTTGACTACATAACCGGTGGCAACAATGCCTTTTTGTAATAACCAGGCGCTATAGTCGAAGGTGCCCGGACTCATGAAGCGGTGAGGTGTGCGCAAGCGCAGATTTAACTGCCACTCGTCACCGGGTTGAATATCCGATGGACTGTCGTCATACCAGGACAGCAACACCTTGCGTGGAAAATGCGCCACAGAGTGTGATTCAACTTGTGCAATGTCAAATTCAAATCGCGTACGATCGCCATTGCGCTCAGGTAGCGAGGCAACGTAGCCGTGAACTGCTATTTGCTTGTGGCCAAGATCTGGCGGTAAGCGTTGTTGCAATAAGCTCTGGGCGTGATACTGTGCCCACAGAAATCCAATCGCCAGACAGAAGGCAAGTTGCAGGGCACGCCGGCGAGTAAAAAACAGTCCGATGAGGGCAAATGGGAATAGATAAAGGCACCAGACTGGCGGTAAGGCCGCCTGTACCTGTAAGAGCAAAATGCCTGCAAGAAAGGCAAGCGTCCCAGCCTGTAGCATCCTCTAACGTCCCTGTTAGAAAGTTGGCATAATAGCAAGGAGTACTTCCCAGGTTAAGTTGTATGCCCAAGAAATTCATCAAGCGCTGGATGCCGGACCACGAAAAGGTCCGCAATCATCCCCAGCTCAACAAGATTTTCGGCAAACTGTTACATGATCCGAATCTATTGCACCTGAACCGTCGTTCCGTTTCCGGCGCCTTTTTTGTCGGGCTGTTCATGGCCTTTGTCCCCCTGCCCAGTCAAATGATCTTCGCTGCTGCCACGGCGATCCTGCTACGCGTGAATCTCCCGATCTCGGTTGGCCTGGTCTGGCTGACCAATCCTGTGACCATGCCTCCAGTCTTTTATTTCTGCTACAAGGTGGGTGCCTGGGTCCTGCAAAGGCCGGTAACCCAGCATACCTTTGAATTGAGCTGGACATGGCTGCAAACGGAACTGGGGGCTATCTGGCAACCGTTTTTACTCGGCTGCCTGATTTGTGGCCTGGTCAGTGCGGTACTGGGTGCCGCACTTATCCGGCTGATATGGCGTTGGCATGTCATCAGGCAATGGGAAGCGCGCAAGCAAAAACGCGCCTTGGCGAAGAATATGAGCAAATAAAAGACAGACGTAAACTTAAGAAATTACATTAGTTTTGCATTAAAATAATACGATAACTAACTGGTTTTTATAATAATTTTCCATCCTGCAGATGCATAACCCGGCCCATCTTCTCCGCGAATTCCAGATCATGCGTGACGACGATAAAGCTGGTGGACAGCTGCGCATTTAGCTCCAGCATTAATTCGTACACCTGGTGGGCAGTCTTGCCGTCGAGATTGCCCGTTGGCTCGTCGGCCAGCACGCAGCGAGGTTGCGTCACCAGGGCCCGTGCAATGGCTGCGCGTTGACGCTCACCACCGGATAATTCATGGGGTTTGTGTTCCACCCGGTGACCCAGCCCAACCCGCTGGAGGATATCGCGCGCCTGTTCCGCCGCCGCTTCCGGCCGGGTGCCGCGAATGAGCAAGGGCATCGCGACATTTTCCAGCGCGGTGAATTCCATCAGCAGATGGTGAAACTGGTAAACGAATCCCAGGGTTTGATTGCGTAACAGGCCGCGGGCATTTTCATTGAGCTTACTCATGTCCTTGCCGGCGACAAACACATTACCGCTGCTGGGAATGTCCAAGCCACCGAGCAAGTGCAATAGCGTGCTTTTACCGGAACCGGAAGCACCGACAATAGCCACCTGCTCGCCCGGCCGGATCGCAAAGTCCACATCCTTGAGCACAGTGACCGGTTCCGGTCCCTCGGTATAAACCTTGGCAAGGTGACTGCAAGCCACCACGGCCTGTAGCAAATTGGTTTGCGCCTCACTCATTCGTAACGCAACGCCTCGGCAGGTTGGGTCTTGCTGGCGCGACGCGCAGGAATGATGGTCGCCAGAATTGAGGTGATCATCGAGGCAACACTGATCCAGACAACCTGATCCCAGTGTAAATCCGAGGGCAAGGTATCAATCAGATAGACGCTGCCATCGATGAGTTGGGTATGCAGGACATGCGTCAGCCAGGTGTACATGGCTTCAAGATTCAGCGAGACGACAACGCCAATCAGGGTGCCAACGATTGTCCCGACAACACCGATAACACTGCCCTGGATGATGAAGATACGGGTAATCGTCTGGGTCCTGGCCCCCAGGGTGCGCAGGATGGCGATATCGCTGCGCTTGTCGGTCACCACCATGATCAGACTGGACACGATATTAATCGCCGCCACCAGAATAATCAGAAACAGCAGCAGGGAGATGAGTGTCTTTTCCATTTTGACGGCACGGAACCAGTTGGAATGATAATAACTCCAGTCTTTTACCCAATAGTTCATGAGATAATCTTTTTTCAGATTATCTTCGACGCGCGCCACATCGAACAGATTTTTGACCTGGACCTGTACGCCGGAGACGTTATCCCCCATACGGAAGACACGGGCGGCATCGTCGAGATTAATCAGACCAACAGCACTGTCGTACTCATAGAAACCCACCTTAAAGATGCCGCTGACGGTAAAGCGTTTGAGTCGCGGTAAGACGCCTGCCGGTGTGATATTCGCACTGGGTGTGACCATGGTGACCTTGTCACCCACATCAACGCCAAGGCGAAACGCCAAATCCTGCCCCAGGATGATATTGAATTTGCCCGGCTCCAAATCCGTGAGCTTGCCTTCCAGCATATGATCCGCAACACGTGATACGGTTTTCTCCAGCGTCGGATCAACGCCACGGAACATGGCGCCGTGGACCTGCCGTTTATAAATCAACATACCTTCGGCGCGAATGTAAGGTGCGGTACCCACCACGTCCGGGTTCTTTTTGACCTGCGTCACCACCTTTTCCCAGTCGCTGAACTTGCCGTCGTAGCCGGAGACAGTGATGTGCGAAATCATGCTCAGGATGCGATCGCGCACCTCTTTCTCGAAGCCGTTCATGACGGACAGGACAATAATCAGGGCCATGACACCCAGGATGATGCCGATGATGGAGACAAGGGAAATAAATGAAATGAAACCGTTACGCCGTTTGGCACGGGTATAACGCAGACCTATAAACAACTCGATTGGGGTAAACATGGACCGCTATTAGACCATAAACCTGCAAAAACTTGTCAATTAAATCCGTATGGGGACAGACTGCGTCAGTCGTATGGATGTCGGTGTTACCGCAGCCTTATAGGCAAAGATATCCACGCCCTGCGCCACCGCGGTACGCAGCAAACGCCCATACTCGCTGTCGATTTCATCAGCCGGACGAAAACCGTCGATGTCGCCGCGCTGGATGCAGTAAAAAATAACAGCGCGATCACCCGTTTCGACAACACGCATGAGTTCGCGCAGGTGTTTTTGCCCGCGCGTGCTGACCGCGTCCGGGAAGATGGCGTTGCCCTGTATATCGCGCGCCGTGACGTTTTTAATCTCGACGTAACAACGATGTTTGTCGTTCTGTAGCATCAGATCAATACGGCTCTTTTCGGCACCATAGCCTACTTCCTGTTCAATACGCGGATATCCTTGTAACTCGTTGATGATTCCATTCTGAATCGCCTCTGTCACGAGCACATTCACAATGCCCGTATGCACCCCGACATACACCTGCTCCGCGGGTTCGCTTATCTCCCAGGAATAACGGTACTTACGCGTGCTGCTCAGGGTATCACGCAACCAGATCCTGATACCGGGCGAGGACACACCCAACATGGCACCGGTATTCGGCGTATGTACCGTGACCACCTGGCCATCACTTAGTTCAACGTCGGCGAGAAATCGCTTGTAGCGACGCAGCAAAATGGCGGGGATATATGACGACGCAAACTGCAATGCCAATCAACTTTTGCGAATTCGACGCACTTCCAGCACGTTATTCAGCTGGCCCAGACGGTTAAGCACACGGCTTAGCTGGGCCACACTCGCCACCTCGATGGACATTTCCATGTGGGCGGTATTGTCCTGTTTATTGGATTGCGTGTGTACGGCATTGATATTGATCTTTTCGTTACTCAAGACGTTGAGGATGTCCCGCAGGAGGTCCTGTCGATCGATGGTCTCGAGGCCGATATCCACCGGGTAGGTTTCATGGACCTGTTCGCCCCACTCGACATTGATCAGACGCCCGCGACTGTCGCCGTTCATTTTCAGGATATTACGACAGTCGCGCCGGTGAATCGTGACCCCGCGCCCCTGGGTGATATAGCCGATGATGCTGTCACCGGGTGCCGGCGAACAACAACGCGCCAGTTTGGTTAACAGGTTTCCGACTCCCTGGATATTGATATCGTCGTGTTCCTTGCGTACCTTGCGCTTCACCGGAATCTGATCGCGTACGGCCGGTTCCGGCGCACTCAGGATTTGGCCGCGCGAGGCGATCTGGGTCGAGGTGATATCACCGCGTCCGATGGCGGCATAGAACTCATCAACCGTCTGGAACTTGAATTGATCCGCCAGGGTTTTGTGATTGACGTTTTGCAGGTTCAGGCGGCGCAGATCCTTTTCCAAGGCTTCACGGCCAACACTGATATTCATGTCATTATCTTGCTGCTTGAACCAGGCGCGAACCTTCGCGCGTGCCCGCGACGTTTTCAGGTAACCGAGTTGCGGATTGAGCCAGTCACGGCTGGGCTGACCGGTTTTGGTGGTCAGGACCTCCACGACTTCACCACTCTTTAATTCATAGGTCAGGTTGACGATACGCCCTTCGATGCGCGCGCCGCGACAGCGGTGTCCGACATCGGTATGGATGTGATAGGCGAAATCCAGCGGTGTGGCACCCTGCGGCAAGTCGATGATGTCGCCCTGCGGGGTGATTACGTAGACACGATCCTGAAATACCTCGGATTTGAAACGATCAATGAAGTCGCCGGCGTCGGTGGACTCGTCTTTCCAGTCCAGCAATTGCCGCAGCCAGGCGATCTTCTGATCGTAGCTGGCATCGGCCTTGGCACCTTCCTTATAACTCCAGTGTGCGGCAACACCCAGTTCGGCATGGGCATGCATGTCGCTGGTACGAATCTGGATCTCCAGGGTCTTGCCTTCCGGTCCGATGACGGCGGTATGGATCGACTGGTACATGTTCTCTTTCGGTGTGGCAATGTAATCATCGAATTCCTTGGGAATATGCCGCCATAAGGTATGTATGGCACCCAAGGCGGCATAACAGTCCTGCACCTTGTCGACCAGAATACGAATCGCACGCACGTCATACACCGCGTCAAACGCCACATGTTTGCGGTGCATCTTCTTCCAGATACTGTAGATATGTTTGGGCCGGCCACTGATGTCCGCGTTGATACCGATCTTGTTCATTTCAGAACGGATAATCCGGATGGCATTGTTGATGTAGCGTTCCCGATCCACCCGGCGCTCATCGAGGAAGGCAGCGACCTTTTTGTAATCGGCAGGTTCGAGATAACGAAACGACAGGTCTTCCAGTTCCCATTTGATCTGCCAGATACCCAGGCGATTGGCCAGTGGCGCATAAATGTCCATGGTCTCGCGCGCGACCCGGCGCTGTTTTTCTTCCGGCAGATACTTCAGGGTACGCAGATTATGCAGGCGGTCGGCCAGCTTGATGAGGACCACCCGGACATCCTCCGCCATCGCCAGCAAGAGCTTACGCAGGCTCTCGGCATGCATGTGTTCGCGGGTACCGCGTTCGATGAGGTCTTTTTGCTCGATGAAGGCCAGCTTGGTGACGCCGTCTACCAGTTTGGCCACGGGCTTGCCGAATTCCCGTTCAACTTGTTCAATCGTGACCGGCGTGTCTTCGACCACATCGTGCAGGATGGCGGCCGCCACCGCTTCCGGGTCCAGGTGCAGGGTGACGAGGATCTCCGCCACCGCCATGGTATGGGTGATGTAAGGCTCGCCAGATGCCCGGGTTTGCCCGCCGTGCGCCGCATTGGCAAGAATAAAGGCGCGGTGGATCAGTGAAGACTGTTCGGTATCTTCAGCGAACCCCAAAGAGCGCACCCAGCTACTGACCTGCTCGGGTGTAGTTTGGTCCTGGGTACTGAAAAGGCTATCGGTGTAAACCATATCACTCTATTTAGGCGTACAGGGAGTCTATAGTATTAGCATAGCGTGCTTTATAAGCTTAAATATGGTATGGAAATCGGCAAATAAAGGCGGCGTCAAAAAAATCTTAAATAATTTGATTAGCTTTTGCCGATAACCTATTGATGTAGTATATTTTATGTACTATGAAGTCATCAGATAAACAAGAGGTGTCAGCATGAAAAAGACAATAATCCTGACATGGGCCCTGTTTGCCGTGTTCGGACTCTCCCCGCTGGCTGGAGCGGATGTATTAACCATGCCGCAAAGCGAACCTGCTGCCCCTCCTGCCAACACCGTTACTGAGACCACCTCACAAACCGTGCCCGGCCGCGGTATGCACATGGATCAGGTCGAGGCGCGATTCGGTGCCCCGAAGGAAAAAATACCCGCCGTGGGCGAACCGCCCATTACCCGTTGGGTCTACGACAACTACACCGTGTATTTCGAGCATGACATTGTCCTGGACTCCGTGATACACCACTAAATAAATTACACGCATTATTGTCCTTGTTGTGAAGCGGCTGACTTTCCTCGGCAGGTCTTTCTGTGACATCTGTACAAACTAATTTACCTGCCGAATGGGCGACTCAGGATGCCGTGCTACTGGCCTGGCCACATGCGCAATCGGACTGGCTCCCCTTCCTGCCACGTATCGAACAAGTCTATCGCGATCTTGTTTTTCATATTACGCGTTTCGAACACGTGGTGTTGTTGTGCAATACCTCCGAACTTGTTGCGCACGTTCGCCCCCAGCTTGTTGAACGTGGCGTCAATCTCGACCGCGTGCGCATCTTGAATATTGAATATAACGATACCTGGTTACGCGACAGTGGCCCCATTACGGTCAGCAAGTCCGGGCAATTGTCTGTCTGCGATTTTCGCTTCAATGGCTGGGGCGGCAAGTTTGATGCAGCACTGGACGATCAAATTTGCCGGGCAATTTCGCAATATGATTTATTCCAGGCGCAATACCTGCGGTATGAGATCTTTCTGGAAGGCGGCAGTATCGAAAGCGACGGTGCCGGCACATTGATGACCACGACACAATGCCTCCTGACCGATACCCGCAACCCCGCGATGTCTGTTGCGGACTACGAGGTCTTCTTTGCGAAAGAATTCGGAACTGAGCGGGTCTTCTGGTTACGACACGGTGAACTGCAAGGCGACGATACCGACGGTCACATCGACATGCTGGCACGTTTCTGCGACAGCGAGACGATTGCCTATACCCAGTGTGAGCGTCAGGATGATGTCCATTACGCCTCGCTGAGTGCACTCGAGCAAGAATTACAAGCCCTGCGTACCGCCAAGGGCCAGCCTTATAAGTTAATACCGCTGCCCCTGCCTGAGCCGATTTATAGCGCAGAAGGACAGCGTCTACCGGCAAGCTATGCCAACTTTCTGATTATCAATGACGCCGTGTTAGTGCCGATATATGACGATGCGAATGACGAACGCGTCCTGCGCCGGTTGCAAGCCTGTTTCCCGCGAAGAGAGGTTATCGGTATTCAGGCAAGGGCAATCATCGAACAATACGGCAGTCTGCACTGCCTGACCATGCAGTTGCCCCGCGGGGTTTTACGCTTATCTGAAGAAGTCCGGTAAGGGATTAAGCAGATACCAGCGATTGGATTTTGCATCGTACTCCCAACGGTTTTGCAGAGTCATGTCATGGACCACCTGATAATCGGTGTTGTAGTATTTTATCTCCACCGTCTGCTTGGCATGTTGTTGATCGGGATCCACCACTGTTGAGATGACATTATAGCTGGTGACTCGAAATTGTTTGAGTCGCTTGCGCCGCTCCTTGGTCATTGTCTGGTTTTCATTCTTGTGAAAATTCACCACGACATCATAATCCTGCCAGCGCAAAGCCTGCTCATAGCGCAGCAGTGACATATCAAACGTCTCCATCTCTTTCGACGGTCCGGCACAACCGAACATACCAAAGAGCATCGTGGCTAACAGCAGGAACAGTGGAAGGCGGTGTTTGGCGATTTGTCGAAGCATGGCATCTGCCTTGGTTATGGATGGCGATGATACTAGCAAGATGTCGGCAAAAATTCATCCGTCCCATTGGCGAACTGCGATATACTAAATTGCATGACACAAGCCAAGAAACTGAAAGTCGCGCTGGTCCAGCAGACCTGCAGCGATAACCGGGATGACAACCTCTCGCGTTCAATCGCGGGCATCCGTGACGCCGCACGCCAGGGCGCGAGACTTGTCCTGCTACAGGAATTACATACCGGTCTCTATTTTTGCCAGAGCGAAGATACCTCGCAATTTGATCTGGCCGAACCTGTCCCGGGGCCGAGCACGCAAACGCTGGCGGCGGTCGCCAAGGAATTACAGATCGTGATTGTCGCTTCCTTGTTCGAACGGCGCGCCAGTGGCCTGTATCACAATACCGCTGTGGTCCTCGATAGTGACGGCAGCCTCGCCGGCAAGTATCGCAAGATGCACATCCCGGACGACCCGGGTTTTTATGAGAAATTTTATTTCACCCCGGGCGATCTTGGCTTTCAACCCATCCAGACCAGTCTCGGCAAACTTGGCGTGCTGGTCTGCTGGGATCAATGGTTCCCGGAAGCGGCACGCCTGATGACGCTGGCCGGTGCCGACATGCTGCTCTACCCCACCGCCATCGGCTGGGACCCGTCGGATTACAGGGACGAACAGCAACGGCAGACCGACGCGTGGATCACCGTGCAACGCGCACATGCCGTCGCCAACGGTATTCCGGTGCTGGTATGCAATCGTACGGGGTTCGAAGCTTCACCAGCGGATCCGCAACAGGGTATCCAGTTTTGGGGAAACAGTTTTATTTGCGGACCACAAGGTGAAATATTGGCGGAAGCGCCACGCGATAAGGAAACTGTCCTCAGCGTGGAGCTGGATATGGCGCGCGTAGAAAATGTCCGGCGCATCTGGCCTTACCTGCGCGACCGTCGTATCGATGCGTATGACGATCTGATCAAACGTTATCGGGACAACTGAGAGTCGAGAGCATGATTGTTATCCTGCAGCCGAATCTCGCTCATGCCAGTGAAGAATACAAGGCGGTGCGCGAATATCTCGAACACCTGCCGGATATCACAATTCGCGAACACCAGGAGCACGGCAAACAGCAGGTCCTCACCGAGTTTTATCTGATTGGCAATACCGCCAGCCTGTCCAAGGCGGATATTGAAAGCCTGCCGGGTGTGGAGCGCGTCGTACGCGTATCCGAGGAGTATCGCATCATCGGCCGTCATCGCGACGATCATCGTCCAACCTCGTTCGAATATAACGGCATCATCTTTTCCCAGGACAATCTCAATATCTTTGCCGGCCTCTGCGCGGTGGATACACCGGAGCATGTCGAGCAGATGATGCGCGCGCTCAAGCAACACGGCCAGCAATGTACGCGCATGGGCGCATACAAACCGCGCACCAATCCCTATTCCTTCCAGGGTCACGGCAGGAATTGCCTGCCCTACGTGTTCGAACTGGCCGGCAAGTACGACATCAAGGTGATCGCCATGGAGATCACGCACGAAGATCACATCGATGAGATCAATGCAGCCATGGAACAGACCGGCCATCCCACCGGCATCATGTTACAAATCGGGACACGTAATACCCAGAACTTTGAATTGCTCAAGACCGTTGGCCGCCAACGCACCTACCCGGTGTTATTGAAACGCGGTTTCGGCATCACACTGGAAGAATCCATCAATGCCGCGGAGTATCTGGCCAGTGAAGGCAATACGCGTATCGTGTTCGGCCTGCGCGGCATGAAAACCAATATGGGTGACCCGCATCGTAACTTCGTGGATTTTGCGCATGTGCCGGTAGTCAAACGTCTCACCCGTATGCCAGTGTGCATCGACCCCTCGCATAGCGTAGGTACGCGCCATGCCGATCCCAACGGTATCCTCGATGTCATGCATGTCACGGCACAGGGGGTTATCGCCGGCGCGAATATGATCCTTGTGGATTTTCATCCCGAACCCGCTACCGCACTGGTGGATGGCCCGCAGGCATTGACGCTGGAAGAACTGCCCTATTTTCTTGATGACGTGCGTATTGCCCGTGAGGCGTATGAAGCCCGCGTGCAGCGGGCTAAGGAATTCGCCGCAGCGAATTAAAATTCCGCCACGCGGATCATGACCTGGAAGAAAAACAGATTCTTGTGCTTGGGCGAGACGCTGGGGATGAAGGTCGCGTTCAGCGCAAACCACTGCTTCCCAATCGACGCGACCGGTAAGATACCCGGGAACGGTTTATCGTTTTTGTAATCCATCCGCGTCATCAGGAAGGCAATCCAGCCCACATCCGCGTGCCACCCCTTGGGGTTATTCTCCAGCTGAAAACGGCGTTTCATGCCGCCCCCTAGGTAATTCGAGGTGTTGTTGTTGCTGTCCTTGAAGGCGCTGCCATTGATGAAGGTGATCCAGTTATTCTTCGGACTGAAGTCGTACTCGAAGCCCAGGCCATAGTTCTTTTCGTTGAAATTGCCTTTCGACAGGTGAATCGCCTTGCCATTGAGAATGACATGGAACTCGTTCGCCTTGACCGGCGCCACTGCCAGCATCAGTAAAATCCCAAAGAGTAATGTGCGCATATGCAAACTTTTTGTGTGAACTGGTTGGCATATCGGTATGAAATTCAAGGAGTTAAAATACGACACGCTGGAAAAATGACACCTTCTGTATCAAGTGCTTAGCCCCACGCCGCGCTGGCTGGCCAATTTGTTGACTCAATTCAGGTGCTAAGTCTTTGATATTCGACTGCCACAACCACTAAATAGTTATGGTTTTAATGGATTTGCGCAAATTCTGTCCAATTCTGTGCCGGCTATTAGTGTGAGCACGATCAAACTCGCGCCCATCTTTGTGCGTTTGCCCGATGCGGGCGCTTAATTTCATTCAGCGGCAGCAGGCAGTACACTAACGCCCTTTCCGTGTCCGTTGACCGCTCGACCTAGAAATGTCACAGCTGCCGTACAACTCTGTTTTAACACCCCCCGAACCTGCCTCCGCGCAACAGAACATGTACTGGGGCCGCCTCTACGGCAGCGCCCTGGGACTGGCCTTGCGCCAACTCGCCACCCGGCATTCCGGGCTGATCCTGGTTATCGCGGAACACACCACGGCTGCCCAGCAGTTGCATGACCAGTTAGCGTTTTATCTTGGCAACGATTCACCCCCGCTGCTGCATTTCCCGGACTGGGAAACCCTGCCATACGATATTTTCTCGCCCCACCAGGACATTACCTCGGAGCGGCTGGAGTGCCTCTACCGTCTCCCAGGACTGCAGCAAGGCGTACTCGTCGTCCCGGTGCAGACCCTGATGAATCGTCTGGCGCCGCGCGCTTACATCGAACAGCGTAGCCTGGTCATCCGTAAAGGCGAGACACTCGTGTTGGACAGCTTTCGTGAACGCCTGGTCAAAAGCGGCTATAGCGCAGTTTCTGCCGTCATGGAGCACGGGGAATTTGCCGTGCGGGGCGCGTTGCTGGATTTGTATCCCATGGGCAGCGCATTACCGTTCCGGATTGAGTTGTTTGACGACGACGTCGACACCATCCGCACCTTCGACCCGGAAACGCAACGCACGATTGACGTCGTGGATCAGCTGCGCCTGCTGCCTGCCCGCGAATTCCCCCTGGATGAAACCGGGATCCGGCAATTCCGGCAGGCCTACCGCGTGGAATTCGAAGGTGACCCACAACAGTCGACTATCTATCGCGATGTCTCCGATGGTCTTGCACCACCGGGTATCGAATACTACCTGCCCCTGTTTTTCGAGCAGACCAGTACGCTGTTTGATTATTTGCCGGCCAATACGCTGATTGTCACCGCCACGGCGAATCCCGCGGCGACGGCGCACTTTTATGACGAGATCGTTCACCGCCATGAACAGGGGCGTCATGATCGCAGCCGCCCCCTGCTCGCCCCGGAAAGGGTGTTTCTGACACCGATAGAGATGGATGCGCTTTCGGCAAAGTATCCAACGGTGACATGGCAATCCTTCGAATACGAACAAGCGAACGCCATCAACTTTGCCAGCGAGGCACCCCCCAGCCTGGTGCTGGATGTCCGCGCCGCCGAGCCCACGGACAAGCTCAAGCAATTCCTTGCCGGCTTCGATGGTCGAGTGTTGTTTACCGCAGAGACCACCGGACGGCGCGAGACGCTGTTGGAGTTACTGCGCGAACATCAGATCCAACCGCGCCTGTTTGAAAACTGGGCGGCCTTCGAAACCAGTGACGCCAGACTTGGCATTACCGTCGCCCCCTTGGAACACGGCCTGTTGTTATCCCAGCCAAGACTCGCCGTTATTGCCGAAAGCCAGTTATTCGGACAACAGGTATTGCAACGGCGTCGACGTAAGAGCACGCAGCGCGATACCGAAAACATTGTCCGCAACCTGGCGGAGCTGAACATCGGCTCGCCGGTCGTGCATGAAGAATACGGCGTCGGGCGTTATCTTGGATTGCAGATCCTGGAAGCCGGCGGCATGACAGGTGAATTCCTCATGCTGGAATATGCCGACCATGACAAATTGTATGTCCCGGTCAGCTCGCTGCATCTGATCAGTCGTTATACCGGCGTCTCGCCGGAAACGGCGCCCCTGCACAAGCTCGGCAGCGGTCAGTGGGAACGCGCCAAACGCAAGGCCAGCGAACGCGTGCGCGACGTGGCTGCCGAATTGCTGAACATTTACGCCAAACGCGAAGCGCGCGTCGGTTATGCCTATCCTCTCGACGAAGCGCAATATCGCGCCTTTTGCGCCCAGTTCCCGTTCGAGGAGACACCGGATCAACAGGCCGCCATCGATCACATCGCCGCCAACATGCGCGCGCCGCAACCCATGGATCACCTGATCTGCGGCGACGTTGGTTTCGGTAAAACCGAGGTCGCCATGCGAGCCGCCTTCATCGCGGTGATGGCCGGCAAACAGGTAGCCGTACTGGCGCCCACCACCCTGCTCACGCAACAACACGCACAGACCTTTCGCGACCGCTTCGCCGACTGGCCGGTGCGGGTCGAATCGCTGTCGCGGTTTCGTTCCAAGAAGGAACAGGACAAGGTCATCAAGGAGTTGTCGGAAGGCAAGATCGATATCGTGATTGGCACACACAAGTTGTTACAGGAAGACGTGAAATATAAAAACCTGGGGCTGGTGATCATCGACGAAGAACATCGCTTCGGCGTGCGCCAGAAAGAACGGTTCAAGGCCTTGCGTGCCGAAGTGGATATTCTCACCCTCACGGCCACGCCAATCCCGCGCACGCTGAACATGGCGATGTCCGGTATGCGCGACTTGTCGATTATCGCCACACCACCGGCGCGGCGCCTGGCGATCAAAACCTTCGTCAGCCAGTGGAACGATCAACTCATCGTCGAGGCCTGTACCCGCGAATTAAAACGTGGTGGTCAGGTGTTTTTCGTGCACAACGAAGTCGAGACCATCGAGCGGCAGGCGGAAAAGATCCATCAGTTGTTACCAGAGGCACGGGTGGGACATGCCCATGGCCAGATGCGCGAACGCGAACTGGAACAGGTGATGTCCGATTTTTACCACCAGCGTTTCAACATCCTGGTCTGCACCACCATCATCGAAACCGGTATCGACATCCCGAATGCCAATACCATCATCATCAACCGTGCCGATCGCTTCGGTCTGGCGCAGTTATATCAATTGCGCGGCCGTGTCGGCCGTTCCCATCACCGCGCCTATGCCTATTTGATCATTCCGCACATCAGCGCCATTACCGATGATGCGCGTAAACGTCTGGAGGCGATTGAATCCATCGAAACCCTCGGCGCCGGCTTCACCCTGGCGACCCATGACCTGGAAATTCGTGGCGCCGGCGAGTTGCTTGGCGATGAACAAAGCGGTCAGATCCAGGAGATCGGATTCACGCTGTATACCGAATTGCTGGAACGTGCCGTCAAGGCGCTCAAGGAAGGCAAAACCCCGGATGTCGATCTGAGCGACATCAATAAACCGGAAGTGGATCTGCACCTGCCGGCCCTGATCCCGGAGGATTATCTGCCGGACGTACACGAACGTCTCATTATGTACAAGCGTATTGCCAGTGCCGAGGATGAACACGCCCTGCGGGAACTGCAGGTCGAGATGATCGATCGCTTCGGCCTGCTGCCATCGCAAGTCAAGAATCTGTTCGATATCACCCGTTTCAAAAATCAGGCGGCGAATATCGGCATCAAAAAGATCGACATCGGCGCCAGCGGCGGACGGGTTGTATTTGTCGACAAACCCAATATCGATCCGATGCGCGTCATTGAATTGATCCAGACCAAGTCGTCCGTCTACAAACTCGACGGCAAGGACAAGTTGCGCATCAGTCAGACACTGGACGATCCCGGTCCGCGCCTGAAGTTTGTCGCCGATTTATTACAGCACCTGGTGCAACAGCAGGCAGCCTGAGCTATTCCGGCATCACTGCAGTTGCCGGAAACAATTCCTGCTCGAAACCGAAGCGGGTCAGATCCGGCATGCGCAACGGATACAATACGCCATCGAGATGATCTACTTCGTGTTGTACAACGCGCGCGTGAAAACCGCGTACTTCGCGCTCGAAAAATTCACCTGTTTGCGTGTAACCGCTGTAGCGCACATGCGCATAACGCGGCACCCAGCCACGCATACCCGGAATGCTCAAACACCCTTCCCAACCGGACTCCTGTGCATCTGACAAGGGGATAATCTCCGGATTGATCAGTATGGTTTGCGGGATCGGTTCCACATGCGGGTAACGCGGATTGGACTCGACAGCAAAGATCACCACGCGTAAACTCACACCAATTTGTGGCGCCGCCAGGCCCGCACCATTGAGAGCGTGCATGGTATCGAGCATGTCCTCAATCAGCGATGCAAGTGCCGGTGATCCAAATTCTGTGACAGCACGGGATTTTTCACCCAGAATGGGATGTCCCATTTTCAGAACTTCTTTGACTGACATAACACTTTATAGACCGTAGGCGTAGTAAGATGAGTCTGATTTTCGACGTAAGACTGATAATGCAAAAACGTGCGTTACTTGTACTGCTTTCATTCCTGATGCTGGCCCCCTCTGTGCGTGCAGAGGAAGCAGTACGTTATTATGACATTGAGACGATTATATTTGAATCACTCGATCCGTCTGCGCGTCAGTCGGAAAACTGGAAAAGCGATATCAATCGTCAAATACCTGCCGTGTCCATCGAGCTTAACCAACCCTATCCGGGCGCAATGCCGCCGGACTACGACCCCAAGCTGACCTTCAAGACACTCCCCTCGTCGCAATTTCAGCTCCAGCAGGAAGAGAAACTACTGACGGATACCCGCCAATATCGAATTCTGCTGCATACCGCCTGGGTCCAGCCTGGCATGGGACCCGATGTCGCACTGCCCGTACATATTCAGCAAAGCTATCTGGCAGAAGCACCGATCAGCGGCACGCTTGTCCCCGGCCAGGGCATGCCCGCGGCGAATGTTCCGCTGCCGACGGCCCCAACGCAAACACGCTCGACGCTGGATGGCTATATCAAGATTATTCTGACGCGCTATCTGCACGCGGATGTCGATCTGGTTTACACCACCGGATTGCCTGTGAATCCTCAGACCGCCACCAATAACGCCGCGACCGGCGCTCCGGCATCGGACGCGACAACGGCGGGCACGCCAATCGACAGCCTGACGACACAACCGGCGCCTGTGATTTACCGCTTGCTGGAATCGCGCCGCATGCGCAGCAAAGAACTGCACTATCTGGATCACCCGGTACTGGGTATGCTGGTGTTGATCACGCCTTATGAGGGTAAGACGCCGACGCCCCTGAGGAAATCCCGCTGATGCTTACAAGGCGGGAATGAGCGCCTCCAGGACGTGTTTGACCTTCTCGATGCCGACACCAAGGTGGCGTTCGATTTCTTCTAATGTAATTTCACCTTCACTACGCCCCGCCGCCCAATTTGCCACCACCGCGATACTGGCATAACACAGGCCCAGTTCCTTCGCCAGCGCCGCCTCCGGCATGCCGGTCATGCCGACGATATGGCAGCCGTCACGTTCGAGACGGTTAACCTCGGCCGAGGTTTCCAGGCGGGGACCTTGTGTCGCCGCATATGTCGCTTCCGGTTCGATGGCGACACCCGCGCGTTCCGCCGCCTTGATAATATCAGCGCGCAGCGAGGCACAGTACGGCTGCGTGAAATCGATGTGCACCACCTCTTCCAGGCCTTCGTCAAAATACGTGTGATCGCGTGACCAGGTGTAATCGATGATCTGATCGGGGACCGCCAGGGCCTGGGGTGGCATATTGGCCGTAATGCCGCCGACCGCATTCACGGCAATGACCTTATCGACACCCGCATTCTTCAGCACGGCGATGTTGGCACGATAGTTAACCTTGTGGGGCGGGATGGTGTGACCGGCACCATGGCGTGGCAGGAATAACACCTCCTTGCCAGCCAGCGTACCGCGCGTCAGCGGCGCCGAAGGTTCGCCGTACGCGGTGACATGGACTTCGCGGCTATTGATCGCCAGGTTGGTCAGCTTGGTCAGGCCCGTGCCGCCGATGATGGCAATTGTCGTCATGTGCAGGCCTACATCCCTTTCACGGCGTAAATACCCGGCGCGTTGCGCAGGTAATCTTTGTAGTCCATGCCATAACCGAATAAATAACGATCCGGGGTCTCCAGGCCGACGAAATTGACGTTGAGCGGATGTTTGTGATCATGGAGCTTGTTTATCAATACCGCAATATAGACCTCATTCGCCCCTTCCGACCAGCAATACTCTGCGATCTCGGACAAGGTCACGCCTTCATCGTAGATATCATCAACGATCAGGACATCACGGCCGCGCAAGGAATGGGTCGGCCGCACCAGCCACTGCAAATGGCTACCGGAGGTTTCGCCACGGTAACGTGTGGCGTGGATGTAATCGATCTGGAGTGGAAAATTCAGCCGGGTCAGTAGATGGCCGGCGGGAATAATGCCGCCGGTCATGACACACAAGACCAGCGGATTGTGGTCTTGCAACTTGGCCGTGATGCCCTGCGCCATCGTATCCAGCGCTGCCTGTACCTGTGCGTTTGTATACAGACAATCCGCTTCCTGTAACGCCTGTTCCGCCTGCTTCGCGTCCATAGCCACCTTATTTTTAAAAGCCAGATCTTGTTGTATTTTTCAGATGGGACCGGAGTATATCGACTCCCCGGTCCGTTGCCAATTGACACGGACGGCATTCATAACGGCATCAGGTTTGTTCCAGACGAATCGCCTCCGGCACATGCACTGTCGAGGTGGGAAACGCGATTTCCGCGCCGTGCCGGCTGATGATGTCACTGATCTTTAACAGGACATCCTGTTTGACCTTATGGAATTCAATCCAGTTCGTGGTTTTGGTGAAGGTATAGACAAAAAAGTCCAGCGATGATGCCGCGAACTGATTGAAGTTAACGATCATGGTCTGATCCTGGGCAATATCCGGGTGCACCTGCAGCATGGCCTTAACGTCCTCGATAATGGCCGGCACTTTGGCAACGTCATCATAGCGTACGCCGATGGTTTCGTAGATCCGGCGATGCGACATACGCGACGGGTTTTCCACGGCGATACTCGCGAATATGGAATTGGGTATATATAGGGGCCGCTTGTCAAAGGTGCGAATGACCGTGAGCCGCCAGCCGATACGTTCGACCGTGCCTTCGATATTCCGGTCAGAGGATCGCACCCAGTCGCCGACGGCAAAGGGTCGATCCAGATAGATCATCAGACCACCAAAAAAATTCGCCAGCATATCCTTGGCAGCAAAACCAACGGCAATACCGCCGATACCGCCAAACGCCAGGATGGCGGAAATATTAAATCCGAGTGTCTGCAGGCCCACCAGGAAGGCTGTGATTAGCACGGACACCCGCAACAACTGGGCAATGGCATAGGCCGTGGTGCGGTCGATCTTGTCTTCGCTTATCTCACCGGCACGAATCACGCGTTCTTCCACCTGGCGAATAAAACGGACCAGCGCCCAGGCCACAACGATGATGATACCAATGCTGCGTATCGATTCCGTCGCCTTGAACTGCAGGATATTTCCGACATAACTCAGGCCGATGATCCAGACGATAATGCTTACCGGAGCGCGCATGGCAAATACGAGCGCATCGTCCCAGATGGTTTTGGTCTTGGTGAGGCGCTTTTGCAGGCGGCGTAAAATGATCTTCTGGGTCGCATCGACCAGGAGGGTAAGAAAAATAACGATAAACAACTCTGCAATCCAGGCATTCTCGCCAACGAATTGACTGGCGTGTTGTTGAATCCACTCCATCATGTATATATTCCTTGGTAAATCAGCTTAATTTGAGTTCAAGACTGGGTTCGTCCAGGATGTTTTGGAGCTGGCTGACGGCGAAATGCCAGCGCGCCGAAGCAATAAGCTCGTGGCGCGAAATAACATGGCGCCCATGCATGCGTGCAATGCGCGCATGGGTGACAGGATCATCGTTGTATTGAAAGTTTTGCAAAATATCGATTGCCCCTGCTCGATTATTACATGCCAGGACAATATCGCAACCGGCGCCGATAGCCGCCGCGGCACGCTCACTGAATTTATCCCCGGCAACACTGGCACCATGCATATTCAAATCGTCGCTGAAGATGACGCCCTGAAACTGCAATTGTTTACGCAGTATATCGTGCAACCAGCGACGGGAAAAACCCGCAGGCCTGGAATCGACTCTGCTATAAATAACGTGCGCCGGCATCACCGCCGCCAGATTTTCCCGCACCAGTTTTCGATAGGGATGAATGTCCTGCTGATAGATCTGTTCGAAATGACGCTCATCCACGGGAATCGCAACGTGCGAATCTTCTTTGACCGCGCCATGACCGGGGAAGTGTTTACCCACGGCCGCCATCCCGGCTTCGGCCATGCCTTTGATGTAGGCATGTGTTAATTCGTATACCGCTTCCGGATCGGAATGAAAGGCGCGGTCGCCAATAACGTCACAAATGCCAAAATCCAGATCCAGTACCGGCGCAAAACTGAAATCGACGCCGACGCTGCGCAACTCGCTGGCCATCAACCAGCCGGCATTTTGCGCCAGTTCCTTGGCCTTGTGATGATTGTGATCGAACTGTTCGCCGATGCGGCGCGCCGCCGGCAAGCGGGTAAAGCCTTCACGAAAACGCTGCACTCGCCCGCCTTCGTGATCCACCGCGACCAGCAGATGCGGATCGCGCACGGCGTGGATTGTCTTCACCAATTGTGTCAATTGATCGATATTGACATAGTTGCGTGTAAACAGAATGACACCCCCGACCAGCGGGTGCCTCAACATCTCCTGTTCTTCTGCGGACAACTCGGTGCCCTGCAGATCGAGCATGACCGGGCCTAATGACACAAATACCTCACTCCGTGATTAATACCCGCGTACCGGCCGCGACGCGGTCGAAGAGTGCCAGCATGTCAGGGTTATGCAGTTTGATACAACCATGGGAACCCGGCGTATCAAACACGTCTTCATCCGGGCAACCGTGAATATAGATATAGCGGCGCATGGTGTCTGTGACGCCAAGGCGATTGAATCCCGGCTCGAGTCCGCACAGCCACAGGATGCGGGTCAGGATCCAGTCGCGTTGCGGATATTGTTGTCGCATGCCCGCGGTATAGACCTCACCCGTCGGACGTCGTCCCTTGAACACCGTATTCACCGGCGCACCCTCGCCGATTCTGGCGCGGACGTAATGCCAGCCGCGTGGCGTCTGTTCGCTGCCCTGGATCTCACCGGCCCCGTTTTTGGCGCTGGAGATCCCGCATGCAAACTCGACCTTGTTATCGTGCCTCAGTTGCAGCGTCTGGCTGGGCAGGGAGATATACAAACTGGAAGCCGAAGCGGACGTTACCATGTGGTGTAAGGGTGCTTGACGAGATTCACATTATAATAGCGTGGATCGTCAGAAACTTCGATGCCTGCCCAGGGTGGCACTTCGAGAGATTCGTGTTCCGACTGTAACTCCACCTCGGCCACGACCAGGCCCGCATTAGCACCCGCGAATACATCGATTTCCCACCGGTGGTCTGCGTAATCCACGATATAGCGGGTCTTTTCCACCAGCGGTTTTTCACACAGGGTATCCAGCAGCTCATTGGCTTCAGCCACCGGAATGGCATACTGGTATTCATGCCGGCGCACCCCCAGGGTCATGCTCTTGATATTCAAAAACGCCTTGTCGCCTTCGATGCGCACCCGCACCGAGGCCTGCTTGGCGCCAATGAGATAGCCCTGGCGATACTGCGTGCCCGCATCGGCCTGCGCACGCCAACGGTCATCCCTGAGCAAAAACTTGCGTTCGATCTCGATACCCATATCAATCCTCGCGTACGAAGACCGCGATCGATTCCACGTGCGCCGTGTGCGGAAACATATCCATCACACCCGCCTCACGCAAACGGTAACCTTGTTCGCGGCATAAAATGCCGGCATCGCGTGCCAGGGTGGAGGGATTACAGGAGACATACACGATACGCGGCGGTTTTAATTGCGCGAACAGTGGCAGCACCTCGCTGGCCCCGCTGCGCGGCGGATCCAGGAACACTCGATCGAATTGTTGTTTGTGCCACCAGGGCAAGGCCGTCAAGGTCTGCATGAGATCGGTGACATGAAACTCGGCGTTTTTAATGCCGTTTTTCCTGGCATTCTCACGCGCACGCTCCACCAGCCCGGCCTCGCCCTCCACGGCAATGACCTGCTGGCAACGCTGCGCTATCGGTAAGGTGAAATTGCCCAGACCGCAAAACAGTTCCAGCACGCGATGCGTCGATGCCAGTTCGAGAGACTGCAACACGGCAGCAATCATATTGTGATTGATCTCGGCATTCACCTGCACGAAATCACTGGGTAAAAAGTCATAGCGCAGGTCATACTCCTGCAGTCCATAATACAGCGCAGGCTGTTGCGGCCATAAGGGCGTGATCGTATCCGGACCGCCGGCCTGCGTGTAGATGTCATAGTGATACTGGCGGGCAAACGCCACCAGGTTCTGCTGATCCTGCTCGGTAAACTCCGCTAAATGCCGGATCACCAGGGCAACATTGTCATCGCCGACCGCGACTTCGATCTGCGGGATCGCCTGATAGCAACTCAGGCTGCGAATACATTGGGCGATGTCTTCCAGATGCTCGCCGACCGCGGGATGCAACACCTTGCACACGGACAGATCCGCAAGATAGCGCGACGCGGCTTCCCGAAAGCCGATGAGGAGTTTTTGTTTTTTCTCCACGTAACGCACACCCAGGCGCGCCTTGCGGCGATAACCCCATAAGGGCCCCGTGATCGGTGCCCGTACCTGTTCCGGTTGCACATGGCCGATGCGTTCCAGATTATCCAGCAGAACCTTTTGTTTGAAATGGATTTGCTGTTCCGCCTGCATGTGTTGCAGGGAACAGCCGCCACACATGCCGAAGTGCGGGCACGCCGGTTCCACGCGCAAGGATGAAGCGGCGTCGATGCTGTCTAATTTGCCGTGGTCATAGTTGCGTTTGCGCTGGGTATAGATAAAGTGCACGTCTTCACCGGGCAAGGCACGGTCGATAAACACCGTCTTGCCGTCGACGCGGGCAACGCCAACACCTTCATGGGTAAGGTCCACCACATGGGCGGCAACCGGATCTTTGGGTAGAGACACGCGACGACGTGACATAAATGCCTTGCTTACGCCGTCTGCCAGGCATCAACGAAGGCAGTCAGATGCGGTTTATTTTCCGCGAGCAGCGATTGTTTAACCAACTGACATTCCTGTTCGTATTCCGCGGGGTTGATATGACCGCGCATCAATTCGAAACGCAAATACACCAGATAGGTGTTGGCCACATCGGTCTCGCAGTAATCGCGAATCCCGGCGAGATTACCCGCCTGGTATTCATCCCAGACCCGGGCGCCGCTCATCCCCATCTTGCCGGGAAAACCAAGGATGGTGGCGATCTCATCCAGTGGCGCCGCCGCGCGGGGTTCATAGCCGGCGAGCACATCCATCAGGTCGGTATGCCGGCTATGATAACGGCTCAGGTAATTGTTCCAGCGAAAACTGTTGTCGTTATCGCCGGTTTCCCAGTAACGACTCGCGTTAACGCCATGCAACAAGGCGCGATAGTGCAGGACCGGCAGGTCGAAGCTCTTGCCGTTCCAGGACACGATCGTGGGTGTATATTTTTCGATGCCACTGTAAAAACGCTCCACCAGTTCCTTTTCCGTGGAATCGAGATCGCCCAGTGACCAGACGGTAAAACGATCGCGGGTACGCAAGGCCACCGAAATCGCCGCAATGCGATGCAGATGCAGGCGCAGAAATTCCGTACCGCTTTCCTGACGACGCTTATGAAAGAGGATATTGCCGACTTCCTTTTCGCTCAGACCGTCCAGGCCGTACAATTTCTTTCCCGATTCAATATCGGGAATCGTTTCGATATCGAAGACGAAGACATTCATCGACATCACTCGGCCGGAAACACATTGGTGGAAAGATAACGATCGCCACGGTCACAGATGATGGCGACCACGACGGCATTGGATAAACCTTCACAGAGTTTGAGTGCGGCCGCCACCGCACCCCCGGAGGAAATACCGCAAAAGATCCCTTCGCGTGCCGCAAGCTGGCGCGTCATGTCCTCGGCGTCGGCCTGGCTGATGTCGATGATCTGATCCACACGCGTTGCGTCGTAGATAGTCGGCAGGTATTCCTTTGGCCAACGACGAATGCCCGGTATCTTCGAACCCTCTGTGGGTTGTACGCCGACGATCTCGATCTTGGGATTCACTTCCTTGAGGTAACGCGACGTGCCCATGATAGTGCCCGTTGTTCCCATGGAACTGACGAAGTGCGTGATCTCACCGTGCGTGTCGCGCCAGATCTCCGGTCCGGTACCATAATAGTGTGCCGCCGGGTTGTCCGGGTTGGAAAACTGATCCAGGACCTTGCCCTTGCCTTCCGCTTCCATTTGCTTGGCCAGGTCTCGCGCGCCTTCCATACCTTGCTTATCACTCACCAGGATCAATTCCGCGCCGTAGGCCTTCATGGTGGCGCGACGCTCGACACTCATATTCGCGGGCATGATGAGTACCATGCGGTAACCTTTAATCGCCGCCGCCATCGCCAGGGCGATACCGGTATTGCCGCTGGTGGCCTCGATGAGTGTATCGCCCGCTTTGATCTCACCACGTTGTTCGGCACGACTGATCATGCTGAGCGCGGGCCTGTCCTTCACCGAACCGGCGGGATTATTGCCTTCGAGTTTGACCAGCACCGTATTGTTTTGTCCGCTATGCAGGCGCTGCAGACGCACCAGCGGTGTGTTGCCGATAAATTGTTCGATTGTCGGGTATACCATAGGGGAAACTGGACCCAGGAAAGTCGTTGATGCATCATTCTAACAGAATACGTAACCAGACAGGCGAGGGAGTAATGACTCAGCAGGTGGATTACGCGGAGGCCGTGGAGAAAGCGGGCGGTAATGCTGAACTGGCCAAGGAGCTATTCAGCATGTTACTGCAGGAGCTGCCCACCCTGCACGAACGCTTACAGACAGCGATTACACAACTGGACATCCAGGCTGCCTGGGACCACGCACACAAGATTTACGGCGCCACCGCCTATTGTGGTGTTCCCGCCCTGCGCCTGGCGGCACGAGAGATGGAAACGGCAGTCAAATCCCAGCTCTGGGAAGCTATCCGGGAACGTTTTACAACCTTGGAGACGGCTATCCAGAATATCGTCAGCCAGGGCCAGTCGCATCTGGACGCCTCCTGGTAAGGGTATCAACCCGCCGCAGCGCGGGCCTCCCGCATTAATTTTTTCATATCGTGCACGGCGGTGTGCAGACCGCTGAAAATCGCACGCGCCACAATGGCATGGCCGATATTCAATTCATGGATGTCCTCAATCGCGGCGATGGCACCGACATTGTGATAATCCAGCCCATGCCCTGCATTGACCTGTAGGCCCAGTGCGGTGCCCTGCTCCGTCGCACGGATAATCCGTAAGAGTTCCTGCTGACGCGCCTTACGATCACGCAGCTCGGCAAAGTGCCCGGTATGGATCTCGATCACCGGCGCCTTGCAATCCGCCGCCGCCTGTACCTGATGTTCGTCGGCATCGATAAACAAGGATACGCGCACACCGGACTCCGCCAGACGCGCACAGGCATCGCTGATTTTGCTGCGTTGCCCGGCAACATCGAGACCACCTTCGGTAGTGAGTTCTTCACGCCGTTCCGGCACCAGACAACAATCCTCCGGGCGAACCTTGCCGGCAATCGCCAGCATCTCTTCGGTCACGGCCATCTCCAGATTCATGCGTGTCTGCAACATATCCTTGAGCATGAGGACATCGCGGTCCTGGATGTGTCGTCTATCTTCACGCAGGTGCAGGGTAATCGCATCAGCACCGGCCTGTTCCGCCACGAGCGCCGCCTGTAGCGGTTCAGGATAACGCGTACCGCGCGCCTGGCGGATCGTCGCCACGTGATCGATATTCACACCCAGTAATATGTCTTGCCGCTTGCTCATGTCATCGCTTCCTGGAAAAACCGCATAACTATAAATTATCCCTGCCGGGGCGTCGAGTTACGCAAGAGCTTGCGGCTTTGCATCAATTCTCTGGCCTTCAAGGGACGATCGCCCAGGTAGTGATCCAGGATCGAACGCATGAGTAACTTGGCCTCATTGCGCTGTCGGGTGTGCGACAAGGTCCGATGCGCCAGCGCCAACAGGGTCTCGCCGCTGATGCGCAGAGACTCTGCTGCGACTTCTGTAGCCTGGACCGGTCCTTGTTCGATCAGATAACAATATTGTCCTTCCGGCGTGACATCGGCCTCCGTATGCAGCTCTTCGAGAAGATTGACGGCATAGCCCAGACTTTCCAGTAATTGCAATTCAAAATACCGCAGCGGAATATCCCTGTGTTCGCTGTCAACGAGCGTCTGCAGGCAATACGCATAGTCATCGAACAATTCGGGATGGGCATCGTGCCGGTGCAGCAGTCGCAACAATAATTCGTTGAGATAAAAGCCGTGATAAAGCGCGTCGCCTGTCAGTGGTTTGATCGTATGCGTATCGGTTTCCGCTTTGTAGAGCGTCATCAATTCGTTCTGGCCGCCCCACTCGAGAAACAGTGGTGCATAGGGTTGTAATTTACTGGAAAGCGGTGCGTTGCCGCGCTTTGCGCCCTTGGCCACCAGGCTCAAGCGTCCGTGTTCGCGGGTAAACACATCGATGATCAAACTGCTATTGCGATAAGGCCGGCTATGCAGCACGTAGGCCTGATCCTGAAAGTGATGGGCGCCGGACATGGCTCAGTTCTCGTCGCGATACCCCAACTGATGCAAGGCGCGTTCGTCATCCGCCCAGCCGCGTTTGACCTTCACCCAGGTCTTCAGGTAGACCTTTTTCTCCAGCAGGTTCTCCAGATCGACACGGGCCTCCTGCCCGATACGTTTGAGCTTGGCGCCGTCTTTGCCGATCACGATGGCCTTTTGATTGTCGCGCTCGACCCAGATAACCGCGTAGATTTTTGCCAGTGTGGCGTCCTCGTCGAACTTCTCGATTTCAACACTGGTCGCATAGGGCAATTCATCCCCCAACAGGCGAACCAGTTTTTCACGAATGATCTCCGCGGCCAGAAAGCGCACGCTGCGATCCGTGACCTGGTCTTCCGGATACAGCGGTTCTGATTCCGGTAACTGCTCGATGATGCGACGTTCCAGTTCGTCCAGCTGTGTGCCCTGCTTGGCGGAGATCGGCACCACGGCGGCAAAGTTAAACCGCTCGGCAGTCGTGCGCAAGTAAGGCAACAGCTTATCCTTGTCCTTGACCTGATCGACTTTATTCACGGCAAGAATGACCGGGCACCCTGCTTTTTCACAATGCGACAAGGCCAACTGGTCTTCCTCGTACCATTTCAACGCCTCGACCAGAAACACGATCACCTGCACATCCTGAATAATGCTCATGGCGGCGCGATTGAGGTAGCGGTGCAGGGCCTGCTTGTCACCCTGGTGAATACCCGGGGTGTCGACATAGACAATCTGTGCCTGCGCTTCGGTCTTGATACCGAGGATGCGGTGTCGGGTGGTTTGCGGTTTGCGCGAAGTAATGCTGAGTTTCTGTCCCAGCAAATGATTCATCAGGGTGGATTTGCCGACATTGGGGCGGCCAATGAGTGCGACATAACCGCAACGAAAGGTACTGACTGCCGACTCAGCCATCTATCAACTCCAATACCTGCTCGGCAGCCGCCTGCTCCGCCTTACGCCGGGAACTGCCGCTACCATGCACCGGTTCATTCAGAAGTGTCACCGAACAACTGACCTCAAAGTGCTGATTATGCGCCTGTCCGGTGGTCTTCACCACTTCATAAGTCGGCAAAGGCAGGGCCTTGGCCTGCAGATATTCCTGCAAGCGGGTCTTGGGATCTTTTAATTCCTTGACCTGCCCGGCATTGACGATCTTGTCGGCAAACACACGCACTATAAATGCCTGCGCCTCGGCAAAACCCGCATCGAGATAAATGGCGCCAATGATGGATTCCAGTACATCGGCCAGGATGGATTTGCGGCGATAACCGCCACTTTTGAGTTCGCCGCTACCGAGCCGGAGATAATCTCCCAACGACAATTCACTGGCGATTTTCGACAGACTCTCACCTTTAACCAGGTGGGCACGCAAACGGCTGAGTTCACCTTCCGTGGCCTGGGGAAAGAGTTTATATAATTCAGCACTAATCACCAGATTGAGCACCGCGTCACCGAGGAACTCCATGCGCTCGTAGTGATTTTTGTTGGCGCTGCGATGGGTTAATGCTGTTTCGAGAAAGTCAGGGTGTCGGAATTGATAACCAAGTCGGGTTTCCAGCTTCTTTAGATCATTCATTGACCGGCGCTTGCGTTGGAAGGCACTTCCACGGTTTTATCAAATACGACAACAAAATAGAGATTTCCAACCAGCTGTATGCGCGGTTCATAGTCAATCTCAACGTTATAACCCTTGCTGCTACGGTTGATCCCAATGTCATCGGCCTTGATATCGTAAATCATGTTGATATCCAGCCGTTTCAGCAGCATTCTGCGTAATTCCACGGCACTTTTGTTATGCGCTTCCGGGTCCGTAACCAGGGAGTTCATGGAATCGCTGATTTTGTAGGTATCGATATACACCGGAATCAGCTTCAGCGCGGCTAATGCAAAAATCGCGACAACCGCAATCACCAGCAGCCAGCCAATGGCGGTCATACCTTTTTGTTTGCCTGGTCCTTGCATCAGCGCCACCTCTCTGTTTTGTCTGGACTATTTTATTATCGTGCCGATTCGCGACCACTTTAACCCATCATTCCAGGACCACCAAATGAAAAACGCCCGGCCTTTCAGGTTTGCATCCGGGACAAAGCCCCAGTAACGGCTATCCTTACTGTTATCGCGATTATCGCCCATGGCGAAATACTCGCCTTCGGGCACACGATATTCCTGCGGCTGCGCCAGATAATCAATATCCTGCCGGATCAGAATATGGTGCTTGACCTTGCCCAGCAACTCTTCCAATTCCTCATATTTTTTATCTTTTTCGTAGGGATGCAAGTCCTTGAGTTCGATCTTTTGATCATTAATCCATAGCTGCTTGTCGCGGTAGACAATCTTGTCGCCCGGCACCCCAATCACGCGTTTAATAAAATCGATGGAGGGGTCTTCAGGATAACGAAACACGATGACATCCCCACGCTTTGGCTTGCCCAGATCGATGAGCTTGTAATAACCGATCGGCGAGCGCAGGCCATAGGCAAACTTGTTGACAAGAATGTAGTCGCCAATTTCCAGCGTCGGCAGCATGGAACCGGAAGGGATTTTGAAGGGCTCAACGATGAACCCGCGCACCACCAGCACGACAAGAAATACGGGAAACAGAAAACGCGCATACTCGACGACCAGCGGCTCTTTCTTCGATGTCTCCTCCAGGGACTCCTCGTCGCCAGCCACTGGTTTGCGTTTACGAAAAGTTGCCAGGACATATATCCCCCATATCGCGCCACTTACCAGCGTCAATATGGCCAGGATTGCAGTAAAATCGGTATTCACTTGTCTCTCCCTACGTTAAGTACGGCGAGAAAGGCATCTTGAGGTATCTCCACTTTCCCAATCTGTTTCATGCGCCGTTTACCAGCTTTTTGTTTTTCCAATAATTTGCGTTTACGCGTGACGTCGCCGCCGTAACATTTCGCGGTCACGTTCTTGCGCAGCGCTTTAACATTGGTGCGTGCCACGATTTTGGAGCCGATAGCCGCTTGCACTGCCACTTCGAACATTTGTCGTGGGATCAGTTCCTTCATTTTCTCTGCCAATTCCCGGCCACGGCTTTCGGCCTGGTCGCGATGCACGATGGAAGAAAGGGCGTCAACCTTGTCACTGTTGATAAGGATATCGAGCTTGACCAGGTTGGCCGCCTGGAAGCGTGTGAATTCGTAATCCAGCGATGCATAGCCTCGGCTCACTGACTTGAGCCGATCGAAAAAATCGAGAACGATTTCATTCATCGGGATCTCGTAGGCCAGGGAGATCTGGTTTCCCAGATATTGCATACTCTTTTGCACGCCGCGTTTTTCAACACAGAGCGTGATCACGTTACCCACGTAGTCCTGTGGTACCAGGATATGCGCGGTGATGATTGGCTCTCGCACTTCCTGGATCAGGCTGGGCTCCGGTAAGGCGGCGGGGTTATCGATGTGCGTGACCTCACCTTTGACAGTGACCACTTCAAAGACTACCGTGGGTGCGGTGGTGATCAATTCGAGATTATATTCCCGTTCCAGGCGTTCCTGGATGATCTCCATGTGCAGCATCCCGAGAAAGCCACAACGAAAACCGAACCCCAGGGCTTGCGAGGTCTCCGGCTCATAAAACAAGGCCGCGTCATTCAGCCGCAACTTGGCCAGCGCATCGCGCAGGTCTTCATAGTCCTCGCTATTGATCGGATACAGGCCAGCAAAAACGCGGGGTTGCACGGGTTTGAAACCGGGCAACGGCTGGCTGGCGGGATTATCGGCGCCGGTGATGGTATCGCCGACCGGAGCGCCGTCGATTTCCTTGATTCCCGCGATGACGTAGCCCACCTCCCCTGCCGCCAATTCATCCAGGTCCAGAGGTTTCGGGGTGTAGACGCCGACATTATCCACCTGTTGCGAGCGCCCGACGGACATAATGAGTATCTTCTGGCGCTTACGCATGCTGCCGTGCTTGACGCGTACCAGCGAGACTACCCCAAGATAATTATCAAACCAGGAGTCGATGATAAGGGCCTGTAAGGGGGCCTGGCGGTCGCCTTGCGGTGGCGGTATGCGAAGGATGATCTCCTCCAGCAGGTCTGCTACCCCCTCCCCGGTCTTGGCGCTGACGCGTTTTGCGTCTTTTGCCTCGATACCGATGATCTCCTCAATCTCCTTGATGACGCGGTCGGGGTCCGCCGCCGGGAGATCGATTTTATTCAATACCGGCAGGACCTCCAGGCCCTGGTCGATAGCGGTATAGCAGTTCGCCACACTCTGGGCCTCGACCCCCTGGGAGACGTCCACCACCAGCAAGGCCCCTTCACAGGCCGCCAGAGAGCGCGATACCTCATAGGAAAAGTCGACGTGGCCAGGCGTATCAATGAAGTTCAGTTGATAGGTATGGCCGTCACGCGCGGTGTAGTTCAAAGTGACGCTTTGGGCCTTGATGGTGATGCCGCGCTCACGTTCCAGGTCCATGGAATCCAAAACCTGCGCCGCCATTTCGCGTTCGCTCAGGCCACCGCACATCTGGATCAGGCGATCCGCCAGGGTCGATTTGCCGTGATCAATATGCGCAATGATTGAAAAATTCCGAATGTACTGCAGATCCCGCAATGGCTACCTCACGTCGCGCTGGCATATAAAAAAGGCGCCAGTTGAGCGCCTTGTTGACAGGCTATTGTACCGTATTTGGGCTTACTCGAAATAGCTTGCCAGCCTCTCCGGGTCCAGGAAATAGTGACAGATCTCCTGCCCGTCGAGCGTCAGCACCGGAACCAAGGTGTTATAGCGTTCACGCAGGGTCGGGTCGTCATCGATGTCCCGGGTATGCACATCGAATTGCCACCGGTCTTGCAGGTCCAGCAACTCCGCCATGAATGCCTCACAGAGATGGCAGTCATGGCGGAGGTAGACCGTTAATTGCGGCTTCACTACTTGGGTATTTTCAGCGCGAGGAAGATCGGTGAATTATTGCGCTGGATCAGCATGGGTACGGGCTTGCCTTTCGGCAGTTTTTCCAGCAGGTCGTGGAATTGCCGCACGCCGTTGATATCGTGCCCGTCTATCCTGAGTAGGACGTCCCCGCGAATAATACCGGCATCCGCCGCCGGCCCATCGGTGACCTCTTTGACGATAATCCCGCCCTTCTTCATATCCAGCCGACGCCGCTGCTCCGGAGATAATTCATCCACAACAATGCCAATACGATTGGCCTTTGCCGGCGCATTTTCCTTGCCCTCAGACGATGCCAGTTTGTCCTCAGACGGGAGCTCGGCAATCTTGACGGACAGCTCAACCGGCTTGCCTTCACGAATGACTTTCACCTTAGCCGTTTCGCCGACAGGCGTACTACCCACCGCGATGGGCAAATCGGATGAACGTTCGATCTTCTTGCCGTTGAATTCAACCACGACATCACCGATCTTGAACCCGGCCTTTTTCGCAGGCGAATCATCCAGTACCTTCAGGACAACCGCACCCATGGGCTCCTTCATCCCGAATGACTCGGCCAGTTCACGGTTTATATCCTGGATCAGGATACCCAGCCAACCGCGGCTGACTTTGCCCTTTTCACGGAGCTGCTTCACAACACTCGTGGCGACATTAATCGGGATGGCAAACGAGAGGCCCATGAAACCGCCGGTGCGACTGTAGATCTGGGAATTGATACCGACCACTTCGCCATCCATGTTGAACAGCGGTCCGCCGGAATTACCCGGGTTGATGGCCACGTCGGTCTGGATAAACGGCACGTAATTTTCGCTGGGCAGGTTACGCCCAATCGCGCTGACGATACCTGCTGATACGGAGTGGTCAAACCCGAAGGGAGAACCGATGGCCATTACCCACTGTCCGGCTTGGAGCTTATCGGAATCACCGAGCTTGACGACCGGCAGGTCCTTGGCATCGATTTTTAACAGGGCGACATCACTGCGCGGGTCTGTACCGATAAGTTTGGCTTTCAGTTCACGGCGATCAGACAGACGAACGATTATTTCATCCGCGTTTTTGATGACGTGGTTGTTGGTAATGATGTAACCATTGGAATCGATGATGAAACCGGAACCCAGGGATTGAGTATTAAACTCCTCCGGGCCGTTGTTATCATCCCCGAAAAACTTGCGCAGCAAATCTCCCCACGGCGAGTCTTCCGGCAAATCCGGAATCTCGACATTGGGACGCTTCATGTGTGGATGTTTGATCTTTTGCGTCGTACTGATATTCACGACCGCTGGCGCGACCTGCTTAACCAGACCGGTAAAGTCCGGCAGATTGACCGCATGGGCCAGGGGCATCATGAAAATACAAACGAACACTACAGTTAACAACCGACGCATGCTTACTCCTTACGTGACTGGAAATGCCGAATTAAAAGGGCTGTTGCTCTTTATTGAATTGTTTGAGACTCACCGTTATTGGGGCGTTGAGCTTACGTATGATAACCGGGTGCAGCTCAGTATCCTTTTCCATGTTGCGTGAATAACGCCGTAATATCAACATGGCGAGAACAAAGCCTATAGCCGCGCCTATCAGAGCAGCCATATCCTGATAAGCCCAACCGCTGTGCGTGCTCCACTGCTGGGCAACAATCGCACCTGCCAGCATCAGTAACAATGGCAACAGATAGGTAAAAAATGCGCTTCGAATAAAACCTTTTTCGGGAACCGCCACCACGACCTCATCACCGGGCCTGGCGTCGCACTGATTGATCGCCTGCATCTGCATGGCCCGGCGCCCGATACTGCCTTCCAGCATACCGGTACCGCAGCCTTGCTTGGCATTGCATGAGCCACAGCTGCTTTGCCGCTGCGCTTCCACCAGCGCATACTGTCCGCGGATACGGATGACGACTGCAGTTTGCTCAATCATCGGGTTTTATACACCACGGATTCGCCGATCATCCTGACTGTCCGGCGCGGGACCTCGCCAACGGTCGTGATGTGATAATCATCCAGCATCCGTCCGAATGCATTGACGGCACCCATGCGTGATACACCCATAAGCGAAGGTTCCTGATCGTCATCCTTCTCTATGAATACAGACACCGATGCGAGGCCATCACTGAAGACCAGATGTTCAACCGATGTTTTACCTGCAAGACGATGATAGCGCCGGGTGTCACTGACAAAGCCCCTGGGCAACTCCGAGACAATCCAGACGCGCTGTTCGTTTTCGCTATCCGGGTCATTGCTATCCTGCGCCTCATGCCAGGTATATTCCTTGCCGGTGGGACGCGGCGTGAGCAACTCATCGGGCACCTTGTTCATGAATTCAATATGCGTGAACATGAATTGTTCCAGCAACTTGCCGCTTTCATCCAGCAGCTGTGTTTTGAGCAGTAAACCGGTTTTCTCGTCGACCCATAACCGATGACCATAACGGTACTTGTCGGTGGGCTGGATGATAATGCGCCGCGCCTGTTGACCCGCGATCTTGTCCTGACGATCGAGATGAAAGGTGTATTGCCCCTTCAGCTGATCCAGCTTGACAGGGAACGTGGGTGGGAACGGCACCTTGCCGCTGCTTTTTTCCACCATGACGGACTTGGAATCCGGATAGATACACGTCACCTGATCGCCGTTGCGAATCACTTCGCGTCCCGTTTCATCCAGGGAAACCAGCTTCTCGCGCTCGCCGTCTTTCGTGACCGCATGCGCAATGCTCATCAGGCTCAATTGCCTGTCCTGCTGATATACGAACCTGCCGGTGTAATTGAGCATATGCGCAGCATAATGCATTTTCTGCAGGAGGTTTTCGATTGTCTGATCGTCACTCGCCCTCACCAGGGCCGGTACAATCAGCAGACAAATGGGTAAAACAAATCTACTTTTTCGCATTGGCAATCGACGGCTGTGCAAATCCCTGTCCTTCAGAGTAACTGACAATTCGCGTATAGGGCAGCATGCCTTTTATGCGGGTGCTCGCTGAATACTCATTGTGACTAACAATATAGCCGTTGAGTTTGTTTTCCTCTGCAGCAGTCAGACGTATTGGTTGTTGCGCAATGGGCGCAACCGAGAACTGAGGTATATCCTGAGGAATCTCCGGTGATTGACGTACAACCAAAATGGCCACAGTTGCGATAGTGGCGGCAATGGCTGCACCGGAGGCATGACGCAGGAGTCTTTTCGGCTTATACCAGCGTTTCGGCGCAAGTACCGTGGGTTCGCTCTGCAAGGCGGCAGCAACGCGTTCGGATACCTGATATGCCCCTGCAACATAGTGCTGGGTCATAACGTCACGAATCAAATGATAGCTGGACCAGGCGGCTCGCGCATCGTTGTGCTGACGCAAGCTTTCGATGGCACGGGAATCATCGACTTCGCCATCCATGTATGCGGAAAGTAACTCTTTGGTTTGATCATTCATACTGGTTCACCTCAAGTAAGCCGTACACGACTCTTCATCAATTACCCAACAGCGGTTTCAGCTTTTTATCGATCGCTTCACGCGCCCGGAATATCCTCGACCGCACTGTACCAATCGGGCAGTTCATTACTTCCGCAATTTCCTCATAACTCATATCTTCCAGCTCGCGCAGGGTAATTGCCGTTTTCAGATCTTCGGGCAAGGCCTCGATAGCCTCGAATACTACCCGTTCGATCTCATCCCGCAATACCATGCGTTCGGGTGTGGATGTGTCCTTTAGCGCAGAAGGCCCTTCATAAAACTCCGCCTCGCTCGCTTCCACATCATCCGTCGGGGGGCGCCGACCCTGGGCCACCACGTGATTCTTGGCTGTATTAATGGCGATTCGATACAGCCAGGTATAAAACGCGCTCTCTCCGCGAAAATTGGGTAAGGCGCGATAGGCTTTGATGAAGGCCTCCTGCGCCAGATCCAATGCTTCGACCGGGTCACGCAGGTACCGCGTAATCACCTTGACAACTCGCGACTGGTACTTAATTACCAGGGCATCGAATGCGCGCTTGTCGCCTTGCTGCACTCGTTCAACCAACGCCTGGTCATTCGTACGATCGCTCATCTGGACCTTGTCCTTTACTCTCTCTCGCTCGAGGACCGTCCAGGAACAACTCTTCTGACATTTCGTCTTTGATAGAGTTCGCAAGACGGTCGGTTTTTTGGTTATATTTCTATTTATAACCGGTGGGAGGATTCATCCCGTAAAGCCGTCTATTTTAAAACGAATGTCTGATGACAAAAAACTATCTTATACCAATAAACTTATGTCTTGTTTAATCCCTACCAGGCAAGCAGTATGACAATCCAGTCCGATATTCTTCTTATCGGTGGCGGCGCCGCAGGTTTGAGCCTGGCCTTGCGGCTGGCGGATACCTACTCCATCTCACTGATTTCAAAAGGAAAAATGGAGGATGGCTGCACCGTTTATGCCCAGGGCGGCATCGCCGCCGTGCTCGATAAAGGCGATTCCGTCGAATCTCATGTACAAGATACCCTGGGGGCCGGGGCCGGTCTGTGCGATCCTGAGGTGGTGCAATTCACTGTTGAGCGCAGCCGACGCACCATCGAATGGCTGATCCAACGCGGCGTTCCATTTACGCATGAGGTCGCCGACCATGCCGATAGTCCTTATCACCTGACTCGCGAAGGTGGACACAGCCACCGCCGCATCATTCATTCGGCAGATGCCACCGGTCATGCGCTGGAGACGACCCTGGCGGCACAAGTGCGGGCACACCCAAACATCCAGGTCTACGAAAAACATATTGCGATTGACTTGATCACGGCGCAGAAGCTCGGCCAACACGAGGATCGATGCCTGGGCGCCTATGTACTCAATCGTCGCAATGGCAAAGTTGAAACCTTTGCGGCGCGTTACACGGTCCTGGCCACCGGTGGCGCCAGCAAGGTGTATCTCTATACGACCAACCCGGATACGGCAACAGGTGACGGTATCGCCATGGCCTGGCGCGCCGGATGCCGGGTGGCGAATCTCGAATTCAACCAGTTTCATCCGACCTGTCTGTTTCATCCCAGGGCCAAGACATTTTTGATCACCGAGGCCTTGCGCGGTGAAGGCGCCAAACTCACCCTGCCCGACGGTTCGCCGTTTTTGGCAAAATTCGATCCCCGGGAAGAGCTGGCGCCGCGTGATATCGTGGCCCGTGCCATCGACCATGAAATGAAACGCCTGGGTAGTGATTACGTCCTGCTCGACATCAGTCACAAACCGGCGGAATTCATTCGCGAACACTTCCCCACGGTGTACCAACGCTGCCTGGAGTTAGGTTACGACATCACGCAACAGCCAATTCCGGTCGTCCCCGCTGCACACTACACCTGTGGCGGCGTCATGACGAATCTGCACGGGCAAACTGATTTGCCAGGCTTATACGCGATTGGCGAGGTGTCCTTCACCGGTCTCCATGGTGCCAACCGCATGGCGAGCAACTCCCTGCTGGAGTGTCTGGTCTTCGCCGAAGCCGCCAGCGAACACATTCAACAGCAAGCAGACTTGCCTGCAAGTCGTGTCGCAATTCCAGACTGGGATGAATCGCGCGTGACGGACTCCGATGAAGAAGTCGTAGTGACACACAACTGGCACGAATTGCGGCGCTTTATGTGGGACTATGTCGGCATCGTGCGCACTAATAAACGTCTGCAACGTGCCGCGAGTCGGGTAAATCTGTTATTACATGAGATCGACGAATACTACGGCAACTTTCGCGTCACCAACGATTTGATCGAACTGCGCAACCTGTCGATTGTCGCCAAACTGATTATCCAGTCCGCCCTCTTGCGCAAGGAAAGCCGCGGCCTCCACTACACACTGGACTATCCCAAACCCGATACCGGGCACGCCCCGCGGAATACTGTGCTGACACCACCGAATTACACGGCATCCTCGCCTGCGGCGGCAGCATCATCTTCCTGATATAACTTCAGGCGCACGCGCAAACGGCGGAAGGTATCGGCATGCAGCTGATCGCGCACGATCAAAAGTGAATGCCGGTTTCCACTACCGGCAGTTAAGGTGAGCGAAACAAACCAGGGGGTTTGCACTGATCTGGCGATGACAACGCGATAGGTTTTCTCTTCATCCGTGCGCTGCCAGGTTCCTGCACTTTGCCATACCCAATACGCCCCGGTATCACGCAAGCTCCACAGATGTTTCGTATGATAAACAGTGCTAAGCAGCAGAAACCCATATAAACCGGCGTGGATGCCTTCAGGCATGGCCAGTGATTGCAGCAGCGCAAGCAACGCCAATGCGTGTAGCAGAATCAGAAACGCTGCCAGCAGGCGGGAAAATTTACGGCGCAGGTGTAACGGCTTGTAGAATCCATTGGATAACATCGGCAACATCCTTGTCGATTGGAATACTGTTTCCAAAAAAATAGTCAAAGAGCATCTGATCCGGATACTCAAGTATGGCATGAAAATGCTTGCGTTGTAGTTGCGACAAACTGCAGTAATGTTGTTCCACGAACTCACCGAGCAGGGTATCGAGTTCCAGCATGCCCCGCCGGCATTGCCAGCGTACACGAGAGAATTCGGTATCGAGCAATGTTTGCGTCATGCCTAGATGGATTCCTTCAGCATCATTTGCTTGATGTGGTGTATTGCCTTGGTGGGATTGAGCCCCTTCGGACATACCGTCACGCAGTTCATGATGGTATGGCAGCGGAACATCCGGTATGGCCCATCCAGTTCCTGCAGGCGTTCATCGGTAGCCTGATCGCGACTGTCCGCCAAAAAGCGGTACGCCTGTAACAGCGCAGCCGGGCCGCGAAACTTGTCGGGATTCCACCAGAACGAGGGACAGGCCGTCGTGCAACAACCGCAGAGTATGCACTCATACAAACCGTCGAGCTTGTCGCGTTGTTCCGGCGTCTGCGGCAGTTCCACTTCCGGCATGGGGTCGTGCACGATCAGATAGGGTTTCACCGCACGATAGTGATGAAAGAACTGGGTCATGTCGACCACCAGGTCGCGCACAATCGGCATTCCCGGCACCGGCCGCACAACTATCGGCTCTTTTAACCTGGACAGTGGCGTCAGACACGCCAGCCCATTCGTACCGTTGATATTCATGGCGTCGGATCCGCAGACGCCTTCACCACAGGAATGCCGGAATGACAGGCTTTCATCCTTGGCCTTGATTTTTAACAGGGCGTCGCGCAGCATCATCCCCGGTTGAATATCGTCGAGGATATAATCCTTCAAATAAGGCTTGCTGTCTGTCTCCGGGTTATATCGTTGTATCTGGAATCGCATAAACTGGCCTGTTAGTTAAGCTAATATAACTCTAGTACACGCGTTCCTTCGGCGGAAAGGTCTCCACGGTAATCGGCCGCAGACGCACCGGTTTATAGTCGACCCGGTTATCTTCCTTGTAATAAAGACTGTGTTTAAGCCAGTGCGCGTCGTCGCGTTTGGGATAGTCGATGCGCGAATGCGCGCCGCGGCTTTCCTGGCGCGCGAGGGCCGATGCCACTGTGGCTACGGCAACGTCCACCAGGTTTTCCAGCTCAAGCGCCTCGATACGTGCCGTATTAAATGTCTTGCTGTGATCCTGCAAGCGCACATCCTGCAGACGCGCTTCGATGGCTAATACCTTTTGCAAACCTTCCTGCAGAACATTTTCGATACGAAATACACCGCAATATTTCTCCATAACACCTTGCAGTTCCTTTTTCACAGCGGCAACCGATTCACCTTCGCCGCGCTGATCCCAACGCTGCAAGCGCGCCATGGCGGCATCCACACTGTGTTCGGGCAAGGGCAAGTGATAACGGGTATTTTTCAATACATCGATAATGCGATTACCTGCTGAGCGTCCGAACACAACAATATCCAACAGGGAATTGCCCCCTAGGCGATTGGCGCCATGCACGGAGACACAGGCGCATTCGCCCACCGCATACAAACCCGGCACTTCCTCTTCACCGTGTTCCACCGGCACCACGACCTCGCCATGACGATTGGTCGGGATTCCGCCCATGGTGTAGTGCGCCGTGGGATACACCGGGATGGGTTCTTCCGCAGGATTTATGCCGAGGAAGGTTTTGACCATTGCGGTAATACCCGGCAGGCGTTTGTTTAACACGTCTTCGCCAAGATGATCAAGTTTTAACAGGACATAATCCTGCTCGGGCCCACAACCGCGCCCTTCCGTGACTTCCGTATAAATGGATCGACTCACCACATCACGGCTCGCGAGGTCTTTGGCATGCGGCGCATAACGCTCCATAAAACGCTCGCCGTCTTTATTGATCAGAAACCCACCCTCACCGCGCGCACCTTCGGTGATCAACATCCCGCGACCGGCAATGCCTGTGGGATGAAACTGAAAGAACTCCATGTCTTCGAGTGGAATGCCTGCGCGCAAGGCCATGGCCAGACCATCGCCGGTGTTGATACGTGCATTGGTATTCGTGCGAAACAGTTGCCCGACACCGCCCGTGGCCAGCAGCGTGGTCTTCGCTTCAATTAACAAAGGTTCGCCGGTTTCGATCTCCAGCGCCAATGCACCCAGCACCGTGCCTTCATCATTGCTGATCAGATCGATGGCAAAGAATTCATCGAAGAAGTGGGTGCGGGCACGAATGTTTTGTTGGTACAGGCTGTGCAACATGGCGTGACCGGTGCGGTCCGCCGCAGCGCAGGTACGCGCGGCCTGCTCACCACCGAAGTTCTGGCTTTGCCCGCCAAAGGGGCGCTGATAGATCTTGCCATTGTCCAGGCGCGAAAACGGCACGCCTGCGTGCTCGAGTTCATAAACCAGATGGGATGCCGCACGGCACATGTATTCGATGGCATCCTGATCGCCCAGGTAGTCACTTCCCTTTACTGTATCGAACATGTGCCAATGCCAGTTGTCGGGACGCACATTCGCCAGCGCGGCATTGATACCACCCTGCGCCGCTACAGTGTGCGAACGGGTGGGAAAGACCTTGGAGACCACCGCCACTTTGGCATCCGCCTGAGCCAGCTGCAGCGCGGCGCGCAAACCGCCACCACCTGCGCCAATCACCAGAACATCGAATTTACGTCGCGCCAAACTCATAAACTGACCACTGCATACATAATCATGCTAATCCAAATCCCCATAGCGAGAAGCCCAAGCGACATCAGAATCCATAAAATGAGCCGGAGACTGGCGATGGGAACGTAGTCGATCAAAATATCGCGCACACCAATCCAGGCGTGAAACAGCACAGCATAAAAAAACAGAACCGTGGCGATATTGTCGGTGGGTGATTTGAATAATCCCTGCCAGCTTGCGAAATCCACCACCGGGAGTTTCAGCGTATCCAGACCGAACAGAATCAGGTACAGCAGCATATAGACCGCCGTCAACCGCTGCAGTATCCAGGTTCGCATCCCGTGCGCGCGCCAGCTCATGACCAGATTCGATAAGCAATCAGCAGGAACAACACCACGCCGGCAACATTGACTGTCCAGGCGCTCGCCTTTGCCGCCTTCAGATTGTCACCGACGGCAATGTCCATTAATAAAAAACGAATTCCGGCCAGAATATGATGCGCAATCGACCATGCCAGTACGGTACAGACCAGTTTCGCGGGGATGCTATCCAGAATTGCCAATGTCTCGGTGTAACCCTTGAAATCGCGGACAGACAAACCAAATAAATAGATGAGGCCGGGAATGCCGAGCACCAGAAGCGCACCGGAAACTCGATGGGCGAAGGAGGTTACCCCGGCAACGGGCAGGTGAATAGCAAAAAGATTCAGGAACTTCGGTCGTTTTTGTTTTGCGATCATCGACTTTAGTGTAGTCCAATTGCATCATACGTCCAATGCTTTACAATCGTGCACGGTTTTGAATGGGTGACCCTTATGCAAACGCAGTGGCAGCAATTTCTCCTCACGCAAGGTGCGCAACTTGATGCGCGCGAACACATCGCATTTTCAAATATGCAGGATGCGCTGAACCGACTCGATGGCGATGGCATCCTGTGTTCACTTGACCATCTGGGTTGCATCCGTGCATCGGGTGAAGATGTCCAGGCATTCCTGCAAGGCCAGCTCAGTAACGACATCACCCAGTTGCACAACACGCATGTGCAACTGAGCGCCTACTGCAATCCCAAGGGACGCATGCTGGCCCAGTTTCTGGTCGTGCCGGCGCAACAGGATTATCTTTTACTGTTACCACGTGCCATTTTGGAACCCACCCTTAAGCGGCTGCGCATGTTTGTGATGCGCAGCAAGGTCACCCTGAGCGATGTCAGCGCTGAGATGGTTTGTCTTGGCATCGCTGGTCCCGCAGCAGCGGCTGGCCTACAGCCTGACCTGGCGGTACCTGCTGACGATTACGCCCTGACTCAAACGGATAGCGTGCTGTGTTGCAGGTTACCGGGCAAACATTCCCGCTACCTGCTGGTCACAAATTTTGAACAGGCCAAAAGTTTGTGGCAACAGCATGCAGCACAGTGGCTGGCAACGGATCAACACGCCTGGCACTGGCTGGATATCCAGGCCGGCCTCCCCAGCATCTGGCCCGAAACCGTGGAAGAATTCGTGCCGCAAATGGTCAATCTGGAATTGATCAACGGGGTGAATTTCAAAAAGGGATGCTATCCCGGTCAGGAAATCGTGGCGCGTATGCATTATCTGGGCAAGCCTAAACGACGCATGCATCACCTTGTCCTGGATCAGGCCATAGCACCGGCACCCGGAACTGATATCTATGTCGCCACAGGCGATGGCCAGAGTGCCGGCAAGGTTGTACTCGCAGAGGCCAGCGACCGCCAGTGCGAATGTCTGGCCGTACTTCAGAATGATAAGCTGGAGACCGAATTACGCCTGGGCGCCCTGGATGGGCCAAGACTGACCCTGGCATCACTGCCGTATTCGCTGGAAACTGCCTAAAAATTACCCCGGATATTTTTTAAATTCCCCGGTCCGCTTGCCGATATGTCTGGTATTCACCGATTTCGGCAATCCTGGGAGTCCTACCGTGTTCAATGGCGTTGAAGAAAAACTGCTCGATAAACTATTCAATGATTTGGAAACCGACAAACTTGTTTTGCCGACGCTGCCCGAGGTCGCCTTGCGTGTGCGTGAGACCCTCGAAGACGAAAACTCCGGCCTGGGGGATGTCGCCAAGGTCATCACCTCGGATGCCGCCCTCTCCGCCCGCCTGATTCAGGTCGCCAACAGCCCCCTGCTGCGTGCTGCGCGCACCATCGAGTCCGTTGAGGCCGCCGTGACCCGCATGGGTGCGGACATGACCCGGAACCTGGTCACCAGTATCGCCATGGAACAGATGTTTCAGGCCACCGCCGACGCCACCGACAAACGGCTGCGCGACCTGTGGGAACACAGTACCCAGGTGGCCGCCCTCTGCCATGCCCTGGCCGCACAATTCACCAAACTCAAGCCCGACCAGGCCCTGCTGGCCGGGCTGGTCCATGACATCGGTGCGCTACCGATTATCACCCTGGCGGAAGACATGCCGGAGCTGCTGGACGATACCAGCCTGCTCGATAACATCATCCGCAAGGCGCACTCCACCATCGGGGAGGCCATCCTGCAAAAGTGGAATTTCTCGCCGGAATTGATCGCCGTTGCCGCTGACCATGAGGATATTCACCGCAATCACGCCGGCCCCGCGGATTATGTGGATGTGGTGGTGGTCGCCAATCTGGAAAGTTACCTGGGGAGCAATCATCCGCATGGCCAGGTCGACCTGAGCACCGTCCCGGCCTTTGGCAAACTGGGCCTGGAGCCGGAAGCCAATGTACTGGACGTAGAAGGCGTCGCCGAAACCAAGGCGGCCTTGGGATAATCACTTACACCACCCATAAAAAAACCGGCGACTGCCGGTTTTTTTATGTCTGAGCTAAAGCTTAGGTCGCACGTCAGAACCCCTTCGGGGTTTACACCGGAACGACCTTCGGTCGTTCTTTGGTACTTCCTACGTTTCACTCCGGTCGGCAGGAAATTGCTCCTCGGCTTTGGCTTCCTGCGTCGCCCTACCTCCTGCATCCATGCAGTCGTGCATTTCCTGCACTCCCGCCATCCATGGCGGTCGCATAAAATGAACTAAACCTCTGGTCGCATGTGCGGGAACAGCAGCACGTCGCGGATCGAGGGTGAGTCGGTGAGCAACATCACCAGCCGGTCGATGCCGATGCCTTCGCCCGCGGTGGGCGGCATACCGTGTTCCAGTGCGGTGACGTAGTCTTCGTCGTAGTACATCGCCTCTTCGTCACCGGCGTCTTTTTCTTCCACCTGTTTGCGAAAACGTTCTGCCTGGTCTTCGGCATCATTCAACTCGGAGAAGCCGTTCGCGATCTCGCGCCCGCCGACGAAGAACTCAAAGCGATCGGTGACAAAGGGATCGTGATCGTTGCGGCGCGCCAACGGTGACACTTCCGTGGGATAGGCCGTGATAAACGTGGGATCCTTGAGCCGGTGTTCAACCGTTTTCTCGAAGATCTCGATCTGGATCTTGCCTAGGCCATAGCTGTCCTTGAGCGGGATCTGCATGCCTTGCGCAATCTTGCGCGCTGACTCGATGTCATCCAGTGCATTGGCTTGAAGATCCGGGTTGTAGTGCAGAATGGATTCTTTCACCGTCATGCGCGTAAACGGCTTTTCAAAATCGTAGGTCTCGCCCTGATACTGAATCTGTGTCGTGCCCACGACCGAACGCGCCACATCGCGCAACATATCCTCGGTCAGGTTCATGAGGTCATGATAATCGGCATAGGCCTCGTAGAATTCGAGCATGGTGAATTCCGGATTATGCCGGGTGGAGAGACCTTCGTTGCGGAAGTTGCGATTGATCTCGAAGACCTTCTCCAGACCTCCCACCACGCAACGTTTCAGAAACAGTTCCGGTGCGATGCGCAGATACAACTCCATATCCAGCGCGTTGTGATAGGTCTTGAACGGGCGCGCCGTCGCGCCGCCGGGCAAGACCTGCATCATCGGGGTTTCCACTTCGAGAAAGCCACGCGTCGTCAAATACTGGCGAATGTGATTGATCACCGCCGAGCGGATACGGAAGGTATCGCGCGAGTCCTGATTCATGATCAGATCGAGATACCGCTGGCGATAACGGGTCTCGGTATCGGTCAGGCCATGATACTTCTCCGGCAAGGGCCGCAAAGACTTGGTCAGAAGCCGAATCGATTCCACCTTCACCGATAGTTCATCGGTGTTGGTTTTGAACAAGGTACCTTCGGCACCGATGATGTCGCCGATGTCCCACTTCTTGAACTCCTGGTTATAAAAACCCTCGGGCAGGACATCGCGTTGCACAAACAACTGAATCCGGCCCGACATGTCCTGGATACTGGCGAAGGCATTCTTGCCCATGATGCGTTGAGCCATCATGCGCCCCGCGACATTCACGCGCACGGGATGTTGTTCGAAGAAGGTATTGTCCTTTTCGCCATACTCGGCGTGCAACTCACCGGCCATGACGTTGCGCCGAAAGTCATTGGGAAAGGCAACGCCCTGTTCACGCAATCCGCGCAGTTTTTCCCGGCGTTGGGCAATGAGTTTGTTTTCGTCTTCCTGGCTCAAATTCTTGTTTTCAGTTTCAGACATCTCTATTTCCAGTTCATTACTTTAATAAAGAACAAAACAGGTGTTTCCAGCTTCGTATCCAGTAACAGGACGGGATAGTCTTTTCCAGGACCGTCAGCAGGGATGCTGCTGACGAGCGTACAGGGACGTATTTACCGCGTGTCCTGGGAAAGACTATCCCGCCCTGTACATGTGACCTGATACGAAGTTAGAAATCGTCATAATTAGCGGCTATAAACCGCTCTTCAAACTTGCCTCAATAAACTCATCCAGATCCCCATCCAACACCTTCTGGGTATCGGTACGCTCCACATTGGTACGCAGATCCTTGATGCGGGACTGATCCAGCACATAAGAACGGATCTGGCTGCCCCAGCCGATATCGGACTTGGTTTCCTCCAGGGCCTGTTTCGCCGCGTTGCGCTTTTGCATTTCCATTTCGTACAACTTGGCCTTGAGCATCTTCATGGCGTGATCCCGGTTCTGATGCTGGGAGCGTTCGCTCTGGCATTGTACGACAATCCCGGAGGGCATATGGGTAATCCGCACCGCCGAATCGGTCTTGTTGACGTGCTGACCACCGGCGCCGCTGGCGCGGTAGGTATCGGTTTTCAGATCCGCCGGATTGATCTCGATATCGATGGAATCGTCCACCTCCGGCGACACGAACACCGAGGCAAACGAGGTGTGACGACGGTTACCGGAATCGAATGGTGACTTGCGTACCAGGCGGTGCACGCCGATCTCGGTACGTAACCAGCCAAAGGCATAATCACCTTGAAAATAGATCGTCGCGCTCTTGATGCCCGCCACTTCGCCGGCGGAGACTTCGATGAGTTCGGTCTTGAAACCGTGGTCCTCGCCCCAGCGCAGGTACATGCGCAACAGCATATTGGCCCAGTCCTGGGCCTCGGTGCCGCCCGAACCGGCCTGGATATCGAGATAGGCGTTATTCGCATCCATCTCGCCGGCGAACATGCGTTCGAATTCCAGGCGTGCCAGCAATTGCTCCTGGGCATCCAGATCGGCCACCAGCGATTGCAGGGTATCCTCGTCGTTTTCCTCGCGCACCAGGTCCAGCAGTTCCTCGGCATCATTGAGGCCCTTGTCCAGTCCGGACAGGATCTCGACCACGTGTTCGAGATGGGCACGCTCGCGGCCCAGTTCCTGGGCACGCTCCGGGTTATTCCAGATGGCGGGGTCTTCCAGCTCGCGGCTTACTTCGTCGAGGCGTTCGCGTTTGGTGTCGTAGTCAAAGATACCCCCTCAGGGCAATACTCCGCCCTTGCATGTCCTTGAGTCGGGTTTGAATAAGACCGGTTTCTAACATGATGCAACTTTCTAATCGTCTGAATTAAAGCCGCATATTCTATCCCAGACCCGGGCGTCACGTCATGGGGTGTTGGAAGTCTCATTGTCCCGGTGGACGGATTTTTAACGCAGATTGAATTTATTTATCAGTTGCCGGGCAACCGGCCTAAGCCGCGAAAATGCACTATAGTTAGGTCCATACAATAAGCATAATTCGCTCACATTCGCTCTCTCATCAGGAGGTGCGTTATGGCGATTTCCCCCACACTTCAGAAATTTCTGAACGACAATGCAATTGCGTACGAGGTCCTGTCACACTCCCCGACCGCCACCAGTCTGAACAGCGCCCACGCCGCGCATATCCCGGGTAATAAGATGGCCAAACCCGTTATCCTGGAAGACGAGGATGGCTATTTGATGGCCGTCATCCCGGCAAATGAACACGTGAAAATCCGGGAACTGAATCATAGTCTCAAACGCAACGTCGGTCTGGCGACAGAAAGGGAACTGTATCGTCTGTTTAGCGATTGCGTGATTGGCGCTATCCCGCCCGTTGGCGCCGCCTATGGCATGCAAACCGTCGTCGATGACAGCCTGCTGCAATGCGACGATGTCTATTTCGAGGCGGGTGATCACGAAGAGCTGATACACGTGAAAGGCGTTTCGTTTCGCAAGATGATGGCACATTCCCAGCACGCCAGGCTTTGTACGCATTGAAGCATTGCCATTTCATGCAGCTACGCTAGTAACGGTTGCAGGTATTCCACCAGCAACTGTGCGTTGCGTTGCCCGTTGAACTCATTGACGTCCAGACGATAGACCACGTGGACCTGAGTGACCTGCGCCGGCCAATCGCGATCGGTTGTACGAAATGCAATCGCGTCAACCAGCGCATTCCCGCTGCGCAGTACCATTTTCAAATGGTGTTCGCCGACAATGCGCCGTTGCACGAGTTCAAACCGGCCTTCGAATTGCGGTTCCGCAAAGCCCTGCCCCCAGGGGCCGGCGTTGCGCAAGGTCTCCGCCAATTGCAGATTGAGGTCAATCGCAGACAATTGTCCATCGCAATGAATGACGCGTTGCAAGGCGTCGTCGTCTAACAGTTCATTCGCGGTTTGTACAAAGACGGCATTGAAGGTCGCGAAATCCGCTCTGCGCAGGGTCAGGCCAGCCGCCATGGCGTGGCCACCGAATTTGCTCAACAGGCCGGGATGGCGAGTCGCGACCCTGTCCAGGGCATCGCGAATATGCAGGCCGGGAATGGAACGCGCCGAGCCTTTTATCAAGTCATCGCCACTGGCGGCAAACACAATCGTGGGACGATGGAGTTGATCCTTGATCCGCCCCGCCAGGATACCGATCACGCCTTCGTGAAATTCCGGGTCATAAAGACACAGGGCTGCAGGCAACGCTGCGTCTTCCGCATCCGCGAGCAGTGCAGTCAATTGCCCTTCGGCCTGCTCGCGCATGGCCTGCTCGATATGGCGGCGTTCGCGATTGAGATTATCCAGCACCTGCGCCTTTTGCAGGGCGCTGCCCATGTCCGTACTCAGCAGACATTCGATGCCCAGCGCCATATCATCCAGGCGACCTGCCGCATTGAGACGCGGTCCGACACAAAAACCCAGGTCCTGACTCGTCACCTTTTTATAATCGCGCCCGGCAACCTGCAATAAGGCCAGAATTCCCGGACAGGCCTGGCCGGCACGCATGCGCGCCAGACCTTGCGCCACCATGATGCGGTTGTTGTGATCCAGCTTGACCACGTCGGCCACCGTGCCCAAGGCAACGAGGTCCAGAAACTCCGCCATATTCGGCTCGGCAATACCCAGCTGCGTAAACCAGCCGCGCTCGCGCAGCTGCGCACGCAGGGCGACCATGACATAAAAGATCACACCCACACCGGCAAGGTGTTTGCTCGCAAAGGGATCGCCGGCCTGATTAGGATTCACGATCGCCTCCGCGGCCGGCAGGGTGGCGGCCGGCAGGTGATGATCGGTAATGATGACGCGAATGCCGGCGGCATTGGCGGCGTTCACCCCGTCGATACTGGCGATGCCGTTATCGACGGTGATGATCACATCCGGTTGTTTGCGCTTGGCGACCTCGACAATCTCCGGTGTCAGACCGTAACCGTATTCAAAGCGATTGGGCACGAGATACTCGACATGACGGGCACCCATGGCGCGCAGCGCCTTGACGGCCAATGCACAACTCGTGGCGCCATCGGCATCGTAATCGCCGATAATCAACAGTCGTTGTTGCCGTTCCAGTGCCGCGGCAAGAATCGTCACCGCATGATCGATATTCTGCAATTGCGTGTAAGGCAAAAGATGATTGAGGGTCGTTTCCGTCTGTTTCGCCTCACTGACGCCGCGTGCCAGATAAATCCGCTTGAGGATGGGATGCATCGACTCCGGCAAGATTGTCTTATCGTCAACGAGTGGCGTACGGGTAATGATTTGGGTATCAGTAACCATACTGACTCCGCAGTTGCAGCATTCGGGTCTCGATGGTTTTTTGCATTCGCCACCATTTACGCAATGCGCGCCGGTCCAGGGTCAGACACAGCGTATCGCTAGACACGCGTAGCTGTTGTAGCTGGCCTTGTTTTAACGCCGTCAGCAGTGGCGCCAGATACATCTGCTCAAACATCCGCAGCGCTGCCAGCCAGGCATAGACATCGCTTTGCCGAATCGCGTGTAATTGCCCGGTTAATACCAGCAACAGGTTTTGTTTCTCAAAGAGGTCGGTGTCGATTTGCCTCGGTACCGGGGCCACCGCAATCCCGTTACGCGCAGCGGCCATGGCGAACAAGGCATCATCGGTATATACGATATCAATATCCGCTGCCTGGGTCGCCAGCGCACCGCCGCCCCACAGCCACAGGCTGTTTACGGTCACCTCACCCCGCTCGCTGCGGGCCACGTTCACGGGATGCTGATGCAAAAACATTTGCAGTTCATTCAGCAGGCGTCGCCAGCGTGCCGCATCCGTCCCGGCCGGTTGCATAGAATTGACATCGCGCGCGATGGCTTCAGAAGGTGCGCGGGTGGTCAGCTGCATGGAAATCGTCGCCAGCCATGCCTGCGGCGCATGAAATTGAATCGACAACACATCGGCGAAGTCACGGTTGAGATCGTCGATTAACTGCCGGGCCTCCGCTTCCGTCAGGGCAAGTTCGGCCGGGTCGGTGAGATAGGCCATTTCCCGATCGAGTTGTATGTACACCGGGTCCAGACACCACACCATTGGATGGTGCGATATGGCATCAGGTTGACGGATCGCAGCAATAGGCAACTCGCCATCGGCGGCAAGCCGATAACCGAGCAAGGAGAGAACCTGGTGTTCCAGCGCCTGTTTGTTAATCGCGCTGGCGTGACTGCGATTCAGCAACAGCGACAAGGCCGGCAGCGTGGAGTTTGTGGGCCATTCATTGCGCGGTAATTCTGCGATGGGCGCATCCGGCCCCAGCAGTCCGGGGAAGAGTACCGTGCAATGGACCACAGGCAAGACTCCGTTCGCCCGACACCCCTTACTGCATGTTATCGAGGATTGCCTTCTTCACGCTGTCCAGCGTCGCATCGACAGTAAGCATCGGTGCGGTACTTTGTTTGATGGCGGTATCCGGGTCTTTCAGACCATGGCCGGTCAAGGTACACACGATCTTGCTGCCCTCGGGGATCTTGCCGGATTCAATATCGGCAATCGCACCGGCCAGGGATGTCGCGGAAGCGGGTTCACAGAACACGCCTTCTTTTTCCGCCAGCAATTTTTGCGCAGCGAGAATTTTTTCGTCAGTACATTCATCGAACCAACCCTGAGATGCCTTTTGCACAACCCAGGCCTTGTCCCAACTCTGCGGGTGACCGATGCGAATGGCGGTCGCCACGGTTTCGGGGTTATCCACCATCTTGCCACGCATGAACGGTGCGGAACCGCTTGCCTGGTAGCCGCACATGCGCGGCAGGCTGTTGACGATGCCATGCTCATGATATTCGGTGTAACCCATCCAGTGCGCGGTAATGTTGCCGGCATTTCCCACCGGGATGCAGTGAAAGTCCGGGGCGCTGCCCAACTCTTCGAGAATTTCGAAGGCCGCTGTCTTCTGGCCTTGCAGGCGATAGGGATTGATGGAATTCACGATGGTCACCGGTGCGGTCTTGCCCACTTGCTTGACCAGTTCCATACCGGCATCGAAGTTACCCTTGATCTGAATGACGACCGAACCGTGCATCATGGCCTGCGCCAGTTTGCCCATCGCGATCTTGCCTTCGGGGATCAGGACAAACGCGGTGATCCCGGCGCGGGCAGCGTAGGCCGCCGCCGCCGCAGAGGTGTTACCGGTCGACGCACAAATAATGGCGCGACTGCCCTCTTCCACGGCCTTCGTCACCGCCATGGTCATGCCGCGATCCTTGAAGGAGCCCGTCGGATTGAGTCCTTCGTATTTGACGTAGATGTCCACATCCTTGCCCAGGTGCTTGGGAACGTTGTGCAGACGAATGAGCGGCGTGTTGCCTTCACCCAGGCTGATGATGCGGGTGTCATCGTGCACCGGCAGGCGATCGCGGTATTTGTCAATTAAACCTGTGTAACGGGGTCGAAATGGCATGACCTCTCTCCTGAATTTTCTAAAACGTGTTCGGTTATTTACCGGCGTTCAGTGTTTCCACGCGAATGCGGGTGACTTTGTCATTGATCGCATCCAGCGCTTCAATCTTGGCGATGGCATCGTTCATGTTTTTCTCCAGTACACGATGCGTCAACATGATCACGCTGGCGGTTTGCATCTCCGGCGCCGGTTCTTTCTGAATGATCGCCTCGATGCTGATCTGGTGATCGCCGAGAATGCGCGTCACGTCCGCCAGCACGCCCGGCTTGTCGCTGGCCTGCATACGTAAATAATACGCGGTTTCCACGGCATCGATAGGCAAGATCGGCGTGTCCGACAGGGCATCCGGCTGGAATGCCAGATGCGGTACGCGATTTTCCGGATCGGAAGTCAGCGCGCGCACGACATCCACCAGGTCCGCGACCACCGCGGACGCCGTCGGTTCATCGCCGGCACCCGCACCATAATATAGTGTCGGGCCGACCGCATCACCCTTCACCAGCACGGCATTCATCACCCCGTCGACGTTGGCGATCAGGCGCCGTTCCGGAATCAGGGTCGGGTGCACGCGTAACTCGATACCCTGCTTGGTGCGCTTGGTGATACCGAGGTGTTTGATGCGATAACCCAATTCTTCCGCATATGTCACATCTTCACGGGTAATCTTGGTGATGCCTTCGGTATACGCGGCCGCGAATTGCAGGGGGATACCAAAGGCGATGGAGGCCAGAATCGTCAGCTTATGTGCTGCATCGATACCTTCAACATCGAAGGTTGGATCGGCCTCGGCATAGCCCAGTGCCTGCGCCTCTTTCAGGACATCATTGAAATCGCGGCCCTTGTCGCGCATCTCGGTCAGAATGAAATTGCCCGTCCCGTTGATGATGCCGGCCAGCCATTGAATGTGGTTACCGGCCAGGCCTTCACGAATGGCCTTGATTATCGGAATCCCGCCGGCGACAGCCGCTTCGAATGCCACCACCACGCCTTGATCACGTGCGGCAGCAAAGATCTCGTTGCCGCGCTTGGCAATCAAGGCCTTATTCGCGGTGACAACATGCTTGCCTTGCTGAATGGCGCGCATGACCAGTTCGTAAGCCAGGCCATCACCACCGATCAGCTCGACCACGATCTGGACATTCGGATCGTTAACCACAGCGTGCGGATCCGAGGTAAGGGTGATACCGCTCGTATCGCAAATTCGCGGCTTGTTGAGGTCTCTTGCCGCAGCATGTGTAATCACTATGCCGCGCCCCGCACGCCGTGCAATCTCCTTGGCGTTACGTTTGAGCACGTTGACGGTACCGCCACCGACGGTACCCAATCCCAACAGACCTACTTTTACCGGTTCCACACTTACCTCAATTCGTTATGCTTTGTTAATTTTCTTGAACATGTCGCGGATACCGCGAATGGCCTGGCGCGTGCGATGCTCATTTTCGATCAGACCGAAGCGCACGTGGTCATCACCGTAGTCGCCGAAACCGATACCGGGTGATACTGCCACCTTGGCCTCTTTCAATAAGAGTTTGGAGAATTCCAGGGATCCCATGGCCTTGAATTGTTCCGGGATCGGTGCCCACACAAACATGCTGCCCTTGGGTTTTTCCACGTCCCAGCCAATGGAATTCAAGCCGTCGCATAACACGTCACGGCGCACCTGATAACGCTCGCGAATCTCGACCACGCAATCCTGCGGACCTTCCAGGGCGGTAATGGCGGCGATTTGAATCGGCGTGAACATGCCATAGTCGAGATAGGATTTCATACGTGCCAGGGCGGATACCAGCGTCTTGTTACCCACCATGAAGCCAACACGCCAGCCCGGCATATTGTATGTCTTCGACAAGGTATAAAACTCAACGCAGACATCCCGTGCGCCGGGTACCTGCATAATCGACGGCGCGACATAACCGTCGAACACGATCTCGGAATACGCCAGGTCGTGAATCACCCAGATCTCGTGCTCGCGCGCAATCTCCACCACTTTTTCAAAGAATGGCAGTTCGACGCACTGGGTAGTGGGATTGCTGGGAAAATTCAGCACCAGCATCTTGGGCTTGGGCCAGGAATCCTTGATCGCCTTTTCGAGCTCTTCAAAGAAATCAACGCCGGGCACCATCGGGACATGGCGAATATCGGCACCCGCAATAATGAATCCGTAAGGATGGATCGGATACGCCGGATTCGGCACCAGGACGGCATCCCCCGGGCCGACGGTCGCCAGCGCGAGATGCGCCAGACCTTCCTTGGATCCAATCGTGACGATGGCCTCGCTCTCCGGATCCAGCTCCACATCGAAACGATCTTTATACCAGCGGCAGATGGCGCGGCGCAGACGCGGAATGCCGCGTGACAATGAATAACGATGGGTGTCGCCCCGCTGTGCCGCCTCCAGCAGTTTATCCACGATATGCTGCGGCGTCGGTTGATCCGGATTGCCCATGCCGAAATCGATGATGTCTTCGCCACGCGCACGCGCGGCGGCTTTCAACTCGTTTACGATGTTGAAGACATACGGTGGAAGGCGTTTAATTCTGGGAAAATCGTCTTTCAAAGGGGCGGTGCCTGTCGGTTGTAGGTAACTCGATTCGTTTCAAGACAGTGAGTCAAAGCTGGTAACATTACAGATATCTCAAAGCCCCTGTCAATTGTCCTGGAGTTATAAGACGACGCCATGAAATTCAGCCTCGACCCCGCCGCCGGTAACATGATCGTCGCCTATGACGTAGGTGTGATACGCGTACGAAATACGCTGGCGACCACGGAGACGAGAGAAACTGCCGAGCAAGCCGTAACGTCCAGTACCATTATCACGCCGGCGACGATCCTACGGGATTGGGCGCCCCAGTCGCTCGATGAAGTGACGCCAGCACATCTACGGCAAGTGCTCGAGTTTCAACCAGAGATCATCCTCCTGGGGACGGGCCGTCAACTGCGATTTCCGGCGATGGAAATTATGGAGGTCTGCCATCAGGCAGGAACAGGGATTGAAGTGATGGATACCGGGGCCGCCTGCCGTACCTATAATATCCTGGCTGCGGAAGGCCGCCACGTGGCGGCTGCCTTGTTGATGATTCAGGCGTGAGACGAGCGAAAATCCCGACTTAACGCAGCAAGGCGTCGCCGGAAAAACCTTCTTTTTCCAGAATCTCCCGCAGTTTACGCAGGGCCTCTATCTGGATCTGACGCACACGCTCCCGCGTGACCCCGATGGTATTCCCGACCTCTTCCAGGGTGGAGACATCGTGTCCGTTCAAGCCGAAGCGGCGTTCCACTACTTCACGCTGCTTGTCGGTGAGCTGGCCGAGCCATTGTTCGATATTGCCGCGGACATCGTCGTCCTGCAGCAATAAAACAGGATCGGTATTGTTCTCATCCGGAATGGCATCCAGCAGGGAATTCTCGGCATCGCGCCCCAGTGGCGTATCAACGGAAGCGATGCGTTCGTTTAAACCCAGCATACGCTTCACGTCTTCGATGGGTTTATCCAGCAGTTCGGCGATCTCTTCCGGGCTCGGCTCGTGATCCAGCGTCTGCGCCAGATGCCGCGCTGCGCGCAGGTAGATGTTGATTTCCTTCACGACGTGGATCGGCAAGCGAATCGTGCGCGTCTGATTCATGATGGCACGCTCAATCGTCTGGCGAATCCACCAGGTGGCGTAGGTTGAGAAGCGGAAGCCGCGTTCGGGATCGAATTTTTCCACCGCCCGAATCAATCCGAGATTACCTTCCTCGATGAGGTCGAGCAGCGCCAGGCCGCGGTTGAGATAGCGCCGCGCAATTTTCACGACGAGGCGCAGATTGCTTTCGATCATTTTCTTGCGGCCGCTTTCGATGCCCTTTTGCGCCATGCGCGCGTAGTGCACCTCTTCTTCCGCAGTCAGCAGGGGGGAATATCCGATCTCGCTGAGATACAGGCGAGTGGCATCGAGCTGTCCATCCGGAATCTCGCCCGGTTGGAATACATCGGCATCAGCGTCATCACCATCATCGTCGTCATCCGACTCGATGTCGCCTTCATCGAACTCGTCCATGCCTTCCAGTAATAAATCATCATCCTTGCTGGTGTCGTCGCTGACATCACTGTCATTCATATCAGCACTTTTCAGCGCGGCCTTATTATCTTGTTCCCTCATACTCCATCCACCTGACTGCAGGAAATGGTGATCGGGCACTTATACTACGACCCTGTCACATTTCCATCGGTTAGCGTCGTTTCGGTAAATACAGTAGCGGGTCTACCGGCCTGCCATCGCGTCGCACTTCAAAATGCAGCATGGGCCGATCCGCCTCCGTACTTCCCATATCGGCAATATGTTGGCCTTTATTTACTTTTTGATCGTCCTTAACAAACAAACGGCGGTTATGTGCATAGGCGCTGAAATAGGTATCATTATGTTTAATAATAATAAGCTGTCCGTAGCCACGAAGCCCATTCCCGCTGTATACAACCTGCCCGCTTGCCGCTGCGTAAATCGGTTGCCCGCTCTTACCGGCAATATCGATCCCTTTCTTACCTGAATCCTTCGCAGCGTAAGTACTGATTATCTTACCATTTGTCGGCCACTGCCAACTGATTTTTTGGTTATTTGTCGTTGTTGATTTCGCGGCAGTTATCGTTTGTGAACTCGGTTTTGGCACGACACGCGGCGTAATGACAGCCGGCTTGCTGGCAACGCGCTGGTGCGGGGGTGGCGCAACTACGGGTGGTGGCGTTAAACGTATTCGTTGATTGGGATAGATCGTGTACGGTGGCCGGATATTATTCCAGTCAGCGACAGTTCGCACATCTTCACCGATATCAAACGCAATGGAATACAAGGTCTCACCCTTCTGCACGATGTGCACATCAGAACGCTGCGCAGGCGTCTCCGCAGCAGACGTGGGCGGGCGTGTTTTACCGGTATAGTAGCCGTAGGTATACCGATTACCGGGCATGCACCCCTGCAACAGCAGCAGCACGCCCAGCATCACGAAACTGCGGTAATGTGGTGTCATTAACCTCTTAAAACAAAATAAAGCACACCCACCAGCAAGACCATGATCCACCCGATGACATCGACGTACTGATGGAGCTTCTTTTCCATTTTTTCACCACCCCAGACCATCAGTGCCGCCACCAGAAAAAAGCGGGCGCCGCGGCCAAGCAGGGATGCCACGATAAAAGGCAGCAGGCTCATGTGTAAAACGCCGGCAGAGATTGTAAAAATCTTATACGGTATCGGAGAAAAGCCGGCGATAAAAACCGCCCACACGCCCCACTCTCTGAATTTGCTTTCTGCCAGCAGATATTTATCCCAATAACCATAGTCATGCAGCAGGGGCGAAATCAATTCGAAAAAAAACAGCCCGATCAGGTAACCAAACAAACCACCCAGTACCGACGTCACCGTCGTTAAGGCAGCGTACCACCAGGCGCGCGCGGGGCGTGCCAGTGACATTGGCGCCAGCATCACATCCGGCGGCGGGAACGGCAGTACACAGGCTTCGGCAAAACTGAGCCCGCTCAGATAGTACGGCGCATGGCGATGGCGTGACCACTGCATAACCTTGGCAAATAGTGGTGAAAACAACTTCATGAGGCTTGACCTTTTATCATTGGCACAAAACTGACCCAATCCAGGGCCTGTTCGCTGAATCCTTCTTCCTGACGCACAATCAACATCAGCCGTTGCTGCAGCGGTTGACCCACGGGGATCACCATCCGGCCACCGACAGTGAGTTGCTGTAGCAATTCTTTGGGCAAGGTCTCCGGTGCGGCGGTAACGATAATCGCATCAAATGGCGCCTGTTTTTCCCAACCCTGATAACCATCGCCCATCCGGTATTGCATGTTAGTTAATTGCAGGCTTTGCAGGCGCTGGCGCGCCTGGTTTAAGAGCTGGCTGATGCGCTCCACGGTATAAACCTGATCGACGAGTTGGGCGAGCACGGCCGTCTGATAGCCAGAGCCCGTGCCTATCTCCAGCACTTTACTCGGCGGTGTCGGTTGATCCAGCAGGACTTCGGTCATGCGAGCAACAATAAAGGGCTGTGAGATCGTCTGGCCGTGCCCGATCGGCAAGGCGGTATCCTCATAGGCACGACTGGCCATGGCTTCGTCCATAAAGACATGCCGCGGTGTCTGCCTCAGGACGTCGAGGACGCGCGGGTCCTGAATGCCACCTTCACGCAACCGCTCAATCAGGCGATTACGCGTACGCTGCGATGTCATACCGATCCCCTGATGCTTCATTGTAGCTGCATCCCGTTTATCCATTCGCTCAGATCCGCCAGGGCGGTATGGCGGGTCAGATCGACATGCAAAGGGGTGATCGAAACAAAGCCCTGGCGTACGGCATAGAAATCCGTCCCGGGTCCGGCCTGTTGCTCTTCCCCTGGCGGGCCCACCCAGTAAATCTCACGGCCACGGGGATCCTGCGCCTTGATCACGGGCTCGGCTTTATGCCGGTGGCCAAGACGGGTTGTTTGCAGTCCGGCGAGGGCGTCGTAGGCCAGATCCGGGACATTAATATTGAGAATGGTATCCACCGGTAGTGGGGCCTCAGCGAGACGACTGAGTAGCTGACAGACCACCAGCGCGGCAGTGTCATAATGCGTCGGCGCATGCCCAAGCAGGGACACGGCCAGGGCCGGCAGGCCGAGAAATCGACCTTCCATGGCGGCCGCAACCGTCCCTGAATAGAGGACATCATCGCCCAGATTGGCGCCCGTATTGATGCCCGCGATGACGATGTCCGGTTCCTGTTCCAGCAACCCGGTGATCGCGAGATGCACACAATCCGTCGGGGTACCATCCACACGAATAAAGCCATTTGGCATGGTCGTGGCACGAATTGGGTCATCCAGGGTCAGGGAGTTGCTTGCCCCGCTGCGATTACGATCCGGGGCAACGACAGTGACTTGGGCGATTTTGGCCAAATGGCTAGCCAGGCAGACGATGCCGGGGGCTTCGTAGCCATCATCGTTACTCAACAATATGTGCATGAAACTGAATATATCCTCGCGGGTATCACCCCTAACCCGTTGGGTAATATACTGGAAATGTTTGCTGCGACCTACCACTTGACGGACGAATTACGAAAACCCCATGTCTGATTCTTCGAAAATCGATGATGATGAACGAACTCTGTTCAGGGAGGCCATGAGCGGCACCCGTCGGTTAAAACATGACAAGATCGGTCCAGCACAACGCCGTCACAAGGCATTTCCCCGCCAGCGACACCTGGATGACCGCCAGGTCCTGCAGGAATCCCTTTCCCCGCCCACGGCCTGGTCCGATGTCGAAGTCGGGGACGAGCTGTTGTTCAGTCGTAATGGCGTGCAAAACAGCGTGATTCGCAAACTTCGCCGCGGCCAATACCGTGTGGAGGCGGAACTGGATTTACACCGGCTAACTGCCGCACAGGCCTACGAGGCAATGCTGGATTTTATCCAGCAATGCAAAAAACGCCATCTCCGCTGCGTCCGCATCATCCATGGCAAAGGTCTCGGCTCCAAGGACCAGCGACCGGTGCTCAAGGGTCGGGTCAACCAATGGCTGCAACAATGGAATGACGTCCTGGCCTTCAGTTCGGCGCGTCCGTGTGACGGCGGCAGCGGTGCCACCTATGTCCTCTTACGCAAATCTGGCTGATTTTGGGACCTTTTGAGGCTGCCCGACCGTCCCTGGATTCAAGTTCAGCCAAGACAAGCCGATATTTCCAGCAGTTTCAGTAGCGTTTTTAATAATTTAGCTCTGCATTGCAGCCAATCGAGGCCTCCACAATGAACCCAATATTCAAACCAGCCGCCTTTCTCATCAATCAGCTGCCCTATTCCGTCAAGGTATTTCTCATGGTCAGCTTCGGGGTCATTCCCGGAGGCATGTTTGCGTGGCTGGCACTCATCGGGACTGACAGCATCACTGTAAAACACACGCTCACCGTTGTTGCCGGAACCATGCTGGTCTGTTTCATCTATGTGGCTGCCGCCTACTACGGCGCGTTAAAACATGCCTTGCAGAGTATTAATGATGTTCTCCACGAAATGAGCAATGGCAATATGACGGCGCGACTGGATATCGATCACAAGGATGAACTCGGTGAAATGTCAGTCAGCTTCAATCATATGATTGAGAAGTTTGAAGCCCTGGTGCAGCAAATCAGCAGCGCCACCGGTCAACTCGCGGCAGCCGCGGAAGAAATGAGTACAGTGGCACGCAATGCAGACAATAATATCGGCAAGCAGACACAGGAAACCGAACAGGTTGCCACGGCCATGAATGAAATGAGCGCAACCGTGCACGAAGTTGCGCAGAACGCCGCCTCCGCCGCCTCCGCCGCTAACAACGCAGACAAAGAAGCCAAAAGCGGTAAGAAGATTGTGACTCAAACCGCGACTGCGATACATGAGCTTGCGGAACGCGTCGAACACACCGCGGAAGTTATTCATCAACTAGAGGCCGATAGCGAAAACATCGGCAGCGTACTCGACGTCATTAAAGGTGTTGCCGAACAAACCAACCTGCTGGCACTGAATGCAGCTATCGAGGCCGCGCGCGCCGGCGAACAGGGGCGTGGATTTGCCGTCGTCGCCGACGAAGTCCGTACCCTCGCCAGCCGCACTCAGGCCTCCACTCAGGAGATTCAGCAAATGATCGAACGCCTGCAGGCAGGCGCGGCAAATGCAGTCAACGCAATGGAACAAGGCCGCAGCCAGGCAGCCGCCGGTGTGGAGCAGGCACAAAAGGCGGCGGAATCGCTGGAGGCCATCACGCGCGCTGTCACGACCATTAATGAAATGAACACCATGATCGCCAGTGCCGCGGAAGAACAAACCTCCGTGGCGGAAGAAATGAACAGGAACATCGTCAGCATCAGTCAACTGTCCCAAGATACCTCAGGCGCCGTCGATCAAACCACGTCTGCCAGTCATGAGTTGTCAAAACTGGCGTCACAACTGGAATCGCTGGTCAGTCAGTTTAAATTATCGGCCTGATGCAATTGCACCAACTCCCGAATCAGAGCGGTGGCATAAGCACCGGCAGGCAGCGCGAACGACAAGGTCAAGGTCTGTTGTGCAATATCGTGAACATGACCGAGTTCCCTCGGGAACACACGCAAGGCACGCCGATCCTGCATCAAACCCGCGCTCACCAAACCATCAACCAGCGGTTGCCACTGTGCTGCAACCCCGTCTTCCAACTCAGCGACACTATTACTGCTCTGTAATCGATCTTTGCCCCAAAGTGCTCCGGTTGGATGGATGTCACCGCCACGCAGTCGTCTCTCGATATCCTGGTCAATGTGTGGCGGTATAAAAAACCGTTTGGTACCTTCCAGCCAGAAGACATCACCAGACAGCGCCGTGTTCCAGCTCTGTTGGCGTACACGTTGCGCGAGGATCTGATTGAATAACCAGGCGCGTACCGCTGACAGATACATGCTGCGTTGATAGCGCGACGGTCGCGACTGGCGCCTGAACATCGACAAGGCCGCTGTCAGATTACCGCGTTGCCGGCCAAAGCGTTGTTCATCGAAATAATTCGGCACACCCTGTTGTGCGATCAGTTCGAGCCGCCGCGCCACGGCTTGCGCCTCTGCACTAAAATTTCTCAGGCAGATTGTGAACCGATTCTGCTTGATCGCCCCTTTTCGCAACTTGCGGTCATGTGTCGTAACTTCCAGAATCTCGACGCCTTCGATCTGTACGGCAGCGATTCGTTCCGGCGTCAATGATTTTCCTGACAGGCTGAACCATTGTGACGTCACCGCATGGCGATCTTTCTGGCCGGCATAACCGATATCGCGCGGTGACACGCCCAGCGTCCTTGCCAGTTGTTGCGCAACCCATTCGGTATTCGCATTGGTTTTACGGAGATGCAGATAGTAATGCCCGCCTTTTCCACTGAGGGGAAAGGCCAGCGTCTCCTCGACAATAAAATCCTGCGGGCTGGATTTTAACGAGGCTGTCGATAACGCGGCGCCGTGCGCCGTGGGAAAGACTGTATCAAAGTTCAAGCGGGACTCTGTCGGCAGAAGGTACACGTTCGAGCAGCACAGAGGCTTGTGCGGCAATCCCTTCTTCGCGACCGGTGAAGCCGAGACGCTCCGTCGTCGTGGCCTTGACACTGATCATATTCACATCAGCACGCAAATCCTCTGCGATACGCTGCCGCATATCCGGGATATGCGGTGCCAGTCTTGGCGCCTGCGCGATAATCGTGACATCGGCATTACCAACGCGATAGCCGGCTGCCTGCATGAGATCGAAAATTCTTCGCAGTAAAATTCTGCTGTCAATGCCACGATACTGCTGGTCGTTATCCGGGAAGTGCTGGCCGATATCGCCCATCGCCAAAGCCCCGAGCACCGCATCACACAAGGCATGCAATACGACATCCCCGTCGGAATGCGCCTCCAGACCTTTATCATACTCAATGCGCACGCCACCCAGCACGAGCGGGACATTCGCCTTAAAACGATGCGCATCAAATCCGTTGCCTATTCTGAATTGCATCAGTGTCTCCTCAGCCGCCGTCTTCCATACCGTCATAATAATAAGGCACACCCTGCTCACTCTGCTCGCGCAAATAAAATGCAGCAAGCGTTAAATCTTCCGGCCGTGTGATCTTGATGTTATCGGCGTGCCCCTCCACCAACCTCGCCTGCATACCGGCCAGTTCCATGGCCATCGCCTCATCGGTTACCGGAATCTTGTTCGCCTGGGCCTGCGTCAGGGCTTGTACTAATTTGCCAAAGCGAAACATTTGCGGGGTAAGTGCATGCCAGAGATATTCACGTGCCACCGTGTGCGCGACGCGGCCATCAATACCGGCCTGTTTCATCGTATCCCGCACGGGAACCGCCAACAGCCCGCCGACGGGATCCGATTGACATTCGTCCAGTAATTTCTGGATATCGCTGATCCGTACGCAAGGACGCGCCGCATCGTGCACCAATACCCAGTCATCTGGCTTTGCGCACGTCGTCAGTGCATGTAAGGCGTTGATTACGGAATCACTGCGTTCTTTACCACCCTCGACCGCCCTGATGGGCTTGGCTACGCGTTCAAAGCGATGCTTTGGCCAATAGGGATCATCCGGCGCCAACGCAACAATAATTTCGCGAACGGCTGGCATCACGGACAGACGGGTCAGGCTGTGTTCCAGCACGGTATACCCGTCGAGCGGGAGATATTGTTTCGGGATCTCGCTGCGCATACGCCGGCCGATACCGGCCGCCGGCACGATGACCCAGCAGGACATCTCCTCGGTGGGCAATACATTCTCAGACATGGCGTATTGGACCAGAAAAGGTTGACGAGTAGATAGAGACGGTTACTTCTTGTTGTTCACGATCTGTATGAAGGTTTCATCTTTTTTAATCATACCGAGCTCGCTACGGGCGCGTTCCTCGATGGCGGAGAGGCCGCTTTTGAGATCATCGACTTCTGCTGCCAGCGCATCGTTGCGTGCCTTGAGCCGATCGTTCTCTGCATGCTGATTCTTGATGGAATGCTGCAGTTGCCATACCGATGACATACTGCCATCCCCCGCCCATAAGTCATACTGCAGCATGGCAAGCATGACGATCAAGGCTATGTTCAAATATCGCATCGGTGGTCCTGTTCTTATTCTGTCCGGCCGACAGCCGTGTGTTTCCTACATTTTTAAATTATAGAAGGCTTTTGGCCCGGCGTAACGTGCCTTGCTGCCCAATTGTTCGGCAATCCGCAGCAGTTGATTGTACTTGGCGACACGATCCGAGCGTGACATGGAACCGGTCTTGATCTGGCCGGCGCAGGTCGCCACCGCCAGATCGGCAATGGTCGTGTCTTCGGTTTCGCCGGAGCGGTGTGAAATGACCGCGGTATAGTTTGCCTGCTTGGCCATGGCTATGGCATCCAGCGTCTCGCTCAGGGTGCCGATCTGGTTGACCTTGATCAGAATGGAATTGGCGATACCCTTGTCGATGCCTTCCTTGAAGATCTTGGTATTGGTCACGAACAGATCGTCTCCTACCAGTTGCACCTTCTTGCTCAAACGTTCGGTCAGTTGTTTCCAGCCGTCCCAATCGTCTTCGGCCATTCCGTCTTCGATGGTAATAATCGGATATTTGCTGACCCACTGTTCCAGCACGTCGATAAACTGGCCGGCATCCAGGGATTTGTTTTCCGAAGCCAGTTCGTATTTACCGCCCTTGTAAAACTCCGAGCTGGCGGCATCGATGCCCAGATAGATATCCTGTCCGGGTTTAAAGCCCGCCTTTTCGATGGCCTGCAGAATAACGCTGATCGCCTCTTCATTGGAGGCCAGGTCCGGGGCAAAACCGCCTTCATCGCCAACGGCGGTATTGAGGCCTTTGTCACTCAGTACCTTTTTCAAGGCATGAAATACCTCCGCGCCGTAGCGGATGGCCTCGGCCATGGTTGGCGCACCCAGTGGCAGGATCATGAACTCCTGCAGGTCCACGCTATTGTCCGCATGGGCACCACCATTGATGATATTCATCATCGGTACCGGCAACAGAAAATGATCTTCCGTCGCCAGCGAGGCATACAGCGGTTTGTTTTGCGCGCGTGCCGCGGCATGCGCGGTCGCGAGCGAGACAGCCAGCAGCGCATTGGCGCCGAGCTTGTCCTTGTTGGCCGTACCATCGGCCTTGAGCATGGCATTATCCACGGCCCGTTGATCCAGGGCATCCATTCCACGGATCACGTCGTTGAGCTCCTTGTTTACATAACCCACGGCCTTGAGGACACCCTTGCCGCCAAAGCGCTGCTTGTCGCCATCGCGCAATTCCAGGGCTTCACGGGTACCCGTGGATGCACCGGAAGGTACTGCGGCACGCCCCATGACACCGGATTCCAGAATGACATCGGCCTCGACGGTCGGGTTACCGCGTGAATCGATAATTTCACGTCCGATCACTTGTTTGATTTTGCTGCTCATTAAAGTCTCTCGCTATCGATTGCTTATTTCATATATCGTTGTTCGTGCAACTCATGGGATTTGACTTGATCATCAATCGCCTTGAGCACGACCAGTAAGTCTTTCATCACGTCCAGCGGCCAGGCGTTGGGTCCGTCACTAAGTGCCTTGTCCGGATCGGGGTGGGTTTCCATGAATAAACCGCTGATCCCTGCTGCCACCGCCGCGCGTGCCAGCACCGGCACGAATTCACGCTGGCCGCCGGAACGGGCGCCCTGCCCGCCCGGCTGCTGCACCGAATGCGTGGCATCAAACACGACCGGACAGCCGGTATCGCGCATGATGGCCAGGCTGCGCATATCGGAGACAAGGGTGTTATACCCGAACGACACACCGCGTTCGCACACCATGATCTGATCGTTGCCGGTGGCGCGCGCCTTCTCCACGACATTGCGCATGTCCCAGGGCGCCAGGAACTGGCCTTTCTTGATATTCACGGGTTTGCCCTGGGCCGCGACGGCCTGAATGAAATTGGTCTGTCGCACCAGGAAGGCCGGCGTCTGCAAGACATCGACCACGCTGGCGACTTCATCCAGGGGCGTGTCTTCGTGTACATCGGTCAATACCGGTACGCCGATTTGCGTCTTGACGTTTTGCAGTATCCGCAGACCTGCTTCCAGCCCCAGACCGCGAAAGCTCTTCACCGAGGTGCGGTTGGCCTTGTCGAAGGAAGATTTATAGATAAAGGGAATACCGAGTTCCGTCGTGATTTGTTTGAGCTGTGTCGCCGTCTGCAGGGCAAGCTCTTCATTTTCGATAACACACGGACCCGCAATCAGAAAAAACGGCTTATCCAGGCCAACGGGAAATCCACACAAACTGTCCATCAGACCGTTATCGCCTCCTGGCGCGATTGCCGCTGCAGCTCGCGCGCAGCACGGATATACCCGGTGAACAATGGATGGCCGTCACGTGGTGTCGAGGTGAACTCCGGGTGAAACTGGCATGCGATAAACCAGGGATGCTCCGGGATCTCGATCATCTCCATCAGTCTGCCGTCGATAGACATGCCGGAAAACCGCAGGCCTGCCTGCTCCAGCTGCTGCTTGTACTGCAGGTTGAATTCATAACGATGACGATGGCGTTCGAGGATCCGATCCTTGCCATACACCTCACGCGCCTTGCTGCCTTCTTCCAGAAGACAAATCTGGCCACCGAGGCGCATGGTGCCACCCAGGTCGGAGGCCTCGCTGCGTTTTTCAACGGAACCGTCTTCCTTTTGCCACTCGGTAATCAAGGCAATCACCGGATACGGCGTCGCCTTGTTGAATTCGGTGCTGTTGGCGTCCGGCATATTTGCCTTATGCCGTGCATATTCGATCACCGCCACCTGCATCCCCAGACAGATACCCAGGTAGGGAATAGCGTGTTCGCGCGCATACTGTACGGCCTTGATCTTGCCTTCGATACCACGCTCGCCGAATCCACCCGGCACCAGAATGGCATCGACGTTGGTCAAACACCCGGTACCCTGTTTTTCGATCTGTTCCGAATCGACGTACTGGATCTTGACCTGGGTCCGCGTGTGGACACCGGCATGGATCAACGCCTCGGACAGGGATTTATACGACTCGGTCAGATCCATATATTTGCCAACCATGGCAACCGTGACCTTACCGGTGGGATGCGCCAAGGCATCGGTGAACTGATCCCATTCGTGCAGGTCCGCCGGCCCGGCCTGGATATGCAATTTATCGACAACAATCTGGTCCAGTTGCTGTTCGTGCAGCAGTTGCGGGATCTTGTAAATACTGTCCACATCCAGGGCTTCGATAACGGCGCGCGTCTCCACATTGGTAAACAGCGCGATCTTGCGGCGTTCGTCCTGCGGGATCGGACGGTCGGCACGACACAACAGCACATCGGGTTGAATACCGATGGAACGCAGTTCTTTTACCGAGTGTTGCGTCGGTTTGGTTTTGATCTCGCCTGCCGTCGGGATATACGGCAACAGCGTCAAATGCATAAACAGGACATTGTCGTGGCCCAGCTCAACACCCATTTGCCGGATGGCTTCCAGAAACGGCAATGACTCGATGTCGCCGACGGTACCGCCAATCTCCACCATGGCCACATCCGCATCACCCGCACCTTGCTGGATACTGTGCCGGATTTCATCGGTGATATGGGGAATCACCTGAACGGTCGCCCCAAGGTAATCACCACGCCGTTCCTTATTGATGACGTTTTCGTAAATCCGGCCGGTGGTGAAGTTATTCTTCTGGGTCATGGTGCGCCGCACAAAGCGTTCGTAATGGCCCAGGTCCAGATCGGTCTCGGCACCGTCCTCGGTCACAAAGACCTCACCATGCTGAAACGGGCTCATCGTGCCCGGATCGACGTTGATGTAGGGATCCAGCTTAAGGAGGGTGACTTTGAGGCCGCGGGCTTCGAGCAAGGCGGCCAGTGATGCGGAGGCGATACCCTTGCCCAATGAGGACACCACACCGCCGGTGATGAATACGTATTTCGTCATGAACCTGATTTTTGCCGCTCTGCTTGTGGGCGTGCACCAGGTTGATGGAATTACGGGGTGCAGCCCGGGCTATTGTCCTTGTTTTCGGCTGTGGTTTCAATGGCCGACCTTTGTGGTTTTGTGACAATCTGCACGCCCATTTCACCCGGTCGCGCGGCAAAGGGCGCACAAACACAAAATCCCACCACCTGCGCCAATTGTTCGCCAATATATACCAGCGGGATTCGATCCCGCTGCCATGGCGGGATCGACCACGACTGAAACAATTTTTTGAGCTCATGGTGATGCTCGCGGCCAGGCAACTGACAGCGCTCACCACCCAGCCGGTATCGCACGGTCACGCCATTCGTCAGCTCAGTCTTGCGCAAACCCTGCCCTGTCATTTGATGAGCACCCAGCACCTCATTTGAGGGTAACGCTAATTCTGTCTGCAAGTCCCAGTGCGTCTGCCAATTCGAATCGTGTGTCTGCAAAGGCTGCATTGCGTATAAATGTTCACGATAGCGGCGCACCTCCGCACCGGGCCAGTGCACCATGGGCATGGCATCATCCTCTGCCGGGAGCATTTCATCCAGAATACGTTGTAAATGCACTGTATCCGGTAACGGCAAGGCGCAGATTCGGTGCAGCCAGTAGCGCAGGACATTGCGTTGGCGGCGCGGCGTCAACTGTCGTAATGCCTCGATATTCATGCGTGCGGTGTCTGTGTCGGCGATTCCGGGAAGATCTAGCAATGCCATTTCATCCAGAAGTTCGGCCGCATCCGCCTGATGTTGCGCCGCCCTCGCCAGGGTTGCATCCAGGGCCGGCCAACGCTGGTGCAACATGGGCAGCACGGTATGTCGCAAAAAATTGCGATCAAATGCCGTATCCATATTTGAGGGGTCTTCAATCCAGGGGAGGTGCGCTTCCACAGCATATTGATGCAATTGCGCCCGGGTATGACGCAAGAGTGGACGCCCCAGCCAGCCCTGGGCAAACCGGGTCAGTGCCGGCATGGCCGCCAAGCCCTTTACACCGCTGCCACGGATCAATTGCAGCAACAAGGTCTCGGCCTGATCATCCTGGTGATGCGCGAGCAACAACATGTCGCTATCACGTAGCGTATGCGCAAACGCGGCGTAGCGTGCCTCGCGCGCGCTGGCTTCGAGGCTATGCCCGGCCTGACGCGATACATCAACGCCATGCGTTTCGAAAGAAACATTCAAATCCTGACAGACCAGGCTACAGTGACGTGCCCACTGCCCTGCATCCGGATGAATGCCATGATTGATATGGATAGCATGCAATTGCGAAGACGGTAAACGATCGCGCAACTGCACCAGCGCATGTAACAGTACATGGGAATCGACACCGCCACTGAATGCCACGCAATAACGCCGTGGCACAGGGAATTGCATCAGTTGCGCAAGCAAAGATGCAGGTGTAAATGACATTTTTGTTTATTCAGCGAAGTTACCAAACCCCATCAACCGGCCATACCGCGCCTCCAGCAGTTTATCCACCGGCTGTTCTTGCAGATGCTCGAGGGTTTCCTGTAACGCTACCTTGACGTTCATGGCCGTGGCATCAATATCACGATGCGCACCACCCAGCGGTTCGTCAATGACCTGATCCACCAGTTCCAGTTCCTTCAGACGTGGCGCAGTAAGGCCCATGGCCTCCGCCGCTTCGGCGGCCTTTTCCGCACTCTTCCACAGAATGGAGGCACAACCTTCGGGCGAGATGACCGAGTAAGTGCTGTACTGCAACATCAACAAACGATCGCACACGCCGATCGCCAGCGCCCCACCGGAGCCACCTTCACCAATAACGGTACTGATGATCGGCGTCCGCAGTTTGGACATCACATACAGGTTGCGTGCAATCGCTTCACTCTGGCCGCGTTCTTCCGCCCCCACACCGGGATAAGCGCCCGGGGTGTCGATAAAGGTCAACACGGGAAGTTTGAATTTCTCCGCCAGCTCCAGCAAACGCAAGGCCTTGCGATAACCCTCTGGACGCGGCATACCAAAATTACGCTGTACCTTCTCCTTGGTGTCACGGCCTTTTTGGTGTCCGATGACCATCACCGGCTTGCCTTCCAGACGTGCCATACCACCCATGATTGCCTTGTCATCGGCAAAGGCGCGATCACCGTGCAGCTCTTCAAAGTCGGTAAAGATGCGCTGCACATAATCCATGAAATAAGGCCGTTGCGGATGACGTGCCAGTTGCGCGATTTGCGCAGCCTTCAAATTGGAAAAAATCGACTTGGTGAGATCCTTGCTCTTGCTTTGCAGGCGGGCGATTTCTTCACTGATATTAATCTCGGAATCCGAACCCACGAACCGCAGCTCCTCGATCTTGGCCTCGAGTTCGGCGATGGGTTGTTCAAAATCGAGAAAATTCAGATTCATATAGCGAGTCCCTGTTTTAAATTTGGCGTAAGTATATCAATAGATAATCTCAACGTCCTGCTCCCCCGCCAGCTCCCGCAGCCGATGCAACAGCTCGTCTGTCGGGTGGACCCGCCAATCCTGGCCCAGTGGCAATTCCACCCTGGCATCCGGACGCCGGTAGTCGATGACCACGGGGCAACCCCCTTCGCGAAACGGTTGCAGGATCGTCTGCAAGGCCGGGATAAAGCCATTGCCGGCCTGCTCCGCGCGCACGCCGACGCGCAGACGTTTGGCAAAGTGCTCGCGCGCCTGATCGATATCGTAGATCGCGCGGGCACTCATGCGATAACCACCGGAATAGTCGTCCACACTCACCTCGCCTTCCACCACGATGAGCTTATCCTTGGTCAGAAGGTCCTGATAACGCTGATAGGTATCGGAAAACACGGCCAGTTCGATCCGGCCGCTGCGATCGTCGATGGTAATGAACGCCATGCGGTCGCCGCGCTTGGTATTCATCGTGCGCATGGCAATGATCAGACCGGCAACCACCACGGTTTGATCGTGTGCGGGTTTGAGGTCAACGATACGTGCACTGACAAAGCGTTTTAACTCGGGGACGTAACGTTCGATGGGATGCCCGGTCAGGTACAGACCCAGCGTCTGTTTTTCGCACGCCAGGCGCTGTTCGTCATCCCATTCCGGCAGGACGTGATAACTACCCGGTCCCGTCTCCACTACCCTGGCCGCCATGCCAAACATGTCATTCTGCCCCCGATCACGATCCCGCGAATATTGTTCGGCGATTTGCGTCGCGGCGGGTAACGTGGCCATCAGGGTAGCGCGGGTTTGTTCGAACACATCGAGTGCACCGGCCATGATCAAGGCCTCCAGGGTACGCCGATTGACCTTGCGCAGATCCGTGCGCTGACACAGATCAAACAGATCCCGGAAGGAACCGTTTTGTTTGCGTTCCGCGATCACACCATCGATGGCGGCTTCACCGACACCCTTAATCGCGCCCAGACCGTACACGATGGTTGTGTCGTCCTTGACGGTAAAGCGGTGTTCGCACGCATTGATGTTCGGTGGTTCCACCTTCAACTGCATGTCGCGGCATTCATCGATCAGACTCACGACCTTGTCGGTGTTATCCATATCCGCTGACAACACCGCCGACATAAAGGCCGCGGGGTAATGTTTCTTCAACCACAGCGTTTGATACGAAACCAGTGCATACGCAGCGGAGTGCGACTTGTTAAAACCGTAGCCCGCAAATTTTTCCATCAGGTCGAAGATATAGGTTGCCGTCTTTTCCTCGACACCGTTGGCCTTGGCACCGTCGACGAAGATGCTGCGCTGCTTGGCCATCTCCTCCGGTTTTTTCTTACCCATGGCGCGACGCAAGAGGTCGGCGCCGCCGAGGGTATAACCCGCCAACACCTGGGCAATCTGCATCACCTGTTCCTGATACAGGATGACACCGTAGGTCGGTTTGAGAATGGGTTCCAGGGCGGGATGCGGATACTCCACCGCGGCACGGCCATGTTTGCGATCGATAAAATCGTCCACCATGCCCGACTGCAGCGGCCCCGGACGAAACAGGGCCACCAGGGCAACGATGTCTTCAAAGTTATCCGGCTGCAGCCGTTTGATCAGGTCTTTCATGCCGCGCGATTCCAACTGGAATACCGCGGTCGTGGCGCAGCTCTTGAGCAAGGCGAAGGCTGCCTCATCGTCCATGGGGATCTGCGCAATGTCGATCATGGCCTCGTTATTCACCACGCGCCGCCGATTCACTTCCTGCATCGCCCAGTTGATGATGGTCAGTGTGCGCAGGCCCAGAAAGTCGAACTTCACCAGACCTACGGCCTCGACATCATCCTTGTCGAATTGCGTCACGACACTCTGGCCACCCTGTTCACAGTACAGCGGGGTAAAGTCGGTGAGCTTGGACGGTGCGATAACCACGCCACCGGCATGCTTGCCGGCATTACGCGCCAGACCTTCCAGGGCCTTGGCGAGTTCGATGAGGGCATGGACCTCTTCATCCTGGTTATACAGATCACGCAAGGCCTCTTCCTGGTCCAGGGCCTTGTCCAGGGTGATACCCAGTTCAAACGGGATCAGCTTGGCAATACGATCCACAAAGCCATAAGGGTGTCCCAGCACGCGTCCCACGTCGCGCACGACGGCTTTCGCCGCCATACTGCCGTAGGTGATGATCTGCGAGACCTTTTCGCGACCGTAATGATCGGCCACGTATTCGATCACGCGATCGCGGTTCTCCATGCAGAAGTCGACGTCGAAGTCGGGCATGGATACCCGTTCCGGATTCAGGAAGCGTTCGAACAGCAGATCGTATTGCAGGGGATCCAGATCGGTGATCGTCAGGGCATAGGCGACCAGGGAGCCTGCACCCGAACCGCGGCCCGGTCCCACCGGAATCCCGTTTTGTTTTGCCCAGCGAATAAAATCGGCCACGATCAAAAAGTAGCCGGGGAAACCCATCTTGTTGATCACGTCCAGTTCCAGATCCAGACGTTCTTCGTATTCCTTTCGCTGTTGCACAGTCTGTTCCGGGTCGCCCGGCAGGATCACGCGCAGGCGTTGTTTCAGACCCGCCCGTGCCTCACTCGCGAGAAAATCCTCGACACTCATACCTTCAGGTACAGGATATTCGGGCAGGACGTTAGTACCCAGCGTTAATTCCAGGTTACAACGCTTGGCGATCTCCACGCTGTTATCGATGGCCTCGGGCAGATCCCGAAACAATTCGATCATTTCCTCCACGCTACGCAGGTACTGTTGATCGGTATACAGGCGTGGCCGGCGTGGGTCGTCCAGGGTGCGGCCGTCATGAATGCAGACGCGCGCCTCGTGCGCTTCGAAATCGTCACGCCGCAAGAAACGCACGTCATTGGTGGCGACAACGGGCAAATCGTGACGAATCGCCAACTCTACGGCATGATGCAGGTAGGCCGCCTCACCCTCGCGACCGCTGCGTTGCAGTTCAAGATAAAAGCGGTTGGGGAAAAGCCCCTGCCAGTATTCGACACACTGTTGCGCTTCGTCCCTGCGTTCTGCCAGCAAGTGCTGACCGATATCGCCTTCTCTGCCGCCGGACAAGGCGATCAGGCCATCGGTATGCCCCTGCAGCCAGGTAACATCCAGCATGGGCCTGCCCTGATGCTGGCCTTCCAGATAGGTACGTGAAATCAACTCGGTGAGATTGTGATAACCCGTGGTGTTCTGACAGAGCAGGACCAGACGTGTCGCGTGCAAGGGATTTTGTTGGGTATTGACCCATAAATCCACGCCGACAATGGGTTTGACCCCTGCCGCCATGGCCGCGCGGTAAAATTTCACCATGGCAAACAGGTTGCTTTGATCGGTCACGGCCACCGCCGGCATCCCGGATTCCGCGACAGCCCGTGCCAGGGGTTTAATCCGGATTAACCCGTCGACCAGCGAATATTCAGTATGCAGGTGGAGGTGGACAAAGGACTGCGGCATAGCCCCTTGTTATATAGGAATCCGTCGGGGATGCAAGTCTTGACATTGCGCCCGGTTTCACCGGTTCGCATTTTGCAACGTGATGGTTACTGTCGCTTCCAGCTGCGGTGCTGTTCCTTGAACTGGCCTTTCAGGAATTCCATCTGGTCCGCCAGGATGCGCCGGTTGCGTAAAAACAGGTATTCGGCCAGATTCGGGATATAGGGTATCGCCAGCAGGGGCATAGTGGCTTCTTCCGGCGTGCGTCCACCTTTATGGGCGTTACAACGTCGGCAGGCGGCGACGACATTTGCCCAGTGATCGCGCCCGCCACGGGACAAGGGCACGACGTGATCTCGCGTTAATTCATCATCACTGTGATCGCGTCCGCAATACAGGCACATATGTCCGTCACGGCGAAACAGTTCACGATTGGTCAAAGGGGGGATATGCCGCTTGTGCGCAAGTTTGTCTTCACCTTGCACGGCAATGATGGAGTTAACACGGACAATACTTTGCTCACCGGTCATACGGGAGGTACCGCCGTGCAAGGCAAACACGTTATCGCCGGCGGTCCACGCGACCATGTCGCGCGCATAGATGCAAACCGCTTCCTGCCAGGGAATCCATTTTACCGGTTGGCCGGTGACATCTAGACGTAATATAAGCGGATACAACATAACCGACAGCGCGCGTTACGCAATAACCTCCTGTATTTAACACGCCTGGGCGTGTCCTGAGTGCGCATTACCATATGCGGTTTATCAAAGCGAATCAATATCCTGCAAATATTTTTTCACCGGTCCAAAACTTCGACGATGGATCGGCGTTACCCCGTGGCGAGCCAGGGCAGTCAGATGGGCAGACGTCGGATAACCTTTATGGCTGGCAAAACCATACCCCGGATACTCGAGGTCCAATGCCACCATCTCCTGATCCCGGCTGACCTTGGCCAGGATCGAGGCGGCACTAATGGCCGCGACGGTCGCATCCCCCTTGATGATCGCCTCCGCGGGACAAGGTAATCGCGGGCAACGATTACCGTCGATTAAGGCGTATTCCGGTTGTGGTCGCAACGCCAGCACGGCCCGTCGCATGGCCAGCAGACTGGCCTGTAAAATATTTATCTGATCGATCTCTTCGATTTCCGCCCTGCCGACCGCCCAGGCCAACGCGCGTTCGCGGATTAAAATAACCAGTTCTTCCCGCTTTTTTTCACTCAGCGCCTTGGAGTCCGCCAGCCCGGCAATGGGTTTTGCCGGGTCCAGGATCACCGCGGCCGCAACGACCGGACCCGCCAGGGGACCACGGCCAACCTCATCCACCCCGGCGACCAATCTGTATGCTGTTTTATTCTGCATTTCTCTGCTTTATTTTTTCTTCAACGAGAGATTGTATCGGCATAACTGAGGACAAGGCCAGTCAATCCCGCCGCAGGTAACTCGCAAAATCAACGCATTGCGCTTAGAATTGCCTTTTCCGGAGAATCCGCTCAGCTATGGAACCAATTCGCACCGCTGTCATTGGCGTGGGTTATCTTGGCAAGTTTCACGCACAAAAATACGCCCAGTTACCGAATGCCCGCCTGATTGCCGTCTGTGATCAAAATGCCGATACCGCCGCTCAGATCGCCGCCGATTTGGGCACACAGGCCGTCAGCGATTTCAACAAAATTCGCGACGAGGTCGAGGCCGTCAGCATCGTCGTGCCGACCCAGAAGCACTATGCCATCGCCAAGGATTGCCTGCTGGCCGGCAAACATGTGTTATTAGAGAAACCCATGACCACGACCGTCGCGGAAGCGCGGGAACTGGTTGAAGTCGCCAGGGCGAATAAGGTCATCCTGCAAATCGGTCATCTGGAACGGTTTAACCCCGCGGTCCTGGCGCTGGAAAACATCATGCATCAGCCCATGTTCATCGAATCACATCGGGTCGCCCCCTTCAATCCGCGTGGTGCCGATGTGAATGTGATCCTGGACCTGATGATCCATGATATCGATATCATCCTCGATATAGTTAACTCGCCCGTGACCAACATCCGCGCCAAGGGCGTTGCCGTCCTTTCCAAGGATATCGACATCGCCAATGCCCGGATCGAATTCGCCTCGGGTTGTGTGGCCAACGTCACGGCCAGCCGCGCCGGCATGAAAAGCGAGCGCAAGATGCGTCTGTTCCAGCATGACGCCTATATCAGCCTCGATTTTCAGAACAAAAAAGTCGGTATTCATCGCAAGGGCAAGACCGAGCTCTACCCCGGCGTCGCCAATATCGAGAGTGAGGAACAAACCTTTGAACAGGGTGATGCCCTCAAGGGCGAAATCATTTCGTTCCTTGACTGTATTCAGAACGACAAACCGCCGAAGGTCTCCGGCGAGGACGGCCTGCGGGCCCTGGAAACCGCAATCGAAATTACCCGCCTGCTGAGCGCACAACAGAAGGAATAAGCACGATGATCCCCATGGTGGATTTAAAAAACCAGTACAAGAAACTGAAACCGGAAATCGACGCCCTGCTCGATGAGGTGTTTGAGACAACCGCATTCATTCTCGGCCCGAATGTCCAGAAGTTCGAACAGGAAGTCGCCTCCATGCTCGGCGTCAAACATGCATTGAGTTGCGCCTCCGGCACCGATGCCCTGCACCTGGCCCTGCGCGCCGCCGGGATCGGTCCCGGTGATGAGGTGATCACCTCCACGTTTACCTTTATCGCGACAGCCGAAGCAATTTGCTACGTCGGCGCGACACCGGTGTTCGTCGATATCGACCCGCTGACATTCAATCTCGATCCGGAACTGGTCAGTCACGCGATTAACGACAAGACCCGCGCTATCCTGCCGGTGCACCTGTTCGGTCAGCCCGCGGATATGCCCCGCATCATGACCCTGGCTGAACAGCACAATCTGGTGGTGATTGAAGACTGTGCGCAATCATTCGGCGCCAAGGTCAACGATCAATACACGGGGACCATCGGCCTCGCCGGCTGCCACAGTTTCTTCCCCAGCAAAAACCTGGGCTGCTATGGCGACGGCGGCATGATCACCCTCAACGACGATACCCTGGCCGACGAAATCCGCATGCTGCGCAATCACGGCAGCCGCCAGCGCTATCATCACGATGTCATCGGCTACAACAGCCGTCTCGACGAAATCCAGGCGGCCATCCTGCGCGTCAAGCTGCGTTATATCGAGGAATACAATCACAACCGCTATCGTGTTGCCCAGCAGTACAGCAGCGAACTCAGGGATGTCGTACGTACGCCGCACGAAGACAAGATCGGCAACCACGTTTATCACCAATATACACTGCTGTCGCCACAGCGTGACAAGCTCATGAAGGCCCTGTCAGAAAAACAGATTGCCAACGCGATTTACTATCCGATACCGTTGCATCAGCAAAAGGCCTTCAGCAAGGAATACGCAGACATCAGCCTGCCGGTGTCCGAACAGGTCGCCAAGGAATGTATGTCCCTGCCCATCTACCCGGAACTGACGCAAGCGCAGATCACGCAGATTACAGACACCATCAAGTCACAACTGTAGGAACGCCGCTTGAAACGGGTCATGATCATTGCCGGTGAGGCATCGGGCGATCTGCATGCAGCGAAGCTGGTGAAGGCCGTCACGGCGCAACGTCCCGACATTCATTTTTACGGCATAGGCGGCGAAGACATGCGCGAGGCCGGTGTCGAGGTCATGGTGGATGCCGCCGAACTCGCCGTCGTCGGGCTGGTCGAGATCTGGGCCCATCGCAAAGTCATCTTTGGCGCCCTGCATACGATGCAGGACGAAATTTCCCGTCAGCCACCCGATCTGCTCGTCCTGGTCGATTATCCGGAATTCAATTTGCGTCTGGCAAAAACCGCCAAAGCGCACGGCGTCAAGGTGTTGTATTACATCAGTCCGCAGGTCTGGGCCTGGCGCCAACACCGTGTCAAAAAGATCCGGAAGCGCGTGGACATGATGGCCGTGGTGTTTCCGTTTGAAGAAACCTTTTATCAGGCACACCAGGTGCCGGTGGAATTTGTCGGGCATCCGCTGGTGGATGAAGTCAAACCCAGCGCCGATCGGGACAGCCTGCGCGCCGAGTTCAAGCTTGAGAGAGAGCACCCCGTGATCGGTCTGTTTCCGGGCAGCCGGCGCAGCGAGATAAAACGCCTGCTCGATATCATTTTGCAATCCGCTCAGTGCCTGCAACAAAATCATCCGACAGCGCAATTCCTGTTACCGCTGGCGCCGGGCTTAAAACACGCGGATCTCCAGCCATATTTGCAGCAATATCCAGACCTGCCGATCCAGGTTATTGAAGATCGCGCCTACGATGTCATGGCCGCTTGTGATGTGATCATTACCGTGTCCGGCACCGTGACGCTGGAGATCGCATTAGTCGGTACACCTTTGTTAATCATCAACAAGGTTGCCTGGCTGACCTATCGCATCGTCCACCGAATGTTGAAGATAAAACACATTGGCCTGTGTAATATCGTCGCCGACAAACGCATCGCCCCCGAATTGATCCAGCACGATGCCACGCCGGAGAAAATCTGCCGTACCGTGACGAATTTGCTCGAACACCCCGAAGAACAGGAACGTATGCGCCAGGAACTGGGGCGGATCGAAAACTTACTGGGGAAAAAAGGCGGTATCGACAACACCGCGCGGCTGGTCACACGTATGGTCGGCGAATAAATCTCTTATCGCACGATCCCGCGCTGCGATTTCTGGATGAATCTTTGCAAATTCGCCACTTCCGGGAACGACTGCGCCAGTGTATTCATCTGCGTAAGCGCTTCCTGTGTCGTGAAGCCCGAACGGTAAATAATCTTGTAGGCATCGCGTAAGGCCTGCTGCGTCTCTTTGCTGAATTGATGACGCTTGAGGCCTTCCGTATTCAAGCCATGCGGTTGCGCCGGATTGCCGTTGACCATGGTATAGGGAGGCACATCCTTGCTGATAGCGCTGCCCATGCCACAAAAAGAGTGCGTACCGATAGTGCAGAACTGATGCACCAGGGTAAATCCGCCAAGAATCGCATAATCGTCGATGATGACATGACCTGCCAGGGAAGCTGCATTGGCAAAGATGGTGTGATTGCCGACGATGCAATCATGCGCAATATGGATATAGGCCATCAGCCAATTGTCACTGCCGATTTTGGTGACGCCACCACCATCGGCAGTCCCGCGATTGATCGTGACGTTCTCACGTATGGTATTGCGATCGCCGATTTCCAACGTGGAATCTTCGCCCCGGAATTTTTTGTCCTGGGGGATCTCGCCGATGGAAGCAAACTGAAATATGCGATTCTCGCGACCGATCCGGGTAGGACCGTTGATTACGACATGCGGACCAATCCAGCTGTCGTCACCGATTTCGACATCGGCACCGATAACAGAAAATGGACCAATAGTGACATTCTTACCGATACGCGCCGACGGGTCGATGGCAGCACGCGGATCGATACTCATTGAATCTCACGCTCCGCACACATGATGACAGCGGAACAGACCATGTCGCCGTCTACCGTCGCCTTGCCATTAAACTTCCAGATGCCGCGCATACGCTTGAGATATTGTACTTCCAGGCGTAATTGATCGCCGGGTTCGACCGGCCGCTTGAAACGCGCCTCATCGATGCCGACGAAATAATACAGCGAGTTTGCATCCGGGATGCGGCCTACCGTTTTAAATGCCAGGATCCCGGTGGCCTGCGCCAGGGCTTCCAGGATCAACACACCCGGCATGACCGGACGTTGCGGAAAATGGCCGGGGAAATAAGGTTCATTGTGAGTCACGTTTTTGATGCCAATCAGGTGCGACTCGGGTTGATATTCCAGGACTCGATCGATCAACAAAAATGGATAGCGATGCGGCAAGTGCTGCAAAATTTCATGTATGTCTAGCGAATTCAAGCGTTATTCCTCAGTAATTTTCAGTTTCTTTTCGATATGCTGAAATCGCTTCGCCATATCGTCCAGTTTTTTTAATCTTGCGTGCAAGCGATGCCAGACCGCGGTTGTCTCCGCCGAAATACCGGAAGAATAACTCCCCGCCTCCGTGATCGACTTGGTTATCATCGTCATACCGGTAATGGTGACATTATCTGCGATGGTCAGATGACCGGCTATCGCCACCGCCCCTGCAATCATACAGTGGCTGCCAATGGTAGTACTTCCAGCAACTGCGCTGGTCGCAGCCATGACCGTGTGCGCACCAATCCGCACATTATGTGCAATTTGAATTTGGTTATCCAGCTTGACGCCGTCTTCGATCACCGTATCTTCGATGGCACCGCGATCAACCGTGGTATTTGCGCCGATTTCCACATCGTTGCCCAGCCGGACACCGCCAATTTGCGGAACTTTTACCCAAAGACCTTTATCGTAGGCCTGGCCGAAACCGTCGGCGCCAATGACTGCGCCAGGGTGAAGGATAACCCGTTCACCGATAACCACGTCATCGCAAACCGTGACGTTGGCAAAAATTCTACTGTCTGTGCCGATACGGGCATTTTTACCAATATAGGCATTTGCGCCGATGACGACACCTTCTCCAATTTGCGCGCCACTGTCGATGACGGCATTTGCACCAATCGACGCCGTTTTGGCCACAGTGGCATCCGGTGCAATCTGGGCGCTCGGGTGTGCGCCGTGATCAGCCCTTGGATAGGGATGCAGCATTTGCGCTACGCGGGCATATGCGGCATGTGGATTCGCCACAATGATGGCATTCACCGGGCAGTCTGATTCGAAATCCGGATGGACGATCACCGCGGATGCCCGGGTGGTCAGTAATTGTGATTTGTATTTGCCGTTGGTGAAAAAGCTGATTTGGCCCTGACCCGCATTCTGCAGGGTAGCGACGGAATGTATCTCACACTCTCCGTCGCCCTTGAGTTGCGCATTGAGGCGTTCTGCTAGCTGTGCGAGCGTCCAGGACATCCCGGCCTTTCCAGTGACAGTTTAGTTTGCGGCGTTGTTGTTTTTAGGTTGCATGACGTCCTTACTCGTACGCAACTTCTCCAGGATCTTGTCGGTAATATCCACACGCTTGCTCGAATACAATACGCTATCGCTCAACACGATATCGTAGCCATCCTCTTTGGCGACTGCCACGGTCGTCTGAATAATGAGCTTTTGTAACTTCGTCAGCTCTTCGTTTCTGCGCAGATTAAAATCTTCCGTGAACTCCTCTTTCGCGCGTTTGATGTCCCGGCGTAATTCGATCATGTCGCGTTCGAGTTTCCTGCGCTCCGAGTCGGACATGATGGCAATATCCTTGTTCTGGCGATCGTCCAGGCTCTTTAAACGCTTTTGCATGCTCACGATCTTTTCATCGCGTGGTGCAAATTCATGTTCCAGTTTTCTTCTGGCCAGATCGGCCTGTGGGGCATCCTTGAGTACACGCGCTGTATCGACAAAACCGAGCTTCAGTTCCTGGGCCTGAACGGCGCCACCCGCCAGCATCAGTCCAAATCCCAGGCAATACATCAAAATTGATCGTTTCAACTCTTGGCTCCAAATCAGGTGTATATAGTATTTAGAAAGCCGAACCCAGGGTGAACTGGAATGCTTTCAATTGGTCGGTTGGTTTCGCGTTCAAAGGCTCGGCCAGGCTGAATCGTAAGATGCCCACCGGTGCTATCCAGATCAGGGCTACACCTGCAGAGTAGCGTACCTCACCCAAGTCCAGCTTGTCATCCTTGGCCCAGATATAGCCCCCGTCAATGAAGGTACTTAATCTAAGTTCTTTGCTCTTATCGGAAAATGGATTTGGCAGGACCAATTCCAGACTGGTCAACATTCGCCGGTTACCGCCAAGGGGGTCGCCATTCGAGTCGCGTGTGGTGGCGAGATTGCCCAGGCTATTGGTGTCATAACCACGCACGGACTGACTACCGCCGGCAAAGTAACGTTCGAACGGCGGCAGGTCTGAGGTATTGCCGTAAGCGGTGCCGTAATCGAGACCCAGGTTGTAGGCCAGGGTGTAATCCTCCGCCAGCGGGAAATACTGGCGGTACTGCATACCCAGCTTGTAAAACTCCAGATCGCTGCCCGGGGCAGCAGCCTCCATCGTCAGTGAGCTCAGCGCACCCTTGGTTGGGAAGATGGCCTTGTCCCGCGTATCGTAGGTCCAGCGGCTGGTCAGCTTATATAATTTATATTTCGGATCGGTGTTGTTATTCGCGTTGATAAAGTCGTAGATCTGGGTGGCGGTGGTCGAACTCGTCACGATCTCGGTCTGTTCCAGTCCCAAACCGAAGTTGATACGCGTGATTTCACTCATGGGAATACCGTAAGACAGATCCACCGCCTTGGTATTCGTCACATAGTTGGAGATCGACGCCTGTGCGGCATCGATCTGGCGTGACAGGATCGAGAAGTTCTGACTGATACCGTCATTGGTAAAATACGGGTCCAGAATGGAGAAGCTGTACGTCCGGGTCACGCTACTGTTATCCGCGTTGATGGACACACGTTTGCCGCCACCCATGAAGTTGTCCTGCGACAGGGCGAAGTTAATCAGCGCACCCTGGACATCCGAGTAACCAACGCCAAACGACAGACTGCCGGTAGAACGTTCCTTCACGTTAAGATTCAGATCAACCTGATCCACTGAACCTGGCACCGCAGGCGTCTCGACATTGACCTCTTCGAAAAACCCGGTTCGGTTCAACCGCTCTCTGGAAGTGGCAACTTTCTTGGTCGATAGCCAGTCGCTTTCATACTGGCGCAATTCACGCCGAATGACTTCGTCGCGGGTCTTTTTGTTACCGGTGACATTGACGCGCCGCACATAGACCCTGCGACCCGGATCGACATAAACCGTCAGCGCGACTGTCCTGGAGTCTTCATCGATTTCCGGTGCAATGTTGACGTTGGAAAAAGGGTAGCCAAGCTCCGCCAGTCGATCGGATATATTCTTGCGTGTCTCGGTGGTCTTTTGCCGCGAAAACAGTTCGCCTTTATGGATGGTGATCAATTTCTCCAGGTCATCGCCCTTGATAACCGTATCACCCAGCACCTTGACTTCACGAATGGTATACACATTACCTTCGGTCAGATTGATTGTGACATATACATCCTGCTTGTCCGGGGTCAGTGACACCTGGCTGGAATCGATGGAAAACTTGATATAACCACGATCCATATAATAAGAACGCAGGGTTTCAAGATCGCCCGCCAGCACCTGCCGTGAATAATTCTCCCGGCCGCCGAAGAGACCGATATCCGGCAGGGTCATCTGGTGCAACAGGGTCTTGGTCGTGAAGGTCTTGTTACCGATGATGTTGACCTGATAAACCTCAGCCTCCTTGCCTTCGGCAATGGAAATGGTCACCGCAACCCGGTTGCGTTCCAGCGGTTTGGCGGTCGTGGTCACCTTGACACCGTACTTGCCCAGACTGTAGTACTGTCGCTTCAGTTCCTGATTCACGGTATCCAACAGGGACTGATCGAAAACCCGCCCTTCCGTCAGCCCCATATCCTTGAGCGCGGTCTTCAACTGATCCGTGGGGATCTTGTCATTGCCCTTGATATTAATTTCGGCAATCGCCGGGCGCTCCGCGACGAACACCACCAGCACGTCGCCTTCACGCTCCAGGCGGACATCCTTGAAAAAACCGGTCTTGTACAGGGCGTGAATGGCCTGGGAGGTATCACCGTCGTCAATCTTGTCACCGACTTTAATCGGCAGATAATTGAATATGGTGCCAACAGATATTCGCTGCAGGCCCTCCAGACGGATATCCTTGACCGTAAAGGGTTCGAAGGCGTACGCATGAGAGGCATAAAGGATGGATGCAATTATTGATGCCAGCTTCTTCATTTATTATCAGTGAAAATATCGCATTATGTCGTTATAAAAGGCCAGTGCCATCAACATCATCAGCAGGGCGATCCCGATGCGCTGGCCTATGATTTCTACTTTTTCAGAGACAGGTTTGCCTCGCACAAATTCATAGACATAGTACATCAGATGACCGCCATCCAGAATCGGAATGGGCAACAGGTTCAGGATGCCCAGGCTGATACTGACCAGGGCCAGAAAAATGATATAGCGATCCAGACCCAGACTCGCGGATTCGCCGGCAGTGACAGCGATATTGATAGGACCGCTGATATTGGTCAGGGACATCTTCGTGGTTGCGATCAACCCCAGCACGCGCAGGGTAACATACGCAACATCCCAGGTTCTATGAATCGAATAGGCGATTCCATCGAAGACACCGAGCTTGAACTCGGCACGGTCCTTGTCATCAAGCTTGAACGCATTACCACCTATGCCGAGTTGTCCTATTTCCCGTCCGCGAATTTTCTTGCTGGCTGCGCGAACGTTGAATGACATTTCCTCATTATCGCGTTTGACAAGGACTTTCATCTCCTGGCCCGGACGACTGAGCACGTAATCGCTGATATCCATCCAGTCCAGGATAGGCTGGTTATCGATCTGAATAATCCGGTCGCCTGGTTTCAGTCCGGCCTTTTCGGCCGGGGTGCCATCGGCAACCTTGCCAATCACCGGCGGCAGATTAAACAAACGAATACCCATCGCCTTGAACGGTTGCTGAATATCCTTGTCCAGGTTAAGACCGCTCAGGTTCAGTTCGTAATCGTGCTCAATACCGTTTTCAAATTTTGCCTTGACGCGTAATTCGGATTTCTCCACCAGGTTGGGCAAGGCCTCCTGAAACACGGTATCCCAGGTCGGCGTAGACCAACCATCCACGGACACGATTTGCATCCCGGATTCTAAACCCGCTACCGCTGCCGGCGATCCCGGCATTACCAGACCGATAACAGGTTTCAGACCGGACGTGCCGACAAGCGCAACCGACAGATAGGCGAGAATGGCCAGCAATATATTGAATGCCGGACCCGCAAACACGATAGAGAAACGTTTCCAGATGGGTTGACGATTGAACGCGCGGTGTCTTTCGTCTTCGGGCACGTCCCCTTCCCGCTCATCGAGCATCTTGACGTATCCACCCAGCGGCAAGGCGGCAATGACATATTCGGTTTTATCGGCGCCAGCCACCTTGCGCCAAATCGGTTTGCCGAAACCAATTGAAAAACGCAAGACTTTGACACCGAGGCGTTTGGCAACCCAGTAATGTCCGAATTCATGGAAGGCGATCAGGATACTGATGGCAACGATGAAACTGATTATCGTATACAGAACACTAATCATGACGTAAACGATGCTCCTGTACGTTTGGGATAAGCATTCACAAACTCATGCGCGACATCACGCGCAAAGCGATCCGTGCGAACGATGGTCTCCAGCGAATCTGCCGGCGTCACGCTACACTGGCCCAAGGCATATTCGACGGTGGCCGCAATATCCGTAAAGCGGATTTTCCTGTCCAGAAAGGCCTGCACGGCGATCTCATTCGCTGCGTTTAAAATGGTTGTTGCGGTGCCACCCGTCTGCATCGCCTGTCTGGCAAGCTGCAAACATGGATAGCGCTGTTCATCCGGCCGGTTGAAACTCAGGGTTGCAATATCAAACAGGTCGAGTCGCTTTACCCCGGAACTGATACGCTGCGGCCAGGCAAGCGCATGCGCAATGGGAGTCCGCATATCCGGTTGCCCCAGTTGCGCAATCACCGATCCATCGATGTATTCCACCATGGAGTGAATAATACTTTGCGGATGCAAAACGACCTCAATATTGTCCAGCGAGGTATCGAACAACCAGCAGGCCTCGATAAGCTCAAGCCCTTTATTCATCATCGTGGCGGAATCCACGGAAATCTTCTTGCCCATATTCCAGTTGGGATGGGCAATCGCCTGCTCCGGCGTGACACCTGCCAGTTTATCCAAGGGCAAATCACGAAACGGACCGCCGGAACCGGTCAGCAAGATCTTTTCCACACCGACTGCCTGCAATCCATCCGTGTAATTGGACGGCATGCATTGAAAAATGGCATTGTGCTCGCTGTCGATGGGCAACAATTCCGCGTGATGCTCCCGTACTTCGTCCATGAATAATTTGCCGGACATCACCAGGGATTCCTTGTTGGCCAGCAGAATTCGCTTACCCGCACGAGCAGCGGCGATTGTCGATGACAAACCCGCGGCGCCCACGATGGCGGCCATCACGATGTCAACCTCGGGCAAGGCGGCAACTCTTGCCAGTGCATCTGCACCCTGTAACACCCTGGTCGGACACGCCTTGCGCTGCAGTTCGGCCTGTAATTTCTCCGCGGCATCGGCATCTACCATGACGGCGTAATCCGGTACATGCGTCAGGCATTGTTCCGCCAGTCGCTGGTGCTGACTATGCGCCGTCAGGGCAATCACCCGATAATCCTCGCGATGACGTGCCAGCACATCCAGCGTATTCACACCGATGGTTCCGGTTGCACCGAGAATAGCGACGCCTTTCATCGGATACCTGCCTGTATCATTCCCAGCAGAAATACCGGCGCTGCCGCCATCAGGCTGTCAATACGATCCAGGATACCGCCATGTCCGGGCAATAACTGGCTGCTGTCCTTCACGCCGACGCGACGCTTAAACAAACTCTCCGTCAAATCGCCCAGGATCGACACGGCAATCGTGACTAATACCAGCAGGCTGAACAGGATGGTTTTATTGGTGTCCAGCTGCAGGTATCCGGCGATCAGCAGCGCAGCCAGCAACACGGCAATCGCGGCACCGAGTACGCCCTCCCAGGTCTTTCCCGGACTGACATACGGCGCCAGCTTGTGTTTACCGAACCGTCTTCCGGCAAAATATGCCGCAATATCAGCAAGCCAGATCAACACTAACAACATGAGAATATAATACGCGCCATGGCTTTCGATTCTGTGCAGTCCGGTCAGCGCCACAAAGGCGCCGCCGATAATGACGATGCCTGCCAGCAGATTCAGGGTAATTGCAACCGCATCAAAGTGACGAGGCAATTGTTCCGGGGTTGTGCGAAAACTCGCGACCAGAACGAATGCAATACACCACCACAACAGGTTGGCATACAAAAACCACGTCAGCCATTGCATGGAATGATGTAGCAACACCATCACCCCCAACATGATCAGCGCCATGAACCCACCGAAAGCAATTCGCGCACTGTTAGCCTGCAGGCCCGCCAGTCGCGCCCATTCCCATGCTGCGACAGTCAGAATCAGGCCGAGTTCAATAGCCAAGGCGCGGTGCGAGAAGGCAAGGACACTCCAGATGATCAGTGGTGCGAGAATTAAGGCTGTGATGACACGCAGTCTAAGCATGGCCGCGTTGTTCCAGCTCCAGGATCTGCGCGCCGGTTTGGCCGAATCGGCGCTGACGACTGGCGAACGACTGGATCGCCTTTGCGTATTCTTCGCGACTGAAGTCAGGCCAGAGGATATGGGTAAAATACAATTCGGTATAGGCAAGCTGCCAGATCAGAAAATTACTGATGCGCTGCTCACCACCGGTTCGGATAAACAGATCGGGTTCCGGCAATTCGCTCAGGGAGAGGTGTTCGGCAAGACGCGACTCGTCAATGTCTTGCGGGTTTAATGTGCCTGCCGCAACCTGTTCGGCAAGCTTGCGCGCGGCCTGGGCGATATCCCATTTACCGCCGTAATTCGCGGCAATATTCAGAGTGAGACCCTTGTTATCACGGGTCTTGTCCATGGAATCCTGAATACGTTGCTGCAGTTTTTTGGGGAAGGCGGAGACATCGCCGATGATGCGCAGACGAACGCCGGTTTCGTGGAGCTTCTTCACTTCACGTTCCAGCGCACTCAGAAACAAGTCCATCAACAGGCCAACTTCTTTCTTCGGTCGCCGCCAGTTTTCACTGGAAAACGCAAACAGGGTCAGGGCCTCGATGCCCAGCTCACCGCTCATTTGCACGATACTGCGCACGGTCTCCACGCCGGCCCGGTGTCCGGCAAAACGCGGAAGGTTCCTGTGTTCGGCCCAGCGCCCGTTGCCATCCATAATAATGGCGACATGACGCGGCAGTTTTTCGCGCGGGATATTAAGATTAAAAGTCTGATTCGCTGACATGTCGCCGTCACTATTCCGGTTTGGTTGATCCTGCGATCAGATTTCCATGAGGTCTTTTTCCTTGGCCTCGACAAGCTTATCGACTTCAGCGATATACTTGTCCGTAATTTTTTGCACATCATCCTGCGCGCGGCGTTCTTCGTCTTCCGTGATTTCTTTGTCTTTGAGTAATTCCTTGATGTCACTGAGGACGTCGCGACGGATATTACGAATCGCAACACGCGCCCCCTCACCTTCGGCGCGCACGACTTTCGTCATATCCCGCCGCCGTTCTTCCGTCAATGCGGGCAGCGGCACGCGGATAACATCACCGGCGGTTACCGGGTTCAGGCCCATATTCGAATTCATGATCGCCTTTTCGACGACAGGCACCATTTTCTTTTCCCAGGGCACAACCGTCAGGGAACGTGCATCGCCGACATTCACATTGGCAACCTGATTAATAGGTACCTGCGAACCGTAATATTCAACAGTGACATGATCCAGAAGGCTTGTATGCGCGCGGCCTGTCCGCAGCTTGGTCAATTCAGTACGCAGAGATTCAATACTCTTGGCCATGCGTGTTTCGGCGTCTTTTTTAATGTCGTTCAGCATGTATCCTCCCTCCTAACTGACAAGTGTGCCTTCGTCATTACCCTGCACAATCTTCATGAGAGCGCCTTCCTTGTTCATGTCATAGACACGAATGGGCAGCTTGTTATCCCGGCACAGTACGATGGCGGTGGTATCCATCACGGCGAGCTTATTATTGATGACTTCGTCATAGCCGAGCTTATCGTACCGCACGGCCTTGGGATCCTTTTTCGGATCAGCGGAATAGACGCCATCGACCTTGGTCGCTTTCAGCATCAAATCGACATCGATCTCGACGCCACGCAGGCTGGCGGCGGTGTCCGTGGTAAAAAACGGATTACCGGTGCCTGCCGCGAGTATGATGACGCGGTTCTTTTCCAGGTGACGAATGGCACGGCGGCGGATGTAATCTTCGCAAACCGACTGGATCGGCAGGGCCGACATAACCCGAACGATCATGCCCTTCTGCTCCAGTGCATCCTGGATAGCAAGCGAATTGATGACGGTCGCCAGCATGCCCATATAATCGGCATTGGCCCGGTCCATGCCCGCAGCGGCGAGACTGACACCGCGGAAAATGTTGCCACCGCCAATGACGATGGCAACCTGAACACCGGCATCTATCAGGGCTTTGACTTCCGCCGCAATGCGTTTGAGCACGGCGGGGTCAATGCCGAAGTTTTGCTCGCCCATCAGGGCCTCGCCGCTGAACTTCAGCAGGATTCGTTTATATTTGAGGTCGGATCCCGCTGTCATAGCTTAGTTGCCCTTCGCCTGCGCCATGACTTCTTCGGCGAAATTCTCGACTTTCTTCTCGATACCTTCACCGACTTCATAACGCACGAAACTGGCAACCTTGGCATTCGCAGCCTTAAGCAGCTTTTCCACGGTCTGATCCGGATCCTTGACGAAGGGTTGACCCAGCAAGGTAATTTCTTTCAGAAACTTTTGCACCCGCCCCAGCACCATCTTTTCGATGATCTCGGCCGGTTTGCCGCTGTCCTGGGCTTGCGCGGTATAAATTTCCTTTTCCTTACTAATCACATCCTGCGATACACCGGATTCGTCCACACAAATCGGTTTGCTCGCGGCAATATGCATCGCGATATCTTTGCCCAGGTCGTCATTGCCACCTTCCAGATCGACGACAACACCGATTCGGGCACCGTGCATATAGGATGACACTTTACCCTTAGCGTTAATGATGCTGAAGCGGCGGACATTCATGTTTTCGCCAATGCGCGCAATCAGGGCCTTACGGCTTTCTTCCACGCTCATGCCATCAGCCAGCGGCATGGCCAGCAAGGCATCAAGGTCTGCCGGTTTGGCTGCCAGGACCTTGTCAGCAATCGCGTCGACAAAATTGCGGAAGTTCTCGTCCTTGGCCACAAAGTCAGTTTCACAATTGACTTCGACGATGGCGGCAGTCTTGCCGTCATCACTGGCCCGGATGACCACCAGGCCTTCTGCGGCAGCACGCCCGGCCTTTTTGTCAGCCTTGGCCATGCCGGTCTTGCGCATGTGTTCGGCGGCGGCATCGATGTCGCCCTTCATTTCCACCAGGGCCTTTTTGCATTCCATCATGCCTGCCCCGGTGCGTTCCCGTAGCTCTTTAACAAGCCCTGCAGTAATTTCCATAATTCATTCCTCTTAGCTTTGCACGTTTGAAAAAGGGGGCATGGGCCCCCTTTCGAGTCACTCACGTTTACGAATGAGGTTTAGCGATCCTTATTCGTCATCGCTAGCGGCGGCGTCACTGCTGTCGTCTTGTGACTCAGCGGCTTCTTCCGCTTTAGCAAGATCGGCAGAGGCCTTCTTGCTGGTCTTGGTCTTCACGGTAGCCTGCTTGGCGACAACTTTTTTCTTGGCAGTCTTCTTCTTACTACCCTTTCTGGCGCCAGCCACTTCACCGCTTTCATCCAACTCGACAAAGTCGTCGCCTGCAGCACCACCGACAGTGATCGTTGCACGGCCAGCGATAATGGCATCGGCAACACCCTGAGTGTAAAGGCGAATGGCGCGAATCGCGTCGTCATTGCCCGGGATGATGTAATCAATGCCTTCCGGTGAATTATTGGTATCGACAATGCCGACCACCGGGATACCCAGTTTCTTGGCTTCGGCCACGGCGATTTTTTCATGGCCGACGTCGACCACAAACATCACGTCAGGCACGCCCGGCATGTCCTTGATACCGCCAAGGCTACGCTCCAGTTTTTCCATTTCACGGCTGAGGGTCAGGGCTTCCTTCTTGCTCAGGCGCGCGAAGGTACCGTCCTGGCTCATGGTCTCCAGGTCTTTCAGGCGCTTGATGGATTGCTTCACGGTCTTCCAGTTGGTCAGCATACCGCCCAGCCAACGGTGATTTACAAACGGCATGCCACAGCGCTGGGCTTCTTCCATGATCACATCCTGGGCGGAACGCTTGGTCCCGACGAACAGGATCTGGCCGCGGTTGGCTGCCATGGAACCCACGAAATTCACTGCATCCTGGTACAGCGGCAGGGTCTTCTCGAGGTTGATAATGTGGATTTTGTTGCGGTCCCCGAAGATAAAGGGGGCCATCTTGGGATTCCAGAAACGGGTCTGGTGGCCGAAATGCACGCCAGCTTCCAGCATCTGGCGCATAGATACGTCAGTCATTATTTGTCTCCTGGGTTAAGCCTCCATGTATCCCATCACCCGACCCCGTGGGCACCCGGGATGACGTGTCGATACATGTGCGGATTTTAGGGTTTAGCCGTCCTGGTCGATAATCTCCCAGTCGGGCCGTTAGTCATTGCTAAGTTAGCGCGCGCTTTATACCATAAACCCCTGGTCGCAAACAATAAAACCCTCAAATCTTTAGGAATTTCAGGTCCGCAACCAGGTCTGAATCCCCTGGTGACAGCAGTATGACGGTATCCATCAAAAATCCGGAAGAAATCGAACGAATGCGCGTGGCCGGCCGCCTGGCCGCCGATGTCCTGGAAATGATTGAACCGCACGTCCAGGCCGGCATCACCACCGGCGAACTGGACCGGATCTGCCACGATTACATCGTGGATGTCCAGCAGGCGGTACCCGCTCCGCTCAACTACCACGGTTTCCCCAATTCCATCTGCACCTCGGTGAACCATGTGGTGTGCCACGGGATCCCCAGCGAAAAGCGCCTGAAGAACGGTGACATCCTCAACATCGATATCACCGTCATCAAGGACGGCTTTCACGGCGACACCAGCAAAATGTTTTTTATCGGTGAGCCCTCCATCCTCGCCCAACGCCTGGTCAAGATTACCTACGACTGCATGCACCTGGGCATCGAAATGGTCCGCCCCGGCGCCCGCCTCGGCGATATCGGTCACGCCATTCAACAACATGCCGAGGCGCACGGCTATTCCATCGTGCGCGAATACTGCGGGCACGGCATCGGCCGCGCCTTTCATGAAGAACCGCAGGTATTGCACTACGGCACCCCGGGGACCGGCCTGGTGCTCGAACCCGGCATGACCTTTACCATCGAACCCATGGTTAACGTCGGCAAACGGCATGTCAAACTGATGAAAGACGGCTGGACGGTCGTCACCAAGGACCGCACCCTCTCCGCACAATGGGAACATACCGTACTGGTCACCCATAACGGTTTCGAGGTCCTGACCCGCCGCAAAGAGGAAACGTTTTAGATGGCCGCACAGCTGGATGAAGCACTGTTCAATCTGCCTCAATTCGAATCCGCACTAAGCACGCAGCCCAATAAAAATATTCCCTTATTTCGTCATGCACTGACCTCCGCTTATGCCGAAATGAGCGAACGCTTTTGGGCGGGACGCAGTGCGACAGAGCTGGTGTATATGCAGGCAAGTCTCATCGATGAGATCCTGAGTCATGCCTGGCGCCAGTTTTTCTCCGCGACCGACAAAAATATCGCGCTGATGGCCGTGGGGGGTTACGGTCGCGGTGAATTACACCCGCACTCCGATATCGACATCCTGATTCTATTACGCAAAAGTCCCAAGCCCTATAAAGATGCCATCGTCGCGTTCACCACGTTTCTCTGGGACATCGGCCTCGAAGTCGGCCACAGCGTGCGCACCCTCAAGGAATGCGTCAACGAAGCCAAACGCGACATTACCGTCGCCACCAACATGCTGGAATCACGCCTGTTATTGGGACCGCAGGAATTGGCCGACGAACACAAGACACTGACCGGCCCCAAGAAGATCTGGCCGAGTGACAGATTTTTTGCCGAGAAGGTCCAGGAACAACACCAGCGGCATCTCAAATTCAATGACACCGCGTATAACCTCGAGCCCAACATCAAGGACGGTCCTGGCGGCTTGCGTGATATCCAGATGATCGGCTGGGTGGCGAAACGGCACTTTGCCGCAGACACCCTGCACGACCTGGTCAAGCACGATTTTCTTACTGAAGAAGAATACAAGGCACTGCACGAAGGCCAGGCCTTTCTCTGGCAAATCCGCTATGGCCTGCATCTGCTGGCAAAACGCCGTGAAGATCGCCTCTTGTTCGATCATCAGCGCACGCTGGCCGCCAAGTTCGGGTACCAGGACGATAGCCGGAGCCGCGGTGTTGAAAAATTCATGAAGCAGTATTACCGCACGATCATGGAACTCAGCCGCCTCAACGAGATGCTGTTGCAGTTGTTTTCCGAGGAAATCATCGAGAAGCATGCCTCGGCCAAACCGACGCGGATCAATAAACGTTTTCAAATCCGCAAAGGCTATCTGGAGACCGTCTCCGAAACCACGTTTCGACTCTATCCGTTTGCCCTGCTCGAAGTCTTTTTATTGCTGGCCCAGCATCCGGAGATCAAAGGCGTCAGCGCCAATACCATTCGACTGATCCGCGAACACCGCTACCTCATCGATGCCGGGTTTCGTAACGACGTGCGCTGCAGCTCGCTGTTCATGGAGATCCTGCGGCAACCCCGCGGCATCACACAACAGTTACGCCGCATGAACCGTTACGGTATTCTGGCCGCGTATATCCCCCTGTTCGGCAACATCGTCGGCCAGATGCAGCACGATCTGTTTCATGTCTACACGGTAGACGAACATATCCTGATGGTCATTCGCAATGTGCGGCGTTTTACGGTCCCCAGTTACCGTAACGAGTTCCCGCTGTGTTCCGAGCTGATGCAGGAGATTCCGAAACAGGAATTACTGCTCCTCGCCGCCCTGTTTCATGATATCGCCAAAGGCCGCGGCGGCGATCACTCCGAACTGGGCGCGACCGATGCCGCCCAGTTTTGCCGTCAACACGGACTGAGCGAATACGATTCGCATCTCGTCAGCTGGCTGGTGGCGCAACACCTGATTATGTCCACCACCGCCCAGCGCAAGGACATCAGCGATCCGCAAGTGGTACACGACTTTGCCTGTCTGGTCGGCGATCTCAACCATCTGAATTACATCTATCTGCTGACAGTCGCGGATATCCGCGGCACCAGTCCCTCGGTATGGAATTCCTGGAAAGATTCCCTGCTGCGTGAATTATATTTCGCTACCCGCAGCGCCCTGCGTCGTGGCCTGGACGCACCGGTGCGCGCATCCGAAAGCATCACGGAAAACAAGACCAACGCCCGTAACAAGCTCGCCTCGCAAAATATTTCGAACGAGGCACTGGATAGCCTGTGGGAACGCTTCGAGGACGAATATTTCCTGCGCTATTCCGCGGACGAGATTGCCTGGCATGCTGAAGGCATACTGAAGACAACCGAGTCGGACCTGCCGTTGATCATGATCCGTCATGCCTCGGTGCGTGGTGGCACCGAGATTTTCATTTACAACCGCGCACACGACCGCATGTTTGCACATATAACCGGTACGCTTGAACAACTGGGCCTCACCATTGCCGATGCACGCATTCTCGTCTCCAAAGACGGATATGCCCTGGACACGTACGTCGCCCTGGATGAATCCGGCAAACCGGTCACCGATCATTTCCGGCTCAATGACCTGATAAAACGATTGCATACGCGCCTACATACGCCGGAGATGGAATTGCCCAAACCACAGCAGCAGATCCCCCGGCAGTCAAAGGCCTTTACCGTCACCACCGACGTCAACTTCTGGATGGACAGAAACAACCAGCGCACCGCCATGCAGGTCACGGCCCGCGACAGACCCGGGCTGTTATCGCGGATTGCGCGCGCCCTGCTCGAATGCGATGTATTACTGCAAAACGCGAAGGTCGCGACGTTTGGCGAACGCGCCGAAGATATTTTTTACATTACCGACAAGGATGGTGCGCCGATTACGGACGAGGCGGCCTACAACAAACTGCGCGAGACCATTCAGCGCAACCTGACCGATTAACCCGGCTGTTCGATCAATTCCAGGGCGTTCCCGTCCGGATCCCGCACAAACATCGCCGCACGTCCCGATTTACTGACGGTGTAATGCAAACCGTGCGCGTCCAGCCTTTCGCGCAACGCGGACAAATTGTTTACCGCAACAGCGATATGCCGGTCACGGCCGCCGTGACTCGGCCGGCCACTCACCGGATCGGGATTGGGCAATTCCAGTAAATGTATTTCCTGTTCGCCGAGGATGAGCCAGGCACCCGGATAGCCCAGGTCAGGCCGATTGTGCGCGACCTGCAATCCCAACACATCGCGATAAAACGCCAGCGCGCGTTGCGTGTCTTGCACAATCACGCTCGCATGCAGGATCTTACCGAGTCTAAATTCGCTCATGTGCGTCTCCGGTGACGGCGGGCAAGGCCGTATGCTGGCGCGCCGAGAAATACGCCGCCAGGATGACCGCCAGGCCACCTATCCATTCACGCGTCGACATACGCTCTTCGGTAAGCAGATAAGTGGATACCGCGGCTGCCACGACTTCGAATAACAGGATGGTGGCGGAACGATGCACCGGCATGTGCGTGACACCGTATACGACCAGCCAGGTCATGGCGCCCGTGAGTGTCATGCCCACTAACAAGGCATAGAGGGTCGCGATGGGTTCATGTACCGTCAGGGGATCGCCGAGCACCAGCAAACTGCCACCGGCGACCAGAATGACGCCCAGCCAGGACGACACCGTCTTGGTTTGAATTTTCACGTCGTCCGTCATGTGTATGAACAGGTTCAGCAGCGCGAAGGCCAGCCCGGACGACAATCCCATCCAGTCGGCGCGTGATTGTGGCCACGGATAACCTACCTCCGGCGACCACAGCATCAACATCGCCCCGGCGAAGGCGATAAACAGGGTCAGGTACGCAACGCGGGTCAGACGTTCCTTCAACACCAGCCTTGCCAGCAAGGTTGCCCAAATCGGCGATAAATAAAATAACAGGATGACACGCACCACTTCGCCTTCGAGGACGGCAAGGATAAAGGCGGTATTGCACCAGCCGCTGCTCAACGCGATCAACAGCAAGCGAATGGGCTGACGTGCGAAGTCTCGATAATGCCGCCCAATAATGGGGACGCAGTATATGAGCGTGCCACAGTAGACCAGAAACGTGATCCAGACACCGTGCAGGCCAAAATGCTCCAGCCAGCGCAGTGGATACCAGAACACACCCCACAGTGTGGCGGAGACTAACAGGCTGATAACGGCGAAAACCGAGGTGTGTTGAGTATGCGCTTGCATTATAATGCCTGCAAAAAGACTAAACCGAAATTCGCACTTAGTATGAATCCTGATTTACAACGCCTGCAAGCCTATCCGTTTGAAAAACTCGCCAAACTCAAGGCGGGAGCGACACCACCCGCGGATCTTGCGCATATTGCACTCAGCATCGGCGAACCCAAACACGCAGCCCCCGCGTTCGTGCGCGACCGACTCATCGCGCACCTGGACGAATTGTCCAACTACCCCGTCACCAAAGGCATGGATACCTTGCGCCAGGTGATTGCCAGCTGGCTGAATCGCCGCTTCAATCTGCACACCGCGGCCATTAACCCGGAGACGCAGGTCCTGCCGGTCAGCGGCACACGCGAGGCCTTGTTTTCGTTTGCTCAGGCCGTCATCGATCGCACGCAACAGCCCCTGGTCCTGATGCCAAACCCGTTCTACCAGATCTACGAAGGTGCCGCCCTGCTGGCCGGTGCCGAACCGTATTTCATGAACACCACGCAGGCCAACAACTACCTGCCGGATTTCGACAGCATCCCGGCAGAGGTCTGGCGACGTTGCCAGCTTATATATACCTGCTCGCCCGGGAATCCTACCGGCGCGGTGATGCCATTGGCACAATTGCAGCAGCTCATCACGCTGGCGGAGAAATACGATTTCATTATCGCGTCAGATGAGTGTTATTCCGAATTGTACTTCGATGAGACCAGACCGCCGCCGGGCCTGCTCGAAGCGGCGCAATCACTCGGCAATACCGAGTACAAGCGTTGCGTGGTCTTTCACAGTTTATCCAAGCGTTCGAATCTGCCGGGCCTGCGTTCCGGTTTTGTGGCCGGTGACGCCGGCATTCTCGCGGATTACTATCGTTACCGTACTTATCACGGCTGCGCCCTGCCACCGCCGATCCAGCATGCCAGCATTGCCGCCTGGTCAGACGAGACCCACGTCAGGGAAAATCGTCAGTTGTACCAGCAGAAATTCCGGCGCGTGATTGAGCTGCTGCAGGACGTCCTCCCGGTGACGCAACCGGAAGGCGGATTTTATTTATGGCCAAAACTGCCGGTCAGCGACGAGCAATTTACCCGCGACCTGTTTGCGCAACAGAACATCACCGTACTCCCCGGTCGTTATCTCTCGCGCGATGCGCATGGCGAAAATCCCGGTGCTAATTATATCCGCATGGCGCTGGTTGCCGATCTCGCCCAATGCGAAGAGGCGGCCTTGCGTTTGCAGCGTTTTTGCCAAAATTTATAAGCACCTGCAGTCATTCCACGTTAAAATGCCGATCCAGCGACAACACAACATCATTCCGGAGTAAGCGAAATGGGCAACGACCTGAAAACGATCATTGATGAAGCCTTCGAAAAGCGTGCCGATATCACCCCGATGCGGGTCGACACCATGGTCAAGGAAGCCGTCAATGAGGCCATTACCCTGTTAGACAAAGGCGAACTGCGTGTCGCGCAAAAACAGGATGGCAAGTGGGTCGTTAACGAATGGCTGAAGAAGGCCGTGCTGTTGTCATTCCGCATCGAAGACAACACCTTTATGAAAGGCGGCTTCACCAATTATTTCGACAAGGTGCGCCCCAAATACGCCGACTACAACTCGCGCGACTTTCGCAATGACGGCGTGCGCGTGGTACCGCCGGCAACCGTACGCCGTGGCGCCTATATTGCGCCGAGCGTGGTGTTGATGCCGTCTTACGTCAACATCGGCGCCTATGTGGATTCCGGCACCATGGTCGATACCTGGGCCACCGTCGGTTCCTGTGCCCAGATCGGCAAGAACGTGCACCTCTCCGGCGGTGTCGGCATCGGCGGTGTGCTCGAGCCGTTGCAGGCCGCACCGACGATCATTGAGGACAATTGTTTTATTGGCGCCCGCTCCGAAGTCGTGGAAGGTGTGATCGTTGGCGAGGGTTCAGTGATCTCCATGGGCGTGTACATCGGCCAGAGCACCCGAATCTACAACCGCATGACCGGCGAGATCACCTACGGCCATATTCCGCCCTACTCTGTTGTCGTCTCCGGTAACCTGCCTTCATCCGATGGCAAATACAGCCTGTACTGCGCGGTCATCGTCAAACAGGTGGATGAGAAGACGCTGAGTAAGGTCGGTATTAACGAGTTGTTGCGCGACATTTAATGTCCGATATCACGCTCTTCGGTATCCCAAACTGCGACACGGTCAAAAAGGCGCGCCGCTGGCTCGACCAGCGGGAGATCGCCTACCGCTTTCACGACTTTCGTAAAGATGGCCTGACCCCGGCACAGGTCAACACCTGGCTAAAGCAGGTGGATTGGGAAGCCCTGCTCAATAAACGCGGCCGTACCTGGCGTGACCTGCCGACGTCGGAACAGGCAATCACAAACGCGACCCAAGCGGTTGCGCTGTGCTGCAAACACCCCACAGTCATTAAACGCCCCGTGTTAGTATCGGGCAAGCAGACAGTTATCGGTTTTGATCCGGACAATTACGCCAGACTCTTTACAGCATGAGCGACTCGCCAACCCTGCAACTCAGCAAAGACCTCATCGCGCGTGCCTCCGTCACGCCAGCCGATGCAGGTTGCCAGACCTTATTGGCCGAGCGTTTGTCGAAGCTGGGATTTCGCATCGAGCACCTGCGCTTCGGCGAGGTCGATAATCTGTGGGCACAGCGCGGTACGGGTGAAGATTTGTTTGTGTTCGCCGGCCACACCGATGTGGTCCCCACGGGGCCTGAAAGCGACTGGTCATCACCGCCGTTTACACCGACGCTGAAAGACGGCATGTTGTACGGCCGCGGCGCCGCGGACATGAAGGGCTCGATTGCCGCGATGGTAACGGCATGCGAGCGCTTTACCGCACAACACCCCTCGCACAAAGGCGCCATCGGCTTTCTGATCACCAGTGATGAAGAAGGCCCGGCGGTCGATGGTACAGTCAAGGTCGTCGACTGGTTACAACAACACAAGCAGTCCATTCGCTGGTGCCTCGTGGGTGAACCGACCAGCACGAACAAGGTGGGCGATATCATCAAGAATGGCCGGCGTGGGTCACTCAATGGCCGCCTTATTGTCCATGGACAACAAGGTCACGTCGCCTATCCGCATCTGGCGCGCAATCCGATCCATCTGGCGGCGCCGGCACTCAATGAGCTGTGCGCCATCACCTGGGACAACGGCAATGATCACTTTCCACCGACAACCTTCCAGGTAAGCAATATCCACGGCGGTACCGGCGCCTCCAATGTCATCCCCGGCCACCTGACTATCGATTTCAACTTTCGCTTTTCGACGGAAGTCACGGATGCATTGCTCAAAGAACGTGTCGAGACCCTGCTGAAGAAATACCAATTGAGATTTGATCTGGAATGGTCGCTCTCGGGACAACCCTTCCTGACACCGGCCGGCGAACTGGTGGATGCGACACAACAGGCCGTACAGGATATCTGCGGTTATCGCGCGGAATTATCTACCAGCGGCGGTACCTCGGACGGGCGTTTCATTGCACCGACCGGTGCGCAGGTGCTGGAACTGGGACCGGTCAATGCGACAATTCACAAAGTCGATGAACACGTCAGCGTCGCCGATCTGGATACACTCTCTCGAATCTACGAACGTATTTTGGAACGGCTTTTAACCGTATAGCTGTTCCGAATTCATATCCATGACTTTGACAGGATGCAATGTCACTTCCCAGGACACGCGGTAAATACATCCCTGTACGCTCATATGCCGCATCCCTGCGGCATATGGTCCTGGGAAGTAACATCTCATCCTGTATCTGATTAGGAATCCGGAACAGCTATTCAATGTAAGCCACTCTCAATCGTCCGAATCACATCCTGTTCTAACTCCAACGCGATCTTTTCCGCGGGGCTGCCGGTCGCCACTAAACTCGGCCGCACAAACAGAATGCGGGTAATGCCGTTTTTGTATACCAGGGAAATGTGCAAGGGGCACAGTGCCAGCATCTGCGGGTCGGCATTGCTCATCTGGTTCGCGTACCAGGCATTACAAAACACCATGCTACGAATGGATTCGAGCTGATTCTTATTATAATCCTTGCCCCAGCGCTGCTTGAAGCTGGCGAGGTTACGCCCGATATTCGGTTCGAATATCACGTAATAGCCGTTGTTCTCCAGGGCATTGAAGACTTCTTTATAGGTCGCGTCCATTTCGCCTTTGACATCTTTCTCATAAATCATGGGCGAGTCCGCCATGACCTGAGCGGCGAAAACCAGGCCCACACTAAACAGTAATAATGGAATAAGGCGTTTCACAATTCAGCTCCTCATTTTGAAGGTGGTGTGGCCACGTTATCTCTTAAGTATATAGGAATCGCATCCGCCGGCTGTAACCAATCCTGCTGCGACACCGCCGGCAGCGCCAGGGCAAACAGGTCCTGCGCCAGCGGGAACCGTTGCGCCTGGGTTCCCGACCAGTTGACTCCCGGTAGTGCAGCCAGTTCCTCGGCATAGCGGCCGAAGCCGGTACCCACACCGAACCAGGTTGAGTTCTTGTCCAATGTCACGCTACTGGCGGCACCAATCTGTTCCGCGGTCACTGCTGTCATCGTTTCGCCAACCAATTGATAACCGGCCCAATACACTTCCGCCTGCCGCGCATCGATACACGCCAGCACCTGCGTCTGTTGGTCCTGCCGCCAGGCCCCTTGTGCCAGCGCCGCCAGACTGGATACGGGGATCACCGGCCGATCCGCACCCAGCGCCAGGCCCTGTGTCACACCGGCGCCGATGCGCAAACCCGTGAAAGAGCCCGGACCACGATCAAAAACAATCGCATCCAATTGTGACAGGGTCGTTTCACTCTGGGCCAACAAGGTCTGGACCATGGGCAATACGTGTTCGGTATGGGATTGAAAGACCACTTCTTCCTGCGTCGTGATCTCGCCATCCAGCCACAGCGCCACGGAACAGGCCTCGGTTACCGTATCGATGGCCAGAAGTTTCATGCATCCGCTCCTACGACTGCCGCACGCGGAGAAAAAAAGTGACGCACCGCCTCTACCGAATCCGTCACCGGCATGCGCGGCAAACTCTGGAGAAAGGTTCGGCCGTACGACTTGCTGCGCAGCCGTGGATCGCACAAGACCAGAACACCACGATCGCCGCTATCGCGAATGAGACGGCCGACACCCTGTTTCAGGGTGATCACCGCACTGGGCAATTGATACTGCATGAAGGGATTCAGTCCCTGTCGGCGCAGATTGTCCAGCCTTGCCTGCAACACCGGATCACTGGGCGTCGCAAACGGGAGTTTGTCGATGATCACACACGACAAGGCCTCGCCACGCACATCGACACCTTCCCAAAAACTGCTGGTGCCAAGCAGCACGGCATTGGGTGTACGTCGGAAGCTCTCAAGCAAATGATCGCGCGGGGCCTCGCCTTGCACCAGCAAAGGAAAATCGATTGTGCCGCGCAATGCCTGTTCCGCCAGTCGCAAGGCACGGTGACTGGTAAATAGCAAGAATGCGCGACCGTCGCTTGCCTGTAAGACTTGCCGGGCGATACGCATCACCGCTTCGGAGTAATCAGGGCTATTAGGGTCCGGCAAACCTTTCGGTAAATACAGCAAGGCCTGTCGGGAAAAATCAAACGGACTGTCGAATTGGCGCGCGGCGGTAGCGTGCAGACCGAGGCGGCGACTGAAATGATCAAAGCGGTGGTCCACCGTCAAGGTTGCCGAGGTAAAGATCCAGTTGCCACCTTTACGTTGTTTATGTTCACTGAATGCCGGGGCAATATCCAGCGGGGTCACATGAAAGCTCAGCGAACGCCGATGGACTTCGTACCAAAGAATATCATCGGCCTGTTCCTGGTGGGTGACTGCATGCAATCTGGCGCTCAAGGTACTGCAACGCTCATAGGCATTTTCCAGATCCTTGCTGCGTTCCACCAGCGGACTGAGCTGCGCCTTTAATTCATCGTTAAGTTCCAGCAGGCGGTCGATACTACGCGCGACATTGCTATTGTTCTGGATCTCCTGCCAGGGACCGCGCCGTAATTCCGCACCGAATACCAGGCGCAGATCCCGGGCGGACTTGTTAAGCTGGTGACACAACAATTCCATGTCACGGGTTTCATTGATGTCCTGCAGATAGGCGCGATGCACGTCGTTCGCCAGATCGACAAATTGTTGCGTGCTGACACCCGTCCCAAAAAACGAAGAGGCCACTTCCGGCAACTGATGCGCCTCATCCACGACAAAGATATCAGCCGCCGGTAGCAACTCGCCGAAGCCTTCTTCCGACAGAGCCATGTCCGATAACAGGAGATGATGATTGATGACCACGAGGTCGGCCGCCTGCGCCTCGCGCCGCGCGCGCATGACGAAACAGGCCTGATAATCATCGCAGTCCGCGCCGAGACAGTTGTCCGCGGTCGACGTCACCCGGAACCATAAGGGGTCGCCCTCGGGGATGGCATCACATTGGGCGATATCGCCGCTGTCTGTCTGTCTTGCGAACTCCTGCAAGTGCTGGAGTTGCGGAATCAGGTGCGGTTCCTGTTGCGGTGCCAAATCCTGTGTCTTGCGCAGGCGATCCAGGCAGACATAATTACTGCGTCCTTTTAACAAGGCGCAGGTGACCGGCAGCTTCAGGGCGTTCCGGATCAACGGGATATCGCGGTGGAACAACTGGTCCTGCAGGTTTTTGGTGCCGGTGGAGATAATGACCTTGCGCCCGGAACAAATGGCAGGCACCAGATAGGCAAAGGTCTTGCCGGTACCTGTCCCCGCCTCGACGATTAAATCCTGTTGCGCGTCGATCGCATCGGCAATCGCCTGGGCCATGGCCTGTTGTTGCTGCCGTACGGAAAAGCCGTCCAGCGTGCGCGCGATAGGACCTTCGACGCCCAGCAATTCCGCCACTGAATCCAACATCGGCATGAATCAGGTTTGCCGTGTATCCAAGGCCGTGGCCACGCGTCCTTCATCCGCTGTCCACACCCGCTGCGCAATATGCTTGAATTTGGCAACGGACATGGCACCGCGGTTGCGTCGCTTACTGGTGTCATTCTCCATGGCATCGACGATGTCATGCCGACCCGCCAGATACATCTCAACCGGGCTGAAGGCTTCGTCCATTAACACCAGCACAACGGCATCCCATTCCTTATCCAGTTTGAGTTGACCAATGCGTTGCCCGCCTTTGCCTTCGTCAAAAATCGCACGGCCTTTGACCTGAATGCGTAAGCCTTGCCAGGGCGCCGCCTGACCCAGCGCGTCATAACCGCCACTCGCCTCATTCACCGGCTCAAGCTGCAATTGCACGCAGGCATCATGCTTGGCGATTTCACTGCTCACCGCCAGCGACTTTCCGGTCGCACGCCGGTAATCGGCGGCGAGGCGCCGCGTTTCGCTAATGAGTTTGTCGAGGTCGTAAACCGCCATCTGTATCCGCTACTTATTTATATAAGTGTCCGCCTTACGCTGCGCTTCCTTGGCACCGTTGACATCGCCACTCTGATAACGCGCGTGGGCAATGATACGCCAGTTATCTGCTTTTAATTTATCGTCGCTGGCCGCGGCCAGGGCATTGGATTTCGCCGCCAGGCCGACAGCCTCCTGCAACCGGCCCTGGTGCAGGCGTAATTTGGCCAGATAATTCCACAAGGTCGGATTGCGTGGCTCGATGCGGACGGAACGCTCGAGCAGCACCTCCGCACGCTGCAACTCACCCTGCCGGGTGGCGTCGCGCGCCTGGTTCAGGAGGTCCACGACTGCCGGCGAGGTTTGCGGTGCGGGATAAATCAATTTATCCGCGGGTTCTCCCGGCAATTCCAGCGCGGGTGGGCGCGTTGTGGTACAGGCAACGGGTAACAGGCAACAGAGCGCCAATAACAAGTATCTTGAAGCATGCATATTAATGGAATAACCCTTTAAACCAGTTCACCGTATTTTCAATCCTGCCACGGATACCGGTCGTACAATTCACCGTCTCCGTCGGTGCCGTACCCGGCAAAAAGGCCAGTTGCACGGCATTCGGACATGACGCATCGGTCAGGGCCCGCGACGTAAGGTCAACCCAGTGTACTGCAAGTTCATCGAAATTATCAAAAGCCAGTGAAACCGGCGCCAATTGGGTATAAATGTCTCCCCACAGTCGCAATGCCCCGCTGCTGCCGCTCAAACCTGTCGGCTTGTTATCGTCGGTGCCCATCCAGACCACGGCGACGTGCGCGCCATCGAAACCGGCAAACCAACTGTCGCGGGTATCGTCTGTCGTCCCTGTTTTGCCTGCCACCTTGATCTCGGTTGGCAGTCGCGCACGCAGCGAGTGCGCCGTTCCCTGTTCAACGACCTGCACCAGACCGCTATTCAGCACCTGGATCAGGTTGGAATTAAACGCCTGCTGCACCTGGATCGGGTAATGCCGCAAGGGCTGGCCGTTGGGTCCCATGACTTCGCGAATTGCGCGCAATGGGCTGCGAAAGCCATTGGCGGCCATGGTCTGATACATCTGCAAGACTTCCATCGGCGTCATCCCGACGGCACCCAGTAACATCGCGGGATAGGCGGGGACATCGCGCTCGATACCCAAGCGGTGCAGACTGTCGTTAATTGCCGGGAATCCGACCTGCATCCCCAGGCGCACGGTTGCCTGATTGTAGGAATGACTGAGTGCAATCACGAGCGGGACTTCGCCGTGCGATTCGTTGTCGTAGTTTTTCGGCGACCAGGTACTGCCGTCCGCACCTTGCAAGGTAATGGGACTGTCGTCGACAGGTGTCAGCCAGGTATACCTGTCTTGCTGTTTCAAGGCGGATAGATAGACCACCGGCTTCATCAAGGAGCCGATCTGGCGCGATGCATCGATGGCACGGTTGTAACCGGCGAACAGCGGATCCGCATCACTCACCAGCGCATTGATCTCGCCACTGGTCGCGCTCGCCACAATCGCCGCCGCCTGTAAATCGCCGTGCAGCTGGCGTTGTTTATCCAATTCCGCCGTGCGTTTGCGCACGGCCTCTTCGACGTCACGCTGCATCAGCGGATCGAGTGTCGTGAAGATCTTCAGACCCTCGGAAGTCAAATCTTCCTGACGATAATATTGCCGCAACTGCCGGCTCACCAAATCCATGAAGGCCGGGTGACTGGTTGTCGCCACATGCCGTTTCGCGACCACATTGATGGCCGTGCTTTTTACTTCGGTGGCTTTACGCGCATCGATCATGTTTTGTTCCACCAGCATGTCCAGAATGCGATCGCGGCGTTCACGCAGACGTTTGGGATGTTTGTCCGGATTATAATAGGAAGGCCCGCGAATCAGCGCGACCAGGGCGCACATCTGGCTCAGATTCAGATCCGAGATCGATTTGTTAAAATAAAACTGGCTGGCCAGCCCGAACCCATGGATCGCACGCGGGCCGTCCTGCCCCAGATACACCTCATTGACATACGACTCCAGGATCTCATCCTTGCTGTAGTGCACCTCCAGCAGCAACGCCATGATCACTTCATTGAATTTTCGCCAAAGCGTGCGTTGATTGCCGAGGAAAAAGTTTTTGACCAGTTGCTGTGTCAGTGTGCTGCCGCCCTGCACTGTTGCCCCGGCCTTCAGGTTGGCCAGTAATGCGCGTGCTATCCCGCGCGGGTCAATACCGTGATGGCTGTAGAATTTCCTGTCTTCCACCGCGATCAAGACCTTGATCAGCTCCGGCGGAACTTCCTTGAGTTGCAGCAGAATGCGGTCTTCCTTACGCGCCGGATAAATCCCGCCGATCAAGACCGGATCCAGCCGCACCAGGGAAACGTCTTCGCCGGCATCGTTACGGATACGGGTAACCACGTTATCGTTGAAAGTGACATGGATATGGCGTGATGCTTCTGTTGCGTCCCAGAAGGTAAAGGAACGCGTCGTGATATCGTAATTAGCGCCGCTGCGCTGAAATGTCCCCGCGTCGTTCGGCGGTAAGGCATATCGATAGCGCAGCATGTTGAGTTCGCGTTCGAGATCGTTCTGGTTCAGGCGCAAGCCGGCATACAACTCCAGGGGACGGGCATAAACTTGCGCGGGCAGCGCCCAGCGTTTGCCCTCGAACTGATCTCGCACAACAAAATCGAGATAAATCGTGTACGCAATGAAAAAGACGATTAATACCGCCAGGACATAGCGCCAACGGATGCGGCGCCATGACCAACGCGAATGCGTCCCCGTTGACGCTACCTTGGTACGTTTGCGAGTGGATTTCTTGGCGGGGGGAGTGGAGTTGGTTTTACGTTTACGAGTCTGTCGGCGCACGAGCAAATACCTGATTCATCATCCCGGCTATTGTACAAAAGTGCGCAAGTTGTAGGGGGGAACAGATCAGCAAATTATTCGGATAGCGCGGCGAACGCCAGTCAGCCCGAATCCTGAGCTGAATAACAAATTTTGAACAGGGGCTGGCGGCGCGTCGGTCTTCAGACGATCTCGTCGATAAACCGAGGCTGATGACTGTTTGCCACATCCAGATAACTGCGGTTGGCTTCGCGCCCGCGGGCGGAGACCATGGCGGGCGGGACATAGCCACGCCGTGCCTGACTCTGACGCGCCTGCCGCGACGCCATTGCCAGACGATCGCCGAAGACACTGGCATTGGTGTAGCCGAGGGTGTCTGGATCTTGTTGCGCCTGGTACTGACGGACGGCCTGCTCTTCAAAGCCACGGCGCTCGGCATCATCGCGACGCACGCGTTCGAGGCGTTGCTGTTGTGCCTCCATGGATGATTGCTTTTTGACCGACGATGCATGGCCCGGGCTAAACTCCCGTTCCTGGCCATCACGACGCAAATTCCCTTCACCCGAGGCAGTGACGGCACGTGGATACAGACTTTGTTGTAAGTGAGCGAGCTCCATAACCGTGATCAGACTGAGCCTATTCGGGGTATCGGGATAAGACACTGATTCCTATACAAAAATAGTGTCATTTTGCGATCAGAGTCACGCAATCGATTCTAGAATTCAAATTAATTGGTAAAAGTACGTAATTGATATTTATTAATATTTTGTCAATCTGTGGCTTTGGGCTAGACTGAGACGTAGATTCGGGAATTTACTGAAAATGAGCATTATTTCTTCACTATCACGTGTCCTGCTGCCGGGCCTGCTACTGTTAGCAGGTTTCATGGGCGGCTGTAGCACACCAGGTCGGCCCTATCCGGGCGGCGTACATGAAGCCCAATTACACAAAGAGGTTGTCGAGATTGCGCGTGAATTGGTCGGGACACCCTACCATTACGGCGGGCGTTCGCCTAAAACCGGATTTGATTGCAGCGGCCTTGTTTACTACACGCACATGCAAGCAGGACTGGAGCTTCCCAGGACCTCACTGGGTCAATTAAGGGCAACGCAACCGGTCAGTTTTTCCGGACTACAGCCGGGCGATTTAGTCTTTTTCCGATTCTCGCGCTACAAGGTCTCCCACGTCGGGATTTATATCGGTCATCACCGTTTTGTCCATGCACCTTCTAATGGCAAAGAAGTTACTGTTGACAGTCTGAATGATCCTTACTGGCGAAAGCGCTTCGTGCGGGGTGGCAGGATACTTTGATTGCACTAAATCTGAGCAAAACAATCTGGGACGGTAACACTCCGGTAATAATCCTTTCTATAGCTATGGAATTTAGGTATTTTACTCGCACGATCAAGCATTTGTTTAACGATTTCAGCAAATTCCCGATATACTAATTAATTACATCATCAGGGAGAGACGCGGTGGCAGTAAAACCGTTACGAATTGCCAAGGCACTTCGGCAAGTGAGTATGTGGGTGCACCCGGAAGGGCTAGTGAAAGGTGCAATTTATGTCACGGTAGGTGATGATAAGGTCACCCAGGAGGATCCCAGCTATGTCCTCAATACCGACAAACCCTTCCTCGTACTCTACCGTGAACGGCCGGAAGAAATTCGGTTTTATAATCGCTCTGCTATCGTTCGTGTGGAGTACGCAAGCGACAAGCCGACAGGCGATACGGTGACGGTGATCGCCTGCCGCATAACCCTAATGGACGGTTCGGTCATAGATGGTGAAGTTATCGAAGCACTGCACCCTTACCATGCCCGCCTCTATGACTATCTCAATCAGGCCCATGATCGGTTCATCCGGTTATATACATCCGATTCACAGGCGTGCATGGTCAATAAAAACTACATCGTCCAGGTTACCAGCAACGCATAAGGTATCAGCAGAGATTTATTTGATTTTATGAGTTTAATTCACAGCCTAAAAGCCAACAAAGCCATCAATACGCTGCTGGAATCAGACAATCCCAATGATCCGGCGGTGATTTCCGCGATCACCAAGATCAAGGAAATCGGCCACAATGCAGTACCGCGCCTCATCGACGCGCTACTGGACTCGCCCGGGAATAAAACAATAGAAGGCTTGCTGGTCGCCTTGCTGGACAACAAATCGTTGCCGGAGTTTATAGACGGACTGGCGGATACTAATCGTACCCTCGTCAGCAGCATTGCCCGAATCATGGCAACCGGGAATAACTACGATCCCAACCAGCTGCTGCCGTATCTGGATGACCCGGAAATTCCTAAAAATGTCCTGTTACAAATCCTGATAGCACGCAAGTCGCGCTTAAACCTGCGTAAGGTCATCGGGCTGCTGGATAAGGCGGATAAGAGCAAACGCACCATCGCGTTTCATCTCATTCATGCCGTTGCCACGCCGGATATCATCCCTTTTCTGGTGCAATACATTGATGATCCTGACATCAGTACGCGCCTGCAGGTCATTCGCACCGTTGCCCAGTTCAATACGGAACAGGTAAGGCATATTCTGATCAAGTCACTGACGGATTCCAGCAAACTCATGCGTCAGGCCGCATTGGAAGGCATCGCCGCCCAGAATATTCCCGTACCCGCCAATGTGATCTGCCCGTTGCTGCGCGATCCGGACATGACGGTGCAAAGCAAGGCGATTGAAGCCCTGACCCGACTTAAAGACCCCGCCACCGCCAGTAATCTGATCGATATTCTGAACGATGATTCCGAATATGTCCGACGCGCTGCCGTGGAAGTTCTGAACGAAGTTGCCGATACCCGCGCCATCAAAAATCTGTTGACGGCCATGCGCGATACCGACTGGTGGGTACGGGTCCGCGCCGCGGATGCATTAGGCTCCATCGGCGGACCGCGAGTCGTCGAAGCGGTACTCGGCCTGCTCCAGGAGAAAGACGAGTTCCTGCGCCGCACGGCGGTGGAGATTCTCAATTCGGTCAAGGACGAGCGGGCTTATTTTTATCTGATACAGGCGCTGGCGGATGAGGACTGGTGGGTACGGGAACGCGCGGTAGATGCCCTGGGCCAACTTGGTGATAAACGTGCGATTCCTGACCTCTTCGACGCCATGGAGAAATATCCGGAATCCACACACATCATCGTGCAGTCACTGGTGAAACTCGGTGATGATTCCATCGTGCAGCAATTGATGCAAAAGGCAAACGAAGCCAGCGGCGAATTGCGTAAAGAGATGCTGCTTGCCATCAGTGAATTCGCCAAGAAAGAAGATCTCGATCAGAACACCTCCATGCAGGATGTAAAAACGCGCATCATGAATGCCGGCGAACTTCGCGATCAATCGCAGAATCTCAGCAGGCCAACCATGATCAACCAGGAACTGTCGCCGTCACAGCCCAGGCCCAAGGAAGAAAACAGCGCCGGCATTCTGGATCTTTCCGCCTCGAATGCCAATGTCGAAGTGGCGCAGGTATTCGATGCCACAAAATTTTCACCGGGTTATATCATCGCCAACCGCTATCGCGTTGTGAAACAGATCGGTAAGGGCGCATTTGGTGTTGTCGTGCTGGTCGAGGACATGATGGTCAATGAAGAGATCATTCTGAAGTTCCTTAACGCACATATGTCTTCGGATGAAAATATCATCCAGCGTTTCATCCACGAACTTCGTTACGCGCGCAAGATTACGCACGAGAACATCATCCGCATTTACGACTTCATCACTTTTGGCCGTTCGTATGCAATCTCCATGGAATATTTCAAAAGCCACTCCATGGCCTTTGAGATCAAGATGAACAAGAATCCTAATATCCGGCGCATGCTGACGATCTTCCTGGATATCTGTAAAGGTGTCGGCTACGCCCACTCGCGCGACGTGATTCATCGCGACCTGAAACCGGCCAACATCCTGATCAACGATCAGGACGAAGTCAAAATCGTGGACTTCGGCCTGGCCGCCGCCGCAAGCTCGGCCGATTCGCGGATTACACGTACCGGCATCCTGGTCGGCACCCCGACATACATGGCGCCCGAACAGGTGCGTGCACGCGCCATCGATCAACGCACCGATATCTATAGCCTGGGCATTCTTCTGTATGAAGTGTTCGTCGGACGTGCACCCTATAAAGGCGAAGATCATCTCGCCACCCTCTTCCAGCACGTCGAAGGAAAGGCAGTGCCGGCACACCAGGCAAACCCGAAGATTTCCGAAGCGCTTAGTGCGGTCATCATGAAGACCATGGCAGTCAGCCCGGAGGCACGCTATCAAACCGCGGAGGAACTCATGAAGGCCATTGAAACCCTGGTCGAGCAAGAGGCCGCATAATGCCAGCGAGAATCAATGCATTCCTCAAACTGGGACGCCAACAGGGCGCGTCGGATATTCATTTCGCGGTCGGCTCCCCTCCCCTCATCCGTCTGTACGGCGAACTGGTGCCGATTAAATACCGTGAATTGACGCCGGTGGAACTGGAAGAACTGATCAATGAAATTCTTTCGCCGGTACAGGTCGAACAGTTCAAGATGGGTGAAGACATCGACTTTTCGTATCAGGACCAGGAAGTCGGCCGTTTCCGTGCCAATATCTTTCACAAGATCACCGGTGTCGGTGCAACCTTTCGGGCAATCGCCCCGAAGATCCCGACGTTTCAAGATCTCAATCTGCCGCCGGTCTGCGAAAAATTCCTGCATGCCACGCAGGGCTTGATTCTGGTAACAGGTGCGACAGGGACGGGTAAATCCACTACGCTGGCCGCCATGATCGATTGGTTGAACGCGAACCGGCGCTACAACATTATTACCCTCGAAGACCCGATCGAATACGTACATAAGAGCAAACAATCCCTGGTCATCCAGCGCGCCGTGGGCACGCATGTCAGCAGCTTCTACGAAGGACTGCGTGCGGCCTTGCGCGAAGACCCCGATGTCATTCTTGTCGGTGAGTTGCGGGATACGGAAACGATCAGCATGGCCATGACCGCCGCCGAGACCGGGCACCTGGTACTTGGCACCCTGCATACCAATAACGCGGTGAAGACGCTGGATCGTATTATCGATGCCATGCCTACATCACAAAAGACACTGGCCAAATCCTTTCTGGCGCAGCACCTGAATGCGGTTATCAGCCAGAAACTCATACGCTCCGCGGATGGGCGGTATCGGAAAGCCGTACTCGAGATCATGATCAATAATTCAGCGATCTCCAACCTGATCCTGTCCAACAAGATCTTTCAGATTCCGTCGATCATCCAGACTCATCGTGAAATAGGTATGCAATTGCTGGATCAGGCACTACTGGAAGCTATACAACGAAAAGAAGTGGATCCGGACGATGCCTACGTACATGCAAACGACAAAAAACTGTTCCAGCGTTTCGTAACGAATCCCGAGCTGCTTCCCCAAGTCAACCTTGCCGTGACCTGAAGAGACCATGCATCGCATCCACACATTCCTTGATATGGTCCTGGAACAGGGCGGCTCCGATTTACACATCGTGGCCGGTAATCCACCGCGAATCCGCCTGCACGGTGTTGCCTACTCGGTCCAGTATCGCGAACTCAGTGCGGATGATGTCTATGACCTGGTATTCGATTTGATCCCGGCGCATTGCCTGGAGGAATTCAAGGAAAAGGGCAACACCGACTTCTCCTATGAGTACGGCGAAAAGGCGCGATTCCGTATCAACGTATTTCAGCACATCGGTGGATTGGGCGCCGCGTTTCGTGTCATCCCGACCACGGTGTCGACCCTGAATAAACTCGGTCTGCCGCCGGTATTGAAAAACCTGACCCGCCACCGCAAAGGCCTGATACTGGTGACCGGTCCGACCGGTTCCGGTAAATCGACGACCCTGGCCGCCATGATCGATTTCATCAATCAGGAACGTCGCGGCCATGTAATCACTATCGAGGACCCGATCGAATATATTTACAAGGCAAAACAGTGTCTGTTCAGTCAGCGCGAGGTCGGTACACATACTCCCACCTTCTCACGCGCCCTACTCTCGGCACTGCGTGAGGATCCGGATGTCATCCTCGTCGGCGAAATGCGCGATCAGGAAACCATCCATCTGGCCTTAACCGCCGCGGAAATGGGTATCCTTGTCATGGCCACCCTGCATACCAATGGCGCCGCGGCATCGGTAGATCGGATTATCAACGCCTTCCCTCCGGGTGAGGAACCCTATATCCGCACGATGCTGTCCACCTCACTCATTGGCGCCATATCGCAACAATTGGTACGCCGGGCAGACAGTAAAGGTCGAATACCCGCCATCGAAATCCTGATCAACAACACGGCAGTGTCCAATCTCATCCGCGAGGGCAAAATCGATCAGATCGAAAATGTCATTCAGAGTGGTGGCATGGTCGGAATGCAACGCATGGACACCGCCCTGATGCGTTTGCTGGACAGCAACCTGATCACTGCCGAAGAGGCCTATTTTAAAGCACGTAATAAGGCTGATTTCGAACATCTCATTGAAGATCTCGACGCAATGCAAGAAAATGGCGGGATCATTTCCGACACGACACCCAGCACCAACTGAACTCAGGCGAAAGAGGTTAAACGCCAATGGCAAAATTGATCATGACACTGGACGGCGCGGTTATCAGGGAGTACCACATCGACAAGGACAGTATCAGCGTTGGCCGCAAACACGGTAACGATATCCAGCTAAATGACCTCACCGTCAGCGGGAGACATTCGCTGATTACGGTCATGGGTGACAATACGTATGTCGATGATCTGGGCAGCACGAACGGTACCCTGCTCAACGGCGCCCGTGTCGCAAAATCGGTGTTAAAACATGGCGATCTGATTCAGGTTGGCAACTACCAATTCACCTATTTCTCCGACGATCAGGAGGAATATGAACCCACAATGTTCCTGCGTGCGGAAATCGAAGACACGCAAATCATACAAACCAACCCGCCCAAAACCGGTGATGCCAAAGGTGAACCCCTGGCGGCGGTAAAGATTTTAAACGGCCCGCTGAAGGACAAGGTCCTGGAACTCCGCAAGCCATTCAATACGCTCGGCTTCAACGGGATCAAAATGGCGATGATTGCCCGCACCATGGATGGCTACACCATCGCGACTATTCATAGTACTAAGCTTCGCCGTGCCAATGATGCCCCTTCTATCAACGGCAAGTTGCTGGTGGGGGACTCGCAATATCTGCACAGCAACGACATCATTGAACTGGCGGGCACACAGATGCAATTCTTTTATATAGACTGAATACCGCCACGGATACTTCTTGAACCCGACCGGGTAAAAGGTAGCCGTCTCAAAGCGGTTTTACACTGCCACTCGCACGTTCATTATCTGAGCAACTGGCTCAAGTTTAAGCCACTGCGCGACGATATATGCCGAACATAATAGATAATATATTTAGAATCCCAAATGTCGGCAATTGGTCTGGACACATCGCAGATTTCGATTCTTATCGTTGATGACGAACCGCTGAATCGCGAAATATTCAGTCACGCCCTGAAGAAGGCGGGCTATCTTACGCAGTCAGTCGGCGGTGGTGTCAAGGCCTTGGAACACCTCAAGCTGGAAAGATATGATGTGGTCCTGCTGGATATCAACATGCCCGATATCAATGGTGTGGAGATTCTCAAGCGCATCAAGACAGACTCCGGTACACAAGATATCCCGGTCATGATGATTACCGCCGAACACGACAATGAGACGGTGGTGAAATGCATTTCGCTCGGCGCAACCGACTATATCAAGAAACCGGTGGAACCTTCCCTGCTACGCTCCCGCTTGTGGCGCTGCCTGAAAAAAAGCAAGAACGTGTCCGGCGAAGAACCCGGGGATACCCGTGATAAACAGTTGTCCCGGGCACGACTGCTGATTGTCGATGATGACGAAATGCATCGGGCAATCGTCAAACACCGGTTAAGCAGTGACAATCATATTGTCCTCGAGGCGGCGAACGGTACGGAGAGTCTGACAGTACTGGATAATAACCGGGTTGACCTCATTCTGCTGGACATCAGCATGCCGGAGAAAGACGGTTTCGAAACCCTCAAGGAGATCAAGTCACATGAGACGTGGCGTAACATCCCCGTCGTGATGTGTTCTGCTGACGATAATCCGGCGACTATCAATAAATGTCTCAAGTCCGGCGCAGACGACTATATCCTGAAACCCTTCAATGCCGCCTTGTTGAAAGCCAGGGTGCAATCCTGCCTTCACGTCGACAAACAAGGCTCGGTGATGTCGTCGGCGCAACCGAATGCATCGAATATCATCATGGAGCTTGCCGAGCGTCTGAAATCCAATCAAATCAACTACCCCGTCATGCCCGATATTGCATTGCGGGTAGACAAGCTCTTTACTGAAAATCAGGATGCCAATATTGATGACATCTGCGCCATCATCAAATCCGATCCCGCCCTGACCATGCGCCTCATCAGTATATCCAACAGTTCTTATTATCGAGGCGCGACAAGCATCAGGAACCTCGAAGAAGCGATTATTCGCCTTGGCATCAAGGAAACACGAAACTATCTTCTGTTATTGATTACGCGCTCATTGTTCGATGCAGACACGGCGCCATTTAACAAATTGCTGGACCGGCTCTGGCTGCATTCCATGGCAACGGCGGAAGCCGCGAGATTGCTTGGCAAGCAGCTCAGTCATACGGATCTCGAACACCTGTTCAGCCTGGGCATGCTGCATGACATGGGCAAGATGGTCCTGTTGCAGGTTCTCTACGAGCTGCATAAATCCGGCAGGATAATGGACGAAGCTAATATCATGGATATCGTGGATGCACAACATATGGCATTTGGTGCATCCCTGATGCGTAAATGGAATATGCCAGGCGAGTACAGTTACACTGCCGAACAGCATCATACCATTGCTGAAGGAGCAAATTACTCTCCGTCATTTCTGATAGTTTGCCTGGCGAATTCGATCACCCGCATACCAGGCTATAGCTTTAAAGAACATGACGACAGCGATCTCTCCAGAACATACCCGGCAAGAGTCCTGGGCATCGACTCAAATGCAATAAATTCGGTAGCGGAACAGACCAGACAGTTCATCGAAAACATTCAGACCCTGGGTTAGCCGAAATCTGTCGGCATGCCGCACAAAATCACGATTTACTGAGTTTCATGCCGGGATGCGCAATACGCCGGTTTTTCTTAACGGCATCTACAAATTCACGTAATGCATGCAGCTTCGACTCAGCATTGGCTTCCTTGGTGCTGGCCGACTTCAATAACTCGTCTGCCCTGTTACGCGCAACCGCTGCCGCCGCACGCGCCAGCTCGGCCTTGTGTGCCAGTTTTTCCGCTTTCTGCGCTATCGCACTCGCCTTTTTCTCGGCATGGAGCGCGTTCCGGCGCGCTACTTTTGCCTCGCGCAGGGCCTTCACTACTTCCGCCTTGTAAGCGGCCTTTTCATGCTTTGCCCGTTTGTTCATATCACTCTCCGCCATTCGTCTTTTCGCCGGTGACGAACCTGTTCAAAGTCGCAAACGTTCTGATTACCCGCATGAACAGGAAGATGGACATATGTAAGAATTCACAGTATACAGTAGCGCAATTTTATTTAACGGAAAGATGTTTGTGCCAGGCCCATCCTTATTTCAACGGCTGTTCCAGGTGGAGCAGATCAATTTTCTGCTAACCAACCGTATCCCGCGTCGTTACGCCACCATTTTCATGGGCTGGTTCAGCAAACTGGAGAATCCGCTGATTCGCACTGTCTCCATTGCTGTATGGCGTTTTTTCGCCAGCGACCTGGATCTGTCGGAGGCAAAGAAAACGCACTTTACCAGCCTGCACGACTGCTTCATTCGCGAACTCAAACCGGGTTCGCGTCGCATCGACATGAGCGCTGACACCATTGTCAGTCCCTGTGATGCCATTGTCGGGGCTTTCGGCGATGTTGAGGACGGACAACTGTTCCAGGCCAAGGGCTTTCCCTATAGCCTGTCGGACTTACTGGCCGATCCCGACCTGGTCGCACGCTATCGCAACGGCCGCTATATTACACTTCGGTTAAAATCCACCATGTATCATCGCTTTCACGCCCCCACCAACTGCCATGTCTCTGAGGTGCGCTACATCTCCGGCGATACCTGGAACGTCAACCCCATCACTCTGAAACGTATCGAACGGCTTTATTGCAAGAACGAACGCGCCGTGATCGATCTGCAATTACCTGACGCGACGCGGCATATCACCCTGGTCCCGGTGGCGGCCATTCTGGTGGCAGGTATCAAAATGCACTGCTTGCCCGAGGTATTGGACCTGCGCTATCGCGGTCCAAATCACCTGGCCTGTGATGCCAGCTATGCCAAAGGCCAGGAGATGGGTTACTTCCAGCACGGTTCAACGATTATCGTATTTGCCGATAGATCTCTTTGCCTTGCCCCCGCGCTCCACGAAGGCCTGCAAATCCGTCTGGGTCAGCCGCTGATGCACATTAAAGCCGATCCGGCGCAATGATTATGTGAATTTTTTATTAAATTTGCCTGACCTTCATTGTTTTTAACACAATTGAAAAGTTGCTGACATACAACTGTTTCAATAAATCAACATTACAAGGGATACTACCGTATGAAATTTCTCGATGAACTGAAAATGCAGCGATGGGATGATCACCGTTACTACCACCAAAGCCGCATTAATCAATCCTTGCATCTGCTCAGTGCCATGAGTTTCCTGGGCGCCTACGTCCTGCTCTTCATTAATCCGCCGCTGGCCGCCTTCCTTGGCTGGATTGTCGCCATGCTGGTTCGTCAGGCCGGCCACTTCTTTTTCGAGCCCAAAGGGTATGACGCCGTCAATGAGACCACCCATGAACACAAGGAAGAGATAAAAGTGGGTTACAACCTGCAACGCAAAGTGGTATTGCTCTCCATCTGGGCCTTGTCACCGCTGGCGCTGTATTACTATCCAACCATGTTCGGCATCTTCGAACCGTACACTGACCTTTCCAGTTATCTGAACAACCTGGGGATGATCTGGCTGGTGCTCGGATTTGCCGCGCTGCTGTTTCGCACCGTGCACCTGTTCTTCATCCAGAACGTGCAATCAGGCCTGGTCTGGTTCAGCAAGATCATGACCGACCCGTTTCACGACATCAAAATCTATCACAAGTCGCCGGTTTACCTGTTGAAAGGCGAATTTCTCGATCCCATGCATCACGTGAAGTGATTCTGTTATCGCCCCCTCCATCTCAGGAGGGGGTTACTTCAAGACCGTCGCCACAATCTCTTTCAAAACCTGCCGCTTGATCGCCTTGTTGGTTAAGGCCGGGCTTTGCCACCACCAGCCGTCTCCATCCATTGCCTGTGCCGCCGCAACGAAGCGCTGCATAACGGCTTCAAAATCCGTATCCGTATAATTGTGGCTGAGGATCATACGGCCACTGCCTACCCAGCTGATGGCAAGTCCATGCGCCCGCAGATAATACTGGAACATCCAGTTGTAGCGTCCGGGCCGGGTATAGATAATCGTCCAGACCGACACCATATTGACAACCCTTACCGGCAGATCCTTTTCTGCCAGCTTGCTATTCAGTTGAGCGACGCGCGTGTTCCAGACTGTATCGAGTGTGGCATAGCTTTCCTGAATCTCCGGTGCCTCGATTTTTCGCAGAAACTCATTCATCGCGGCCATGACATAAGGATGTGAATTAAAGGTCCCACGGGCAAAACTGATCTGCGTCGGCTTATCATCCCGGAACCGCTTCATCAAATGATGTTTTCCGCAGACAACGCCGATCGGAAGCCCTCCACCCAGAGTCTTGCCGTAGGTGACCATATCCGCCTTGACCTTAAAGTATTCCTGGGCACCACCATAGGCCAGACGGAATCCCATAAAGACCTCGTCAAAAATCAGCACGATGTTCCGCTCGCTGCAGATCTTACGTAATTCCTTCAGCCAGCCGGAATACGCCTCGCGATCATAATGCGCGCTGCGATCACTGGCGATCAGCATGGCATCGCTGGGCGCGTTGGCGTTGAGATGCATTGCCTGCAGCGGGTTAACCAGGACACAGGCAATATCCTTACGCGTGCGCAGCACCTTGAGGGTATCGGCGTCCATGTCTTTCAAGGTATAGACGTCATCCGCCTTGCGTTCATTGCCGATCCCCGGCTGCACACCATCCCACCAGCCGTGATATGCCCCGCAAAACCGCACCAGATGCGTTCTGCCGGTGTGATAACGGGCAAGCCGCACTGCCTGCATCACCGCTTCGGTACCGGACATATGGAAGGAAACCTCATCAAGGCCGGAAATAGCCTTGAGCTTGCTGACGTTCTCCGCAATCACCGGATGATACGGCCCCAGCACCGGTCCCAGGTCCTTCACACGTGCGTAGGCCTGCTCCAGGCATTCCTTATAGAAGTCATAGCCGAAGACATTAACGCCATACGAACCCGACAGGTCATACGACCAGTTCCCGTCTAAATCCTGAATTCTGGTCCCGGCAGATGCCGTTACAATCGTGCCCAGCTTGAGACGTTCTCTGATGTAATTCCGATACTGGTACGGCACACGGTAGGCATTGGTAAACAAGACATCGGAGATACTGGATTCCAGATCTTCGGTGAGCGCGATTGACTTGGGTGACTTTGCAGCAAACGCCGCCTGCAGGCGCTCGAAACCTGCGCGTCGTTGGCTGGCTACCGCAGCCGGGGCACCGTCACTGTTAAAAAACTCTGACTCCGGGTATTCATAAAAGGGAATCCGCCTGGACACCCAACGTGACATTTTGGAGTGGCCACGCAGGGAGGGATGTTTGGCCCGTGACAAACGCAGGCGGATCTGCAGTTTACGCAAGAGATATAAACCAATTGTCACCAGAATGAAATATTGCCAGAAAGTGGCGGTCATACACTGTGTCCTTATCTAAATCCAAACAGGATAAGTCACAATTTTATGAATTATATATGACAGTAATTTGAACGACGCGGAATCGTGGATTATAAGTTTCAATCAGGATTGTTGGCCGGTAGCGATTTAAAACTCGGGGCATAGGCAAACGCCATGCTGACCCACACCGTGATGGAAAAATACAGGCTCATCCAGGGGATCTCCTGCCACCATTTGCTCATATGGAAGTTGACATGACAGGTACGCAGGGTGTCCATCAGGCCATGAAAGAGCGGCAGGTATTGTTTATTCTGGGCCAGTTCCAGTTGCCAGCGTGACCAGTACATCGGGACATCCACCATCACCATAAAGGCGACAAAGCCGATAGCGTAGAGAATCATCCCCAGCAAATAATAGCGTTTGACGCCGGTTATGCGCGGCCATAAGGCGACAAAGCTGATCAAGATGAGACAGCCTGCGACGGTCCACAATGACTCTTCGACGACGCTGCCCAGGTAGTTTGTCGTCAATACGGCGTACCAGGAGAAACTCTCGGCCACCACGATGAGCGGAATAAGCACCCAGAATACCGCTGTCGCTGTCTTGACCCGGGTGCCGATGCCCGCTTCGCGCAGCAGGATGGCACATTGCACGATGAAGGCCAGCTCCGCAACTGTTGCCAGACTGCGACCGACAAACATACTGGACAAGGGCGTTGCCACCAGGCAGACACGTTCCAGATCAATACGCGGTAAAAAGGAACGAAACGCACAGACAAACACATAAATGCCTGAAAGGAAAAATACCCAGCGCCGCCATGGGTAAAAAGCTGGATGGATAAGATGCTTGCGTTTGGAAAAATTGGTCGCCGCGTAGAGCCAGACGCCGATATTGATCACACCCACCAGACTAATCAGCAACCACCAAAGATGTACGCCAGTCATTCTTATTATCGATTCGCAATTATTTTTTTAACATCACAACGCGCTTAGTATCTATATCTGCGCACCTTGTTACAATAGCCGCAAACCTGTTGTTGTCGATCAATTCCGTTGTCATGAATCTGTCACAATCCACATCACCCATTTCAGCACTCGTCGTGGAAGGTGGCGCCATGCGCAGCGTGTTTTCTGCAGGGTTATTGGACGGGTTTCTCGAAAAGCAATTCAATCCATTCGATTTTTCCATTGGCGTCTCCGCCGGCGCCTATACCTTGGCAACATACATGGCTGGACAAGCGGGTCTCAGTCTGCGCATTTTCCGTGACATTGCCACCAGCAAGGATTTTATCAGTTACTCGCGATTTATCCGCGGCGGCCACTTGATCGACCTGGACTGGTTGCTGCGCGAAGCCGATATCCATTATCACCTTGCGCCCGAACAGATCCTGCACAATGGCAAACCGCTCTACGTCAGCCTCACGGACGTCATGAGCGGAGAACCTGTCTATATAAAAGCGACAGCAGAGCTGTTTACCCAAATCATGAAAGCCACCATGGCCTTGCCAGTGCTATACCGTGATTTTCCTGTCGTTGCCGGCATACCAATGACCGACGGCGGGGTTGCCGACGGGATCCCTGTTGCTGAAGCCATTCGCTTGGGCGCCACGCGGATCATGGTCATCCGGTCGCGTCACCACGATTATCGCAAGCACGATACGCTCTGGCACAAATACATTCGGTGGAAACTCAAGGCCTATCCCGCCCTGCAGCGAACTTTACAGGAACGTGTTAGTCGGTTTGAAACCGTGATTAATCTGATCAGGCATCCACCCAAAGGCGTAGATATTATAGAAGTTTGTCCTCCAGACGAATTTCATCTATCCCGTTTCGGACAACACTTTCAAAAACTACAATTGGGATATGATGCCGGACTTCAGCTTGCTGAGTCGATTATTAAGCGCTGGTCAGCTTCAGGAAGGCAGGAATTCCACCGGGATGGTTAAGGTGAGCGACTGGACCGGTCGTGCGCCGAAATCGAATTGCCTGATACGTTCGATAAGATTCTGTTCCAGAGCCTGGTCATTCAATTCGCTGGACACAATGCGTACCCTGGAGACTTTACCGGATGCCAAGATTGTCAACTCGAGGACAATCTTGCCTTTCAAGCCGGGGTGACTGCGACGGGCACGCCGGTAAAGCGCGTGCAAAACGCTTTTATGTTTATCCATGACATAGGCGACATCTTCTTCTGTCCTGACGTTACCGCCACGTATATTTTTAGCATCTGACTTACCAGCGGAATGCCTGGAGCCTGTATCCAATTGGTCTCCAGCAGCCAACAGTCTTTTTGCTGCAGCCGCTTGTCTGCTATCCAGCTTGATGCTCGCAGTAGTTGAACCTGCTGCCGAGACAGACTGGCTTACGCCACCACTGCCCTTTGTACTGTTTTGTGTGAGGATTTTGCTGTTCACCGTCGCTTCCTGGTTGGCACTTGCTGACTTGCGAATGTTCCCTGACACCATCTTGTCTACCGATTTTGTATCGATAAGATCCGACAACTGCCCGGTCAGCGCCAACAAGCCGCTTTCCGCGGCCTTTTTCCGCGCCTGTTTTTCCACCTTGGTTAATGGCTTGGCCTGTTCCGGCTTTTCACGCTTGAACATCGGTTTTGGCAGCGGAAGCGGTTTTGGCAGAGGTTTTGGCTCGATCTTCGGTTTTACCACCGGCTTTTCGGTAATAAATTTTGCAATACGCTCGGGTACCGGGACTGGCGTATCGCGCTTGGTTTTTGGAACAGGAATCGATGAGATCACCAATCCAGCCAGGAGGAATGCCGCCAGCACCGTGATCGCAAGCATGTTAAAAGTGCGATCACGCTTGTTATCCGGCTTCCACGCCAAGGCCAATTGTTCATATGTCATTACAGTCACCGCCTGGTCCTATTCTTTCTTTTTTTGATAAGCGGCAAACGCAATATGCGTATAATTGGCCTGTCTACACGTGTTCAATATTTTACTTAATAATTTATAGGGTATGGTTTCATCACCCATGATCGTGATGTCACGAGGCGCGTTCCCGGCCTCCTTGAGTAAATGATTCTGACTTGCCTGAAACCCTAACTCGCTGACAAGTTCAGGTATCACCGGCTCGGCACTTGCCAGCACCGCGCCCACATTGGCGACCTTATGCCCGGCCACGATAATGCTGTCTCTGGTCACAGCGACGACTAGATTTTCGTCGGGTGTTTTGGTCGACACCGACGTTGGCAATTTAATATCCTTACTGCTGGGCAATTGCTGCGCACTGGTATTCACCAGGAGAAAAAAGACCAGGATGGTAAAAATATCCATTAAGGACACCAGATTGAGCCCGGATCGCGCATGCATGTCTTTAAAATGTTGCATGCGTTTCTGACGCCCGGTGAGTTTCTTATCCTGACCAATCATTGAGTTTTCTCCGCCGCCTGATTGTCCTGCGCGGTCTGCTCCGGCGCTGCGGCGATGGCCGGGGCATCGCCTATGGATATATCCGGAAATAATTCCACGGTTTGCGTACTCAATCCTTCCACCACGTCAGCACTTCTGACTGCATCCATCACTTTGATCAGCGTTTTGTAATCGACATCCGGCGAAACAAGCAGCGTAATCTGGTGTTCCTGAGGAAAGCGGCGCTTTATCTCAAGCAGCATGGAATTAAAGGATTTCCACTGCGTATCGCCAGGTGTCCGCTCGAACCGTTTGATCAGACCAAGATTGGCATCCTGAATATCGAAACTGTCATGGCGAAGAACCAGCTCCAGCGATAACTTTACCTGCTTGGCGTCGTTCGGTTTGCTATCAATACCCGGCAGGTTCAGCTCCAGAATCGTCATCCGGGAAAACACCGCCGTAATTAGCAAAAATGGCACCAGTATCACCATCAGGTTCATGAAGGCGGTGATATTGAGCTCCTGGGCCTCTTTTAACTGTTTTTGTCCCCACTTATGCATCGATGACACCGGATATTCAGTCTTCAACCATCATATTGAGCGATTTCATGGCGGCCTTTTCCAGGCTATCCACAACGTGCGAAGTCTTGGTCACCAGATAGGAATGAATCAGTAACAATGGGATGGCCGCTATCAGACCAAATGCCGTCGTGTTCATGGCAACAGAAATGCTGGCGGACAAGAGATCGGCTTTCTCCGCGGGATTCGCGCTGGCGACGGCAGTAAACGCCTGGATCAGGCCCACGATTGTTCCGAGCAGGCCCAGCAAGGTTGCGATATTGGCAAACGTGGCGAGATAGTGCGTACGCTGGACCAGACTTGGCATGGCATCCAGCATCCCCTCTTCCATCGCAGCCTCGATAATCTCGCGGCGCTTATTTGCGCTATGCCTGGCAAAACCATAGCTTAATACGGCAGAAAGCGGGGAATTGTTCTTCTCCACGAACTGCAGCGCTCGCTTGAAATCTCTTGCCTTCAGCATGGGCACCAGTTGCGACCACATGCTTTTGGTCCTGCGGTTAATCACACTCAAATACAAAAACCGCTCGATCGATATTGCGACACCGAGCGCAAAGACCGCAAGTATGGGATACATAAACGGCCCGCCTGATTGAAAAAACTTAACCATATCCATAAAGCACCTCTAAATTTCTTTTGAATTATTTCTGTTACCCTGAATCTCTATCATTACTCCACCGGTGTAATCTTGCGAATGTATGACCTCACCATGTCGAGTATTTTGTCTTTGCCGGATTCTTCATCATCAAGGCGGCCATGCATCAGCTCTTCCACCTCATCGAGAATTGAGTCACGCATTGAAATATATTCGTCACGCGAAATATTGTGCCCATAATATTCCTCGCATAAATGGCGCAACTGGTTTGCCTGCTTTTCAATATCCAGCGACATTAGCGATTCACTTCCCTGAGCACGCGAAATCCTGTTTGATTGTCTGCCACACCACTATGTCGAACGGCGGAAGTTACAGTACATTTTTGCATGGTGTCCGCAAATGACCCGCCTATGGCGCTCAGGTTGTGGCTTCTATCGAACACCCATTCCTGTGCGTTACCCAGGTAATTCACCAGCCCCCACTCATTCTGCACACCGGTATTCGCCCTTACCAGCTGACCACCCTTTTCGATACCACGCGAGTTCAATGCACAATTTCTGTTGGGGTCGACAAAACGGTTAACCGCATTTGCGGCATATATCCATTCTTTCCGGCTCGGCAGACGATATTTCTGCTGGGTGACCTGGCTCAGCCAGTGCAGATATTGCTCTACAAGCTGGATGCTGATATCTACCGCCGGCAGTCCCGGATCAGCCGACTTGATAGCAGTGCAATCCGAGGTGATCGCGCAAAATTGGTTTATCTCACGCACCGAAACCTCGTATTTCCCAATCGCAAAGGGTTTTATTGCGCCATTCCCCGGAATAACCACCAAGGCGGGGCCATCGCCACGTACGCCCGAGAATTTATCCCGACAGACCGCCCGCTCACCGCGGGACCCCAGTCCGGCTATGGATAGATTACAGGCATCTCTCGGTGTGATAACGATGCCCTGGATGACGCGATTATTGTCAAAAATGCGCAGGGCATATTTTTTATCCTCCTGGGCGCGCTCGGGTTGTGTCTTGCCAACTTGCGTAATACATTGCGCCAGCGTCACAACCAGATCGCTCTCGAGCTTTAAATATCGCGGCATATCCACAGCCCGGAGTTTGTTTACGGCAACTCCAAACTCGCGCATGTTTAATTTCGACTGACACTGCAATTGCTGATTCACATTCTTGAGCGCCAGCTCGAACATTCGATTGTCACTGGACTTTTGCCTGGCCCTGGTTTCCGCCTGCTCCTGTCGTTGCTGCCTTTCCTGTGCAAGTGCGCGCACTTTGTCTGCATTTTCCTGCATCAGGCGCGCGAGGACCTTCGCTTCCTTATCCAGTTCGCCAGGGTCATCGGTATAGCGTCTGGCGTTTTTCAACAATTGCTGCGCACGCGCATACTCTATGTTTTTCACCGTTACGTGGTATTGCGAGATATATAAAGCGTATATTTTTGTACGCGAGCTTGTTAAGAACGCGTCTTGCTTGCCCTTAAGCAATTCGGACAACCCCTTGACCTCATCCCATACTGTGTCTTCCCATTCCGGGGTGAAACTTGGATCACCAATTAACTTGAGCAGTTTCTCCTTAAACAACTCATAGCGAATCTTGAATTCGATCTGGTCAACCTGAATATTTGCCTGTTTTTGCGGTTCAGATTCGCGTGATGCAATATAATAAGTCGCCGCCCCAATCGCCGCGAGAACCACAAGTGTGGCTGCGAGGATAGAGTATTGACGGGTTTTCGGCTGGATCAGCGTATAAAATTCCTCAACCGACTTGAGACGATCCTCACGCTTAAAAGCCAGCGCCTTCTCGATCGCCCGCCACTGGCGTTTCTTTATATTGGATATCTTTTTTGGCCTGAGCTTACTGTTATAGGCCTCATCTGCCGGAATGCGGTTGAATGGATGTACCCCGGTCAGAATCTCATAGGCAATACACCCCAGGGCATAGATATCATCACGGACATCCGGCTGCTGGCCCTGCAACATCTCCAGGCTGGCATAGGCGGGTGTCAACGCTCCCAGTGAGCCGGCATCGAACACAGTACGGTCTTTATGTTTGCCCGTATGCCGGTCGACATTCGCCACGGCACGGGCAATACCGAAATCGAAAATCTTTGGGATGCCCGTGTCTGTCACAAATATGTTCCCGGGCTTAAAGTCCGAATGAACGATATTCTCCGCGTGCGCATGCATCAGCGCCGAACACAAGCCATTCAGAATATTCCATGCTTCGACCCGCGGCAGTCCGGTGGCGCTGTATTGTTTGATAAGTTGGTCGAGCGGCACCCCCTCCATGTATTCCATGGTCATAAAGACGGTTTCACCGTCGCGATCAAAGTCATAGACTTTAACAACGTTAGGGTGCGCTATGCGCTGTGTCTTTCGGGATTCTCTTTGCAGGGCAATAAAGGATTCCGGGTGTGAACGAAATTCTTCGCTCAATACCTTAATAGCCACATACGGCTCGCGATCACGCGCCTCGACTTTCAATCTGTCGATGGCTTTATAGACCACCCCCATGCCACCGACGCCAATAACTTTTTCCAGCGTAAACCGGCCTTTCAGGGTCGTCTTACCCTGGTTTTGCCCTGGACTGGTTGATGGTGCTTGCGGGACGCCGGTGTCTTTCCGGGCACGGGTGCTATCCGCGCCACTTCCCTGCGGTGTCGAGTGACGGATTCGGGTGGCATGGGCCGACTGCTGACGCGTCGCCTGTAGGCGAGTCGCTGCGGGATCGTTGGCAGTGGGATTCGCAGCATCGGGGCTGCCCGTCTTTGCCTGAATCCGTGTCCGGTCCCGGACTTGGGTGGATACCGTCTCCTCATTGACATTACCCGGCGCAGGATTGCCATGCCGAAACACGGTCCGATCACCCGGCAAGCCGTTCCCCTCAGATACGATGTCTGATGTGGGATCCTGCTCCGGTTTCGTTTTCTCGCTCATGTATGCGTTTGCTCAATCCGCGCCGGCGTCATGCAGATTCTTACGCTTCCCTTTAATTGCGACGATCGAGACATTATCGTTCGCGCCATTCGTCAATGCCTTGCCCATCAAATCCTTAACAATGTCATCTGTTTCATCATTCCCGAAACTCGCGCTAATATCATCCCCGGGGACAGCGTTATACAGACCGTCGCTACACAACAGATAAACGTCGCCCAGCCTGACTGGAAAGATATCGATATCCAGAAAAGGTTCTTCGCTGGTGCCAACCGCACGGGTAATAACATTGGCATCAGGGTGAGTTTCCGCTTCCGTTTTGCTTATCGCACCGGATTGCAGCAGTTCATTGACATGACTGTGGTCACGCGACAACTGTTTAAGCTCGCCGCCTCGATACACATAAAGCCGCGAATCCCCCATCCACATGCAAACACCAATCTGGCCATATACCAACAGACCGACGAATGTACTTCCAATGACACGTCCATCCAGCATGATTTCCGAGTATTCAAGCAAACGCTGATTCACATCAATAATGCTGTTTTCGATCTCGTTGACGAACTGACTGATACGTTGCGGTTTGTTAACCTCAGCCAGTGCCTCCACAATCATCTGACTGGCAACACTTCCCGCTTCATGGCCACCCATGCCGTCCGCCACGACCCACAGACCGATCTCCGGTCGAGTCAGTACGGCATCTTCGTTTTCTGTCCTGACCGTACCGACATCTGTTGCCGACGCACAAACCCATTCAACAGGCCTTCTTACCGTAATGTCGTTCATCTGTCCGTCAAACCCAGCTTATAGGGTTGTTGCCAGCCCCAGTGAGTCCAGTTGCCATCAAGCATTGCCGGGAGACGGGAAACCGATGGCAAATTTTTCACGCTGAACAGGCATGGCGAAACCCTGTCCGAGCCCAATGTTGACCAGACGCTGTAACTTTTCATCAACTGCGCCATCATCACGTTAAGAAAATAGGGATACGCCGTCGCCGCCGACTGTTCCTCAAATTCAAAATCAATCTGCAGCGCGTCAGGCTCTGACATCACTCCCGAGAGCTCATACTCCGCCGCCAGATTGAGATCCAGCGCTGCCACTTCATCGAGCAGTTCATCCAGCGTGAATTCCCCATCAAGTGCCTTAAGGGCTATATCCTCCAGCCCCTCATACCAGGCGGATTGGACCGCGAGAAATTCGAAGGGATTAACATAATCCGGCAGGCGTACAGCCACGCTAAATGGATAATACCTTCCCACCTGATCGACGCTCGGCATCAGGATGCCGGCCCAACGGCTTTCATCCACCACGCCGTCTGAAAATACAAAACGCCAGATTGGACTGGTTAAATAGATATCCAGCCAGTCTGCCCCGATCTTTTCCCTTGCGCCGGCGATATAATGCTGAAGCCACTGGTCCCATCCCGCAATAAACCCGGACGGCAGATTGCGATGAATAAAATCACCATGGGTTGGCAATTTTCCGTATAGGCCGATACTGATCATCGATCGCTTCTATATATGGCTCTTACACTGGAATGTGCTCAGCACATCCCGACTGAAAGGGTTGTTAATACTCTTGGGTCGAATCTGATAGCTTATATAATGATCCGCCGTCTGATTCGGTAAACCGGGTGAAGAGTTCTTGTCATTGATGCTGTAGGTCACCAGGTAGGTATCCGGCGTTGACGTCTGTTTAATCAAGGCTTCCGACTGCAGCCTGAACCAGGCCCAGGGACCTTCATAGCTTCTTGAATATTGTCTGTCATTGATATCCTGAAAGATCAGGCGTACCCGGTTGTTCTCATCGTTGCCCGACCAGGTAAACGTCGTCCAGAACTTTGGGCCGTGGCTATAGGAAATCCGCTTACCGCCCACTTCCAGTAAAAATCGCTCATCGGTCTTGTTCATATCGAAGGGCCGCATTTGAAACGACATGGTGGGAAGGGCCGGATTATCCTTGAAATAGATCGTCTTAATCATGGCGGCCTTGTTGAGCTGCGACAGGGTGTCTGCGGACAGGCCCATACTGTATTGGTCTACACCCTTGTTGTTCCAGCGCCCTCTATCGTCAATAAAGGGCTTAACAAAGGCCGTCGTGAATTTGTCGATTGTGCCACCGGGTTTAAAAAACTCGATGAAATCCGACATATTGACATCATCACGCGCACCCCGATCAATCGGGTAACGTGATGACAGGGCATTCATGCACACGTTATAGACCTGATCATGCCACTCGGTGTTCACATAACCGTGTGCAGACCCCAGCATGACCTTCCAGGTCTGATCTGCCAGTGTCTTGAGCCAGCGCCCAAGCGGTTGAGGCGCAGATTCCGCATATGTCGTTAATGCCGTAATCGCATTGCCACCGCCGCCTTGATATCGAGCCTTGGCGATTTCATAGGCCTTCTTGCCCGGGTCCGGCGCAATCATCACGCCATTAACGAATTCCTGCAGTTGGCGTATCTTCTGTATGGCATTCTGGATTTGCGGCGGTCTATCCTTACCTTCGCGCATAAGTTGATTGAGCTCATCAAACTGCTTGTCCACCGCCGTCAGCTTAATCTGCGAAGAAAGCAGCCCCATCGCCTTGCCCCGGTTACTATCGTCTTTCTTGTCATCCAGAAAATTCGAAACACGTCTATCCGTTAACGTGGTGTTCGTTGAGCCAACACGCAATACTGCAAGCAATGGCGAATAAACAGGATCGACAAGATTCAGCAAGGTATCATTGGCCTGCCGAAGATTCTGGAAGGGCTTAAGCGACAAAGACCGGTAGACCCCATCCCAGTGCGCGTTGTATTCCGCAAAATAATACTCTTTGACCTTGTCAGAGATTTGATGCAAATCGACATTTGCGAGGTCGGCGTTGTCCTTATCGTCTTTTGACAACACCCACCCTTCCTGGGCAAGGCTCGCAATAATGCTGGAGTCCGGAGACAAATCCAGGCTTTTATATGCCTGAACCGTAAACAGCGCCGGCAGTTCCAGATTTCGTCTGGCATTGTCGGTAATATCGAAATCGGATTTTACCGAATCACCGAACTGATTAATCAAACTGACATCCTCGGCATATTCGGGTTTCGTGCGGATGCGGTTATACACGCGTTGCGCTACCGGCATCTGTAATAATTGTGAACGCACCGACGTCACCAGGGGCTGGTTCAGTTCCGCCGGCCCAAAGTCGAGGCCTAATAGCGCTTGCAAGTGTTTATCCAGATCAGCCGGGACACTCACATCCTGGCGGAAATCATGCTGCCAATGCCGGTTCAGCCATTTCGTTACCTCAGGTTTATCCAAATGTTTTGTTTTATAGAACATCAGGTATGTGCGAAAACTGTCATACAGGTCACCGTCGCGCTGCCCTCCGCGCATGGAGGTTTCCATGTATTGCAGGAGTTTCGGCAAAAACACGCTTTTCAGCCTGGCATCGTATGCCTTGTCAGCCGCATCATCGACCGAGCTATCGTACATACCCAGGCCGGACAACCAGGGATGCTCGCTTTTGTTATACACAACACTGGCCTTGTACAGCGCATCGAGACTGGGCAACACAGTCCTGAGATCAGACGACCAGGTGTTTAGACGTGCCTGCTCCGCCTTATAGTTGGCAATGTAGCCCTGGACCTCATGCATATACATTTCATTGCGGGTAAAGCTTATCGCCCAGACGGTGATCATCGCGAAGGTAACCGCCGCAATGGCCACATAAGCTGCACGTTGTGACCAGCGAATCATGGCCTCGTATTTACGGTTCGACCCCACCAGTTCCGATTCAGGAAATACCACGTCCTTGAATAGCCGACTCAGGAAGAAACTTTTGCCCATACCAAAACCGGCGGCCATTGCCTGGCGATCAAAACCAAAATTAGTCGAGACGGAGGACATCAGGCGATCTATTGGCGTCCCATCCTGCGTACCGCTGGTAAAATAAACGCCGCGCAGATACGGCTGATACTGATAGCGATTTTTGACGAAGGCCTGCTGAACAAATTGCAGAATAATATCTTTGATATTTTCCATTTGTTGCGGGAAACCCTGAATCGCGCCCCGTCGGTTGATGTCGCGTTCCTGATGTACGCGAGTCAGCACACTGGTGTACAGACGTTTGATCAGGCTGTCGTACCCTTCACTCAAAAACATGAAGTCCGGCGTATCTGATGCACCCGGCGAGTTTGGCAGCGATATCCCCCAAACCTGCTCCCTGTCTTCCTTGGTTAAATCCTCAAAGTATTCCGAAAACCCGGAGACCAGATCGGTCTTGGTCAGGATTAAATAGATAGGAAAACGGATTTCCAGCTTCGACATCAACTCATCAAGCCTGGCCCGGATCGTTCTGGCGTGGGTGATTCTTTCTTCTTCGGTTTGCGTCAGCAAATCCTGCAGGCTGATGGCCACAATGGCGCCGTTAATGGGACGCCGGCGCCGGTGTTTTTTCAATAAATCGAGGAAACCATCCCAGGCGCTGCTGTCGATGACCTTATGACTGTCCTGGGTCGTGTAACGGCCCGCGGTGTCAATCAGGACGGCTTCATTGGTAAACCACCAGTCGCAGTTGCGGGTCCCGCCCACGCCATGCAGCGCTTCTTTACCAAAGCGCTCTGCCAGCGGAAACTCCAGGCTGGAATTGATCAAGGCCGTGGTCTTTCCCGAACCCGGCGGTCCGATAATCACATACCACGGCAGTTCATAAAGCGCTTTACGATTTCCAGACTTCCTGAATTTCAGTTTTTTCAGGGTGGCAAGCGCATCGAAAAAACGCTGGTTAATGACATGAATTTCCTCTGCGGACTGCTCTGAAGCAACACTCCTGGAATTGGCCTGATTCTGCTGCAGGTCCGAGACCAGGCTATCGTTTTGCTTCTTGTCCTGGAATGCGATGCGGAGATTGTTGAGCCCCCAGATAATGACAATGACCATGATCGTAAGCAGTCTGGCAACCGCGCCAGCCAATGGCGCAGTATTATCGCCCCCGAACTTGATTTCCGGCCCAACAAACCAGATCAGCAAGGCGATTACAATCAGGCCGATAATGGAAATGACGATTCGATTGGTAAAAAAAGCGATAATCTTGCGCATAGTCCTCTCGCGTTCCGTCTTTATTTATTATTCTTATCTTTTTCTGAAGCACTCAGCGCAATCGACGTGAGTTGGGATGCCGTCGCTTCCGTGGATTTGTGTAACCAATAACGGAATCCCGAGTAGCTCAAGACCAGCACGCCGATGGCGACACTGGAGATAACCCACATCGGGATATACTGTGCCAGTGTATTGCGGGTTTTGCCCAGCCCCTGCCAGCTCTGCGACAGGCTTCGCTCATACTCTCCGCGCTGCAACCGGATGAGCCGATGCAGATCGTCGCGGATCTGTTCAACCTTGTCGCGTCCGCGGGAGACGACACGATACTTACCTTCAAATCCCAGGCTCAGCAGCAGATACATTAATTCCAGAATATCGAGGTTATCCGCTGGATAGGCTTTCATTCGGTCCAGCAGCTGGAAGAATTTTTCACCGCCATTGGTCTCGTTGTGAAAAATGCTCAGCAGCGTCCGTTGCGTCCAGGCGCTTTCCGCGCCCCAGGGGGTATTCAATACCGCTTCGTCCAGGGCGGCGCATAAAATATACCGGGCGGATAACACGATCTCGGGTTTGTAGTGTTTGGCTTTGGCGGTGTCTTCGAAACCACGGATGGCTGCAACCAGGTGCTGGTGCAAACCACCCACATTCGGATGTGACACGGATTGCCGGGTCTTGTTGAAAACCGCAATCAGCATGGATGCGGCATTAATCAGCGGATTCAGTCCGTAGGTCGTGCTGAATTGTCCGCTATAGGATTCATGATATGCCGGCGAAGCATGCGGCATGCTAGCGCGCTGTTCATGTTGTGGAGATGACCCGTGCTCAGCAGTATGATGCTGACTGCCCCTGCGTCCAGGTGTCGGCCGAACCACCGTGGCATCGATTTTACCCGTTCGACCAGGTGCGGATTGTCTGAAGACTGTCTTGTCCGAATTATCTGACGACATAATCGTTACTCGCTAGGTTATTGCCGGATCGCCCAGAACTCGAGCGTGAGACCGGGGAAATCACCACCGACATGCACAGCAAAACCGCCGGAATGATGGAGTTCCTTCCAGAACGGCGTATTTCTTTCCAGCTCAAAATACGAATAGCCCGAATGGTAAGGTATCTGGCGTGGCGCCACGGGTAAGGCCTTGATGGGAATGCCTGGCATGGCCGCATTGACCAGCTGGCGTATGCGCTCCACCGGTCCGATCTTCATTTGGCCGGGCAGATGTGTCCGCAAGGTGTTTTCCGGAACATCCGCACGCACGGCTAATACGAACATTGCCGTTGACAGCAAACTGCGATCGGGGATTTGAGCGACACGGATACCGTATTTCTTCTCGACCAGCGAGAGACCGATTGCCGTCTGTTCATACACCATGGTCAGGCATTGGCGTAAGGAGGTGATGACTGGCGCAAAAGTCTCCTGCAGATTATCGTGCAGGTACGCGGGAAACGGTGGTGGCCGTTTGCTTTTCGAAACGAAGGTTGAAAGCTCACCAATCATCTGTACGGTTTCCGTAAACAGGTCCAGCGGGTGAAGCCCCTGAATCTTGGCCAGGTGGGCAGCCAAAGGCTCCAGCCGATTGACCAGTTGCAACAACATATAATCCGCAACCTCCGCCGTCGCACCGCGATTCACGTCGGCAAGCCGGCCTGCAATGGATTCGCCGCGATGGTGCAACAATCCAATCAATTCTGATAAGAATCCACTCAGGCGCAGCGATGCCGCGCAATCCAGACATGTCGGGATATATTGATCATCCAGCAGGACATTTTTGTCATCGCGCGACTCCGCGATACGAAGGATACCGATACAGGCGTAACCACTGAGGTCATCCGTTTCCAGTAACAGGCGAATCCTGAGTTTGCCCACGTCAATGGCGACAGTATCCCCGCCATCCACAGTTACGTCGCGTATCTGCGCTTTCGAGGCACTGTAACGCGCCATACCCTGCGTATCAGCGCCGTTCAAGACATCTACTGCACCCGGCCTTTTGACCGGAACTGCCAGATAAACAATGGCGTCATGAGAATTCGCCGGGATTTCCAGCACGGGCGGCGAATCGTCGATTTCGGGAAAATTGAATGGTGTCCCGTCAGGGAAAATCCCCTTGGCCTGGACAAGAGAAAGTTTGCCGAGCTTGAGCAACTCATGGTCGAGCGTAAATTCATGGACTCCCCATCCGTAGGCACCAAAGGCTGAGCATTTTCCGCTAACGAAATTCTCGAAATAGCGTTCCTGTTGCTGAAAATGTTGAGGATTCAGGAACATCCCCTCAGACCACACCACTTTATTATCCATTGACATACAGGCCTATCCAGTTTTTATTTGTTATCCAGTATCGCTTTCGCCAAGCCAGCCGCACTAGCGGGAAGCGCTAACAATGTTTCCTGAAATTCGTACGACAGATGAAGACGCCACAACATTTGTTGGTTCAACAGGGATAATCACTTTGTAGGTGGCATCCTTGTATTGCTGAAACTCGGCAAACAACCCGACAAAGCGCGTTTGCGGGTCCAGCACGAAATCCTTCTCGCGTTTCTCGCCAGGAATAAGTCGCTTGAGTCGCTGCTTCCCCAGCATGTCGTCACCCAACACTTCCTTGTCGCGCTCATAAAGATCGATGAAATCGGCATTCTTGAACGCCTTGTCTGACTTCAGTTCATACATGCGAATGAATAATGGCGAAGGTACAGCATCAGTATCCGGATTGATGTTCTTGTCGGCAATGAATGTCAGATCGAGATCCGTATCCATGTTAAACAGACCGCCGATTTTGGTATTCATACTGCTGCATGAAGATAACAGCACGAGGCTCAACATGCCTGCCCACACCATCTTCACAACAGCTTTTTGCATTGCATAAGCTTGAGTCATGTATTTTCCTTATGATGTAATTTTGATTTCCTCAGCATCACCAGCCGCTGCAATTGCTCTTCATAGGCCTGCACAAAATCGTAGCCGAACAGATGCTGGAAGGAATTATCGATATTGTTGACAAGATCCTGGTGAAACTCCTTATAGGATTCCCAATTCTTGCCTTTTTGCCCGACCTTGATGACACCGGTTTTCCGATATTTCTCAAATCTCTTCTCCAGCGCTTCCGGATCCAGACGCTCTATCATCCCTCTGAATGCCGCCTGGATACCTGCCAGTACAGCGACCTGATGCTCGGAGATGCCCTGAAAGCTTTCCTTGACCGCTTCAATGGAATTCATATATGCCTTGTTATTTTTCATAAACATATTTTCCATGGCATCCTCGATATTGGCGGAGAACTTTAACGGGTTGTTCTCCACCGGCTGTATCGTTGTTACATTTATCCGGAATTCTTCTTTTATTTTTTTGCGAAAACTCAGCGCCTGCATCAGTCCGGCGATGGATTCACGCATCAGGATGCCAACCGTCTCGCTGATCTCCGCCTTTTTTGCCTCCGTAAGCTTGCTATCGTCCAGTCCCATGGCGGCAATCATGGACATATCGGCTTGTACACTTTTTCCAGGCAAAGTCTTGTTTGCAGGCTTGTTTTGGCTGTCCTTAAGTTTTTGCCTTAACTGCATAACTTCCGTCAGCAGTTTGCGATTTTCCCTCTCCAGGCCGCTCAGCTTGGCATGCAGTTTTTCCTGCAGCGGTGTTTCCTGGCTGGCATTCCCGTCAGGTTGCGTCTGTGATGACGATGACTGATTCGGGAAAGAAGCATCATCCGCATCCCAGTCATCCGGGATGACGTTAGGCCAGGACATGGATTGCTGGATCGGATCGACATTATCCGGCTGGCTTGCACGCAGGATGGCCGAGGCGAATGGAGTCTCTGAAGATGGTTTACCGGCCTTATCCAGCATGGCCAACGGATCGGTCTCCTCTGCAGCAGGTGAGACAAATGCTTCAAGAGAACCGTAGTGCTCTTCTACGGGAGTCGCGAAGGGGTCGGTTCCGTTTGAGAATATATTGTCAACAGGAGACGCTGCATGCCCGCCAGGATAGGTCGCAAAATCAGCGCTGCCGAAAGGATCATCATGACCGTTCAATCCCGCTTTATCTGCCGCGGAAAGGCTGACCCTGAATTCATAATCGCCGAGCATAAATCGATCACCATCACGCAGTACCACCCGGTTTCCATTGCCGATGGGCTCAGATGCGCCATTCATGTAGGTGCCATTCGTGCTGTCGTCTGCCAGGTAATACTGGCCATTATCAAACACGATTCTGGAATGTACCGAGGAAATAAAACGCTCAGGGTCTTCTATCACCCAGGTATTGTCCTGTCCGCGACCGATACTGCCACCACGCTCGGTAAATATCTGGCAAACTTTCGAACTCTGGATATTATCAGGTGATTTAACTAAATTTATTTCAATCGACATAATGTAATCGCCCAGACACACCCTCACCCGCTTGCCGCGTTACATTGTTAATAATCATCTTACATGCGGCATGTTGAGTATTATGAATTCATCTTACTTGCTGCGGGTTCGAGTATATCAACGCTGCCAGTGGAATTTCGCGATTAAATCCGCCTGCTCTATTTGACGCATGACGATTGCCAAAAGACGTTACGTACTTAACGTGCATGAAATCCCCCGAGGAAACCCGCTAAATCTATGCTATGAAACCGGCATTTGAGCAGCCCATCACATTCTTGTTTAAATCGGCCGCCCTTCCTTTTCCACTATATTATTAATAGTTTTCAGGGGGGAATATGATGTTGCAAAAGTTTACAAATTTATTGGGTTTACTCCATGATATTAGTGTGTCTTAACCGGTACACTTAGCCACAGCCGTAGTCAATTTTAACTTTACATAGATATATGCTTTGCATATAACGAGGCGGGGGGTTCGCCAGTCTGCGGGGATACGAATTGTAGTATGAATGCTTGCTATGCAAATAGTCGTCATCTTGACGCCATAAAATAAATAGGCCTCTTTTGAAATCCGAGTGGGTAGCCCTATAGTGGCAGCGTCTCAGTCATAACGGACCGGACCCTGATGAACGAGAAGCTTTTCGAGGCCGCCTTGGGCATTTCCGAGCCATGGCA
>WGLP01000010.1 GCA_016125505.1 Gammaproteobacteria bacterium
AAACGGCTTTTGTTTAAACTTACCCGTAATACGAGATCTTGCGGGCGATGACTAATATAGGCTGGTCGAGCCATATCTAACGTATTGTTTATATTGGTGTTTATGCCTTTATACTTTATTTAACATAATATACATTATGCGCATTTATATTATATGTGCCGTATAAGCAGATACCGTCGTTGCAGACCATTCCTACAGCATTATCTCTCCGAACTCATTCCTGTCATTTTTGCATCGATGTCCCGCAATCAGTTCCTGCGGACTGAACGACTACGCATCATATTGGTAATCAGAAACTCACAATAAATAAAGTTTCTTATTATTCTTCTCAGAGAGAAGTTAATATCGATATAAATTTTACCTTGAGAATGCGCGAAGTAAGTTTTACCACCTTTTGTTGATACTTTACCTGGCCGCTCCTCAACATCGCAAAATTCATAATTTCCAATTGAACAACGACACCAGTGATTCCAGTAACATGTTTTACGTACATGATGCATCCAGAAATTACTGCTGCGCATATAGTGCCAGACTCTGACCAGATCCCAATTTTCCCAGTCAATCATTTCAAATGCTTCTTCATTGCTGAGATTATAAGCGAATGCTGTTGGACTACCTGCAGGTTGTGGCTTTGTCTCCAATTTTCCTTCTCTATCAAGCTTGGCCAATGCATTCCTGACCAGTTTTACGCCAATCTTTTCCACGGCCTTTACTTCTACATCATATAAACTTTGTCCTGGTTGAATGGGAAAAGCCTCCTGAGAAATCAGGCGGCCCGTATCAAGCTTGCTGTCGATTTGAAACAGGCTACAACCTCCTTCGAGATCATAGTTCATTGCCATCCATAATAGCGGATGTCCGCCGCGATACTTAGGCAATAAGGATGGATGCAAATTTATCGCACCAAATTTTGCGGATGCCATCATAGCATCTGAAAGCTTTCCTGCCTTACTTATAACAAGCAGATCAAGATTCATGGATTTTAAGCGGCAAGCAATTGAGTTCAAGTCTTCTGGCTTAACCTGTATGTCCAGTACTGCCCTTCTCATCCTCCCTTGAGGATTGAATAGTTTTTTCAGGAAACATTGAATGCATATCCATTTATTAAATATTTTCCGAAATACATTACCCTTTGGACGGACATGTACTATTACCGTTGGCATAATATCCTGACCGTTCAGGAACGCATTAATGAACTGCGTCCCCGCCGTGGTAATCAACGCATAACGAACCATACCAATCAACCTTCGGTGAACAGGTTCACCGTTGCTAAAACTTTCAGATAGATTAATAAAGCTTTAAAAGTGCTTTTTTAAAGCCATTAAAAATCCAGGTAACCAGGTAAGTTAGACGCGATAACGTGGCGGTCTTTGCGGGGGAGGAAAACTGATGATGAAAGGAGGGTTTCGAAAATTCTGGTTCAGGACGTCAGAATAAATGCTTGGCGCTCTAAACGCATAATCAGGAACAACATAAACAAAGTTTTCACAATCACCTGATGGGCATACGGAGTCACAAGAATCAGAACAACAGGAGCCTTGTGGATTTTTTTCGGTTTCTGTCTCATTGTCCGCAGATTGCATTCCATGATGATGAGAAAGCATTACATCGCCCTGCACTGCGTTTTCTTCCTTTGCGCTGGAAGTAAAATCCGTGCAAGTAGCGTATGACATACGCAAAGGCGAGAATATAATTAAAAACACCAAAAATAGCTTAAATTTAGTTTTCTTCATTTTAATTAAGGTGACAAAAATAATAAAATGGGAAAATTTCCGGTGCTTGTTGAGGATTAATAATAATTACTCTATAACGAATAGACGCTTTTTCACAGAAAATCCAGCAGGCTGAATGGGTGTTGCGAGTGTTGCCATTTAGCCTTGGGCCGGCGATAACCATGGCAGCCGAGGGGAAATTGGCAACCCTGAGCGTCAGAAGATAATTTATTTGTCGCGATTAGTGTGAGATCTAAGCCCTCCGCCTACTGGCACCTTGCTGCAACAGGCGGGTGTGTGTCGCAGGTTATCTCGCATGTTTTGTTCGATAAATTCGCGCCAATTATCACGCCAACGTGTAAACAGACTTTTCTGCGTGTCGACACCAGCCTTCTGTAATCGTCCGCGTAGCATTGCCCAACCTGTTTGATTCACATCATAAGTGATGCGCAGGCGTTGTGGTGTCATCTGCTCTACCTTAACGACGCCTTTAATTTCACTCAAAACCTCGCCTATAGCTTGTGATGAATCAGCCGTGATCTTTAGTTTCACAACCATCTGATTGGCATTTGCCATACTAGATCTCCTGAAGAGTTACTTTCTTGCATAGGCAGCACCGACCTTACTGCATACAAGACATATGTTTTTGGCCCTGACAACTTATAGAGGTGCTGCGTTAGAAACAAAAAAACGAATCTACGCTTGAACTGGCGTTACATATTACTGAATACCGTTGCGTTCACTCATGGCAATATAGACTGCGCCAAAAAATATATCTTCCATATGTAAATTCTGAAACACCTTTGTCATATCTTCCCAAGGGTGGCGCTTGGCGATTTCCTCATTGACACCAAAACCACTGGTAAGCCAGATTGCCAGTTTTACCAGTGGCTGCGGCCAATGTGGCAACTTCAGATCCAAGAGCACCATCCGTTTCCCAGGTTTTAGGACTTCGGCGGCATGGGTAATCACCACGTCAAATTTTGGCACCAGGGTTATGGCAAACGCTGAAATAACGCCATCGACGTGGAGTGGAAATAAGTATGTAGCTGCATCATGTTCCACCAATTCGACGTTACGCCAGCCGTTCTTTTCGCAACGCTGCCGAGCAACCTCCAGCATTTCAGCAGTCAGGTCAATGCCAACAATTTTCCCACTTGGCCCTACCTTGTCTTGCAATAAGCTAAAATTTAGCCCGGTACCACAGCCGACCTCGACTACAGTATCGCCAGCCTTTAAGTTCAATAATTTAATCGCCCGATTACGATATGCATATTCACGAAACCCTATCAAGTAGTATAGATTTGCCGTGAAATCATAGAGCCCGGCCGGCGCAATCTTCGCGCCGGCCGGTACCGTCTTTGACCTGGCATTACTTCATCATATTGTGCATCTGCATGCGCATGGTGTTCAGTTGCTTAAGCTGGGCATCGTCCATCATCATGCCATTACCCATCATGGTTGACATGTTACCCATCATGCCGCTCATACTGCGCATACGTTCAGCCATTTGTTTTTGCATCTCCGGGGTCATGTTGCCCTGCTCCAGTTGACCGGCCATGGATTGCATATAACCGCCCATATCGTGCAGCGTACCCGACATTTGCGCCATACCAGCGTTATTATTGCCGCCCATACCGCCCATGCCTCCACCCATCTGGGCTAACACCGGCAACCCTACAGCCAAACCAAAAACCAAAATGCCTGTCCGAATATCATTCAAGATGCGATAGTTTTTCATGTTATTTTCTCCTAAATAGTAAGTCGATAATGGGTTTGCACGAACGCTTTCATTTCGAAAAAGCAGCGCGCATATACGAAATAATCTCCATCAGTTCATTGTCCGCTAACCTTGCATTGCCCCCTTTCGGCGGCATCGCGATAGCCGCCCCCGGTTTCTGAATACCCTGTTTCACCAGTGTCAATATTTCTTTATCACTGTGTTTGGTCCAGGTCGGACTGCCCGCAAGATCCTGGACACCCGGCATGGCGCCGCCGCCATCAGCCGCATGGCAGACTGCGCAATTCTGCAAAAACAACTTCTCACCTGGAGATTGCGCATGCAGCGATGTTGAGGCAAGCAGCATCAGCCCCATAATCAGCATCCGGCTATTTGTCACACTGTGCATGTTATGCATTTGGTTTTATCCTGTTTCGACAACCTTATCCCTTCACGATCGCCATCTGATGCCCTTCACCGGCCGGTAATTGGATCGTATCGACCACATTTATCGATTTCTGATCGATCACCCAGATCACCGGTTTCTTGCTGCTGGAGACATAGACCTTGCCGGTGCCGGTGATCGTATTCAGGTGATAGGGTGCCGGGCTGAGCGCAAGAACACGTTGTTTGCCGGTCTTGATATCCATGGCCACAAATTTCTCATCCTTTTTACTGGTGACGAACAGGGTGTTGCCGTCATCGCTGAGGTCCAGGCCATGCACCCCGGCACCGATCTTGTAGGTTTTGATAACCTTGCCGGTTTTCACAGCAACTTCTGAGACAGTACCTGGCACCGTATTCGCCACGTATAGGATTTCTTCATCAGGCGAGAACACCAGATGCTCAGGGGTGGGGCCGGATTCCAGCGTGCGCGTTACCTTCCAGTTGGCCAGGTCTACCTGCACGATATTGTTCGAGCCGGTGTTGCTGACATAGGCGGTTTTCCCGTCTTTGGTAATCACGGTGTAGTTGGGTACGTTACCCGTCTTTATGGTGTGCACCACCTTGTTGCCGAGCATGTCGACAACGCTGATGTTGCCGCGCAAGGCATGCGTGGCAATCACATAGCGGCCATCCGGCGTGATCGCCAGATGATGGGTCCAGCCGACAACCGGAATCGTTGCCATCACGTGGCCATGCACCGGATGGATCAGAAACAGCTTGCTATTGGGGGTATCTTTCGCGTCATCTGGCTTGAGCTTGCGTTCGTTCAAGCTGCCCGCTATCAAGTACTCCCCATCGGGCGTTGCCACCAGGCCGTGTGCGTTCTCCACCTCGGGGTAGGAGGCGGTGATTTTGTCTGTGGCGGCATCAACGGCGATCACCTGATTACCCGTGCCTAAGGGAATATAGACAGTCGGGGCGGCACTCACCGTCGAAGCGGCGATACTGCTCCAGAACAAAAACAAGAATGATAGGTACGCTTTCATGATAACCTCCGTTTTTTGTTATGCATTGGTTATGCCGACATCACTCACGCATCTGAAGAACGAACATCGATGCCATTGGCGTCTGTACTATTGAAGTAATTGTTTCTTACGCTGCTCAAATTCACTTTCATCGATCTCACCACGGGCGAAACGCTGTTTGAGGATCTCCATCGCCTCATCCGTGGAAGGATTTCTGGCTTTTAAACTGAAGAGATCCTTCAATACATACACCACTACCACTAACAAGACCAGCCAGAAGATCCACATCAGGACACCGCCACCGAAGAACATACCACCTGAAAACATGCTATCTGTATGACCGTACATAATTCACCTCCAGAAGTTTTCACTTTCACAATTTAACCCTGCGCAAACGCAGTGCATTGCTGATTACCGACACCGAGCTGAGGCTCATCGCCGCTGCGGCGATCATTGGTGACAGCAACAAGCCGAAAAATGGATACAAGACGCCGGCCGCGATCGGTACGCCCAGCGAGTTATAGATAAACGCGAAAAATAAATTCTGACGGATGTTGCGCATGGTGGCGCGACTCAAGCGGCGTGCGCGCACGATACCGCGCAGGTCACCCTTGACCAAGGTCACGCCAGCGCTCTCCATGGCCACATCCGTACCGGTCCCCATAGCGATACCCACATGGGCCTGCGCCAGGGCTGGCGCATCGTTGATGCCGTCTCCCGCCATGGCCACGATGCGCCCCTGTTGTTGTAGTTGCTTTACGATCGCCGCCTTCTGGTCTGGCAGGACTTCCGCCTGTACTTGATCGATTTGCAATTTACTCGCGACGGCTTGCGCAGTCTTCTGATTGTCGCCGGTCAGCATGACAACCTCTACGCCTTCGCCATGCAGGTCGGCAATCGCCTGCCGGCTCGTTGCCTTGATCGGATCGGCCACGCCGAGCAAACCCGCCAATTGGTTATCGATGGCCAGAAACATGACCGTCTGCCCGTCAGCGCGTAATTCATCGGCACGTGCCTGGGCTGTGCCTGCGTCGACATGCAAACTCTCGAGTAATTTTGCATTACCCAGTGCGATGCTCTGATGCTGGATCTTGCCGATCACACCTTTACCCGTCACGGATTCAAATTCATTGGATGCGAGCAGTTCGATCTTGCGTGCATTTGCTTCGGTCACAATGGCTTGTCCCAAGGGGTGCTCGCTGTGACGTTCCAGACTGGCCGCGTATTGCAGCGCGATACTTTCGGTAAAACCGGAATACGGTTCGAGCGTCACCAGCTTGGGTTTACCCTCGGTCAGGGTGCCGGTCTTGTCTACCACCAGGGTATTGATCTTTTCCATGACCTCCAGTGCCTCGGCATTTTTGATCAAGACGCCGGCGGTAGCGCCGCGGCCGGTACCTACCATAATAGAAATCGGTGTCGCCAGTCCCAGGGCGCAGGGACAGGCGATGATCAATACCGCCACCGCGTTCACGATTGCGTGCGCCAACGCGGGTTGTGGACCCCAGCCAAACCAGATCACAAACGTGATCACGGCGGTGATCACCACTGTCGGCACGAAATAACCGGAGACCACGTCGGCCAGTTTTTGGATCGGTGCACGCGAGCGCTGCGCCTCGGCGACCATGTTGACGATCTGCGCCAACAAGGTTTCCGCGCCGACTCGTTCAGCCTGCATCAACAAACTGCCGGTACCATTGACGGTGGCGCCGATCAGTTTTGCACCGGCGCCCTTCTCCACCGGAATCGGCTCGCCAGTAACCATCGCTTCATCCACATGGCTACGACCTTCGAGCACAACCCCATCGACCGGCACTTTCTCACCCGGGCGGACCCGCAATTGATCGCCCGGTTGCACTTGATCCAATGGCACATCGCGTTCGCTGCCGTCGGGGTTGACCCGGCGCGCCGTTTTCGGTGCCAGACCGAGCAGCAATTTGATGGCAGCGTTGGTGCGCGAGCGTGCGCGCAGTTCCAACACCTGGCCCAACAGCACCAGCGCAGTGATCACGGCCGCAGCCTCGAAATACACCGGTACCGTGCCGTCTGCGTGGCGCATGATCGGTGGAAAGATTGCCGGGAACAGCAGCGCCACCATGCTGTAAAGCCAGGCCACCGCCACGCCCAGTCCAATCAGGGTGAACATATTGAGGTTCCAGGTGCGCACACTTTGCCAGCCACGCACGAAGAACGGCCAGCCACCCCACAACACCACCGGCGTAGCCAGGATGCATTCGATCCATTGCACCGTCTGCATGGACAGTGTCGACAGTAACGTCGCGGGTGCCAGATCGGCCAACATTGCCAGCACAAATACCGGTAACGCCAACACGGTGCTCACCCAGAAGCGCCGCGTCATGTCCTTCAGTTCCGGGTTTTCTGCAACCTCCGCGCTGACGGTGCGCGGTTCCAGGGCCATGCCGCACTTGAGACAACTGCCAGGATGATCCTGCACTACCTCCGGATGCATGGGACACACATATTCGGTGCGCGTGCCCGGCGCCGTCAGCCTCTCGGGCTCCAGCGCCATGCCGCATTTCGGGCAACTGCCTGGTCCCTGCTGGCGCACCTCGGGATGCATCGGGCAGGTGTAGGTGGTTTCGATGTCGATGGCACAGGTCGGGCTAGACATCGACTGCGCCTTCGCCTGTTCCTGTAGAGAGGTATCGCCCACGTAGGCAGTCGGATCCGCATTAAACTGATGCTGGCAATGTTCGCTGCAGAAATAATACGTGTGGCCCGCATACTGCTCGCTGGCAGCCGCCGCCGCAGTATTCACCTGCATGCCACACACCGGGTCGATTTGCATGTCAGGGACAGTTGTGTTGTTTGGCATGGTCGTTGCTGTCATTGTCATCACCCATGGTTAGCACGATTTGATATTGAATCGTTCACTCGTTTCTTTCTCTCACGATGGCATCCGCGTCTTGCGTAAATGACTCAATGAGCACGCAGACTGAATGCCCGTCGGGAATGCCGTCCGGCATGTGTTGCCATTGTTTAACCGCTTCCTCCATGCGCGCCTGTAAGGCAAGCATGTCATCCAGCCGCTGTCGGTGCTCCTCAATGCGGTTCTCGATAATCTGTCGAACCAAAGGACAGGGTGACTTGCCATCGCTGGAATGAGAGAGAATGTCTTTAATCTCCCTTAGGGTATAGCCCAGGCTTTTGGCTTTTCTAATGAAAATTACTTTTGCCACATCTGCGGAATCATACTGCTTATAACCATTCTTCCGATTTTTATGTGGTTTTAATAACCCAATTTTCGAGTAATACCTGACGACATCAGGCACGACATTGGCCCTCGCTGCCAATTCACTTACTGTCATGGTTTTTCCGATCATCGGCTTGCCTGACTTTGCGGTAATACAACCTGGAAGTAACTTTCACCTTGAGTGTAGAACATGCGTGTAACACACAGGTCAAGCACTACGGTGGCTTTTGTGCACATGAACTCCTCGCACAGCCTCAATAAGGGCAGTACCAGGATCATTATCGAAGATGCATACACGTGTATCTCCTATCTTCGTCCCGGGTAGATTGCATACCCATGCGTTTCTTGTGAGTTAATGACCCGGGGTGTGAATCGTGTGCATCTAAAGTACAAGCATCCGATTGCATTTACCGACAGGTCATGTCATTCGAACTGATGAGAACACCAGTTTCTAGGACAAAAGCTAGGCGAATTGTTTGGGTGGACGTTCGAACAGAGATATTTCTGCGCTGTGCTGTGGCGAGATTTCGGTTTGATTAATGGATTGAATGGCAAAGAAAGGGGCGACGCTGGTTATCGTTGTTGGCAACATTGACAGGCCCGTAACCAGACAATGCAGGGAACAGCCAGTTGAGCAGGTCTTGTTGTGGCCGCAGCAATTCTTATGACAGTGATGGTGCCGTGTACTGACAGAGTGAGCGGACATGGTAGTGTCACAGGCTTTTTGCAGCGCGACCGGCTGTTGCAACATGGGTGCAGCACCCATGTTGGCCCAGACACTGACCGATTGGGAAAACAGCATCACCACTACCATCATGGAACCAATCAATGAGTATATTGGTTTTTTCTTATTTGCCATAAAAACAGTATACGAGTGTTCCATATCATCATGTTTGATCTGTATCAAAGTCGCACGCAAGTAGCCAGCTTATGCTCTTTGACCAATAATACCGTTTCACAATGCATTTGGTAATATTTCTCTTACACTAAGAACAGTGAAATGTACTCAAGTTCCCGACGCCCTGTTAACGCAGACAATAAATGGGCGGTTCCAAAATCATAAAATGAGGATATCGCAATGACTCGAGTAAATGTCAGGAAAAACGTCATTCGCGCATGTTGCTACACGTGCGTTTCTTTCTCTGCTGTCACACAGATACCAGCGGCGCTCGCAGCCAGCAACGAGGCGCAACAGATAGACAGTTTGCAACAACGAGTGGCTCAGTTAGAGGATGCACTCAAACAACCGGATTCTGTCGTGCATCTGGCGGGATACGGTTCAGCCGGTTACAGCAGTCGCAGTTCCGACAGCACGTTTAATGTATTCTCGTTTTCTCCGATATTTCATTATCAATACAAAGATCTGATGCTCATGCAGGCCGAAATGGAAATGGGCTATAACGCCGACGGCACCACCGAGACCGTACTGGAATACGCCTCACTGAATCTGATCCTGAACGATAATGCCGTGTTGGTGGCCGGACAGTTTCTCAGCCCCATCGGGCAGTTTCGCCAGAATTTCCATCCGGCCTGGATTAACAAGATGCCGTCCAAGCCCCTGGGCTTTGCCGATGGCGGCGCCGCACCCTTGACGGAAACGGGTGTCGAGTTGCGGGGTGCGTTTTTGCCGGGTGGCAAAAGTCTCAACTACGCTGTCTACATTGGCAATGGCCCTCGATTGGTAAACAATGCGGGTGAAATGGAGGTGGAGACCGAAGGCAACAGCGCGGATGAAAACAAAAATAAAGTGATTGGTGGCCGCGTCGGCTATTTGCCAATGTACAACCTGGAAGTTGGTGTTTCCGCCGCCGTGGGCAAGGCCAATATCCCGACGGAAGCCGATCGTGATTACACGGTGTATGACGTGGATTTTGCCTATCAGCCCGGCTTCATCGAAGTGCGTGGGGAATATGTGCAAACCAAGGTTGGTGACCTGGCGAGCAGTGCGATTCCCGGTGAGCAGACCTGGAAGGCCTGGTATGTACAGGCCTCGCACAAATTCCTGCCTAGCAATTGGGAAGCGGTGGTGCGCTATGGCAAATTCACCCCGCCGGACCCCACCGCGGAACAGAAGCAAACGGCCGTCAGTATCAACTATCTGTTTGCCGCCAACGTGATTGCCAAGCTGAGTTATGAAAATAACGAGGCTACCGCGGGCACGATCAATGACGAGAACCGCGCCGTCGCCCAGTTGGCCTATGGCTTTTAAGGAGAGCGAAATGAAACGACAAAACATGAACATGATCGCCGGAGCCAGTCTGCCGGTATTCGCTTTAATTCTGATGCTGCTCGCACCTCTCTCAGCCAGTGCCGATGATTCAAAAATGACTGATGCAAAGAAAGGAGACGTCGCCCGTGGCGTCAAGGCCTGGACAGAAAATTGTATGCGCTGCCACAACGCACGCGACCCGCGCGAGTATAGTGACGAACTCTGGGAGCCGGTCATTACCCATATGCGCATACGCGCAGGCCTGACGGGCCAGCAAGCACGAGACATACTCGCTTACTTCAGACAAAGTAATTAACCCCTCACCGTATACACCGGATTAGGCACGCCTAATCCGGTGCAGCGCCCACATAAAGGGTAATCAAGAAGATTATGGTAGTTTTGTTAGTGTTGCACACTCAGGTATGCAGGTAGCGCATATACAGATGCGCCAGTAGCCCTGGCAGTCGCACCACACTGTCGAGTGTTTCCGATCTGCCACGCCCAAAGATATGTTCGATACTTGCGTCTGAGCGCCGATCCAGATTGATACAAAACGGCCGGATGCCTTGACGATACAAGCCTCGTACCGCATGCCAGCAATCCTGGACCAGATAATTCCTGTCATAGACATCGATGTCGGACGGCGCGCCATCGGTAATCACGAGCAAGAGTTTTTTTCTTTCCGGCCGCAAAGCAAGTTCACCCGCGCTATGCCGGATTGCCGCACCCAGGCGCGTCGAATAGGCGCCAGCAATCTCTGACAAGCGCGCCTTACTTGCCTCGAACTCTTCGTTGAAATACTTAAAATGAGTAAAACGAATCTGCTGGCGGCCGTTGGATGAGAAGCCTGCAATGGCGAATGCATCACCGACGGTCGACAAGGTTTCGCCAAGCAGGTATACCGACTCCTGGAGGACCTGCGACACGCTTTGCTGGCTACCGTCAATGCGTTCATTCGTGGATTCGGACAGATCGAGCAGTATCGAAATGGCCAGATTTTTCTCCTGTTGAAAGGCGCTACGCATAAACACGCGTGGATCCGGCGTCAGATACCCACGAACCGCAACCATGGCATCGACCATATAATCCAGATCGAATTGCTCACCCTCTTCCCGTTTGCGTAACCATTGGTGTTTTTCTATTCGCAACTTACTGGCCATGCGTTGCAGACGATTGAGGGTATATTTATGCCGGGCGGTGATTTCAGCGATCACACGCAGCGAGCCGGGCCTGGCGGTATCTTCCTGTAGATTGCACCAGTCCTGTTTCAGGGCGTGGATCCGGTAATCCCATTCCGGGTATTGCTTGTTTGCAGGTGTCTCTGCCGGATTTGTCTGACGATACTCCAGGGCGGCCTGGGCATTCTCGACGATATGAAAACCCGGCCCAGCCTGAAACTGGTTATCCGCTAATTGGAGCCGGATGCCTTTGCTTGCCTCGACAAATTTCGCCTGTTGAGTTGACATGACGTCTTGTTGTTCAAGTATGTCTGACTGCTGATGAGCATCCAGTAAATTCTGCCAGAGACAACGATTATCATCGCGATAGGCAACGGCCTGTTCATATCGTCCGGAGTTCAGTGGCAGCCGCATCTGACCGAGGTCGTTCGCGAGGCTCAGACCGACCTCCATGGCAAACCCCGCGGCATCGTCGCCAGCAAAGGCATCAAGTATTTTCTTTTTTCCCTTGAGCACCCAGTGATGAGTGTCCTGATATTTTGGATCGAGTACGGAGCGCGACAGGCGCAGCATGAGTTGCAGCGCACTGATATGATTTGATTCTATATGATGAAAGCTCAGCCAGAGCTGGCGCAGGCCGGGGAATTGCTTTATCGCGCGCAGCTCAAGCCTGAGGTCTTCGACCAGTCCGATCAACGCACGCTGCATGAGATTCAGATCGGCCTGCTCAAACAAGCTGGCGCCAGAGATTACATGCAATGCCGCGTGTGCCGCCGCGGCGCGATAATATTGCGAATGGCTTTCTGTAGCGAGAATCCTCTCGGGGAGATGGATTCCGTCACCCGTCAGATAGCTGACGGGGACAGCATTAATATCTTCAACGGCGAGCGCATTGACGACAAATCCCCTGCCCCACAACGCACGCAAGTATAATTCCGTTGTTTTCCTGCAATGCGCCAGCTCCAGTAACCGCTTCATGAAAAAATAACTTCACGCAATGAAGGAAAAGGCCGGAATACTACAAACAATATTCCGGCGCCTTGCCGCAACAATTACTGATGACTGGTATCCGTGTCCTCGTTCGGAATACCGTTTATCGGACACTCGGCCGTTCCCACTGTCTTGCGGGTAATTTTCTCCACGTTATCTTTTGCCTTCGCGGGGTCGGTAATCCAGGTACGATAAAACTCATAAGGACACTCGGCAACACCTTCAGCACCTTCACCGGAATTGATCTTGCCGGTGTAACCACGGTGCAGGAGCTTGAACAAGTGGTTTTGTGATTGCCAGGTCTTGCGCGCATCACGGATCTGCGATGTTGACAACTCGGCATACTGGATACCGTATTCTTCTTCCGCACACTCGCCCAGCGTCCTGCCATCAAACCCGACGATGGCGGAATGGCCAAAGTAGGAATAGACACCATCAAAGCCGGTTGCATTAGCTACCGCCACGTAGGTGTTATTCATCCAGGCCATGGCCTTGGCGACAATCACCTGCTGTTCCTTGGAGGGATACATGTAGCCCTGGCAACGCACAATCAACTCCGCACCGCGCATGGCACAGTCACGCCAGATTTCAGGATAATTGCCATCATCGCAGATAATCAGGCTGACCTTGAGTCCCTTGGGACCCTCAGATACGTAGGTGCAATCGCCCGGATACCAGCCTTCCACCGGGCACCAGGGCATGATCTTCCGGTATTTCTGGACAATCTCGCCTTCGCTATTCATCAGGATCAAGGTGTTGTAGGGCGCCTTGTTCGGATGGTCTTCGTGCCGTTCCCCGGTCAGCGAAAAGACGCCCCAGGTATTGGCCTTACGGCAGGCCTCGGCAAAGATCGCCGTCTCGTCACCGGGGACGGTTGACGCCGTCTCGTACATCTCCTTGGCGTCATACATAATGCCGTGCGTGCTGTACTCCGGGAAGATGACCAGATCCATGCCCGGCAACCCCTGCTTCATACCCACAATCATGTCCGCGATCTTTCTCGCGTTATCCAGGACCTCTGCCTTGGTATGCAGGCGCGGCATCTTATAGTTAACAACGGCAACACCGACGGTGTCGTTGCTTGATGATATATCACCATGTCTCATTTTTTACTCCGTAATCTCTTCAAGATATATTTACACAGACAGATATTTGCTTATTTTTGCCGTATCGACATTTTCGCGCAGGTCTTCGTGGATAAAATTGCCTTTGTCGATAACAATCAATCGATGTGCGATCGCCATGGTAAAACTCAGCACCTGTTCCGATACGATGATGGTGATATCGCGCAGCTTGTGTATCTCATTCAGGATGTTGGCGATATCCTTGATGATCGATGGCTGAATGCCTTCGGTAGGCTCATCGAGCAGCAATACTTTCGGGTTGGTCACCAACGCCCGCGCAATGGCCAACTGTTGTTGTTGACCACCTGACAGATTACCGCCTTTACGATGACGCATATCGAACAAGACCGGAAACAGGGCAAATATGTCATCCGGGATTGTTTCCAGTTTGGAAACCACCATGCCCGTCTTGATATTATCTTCCACCGTCAAGGTCGGAAATATCATGCGACCCTGCGGGACATAAGCAATCCCACTCTCAACGCGCTGGTAACTTTCACTCTTAGTTACATCCTTGTCATCAACTTTTATACTCCCCTTGCCCGCAGAGAGAATGCCGATAAGCGACTTAAATAGCGTCGTCTTGCCCATGCCATTCCTGCCCATAATGGCCAGCGTTTCGTTTTTCCTGGCGGTAAAACTAATGCCATGTATGACCTCACTCTGGCCATAACTCACATGCAAATCAGCGACTTCAAGCATTTTATTTACCCTCTTATCTTAATGGCCCAGATAGACTTCAACGACATCCGGATTGTTTTGCACGGTTTTCATATCACCCTCGGCCAGGATCTTGCCCTGGTGTAACACGGTAACCTTATGCGCGATTTTCTCGACAAACTCCATATCGTGCTCAATCACCAGCACAGAGCGGCCGACACAAATACGCTTTAACAACTCAGCGGTTTGCTCGCGCTCTTTTACACTCATCCCCGCAACCGGTTCATCGAGCATAAGCAGTTCCGGGTCCTGGATTAACAGCATACCGATCTCAAGCCACTGCTTTTGCCCATGACTTAATAAAGCCGCTTCGGTATAAAGCAGATCACTAAGAAAGATCTCTTCAGCAACCTGCTTTATTCTCTTGTCGATATCATCATTCATCTTGAAAAAGAGCGCCCCGAAGACACTCCGACCCTTCGGGTATGAGACTTCCAGGTTTTGATACACCGTCAGATTTTCATAGATGGATGGCGTCTGGAACTTTCTGCCCACACCTTGATGGACTATCTGGTGTTCTGAGAGGTTGGTCAGTTCCTTGTTCTTGAACTTTATACTTCCTGACGTTGACTTCGTCTTGCCGCAGATCAGGTCAAGGACCGTTGTCTTGCCCGCGCCATTGGGTCCGATAACAACCCTGAGCTCATCTTTATCGACGTACAGATTCAGGTTGTCCACCGCCTTAAACCCGTCAAATGACACCGTCAGGCCTTCAATATACAATGCAAACTCTTTGCTACTCATGGGCTTTTAATCCTTTGAGATCTCTTTATCTGTTACGCGCCTAATGTGCCTTGGCTGCACGCTTGTCCGCTAACTTGGCTTTAATCACGCTAAGACACTGCAACCTTCCGATACAGCCCATCAACTTCTGGCCGTGTTTCTCCCATAGCCCGGCAAGACCATTTGGGAAATACATGACAACACCAATAAATAGCGCGCCCATCAGGAACAGCCAAAGCGCCGGGAATGACTCGGAGAATGCTGTCTTGCCGTAATTGACCAACAGCGTCCCAAACACGGCTCCAATCAGCGACATACGCCCACCTACCGCCGCAAAGATGACCATTTCAATGGAAGGCACAATGCCCACGAATGACGGTGACATGAAACCCACCTGCAACGTAAACATGGCACCACCAATGGCAGAAATAATTGCGCCAAGGGCAAAGATGAAGATCTTGAAGTTAGCCACGTCGTAGCCGGAGAAGCGTACCCTGTCTTCTTTGTCACGCATGGCCAGCAACAGACGCCCGAGCTTGGAGGTCAATATATAGCGACACAACAAAATCACGCCAATCAACAAGCTGGCGTTGACAAAGTAGAGAATATATTTTGCTGACGTCGTATTGATATCCCAGCCATGCAGGGTCTTCAGGTCCGTGATGCCGTTGATACCGCCGGTAAATCCCTGCTGCCCGACGATGAGGATGGTCAGAATCAACGCGATGGCCTGCGTGATAATCGAGAAATACACCCCGCCTACTCGACGCTTGAACATTGCTGCGCCGATGATATAGGCGAATGCCGCCGGCACCACAAAGATCGCAATAAGCGTGAATGTGAAACTATGGAACGGTTCCCAGAAAAACGGTAAATGCGTTACCTGGTTCCAGTCCATAAAATCCGGAATCCCCGGTGTGGTCTGCTTGGCAGTACTGGTCAGGTCCGATGCCTCAAGCTTGAGAAACATTGCCATGCAATAGCCGCCAAGGCCGAAAAATATGCCCTGACCAAGACTCAGAATTCCACCATAACCCCAGACCATGACCAGGCTGACTGCAGCGAAGGCATAGGTGAGGTACTTGCCCACCAGGTTGAGACGGAAGATATCCAGTCCTAGCGGCATAATCACAAAGACAAGCAAGATGAGAATTATGGCTGCGACGCCGCCCTGCTTGCCTCCCAGCCATCTTGTAACAAATGTATTCATCGCTAATATTCCCCTGTTAAGTATTAGTGTTTTCGTACCTTGCTTGTGAACAAACCTTCAGGCCGCATCATCAGGATCACGATCACGAGAAGCAGCGTCACTACCTTGCCCATGGCATTTGTCATAAAGAAGGTGAGGATCGATTGTGCCTGCGCGATAGAGAAGGCGGATGCAATGGCGCCGACGATGCTGGTGGCACCACCGAATACGACAACCAGGAAGGTATCGACAATGTACTGAGAGCCGCTGGTCGGTCCTGTCGAAGCGATCGTCGTAAAGGCGGCACCGGCGACACCGGCGATACCACAGCCGACGGCGAAGGTCATGCGATCCACTTTCTTCGTGTTGATGCCAATCGCGCCGGCCATGATGCGATTCTGCGTGGTTGCCCGAACCTTGAGACCCCAGCGCGACCTGAACATAAACAAGAACACCAAACTCGTCACAACGATGGTAATGGCCATGACGACCATGCCATTGATGGGAATATCGATGGTGGGTGTAGCCGACCAGGACCCCATCAACCAGTCGGGCAGGTTCGGACTGACTTCGCGACCACCAAAGGTACTGCGGAATATCTGCTGCATGATCAGGGACAGACCCCATGTCGCCAACAGGCTATCCAGGGGACGTTTATATAAGTGGCGTATCATAAGATACTCGACAACGTATCCCACGAAGAACGCCAGGGCAAAAGCAGCAATGATTGCGATGAAGAAATAGTAGGGTAGAAGAGCTGGAAAAAATTGCTCTGTCACTTTACCTAGCATGTAGATGGTATAGGCACCGATGGTCATGAACTCACCGTGCGCCATGTTAATCACGCCCATCTGGCCAAAGATGATTGCCAGTCCGAGTGCCATCAATAACAGAACGCTGAACAGACTCAGGCCGGAAAAGCCTTGCATCACCACGATGGATCCCAACTCCGACATTGAGTAGCCAAACATAAGAATTCTCCAGTCCTTATTTACAATGCATTTGTCTGGTTTTGTCCCCGGGCTGCGTTACACAGCCCGGGAGCAAAGCCTACGATACTAATTAATAACCTTTCGGGAACGGGTTAGGCATGATGTAGTCGGAGGTGTAGACGATGTCAGCCTGACCATCCTTACGCCACTTGCCGATACGCAGGCGTGTCTTTAAGTGATGGTTAGATTCGAGATAAATCATCCCCTCTGGCGCAAGGAAATCTATCTTGCCACTCTCTTCAGCCTTCACAACCTTGTCGGTGTCAAAGCTGCCCGCCATTTCGACTGCCTTCTTCCACAACCAGGGGCCTTCGTAGGCAGCCTGAGTTACGTCACCGATAGGCGCGTCAGCACCCCACATCTTCTTGAACTCGGCAACGAATTTTTTGTTCTCAGGAGTATCCAGCGACTGGAAGTATTTCATGGCAGAGTAGAAGCCTTCGAGGTTTTCACCACCGATACCATGTGCTTCGTCTTCTGTTACTGACAGGGTTAACAGGGTTTGCTTCTTACCGGTGATACCGGCGGCTTTCAGCTGCTTGAACCAGGCCACATTCGAACCACCGACAACGGCGGCATAGATGACGTCAGGTTTCTTCAGACGGATCTTGTTGATGGTGGAACCGAACTGGGTGCTACCCAGGGCTGCATATTCCTCACCGACAATCTTGCCGTGCAATACTGTTTCAATGTATTTACGCGCAAGCTTCATCGTGGTGCGCGGCCAGATGTAGTCAGAACCGATCAGATAGAAGGTTTTGGCTTTCTTTTCCTTTGCTACCCAGTCCAGGCCGGCAAATACCTGTTGCGTCGCTTCCTGGCCGGTATAGATTACGTTCTTGGACTGTTCGAGACCTTCGTAGAAGGTTGGATAGTATAAAAGTCCATTATCGCGCTCTAACACGGGTAATACTGCCTTACGCGAAGCGGAAGTCCAGCAGCCCATGATTGCAGCCACATGGTCATTCTCCAGCAGTTTCTTGGCCTTTTCCGCAAAGGTCGGCCAATCGCTGGCGCCGTCTTCCTGGATGATCTTGATTTGTCTGCCGAGCACACCACCACTTGCGTTAATTTGTGCAATAGCGAGTTTCTCAGCCTGTTGCGCACCGGTTTCACTAATGGCCATGGTACCGGTCAATGAGTGAAGGATACCTACGGTAACGGTTTTATCAGTGACCGCAAGGCCAGTCGTATTCGCACCGTCTGCTGCCGCGATCCCAATATTGGCCGCCATGGTGATGCCCATTGCCGCCGAAATTAAAAGTCGCCATTTTCCTAAAACAAATTTCGATTTCATTTTTTGTCCCCTAACACAGAGCTGATAATCACTTGATCATGTGCATCAAGTACCTGGTGTTACTTGATAGCAACCTGTGTGCCAATACGTACCTCATGCGCAACAAATCAATGCACCGCCTTGTCTGCTCAATGAAAATCAAACACATAACGCTTAATGCTTTCGCCCCATTAAAGCGTAAATAATTTTTACTGCATCTGTTTGTTGCATACATCTGATATAACGCTCTTTTGAAGTGCATGAGATATTTTTTTTCTTATCGTTTGCGTGCGAAAATCCAAAAAAAAACGCCGACCATAAAATGATCGGCGTTTCATTTTTAATTTATTTCTGCTTAGCCTAGCATCCAGGGGCGGCTCCCTTCCCGAATCTGCTGAAATGCGCCCTTCTTTTTCGTTTCGTGCTTCTCGTGTGAACAGTTACTATGATTACACTGATGCTGGCGTGTCACCCTGAGCGGTTCAAATATCGCTTTTTCATTTCGTTCCCTGGCAATTCTTTCATTCGACTTCAGAATCTGTAATTGGGCGGCGGAAATTTTGCGCGGTGAAGGCATATTGCACTTTGGACAGACTCTCAAAGGCGAGTACTCTTGCAACGACAGCAACTCATCGAATGTATGCTCACACTTTGGGCACTGATATTCATATATAGGCATAACTGGCTCCTGAATCGATAAAGTAATTAGCCAGGGCCAATGGTTTGCACCATCGGCCCTGAACTACGACTAGCTGGTCTTCGCCAAATCAGTGCCGGGTTTAATAATCGGGCTCGGTCCTTCCGCCTTGATATTAATATCACCCTCAAAGATCTCCGTTGGCAGCCACAGGGTCGCACACGCATTCGGAATGTCAACGATCCCGCTGATATGACCTTCGACCGGCGCTGTACCCAGAATGGCATAGGCCTGTTCACCCGTATAACCATGCAGCTTCAAGTGTTCAATGGCATTCAAGCAGGCCTGACGATAAGCAACATGCGCATCAAGATAGTGCTGCTCCCCATCTTCATCGACCGAGATACCTTCAAAGATCAGGTAATTGCTGTAGCGCGGCTCGATCGGACTTGGCTGGAAAATCGGATTCTTGACGTTGTACTTTTTCATGCCGCCTTTGATCAGGCCCACACGGATATCCAGATAGCCGGCCATCTCGATCGCACCACAGAAGGTGATTTCGCCGTCACCCTGTGAGAAGTGGATATCGCCCATCGATAAACCCCCGTTCTTGACATAGACCGGGAAGAATACGCGTGAGCCCCGTGACAGGTTCTTGATGTCGCAATTACCGCCGTGTTCACGCGGTGGTACTGTACGTGCACCCTCCTTCGCGGCCTTGGCTGCTGCTTCAGGTTTCATCCGACCCATAACCGCGGTATCGGCATAGGGCAATGCCGCCAGTGGCGGTACCCGCTCCGGGTCAGTCGCGAACAGTTCGGCTTCACGCTTGTTCCACTCGTCAAGGAGTTCTTTTGACGGCAGACAGCCAATCAAACCAGGGTGCATGATGCCGGCAAATTCGACACCCGGAATATGGCGCGACGAGGCATAAACGCCATGGAAATCCCAGCAGGCTTTCCGCGCTTCAGGGTAGTGTTCGGTTAAGAAGCCGCCACCATTCTCTTTGGCAAACAAACCGGTAAAACCCCATTCTGAATCCTTCAGCACGCCTACATCGAGGATATCGACGACCATGAGGTCGCCTGGCTCTGCGCCTTCAACGCCAATCGGGCCACTCAGATAATGTACCTGGGTCAGGTCCACATCACGGATATCATTCGCAGTTTCGTCATTCTTAATCTGACCACCGGTCCAGTCCAGGCATTCAACCCGGAATTCATCTCCCGGTTTCACCATTGTTACCATGGGGATGTCAGGATGCCAGCGGTTGTGTATTACACCATCCTGTTCATTAGCAGGCTTGCTAACATCGATTTTGATAATCGTCTCCATTCTTCTTAAACCTCATCAATTAATAATTGCACACACTTGTTGATACCCAGTGAGGAGCGTGTCGCAAGCGATACCCTGGAACGTCGACTTGTATCATCAAGACGTATCGCTACATTTCTGCGCAGCAGACAACATGCAACAACACTCATCCACACCCAATCTACATTTCGCATAGTGCAAAGCATATGCCAAAGAATGAACGCACCATAATGCATTGATGTTTCTACAAGTGTGAGCTCAACAGCGCTCATTAACGTGCATTGGAAGCGCACCAGGCTGATTCGATGCACCAAACTATGCCATTTCGATTCGCGACAAAACGCCAAAAATGATTCTGCCCCGAATTCGCAAAAGTGAAATTGGTGAGAACAAGTTCACCCCATCACAGGCTTGACGCCGTCCAACTTCCTGGTTGAGGTCTGAATCAGGTTTCCGGGGAACGTCTCAAGTGTCTGACAGGCATTGCACCAGCACAATCGACATCGCAAAGCAACAGCAGAGATGCCCGCTGTCAGCGCACATAGCTTGTGTCAGTGTATGAAAAAATTCCGCGGTGAATAAAATACGCGGAAGATATCTGTCAAGGTATTACAAAAATTGGCTCCGCCCCGTTCCAGGCGAGACGGCGGCGCCAGACTTCAGGATCATCGCTACCGCAGTGTAAAATCAGAACAAGCTTGCCGTTCATGACCGCCTGATGCAGGATTTCAAGTTTCTCTTCCGGGATGCCCATGCGGCGCATGGCGATCGTCAGATGTGTCACTGCTGCGCCAGTCGCCATTAAGCCGGCACCCACTGCTGCACCAGCGATAGCATCGATCAATGGTCCCGCAATCAGCACGGGACCTACGCCTGGCAGCAACAGCAGGCCCGCCGCTCCGGCCAGCAAGCCACCCAAGGAGCCCCAGAATGCACCGGCACTGCCCCAGACCTTAAAACGTTCCTTCTCATTTGTGTAGGCAATCCCAAAGAGATCATCACCATGACCTCCAGCTTTGTGTAGCAGCGATACCTGGTCCATCGGAAAATCATGTTTAATCATGTCTTCGACGACACGCTGGGCATGATTGGGGTATTGAAAAACGGCAGCAACGTACTGCTTTGCGTGGTCACTCATGCATACTTCCGGTACGGATTATAAAAATAACTTAATGTGCCTGACGTATTCCCTCATACGTAGTGATCATATCATGAGAATAACCATTCAGTTCGATACGTGCCGTTTCGCTGACCAGGCATAGCCCTAATTCCTGTCCTTCCTTGCGCGCCACGTACATGCGAAAACGATAGGTAGGGTCGTATGGGTCAAGGGAATCTTTTAAAAGCACATCAACCAATTTAATCCTGTCTGGAAGTTTGCTTTTGATGCTGATCCGCATGCCAATCGCACTCATATCCAGTACTGAGACCGGATAGACAGTCCCGCTATCAATACAAAGCTGTGCCGCCATCTGTAGAACGTGTCGTGGGAAGTGGCGATGCTCCATGCGTCACCCGGCGAGCTGAGAAAGCCGCTTGTCGATTTCATTCTCTGCCTTCAACCAATCCTCCGCGGGATTGCCGCCAGCGAAACCGCGTTTTTCCGCGATGAAATAGGCCGCCTCGCTGATCATCTGGAGTCGTTGTGCCGATGTATAGACAATGGGGGTTTCTGCTTTTTTGCCGGATTTCCCGGCGCGAGATGGGGAATTGCCACTGGTGTTTTTGATGTCCTTTTTTGCCTTCTGGGCTTTGCTTTGTTCAAGCATGTTTCTTCTCCTTGAATCAGTGATTAGATTACTCGGAAATACTAATAGAATCCTCTTCTCTGCCTTGGGCGTGCCAAGTGAATATTAGCTCACGCCAATAACTTAATGTAGATATGTGACAACCTTATTTCAATGATTGTTCCGACATTTTTGAATTTATGTGTGATCCATTTACTTGTTGACATAACTCAATTAAGCGCATTAATCACGGCGAAACAACCTTTTTATAATACGGTGCTATGTATACAATATTTCTAGTAGAGTCATCATAAAGGAGCGGCACCGCATGTCAAAATTACCTACCCCTCACGATCCCATCGAAGCGCTTGGCGAGGCCTATGAACTCCTGCTCGATAAGACTGTAGAAGAGGCGCGCGCCGCCAAAGTCAAAACCGGACCGGCACTTCATCATTTGATTGATGAGCTCGCGCAAAAATCCTCGGACGTCGGTGAACTCGCAGGTGAAGAAGCAGAGAAGATCGGACATTACCTGAAACGGGATTTGATCGACGCGGCCAGTTATCTGGAAAAAACCGGTAAGGCCCTGAAAGACTGGTTGGGATTTGATCTCGCTTTACTGGAAGAGCGCCTGCGTGATGATTTCAGCAAGGCGGCGGATCAAACCACAGTAGAATTATTACAACTCAAACAAGCAGCAGAAGCCGCGGGTTACCACACGGGCGAACTTACGGGTCCCGGCACGCTCATTTGCGATGCATGTGGAGAAAATCTGCATTTTCACAAAGCTGGTCACATTCCGCCCTGCCCAAAGTGCAAGGGCACACAATACCATCGCGCGACGGACTAGTTGCCGTAAACCTTTCTGTGCCCGTCTTTTAGCGATATCGTGGAGGATGACGGCGCCAATAGCGTATCAAGACGTAGCCGAAGAGCATACCACCCAGATGCGCGAAGTGCGCGACGCCTTCCATTGTCCCGGTCACACCCGCCCAGAGTTCGATGGCGCCGTAGATAATGACAAGCCATTTCGCTTTAAGGATAACCGGTGGGAAGATCAGCATCAGTCTTTCATTCGGGTACGTCATGCCGAATGCCAGCAGTACCCCGAACACCCCGCCTGATGCACCCAGGGTAGGATAGATACCACCCTGCTCCGCGCTATGTGTCGAAATGAATAACTGCACCAGGCCAGCGCCTACCACACACACGAAATAATATACCGCGAACGCTTTTGACCCCCATGTATACTCCATACGTGAGCCAAACAACCACAAGGCATACATATTCAACAGAATATGCATAATGCCGCCATGCAGGAATGAATATGTCACCAGCTGCCATATTTGAAAGTGAGGTGCGGCCTGACCAAAGAATGTCGCCTCGGAAGGGAGTATCGGCCAGAGTGCGAACAGACTCACCAGCTGACGACCACCTGACATTTCCAATAAAAATATAATGCCGTTAGCGATTATCAGCGTCATGACGACGGATAATGAAATGCGTTGATTCATAGATCACCTGCTGGATTTTAGGCCGCGGCAGTGCTCACAGCTTTTACTGCCTTGCGTATTATGGCATAGAGACGGACGTGGATGTGCTAGTCGCGCGCTCTTCCATACCCGAGAGATTATTCACTTGCCACCAGCCACCCCCCATCGCCACGAATAATTGCGCGGTGTCCTGATAGCGTTGTGCCAGCGCACGCACATAGCCAAGGCGGGCCTGCTGATATGCGCGTTCCGCGTCCAGCAACTGCAACAAGTCTGATTTGCCCGCCTCATAACTGAGACGTTGTAATTTGAGTGAAGCCTGTGAAGTATCCATCGCGGTTTTTTGGGCGCCAACCAGCTCGGCGTCGTGATTCAGCGCACGCAACACATCAGCGACCTGTCCGAATGCAGTCAGGACCGTTTGTTGGTAATCCGCGGCGGAGGCCTGGAATGTGTAAATGGCCGCCTGTTTTTGCGCCTGAAGCTGGCCGCCATGAAATAGTGGCGCGGTCAGACCGGCAACCACACTCCAGAATCCACTCGATGCCCGGAACAGACCGGAGGTCGTCAGCGATTCGCTCCCCAGGCTGCCTGACAGGGTGATGCTCGGATAGAGTTGTGAGGTGGCGATGCCGATGGCCGCGCTGTCCGCGTGCAGCTTGGCCTCGGCCGCAAGAATATCGGGACGTTGGCGCACCAGTTCGGAAGGTACACTCAGCGGCAATGCTGTTGGCAAGGTGAACTCATTCATGTCGAATGCCGGCGCCGTCCAGGTGCCCGGTAATTTGCCGATTGCCACCGCCAATGCATGTTGCGCCACGCTCAATTGCTGTTTCAGCGGCGGCAGTGCAACCCGGTCATTGGCGAGTTGGCTCTCCGCGACCAGGACATCCCGTTGCGCCGCTTTACCGGCCTCAAATTTTAATTTGACCAGCTGCAGATTATGTTCGTCATCGGCAATGATGTCCTGCACGGCCTTGATCTGCTGGTGTATCGACGCAATATTGATCGCCTGTGTGACCGTATTTCCCGTCAGAGTGAGATAAGCCGCTGCGAGTTGATAGCCCTGGTTCTCCAGTAAAGCCGCAGCCTGCTCCACCTGTCGGCGCGTCGTGCCGAAGAGATCAAAACGATAACTGACATTGGCGCCGGCCGAATATAGCGTGTAAGTCGAGGCCGTACCGCTCTTCGAAGAACTACTGGTCCCCTGCCGTTGCGCATTCGCGTTGAGATCGAGCTGGGGATAATAACCGCCCTGCGTCTGAAATAATGTCTGCTGCACCTGCGCCAGGGTCGCGCGCGCGGCTGCGAGGGTCTGATTATGGACAATCGCCTCATCAACAACTTGCGTCAACTGCGGTGAGCGATACAAGGTCCACCATTTCGCCGAGATATCCTTGCCTGGCGTGAGATACTGGACAGGTTCGTCTTTTCCTGCATTGAGCGTCGTTTGAGTACCGGTTGCCGTATACTGCTGCACCTGTGGAGACGCGGGTCGCTCGAAATCGGGGCCCACGGCACAGGCGGAGAGCCAAACAATGCTGCTCGCGGTAACGACTACCTGACGGCGACGTTTCAGCCACTGTGTTATCTGATTGTTGCGAATCATGTGCATTGATTCCCGCCTATTCGAACCGGAGCGCTTCGATGGGATTCATGTGCGAAGCGCGCCGCGCGGGATAAAACCCGAAAAATACACCCACAGCCGCCGAAAAGACAAAGCCACTCAACATCGCAAGCGGTGACAGCAAGGTAGGCCAGCCTGCGATGGCAGAGATCAATTTGGACACCACGATCCCCGTCACGACACCCACGCTGCCGCCTATGAGGCTGAGCAATACCGATTCGATCAGAAATTGCATCAGGACATGAATTCGGCGCGCACCGATCGCCATACGTATACCGATCTCGCGTGTCCGCTCTGTCACGGACACCAGCAGAATATTCATAATGCCGATACCGCCCACCAGCAATGAGATGGACGCCACCGATGCCAGCAGTAACGCCATGATACGGCTACTGCTTTCCGCCGCTTGCGTGATATCGCTGATATTACGTACGCCAAAGTCATCTGTTTGCCCGGGTTGGATGTGGTGACGCTCGCGCAAGGTCTTGGTGACTTGCGCCAATGCGACGGGGACAGCGGCAGTACTGGTTGCCTGCACAAAGATGATATTGACATAACCAGCGAGCTTCGGCTTGATGCCAAAGGGATTTGGCGCTTGTGTATATATGGAGTTCGTCGTGGAATCTGTTTGTGTCGGCGTGGACACGCCCAGCACCTTGCGTTCCGCCGTACTGAACGGCATTAAGATCGTATCGTCCTGATCGCGGCCGTAACCGGTCTGCCCCTTGCCTTCCAGCACGCCGATGACTTCGACCGGCACATTCTTGATAAAGATCGTCGCCCCGACGGGATTTTCGTATGGACCAAAGAGATTTTTTACCACGGTTTGACCTAACAAACAGACGCGGTTTGCATTACGTTCGTCTTCATTTGTGAGCGCACGCCCGGAGACAATGGACCAGTTGCGGATCGACAGGAAACTTGGCGAGACCCCCTGGAGTTCCGTACCCCAGTTCTGGTTACCGTACTGCACCTGTCCCACCTGACGAATCTGGTAGGCGACATTGGCAATCGCCGGATCTTCCTTTTTCAGGGCTTCCGCATCCGCCACGGTCAGTGTCGAGGCGCTGCCGAAACCGGCGCGCACACCACTACTGGTGGTGGCGCCAGGTAAGACAATTAACAGGTTTGTACCCAGACTTTCTATTTGCTGTTTCACTGCGGCGTTCGCACCCTGGCCGACCGCCACCATGGTAATCAGGGCGGCGACGCCAATAAAAATACCGAGCATTGTCAGGGCTGAACGCATCTTATTCCGCGCCAAGGCACGCCAGGCGGCACTCAGCGCCATGCGTGCAAACGACCAGGTATCATCCAGAGCCATGGCAGACTTTGTATCCGCAGTGACATTTGCGGTATTTTTCAGCGCCGACGCTTCGCTCTCCATTTCATGCGGCGCGCGGCGCTCATCGGAGATAATCATGCCGTCACGCATGGTCACAACGCGATCGGCAAAGGCGGCCATATCCGGTTCATGCGTCACCAGGATCACCGTCAGCCCCTGCTCACGATTAAACTTCTGCAGGGTAAGCATGATGTCGTTCGCCGTCTTCGAATCGAGATTTCCGGTCGGCTCATCCGCTAATAAGATCGCAGGTGAATTGATCAAGGCGCGTGCGATGGCGACGCGTTGCTGTTGGCCACCGGACAATTGGCTCGGATGATTCTGTTCGCGTCCCTGCAGGCCGAGGGCGGTTAAGGCGTCCTGTACGCGTTGATTGGTATCGGTCGTGTGTTCTGTATAGAACAACGGCAAGGCAACATTTTCCGCGGCGCTGGTGCGTGCCAGCAAATTGAAACTCTGGAACACGAAACCGATCCGCAGATTCCGAATCCGCGCCAATGCCGGCTCGTCGAGCGTTGCGGTATCGATGCCTTCCAGAAGATACTGGCCGCTGGTGGGTTTATCCAGACAACCCAGGGTGTTCATCAGGGTCGATTTACCCGATCCCGATGCGCCCATGATCGCAACAAACTCGCCGCGTTCGATCGTCAGGTCGACACCGCGCAAGGCCCGGACCTCGACATCGCCAAGCTGATACGTCTTGATCAGGTTACGCACTTCAATGACAGGTTCCGACAAGGCGTCTATCTCCTACCGGGATCAGAAGCGAAGCCGCGGGCGCTTCGATGACGGATTGTTATCCGCAGCGATAGCATTGACGATAACCTGGTCGCCTTCTTTTAACGAATCACCTGTGATCTCGACGTTGGAATTGTCGCTTAACCCGGTGGTGACGGGCACTGCCACCGGCTGGCCGTTACGCAATACCCAGACACGGCTACCTTCTTTTTTGTGCTTTGCCGCGTTATCAGCAGCCGATTTATCCTGGGCACCCGCCAGGCCATAGGGCGAAAAACGTATCGCCTGCACCGGCACGCGCAGTACGTCCTTGCGTTCATCGGCAATGATCCGCGTATTGGCCGTCATGCCCGGCAATAATTCCAGTTGCGGATTGTCCACACTGACGACGACATCGTAGGTGACGACATTCTGTACCGTGATGGGCGCCTGCCGGATCTGCGTGACTTCGCCCCAGAAAGGTTTGTTGGGATAGGCCTCCACCGTGAACGAGGCCTTTTGCCCTACCTTGGCCTGGCCGACGTCGGATTCACTGACATTGGTATCCACCTGCATCTTGGTCAAATCCTTCGCGATCAGGAACAAGGTCGGTGTCTGGAAACTGGCAGCGACGGTCTGACCCACATCGATACTGCGTGACACCACCACGCCATCGACCGGCGAAACGATGTCGGTATAGCCCAGATTGACCATGGCTGCATTAAGCGCTGCCTGATGTTGCTTGATGGCGGCCTGGTCCAGCGCAACTTGCGCCTTGCCCTGGTCATAGACACTTTTATCGGTATCGACCGTATCCTGCGAGACGACGCCTTCCTTCAGCAGGGATAAGTCACGTTCATAATTGGTTTTGGCATAGGCGAGACTGGCGCGATCCTTCTCCAGTTGCGCCCTGGCACTGGCAAGGTTGGCCTTGTTCTGATCGACAATTAACTGATACGGCCGCGGATCGATCTTGGCGCAGATCTGTCCTGCCTTTACGACCGTGTTGTAGTCGCAGTACAACTCTTTAATGATGCCGGAAACATAGGAACCCACTTGTACGGTCACCACCGGATTGACGGTGCCCGTGGTGATGATCGATTTCTGGATCGTACCGCGTGTCACCGGGCTGGTGATGTAACGCAGTGCCGGGGTTCGTGACTGCCAGGCGAGATAAAAAATCAGGATGGCAAGCAGCCCCAGGATCGCCATGAACCAATATATATGACGTCGGACGAATCGACCTAAAGATTGCAGACGGGTTGATGACTGTGCAGTATCGGCGGGAGCTGCTGCCATATCGGTTTTCTGTTCCAAAGCGTATCCTTATTATATGGATCACCGCGACGCAGCGGGTGAAAATCTGAGCACGATAATATTGTGTCTATTAGATAACGTCAGGGGGCATCTGTTCCGTCGCACCTAATTGAAATTCCGGGTAAATTCCTACCCTCCATAACGACAAAAGCCGCCCAGGTTCCTGGGCGGCTTCCGTTGATCCTGATACTACCGGATTAAATTAGAATGACAAGCGTGCCATCAAATACGGACCTTTGATATCCAGCTTGGCATACTCATGGGCACCTGTATCGGCATAGTCGATATGCAGGGAACGGTAGCCTAGCTCGACACCCAACATGAAATCCGTGTCATAACGGACGCGGACCAGGTAGTCGGTAAAGGTGCTGTCGTTATAGGAAATGGTGCTGATATCGCCCGCCAATGAAAACCCGGTGGCCGGGATGGGAATCGCAATGGCGCCATACAGCATCGGGACCGTCTGTTTATAATCGCTGGTGGCGACGGCAGGATTGGTCTTGTCTTCGAGTCTCGCGGTACCTTTGAAGAACTTAAAATTCAGGCCCAGATCGAGATCAACAACGGTATCTATCACCTCATAGTATAAGGCGATCTCCGTATGACTGAGATCAAGACTGGACACCACGGTATCGGAACTCGTGAAGGTCTGACCGTTATAGGTATAGGTCTGGGTAACAACGCCCGTGCCACCGAGACTCAGGCTGGTCGTACCTAAGCGGATATTCGGGATGATCGGGATGGGATGCTCGATATACAAATACCCCATACCAACTTTGTCATCCTTCCAGCCGAGGTCTTTTTTGACGTCGAAGGTATCGCTTGCAACCGCGCTATCGCGAAGTGTCCCATCAACGGCATAATCAAACACACCGCCGGACAGCCTTACCCCGACCATGTCCGCAAACGCCGGACTCACAAAAGCCAAACCCATCAGTAAAACCAGTAACTTACGCATAGCAAATCCCCATTCCATTAGATTGTCATCATGATTGTTCCAGACAGAAATCTTCCATCTAGCAGGAGTTTACGGCCATTATCTCGAAAAACTTTAGTTAGGAACTGCGGTCTGTGTCCGTATTCAGTGCACGGAATCATTAGCATTAATTAATACATGGTTTTGACCCGATGAACATTTGGTAACCGCTTATGCACAGCGCCCCTGGGGCTACCTGGCATGAAAAATCATATGAGATCACCGTCGTACCACAGCAGCAGGCACGGGCTAAAATGTGTCCCTGCGTGAACTTGTTTTCGCACTTGATCGTCAAAATTGTTCTGCTATCTAAATGGTATAAACGAATCCAAATAACTCCGAATTCAGAGAGGGACACATCATGGCAACGGAAATCGATCCGGTAGTTGGTAACTGGTACCGCGATACGGAATCGGATCGCACATTCGAAGTGGTTGCGCTGGACGAAGATGAGGGTACGGTCGCCATCCAGTACTTCGAATCCGAAGTTGAAGAACTGGACATCGACAGCTGGTATGACATGGATCTCGAGCTTGCCGCCGAGCCTGAGGATTGGTCAGGTCCATATGACGATCTGGAGCGCGACGATTTCGGCGACACCGAAGAACCCATGCACCCCGAAACCTGGGGCAGTCCCATGGAAGAAGTCGAAGAAGAGGAAGGCGAATCCGATTACGAGTGAGCGTGCGTTTATGACCAGTCTTGATGTCTTGCGGTATACTGGCCTGACATGACAACACACTCACTCATCGCCACGGAATTTCCCGCGAGTACCGACCTTATTTATCTTAATCATGCTGCGGTTGCGCCCTGGCCCAAGCGTACTGCCGATGCCGTCTGCAGCTTTGCCAGAGAAAATTACACACAGGGTGCAAAAGCCTATCCGCGATGGCTGGAGATCGAGCAACAGACACGGGTACAACTCGCGCAATTGATCAATGCTCCCGGCCCTGACGATATTGCCCTGTTAAAAAATACCTCGGAAGGTCTATCGCAAATCGCTTATGGCCTGGACTGGCAAGCAGGCGACAACATCGTCATCTCTGATGAAGAATTCCCGTCCAATCGTGTCGTCTGGCAGTCGCTCGCACCGTTCGGCGTGGAGGTTCGTGAAATCAGCCTGCACGGCAGGCTCTCGCCGGAACAGGCTTTGCTGGCGGCAACCGATGCACGCACCCGCCTGTTATCCATCAGCTCCGTGCAATACGCCAGTGGCCTGCGCATGGATCTGCAAATACTCGGTCAACACTGTCGGCAACACGATATCCTGTTTTGTATCGATGCCATTCAAAGCCTGGGTGCCATCGTCTTTGATGCGCAAGCCTGTCATGCGGATTTCGTCGTCGCCGACGGTCATAAATGGATGTTGGGACCCGAAGGCGTCGCGCTTTTTTATGTGCGGCCCGAGATCCGCTCGACACTCAAATTACATGAATACGGCTGGCACATGCTGGAGCATTCGGGCGATTATCAGCGTAAAGACTGGGGGGTCGCAGCAACAGCGCGTCGTTTTGAATGTGGCAGTGCCAACATGCTGGGTATACACGCCCTGCACGCCAGTCTCTCACTCTTACTGGAAATCGGCATCGACGAGGTCGAGGCCGCCATCCTGGAGCGCAGTTGTTACCTGATTGATCTGATCCATCAGGCACCGGAACTGCAACTACTGAGCAATGAAGCACCGGATCGCATCGCCGGCATTGTCAGTTTTGCACATACGGACACTGCGCCAGCGCAGTTACACCAACAGCTCATGCAACACAATGTGGTCTGTGCCGCGCGCGGCGCCGGCGTACGCTTCTCGCCGCATTTCTATTCGCCACTGCCACAACTTGCAGAAGCTGTGAATCTTGCTAGGCTAACACGCTAAATATATTAGATTTTTTTTGCGAAGGCTCAAGTTCGCCTGCGCACATACCGTTATAGCGTTCACGGTAGCTATATTTATATATATAAGTACAAGAACGGGGTATCAATCCCCTACAAAACCAAAGGAGACGAGATGGAGATCGTGTCTGTCACTGTCCAGGCGGTTTACCGCTTTTTGCTGCCTAGAAACTCTGCCGGCACCGCCCCGGTCAAACCCTGTAGCGCTCACGTCTTTTTGCCCATTCCACTTCAGCTCAAAGCGCTTGCCGAGCTGGCGATGAGGTAACCACCATGGCGACATCGAATAACACTCAAACACAACAACCGCAGGACTGGCGCATACGCTGGATCTCATCGCCGGTTCTCAAGTTGTTCAAACGGGTCAGTCCGCGTATGTCACAGACCGAACGCGAGGCACTGGATGCCGGCTCGGTATGGTGGGATGGTGAACTCTTTAGCGGAAAACCGCGTTGGCGGAAATTACGCAAACTGGAATTACCGGGTTTAACTGACGAAGAACAGGCCTTCCTCGACGGTCCGGTTAACCAGTTATGCGAAATGCTCAATGACTGGGAGATCACCCACGAGCGTCACGATTTACCGCCCGAGGTCTGGCAATTCATCAAGGACAATAAATTCTTCAGCATGATCATCCCCGAGGCCTATGGTGGCCTGGCGTTCTCCGCGCTCGCACATTCCACCGTGGTGATGAAGATCGCAACCCGCAGCGTTAGCGCCGCCGTGACGGTGATGGTGCCCAATTCATTGGGGCCAGGTAAATTATTAATGGAATACGGCACGTCCGAACAAAAAGACTATTACCTGCCGCGCCTGGCGATTGGTCAGGAGATCCCCTGCTTCGCCCTGACCAATCCAGAGGCCGGTAGCGACGCCGGCGCGATCCCTGATTTTGGAATTGTTGCCCGTGGCGATTTTCAAGACAAAAAGGATGTCCTGGGCATCCGCCTGACCTGGAACAAGCGTTACATCACGCTGGGACCGGTGGCTACCCTGCTCGGCCTGGCCTTTAAACTCTACGATCCGGATCATCTGCTTGGCGAACACGAAGACCTCGGTGTCACCTTGGCCATGATTCCCACCAACACCCCGGGTGTGAACATCGGACGGCGCCATTTCCCCATGAACATCGTTTTCATGAACGGGCCGAACAGCGGTAAAGATGTGTTTATCCCGATGGAATTCATTATTGGTGGCCAGGAGCGCATCGGTCAGGGCTGGCGCATGTTGATGGAGTGTCTGGCGGACGGTCGTTCCATTTCCTTGCCGGCGCTTAGCGTGGGTTCCGGTAAACTCGCCAGCCGCGCCGTCGGCGCCTATGCCCGGGTACGCCGCCAGTTCAAAATGCCCATCGGCCGGTTTGAAGGCATCGAGGAGGCATTAGCGCGCATCGGTGGCTACACCTATATGATGGATGCCGCGCGCGTGTTGACTGCCGGTGCCATCGATCTTGGCGAGAAGCCTTCCGTGATCTCCGCCATCGTTAAATACCACCTCACCGAAGGCATGCGCCAGGTCGTCAACGACGCCATGGACATCGTCGGTGGCTTTGGAATTTGTCTGGGTCCGAAAAATATCTTTGGACGCGCCTATCAGGCCTTGCCGATCAGTATTACCGTCGAAGGCGCCAACATCCTCACCCGCAGCATGATTATCTTTGGTCAGGGCGCAATCCGCAGTCATCCGTATATCTTCGAAGAGATGTCCGCTCTGGACGAGGCCGACTGGAATGTCTCCGTGCAACGCTTCGATCGCGCCCTCTTCGGTCATATCCGATTCTTTATGAGTAACTCGCTGCGTGCGTTCCTGCATGGCCTGACCGGCGCCAACTTCGCGTGGACCTCGGCCGGGCGTCCCATGCGGCGTTATTATCAAAAGCTGACCCGCATGAGCGCCGCCTTCGGTGTGCTGACGGATACCACCCTGTTAATGTTAGGTGCCAGCCTCAAACGCAAGGAAAAGATCTCGGCACGGCTCGGCGATATCCTCAGTTATCTCTACCTGGGCACCGCCATCCTCAAACGCTTCGAGATGCAAGGCTGCCTGAAGGAGGATATTCCCTTGATGCGCTGGAGCATGGAGCACGTGTTGCATCGCATTCAGATCGCCATCGATGGCTTATTGCAAAATTTCCCCAATCGTTTCGTCGCATTCTGGTTACGCCTGGTTATCTTCCCCTGGGGGCTGCGTTTCAAACCACCGCGGGATAAATTGGGACACCAGGTCACTGAATTGCTACTGGCGCCATCCCAGGCACGGGATCGCCTGACCGAGGGCGTGTTCATGCCTGAGAACGATCAGGACACCGTGAGTCGGCTCGAAGATGCCCTGATCAAAACCATCAAGGCGGAACACCTCGAACGTCGTTTGAAAAAGGAATTAAAAGGTTATCAACCGGGTTATCAGGTGATGGAGAACATGCTGCAACGCGCACTGGACAACAAGCTCATCAATACGGATGAAGCCAACCTGATTCGCGCCGCAGAAGAGGCACGTTGGCAGGTCATCCAGGTGGATGACTTCAAACCGGATTTTTCCCAGGAGTAAGCTAAGTCGTGGCTACCAAAAAGAAAGCAAGCGCAAGCAGAACACGTGAACGCACGACAGGCAGTGCCGCAACCAAGCGTAGCCTGCAGCGGACCGATGGCACCGGCGGAAAACCCGCGCGCCCGGTCTACATCGTCGACGGCAGCCGCACACCTTTCCTCAAGGCCCGCAATAAACCGGGCCCGTTTGCCGCCGCCGATCTTGCCGTCAATTGCGGACGCGCCTTGTTATCGCGGCAGGGCTTTGAACCGCCTGCGATCGATGAAGTCATCCTCGGCTGCGTCATGCCCAATGCCGACGAAGCCAATATTGCCCGCGTCGTGGGTCTGCGCCTGGGTATCGGCAAGGACACGCCGGCCTGGACAGTGCAACGTAATTGCGCCTCCGGCATGCAGGCCCTGGATTGCGCCGCCATGGAAATCGCGAGCAAGCGTGCGGATTTGATCCTGGCGGGCGGTGTTGAAGCCATGAGCCATGCACCGGTGTTGTACAACAACGATATGGTCGCCTGGCTGGGCGCATTGAATGCTGCGAAGACACTGGGGCAACGCGTCAAGGTGTTCAGCCAGCTACGACCCAGGCATCTCAAACCCGTGATTGGTTTGCTGCGTGGACTGACCGACCCGGTGGTCGGTCTCTCCATGGGCCAAACCGCGGAGAATCTGGCGTACCGTTTTGGCATCAGCCGTGAGCAAATGGATACCTTTGCCACGCGCAGTCATCTGCGCCTGGCCAAGGCGCAGGACGATAATCACCTCAACGAGATCGAAACCCTGTACGACACGCGTGGAAATGTCTATCTGCACGACGACGGTCTGCGGCGAGATTCATCGGTCGAGGCGCTGGCTAAATTACGCCCGGTATTTGATAAACCCTTTGGCCTGGTCACGGCGGGCAACAGCGCGCAAGTCACTGATGGTGCCGCCCTCCTGTTGCTTGCCAGCGAGAAGGCCGTCGAGGAATACAAGCTGCCGGTCATGGGACAGATCATCGATAGTCAGTGGTCTGCCCTGGAGCCCGCGCAAATGGGCCTGGGTCCGGTCCACGCCATTACGCCTATCTTAAAACGTCACAAATTCGAGCTTGGTGATATCAACTACTGGGAAATCAACGAGGCCTTCGCGGCCCAGGTACTCGCCTGTCTCGCCGCCTGGGAAGACAAGGCGTATTGCGAATCAGAATTGGGGCTGGCTGACGCGCTTGGCAGCCTGGATCAGGAACGCCTTAACGTCGATGGCGGCGGTGTCAGCATCGGTCATCCGGTGGGCGCCAGCGGTGCGCGCATCGTGTTACATCTCCTCGATGTCCTCAAACGCAATGAGGCACAACGCGGTATCGCCAGTTTGTGTATTGGCGGCGGTCAGGGTGGTGCCATGTTGGTTGAGCGCGTATAGGAGAACAGGATGAGTCAAACCTATCAACACTGGAAAATCGAAACCGATCCGACCGGCATCGCCTGGTTGCATCTGGACAAGGCCGACAGCAACACCAATGTTCTCTCTGCCGACATCCTCAACGAATTCAGCGCCGTGCTGGATGAGCTGGAAAAGAATGTACCCCGTGCGGTCGTGATCCTTTCCAACAAGGAAAACGGCTTTATTGCCGGTGCCGATGTCAAAGAGTTCACCAGCTTCGAAAGCGAAGATGTGGCATTGCAGGCCATTCGTCGCGCGCACACCATCTTTAACCGACTCGAGGCCCTGAGTTGTCCGACGATTGCCTTGATTCACGGCTTTTGCCTGGGTGGCGGCATGGAACTGGCGCTGGCCTGTCGTTATCGCATTGCCGACAACGATCCGAAAACCAAACTGGGTCTGCCCGAAGTGCGTCTCGGTATTCATCCGGGTTTCGGCGGCACCTTACGCGCCATCCGACTCGTTGGTGTCTTGTCCGCGATGGACATGATGCTGACCGGGCGCAATCTGTCCGCACGCGCCGCACAGAAGATCGGTCTGGTGAATTATGCCGTGCCCAAACGTCATTTGTTAAATGCCGCACGCGGTATCGTCAAACAACCGCCACACACGATGGTGCTGCCATGGTGGAAACGGCTGGCCAGTCACAAACGTGTGCGTCCCCTGCTGGCGAAGATCTTTTACAAGAAAGTGGCCGCCAAGGCGCCGCGTTCACACTATCCCGCGCCCTACTCGTTGATCGACTTGTGGGTCCAGCATTACGACAACCCGACCCAGATGCTCGATTACGAGGCGCAGTCGGTTGCGCACCTGATCAGCGGTCGCACTGCGCAAAATCTCATTCGTGTGTTTTTGCTGCAGGAACAACTCAAAGGTCTCGGCAAGGCGGACGATTTCCAGGCAACGCATGTGCACGTGATTGGCGCCGGGGTGATGGGCGGTGATATCGCCGCCTGGTGTGCCTTGCGTGGCTTTCGCGTCACGCTGCAGGATCAAAAACATGAAGCGCTGGCCAATGTCATCAAGCGTGCCTACAAACTCTATCAAAAACGCCTCAAGCATCGACTGGCGATCACAGATGTCATGGACCGTTTGATCCCGGACCCCAAAGGCAATGGCCTGAGCCGTGCCGACGTGATCATCGAGGCGATCTTCGAAGATGTCGAGGTCAAACGTAACCTGTTCAAATCCATCGAACCGCAGGTCAAACCGACCGCACTGCTCGCCACCAACACTTCGAGCATCCCCCTGGATGTAATCAGCAACGTGATGCAGCAACCGTCGCGACTGGTCGGCCTGCACTTTTTTAATCCCGTTGCCATGATGCCGCTGGTGGAAATCGTGCAAAGCCCGACTACTGACAGCACGGTCGCCACCGCTGCCGCGGCATTTACGCGCAAGATCGATCGCCTGCCGCTGCCCGTTACCAGCACCCCCGGCTTTCTGGTCAATCGCATTCTGATGCCGTATCTCATGGAAGCCGTCGTGCTCGCGCAGGAAGGTATACCGTTAAAAGTGATCGATGATGCCGCGACGGATTTCGGCATGCCCATGGGGCCCATAGAACTGGCGGATACCGTGGGTCTGGATATCTGCCTGCACGTCGCGAAAAACCTGGCGCAACACATGTCGATTGAAGTGCCGGAACAGCTGCAGAAAATGGTCGACAAGGGCCAGCTTGGCAAGAAATCCGGTCAGGGCTTTTACCGCTTCAAAGACGGTAAACCGCAAAAAGAAATGCCACCCAAATCCTATACCCCGCCAGTCGATATTCAGGACCGTTTGATCCTGCGTCTGCTCAACGAAGCCGTGGCATGCCTGCGCGACGGCGTGGTCACGAGTGAGGACCTCGCGGACGGTGGCATTATTTTCGGTACCGGGTTTGCGCCATTCCGCGGCGGCCCCTTCCATTACATCCATTACCGCGGCGCCGCGCAATTGTTAAAAATGCTGGAGCATCTGCAACACCGATATGGACCACGTTTTACCGCCGATGCTGGCTGGCAACAACTCGATAACAATACAACGGCATAAATATGTCAGGGACTGACGACCAAATCCCGCTGAAGGAAATCACCAATCTTTCGCAATTATTTTGCCACCGCGTACGTCGCAACCCGAACAGCCCGGCCTATCAGTACTTCGATAACGATGAACAGGCCTGGCAGGAGCTCACCTGGTCTGACATGGCCGATCATGTTGGGCGTTGGCAGGCGGCATTTAAACAGGAAATACTCAGCCCGGGTGATCGCGTGGCCCTCATGGCGTCCAACAGTCCCTCCTGGGTGATATACGATCAGGCGGCACTGGGCATGGGCTTTGTCGTCGTCCCCCTCTATACAAATGACCGTGCCGATAACGTCAGCTATATCATCAATGACGCACAAATCCGGGTGCTCTTGCTGGAAACCGCTGCCCAATGGCATGCCGTCAAGCCGCATTGTCAGGAGCTGACCTCATTAAAACGCATCGTCTGCATGGAAGCTATTGAGGATGCGGAAGACGCCCGCTTTTTGACGCTCGACCGCTGGTTACCCGATATCAACAAACGCTATCCACTGCATGAACTCAACGTACACAAATCCACACTTGCAACCATTGTCTATACCTCGGGGACGACCGGCAAACCCAAAGGCGTCATGCTCAGCCATGAGAATATTTTCTGGAATGCCCACGCCGGCATCCGGTCCATCCCTGTGCACAGCGACGATTCCTTTCTATCCTTCCTGCCCCTGTCACATATGTTCGAGCGTACCGCCGGATATTATTTGCCGATGATTTGTGGCTCTTGCGTCACGTACGCACGGTCGATCGAAAAACTGGCGGAAGATCTCGTACTTAAAAGGCCTACTGTCTTAATTACGGTTCCGCGCATATTTGAGCGGGTCTATAACAAAATCAAAATCCAGTTGAGCGAGAAGCCGGCGTTTGCGCGCAAATTATTTGAACTGACCGTGGCCGTCGGCTGGCATCGCTTCCGGCATCAGCAAGGCAAGCAGGCCTGGCACCCCAAATTACTGCTATGGCCACTGCTGAATGCGCTGGTCGCCCAAAAAATTATGGCAAAACTGGGTGGGCGTTTGCGCCTCGCCGTCAGCGGTGGTGCACCGCTCAGTTTTGATATTGCACGCACGTTTATGGGCTTGGGCTTAACCATCTCACAAGGTTATGGACTGACTGAAGCCAGCCCGGTGATCAGCACCAACAAGCTGGAAGACAATGAACCGGATAGCGTGGGTCAGGCCCTGGCGGGAATCGAAACCAGGTTGGGCGAAGGGGGTGAATTGCTGGTACGTGCCCCCAGTGTCATGATGGGTTACTGGAATCAGGAAGAAGCGACACAAGCGGTGATCGACGCGGATGGCTGGCTGCATACCGGTGACAAGGCGCGTATCGAGCGAGACCACATTTATATCACCGGTCGCCTTAAGGAAATCCTGGTGTTGTCCAATGGAGAAAAACTTCCGCCCGCCGATCTGGAAATGGCCATCAGCACCGACCCCCTATTTGATCAGGCCCTGGTGTTGGGCGAGCAAAAACCGTATCTCGCTGCCCTGCTGGTCTTCAATCCTAATGAATGGCAAAAGGCAGCAGCGCAACTCGGCATTACGCCAGATCCCGACATGCTGAATCACCCCAGCGTGCATGAGTTTGTCCTGCAGCGCTTAAAGTCACTCATGGTGGAATTTCCAGGCTACGCCAAAATTTACCGGATTTACATTACCCTCGACCCCTGGACGGTGGAAAACAACCTGATGACACCTACCTTGAAACTGAAACGCCAATTGATCATCAATCACTATAGTGATGAGATTAAGGAATTATACGAAGGCCATTAAACCGTATGGACACCTTGCCGACAGACAGGCCGCCTGATATCCGGGTACTGGCCATGCCAGCGGATACCAACGCGGCCGGCGATATTTTCGGTGGCTGGCTGATGTCACAGGTGGATATCGCCGGCAGCATACTCGCCTTCCGTATCGCGGATGGACGCGTCGCCACCGTCGCTGTGAACAATTTCACATTTCTCAAGCCGGTGTTTGTCGGTGATCTGGTAAGTCTTTATACCCGTCTGGTGAAGATTGGTAACACCTCCGTGCAGATCGCCGTGGAGGCTTTCGCGCAACGGCATCGCGGGATAGAAGAGTCCCATAAGGTCGCGACCGCGACCCTGACCTATGTTGCCGTGGGCGAGGACCGGCGCCCACGGCCGATTCCAAAACAATAGGCCAATTGCGGTATAATCGCGCCTGAGTGGCATCGGTCAGGGCAGACACCGATGCGTACCTAACTTGGAATGACAGGGAAGACGCCATGGTAGCACCAAGCACCTCACCGTATGTTAACTCGCCTACTCCCAGCCAACTCCGGGAGTTTGTTCCTATCTATACGCTGGATACGGAGCGCATACAGGAACTTGCGAAACATGCGCGCTGCATTAAATATCCGGCTGGCAGCAAATTATTTTCTCTGGGCGATGAAGACAACTATATTCTGTACCTGAACAATGGTGTCATCGAACTCAGCAATCCCAGCGAACGCATAACATTGACGGCGGGCAGCGAGCAGTCGCGTCTGCCATTGGATCCGCATCAGCCACGGCAATACAATGCCGTGGTTGTTCGTGATGCGGAATTCATCGTGATTGAACGCAACCTGATGGACATCCTGCTGACCTGGAATCCCTTCAGCAGTTATGTCGTGGAAGAAATTGCGGAAGAGAGCTATATCCCGGATGACTGGATGAGCAGCGTTCTGCAATCCCCGGTGTTCCAGCACATCCCCCCCATCAATATCCAAATCATGTTTCAGAAACTGGAATCCTGTCCCGTAACTGAACATGAAGTGATTTTCCTGCAGGGTGACCCGGGGGATTATTTTTATTTAATTCAACAAGGCAGTTGCGCCGTTATTCAGAGTACCGGCATCGAGGATACCGTCATTGCCGAACTCAAATCCGGCCAGAGTTTTGGAGAAGACGCCCTGCTGAGCAATACGTCGCGCAATGCGACGGTGATCATGAAAACCGAGGGTGTGCTGTTACGCCTGTCCAAGGCGGATTTTGATAATCTAATCAAACAACCGGTCGTCGAACTCATTTCCCTGGAACAGGCTGAAACGATGACCGCTCGCGATCCGCAATGGATCGACGTCAGACAACCGGAAGAACATTACCTGTCTGCGATTGAAGGAAGTGTCAATATTCCGCTCAGCCGGCTGCGTGAAAACTTGCCCTATTTATCCAGGAGCAAACCTTATATCGTCTATTGCGACAACGGTCATCGTAGCAGTTGCGCTGTTTACATGCTGACGGCATACGGCTATGAAGCCTACGTCCTGGAAAATGGCGTGCAGTCGCAAACCACTTATCCGGATTGAACAGCGCTATATTGAATTCGCCGCCTTGAACAGGCGAAAGAAGTTTTCCGTGGTGGCTTCGCTAATTGCTTCCAGGCGGGTATCGCGTAATCCGGCAATGTGTTCGGCCACGTATTTCACGTAGGCGGGTTGATTGGATTTGCCACGATACGGGGTGGGAGCCAGATAGGGTGAATCGGTCTCCACCAGCATCTTCTCCAGTGGTACCTGCCTGGCAACTTCCTTGAGGGTCTTGGCGCTGTTGAAGGTCACAATGCCGGAGAAGGAAATATAAAAATTCATATCCATCGCCGCCTTTGCCGCTTCCCAGTCCTCGGCAAAGCAGTGCATGACGCCACCGATATCCCCGGCGGATTCTTCGTGCATTATGCGCAGGGTATCCGTGGTCGCCTCGCGCATATGAATAATCAGCGGCTTGCCGGACTGTTTGGCCGCGGCAATATGGGTACGAAAGCGATCCCGCTGCCACTCAAGATCCCCCTCGCTGCGGAAATAGTCCAGCCCGGTCTCGCCAATTGCGATCACCTTCGGATCATTCGCCAGCGACACCAATCGCCCGACATCAGGTTCTTCACCCTCTTGTTCATTAGGATGCACGCCGACCGAGGCAAAGATATTGGCATGTTGTTGCGCGGGCTCCAGTACATCATGGAAATGTTCCAGGTCGATACACACGCACAACATATGGCCCACGCCATGGGCACGTGCATTCTCCAGGGCACCGTCCAATTGGCCATCAAACGGCGCGAGATCCAGACGGTCCAGATGACAATGGGAATCCACAAGCAAAGAAGTCACGCATAACCTCAATCAATTATTAATTTAACGGCAAGAACCAATCTCAAAACGTTACGAGCGCAGGAGAGACAAGGCAAAAAAGAACGAGCAAGCGGAGTTTACACGCTAGGCCGCTCTCGTGCATCCCCGCACTTCGCGGCACTTGCACATCCTGTGCTTCGTAAATGAGCATTTTATAGTATTTAACAGAAACATTATAAATGAGGGCGTGAGTTCTTTTTTCATCGCATCCCGCAATTAAGATTTAAATAAGAGGGTGAACGCTGTCTCGCCAAGCGCACGACTACAGGGATGTAGAAGTTAGGGCGACGCAGGATGCCAAAGCCGAGTAGTTTTGAGGTGGTTCTTTTACATAGTGTGGGTCTGTCTGTCAGACTTCAACGCCCCGGCAAGATAGGTTTCGATCTTGGTGCGTGCATTACCACCGTCTTGTTCGCTGAACTGTACACCGATCCCGGCAGCACGGTTACCCTGTGCACCTTTGGGTGTGACCCACACGATTTTACCCGCGACCGGCAGCTTTTCCTTTTCGTCCATCAGGGTGAGCAGCATGAAGACTTCATCGCCGATCTGATAACTTTTACTGGTGGGGATAAACAGGCCGCCATTTTTGATAAAGGGCATGTATGCCGCATACAAGGCGCTTTTGTCCTTGATCGTCAACGACAAGATGCCTTGACGTCCACCGGCCAAACCTGCGGGTATTTGAGACATGCACTACTCCTTCCTTACTTATCGTCGGCCTTGGCAGTACTGAGCGACTGCCAGCGCAGTAACACACCTTCCATCAGCATTTGCGCGTTTAACGGGCTGCGCTGCATCCGCAGGATGTTGTGTAGTTCATCCAGAAAATCAAACAGGCCCTGCAAGTCTACCCGCTGTGCGATATTCTGCAATCCTTCACGCAGGTCACGGTTGCGCAGCCCCGCTGGCACCCCGGATTTCACCCGGATTAAGTCATTGATCCAACTGGATAACCAGTGTATCGGCGTCGGCAATGCCAGCTTTAGCCAGGGATCCAGGTTGGCCAGGGCACTTTGCCCGCGGGCGATGGCGGTAAAACTCTGAAACAGGGCCTGCCGTTGCGCCAAGACAGACTCCTCCCGCAAGGCCAGGGCACTGAGGGGGGCGTCGCAGGCCAGTGATAACAGGGCCTCAGCCTCATCCACCGGGATCTGCTGCTCCTGACTTAGCCATGCCAACGCCTCGGCATGGGACGGCGGTGAAAAATCCAGCCGCTGACAGCGGCTTAGAATCGTGGCGGGCAACAGGCTGGGATTTGCGCTGACCAGCACGAGAAGGCTGTCGGCTGGCGGCTCTTCCAGTGTTTTGAGCAGGCTATTCGCCGCAGCCAGATTCATTTGTTCCGCCGGTTGCACGATGGCGACCCGGTAACCACCCTGATGTGTCGCCAGGGTGAACTGCGCAATGAGGTCGCGGATCTGGTCGACTTTGATCGCCTTGCCCGCCTCTTCCGGCTCCACCACCAGGAAATCCGGGTGGGTCGCGGCGGCAAAACGGGCGCAGGCACGGCACTGCTGACAGGCGAGCCCTTCACTGGAGGGCTGTTCGCACAGGAGACTCTGAGCCAGATCGCGGGCGAAGCCGGTTTTACCCAGGCCCTTGGGGCCGGTCAGCAACAAGGCATGGGGTAGACGCTGCTGCTGCCGGCGGACCTGTAACTGCGTCCAGGGTGCTTGAGTCCAGGGATAGCGCATGACCTAATCCAGCAGCCGATCCAATATCGCCGCGATCTGGGCCTGCACCTTTGGCAGATCCGGACTGGCGTCGATGACGGCGTAGCGCTCGGGTGCCGCCTTGGCGCGTTGTAGATAGGCGTCACGGACCCGTTCGAAAAAATCATGATTCTCCTGCTCGAAACGATCAGGGCTGCTGCGTTGTCCGGCACGTGCCATCCCGGTGGCCACCGGCAAGTCAAAGATCAGGGTCTTGTCCGGACGAAACTCGCCTTGCACCCACTGTTCCAGTACGGCGATGCGATCCGTGGCAATACCGCGGCCGCCGCCCTGATAGGCATACGTGGCATCCGTAAACCGATCGCATATCACCCACTCGCCCGCCGCCAGTGCCGGCAAAATCACTTGTGCCAGGTGTTGGGCCCGCGCGGCAAACATCAGCAGCAGTTCGGTATCGCTGGTCATTTGTTGTTCCTGCTTGTCCAGCAGGATGCCGCGGATGCGTTCGGATAATGCGGTGCCACCCGGTTCTCGCGTCATGCGCAGTTTCACGCCACGCTCGCGCAGGTAGGCTTCGATAAAGGGGATGTTGCTGCTCTTGCCTGCGCCCTCACCGCCTTCGAGTGTGATGAATTTGCCCCGTGTCATTCTTGTTTGCTCGTTTCCTTTTGCTTGTCGGCAGGTTGAAAAGAGGAAAACGGTTTGGCCTTGCCCTTGAGCTGGTATTTAATCACCGCCGCGTTGTGTTCCTCCAGGGTCGCGGAAAACTGATGGCTGCCATCACCGCGGGACACGAAATACAGTGCGTCACCTTCCTCAGGATGCATGACAGCATCTATCGCCGCACGACTTGGCAAGGCAATCGGTGTCGGTGGCAGACCGCCATGCTGATAGGTGTTATACGCATTATCGCTGCGCAGGTCACGACGACGGATATTGCCTTTGTAATTGTCTCCCATGCCGTAAATCACCGTAGGGTCGCTTTGCAGCCGCATGTGCTTCAGCAGACGACGTTCGAAGACGCCGGCAATGGCTCGCCGTTCCGATTCGAGACCCGTCTCCTTCTCTACGATGGACGCCAGAATCAGGGCATCGTAGGGCGACTGCAAGGGCAAGCCGACATCACGTGTCTTCCAGGCGTTATCAAGATATGTGTGCATGGCCTCATAGGCGCGCACCAGAAAGGCGATATCCGTCGTACCGCGAGGGAAGTTATAAGTATCCGGCATGAAGCGGCCTTCCGGGTGCTGCCCCGCATAGCCCAGCCGTGCCATGATGGTATCCGTATCCAGACCCTCAAGATGGTGAATAAGATACGGATTGGTCTGTATCACCTCCATTGCCTGCGCAAAGGTCCAGCCATCCACGATGGTAATCGAATACTGGATGACCTTGCCTTCCACCAATTGTGTCAGCAGCATTCTCGGCGTGGTGCCTTTCTCGAGATGGTATTCGCCGACACTGATCTTGTTCGCATGACTGATCCAATGCGCATACCAGACGAGATAGCGCGGACGGCTTAGTATGCCCTGCTCAGCTAACTCACGGCTTACCCGGGTGAGATTACTGCCATGCGCAACGTTGATGTTGAGACCATCTTTCGGCAACTTCAGTGGAGTCGATAGAAACTGCGTCACGTCGTACCAGAAACCAATGGCGACGGCGCTCAGGAGTATTGCCAATGTATAAACGACTTTTCGCATACTTCAGGTCAAGGATACGGCAATATATGCGCGATGTGATCACGCAATTCACAGATTAGTCCATTCAGCGGATAGTGTTTACCATCCAATTCACAAACTGGCCAGATCCCATGCAAACTGTTGCACACAAAAACGCCATCCGCCGTTATCAAATCCTGTTTGCGAAGTGCTGTAACCTTTACAGTCTGACCACTCTCTTCCAGATAAGACAGGATGTATTGCCGCATGACGCCAGCGACTCCACTAAATTGCAGGTCCGGAGTGATAACCGTCCCGCCGGCAACAATAAAAATATTATGACTGACCGCCTCGATAATATGGCCGTCGGTGTCCGTCATCACACCTTCCTGAATCGCCGGGTCATCCCATTCCGCACGCGCCAGCACCTGTTCAAGCCGGTTCAGGTGTTTGATTCCGGCCAAGGCCGGTTGCCGGGCCAGCCGCTGTTCACAAAAAATGGCCTTGATGCCGGTCTGCCAGAATGAATCAGGCAGCGCCGGCCAGGCATGGCGTTGCAGGATACGGGTAGGAATGGCGTCAGCCTGTGTCGCATAGCCGCGGCCACCCACACCCCGTGTCAGCATCAGTTTGATGACAGCACGATCGACATCGCTGGCCAACTGGGCAATCTCTGCTTCCAGCACAGCACGCGGTGGACAGCTCAGTTTGAGCCGCGCACAACTGCGCGTGAACCGATCATGATGCCAGGCCCATAACGGCAGCTTGCCGTTAACGACTGCCATGGTCTCAAAGAGACCGTCACCATAGAGCAGGCCACGGTCGCTGCAGCTGATGTCCCCCTGGACTTGTCCGTTAACCAGGCAACGCTGCATGCGCATCCTCCATGTCTTTCATCACGGCCAGGTATAATCCTTTTGCCTTGGCGCGCGTCTCCGCGAGTTCCTGTTCCGGCACAGAGTCGGCGACAATCCCGGCGCCGGTACGAAAGTACACTCGGTTCGCTTCAACACTGATTGTCCTGATCAGGATATTCAGATCCATATCGCCATTGTGGTTGAGATAACCGAAAGATCCGGTGTACGCGCCACGCGCGGTCTGTTCCAGTTCGGCGATAATCTCCATGCAGCGTACCTTGGGACAACCGGTAATCGTACCGCCGGGAAACACCGCCGCGATGGCCTGTCCCGGCGTGATATCGGGACGTAACTGGCCACAGACATTGGATACAATGTGATGCACGTGGGCATAGGATTCAATCACCATCATCTCATCGACCTTCACGCTCCCCGGGATACAGATACGCCCCAGATCGTTGCGCTCGAGGTCGATCAGCATCACATGTTCAGCGCGCTCCTTCGGATGCTGGATAAGTTCAACCTGGATGGAGTCATCCTGTTGGCGGGTCTGCATGCGCGGGCGCGTGCCGGCAATGGGCCGGGTTTCAATCCGTTCCCTGCACACACGCACCAGCCGTTCGGGCGACGAACTGACAATATAACCCTCATCCAATGCCGTAAAGCCGGCGAACGGTGCCGGATTGCATTTGCGCAGGTTTTCATAAAGCAAGAACGCCGAATCCGGATGAATAATCTCACCCTGCCATTGACGCGACAGATTCACCTGGAAGACATCACCTTCGCGAATGTAGTGCAATATCTTGCGGGTATTCTCGAGATAGCGTTGCGGTTCATCTTCCGCGAGTCCCAGGCAAAGATCGCCAATGTCCGGTTCTGCTGAAATTTCTGTAGTGAAAAGATCGTGTTCGATAATCTCCAGCAACGCTGCCTGCCCAGGTTCAACAATCACCGTGGTTTGATCTTGGGCATGATCGTATATCACGGCGGCCGGGATGCGGGTTGCCTGCGCGATGGGCAATTCACTGCCTTGCAGTGGCAAGCTGAGGCTCGGTTCAATCTCTCCCGCCAGTTCATAAGCCAAATAAAGAAACCAGCCGCCGGTAAATGGAATACCAGGTAAATGAATCGTTTGTGTTCTTTGATCCCGCCAGAGACTATCCAGCGCTGTCAGGAATGCTTCACCCGGATAGGGCGCGCCATCGAGTTCAAGCCGGCCCTCGCGAGTCTTGCGCAGCACCTGTTGCGGAAAACAAAAAAGAATATCGTAACGAGAAGTGGAGTTTGTACTGCGTTGCTGCTGAGCCGTGCTCTCCAGTAGAAACGGATAGCGCGGCGTATTGCCGCGCACCAGAGAAAACAAATCAAAACGCTGAGGATAGATTCGACAAAGTGTGTTATCGGCTTGTGACGTCACCCTGGCATTCCATCACGGGCGGCGCATTCAAACTTTACGTAACACCAGGGTACCGTTGGTCCCGCCAAAGCCGAACGAATTCGACAAGGCAATCTCAATCTTCATCTCCCGCGCCTTGCCCGGCACCAAATCGAGATCACACTCCGGGTCCTGATTGAAGATATTGATGGTCGGTGGCGCGACCTGATCGCGAATCGCCAGCGCCGTAAAGATAGCCTCGATGCCGCCGGCGGCACCGAGCAAATGACCGGTCATGGACTTGGTCGAACTCATGGCGAGCTTAGAGGCGTGACCTGCAAATGCACCCTTGACCGCGTGGATTTCCGCAACGTCGCCCGCTTGAGTCGACGTACCGTGCGCATTGATATACTGCACCTGGTCAGGATTGACACCCGCATTACGCATGGCGTATTGCATGCAGCGTTTGGCTCCGTCACCACCTTCGGAGGGTGAGGTCATGTGATAGGCGTCGCCGCTCATGCCATAGCCGATGATTTCGGCGTAGATCTTCGCACCACGTTTCTTCGCGGACTCGTATTCTTCCAATACGACCACACCGGCACCATCACTCAGGACGAAACCATCGCGATCCTTATCCCAGGGACGACTTGCCGTCTGCGGGTCGTCGTTACGCGTGGACAAGGCGCGCGCGGCGGCAAAACCGCCCAGGCCTAATGCCGTACACGCCATCTCGGCACCGCCGGCAAGCATCACATCGGCATCGCCGTATTCGATGATACGCGCGGCATCGCCGATGCTGTGCGTGGCGGTGGCACAGGCGGTAACCAGCGCGATGTTCGGGCCTTTCAGACCATAGCGGATGGAGACATGGCCGGAGATCATATTGATGATCGCGGCAGGAATCACGAAAGGAGAAATTTTGCGTGGTCCGCCATCACGATAGGCATCGTAATTGCGTTCAATCGTGCCCAGGCCACCGATGCCGGAACCGATCGCCACGCCGATGCGTTCGGCATTGGCCTCGGTAATCTCCAGCCCGGAATCGTTCATGGCCTCGATGGCGGCCGCCATGCCGTACTGGATAAACGTATCCATCTTGCGCGCATCCTTGCTGCTCATGATGGTACTGGCGTCAAAGCCTTTGACCGAACCGCCGAAACGGACCGCAAAGTCACTCACATCAAAGTGCGTAACCGGCCCGATTCCGCTCTTGCCCGCAAGAATCGATTCCCAGGATGTTTTCACATCCAAGCCTACGGGCGACACCATTCCCATCCCGGTGATCACGACGCGACGTTTGGACAAAACTGGCCTCCTGGTAAATGTCTCGGAAATTAAAAGGCCGCAACCACGAACTTACAGGTTGCGGCCGGAGTCTTGCGGCAAAAATTAATTTGCGTGCGAATTGATGTAGTCGATCGCTTGTCTTACAGTGGTAATTTTTTCGGCTTCATCGTCAGGAATTTCGGTTTCGAATTCCTCTTCCAGCGCCATAACCAATTCCACTGTATCCAGGGAATCCGCCCCCAAGTCGTCGACAAATGAGGCGTCCTCTTTTACCTCTTCTTCCTTCACGCCCAATTGCTCGACCACAATCTTCTTGACGCGTTCTTCAACACTGCTCATGCGATTTCTTCCTCCAAAAATTTTCGTTCGAGATGAACGCTGGGCGGCTATTTTATTGGAAAGTTGCAGGGGAATCTACAATTTTGCCCGGTAAAAAACGCCTATGCGTTCGCAAGTTATTCCTGTGATTTCAGCATGTTAGCTGATTATGCCATATACATCCCGCCATTGACGTGCAGGGTCTCGCCGGTGATATAGGCCGCACCCGGCGATGCCAGGAAGGCGACAGCCTGTGCGATTTCCTCCGGCTTGCCCAGCCGGTTGAGGGGGATCTGGCCTAATAAGGCCTGTTTCTGGGCCTCAGGCAATTCACGGGTCATGTCGGTATCGATGAATCCCGGTGCCACCACGTTGGCCGTGATCCCGCGGGAACCCACTTCGCGAGCCAGGGATTTGGTAAAGCCGATGACACCGGCCTTGGCGGCGGCATAGTTAGCCTGACCGGCATTACCGGACACGCCGACCACGGAGGCAATACTGATGATCCGACCGCGACGCGCCTTCATCATCGCCCGCAGACAGGCCTTGGTGACGCGAAACAACGAGGTCAGGTTGGTTTGCATAATGGCATCCCACTCTTCCTCTTTCATGCGCATGAGCAAATTGTCGCGCGTGATGCCGGCATTATTCACCAGGATACTTACCGTACCGAACTGCGCTTCTATATCGGCCACCACTTTTTCCACACTGGCCTGATCGGTGACATCCAGCATCATGCCGACGCCTTTGGCCTTATGTTCTTGCAGGTATTCCGTAATCGCGGCCGCGCCTTTTTCGGAGGTGGCAGTGCCGATAACGGTGGCACCTTGTGCCGCCAGTTCCATCGCGATCGCCTGACCGATGCCACGACTGGCACCCGTTACAAAGGCAATTTCATTTTCCAATTGCATGGTGAGTTCCCTTTAGTTTTATGCGGTAGTGAGACACGCACTCAACGATTCCGCATCGGTGATGGCGGAATGCGTGATGGTTTTGTCGATACGTTTATTGAGTCCAACCAGGACCTTGCCGGGTCCGCACTCAACAATATTGTTTACGCCGTTGTTAACCATGGCCTGTACAACTTCGACCCAGCGTACCGGCTGATATAACTGACGCGCCAGGGCATCACGGATAGCATCCGCGCCCGTCGGATTCTTCACATCCACATTGTTGATCACGCTGATCGCAGGCGCCTGAATGGTAATTTGACTCAAATCCGCCGCGAGTTTATCCGCAGCCGGTTTCATTAACTGACAATGCGACGGCACGCTCACCGGCAGGATCACGGCACGCTTGGCACCCCTGGCCTTGGCAATTTCGGTAGCCCTCTCCACCGCGGCCTTGTTACCTGCCACGACCACCTGGCCGGGGGAATTGAAATTCACGGCCTGCACAATGTCATCTTGTGCGGCTTCGTTACACACTGCGATCACATCGGCATCATCCAGGCCCAGGATTGCCGCCATCGCGCCGGTCCCTTTTGGTACAGCGGCCTGCATGTATTGTCCGCGCGCCGCCACCAGTTTCACGGCATCTTCAAAAGCCAGCGCACCGGCGCACACCAGCGCAGTGTATTCACCCAGACTATGTCCCGCCATCATGACCGGTTTCGCACCGCCTTGGGCCAACCATGCACGCCAGGTCGCCACACCCGCAGTCAACATTGCCGGTTGCGTCACGTCCGTGCTATTCAGTTTCTCTTCCGGGCCTGCCGTGACCACCTGCCACAAGTCATAACCCAATACTGAAGAGGCCTCGGCAAACGTATCCTTCACCGAAGCGAAAGCCTCAGCCAGCGCGTTCATCATGCCAATAGATTGCGAACCCTGTCCGGGAAAAACAAAAGCCAAACTCATGTAACACCTTTAGAATTTTAAAAGAGCGGAACCCCAGGTGAACCCGCCACCAAAAGCTTCCAGTAATAATGTCTCACCGCGTTGAATGCGGCCGTCACGCACCGCCTGATCGAGCGCCAGCGGAATTGATGCCGCTGAAGTATTGCCGTGTTTATCGACGGTAACGACGACGCGGTCCATGCTCATTTTCAGTTTTTTTGCCGTTGCGGAAATGATCCGGATATTCGCCTGATGCGGTACCAGCCAATGCACATCGGATTTTTTCATTTTATTCTTGGCCAGGGTCTCATCCACGATGCGGCCCAGCGTGTTCACCGCCATTTTAAAGACTTCATTACCGAGCATCACAATATTGCCCTTGCCTTCCCGGATGACCTCAGGGTGTTCCGAAATACCGGCCGGGACAGTGAGCAATTCTTTATAGGCGCCATCGGCATGCAGATGCGTGGACAATATTCCTGGCTCGTCACTCGCCTGCAGGATCACGGCACCCGCGCCATCACCAAACAGCACACAGGTACTTCTGTCTTCCCAGTTAATGATGCGTGACAGTGTTTCCGCGCCTACAACTAATGCACATTTTGCTTCACCGGCCCGCACAAACTTATCTGCCACCGACAAGGCATAGACAAAACCGGTACAAACCGCCTGTACATCAAACGCTGCGCAACCGTGAATATCCAGTCGCTCCTGTAACAAGCAGGCAGTGCTGGGGAAGATGCGATCAGGTGTCGTGGTCGCCACGACGATCAAATCAATTTCTGTTTTATCGACGCCAGCCGCGTCCATCGCGGCACGTGAGGCCTGTTCAGCCAAATCACAAGTTGTCTGATTTTCCGCTGCGATATGCCGCTTTTTGATACCGGTGCGATCGGTAATCCATTCGTCCGACGTATCCACTATCTTTTCCAGATCGTGATTCGTCAGCACCTTTTCCGGTAAGTAGGAACCTGTGCCTGTAATACGAGAATAGATCAACTTGCTTCCTTTCTCTTCAATTGGGCTTCAAGCTTGTCGCTGATGAGACGCGGCACATTTTTAATAGCTTCCGTGCGCGCCACCAGAATCGCCTTACCAAACGCATAGTCGTCCGCACTGCCATGACTCTTGATCACGATACCCTGCAGGCCAAGCAGACTTGCGCCGTTATAGGCACGCGGATCGAGACGCTTACCAAAGGATTTCAACACCGGCATCGCAATCAAGGCGGACAGTTTACTAAAAATATTCCGGCGAAATTCGCGTTTGAGATAATGAACGAACATCTTGGCGACGCCTTCACTGGTCTTGAGCATGACGTTGCCGATAAAACCGTCGCAAACTACCACATCCGGCGGGTCCAGATAGATACCATCACCTTCGACAAAGCCGATATAGTTCAATTCGCTTTCGCCAAGCAGGCGCGCCGCCTGTTTGACCTGTTCGTTACCTTTGATCTCTTCTTCACCGATATTCAGCAGGCCGACGCTTGGCCGTGGATTATTATCCACCGCGCTTGCGAGTACAGAGCCCATCACGGCGAATTCAAACAAATGCTCTGCTGTGGAATCGATGTTCGCGCCCAGGTCCAGCACATGCGTATGGCCGGTCACCGTCGGCAATATGGTGCAAATGGCGGGACGATCGATGCCGGGCAAAGTCTTCAGCACAAAACGCGCAGTGGCCATCAAGGCGCCGGTATTACCCGCACTGACACAGGCATGCGCCCTGCCTTCCTTGACCAGATTAATGGCAACCCGCATGGAGGAATCTTTTTTCCCACGCAAGGCCTGCGACGGGAGTTCATCCATGGCCACCACTTGCGAGGCATGCTGGATATTCAGGCGGTCACCGAAGCGAGCACCCGCATCACCAATCGCCGCCTCCAGTGTGGCCTGGTCGCCGACCAAAATCAGCCGGATGTCGCTCTGCCTGGCGAGGATATGCAACGCCGCGGACACGGTGACACGCGGACCGTGATCACCACCCATAGCATCGAGTGCGATCACAATCAGTTCTGATGCGGTAGAGTCAGCCACTATAATTATTATCTTATTAAATAAGTACGGGACATGATGTGATCATGTCCCGTCTTGCTAGTCAGGCGAAAACTGCCCGTAATTGGAATGGACCTTATTCCAGATCTTCGCTTGCGGTATTGAGAACTTTACGGCCGCGATAGTAACCATCCGGGCTAACGTGATGACGCAGATGGGTTTCACCCGTAGTCGGTTCAACCGACAACGTACGTGCCGTCAGTGCATCGTGAGCACGACGCATACCGCGTTTGGATGCCGATTTTTTCGTTTTCTGAATTGCCATGTCTAATTGCCTCGCTAAAACTACTTTTCCTGTTTCAATTTGGCCAGAACAGAAAAGGGGTTCGCCTTTTGTTCCGGTTCGCCTGTCCTCTTGTCGCTCTGTTTCAGCAACTTGCTGGCGGGACACTCTGCCAGCTCATGCATGGGTATCTGCGGCAGCGCCAGTAATAACTCGTCTTCAATCACATCATTCAATTGCAGCGGAGTCTCTTCGACCAGATACGGCTCATAGCGTAACGGTAACTTGTCCGCCTCCTGCGCCGTTTTGATCCAGGCCAATGCGATTTGTGCATCCACCGGATAGGCGAAGGCGCCGAGACAACGTTGGCACGTAAGCGATAACCTTGCACTGACCTTACCCAGTACAATCGGGACGCCCAATTCGTCCACCTCAAAATCCAGTTTCACCGCAATCTCACCCGAGTCATCCGCCAACAATTCGCGTAAGCGCGAAAACTGCCGTAACGGCAGATGACCGGACAACTGAGTACCCGCCTCCGCCAGGCGGAAAGGGTCTATCTGATGCGGCAACCGCATTTGCTGCCTCGACATAAGGCGCGAATTGTAGCCAGCCCCCTGATGAGTGTCAAAAAAATGTAGAAAATCCGGGGAGTTCCAATGGATTGCAGGGTTGACACTGATAGGGCAAAGTCAGGCAGAATAACCCGCAGCGGGGCGAGTCTATGATAAAAAAAATCCTCATTGCCAATCGGGGCGAAATTGCCGTGCGCATAGTAAGGGCATGTGCGGAAATGGGCATTAAGTCCGTGGCCGTCTTTGCCGAACCCGATCGTTATGCCCTGCACATCAAAAAGGCCGACGAGGCGTATAGTCTCGGGCCTGACACCATCGCCGGCTACCTGAATGCCCATCGTCTGGTGAATCTGGCCAAGGCCACCGGCTGCGATGCCTTGCATCCCGGCTATGGTTTTCTCTCCGAAAACCCGGAACTGGCGGAAATCTGTGCACGCCGCGAAGTCCGCTTTATCGGCCCTACCCCGAACGTGATTCGCAAAATGGGCGATAAAACCCTGGCCCGTCAGGCCATGCAGGCTGCCGGGATCCCGGTCACCCCGGGCAGTGACGGGAATGTTGCGAATCTGGATGAAGCCCTGCGTATTGCCAAGGATATCGGCTATCCGGTCATGCTCAAGGCCACAGCCGGCGGGGGTGGCCGGGGTATCCGCCGGTGTGACACGGAAAGCGAACTGCGCCGGCAATACGACCGCGTGATCTCTGAAGCCACCAAGGCCTTCGGGCAATCTGACGTCTTTCTGGAGAAATTTATCGCCAATCCCCGCCACATCGAGGTCCAGATCCTGGCGGACCAGCATGGCAACGTCATCCATTTGTTCGAGCGGGATTGCTCCATCCAGCGCCGCCATCAAAAACTGGTGGAGATCGCCCCCTCGCCGCAACTGACCAATGAACAACGCCAATATATAGGTGACCTGGCAGTTCGTGCCGCCAAAACCGTCGGGTACACCAATGCCGGTACCGTCGAATTCCTCATGGATGAGCACGACAATTTCTACTTCATGGAAATGAATACCCGCCTGCAGGTCGAGCATCCCGTTACAGAAGTCATCACCGGGGTGGATATCGTGCAGGAACAGATCCGTATCGCCGCCGGCCTGAAACTGAGCTACACCCAGGAACAGGTGCAGCGCCGCGGATATGCCATTGAGTTCCGCATCAATGCCGAAGACCCGAAAAACGACTTTCTTCCCAGCTTCGGCAAGATTACCCGCTACTTTGCGGCGGGCGGCCCTGGTGTGCGTACCGACGGCGCCATCTACACCGGCTATACGATTCCACCCTATTACGATTCCATGTGCGCGAAACTGATCGTCTGGGCCCTGAACTGGGACGCGGTACTGGATCGCGCGGAACGCGCCTTGCGCGACATTACGGTCTCCGGGGTAAAAACCACAATTCCGTATCACCTCGAGATCCTGCGTTCCGCCGAGTTTCAAAACGGGCACTTCAATACCGGCTTTGTTGCCGCGCACCCCGAATTAATCAACTATTCTGTAAAACGGTCCAATCGCGAAATCGCCGCCGCTATCGGCGCAGCGTTAGCGGCCAGCATGGGTTTGTAGGAGAGCACATGACCAAGATACATGTCACCGACACGATCTTGCGCGATGCGCACCAATCCCTGATCGCCACCCGCATGCGCACCGAGGACATGCTGCCGATTTGCGACAAGCTGGACAAGGTCGGCTTCTGGTCTCTGGAAGTCTGGGGCGGTGCCACCTTCGATGCCTGTGTGCGTTTTCTCAAGGAAGACCCCTGGCAACGTCTGCGCCAACTCAAACAGGCATTACCGAATACACCTTTACAAATGTTACTGCGTGGCCAGAATTTATTGGGTTATCGCCACTATGCCGATGATGTGGTGAGCAACTTCGTCCAGAAATCCGCAGACAATGGCATGGATGTGTTTCGCATCTTTGATGCACTGAATGATCTGCGCAATCTGCAGGTTTCCATCGAGGCGGTAAAGAAAGCCGGTAAACACGCCCAAGGCGCCATCTGTTATACCACCAGTCCGGTGCACACCATCGATCAGTTCGTGACGCTCGGCAAACAAATGCAAGACATGGGCTGCGACAGTGTCGCCATCAAGGACATGGCCGGTCTGCTCACCCCCTACACGACCGGTGAACTGGTGAAGGCCCTGGTCGAGGCCATCTCGATTCCGGTCCATATCCATTCCCACGCCACCTCCGGTCTGGCCAGCATGTGCCAGATCAAGGGTATCGAAAACGGTGCGGCCGCCATCGATACCGCCATTTCCGCCTTTGCCGGCGGCACCAGTCATCCGCCCACCGAGAGCATGGTCGCGGCATTACGCGGTACACCCTACGATACGCAACTGGATCTGCCCTTGTTACAGGAGATCGGATTTTATTTTTACGAGATCCGCAAAAAATATCACCAGTTTGAAAGCGAATTCACTGGCGTCGATACGCGGGTACAGGTAAATCAGGTCCCCGGCGGGATGATGTCGAATCTGGCGCATCAACTCAAAACACAAAACGCGCTGTCGCGCATGAATGATGTACTGGCAGAGATACCACGCGTGCGCGCCGACCTGGGTTATCCGCCGCTGGTGACGCCGACCTCACAGATCGTCGGGACGCAGGCCGTGATGAATGTCATCGCCAACGAGCGTTACAAAACCATCACCAATGAGGTCAAACTGTACCTGAAGGGCCGCTATGGCAAGGCGCCCGGACAAGTGAATGAGGCTGTGCGCCGACAGGCTATCGGCAACGAAGAAGTCATCGACATTCGTCCGGCGGAGTTACTGGCACCCGAACTGGTACGCTTACGTGAAGAGATCGGCGAGCTGGCGCATAGCGAGGAAGATGTGCTGACCTACGCCATGTTCCCCGATATCGGTCGTGAATACCTGCAACAGCGCGCCACCGGCACCCTGCAACCTGAAGTCCTCGAACCCGCCAAAGCCGATAATGGCGGCCTCAAACAGGCGGCCACCGAATTCAACGTGACCATTCATGGTGAAACCTACCACCTGAAAGTAAATGGCACGGGCTACCGTAATCAACCGACACGCCCGTACTACATCAGCATTGATGGTGTGCCGGAAGAAATCCTGGTGGAAACCCTCGATAGTATCGTCATCAATCCCGCAGGAACTGCCGAGACCGGACAGTCCGCTGCCGCAAATACCTCATCACGCCCCCGCGCCACGGAACCCGGTCATGTCACCACATCCATGCCCGGAAGTATCGTTGATGTGCTCGTCAATGTTGGTGACAAGGTCCAGGCAGGTGCACCCGTCCTGATTACGGAGGCCATGAAAATGGAAACGGAGATTCAGGCACCGATTGCCGGTACCATCCAGGCCGTCCATGTCAAAAAAGGCGATGCCGTCACCCCGGAACAGGCGTTGATTGAAATCAAATAAGCCACCTCGTTATCATTGCCATCCTGTTTTATCTCCAGATACGGTATCGTAGTACGTCACCATGATTGAAAAACTTGTTCTCGCCTCCACCTCACCTTACCGCAAAGCACTGCTGGAAAAATTACAGCTGGCCTTTGATACGGCTGCACCCGACATCGATGAATCCGCTTTGCCCGGTGAAAACCCGGAACAATTAGTCGCACGCCTCGCAGAGGCGAAGGCAATGGCCATCGCGGATCGCTATCCTGATGCCCTGATTATCGGGTCGGATCAGGTCGCGGTGGTCGATGGAAAAATCGTGGGTAAACCCGGAGATCACGAGAAAGCACATGCTCAACTCAAACGTGCCGCCGGCAAACGCGTCACCTTCCTGACCGGATTGTGTCTCCATAACAGCCTGTCAAGGCGTAGCCAGGTGGAGGTCGTACCGTTTTCCGTGATCTTTCGCCAGCTCACGGAGACGCAAATCGAACATTACCTGCAACGGGAACAGCCGTATAACTGCGCAGGCAGTTTCAAGTCGGAAGGCTTGGGAATTGCGCTGTTTGAAAAACTGGAAGGTGACGATCCGAACACGCTGATCGGACTGCCGCTGATTCGGTTGATTCGTATGCTGGAAAACGAGGGCTTCCCGGTCCTCTAATCAATTTAACTGGATACGCTGCCCCCACTTCACGGGCGTCTTCCCTTTCACCAACCAGATCACCGGATAGTACGGCGGCGCCTCGGGGAATTTGCCTTCCGCGTCCGTAAAATAAATTAACAAGTCGGGCGTGCGATCCAGCCTGTCGGCCCAGGTAAAAATGGGACGAAAATCCGTGCCGCCACCGCCCTGAATATCTTTTGGCAAGGTAAACTCTTCCCACGGTTCGTACGTCCACGGCCCCTTCTCCGCCAGGGCTTCATCGCAGGCATGCAGACTGATGCGGGCACGCATCTGGCCCTTGATGGCATCGATCTCGGTGACAAACTCCTGCATTTCCTCCGGTGAGATCGAGCCGCTGGTATCCAGTGCAATCACCACATCCACCTGACTGCTGCGCAGACTGGGAAAGATCGCAGGATCGCCGCGACGCGTGGATGGCCGTGTGTAACTGTAATCATCTCGCGCCAGGGCAGTGATGTAGCGCGCCAACAGCATGCGCCAGGGCAATTTCGGTTGTAATAAAAAATCCACCAGGCGTGCCATGTCGCCGCTCAATTTACCCGCCTGCTGCGCCTGTTGCGCGGCACCGGCCAGACGCTGCTGCCATTGCACGTTCAGGTTTTCCGCTTCATCGTGCGACAAGGGTGGCGGTTGCGGTGCGCCGCGGGTTTGTTCATCCGGTTGCTGCTGTGGACTCTGGCCTTTGCCTTCGTCGTTTTCCTGTTCGGGTTTCGGCGGCGGCGGGTTCTGATTCTGATTCTGTTGCGAGGATTGTTCCTGCGGCTGATCGTACAGATGCTGATCCAGGGTTTCCTGGTTTTCATTATCCTCGATGTAAGGATAAATCTCTTCGGCCGTCATCCCTTCAAAGGTTTTTTCGTACAAGGTGCCAGGTGGCGCCTGCAGACCATCCTTGATCAATAAGGGATTGATCGCAAAATCACAGGCCAGGTCCCAGCGATGTTTGATACGGTGTTCACGGCGCGCAAAATGCGACAAGGCACAGTGCAATGCCTCGTGCGCAAGAATGAACTGGGTTTCAGATAGCGTAAGTTGTTCGATAAATTCCGGATTGTAATAAAACTTGCGCGCATCGGTGGCGGTTGTCTGACACCAATTCGGGTCCGCCATCACCAACGGCAGCCGTAACACCAGCGCACCCAGGAAAGGCTTGTCGATGATCAACCGGGTGCGTGCCGCCGCCAGTTTGTTTTCAATATCGAGATTTTCCATATCGCCTTATTGCCAAACCACCGAACACTGCATACGCCGCATCAGGATTCGTACAACATCAGATCCGCCACCTGATTGGACCAGGTCGCAAACTCCGGCACGGAGAAGATTGCCTCGCCGATGGCGCGATGCATGTCGGTTACCAGCATGACGCCCATCTCTTTTTGCGGGAACATGCCGGCGTAATCCAGGATGTGTCCATGCACGGACTGCGCATCGCTGGCATCCTTGGCGCGAATGGCCCGACCCACCAGGGCCGAGGCCACGGCATACTGCAAATCGATCTCTTTGGGTGCCGGGATCTTTTCGCCGCGTACGATGGCGTCAAGGTCCGGCATCTGATCCAGATTATCGACGAAGGCCTTCACCTCGATCCCCGCCGCCTGACCGACACAGGCCTGCAGCGTACCTAACAACAATTCATGCTGATGTTCGAATTTCTGCAAGGCGCGGTGCGCAAACTCCCAGGAACGCGGCGAGGGAAACGCCGCCGGGTTATGTGCCGGATCGAAATCAAACAACAGCTCCGGACGAAAACGAATAAACGCGATGATGCGATCGTCGATGCCATTGCGATAGGCCCAGGCGACCCAGTCATCGGTATTGATGTCGAAATCAAAATGCGAGAAGCGATTCGCCAGCGGCGCCGGCATGGTATAGGTCACACCGCGATCGCCCTGACGGTTACCTGCAGCAAAGATAGCCCAGCCATCCGGGATCTCGTAAGCACCCAGGCGACGATCCAGAATCAACTGATACGCGGCGGCCGACACGCTCGGTGGCGCCGAGGTAATCTCGTCGAGAAACAAAATGCCTGATGGTCCGTGGCGTTCGGCATCAGGTAACATCGCCGGAATCGCCCATTCCACCAGTTCCTCTGCCCGAAACGGAATACCACGCAAATCCGACGGCTCCATTTGCGACAAGCGAATGTCGATCAAGGGCACCTGATGCTTAGCCGCCACCTGGGCAATCATCTGGGATTTGCCAACGCCGGGCGGCCCCCACAACATGACCGGAGTGTGGTGGCCGGCGGCCGTACTGGTGAATTCCTTATCGAGAACCTGGGAGAGATGAGCTGGACGCATTACTTAACCTTCTGGGATAACAATGTAAAAATTTATAGCTTTTCAATAAGTTGTCAGAAACCGGCCTTGGCATACCACTTTTTAGCTTCTTCAAGATCCTGAGCAACGCCATTACCTTCTTCGTACATCATGGCCAGGGTGGTTTGCGAACCTGCCAGACCCTGTTCTGCTGCCTGGGTAAACCATTTCGCCGCCTCGGCAGGGTCCTTGTTGACACATTCGCCTTCCAGATACATGAAACCGATGCCGTGCTGGGCGAGGGCATGCCCCTGCTCCGCTGCCGTCTTCATCCAGCGTGCCGCCTGTTCACAATTCTTGACTACCCCGAGGCCGTTTTGCAGCATAATGGCCACCCGGTGTTGGGCATCGGCATCACCTGCCTCGGCAAAGGGCATGAATAACTGCATGGCCCGGGAAAATTGTTTGGCCTCGAAAGCCGCCATGGCATTGGCGAAATTTATATCAGTATGTTCCGGCATAATGTCCTCAGATGCGCTAAGTCATTCAGTATATTAGAGTTTCTTAAACTACATGGATACGGGGCTGCAAAGTATACCCCAATCGGGACAGTCGGGTATTTTGCCCAGACCTTGCAACGCCCCCTCCATGGGGATATACAGGCAAATCAACCACATCGCTATACTTTTGCCCGTTTTACCAATGAGGTATGCCTATGAGCGCGGCAACAATTTCGGCTCTTAGCGACGCTCAACTTGCCATGCGGTCATGCATTGGTAAGGTCGCTACCGGTCCTGAATACAGCAAAGACCTGAGCTACGACGAGGCGTATGCTGCCATGTCGCAGATCCTCTCGGATACTGCCGATCCGGTGCAGACGGCTGTCTTGTTTATTGCCCTGCGCATGAAACGCGAAACCCTCGATGAATACAAGGGTGTGCTCAAAGCGATTCAGGATACCGCCAGGATCGTCAAAGCCCCCGTCGACGAAGTGCTGGATATTGCCGATCCTTACGATGGGCACGCGCGCGGCCTGCCTATGGCGGCATTCATTGCGCCGGTACTAGCATCCTTGGGTGTCCCCGCCATCAGCCACGGCCTGGAGATTGTGGGCCCCAAATATGGCATTACCCAACGCAAGATCTTACGTGCGGCGGGCAAACAGGTCGATCTGGATGTCGAGACTGCGGCAAAGCGGCTTGGCCAGGACGATATCGGCTGGAGCTATGTGGATCAAGCGGCCTTTGCACCGAAACTGCATGCTCTGGTTCCCTTGCGTACCCGCATCGTCAAACGTCAGGTCGTCACTACCGTCGAAACCCTAGTGAGCCCGATTCGTGGCCAGAAAAAAACGCATCATCTCACCGGCTACGTGCACAAGGCCTATCCGCCGATTTATGCCGAACTGGCCCGTTTCAGTGGATTTGATTCGGCGATGATCGTGCGCGGTGTTGAGGGTGGCGTTATCCCCTCCCTGCAGCAGCCCGCCAAGCTGTTTTATTACTATGACCGCGGCGAGGAGCAGTTCATCGAGATCGATCCCAAGACCCTGGGTATCGAACAGGCCAGCCGCGCTGTGCCGTTACCCAAGGACCTGCCAGGTGTCGCCACCGACGGTGATGAAATCACCGTGGCCTTCGACGCCGATATCGCCGCTGCCCGTGCCGCTGAATTCGGATTAGCCGCCCTGCAAGGTCAGGCAGGACCTGCCCGCGATTCTTTGGTATATTCTGCGGCCATTTGTTTGCACCACCTCGGCAAGGCCGACAGCCTGTCCGCCGCGGCAGAGATGGTGCGTAAGGTATTGGATTCCGGTAAAGCACTGGCCCATTTCCAGGCCGGTTGATTTGCCAAGTGTTAAACAAACTTGCATGCAATGATCGTTAAGAGGAGATAACAATGAACCCAGCGCAACTTAAGATTTATCACGATGCCGTTGACGCCATGGAAAAAGCCGGCGTTGACCCTGAATACATTCAAGGTTGGCAAGGTGGCTTTTTGATTAACCCGAAGCGTGAAGAACAGCGCGTGACGGATGCCTACGAAGCCGGCTACGATGACGGCAGCGAAAAGAATGCTGATAACTTCAAGAATTGGGTGAAGAAGTAAAACTCAATGTCAGTATTATAAAAAAGGCGGGTAGTACCCGCCTTTTTTATTTGCACCACTTAAAAACTACTGCGCTTGCCATGACCGCGTTACAAAAGGCCTCAAAATGCTCATTGACTATCGTGTCAACTCGACTGCACGTTCCCGACGCAGTCTACCTCGCCCATCCCTGGACTCGTCCGCTTTTTCGCCCTTTTGCGCCTTGTCCTGGCTACGCTCGTGACGTTTTTAATAAGCAGGCCATAACTAATAAATTAAATTGACGAATTACATAAACAGGTTCGGCAGTGAACGATTCAGGGTGGCGATGATCTCCGGCACTTCAATATCGATGATCTGATCGGTCACCCAGCGTTTGTTTTTCTCGCCCATCTGTTTAGTCACCAGGTCACCGAAGAAGCGGCGCATGGGGAAACTCGGGCCATCTTCCTGATCGTATTGAAACTCGGCGTAATCGCTCATCCGCTGGTTAAGATTATCGATAAACCCTTGCCGATAATCGCCCTTACCAAGGATATCGCGCAGATTGTCTTCCATATGCTTGGCCGACTTGCCGGCCAGTTCGGTCATGAAACGCATGCGGTCTTCCTCGTTGAAGCGCTCGATGGTCATGCGATCGATCAGGTGGATGGTGAAATACAGAAATTCCGCGATGATCTGTAAGCGCTGTTCCTGCGTATCCGTCTGATAATCATTGTTTTCCAGGGTAAGCACGCCGTTTTGTGCTATCCGAAAAGCGATAAACGCCAGCGCGGCGCCGATTTCTTCCACGGTGTGGGTCTTGTCTTTACGGTTCCACTTGCTTCTAACTCGCACAACGTACTCCTATTGGAATAATCAAGGAAATCATAGGGTTATTTGGTCAGCGCTGATTTCACACAGGTGGCAGCAGGAGATTGACCATGCTAGGATTGATTTGGGTATTTTACTGGGTAATGCAAGCCACTCCAAGTATATCGACTGGCAAGCACGTTAAAGCCATGCATCTCGATCTCCAGACCCTCAAGCAAACCGTTCAGAAAAACTGCCACATTGCGGATGCCAATTCAGCGGGCAACTACACCCTTTGCGTCTATCTGCTCAAGATGCGCGAATTCTATCGCTGGGAAAATGGCTATAACTTTGGAGACAACATTCCCCGGGAGGAAGTGGGTAACTGGCTGCGTGAACGTGAAGCCTTATGGGAAGACCTGCAAGATGCGGATTATGAAAAGATCCCCTTGAACGATCAGGTGTTCGACCCCTTCGATTCTCATTCCATTAATCAGACGCTCCAGGATCAACACCTGGTTTACAGTGCCGGCCTCGGCCACGACAACGCCGCGCACTTTTTTCTCGGTGTCCTGGAACGACGCGAGCGACATAACGACTTTGAAATCATTGTCGTTGCCGATGAGTATGCCCGCGACCTGACGGCGCCACCGGCCATGAGTCAGGGCAAAACCATCTATATCCGGCGTGAGGCCTTTTATCGCTTGATGTGGGAGAAGTACGAACAGTGGTTATGGAACCGGCCTGAGAATGCTATGGGCCGTGCCCTCGCCTTTTATCCGTTCGAGACAGATCTCGATGACGCACTCGAACAGCTCACGCAAAATGAATTAAACGCGGCAGTGCTGCACGAGATCGGCGAAGCCATGGCACACACGGTGCTGGGTGATGCCTGGGAAGACTTGCTGATCACCCTGCCGCATTCCAAACTGGCCTTGATGTTACGCGCCATACGCGATCATTATGCCGATACACTATCAACATTGCCCGCCCTGCTGGAGCAGGAAAACGCCGCTTCTATCCATTTCTACTTTGGCAACCTGACCAACATGCGCAAGGATCTTTTCCCCTCGCTGATGATGGCCTATCAGCACTGGCATGAACAGGGCGATTTAAACGCATTAAGAAAACTGGCCCGCGCAGGCAAGGATCATTGGGAATCCGTTTGCCGTGGCGTATTGGAGATTGCACAAACCAGCCCGGAAAACCTCCACGCCAGACTCACAGACTTTATTGAAAGCAACCGCCGCTAAACTAACTTCAGATCAGATATCTTCATGGATAAAGCCGTTAAACCGCTGTCGACGATCGTCGAAGTCAAACCTCAAACATTTATTTACGAAAAACATAACGCGTTACCCGCCGAAGCGTGCGAAGAAATGATTCGCCGCTTCGAGGAATACCGTGATGAACAATACCTGGGCCGCATCGGACAGTTGGCGCAGGAAGATACGTCCATCAAAAAATCCACAGACCTGGTTGTCAGCGGCAAGGAACATTGGAAAGATGTGGATCGCGCCTTGTTTTATTCGCTGGGCATGGCCATCAAGGAATTTCGTGAGACCTTTACCTATTTCAAAGGTCCGTTCAAGGACATGGGTTACGCCATTCAACGCACTTTACCCGGTGAACACTATCACTGGCACATTGACGGCGGCAGTCATGAATTCAGCCAGCGCCAATTGGTCGCTGTGTGGTATCTGAATGATGTCCCCGGTCCCGGTGGTGAAACCGAGTTTTTGTTTCAGGATGTGAAGGTCAAACCCGAGCAAGGCAAACTGATATTATTTCCGCCTTTCTGGACGCACGAACATCGTGGCGTCACGTTGCAGGCAGGTGTTAAATATATCGCGACCACCTGGGTAGTCTTTGCCTGATCATTCAGTCCGGGATGCGATACACCTACAAATCCCCCCATTCCGATCAGGAGTGGCACGACTATTTTCAGTTACGCTGGCAAATTTTGCGTGCACCCTGGCAACAAGCGTCCGGTAGTGAACGCGACGAATTCGAAAATTCCGCATTTCACATTGCTGCATTGGACGCACGACATATCACCGTTGGCGTTGGCCGCATACATCAACTCACCGGCGCACAGGCGCAAATTCGGTATATGGCTGTCCATACCGAACACCGGGGATACGGCATCGGAGGGGAGATACTCAGCAGGCTTGAGCAACAGGCACAGTTATGGTCATGTAGCGAAATCCTGTTGAATGCACGCGTAGAATTTCTGGAATTCTACCTTAAACATGATTACCTGATTATCGGTGAGGCGCCGACATTATTCGGTAGCATCGAACACAAACGCATGCACAAGCTCCTGGCGCGTTAACGCACAGCTTAGTCGATAAATTGTGTCTGATTAATATCGCCGTCGGTGGCGATGTGGACGGTCTTGATATGTGGCATACGCGACATGATGTAGCCCGCCATCAACATCGTGCTGGGTTCATTGCTGTTCTCAATTGCGGTCAGCAGGCGATCGGCAATGACTTTACAACGTTGCACGGTATCGAGTGAATCCACCCATTCACGGCTCATTTGCCAGCCCTTGTCCAGGTCCTTGTCGATTTTCGTATAGATGGTTTCGGCATCGCGTAACATATCGCTCGGTACAGTTACCTGCTTCATGATCTCGTTCATGTACACATTCAGTTTCATTGACTTGTCCCATCGTTGGCAGGCAGTATTGTAGCGTTTTCAATCTATGAGAAACACAGGAAATGCTTCTGGTCATTCCCGACGTTTTGTCTCAGACAAAACTCACTGAAATTCAGTCCATCCTGCAACAGGCGAGCTTTGTCGATGGCAGGCTTTCTGCCGGCGGACACGCTGCGCGCGTCAAACACAATCAGGAACTTCCGCCTCAGGCAGAACAACTGCAACGTTTGAATCAGCTGGTCATGAATACTCTGGTACAGCACCCGCAATTCCAGCAGGCCGCGCTGCCGCATCGTATCGCCAGTCCTTTCTATGCCCGCTACGGTCAGGGTCAAACCTATGGAGATCATATTGATGATCCGATCATGGGGCCCGCGCCGGGACAACGCTATCGCTCCGATATTTCCTGTACCGTCTTTTTGAATCCACCGAATGCCTATGAAGGTGGTGAGCTGGTCATCCATACCACCTTCGGCTCGCAGCGAGTGAAGCTGCCGGCGGGTCATGCTGTCATTTACCCCTCATCCAGCTTGCACCAGGTCAGTGAAATCACCAGCGGCGAGCGCCTGGTCGCCGTCACGTGGATCCAATCACTGGTCCGGGACGCAGCACGTCGCGAACTGCTATATGAGTTGAGTCGTGCACGCACGACGCTCATGCAGACACAACCGGATGCAGAAGTCACCGCACAGGTCGATCACAGTTATGTCAACCTGGTAAGAATGTGGTCTGATATCTAATAAAAATAAATAGTTAGAATGTTTTATTAATGTAAATTTAAAGTAATTTCTTAAGTTCATATCTTTATCACGGGGGCATAAAAAAGGCTGCCGAAGCAGCCTTTTTCATCAGAGCGTATTCGCGATTAGTCGCGGATAGAACCTTTCTCGGCGTGGGCCATGTTGCAGACCTCATCAGCCAGTTCCAGGTACTTTTCACGATACTGGTACAGAGGGTGGTTTTCCGGCGCGACATAGTAGTCTTCTGCCGTGACACCGTGCTCATGCTCGTATTTGACGAACATTTGTTGCATTTCCAGCATCTTCTTGATCTTCGCTTGTTTGTCGCTCATCGCAAACCTCGCTTAAGTTTTTGAATTTAATCCATTTCCGCCCAGCGGATAAGTATTCGTGGCAAGTGCGGGGGAATATAGCAAACCAACCCAGGGGGCTCTATATCACCTTTGGCTAATTCGCCGCAGCTCGCATACTTATATATTAGTAGCCACCCTTACGACGACTCTCCGGCAGGCCGGCAACCATACCACCTTGTTTGGATGGCATCTTGGGGAACAGGGCGAAGGTGTCTTTCTGACCAATCTTGGCACCCCACTTGTCACCCATGGCTTTCAAAATCGTACGTTCATTCGGCTGGTTTTGCGCATTGTTGAAATATTCATCACGCAGATAGTTGATGATATCCCAATGCTTTTCGGTCAGCTGCCCCAAGCCTTCGGCATCCGCAATTACCTGCGCCAAACCTTCGCTCCAATCTTCTGCATTGAGCAAATAGCCATTGTCGTTGGTTTCAATGGTTTTGCCTTCATATTCATACGCCATTGTTCATATCCTCTAGTCAGGCCAAATCAAAAATAGTGATATCCGAAAATCAAAGTGGGCTTATTATCTGGATTTTGCTATCCGGATCAACCTCTCTGAACGAGATAGGTGCCGGTTTTAGCTATCGGCGTTGACCGCCTTGATCCCTTTTTGGGGCATAAACAGGCCACAACCAAATTTGCGTCCTGACCCAATACCTTCCTGCTGGAGTTTCACCGCATCTTCCGGCGCCAGGTCAGCGACCATAAGGCTGCGAGTAAAGACGGGGCCATTGTCCATGTTCATCCGGTACTGTTTGCCCGCCATCATTTTTTTCACCGGGATATCCATTTCACGCAAAAATGTTGCCATGCGCTTGAGAAAGGCGTATTCGTCCTGTACTTCTTCCGCAATAACGTAACGCGCGAACATGGTGGGAAGCGCACTTAAGGGTTTCACTGTGCCTTCACGCACGATGAGTTCATATCCGCCGATATCCATGGCTTCACCCGTCAAGGCATGCGCATCATCGATTCGATGCTTGGGGACGCGCAAACTCATACGTGTGCGTTTAGACAAACACAACACTTCATTTTCCGGATCTTCCGGGCGGTACCAGCCATTGCCGGATTCCGCCACGTGAATTAAATGCAATCCGGCACGTTCCTCATCGGCAAACCAGGACAATCGCTCCTGGATAGCAGCAGAGAGTGCCTGGGCATGATCCAACGGCAAGGTCCGGCATTCCAGTTTGAAAGCGATATCAACGACATCATCCGGAACGACAAATTCTTTTTTTGCGTCATTATCTTCAGACCAAAACACCTTGCATCACCTCAAAAGTCATTAACGCTGGCCGCTGGTAAATGCGGATTCCAGTTGATCTTCCCAATTTTCCGGCGTATCGGAAAACGGGGGTTTGACATCCATGCGAAAGAACATTTCGCCTTTCGCACGCTGTGTGACAACATTCTTCAGATCGGTGAAGGATGCCAACTCGTGTTCCTGCAACAATATTTCACTTAACCAAAGCATTACTTTCTCCGTTTTTCTCAGGTCTCGGCAATTCGATCGTAATAGCGTGCCCTGTACAACAGTCGCTTGCTATCACCCTCATCCTGAAAACCGCTGCGGTTGTGCAAGACATTATTGGTAATAACGCCTTCATTGGCCCGCAAACGGTACCGAAACAGATACGGTGTATCGCTTGCCAGAATTTCATTGATTCGCGTAACGGCGCGTTGTGTATCCGCATCTTCTCGCCAATGGATATTGCGAGTCCGCGCGGAATACCGCATATGCAACTGCCCTTCCGGCAAGATTGAAAAAACAGGCCCCACCGTCTCGCCACGTATTTCTTCACCGCCTTCGGCATTCGGCGGAATCGACATCGCCTGCGGATGCATCAATGCTGATATAAGGGCCGGATCTTCATCGCGCAAGAGTAGATACAGAATTTCAGGATCGAGTAATGCATTTTCACCACCAGAAGATGCCGGTGTTGCGCAGTGCATCAGGATTGCACGAACCTGTCGTTCCATCGGGTTGTAGTAACCGTCGGTGTGCCAGCTCAGCGGCTTGTTGGTATAGGGGATATAACCGCGATGCCGGCCATCCTCCACAACCCGCAAGGAAGTGATACTGTCTTCATCCGCACAGAGATTGCCATCGAGTCGATGCAAACCTAGCTGCACACCAAACTGGCGTATCGCAGCCTTGCTGGCGGGCTCGCCTGATATTCGATACAGCGCCACATTTGTCTTGCGCAATATGCGGATTAAGGTTGACTGTTCTACTGTAGTAAGTGCGTGCGGGTCGGCAATGTCCACCATCAGTTCAGAAACATGCCGCGGATAGTCCTGCAATTTCGCATCGCGCCAGCGCAGGTAGCCCGGCGTGTCAGTCAGAGCGAAAGGCGAATAGCTTGGATGATGGGCGGTTTTCACGATTTAATCGGCCGATAAGTTGTTCGAATATTACAAATTTCGCACATTGTAATACAGATATAAAACTGAGTGCGTTACTCGCGTATTCGAAAAATCCGGCCAGACTATTCACCTGTCTCATTCATGGTTATATAATGCCGCGCCCACAGAAGAATGGTGTTTTATAATTCATTGTTTTTATTAGCTTTATTGTTTGGCGATAGTAATATTGTTTGTTAAGTTGCTGAAGTATCTGGGATTTGTACATTTTTTATCTACCCCCAATGGGGTAATACCGGAGATAAGGCTTCCCCCATCGGTGAGGTTCTCCGGATTGCACAAGCGACCTAGACTTCGCTCAGCTTGAAAGAAGGCTTTACGAGCGGTGAGCCGGGTTACCTGGCAACCGCTTAAGCGTAAATTGAAATTTAGCCGGCTAATTAACGAGTTATATCCAAAGGAGAACGCCATGGATAAAAACAAGATTCACCCGACACCCATGCTTGATGTCCTGGAAGAAGGCCCCTGGCCCAGTTTCATTTCAGGTTTCAAACGCATGCGCGACCAACACCCAGAGCAGCGCATCAATGAAATGGCCAACTCGCTGCTGGGTCAGCTTGAACACTCCTACGAAACCCGTAAAGGTTATTGGAAAGGTGGTACGGTTTCTGTGTTCGGTTACGGTGGCGGTATCATCCCGCGTTTTTCTGAAGTGGGTAAGGCCTTCCCAGAATCCAAAGAATTCCACACCCTGCGCGTTCAACCGCCTGCAGGCAACTACTACACCACTGATATGCTGAACCAACTGGCCAATAGCTGGGAAAAATACGGTTCCGGCATGATCACCTTCCACGGTCAAACCGGTAACATCATGTTCATCGGTACCACCACCGAAGGCACCCAACACTTCTTTGATGAAATCAATGAATACGGTTGGGACCTCGGCGGTGCCGGTCCGTGTGTACGTACCGCCATGTGCTGTGTTGGTTCCGCGCGTTGCGAACAATCCTGCGCAAACGAGCATGCGATTCAGCGTCACCTAGTCAACACCTTTACTGACGACGTACACCGCCCCGCCCTGCCCTACAAGTTCAAGTTCAAAGTTTCTGGTTGCCCTAACGACTGCGTAAACTCCATCGAGCGTTCCGACTTCGCCGTCATTGGTACCTGGCGTGATGAAATGAAGATCGACCAGGCCGAAGTTAAAGCCTTTGTCGAGAAGAAAGGTCGTCAGTACGTTATCGATAACGTAACTACCCGTTGCCCGACCCAGTGTATGACCCTGAATGAAGACAACACGCTGGATGTTGACAACAAAAACTGCGTACGTTGCATGCACTGCCTGAACGTGATGTGCAAGGCACTGTCTCCTGGCGACGATAAGGGTGTTACCTTGCTGATCGGTGGTAAGCGCACCCTGAAGATCGGTGACCTGATGGGTACTGTCATCGTACCGTTCATGAAGCTGGATACTGCAGAAGACTATGAGAAACTGGTTGAGCTGGCTCAGAACACCATCGACTTTTTCGCTGAGAACGCCCTCGAACACGAGCGTACTGGTGAAATGATCGAGCGTATCGGACTGGTTAACTTCCTCGAAGGCGTGGGTATCGACGTCGACCCGAACATGGTTAACCACCCGCGTCAAAGCTCTTACATCCGTACCGACGGTTGGGATGAAGCCGCTGAAGAGTGGTTCCAACGTAAAGCTGAAGAAAAGGCTGCTGCCGCAGGTTAATCCTGCGCAGCATTTTTTCTGCGGAAACTGTTTAACTGAAGTTTTGTTAGGAGAATAACATGGCTGAGAAACCGCAACTGCGCCCACCGATTGAATCGGGTTGTCCGGATGGCTTCCAATATATGCATCCAGTTATGCGCAAAAATTACGGTCAGTGGAAATACCATGAACATCCGCGCCCGGGTGTTCTCAAGCACGTTGCCCACAGCGGCGATGAAATCTGGACAGTTAAGGCCGGTACCCAGCGTATCCTTGACGTCTTTACCCTGCGCAAGCTGACTGAAATCGGTGAGAAGTTTGCCGATGGTTACGTTCGCTTCACCATCCGTTGCAACATCGAATACATGGTCTCTGATGCCAAGAAGGTCGAACCTTTGATCAAGGCACTGGAAGACGCAGGTTTCGTTGTTGGCGGTACCGCCAACTCAGTTGCAATGATCTCTCACACCCAAGGCTGGTTGCACTGCGATATTCCGGGCACCGACGCTTCAGGTGTTGTGAAGGCCATGATGGACGAACTCATCGACGAGTTCAAAAACTGCAACATGCCGAACCGCGTACATATCACCACCTCCTGCTGCCAGATCAACTGCGGCGGTCAGGGTGACATCGCGATCAACGTTCAACACACCAAGCCGCCCAAGATCAACCACAACCTGGTTGCCAATGTGTGCGAGCGTCCGTCTGTTGTTGCACGTTGCCCGGTAGCGGCGATTCGTCCGGCTCAGGTGAACGGCAAACCTTCTCTGGAAGTGGACGAGAAGAAATGTATCTGCTGTGGCGCGTGCTTCCCGCCGTGTCCGCCGATGCAAATCAACGATCCGGTTCACACCAAGCTGGCTATCTGGGTTGGTGGTAACCACTCTAACGCACGTGGCAAGCCGACCTTCCAGAAACTGGTTGCTGCCGGTATCCCGAACAACCCGCCGCGCTGGCCTGAAGCCACTGCAATCGTTAAGCAGATCCTTGCTGCTTATAAAGAAGGCGCGCGCGATTGGGAACGTGTTAACGACTGGATCGAACGTATCGGTTGGCCGCAATTCTTCGAAAAGACCGGCCTGCCGTTTACCAAGTACCATATCGACAACTGGACTGGCGCTCGTAACAGTCTGAATGCCTCAACGCATATTCGTTTCTAAGTAATAAGGCAGGCGGAAATGAAGTTAAGCATTCAAGTTAACGAAGGCCCGTACAATCACGAAGCCTCCAACTCGGCCCTGAATTTTGCCAGGGCCGCGTTGGAAGGCGGACATGAAATCTTTCGTGTGTTCTTCTATCACGATGGCGTTAATAACGGCACCCGTTTCACCACCCCGCCGCAGGACGATCGCAATCTGGTCGCTGCCTGGTCGGATTTGGCGAAACAGCACAACATCGACCTGGTTGTCTGTGTTGCTGCAGCCCAACGCCGCGGTATTGTCGATGAAGGCGAACAACAACGAAATGGCAAAGACGGCAATAACATTGCCGACGGTTTCCGGATCTCCGGCCTGGGTCAATTGATCGAAGCCGGTATCCAGTCAGACCGTCTTGTCGTATTCGGCGATTAACGAGGGATTACCATGTCCGATATCAAAAAATTCATGTACGTGAATCGTAAGGCGCCTTACGGCACTATCTACGCCTGGGAATCTCTTGAGGTTGTCCTGATCGGTGCCGCATTCGAGCAGGATGTCAGCATGGCATTCATCGATGACGGCGTATATCAGTTGGTTAAAGGCCAAAACACCAAGGAACTCGGGATCAAGAACTTCTCGCCGACTTACACGGCCCTGGGTGATTACGATGTGAAGAAGATCTACGTCGAAAAAGAATCACTCGAAATGCGTGGTTTGACGGTTGATGACCTGATGCCACTCAAGTGGGAAGACGAGAATGAAGACTATGCGGAAAAGGACTCTATCCAGGTCCTGCCTGCAAAAGAACTTGCCGGCATTCTCGACGACGCTGACGTTTTATTGAGTTTCTGAGGAAGGTGCAGCAATGGCAATATTACATACCATCAACAAATCACCTTTCGACAAGAATTCGCTTGAAGCGTGTGTTCGGTTGGCTAACAAAGGTAGTTCTGTCCTCTTCATCGAAGACGGCATTTACTGCGCAATGAAAGGTACGGCCAAGTCTGGTCTTGTTGAAGGCCGCAAAGGTGATTTAAGTTTTTATGTTTTAGGGCCTGATTTGAAAGCCCGCGGTATCGGTGAAGACAAGCTTATCGATGGCGTTAAGGTGGTCGATTATAATGGCTTCGTAAAATTGGCCGTTGATAACGACAAAGTACAGGCATGGCTTTAATTTTTGAACTGTAACTCAGTTCACCAGCACGAGGAGATACAACCATGGCAGCAATTGAACTAAATGGCAAAAGCTACGAAGTAGATGAAGAAGGTTACCTGGCTGACCTGAATCAGTGGGATAAGGACATCGCAGTTGAGATGGCTAAGATTGACGATTGCGAACTGACTGAAAACCACTGGGAAGTAATCAACTTCCTGCGTGAATACTATGAAGAATATCAAATCGCTCCGGCAGTACGCGTACTGACCAAGGCCATCGGCAAAAAGCTTGGGCCGGATAAAGGCAACAGCAAGTACCTGTACGAACTGTTCCCTTACGGGCCTGCCAAGCAAGCCTGTAAATACGCTGGTCTGCCCAAGCCGACCGGTTGCGTCTGACGCAAATCAAGAGGGGGGAACCTCCCCCCTCTCTTTCTTTGTTTTACCAACGAATAATAAGGGTAGGAGCGCATGCACGCTTTGAATGGTATCGACGTTTTGTATGCAATATTGTTTTATGCTGCCGCATTGATCTTGGTCGCCGGCATTGCTGTTAAAATCAAACAATATGCACAAACGCCCGCCCCGCTGAAGATCCCGACCACTCCCGCCCCCGTGACACAAACCGGTGTCATCTGGCGCCTGATTACTGAAGTCGTATTTTTTAACAGCCTGTGGAAATCGACCAAATGGACCTGGATATTTGGCTGGCTGTTCCATCTATCATTGTTACTCGCCTTTTTCCGCCATCTGCGTTACGTGTTAACGCCGGATTCCTGGCTAGGTTTTTTGTGGCCGCTCGTCGATAACTGGTTGGTACAATTTGCCGGTCAATACGGCGGCTTCGGCATGTTAATCGGCCTGCTTGGCCTGTTCGGTCGCCGCATCTTTGTCGACCGCGTGCGTTATATTTCCAGCCCATCAGACTATGCAATGTTACTGTTGCTGATGGCAATTGCCGGTACCGGCATGATGATGTCTTTCGTATCGCACACCGACATTATGCAACTTAAAGATTTTGTGTTGGGTCTTGTCTATCTCCAATGGCAACATCTGCCGGAAGACGGCCTGCTGCTGACTCACCTGTCCCTGGTGATTCTGCTGATGATTATTTTCCCCGTCAGCAAACTGCTGCATGCGCCGGGCATCTTCTTTAGCCCGACACGCAACCAGGTCGACAACCCACGCGAGAAACGGCATCTTGCACCCTGGGCACGCAAACTGGAAACCGGTAATTAATCGAGGTAGCACATCGTGGCTGATTACGAGATCCCAGAATTAAAAGAATATCCTGTCATTCCCCACATCAAGCCGGGAGTGATGGCACACAGCAAACCGTTTGTTGCCAAGGATGTATTCCAGAAAGAGCTAGGCTTTCCGGGTGAACTGCCAGAAAACTGGAAAGAGAAAGCCATTGAAAAGATGGATGAGCTGCGCGGTAAATACCGTTCGCTGCAGGTCTTCCTTGATATCTGCGTGAAGTGCGGCGCCTGTACAGACAAGTGTCATTATTATCTTGGCACCTCTGATCCAAAGAACATGCCGGTGGCCCGTCAGGATTTATTGCGTCAGGTTTATCGTCGCTATTTTACCTTCGCCGGAAAATTCTTTGCCAAACTGGGCATGCCGGGGTTTGTCGGCGCGCGCGAACTCGACAAAGAAGTCCTAGATGACTGGTACAGCTATTATCATCAATGCTCGCAGTGCCGCCGCTGCTCGGTCTATTGCCCATATGGCATCGACACCGCAGAGATCTCCATGGCCGCCCGTGAAATTCTTGACTCCGTAGGCGTCGGCCAGAAGTACTGTAATGAAATCATCGGTAAGGTATTCAAGATTGGTAACAACCTTGGCCTGCCTGAACCTGCACTCGCCGATACACTTGAAGGCCTGGAAGAAGAAGTCAAAGATGACACCGGTGTCGACGTTAAATTTCCGCTTGACGTCAAAGGCGCCGAAATTCTGTTGATTACGCCCTCCGCCGACTTTTTTGCTGAACCCCATGTCGACGGACTTATCGGTTATGCCAAGGTCTTCCATGAAGCTGGCGTGAGCTGGACCATCAGTTCTTATGCTTCAGAAGCTGCCAACTTCGGTATGTTCATCGGCAGCTACGAAAATATGCGCCGCGTATCCATGCGCATCCGCGAAGCTGCGCTCGAACTTGGCGTGAAGCGTATCGTGTTCGGTGAATGCGGACACGCCTGGCGGGTTGCCTACAGCTTCCTGAACACCCTGGCTGGTCCCTTCGATTTCCTGGATCCCAATTACCCGGTACCGCAGCACATTTGCGAATTTACCCATGACCTGATTCAAAAGGGTAAGCTCAAATTCGACAAGTCTGCCAATGACCACCGTGTTATGACCTATCACGATTCCTGCAACGTAGCCCGCGCCTCCCGCATGGGCCCCGAGCCCGGTGGACAATTTAAAATTCCACGGGCAATTATCAAGGCTGTCTGCAATAACTTCTACGACATGCCGGCAGATACTGTAGGTGAAGCCACTTTCTGTTGTGGTGGTGGCGGCGGTCTCTTGACCGATGACTTGATGGAAGTACGCGTCAAGGGTGCCTTGCCGCGTATGGAAGCACTCAAGCACGTCGTTGATAACCACGGCGTGACACATATGGCGGCTATCTGCGCCATTTGCAAGAGTCAGTTTACCAAGGTAATTCCGTACTATGGATTTACCATGGACCAGATTGTCAGCGTGCATCAGCTTGTCAGTGATGCAATCGTTTTGACGAAAGACAATTAGTTTTTGGATTACGGCTCAAACCGAATCGTTAGCACAGGAGATTGAGGCATGGCTACATCACGTGACGATATGCAAGAAAACAAACTCACGTTCCGTCGGTTTAAGGATGGCGATCATGAGTGGCGCTCCAACACCGATCGCATCTTTAAAGGTGACCACACCCACAAGTGCCCGACGTACGTACACCGCACTCCCCCATGCCAAGGCAGCTGCCCTTCAGGTGAGGACATCCGCGGCTGGCTGGATATCGTGCGTGGCATTGAGAAGCCGCCCAAAGACATGAGCATGCAGGAATATGCATTCCGCCGTTCAACCGATGCGAATCCGTTCCCGTCTATCATGGGTCGCGTCTGTCCGGCACCGTGTGAAGACGGTTGTAACCGTAACCAGGTTGAAGACCATGTTGGTATCAATGCCGTTGAACAGTTCATCGGTGACTCCGCCCTGGATGCCGGCTTCAAATTTGCGGCTGGCGCCGATACCGGCAAGAAAGTTGCCATCATCGGTGGTGGCCCGGCTGGTCTTGCGGCTGCATACCAACTGCGTCGCCGCGGTCACGCCTGCACCATCTTTGATGACCATGCCGAGCTGGGTGGCATGATGCGCTATGGTATTCCGGGCTATCGTACTCCGCGTGACGTACTCGACGGTGAAATCAAGCGTATTATCGAGATGGGTGTGGAAGTCAAAACCAAGACCCGCGTCGGCCGCGACATCAGCGTAGCCGAACTGGAAAAGAAATATGACGCCATCATGTGGGCACTCGGTGCCAAGAAAGGCCGTCAGTTGCCGATCCCCAACTCCAACGCACAAAACTGCCTGACCGGTGTCGACTTCCTCGAAGCCTTTAACGACGGTCGCCTTAAGCTGGTTTCTGAAAAGGTGGTGGTTGTCGGTGGCGGTGATACCTCTATCGACGTGGTCTCCGTTGCCCGTCGCCTGGGTCACATCACCAACATCAACGAAAAAGATCGTCCTGAGAACGTGGTGCTCGGTCATACCGCTCACGACGTGGCCGCTTCTGCTACCCGTCAAGGTGCTGACGTTACCCTGATCACCCGCTCTGCCATCGAGAAGATGAACGCCGCCGAACACGAAGTGCGCGATGCCTTACGTGAAGGTGTGAAGATCCGTGGTCTGTTGAATCCGGTTGAAGTTGTCCTGGACGAAAACGGCCGTGCCAAGGCACTGCGCGTTGTCGAACTGGAAGACGATGCCAAGACCCCGAAGGCTGGTTCTGAATTCGATATCGAAGCTGATCTGATCGTCTCCGCCATCGGTCAGGGCGGTGACATGACCGGTATGGAAGACTACGGCAATGATCGCGGTTTCATCGATGCCGACCAGCACTTCCAGGTTCCGGGCAAACCCGGTCATTTTGTCTGTGGTGACATCGTGCGCCCTCACCTGCTGACCACCGCCATTGGCCAGGCCTCTATTGCTGTGGAAAGTATCGACCATTACTTCAAGCACGAAGACCTGCACAAACGTCCCAAGGTTGACAAGCATCACTTCAACCTGTTGAACAAGCTGCGTGAAACAGGTCTGGAACCGGTCGAGTTCAGCCAGGAAATCACTCCTGACTACCGTGGTACCGGTAGCGGCAAATGGGCTATTCACAATTATGAAGATCGCTCGGCCTACGAGATTATCCCGTCAGACAAGCTGTTCCTGGGACACTTCCCGTTCACCCCGCGTCTGAAGCGTGAAGAAGATGTGCCTGATTCCGAGGAAGTACTGGGTCACTTCCAGGAGCGGATGAAAGGTCTGTCACAAGAACAGGCCGTGGAAGAAGCAGAACGTTGCATGAGCTGCGGTATGTGTTTCGAATGCGACAACTGCGTCATCTACTGTCCGCAAGATGCCATCTTCCGTGTGAAGAAATCCGAAGCAACCATGGGCCGTTACGTGGATACCGACTACGCCAAATGCGTTGGCTGTCATATCTGCGCCGATGTATGCCCGACCGGTTACATCGACATGGCAATGGGTGACTAAAAAAATAAGACGAGGAGAGTTACATTGTCTTCCTTTTATAAACTCGTCACAGCAGGGGTAGCATTATTGCTACCCCTTATTGTGTCTGCTGAATCTCTGGTACCTGAACCGCCAGAAGCAGCAAAAAAGTACAACGAAAAGACCCTGTGTGTGGAACCTGTGCCGGATATGCGGCGCAATCACATGAAATACCTGCTTCACCACCGTACAGAAGCCCTGCGTGAAGGCGTGCGTACCAAGCAATTCAGCCTGAAGGAATGTATTGATTGTCACAATGCACCAAGCTCCAAAGATGGCAAGGTTGCCAGCATTGAGTCAAAAGATCATTTCTGTAATACCTGCCACAGCTATGCAGCGGTAAAAATCGACTGTTTCGAGTGCCATTCCGACAAGCCGGCGAATACACAATACCGTCATGCCTTGTCCGGCATGAAAATTCCTGAGCATAAATTTGGTGAAAATCAGACGCTGAACGGTAAAACGCTCGACGTGTTGGCAGAGAAAGAGGAACGTCAGCAATGAATACGGATAACAATATAGACAAATACCGTAGACAGTTTTTGGCCTCCGCAACCGCTGTTGCCGGTCTGGCTATCGCCCCAGGTGTCATTCTGAATCAGGTCGCCCATGCGAAACCACTGGATCAACCTGCTTCCAGTAAAAATCGGTGGGGCATGCTCATCGATGTAAACAAATGCGCGACCGGTTGCGACGACTGCGTAAAAGCCTGTAATACCGAGAACGGTATTACCGGAATGGGTAGACCCACGACAGATCCCCAATGGATTCGTAAGGTCAAGCTCACTGACAAACAGACAGGCTATGTGCAATCCCTGCCGTTCATGTGTCAGCATTGCGAAACACCACCTTGCGTGGATGTCTGCCCGACCGGCGCCTCCATGAAGCGTGAAGATGGTATCGTACTGGTCGACAAGCACATCTGTATCGGTTGCCGTTATTGCATGATGGCCTGCCCATATAAAGCGCGTTCTTTCGTGCACGAGCCGCTTACGGATCAAATCTACCCGCGCGGTAAAGGTACGGTAGAAAGCTGCACCATGTGCGTACAGCGTATCGATGATCCGAATGGTCCGCGTGACCCGGCCTGTGTGGAAGCCTGCAACGCAAGCGGCCACAAGGCAATGTGGTTTGGCGATCTTAAGGATCCGGAAAGTGAAATTTCCAAGCGCTTGAAGCAATATGGCGGTGTACAGATTCGTGCCGATCTGGAGCTGAACACCGGCGTCCGTTATCAGAACCTGGATTAACGTAAAAAATGAAAAAACCACGCTATCTTGAACTTGAAGGTCGAAGCACCGGCTTCTTTGTACTCCTTGCCATTCTGCTGGCATTCATCGCTACTGGTGCCGGGGCCTTTCTCTATATGGAACACAACGGTCACTGGGTGACCGGCATGAACAACCAGATTGTCTGGGGCATGCCGCACGTGTTTGCCGTATTTTTGATCGTGGCGGCATCCGGCGCACTGAACATCGCCTCGATTTCCTCGGTATTTAACCGCAAGCTCTACAAACCTCTCGCCCCGCTGTCGGCCATATTGGCCGTTGCATTGCTGCTGGGTGGCTTGTTGATTCTCGTACTCGATTTGGGCAGGCCGGAACGTCTTATCATTGCCATGACCTATTACAATCCCAAATCAATTTTTGCCTGGAATATCCTTTTATACAACGGATTCTTCGCCATTGTACTGGTCTATTTGTGGATGATGTTAGAGCGCCGCTTTAACAAGTACAGTTCGATTGCCGGGATGTTTGCATTTCTCTGGCGTCTGATCCTGACCACCGGTACCGGTTCCATCTTTGGTTTCCTGGTGGCGCGTTCGTCATTTGATTCCGCTATCCTGGCACCCTCATTCGTTGTGTTCAGCTTCGCCTATGGTCTGGCCATCTTTGCCCTCATCGTCATGGCCGCCTACAGCTGGACCGGCCGCACATTAGGTGATGCGCTTGTAAAACGGATGCGGACGCTGTTAGGTGTCTTTGTCGCGGGCAGCCTGTACTTTGTTGTGGTGTTTCACCTCACCAACCTGTATTTCACCAAGGAACATGGCTTTGAGAAATTTATCCTGGCGGGTGACACCTATTTCACCAAACTGTTCTGGTATGGCGAGATCCTGGTTGGAGGCATCATTCCCCTCTTCCTGGTTTTCTTCAAAGGTTGCAATACTCGCCGCTCACTGATCGTTGCCTCCATCCTGGTAATCCTTGGCGGCTTCGCTCAGATGTTTGTTACCATTATCGGTGGACAAGCCTATCCGTTACCGATTTTCCCGGGCAAAATCGTGGAAAGTACGTTTTACGATGGCATTGTGAACCTGTATACGCCCAGCCTCCCCGAAATCCTGTTGGGCCTGGGTGGTGTAGCCGTCGCCATCTTTGTCGTTATCTTTGCCATGAAGAATCTTCGCCTGCTGCCAGAAAGTCTGGCTGACGAGGAGATCGATCCGCACTACAGCCCTGCTGCTGAAGCTAAATCGGCAGCTTGATTGCCGGCGGGCGGAGATAACAAACGTTATCTCCGCCCCTCTATCGCATTTCATAAATGGACGCGAAATATATGTCGCGCATTTTTATTTCTGCCGCCCATAAATCTTCAGGCAAAACGACACTAAGTATCGGCCTTTGCGCCGCTTTGAACCAGCAAGGACTCAAAGTCCAGCCGTTCAAGAAAGGTCCTGACTATATTGATCCGATGTGGTTGAGCCTGGCGGCAGAACGTTCCTGTCACAACCTCGATTTCTACACCATGTCTCACGATGAAATCGTTTCAAGATTCTGTGAGTATGCGAACCCTGCGGATATCAGTCTCATTGAGGGAAATAAAGGTCTGTACGATGGACTGGATTTGGATGGAAGTAACAGCAATGCCGCATTGAGCAAACTCTTACATGCACCTGTCATCCTTGTTATTGATGCGCGAGGCATGACTCGGGGTATAGCGCCGCTCATCCTGGGTTATCAACAATTCGATAAAGACGTCAACATCGCCGGTGTGATTCTCAATCAATTGGGGGGACGTCGGCATGAGCAAAAACTGCGGGCAGTTATCGAACACTATACGGATGTCCCCGTCGTAGGCGCAGTACACCGTGATCCAAGTCTGGAAATTATCGAGCGCCACCTTGGCCTGATGCCCTCAAATGAATCCAGTACTGCCCGGGAGAAAATCTTGCAACTGGGTCGGGCCATTACTGACCAGGTCGACCTCAATAAAGTCATGCAGATCGCACAATCTGCAGGTCCTATTCCTGGACAAGCGGATGAAGTAATCGATGAAGTATCATCCCAGCAAGACATACGCATCGGTATTGCGCGTGACGCCGCCTTTGGGTTTTACTACCCTGACGATCTCGAGGCTTTTACACGATCCGGTGCGCAATTGATCTTCTTCGACACGCTCGCGGACACACAGCTCCCGGAAATCGATGGACTCTTTATCGGTGGCGGTTTCCCTGAGACGCAAATGCGACGATTGGAGCAAAACGAGAAAATGCGGCATAGTATTCATCACGCCATCGAAAATGGGTTACCCTGTTACGCAGAATGTGGCGGCTTGATGTATCTTGCGCGTAGTATCCAGTGGCAAGGCCAACAGCATCAGATGGTCGGGATCTTACCCGGTGACGTTGTCATGCATGAGCGCCCGCAAGGTCGCGGTTATATCAGGCTGCATCCGACAACAAATTCACTCTGGCCTATCAATGCGGATAGTGACCAGGAAATTTGCGGGCATGAGTTTCACTACTCTGCCCTTGAAAACCTGCCGGATAACCTGATCTATGCCTTTGATGTCAAAAGAGGCACCGGCATCGACGGTAAGCATGACGGCATTGTGTACAAAAACCTGTTGGCCAACTACGCCCATTTACGCAATACCCGGCAAAGCCCCTGGGTACACGGCTTTGTCAATTATGTCCGACAATGCAAAATAATGATGAATGACGTAAGACGAGGTGAATCATGATCACAGTGACACAAGAAGCAGCGCGGCAGATTCGCGAATCTGCCCGGCAGGGTAACGCTGAGGGACTCCCCCTTCGCATCGCGGCACAGCGCGAGGACGATGGCGCCATCCATTACGCCATGGGTTTCGCGGATGATGAACATGAAGAGGATCTGCATTTCAATTCGGAAGGTGTCGAGATCCTTGTTTCCCCCCTGAGCCTGCATTTATTGGACAACACCATTATCGATTTCGTGGAACTGGATTCGGGTGAGAAAAACTTCATCTTCAAAAATCCCAACGACCCACACTATCGTCCAGCAAGCGGCTAATTTTTTGTTATTATTCAACAAGTTAATAAATTTCGCCCATGTTGCTTGACAGTCAATGGTAAACTGTCGGGTATTAACCACACAGTTAATACATAGCGAACGACGCGAAGACACGATGCCGCACATTCAAATTCAGGAACAGCTAGCGCAAACACGGCGGATGACGACAAGCCCGTATCTGTTTATAGGGGGCGTTATTGCCTTATTGTTGCTGGCCGGCATTGGTCTTTGGCAGGCCTGGCTGCTGAAAAGCCTGATCATGGCGCTAGCCATATCCGCATTACTCCTGGTGAGTTTCTCGATTGCCGTCATTTCGTACCGGATGCTCAGTTCGCAATCGCATACGCCGTTACAGACGATTCAACACTGGGCGCATCAGCTTCGCAGTGGTCAGCTCGACGCACGGCTGGAAATGGACTTGCCGGATGGATTTGCCGGATTGAATGACGACATTAACCAGATCAGCGATCGATTACAGTTGCTGTCGGAAGACATGCAGAACCAGGTCCGCACCCAGACACAATTTATTGCGCAAAAAACACGTTCGCTGGAAATTATTTATGATGTCGCCGCGAGCATCAACGTTTCGCGGGATCTCGACGACCTGTTAACCCGCTTTCTGCACACACTCAAAGAAGTTGTGAATGCGCGCGCCGCCGTCGTGCGGCTGGTTACCGAAGACTCGCAGATGCGTCTGGTCGCCAGCACGGGGCTGAACGATGAAGTCATCAGTCGCGAACAACTTCTGCCCGCTGCTACGTGTTTATGTGGCAGTGCCTATGACAAAGGCACCGTCCAGTACGAGCCGGATATTCGCAAATGCGACAAGATCATCGGGCACTCATTTTTTAATGACGATAACGTCGGCATGATTGCCGTGCCGTTACAGTACCGTGACCGGACGCTGGGTGTGTACAACCTCTTTGTCGACAAGTCCATGATGGCTTACGCCGAGGAGATCAATGATCTGCTGACCAGTATCGGCCGTCACCTGGGGATGGCTATTGACAAGGCCAGACTGGATGACGAAACCAACCGGCTGTCCATCATGGAAGAACGAACCCGACTCGCGCACGAACTGCATGACTCCCTCGCGCAAACGCTGGCAAGCCTGCGTTTTCAGGTCCGCGTCCTCGATGAAAACCTGCGGCTGGGCGAGGAACCCGCGGTCTGGCATGAACTGGAAAAGATCGAAAACAACCTTGATGAGGCATACGCAGAATTACGCGAGCTTATTACCCACTTCCGCGCACCGATAGATAAACGCGGACTCGTCCCCGGCGTCCAGTACCTGGTAAATCGATTCCGCAACCAGACCGGCATTCATATCTATCTGCAACAGGAATGGAACATCATGCAACTGCCCGCCAGTTTCGAAGTGGAAGTGCTGCGGATCATCCAGGAAGCGCTGAATAATATTCGCAAACACAGTCAGGCGCAGAATGTACGTTTGCTGCTTCGGGCGAAACCACAGGGCGATCATCTCATTCTGATTGAAGACGACGGCATCGGGATTGATGCCAGCAAAAGCAACGATAAAAAACGTGACCACTATGGTTTGAATATCATGGCGGAACGCACCAAGCGGATTAATGGTGACCTCAAGATCGAAAGCGAACCGGGTGAAGGAACACGTATCATTCTGACATTCAATTATGCCAATGTAACAAACATGCCTAAGCCGACCGGCACGGAGAGCGTAAGAGTTACACTCCCTAGCAGACGAGCCGAATTATGAGTTTACGCATTGTACTGATAGACGATCACACCCTGTTTCGCGTTGGCCTTGAAGGTCTGCTGGAAAGCCGCGGTATCGAGATCGCGGCTTCCGTTGATAGCGGCGAAGACTGTGTCCAACTGGTAAAGGACAAACAACCCGATGTCGTGTTGCTGGATATGCGCATGCCCAATATCAACGGCCTGTCTGTCCTGAAAATCCTGAGAGAACACGAGCTCAATATGCCCATCGTCATGCTTACTACCAGCACGGAAGAATCCGACTTGCTCGAATCCCTTCGCGCCGGTGCCCAGGGCTACCTGTTAAAAGACATGGAACCTGATGCGCTGGTAATTGCATTGCGTGATATTGTCGCCGGCAAGACAGTGGTTGCGCCGGATCTCGCGCCGGTACTGGCGCGTGCCGTGCAGGGTAAAAGTGAGGAACCGGAGCCTTCTATCAGTGGCCCGTTTGATGACCTCACGCCCCGTGAAACTGAAATTCTTGGCCTGCTGGCCGAAGGCCAGAGCAATAAGGCGATTGCCCGTAACCTGGGCATTTCCGACGGTACCGTCAAACTGCATGTAAAGGCGATTCTGCGCAAACTGAGCGTCCATTCACGGGTTGAAGCCGCCGTCATGGCCGTAGAACGCGGTCTTTCCAAAAATCATTAGCCTGTTACCAAATCCGAGATATGAAGACTTTTTACCAGTTAGTTGAAGCCGCGCGCGCCAATGTTAAAGAACTCTTTCCCTGGGATCTTGTCGATCGCGTCCAGGCCAATGACATCCTCGTTATTGATATTCGCGAACCTTATGAATACGACGCGATGCATATTCAGGATTCGCTCAATGTGCCACGCGGCATATTGGAAACCGCCTGTGAGTATGACTTCGAGGAAACGGTGCCCGAACTGGTCGAGGCGCGGGATAAGGATGTGGTGCTCGTCTGTCGTTCAGGGAATCGCAGTATCTTCGCTGCGGAAGTCCTGCAACAAATGGGATATCAGAAAGTATATTCCCTGAAAACCGGTTTACGCGGCTGGAATGAATTTGAGCAGCCGCTGGTGGACAAGGATAATTACCCTGTCTCTATCGATGACGCCGACGACTATTTCACGGCGAAGGTTCACCCGGAACAACGCAAACCGGGTTAGATCACATCGACGTATATCGTTTGCGATCGGCGCGACGCCCGGTGTTGCCGGCCTGTTGCACGATAACACCCTGGATAGCCTCCAGGTCGATCTCCCGTTTCTCATGCTTGTAGTCATCATGCAGGGGCTGGATGAAATACCTGCCCTCTTCCTTGAGCAATTGCCTGAAGATATAACCATTCTCAACCATCGCCAGTACATAGCAGCCGTGCTCGATAACACCTGCCGGATCGATAATGATAATGCAGCCGCGTTTAAATTCCGGCTCCATACTATTGTCCGTTACCTGTAGTGCAAACGGTTCGCTCGAACCACATCCACCTAAATCCATAACTCACCTCGCTATTAATTCATGGCTGTCGCGGTCTGTAATTGTTCGGCCTGACGCTCTTCCTGCTGCAGCGTCCACAATTCCGTATACAAACCGTTGTTCGCCAGTAATTCTTTATGTCTGCCTGATTCCAGTATACGACCATCTCTAATGACATAGATGCGATCCGCATCGATGATCGTTGACAGGCGATGGGCAATCACCAGGGTAGTATGCGCCTGAGCCACCTCGTGCAAGGACGACAATATCGCCTGCTCCGATTGCGAATCAAGATTGGATGTCGCCTCGTCAAAGATCAGAATCCGGGGATTTTTGAGTATCACCCGCGCGATGGCAACACGCTGTTTTTCGCCACCTGAGAGTTTAAGTCCGCGTTCACCGACAAGGGTCTCGTAGCCTTGCGGCAGGGATTCGATGAAGTGATGTATATGCGCCATCCGGGCAGCCTGTATCACTTCATCCCTGCCGGCCTCAGGTCTTGCATACTGGATATTGTAATAGATCGTATCGTTAAACAGCACCGTATCCTGCGGCACAATGCCTATAGCACGACGCAGGCTGTCCTGTGTCACCTGACTGATATCCTGACCGTCAATCAGAATGCGACCGTTCTGGATATTATAAAAGCGGAACAATAGACGGGCGATGGTGGACTTGCCGGAACCGGAGGGACCGACAATTGCGATTTTATGGCCTGCCGGAATATCAAAACTGACCTGATGCAGAATCTGTCGATCCGGTTGGTAGGCAAAATCCACCGACTCGAAGCGGACCACGCCGTTACTCACCACCAGTTCGTTGGCATCGTCGTTGTCTTTAATCTCTGCCTCACGATCCAGCAATTTAAACATCAGATCCATATCGGCAAGGGCATATTTCAATTGCCGATAAATGATCCCCAGAAAACCCAGCGGCAGAAATAATTGCAGCATCAGGGTATTGACCAGTACCAGGTCGCCTACTGTCAGTTGCCCCTGAACCACGCCCTGACCGGCAAAGATCATGATGAATGTGACGCCAACGGCAATAATCGTACCCTGACCAAAGTTCAACAGTGACATCGATGTCTGGCTTTTAACGGCGGCATTCTCCCACTCTGTCAGGGTGCCATCGTAGCGTTGTTGCTCCAGCCGCTCATTGTTGAAGTATTTGACCGTCTCATAGTTGAGCAGACTGTCGATGGCCTGGCTGTTGGCCTTGGAATCAAGGCGATTCATTTCATGGCGGTAATGCATCCGCCATTCGGTAATCAGGAAGGTGAAAATTATGTAGATTGTGACCGTGCCAAAAATTGCAATACTGAACCGCGTCTCGTACTTGCTGATCAGAATCGCGGCTACCAGCGTGAATTCCGCCGCCGTGGGCAGGATGTTAAACACGAGGTAATTCAGTATCGAGCTAACGCTACTCGCCCCCCGCTCCAGATCCCGTGATACCCCGCCCGTGCGCCGCTCCAGATGGTAGCGCAGGGACAAGTTATGCAGGTGCTGCAGGACCCTATCGGAAACCTGGCGCATGGCGTGAAATCGGACCCGGGCGAATACAGCATCCCGCAACTCATTGAACATGCTGCTGACCAGGCGCAGGGCGCCATAGGACAGGAGCAAGGCCAGAGGCAATACCAGCGCACTGCGGTCAGGTAAACCCAGGTTATCCACAATGTGCTTAAGCACAAATGGGACGCTGACCATGGCCAGTTTCGCCAATATCAGGCTGCTCAAAGCCAGCAATACCCGCCCGCGATATGACCACACAAACGGGAACATTCGCTTAAGATTTAACCAATCTCGGCGCTGTTGGTGGGGGTCTTCGGTGTAGCGGATAAAATGCTGCATGTATTTGACGGATGAGATAAAAATCGGATTATGACATGGATTCGCTGACGGTCAGAGGGCGATACATGGTCAAGCGGACAAAATTACCTAAATGACCCTAAGGCGCAATGAGCCTGCTAAAATTCTGCCACTATGGCTGTACTTATTACCAAAATTGACGATCTACACGTCACAGACATCACGGCAACACTTCGTATATTAGCATTTATTAAAATACCGGGAGGGGGATAGATGCGTAAGCATATTTTTTATATGGTATTGGCATATACTGCCACAGGCCTGCTTTTTTCAGGATACGGTGCGCAGCAATGCCTGGCAGAAGAATCCACACTCACCGAACAACACTATTTTCCCGATATACCCATCGTCCTGAGCGCCACACGCATGCCACAATCGGTTGAAGATGCACCGGTTGCCGTCACCATCATCACGCGTGACATGATCGAGGCCTCTGGTGCCACAGAGATCCCGGATGTATTTCGTCTCGTCCCCGGCTTTCTCGTGGACTACGACAACGCACACGTGCCCGCCGTGAGTTACCACATGCTGCCCGACCGGTATGTACGCCAACAACAAGTCCTGATTGACGGCCGCTCCGTGTATGACCCTCTGATCGGCGGGGTGCATTGGATGGAACTCCCCATCACCATCGACGATATCGAACGCATTGAAGTGATACGCGGCGCCAATGCGGCCACCTACGGTTCCAATTCTTTCATGGGGGTCATCAATATCATTACACGCAGTGCCATTCTGGATAAAGGCACAACCGTCAAAACCAATGTCGGCAGCGAACACCTGCGTGAAGGTTTCCTCCGCTACGGTGATAGTAATGGTGCGCTGGATTATCGTATCAATCTGGCTTACCGCAGTGATGACGGATTCCGTGGCCGGCATGACGGCAAAATTATCCGATTAATCAACAGCCGCGTCGATTATCAGGTAAACGACAGGGACAACCTGATGATGCAGGCAGGTTACAGCGAAGGCCCGCGACAAATGGACGATGTCATTGATACAAGCATTCCTAACTATGACATGAACACGTTCAGTCAGTTTCAACAAATCAAATGGCAGCGAATCTATGCGCCAGAAGATGAGTATTCTTTACAGTTCTACCATAACCAGTTAGGGACCATTGATACTTACGTACGAACGGATTACCCCGTTTACTGGGATGGCAACACGAATACGGAGAGATATGATCTCGAATTTCAGAAAATAAAACGTATTAGCCCCAAACTGCGCTATGTCGTCGGTGCCAGCCTGCGACGCGATCAGGTGAGCAGCCAGTTATATTTCAACACGCCGGATACACTAAGCAATGATATACGACGCTTATTCGCTCATGGCGAGTATCATTACAACCGAGATATGCTCTTCAATCTGGGCGCCATGCTCGAGGATAACGATATCACCGGCAGCAATATCTCGCCTCGCGCATCCATCAACTACAAGCTCACGCCAAAAGATACCGTGCGTGTCTCGATCTCTAAAGCGGATCGCACACCGGTCTTGCTCGAACAGTATCCGGATATGGTGGTATCTGTCCCCAGCCTGGGATTTTATGATCAGGTTATCTACAACGGTTCAACTGTGCAAAACGAGAAGATCACCGAGTATGAAATCGGTTTTATCGGTCAAAAACTGCGTGATCATCTGAAATATGACGTTAAATTTTTCTACCAGGATATCGACGGGTTGATCAACGCGCTCAATTCGCCTGTACCTGCATCCATTCCGGATACTGTCGATGGCAAGGCCTATGTTTTCAACAACTATGACAGTGCTGATATTCGCGGCTTGGAAACCGGAATAGACTGGGACATCAGTCGCGCGACAAAAATCCATGTTGCGTTCTCCAGCATTCACATCAGCTCAACCGACAACAGGGAAGATTACAGCAAGTCCGCGCCCGCCACCATGTTAAGTCTCCTGGCGATGCACAACTTCAGTCACGGATATTCTGGCAGCGTATTTATCTATTCCAGAGGCAAGATGAAACCATTGGTGCGGCATGCGAACGACCCTGAATATATGGACCCGTACACGCGCGTCGATGTCCGCCTGGCAAAGTCATTCAAGTCCGGCAACACCTCACAAAAGATCGCTGTCGTGGCGCGAAATATCTTCAATGCACACCAGGATACACTGTTGTTAAACAATGTCGCGCGAGGGGCATACATAAGTTACCAGATAGGATTCAACTAGGTTACACATAACAAGGCAATAGCAAGTGCATTTGACACGTACAATCGTCAGCAGCAATCGCAAACAGCGAATACGCGAATGGAGCAATATCATTCGCCTGCTTGCTGTTATCGCACTCGCCTATACCTTCAATTGTGAGGCAGGTACATATCTGCTGATACAAAGCGGAGACGGTGAAATTTATTCCCGTTTTTCGAAAAGCCTCGAAGCGACCCTGCAGAAGATCAGTAAAGAGAACACGCTGGTCACCAATCACGTCGATACGATAATGGGAAAAAACTACGCCGTCGATCCCGGCTTTGATGCCATCATCAGTGCGGGCATCGAAGCCAGTATAGCCGTGTCCGCCCTGAAAACTGACATCACAACCATCATGTCGATGTTGCCGAAAGAAAGTTACTACGACCTGAACAAGGCCGGTAAAATCACCTGCAAACGCCCGAATTGTCACGTTATTTTTATTGATCAACCCGTATCCCGGCAATTACAGTTGCTAAAATCCGCGCTACCGCATACCAATGAAGTTGCGGTTATCGGCAGTGATAAATCGAACGCTTTACTCAACGAGATCGCAACAAAAGCACGTAATTTCGGTATCACGGTGGACAAAATCAAAGCAACGGATGAGACTAGTATTTTAGCCGCACTAAACGAGAGCATTGGCGCCTCTGATGTATTAATGGCGATCCCCGATCCCGTTGTTTACAATCGGGATACGGCCCGCGCGATTCTGTTATCGGCATTTTATCAGCGTATTCCGCTATTTGCCTATTCACGGTCATTCGTTCGCGCCGGCGCGACCCTGGGTATTTACAGCACACCAGAGGATATTGCGAAATATGTTGCGGAAATTCTGACGAACCCAAAACAGGTTACAGACAAAACCTTGTATCCGAAATATTTCACTATCGACGTAAACACCCGGGCGGCGGAAGCACTCGGTATTACCTTGCCGGATGTAAAAACGCTGGAAAACAGGTTGAGTCAGGATGAAAACTAACTTATTGACGATACGACACAAGGTATTGCTTGTTGCGATCCTGCCAGCACTCTGTCTTGCCGGCCTGCTAACATTTTTCTTCATCACACAACGCAGTCAGGCCATTGAAAAATCTCTCCGCCAGGAAGTCTTCCACCTGGGCGAATACGTTGCCAAGAACAGCGAGTTTGATTTGTTGACCGGTAACTTCCAGGAATTGGAGGCATCACTAAAACGGGTTTCTCAGGAACGGGTTGTTATCTATGTCAAGATTCTGGACAAATCCGGACATATCGTTGCCACACTAGACAAACAAACCAGTCCTTCCTTTGAATTGCCTGAAAACGCCACCAACCCGGAACACAAATTTGAGGAAATTCATCCGATCACCACGACCCAGCTGGCGATTAACGACTACCAGGTCAATCCTGAAGCAGAAAATAAATTATCCAGGGTTTCCAGTTCAACGATCGGTAATGTTGTCATTGGCGCTACCAATATCTTCGCTGAAAGGATGAAACAACGCTTGGTCAGGCAAGCCTTGTTAATCATGGGAATCACCATCGTCTTTACCATTATTTTCGCCACCTTCCTTGCGCAGACTGTCAGCAAACCGCTGACCTTGCTCGCGCGCGGGATTGATATCATCAAAAACGGTAATCTCCAGCATCGCATCAAGGAAAATTCCAGCGGCGAAATCGGTATGCTGGAAAAAAATATCAACGAAATGGCCGCCACCCTTGCCAGAGCCCAGGCTATCGAGCGTCGACAAGCTGCAAACCTGTTACAATCTGAACGCATCAAGGCACACACAACGCTCGAATCAATCGGTGAAGGCGTGATCACCACCAACGAGAATGGGATCGTAACTTATATCAATCCCGCCGCCATTCGTCTCACCGGCTACAAGTATGAGGAATCAGTCGGCCACCCGTTAGGCGAGATCTTCAAATCGTATTTTGAGTCCACCCAAACCGAAGTCGCCTACCCTATCGATTCCTGTCTTAAACATGGTCATATTGTACGTCACGACGCGCTTCTGAAACTTGTCCGCAAGGACGGTGAAGAATTTATTATTCGCGATACGGCAACGCCGATACGTGACCACAACTCGAATATTGTCGGGGCGGTTGTCATCTTTGACGACTTCTCCACCTTGCACGCCATGGCGGAAAAGCTTGTCTACCAGGCCGCGCACGACGATTTAACCGGATTATATAACCGCCGTGAATTCGAGACCCAGCTCGATCTCGCTTTGAACGAAACCAAGCAATTTCAGTCTGAAAATACGGTTTTCTTTCTCGATCTTGATCAGTTTAAAGTCGTTAACGATACCTGCGGCCATTTGGCCGGCGATCAACTGTTGAAACAAATTTCGCAACTGTTGAAATCCAAGATTCGCGAACAGGATATTCTGGCACGGCTAGGCGGTGATGAATTCGGAATCATTTTACGTAACTGCCATCATGATAAGTCTATCGAGTTAGCTGACGCGATCCTGAGCGTGCTGCAGAGTTTTGTATTTTACTGGGGTCACCAACAGTTCAATGTCGGCGCCTGCCTGGGCATCGTCGAACTCAACAATAAATTTATCAATACATCCGATGTGTTGATGGCAGCGGATTCCGCCTGTTATCTTGCCAAAGAAACAGGGCGCAACAGCATTCACGTCTACCAGCCATCAGACAAGGAACAGCAAAAACGGCGCAGCGAAATCAAATGGGTGCAACGTCTTAAAAGCGCGGTCGAAAAAAACAATTTCACTCTCTACGCGCAGCAGATTCACCCGCTAATACACGAGCCAAGTATCAATCATTATGAAATTCTCCTGCGCCTCAATCTGGATGGAAATATCTATACACCGATGACCTTTATGTCCGCGGCAGAACGTTACAATCTGATGCCCGACATTGATCGGTGGGTCATTCACGAAATCTTTTCCTGGATTAAAAAGACACAGGAAAACGGCGTTGGCGCGCACCTGCTGCCTCAAATCAACATCAACCTGTCCGGCCAATCGCTTACGCGTGACGATTTCCAGAAATACGTGTATGACAAGGTGATGGCATGCAAAATCGATCACTCGCTTATTACATTTGAGATCACCGAAACCGCGACAATCGCCAATCTTGCCCATGCCATAGAATTTATGAAGACGCTAAAGGAAATGGGATGCCGGTTCGCCCTGGACGATTTCGGCAGCGGACTCAGTTCATTTGGTTATCTGACGTCTTTACCACTGGACTATATTAAAATCGACGGGAAAATCGTCAGGGATATTGTGACCAATCCAATCAACATGTCCATCGTCGAATCCATTAACCAGATTGCGCACATCATGCAGTTACAAACAATTGCCGAATATGTAGAAAGCGACGCCATAGTTAATTTATTAAAAAGTTGCAAAATCGATTACGCCCAGGGCTTTCATCTCGATTCTCCGGCCCCGCTAGACACGCTCTTTGACTAGGGCCGCCTGATCATCGGCACAATGTTTCTCACCGGCAATGACAGCAAACACAGTAATTTCCGCGTGACGACCCCTCATATCTTTGCTAATAGCGCTATTCTTATTACTGCGCCAATCGCTGATTACCAGCATGCGTTGTTACAAGAGGAAGGCCTGCTTATCGAAAACGCGATTAACAAACGTATTAACGAGTTTTCCACGGGACGATACTGCGCCCATCGGGCATTGCAGCATTTTGGCATTGAAAACTATCCGGTGCTTAAGGGTGAACAACGGGAACCGGTCTGGCCGGAACAGATTGTCGGCAGCATTACGCATTGCCACGATATCGCCGGTGCCGTAGTTGCCGAGAAAGCCAATGCGAAATCCATCGGCCTCGATATTGAAAATATTAAATCACTTAACCCCAATATCATCCGCCATGTTTGCGTGGAAGAAGAAGCCCGCTGGCTGACAGAGCTAGATGCATCGCAACAGAATCTGGCGCTATTAGTGATATTCAGTCTGAAAGAGGCGGTATTTAAATGCATCTATCAGGCGACGCAATTGCAGCTACGGTTCAAGCAATGCCGAATCTTGCCCGACCTGGCAAGCGGTTCAGTCGATGTGCAATTGATATCGTCTGACTTATGTCTACAGCCCGGTGAATTGCAGCTCCGGTTTGCCGTTGATCAAACCCATGTTTACAGCGGAGCGCTCTGGCGCTATTTACCGGCTGTCGGATAGTCCGGCGTCTTTTCGCCTGCGGGTTCAAACCATTTCAGCTTGTCGTGCAGGCTCACGACCTCGCCCACGATGATCAGGGTCGGCGGCTTGATATCCTCGCGCTTGACGATATCCGGCAGGCTTGTGAGGTCGCCCAGGTGTACACGCTGATTCTGTGTCGTTCCCTGTTCAACCAAGGCCGCGGGGGTTGTCGCCGGCAGACCATGTGCCACCAGTTGCTTGCACAGTACTTCCACGGCCTGCAGCCCCATGTAAAACACGATCGTCTGATTGGGCTGTGCCAGCGCGGGCCAGTTGAGATTCACGCTGCCGTCCTTCAGATGCCCGGTCACGAAGACACAGGACTGCACATAATCGCGATGTGTCAGCGGAATTCCCGCGTAGGAGGCGCAGCCCGCCGCGGCGGTGATGCCAGGCACGACCTGGAAGGCGACGCCTTCCTGCATCAGGGTTTCGATTTCCTCCCCGCCCCGGCCGAAGATAAAGGGGTCGCCGCCCTTCAAGCGCAGTACCTTTTTCCCCTCCTTGGCCAGACGGACCAGCAAGGCATTAATGCTTTCCTGCGGCAAGGTATGCTTGTCTCGTTCCTTGCCGGCATAGATAAATTCCGCGTCGCGGCGGACCAAATCGAGAATGGGGGCGGTCACCAGGCGGTCATAGACCACCACATCGGCACGCTGCATGAGCCGCAGGGCTCGAAAGGTCAGGAGGTCCGGATCACCGGGTCCGGCACCAACCAGATAGACCTCCCCCTTCGCCACAGGCGCGGTAGCCGTCTCGATGGCATGTTCCAGCGCGGCCTGGGCCTCCTGATCCTTGCCCGCGATAAGACTTTCGGCAATGGGCCCGTCCAGGACATCTTCCCAGAAACGACGGATTTCATCGGTGCCGTGAAATCGCTGTTTGACACGCTCTCTGAAACGCTCAAGCAGCTCTGCCAGCCGACCATAGGCCGCGGGAATGAACGTCTCTAAACGGGCACGCAACAGTCTGGCTAGCACAGGAGATGCGCCCCCGGTGGATATGGCGATCTGGACCGGGGTGCGGTCGATGATAGAGGGCATGATGAAGTTGCCCAGCTCGGGTTGGTCCACCACATTGACCGGGATGCCCTGCGCCTGGGCCAGTTGCGAGACCTGCTCGTTGATTTCGGCTTTATCGGTGGCGGCGATAATGACGCGTTGCTGCTGTATATCCGTCGGCTCAAATTCGCGGGCCAGATGGACAATATCGCCGCTCTCGGCCCACCGTTGTAATTCCTCACACAGCACTGGCGAGACAACGGTGACCCGGGCGCCCGCCCGATGCAATAAATAGACCTTACGTGCGGCAACTTGTCCGCCTCCAACAACCAGGCAGGATTTGTCACGAATATTCAGGAAAATGGGTAAAAAGCGCATTCAGGGTCTCCAGAGACTACGGGGCAGATTTCTAAGGCCCGGTATGATAACGAGAATTCCGCCAAACGTCTTATTCCCTTGGATATAATCACGTAATAATTAAATGGTTATTGTCGGTAGAGTTCCCCGGCTTGGCTATACTCATAAAAAGATGTCTGAGTCCACCACTCAACTTCTACCCTCACCACAGGAGGTGTTGTATGAGACGGCGTTTATATTTCTTACTTCCCAATACCAAAATCGCGCAAGTCGTCCACACCGAGTTGTTACTGGCCAAGATCGAAGAACGCCACATGCATGTGATCGCAAGGCCGGATATAGATCTGAGAGAATTACCGGAAGCCGGGTTACTGCAAAAGACGGATGTCATGCGTGGATTACAAATGGGGCTCATCCTTGGCGGTCTGACCGGCATGATCCTCAGTTATATCGCCATCCAGTTACAGCTGATTGTGCCTGGCCTGGAGGTCTGGTCGGTGACATCACTCACCATCGGCGGTGCATTTATTGGCGCATTCGCCTCCACCATGGTTGCACTTAACATGATGAATACCCGGCTGGCCCGATTTCAACCAGACATTGAAAAAGGACGAATTCTGTACATGGTAGATATACCGTTCCAACGTATCGAAGAAATCACGAACCTGGTCCGGGGCCATCACCCGGAAGCCGATATGCGTGGCATTGACCCGCGTATTCCCGTTTTCCCCTAAGCTCACACGATAAAAAAATTAAAGTCAGGGCGGCGCAATGCCGCCCTTTTTTGTCACAACATGCAAAAAAAATACGCTACACTTCCCGACGCAAAAAAAACTGGAACCCTGCATGACAAATACTTCTGATCATACGAACAAACACAGCAGTGATGTGGTCTGGCACCATGCGACAGTCACTCGCGAACACCGCGAGGATCTTAATCAGCACAAAAGCGTCATCCTGTGGTTTACCGGACTCTCCGGCGCCGGGAAATCCACCCTGGCGCATGCGGTTGAAGATCGCCTGCATCAAATGACCTGTCGTACATTCGTGCTCGATGGCGACAATGTGCGGCATGGTTTATGCGGTGATCTCGGTTTCACCGAAGCCGATCGCAAGGAAAATATTCGCCGTATCGGCAACGTCGCCAAACTGTTTCTCGAAGCGGGAGTCATCGTGCTTACCGCGTTTATTTCTCCCTTTCGCAGTGACCGCCAACTGGTACGCAATCTGGTTCATCCAGGCGAGTTTCTGGAAATCTTTTGTAGTGCGGCCATCGAGGTGTGCGAACAACGCGACGTTAAAGGTCTTTACCAAAAAGCACGCAAGGGTGAGATCAAGAATTTCACCGGCATCTCTTCGCCTTACGAGGCACCGGCTAATCCGGAGCTGATTGTAGACACTGGCGCATCACCATTAGACGATTGTGTCGATCAGGTTATCGAACTGCTCAGGAGTCGGGCAATAATTAATTAAGGAATATTCACCATGGGAAATAAATCAATCTTGGTTACCGGTGGCGCCGGTTACATTGGTAGTCATACGGTTCGGCAACTGGGGGAAGCTGGCGAACAAATTGTCACGCTTGATAACTTATCGACAGGAAATCGTAAAGCCGTATTATCCGGAGATTTCGTGCAGGGTGATACCGGTGATGGGAACCTCGTCGGCAAGATCCTGACGGATTATGATGTGGATACGGTTATCCATTTCGCGGCGCATACGGTGGTACCCGAATCCGTTACTAATCCACTGAAGTATTACTGGAATAACACCTGTAGTACGCGTAATCTGCTGGAACAATGCCAAAAACATGGCGTAAAGAATTTTATCTTCTCTTCCACTGCGGCCGTCTATGGCTTCCCTGAAAGCGGATATGCCAGCGAAGACACCCCGACTGCGCCGATCAATCCCTATGGTACATCCAAACTCATGACTGAATGGATGTTACGGGATTTGAGTCAGGCGTCTGATTTGAATTACGTTGCCCTGCGTTATTTCAATGTCGCGGGTTGCGACCCACAGTGCCGCATTGGTCAATCCACACCAAACGCGACCCTGCTCATCAAGGTCGCGGCGGAAGCCGCCGTGGGTAAACGCGAAAAGCTGTTTGTCTTTGGCACCGATTACGACACGGAAGATGGCACCGGGGTACGTGATTACATTCATGTCGAAGACCTCGCCGATGCCCATCTCAAGGCACTGGACTACCTGCGTGATGGCGGCAAATCGACGATCCTGAACGTCGGTTACGGTCATGGTTACAGCGTGCGTGAAGTTATCGACGCCGTGAATCGCGTTAACGGCAAGCCGCTGACAGTCGAAGAACAACCACGCCGTGCCGGCGACCCACCGATGCTGATCTCCATTGCCGATGCCATCCGCAATAAACTTAACTGGTCACCCAAACACGACGACCTGGACTTTATCGTCAAAACAGCGCTCGATTGGGAACACAAGCTGTTACAACAAAAATAAACGCGTAACCGGGGAATTCGTCAATGCTTGAAGTGATCTGTTGGGTCAGCCTGTTCGGCGCAATATACAGTTACTTCCTTTATCCGCTGGTGTTGCTGGTCATGCCAAAGAAACGCCTGCAGACAGAACCAGACAAACCCCTGCCTTTTGTCACGCTCATCATTACGGCACACAACGAACAAAAGCGGATCCAGAGCAAACTGGAGAACACACTCGCCATTGACTACCCTGAAGAGCTACGTGAAATCCTGGTCGCCTCAGACGGCTCTACGGATGCTACCAACACTATTGTCGAATCCTTCCATGACCGCGGGATTAAACTGGTCCACGTGCAGGAACGCAAGGGCAAGGAAAATGCCCAGCTTGCCGCAATTCAAGCGGCTCGCGGTGAGCTAATCGTCTTCTCCGACGTTGCCACCCAGATTCCTCCCGAAGCGTTGCGAAACCTGGTGAATGTCTTCACTGATCCACGGGTCGGCGCCATCTCCAGCGAAGATCGCTTTATTACAGAGGATGGCAAGGTCGCCGGCGAAGGCGCCTATGTTAAATACGAAATGTGGTTGCGCAAGCTCGAAAGCCAGGTGCACAGTCTGGTCGGCCTCAGCGGATCTTTTTTTGCTGCACGTAAAGACGTTTGTGAGAACTGGGACATCAGCGTCCCCAGCGATTTCAATACCGCCCTCAACTGCGTGACCAAAGGCTATATTGCCGTCTCTGCGCCTGATGTCCTGGGCTACTACCCCAATCTGAAAGACGACAGCAAGGAGTATCAGCGCAAACTACGCACAGTCATACGCGGCATGGCCGCTGTTGTGAAAAAACCAGTTGTACTCAATCCCTTCGGCTTGGGTTTCTTTGCACTCGAGGTGTTCAGTCACAAGATTATGCGCTGGCTGGTGCCCTGGTTTATGCTGGCGCTACTGATTAGTTCGCTCCTGGTCTTTCAGCACCATGTCTTCTATATGCTGTTACTAGCAGGCCAGATAGGCTTTTATCTGGTTGCGGCCCTTGGCTATATCCTGCCATCCTTGCGTAACAATACACTATTCAAGCTACCGTTCTTTTTCTTCCAGGTAAATTTCGCGATTGCCGATGCCGGACTGCGCTTCTTAATGGGTAAACGCATCACCATGTGGGAGCCATCCAAGCGCTAACGCTATTGTTTGCTTGCCCTACCCAATACCATCGAATACAGCTGCAAATAATTTTCCAGATTGATATCGATATTATAATTCGTCTCAATTCTAGCCCGGGCAGCGGCGACCCGTGCATTAACATCCGTCGTATCTGTCATAACACCTTCAATAATACTAATAAAGCGCTCAACCTTATCTGACTCTACGATATAACCGCAGCTCCCATCGCAAAGAACACGACGTATGCTTGGTATCGCTCTGGATAAGACCGGGACCTGGAGTGTCATCGCCTCCAGCAAGGTCATGGGCAGGCCTTCGTGATCAGAGGTAATCAGGAGCAAATCCATTTGCTTCAACAAGGGAGCAACATTCTCCACAAAACCGTGTAAGTGAATGTGTGTCGACAGGCCATCCGCAGCCAGTTGAGCCTCTATCGTCGATTTAAGCGGGCCATCCCCCAACATATGAAAATGAACCGATTTGTCTGAACTATGTTGAATAACTGCTTTGGCAATCTCATAAAACAGATCCACGCGCTTTACCGGAACAAAGCGCCCAACGAAAACAATATGAAATGCGTCTGGATATTTTTCGCGAATATTTATCGCTGCTGCTCCTGATTTGGATTCGACATACCGGATATCAACACAGTTTTCGATCATTACCAGCTTTGACCGCGAGAATTCGCGCGACAGCATCTCCTGCAGCTCGGGTGAAACCGCTATAATCTTTTGTTGTAAAAATAATGCAGCGAGTTTATCCAGTGAATCGAAAATAAACCGTTTAAAATTCAGGATACTACCCGCGAATTCAGGCGCACCATGCGAAGTGCGAATACTCTTTTTCCCATTCAATTTGGCAGCAAGACCGCCAATGACATTTTCCTTGTTGCGGTGGGTGTGCACGATGTCCGGTTGAAATTCTCGAACGATGTTGTAAAAAGATCGAAATATGGCTAATCCGGACATGACAGATTCATCCAGCACCATGACGTCGACACCCTGGTTTCTCAGCTCCTCTTCCAACTGTCCATGATTGAGCAGCACCACCAATAAAGAAATATCCTTTACTCTGGCAAGACGCTTTGCCAGGTGGAAGAGTTGAACCTCCGCCCCTGCCCACAAGTCCCCAGATGCCAAATGTATTATTTTCATTAAGAACAAACCGTCGTGTTATAAATTCACTTGTATTCGTTTATTTCGAAGATTCGATGAAATCATTGAAATCCGATACAAGACCAAATGCATCATGCACATGACAACTTTAAAGGGGGACAATACTACAACTGGTGTTTCGCTAACGATATAATGGTGAAGCACTTTTTGGATTTTTGAACAAAAAATATACAACAGAAATCTGCTGCTCAAACAGGCTGGTTTATTTCTTCTTATTCGCGAATTGTAATTTTGACTGATTAACAGGTTTAACTCCATGTGCGGTATAGCTGGCATTATCAAAAAAAACCTGTCTGGTGATGATATCGCATACTTCAGTCAGAAATTCTCAAATTCGATTAAACATCGCGGTCCGGATGATAGCGGCAGTTGGCACGAGCAACAAAGCGGTGTGCTTTTGACTCATCGCCGTTTATCCATTCATGACCTGTCTCCGCTGGGCGCACAGCCCATGCACTCTGCAAGCAACCGGTATTGTATCGTTTTCAATGGCGAAATTTATAACTACCAGGAATTAAGAACCGAATTATCACAATACGGGCATACTTTTCGCGGTGGCTCGGATACGGAAATCCTGCTTGCGGCCATAGAGCAATGGGGCACCAAATCCGCGGTCAGCAAGTTTATCGGGATGTTTGCCTTTGCGCTTTGGGACAAACAAAACAAAACGCTGCAGTTATGCCGTGATCGTCTCGGGGAAAAACCGCTCTATTATGGTTTCCAGGGTGATGTATTTTATTTCGCATCTGAATTGCATGCCATCGAATCCGTTTGTCCTGCTGACAAACTAGAAATCAGTTTGTCTGGCCTCCAGCATTATCTGCAATACGGTTACATATCCTCACCACAGTCGATTTATAAAGGGTTCCAGAAACTCCTGCCGGGTTCTCTCCTGACAATCCCAATACAGACATTATTCAAAGGTAATTCTAATTTATCACCGGAGATATTCTGGTCATTACGACAGGTGGCTGAATCCGGACTCCAACAACAACTGGACAACTTTGATACCGCTGTCGATAGTCTCAACACCAAATTACATGAGGTCATCAAACGACAGTTACTCGCAGATGTTAATGTCGGCCTGTTTCTCTCGGGTGGCATTGATTCAACGACCGTTACCGCTATCGCTCAGGATGTCAGCTCACAAAAGGTCAAAACCTTTACTATCGGTTACCACGAAAAGGAATATGATGAGTCAGGCTATGCGGGTGCAATTGCGCAACACCTAAACACCGATCACACCACTCTATATTTATCGCCGGATGATGCCAAATCCGTCATCCCTAATTTACCGAAAATCTATGACGAACCTTTTGCCGATTCATCACAGATACCGGCTTATCTCGTTTCCAAGCTGGCACGTGAACATGTCACAGTATGTTTGTCCGGTGACGGAGGAGATGAATTGTTTGCCGGCTATAATCGCTATCTGATGACTGACAGAATCTGGCATAAAATCGATCATATCCCGTCCTTCATACGAAAGATATTTGGAAAAACCATCGATGCAATTCCAGCCGGCGCTCGTGACGCAATCATTACATTATTCTACAAAAACAAACAGGGATCCTTGCAGTCAAAAGTTCAAAAGCTGGCGGATCTTATGCAGTCATCAAATATTATGTCCGCCTACGATGTCCTGTCATCGTACTGGCCACACCCTCGGGATTTACTAAAAGGAAATGTGCCGGCCAATTCAGCGACACCACTGTTATCTGAAACCCGAAATTTTATCGATCAGGCGATGTATATCGATCAAATCCGCTATCTGGAGGGGGATAATCTCGCCAAAACCGATCGTGCCAGCATGGCGGTTAGCCTGGAAACACGCCTACCTTTACTCAGTCATGATATTGTTGAATTGGCCTGGCGTATGCCAACGGAAATGAAAGTACATAGGAATATCAGTAAGTGGGTACTGAGAAATGTTTTATATAAGTATGTGCCGGAGAAAATGGTTAACCGCCCGAAGATGGGTTTTTCCGTGCCTATTGCACAATGGTTAAGAAATGATCTGAAAGAATGGGCGGATGACCATTTTTCCGCGCTAAACAATCACGATTTGCTTCACGCAAAGCCGATTTTGCAGGCCTGGGCTACGCATAAAAGCGGCAAGGCCGATCATGCACATAAACTCTGGACGATCCTGATGTTCCTCGCCTGGCAACAGGAAAGAAAACACATTTTTTAATACAATAATGAATAAAAATATATTACTCGTTGCCAATTGGGATTCGAATGTAGGCTATGCATGGTGGCTGATGGAGAATTTCTGGGCAACGATTGCACGTGAATTCAGTAAATCGAACCACCAATCGATCCTTATTTACCCATCCATCTCCAAGATACCCAAAACAATCCAGGACAGTCCGATTGAAATCCTGGAGCACAATTTTGATCAAAAGAATTTCCGCAGCCTGCTCCGACTCATCAGCATAATTCGCAGCAAAAAAATTGCTTATCTATACCTGTCCGACAAACCGGAAACATCTTTTTTTTATATTTTCCTGAGATTATTTGGCATAAAGAAAATCATCATCCACGATCATACACCCGGCGAACGTCCTACCGTCACTGGAATAAAAAAATCACTCAAGAAACTCTATAAACGGTTACCCTTCATAAATGCCGATGCATTTATCGCAGTGACCGACTACATAAAACAACGCATGCTCAATTCGAGCTGCCTGCCTTCTTATAAATGTTTTGTCGCCAAAAACGGAATCAACCCGATTGGACGTAACCCTGAATATCGTTATTATGCGCATGATCAATTTAATCTTCCGCACGATGCGGTTCTCCTGATCACCACCGGCAGAGCCAACCACTATAAGCGCATAGACTTCATGATCGAGGCATTTGCCGAGGCCCTGAGGAATAATGATGCATCACAGCATCTTTATTTTATTTATTGCGGAGACGGACCGCATTTGATCGATTTCAAGGCGCTTGTTAAAAGGCAGGGCTTAGAAAAAGAATTCATATTTGCCGGCAATAGAACTGATGTACGTCAGCTTCTGCAATCATGCGATATAGGCATACAGGCCTCAAAGGGAGAAGTCGGTTATTCACTTTCCATTCTCGAATACATGAGCGCCGGCTTGGCGACGCTGGTTCCTGATAACCCTTCCGTTTGCCAGGCAATCACTAATAATGAAAATGGTATGATTTTTTCACAACTCGATACATTCTCGCTGGCAGAGAAATTATCAACGCTGATCAGTGATTCAAAATTACGAAAAAACCTTGGCAGCAAGGCTAACGAAACCGTGCAGAATTATTTTAATTTATCAAATACAAATATTGATCTGATTAATATTATCTCTCGGTATTTCATTTGATTCAGAATTAACAGATACAAAAAACGACAACAATAAACTTTGCATTCTGTAGTTAAGAAATATGCTCTTGTGCTCATCAATAACAATATCAGCAACGTGACTTACTCAAACTCTTTCCCGATAAATAAAATACTGGCAATAGCATACAAATCGAAATATGCGTTTTTACATTGTTTTTAGTAATGTTATAGAAACTATTTTTTCCTTAGCCTCCTCTCTCTCAAAAGGCATATCTCGATAAAAACTGAGATTTTTCAGTGCAATAAGCATACACACACTTTTTTTTCGTGAAGTAGGTCACATTTCTTTTTATAATCAATAACATATGTGAATTTAGTCACTAATCGGAACACTCGAATTCAATTACTCTTCCTGTCGCCGAAATGGAGGACATGCGGATGTCGCTTGTAATGTTCGGCAGACAGGAGAGTAAGGATGGGATATTTACGCAACCTGCTAATTTTTGCAGCATTTTCAATCATTGTTACTGCGTGTGGTGGTGGAAATACGACTATCACGGGTAATGGTGCAACCAGTTCGTCATCTGGTTCTTCAGGGACCACAGGTGGCACAAGCTCAGGCGGTGGTACTACGAGTGGCGGTGGAAGCACTTCAGGTGGCACTACCACTACCGGCAGTGTAACTTTAAAATGGACTGCTCCTACAACACGATCCGATAATACTGCTGTATCTTTGAGCGACATTAGCGGATATCGGCTCTATTACGGGAGTGCTCCCACTGACACACCCAATTACGTTAACATTACTGACGGAACAGCGACTCAACAGACAATTTCATTACCGTCAGGCAGTTACTATTTTAGAATTAGCGCAATCGATTCAAGCGGATATGAAGGCCTGAAATCGACTGCAGTACAAAAGACCCTGTAGTCTCCGGAAAATTGTATTTTATATTTTAAGACAGTGCATATTATAAAAGGTAATCATCCATGAAATTTAAAATCCTGATTGGTTTAACACTCGGCCTTATTGCGACACTGGCAAATGCTGCCAGTTGGCAACTCCCTTCAGGATATTTCGTCCCTGCGAAACTACCGCTGACTGTCGTTAACCCTCGCCCGGATTCAGAGACTGCAAATTGGGCACGAAATCGCTTGGCTTATCCTGATGGGACTATGCAATATCGTGTTCCTGTAGCTATTCAAGGTGGCGCTTACCCTTATCACTTTGAGTTAGTCAGCGGCCCCTCTGGAATGAGTATCGGTCAAGATATTACCGATCAAGATTACGGCATCGTTACATGGACACCAACCACTAGCGGTGGTCCCTACACTGTCTCTGTCAAAGTAACCGACCAGGAATTAAATACGACAACTGCAACCTGGACCGTCACAGCCACTACATCTGGCTTTGTATTCGTCGATCCAAATGCCGCCAATGGTGGTGATGGCAGCAAGGCTCACCCGTTCAATAATACAGACGCCGTTTTTGGCAGTACGCCTACGTCAGCAACGTATTCAGGATATCAGATGATATTTCGTGGTGGCACCACTGCCATGCATGGCCCTGAATCCAATGGTAATGTGACATTGCAAAACAATAACAAACCGGTTGTTTGGCTCGGTTACACGGGCGAAAACGCCACGCTTGATTTCTCCCATTTAAAAGCCTTGATTAACACCAATCAGAATGATATTTGGATAGAAGGTCTGAATATCAAAAACGCACGCACGGATGTTACTGATTATCACTTTTTCTATTTCAGCACAAATAGCACAAATAACCGAACCGTTTTCTTCGAAAATAACTTCAGCAATATTGGATACTCAAACTCTGCAAATGACCCTGTAAACCAGGCATGCATTCTTATGTTCAATGGCGGTGTACTACGTAATTACTTCACTTTCATGGGCAATAGTCTGGATCAATTTCAAGCTTCATTTATTGATATATATGCGACCAAATATGCCGTCATTGAAAACAACAAGCTACTGAATGGAATTGCACCATCACCTGAAGCTGCTTTTTATCTTAAATCTGACCTGCAAAATATAACAGTACGACGCAATGTATCGCTATCACAAAGCTATGGCTACGGCGCTATATATATACCGCAACAAGCACAGATTTTCTCCAATGCTAATTTTGAGATTGCATACAATGTCATGCTGAGCGGTGATATCAGCAAGCCCATAGTTCGCTATGAATGGATGGGGTCAGGGCAAGCGAATAATAACAATCCGCAATTGTACGTTTACAGGAATACTTTTCGCGGCAATATACAAGGGTTAGATGACTTCCCGTATACCGTTCATCTGGATAATAATGTATTGGTAAATTCGGCCGGTAATTATGGTGATACTACTGGAAATAATAGAGTAGTCATTCCCCAAAACAATCTTACGGCTACTCCTGGAAACAACGTAATTGACCTGGACGGCAATTTAGTTGGTAACGGAGCACAATACCGCGGTACGCGTGGATATGAAATATTTACTGGAGTTAATCCCCTTAGCGCACCATCATGGAATTAAAAACAAAACATGACTAGTAATGTAACCAACATAGAGCTGGAAAATATACTAACGATGACGTTTCTGGCTTTTTTTATGTATAAGCCGATTCAATAACGATATGCCTCTGGCAAAAAAATATACATAGAAAAGGAACGAATTTATTATTCTGGTAAATATTTTTTCCTTGTTAAATTTAACCCACGATGAAATAAACGGGATTAAAACTATTCCGATGCATGTTACGTAAATAGTCGCATGGTGGGCATGAAAATAAAGCAGTTCAAACAGCAAAGCTATGTGAAGAAGAATAAATATAGCGGAGAGGATGGCTACTTTTGAACTAAAAATAGCTTTTAATGAAACTGCATCACCCTTCCCATGCCATACTTCTCTTTTAAAATAATCTGATAATGTTTTAGGATATCCTTCATGAATTACCTTTAATAATGGCTCTTCGGTTACTTCGACACCATTACGTTTTGCTCTCATAGAAATTTCATAGTCTTCTCCTGTTTCCAGATTCACATCGAACCCCCCCAATTCCTCAAATAGTGTTTTTTTAATAATCATGTGCCCGCTATTGATATGAGTATTTTCTTTTCTTTGCTGCGGTTCGAACCAATACTGCTCTATCCAGCTAGAATGTTCTGGCACCGAAACCCATGAACCTGTCAGTTTCCTCACACCATTGCTTATTTCATCAATCACCGATTCAATATTTTTTTTCCACGTTGGCGTTAAATGGACATCCGCGTCTAAAAAGATAATTATTTGTCCTGACGCTCTTGCTGCACCGAAATTCCTTAGATCGGCGACAGACGCGCCATCATAGCGAAGAACATTAGCACCGGCGTTTTGCGCTATTTCAGATGTGCGATCACTTGAAAAGTGATCGATAACAATAATCTCGTAACTATATTTTACAGGGATATTCTCTTTTATTGTTTCCAGTGTTTCGACAATACTACCTTCTTCGTTATACGCGGGAATAATAATCGACAAATCTTTCATATTTATATGTAATTTAACTCAACAAACAATTTACCAATATTTCTTCGACATAGCTCTGAGTTTAAAAAACTCAACCATATCTTCCGAAATTTCCAAACCCATCCACAGATACAAGCCATTTTCGATCGGCGACCTTCACACAATCCATGTGATGCATACCTTTACTATTCCAGGAACCTTTGTTGCTCTCTTTCAAAAAACTCTCATTCACCAATTTTTCTTTGTATTCATCAGTAGATATTTCAACAATTTCAAATATCGAAATATTCTTCCCATAATATCCATTGCAATTTTGGGCAATTCTATATAATTTACTTTCTATCTCAACCACTCTCCCTCCCGGTCTTGCAATTGACAAATTATTTCGGATAAGTGGTGATTTCTTATGTAGGCTCCACGGACCATAAATTGAGTCAGCATAATACAGATTAAGCGTATCATTTTCCCTTGTGGATACGAATAACCACCAATATCCTTTATGCTTAAATATTGACGCATCAGCAAAATGATAGCCGGACAATAGCGTTTTTACGTATTCCCATTTAGCAGGAAATTCAACAGCCTTATAGAGTTTAACCGAATAATCCTGGCTACTTTCGGGTATCATGAAATAATCATTTTCACTACGGAATACATACGGATATGAAAGGTGATAATTCTCGCTCAATATCACCTTTTGATATTCCCATCTTGTTCCATCTGTACTTTTGGAAAATGCAATTTCACCCTTATTTGTGTCAGTGTTGAATATTTCATAAAACAGATAAAACTCATTTTCTCCGCGTTGAACTAGAAACGGATCTGCAACAAAGGCTGCATTAACATCGGAAACATTATCACCCAATATTGATGGTGATTCCGAGCAGAATTTAATATCTGCAGACAAGGGATTATCTACAAAATAGACACAAATCGCCCAATCTCTCCGCTCGTGCGCAATATGCCTACCCACAATTTTTTTCAGCATCATTTTAAAAGTCGAAACAACACTTAATTTCATATTTATTACCGAATTTAATTTGCATTAATTAGGGTTAAGCTAATGCTTGTTTATTTTATCTTCGATTATTTCCCATGCCGTCAATAATGCTTGGCTATGTCTATTTTGATCATATTCTTGTGATTTTAAATTCACCCATCGCCTAACATCTGACCACCGCTCCTCGTCAATAAGTACTGAAGCAGCAGTGTTTGCCATGTCGTTCAATTGGCCAATCTCGAACAGACATTTTGAATGTAAAAACTCGGAAAGTGGAGCTCTATTAAAGCCCAAGGTTATAACGCCGTGACACATAGACTCTAATACTGTCAAAGGCATGCCTTCATTATTTCCCAAAAATAACATCAGGCTCGCCTCTTCAAAAATCTCATGTATTTGTTTGTGTGAAAATCCTTTTAATTCTATAAATTTTAATTTCTTATATATATCTGACGCTATTGATTGAATTTTAGAGGCGATTAAATTTAAAACAACCTTTGTATCTAATGGATTTTTTTCAAAACGTTCAAGCGCGGGAAAGACAATCGATTTCGACTTCTGGCTGAAATCGAAATCATTATTTGCAGTGCAATAATCATTCTCAACATGATTTGGAATAACAATGACAGGGATATCCTTAACTATCTCTTTGAAAATTTCTGCATTACCATCTGATACACAGAACACGCCTTTCAATGAAGGATTATTCCATATCTCAATCGCTTGCGGTGTTACAGGGAACGCCCCGATCGTTATATAGGCCCCTTGAGAAAACAGCACTTTATTATTCCCGGGGAAATTGTCAATAGTTGGCAAGTATCTCCCTGGAATTACGACAACATCGGTTTCCACATTAATCATCTGACGAAACTGCTTTTCAGATATAAATAGATCATCAGCATTTTTCTTGGATACAAAAAATGTTTCTAGTCTACCCATCATCGTTACAACATAAGTTTTAACGCCATACTTACGAAGAATTTGTGCGTGTTCAATAGTTACCTTTTGCCCACCCAGCAAGGCACTACTGTATGGATTACCTATTGCGCCAACAAAGTATATCTTTCTATTTAAATTTATCATGGTAATAATTTAATAATCAGGAGTTACTTATTACTCGAAGCTGCTTCTATCGTATCTGTATAAAAATCAAGCAGTCTAGCTCCTAGCACATGTATTGAGAAATTATCTTCCACATGTCGTCGTGCATTCTTTTGCCATAATGGCCAATTACTCTTTGATTGAATCAAGAACTTAATCTTTTCGTATATAGCTTCGAAATCACGATCATCAACCAAAAACGCATCCTCTCCATCCACAACACATTCAGGTATCCCTCCGGTTTTGGTCGCGACTACCAGTAATCCGCTCGCTTGAGCCTCTTGTATAACAACGCCTTGAGTTTCCTCGTGAACTCCATCCCTGTCGCGTATACTCGGCAAGACAAAAATGTGGGCTTCAGAATACTGTTTTTTTAATTCCGCATCATTTAGCGCTTCCAACAAATGCACATGCTGGGTAAGATTTTCATCTGCAACATTTTGCAAAATTGCGTTTTTCTCTGGGCCTACGCCAACAATTCTATATTCAAGCTCATAACCTTCTTTTATTAGTTTGGATATGGCTTTAATTGCATAAATATGGCCTTTGTCTTTATGAAATCTGCCGACTGTTAGAATTATTAATTTGCCATTATTGGGATAATTTTTATTATGAAATGGATATTCATCAAGATTAATTCCTTGCGGAAGAATTCTTATTTTCTTTTCATCGCATGACAATGAAATCAATTGACGCTTCGCAAATTCAGTATTAACAAAAAATAGATCTCCTTCTTTGAACACCTTGTCCATTTTTTCTTTTTCAAGCATGTTCACACCAGCAGGCGGCAGACCATGAAATGTTGTTATCAACGGAATGTTTAAAGTACGTTTTAAAAACAAGAATTGGTAACTCATTGCAATGGTGTGACTATGAATGACATCATAATCGCCAGGCACTAATGAAGGCGCCATTGCAATCGCCCTGGCAAATTCTCTTAATGAGTCCTTTTTATTCGCGCCATACTTAAGATACTTAACTAACCCTTTATATGCCCTAACTGTATATTTAGAGAACGGCAAAAAATAAAGCAGTAAGGACTTAAAAAAATCTTTTGATGAAGCGATATAATAATATTCTGTCTGATCCAGTAATTTGTATTTATCGACATCAGATTGCCACGAATCGCCAAGTATATCATTCGCAATAATTTTAATTGAGTTTCCCCTTTTTATAGATTCTACTATCCAATTGAGGAGCCAAGGTTGTACCCTGTTTGGGAAATGTTCTGCCAAGACTAATATTTTGAGCATATGATGATCCGTCTTACTACTTTGTGTTTTGATTATACAAAAGACCACAAACTGTTCATTTTGGACTCCGCATCAAAGAAACATAACTTACTGTTTTTTAAGATAATTTAACTACGACATGGCTCCAAATTAGTGCCGATTTAGATTATAATAAAATGCTTTTATGATACCGAAGGATAGTCTGTAATTTCCACCATATAAAACAGAGACGACCTTTTGTTTTAGCAAATACGTTTATTTTAACTTTCTTTACACTTTAACCCGAACAATGAAAACTTTTTTAAAACATTTATATTACAAATTTGTTCCCGAACTAAGACGTAAACAAATCCATAAATATTTACATTTGTCTGAATACGAATACGCCAGGACCGCCGTATTTGAATCAAGCAAAGGTAATTTCTCATTGCGTGGATTTGATCAGAAGAAATCCATTTTCGTACACATCCCCAAAGCAGCAGGGACTTCAATTGCTCTTAGCATATTTGGTGAGTTACCTTACCATTATAAAGCGATAGATTATATTGTTATTTTTGGAAGAGAAACGTTTAACGAATATTTCAAATTCGCCTTTGTGCGGAACCCATGGGACAGAGTTTATTCTGCCTATAGTTTTCTGCAGAAAGGCGGGTGGGATGAAAAAGATAAAGCATGGGCCGAAAAGAACATAGCCCGGTTTAAAAGCTTTAATGATTTCGCGCTAAACTGGCTTACAACTGAAAACGTTCACAGTTATATGCACTTCATCCCGCAATATGAATTTATTTGTGACCGCCACAAACGAATTATTGTTGATTATCTAGGATACTTTGAAACAATTAATGAAGATTTTAACGAAATTTGCAGACGAATTACATGCAATTCCTCGTTAGCACATACAAACAAAAGCACAGAATTAAATTACACAAAATTTTATACGGAAGAAACTAAAGAATTAGTTGCGCAAATATATAAAACTGACATTGAATTATTTGGCTACAGCTTCAATGGGATAAAAGAAAAAACCACGATCAGGAAATAACGTTAATGTTTATTGCAGAAAAGCTCATATATATTGATCTACATAAAACCGGATGCACGCACATTAGAAAAATGCTGAGTGACACAATAGGTGGAGAACTCGTCGGCAAACATAACCGCTCACCTCACCTTGATAGAACAAAATATATATTCGGTTCAATTCGCAATCCTTGGGACTGGTATGTGTCTCTGTGGGCCTACGGCTGCAAACACCAAGGTGCAATTTATGGTAGAACAACAAGAAAGTTTGATATCGATTGTTACAAATCTGGCTTGCAAAGAGAAATGTACACAAAATTTTTTCCGTGGGTTTATGTATTAAGAACAATGATCTCGGATTTATTTAAACCTGCCCCTTTATGGAAAAAATTATATAGCGATCGTAATAACTCAGATAACTTTAAAAAATGGCTGCATATGATTTATGACCATAAAAGGAAATATGACTTGGGCGAGGGATTTGGCTTTAGCCCTATAAGTGTACACTCTGGTTTATATACATATCGATATTTGAAACTGTACTCAGATACAATTAATAATTTATATACGAGCTCAAAAAATTTAGGCACCTATAGCAATATGGTTGAGTTTGATTCAGATCATAATGTATTAAACATGACCGTAAGAACCGAGTTTCTTGAGGAAGATCTTATACATGCCATTACATCTGCAGGTTACAAGCTAGATGAAAAGCAACTGGAAACTATAAATAATGGAAAAAATAATAAAACTAATGCATCAAGTCACCAAAAAAGCTCATATTACCTAGATGAAGACGCGGCCTCACTCATAGCCGAAAAAGAACGATTGATAGTTGACAAATACAAGTACACATATGAGCATTAAAATAATTAATTTAACCGTTTGAGTTTACATTAGACGCGATACAATTTTATTTTTAAAGCGTTGAAAATAAATATAGATTTGCTGTTTTTCATCTGAATCCAGTATAGGAAGGATAAATACCAAGCCCACAAATACTACCATAATCAAGATTTTTCCCAAGATCGCTACCAGTAAGGATGAAGGGAGTAGATAAGAAATAAAATAACATGCAAGCCAGGTTATACTTATTACTATAGCCCTATTCCATGGCAGTTTCATATCGTAAAGTTTTCTTGATCCAGATTCAATCCATAACAATTGTGAAACAGAGCCAATTAAAAATGATACTGCCGCACCTATAAAGCCGAAGAATTTAATAAGCACTATAAAACATACAGTTAAAACTACAGCATTTAAATATGTACCTTTTGCAATAATGCTAGTCTTTTCATGCAGCAATATGCCTAAATTATTAAAATATGTTAATGCCATTGCAATCGACGAGGCAACCAGCAATGGCACAGCAGGACTTGCTGGCCAGAATGCTTTGTCTGCCATGATTTTTATAGCCACATCAGCGAAAAGCGAAATACCGAGACCTACAAATGACAATGCAAACATTAATAAAATAAAAATCCTCTTATACACTTGATGCGCATTTGGCATTTTGTATATCTCATATCGCATAGCTTGCCATACATTAGAAAACGGGTCCCATACAAAAATTAAGATCAAAAAACCAAACTTGCCTGCTAATGCATATAATCCCACTTCATTTAGCCCAGAAAAAACTCTCAAGAAATATTTGTCAGCAGAATTCAAATACAATGTACCTAACGCGGAAAGCCATAAAGGCAGACTAAACATAATCATTTTTTTTGCTAACAATTTAGAGAAGGTTATTCCAGAATGCATATAAGTGTAAATGGATGCGAAAATCGCTGTTACAACAGTCGAGATTACCGCGCTATAAACCACTCCTTCTACAGCCATCTTAAGATAAACAATCAAATATACATTCAAAAATACCTGTAATATTAATTTGAGAATACTAACGGCGAAAAATAAATAAGGACGTTGATGCACTCTAATATATATCAACCCATAATCTTCCAGGGCTTGCGCAACAAGAATAATCGAGAACACTTGCATGACATGGGTATTTTGATTAGACCCCAGAGCTACACGAGCTGCTAGTTCCGAATTAAAAAACAGAACCAAGAACGCAACCGTTGTCGCTATAAATGTCACAATAAATGCTGTTGACATGACTTGTTTTTTTTCATATTCAGTATCAGCCAGCGAATAATATCTAAAAATGGCTTGCCCCATGCGCATCCCGAGAAAAATCTCCATCACGCCTACTGCAACTAACAATAATTGTACAATCCCATAATCTTCCGGGGTTAGATATCGTGTATATACCGGCAGCATAAAGAAACCCACAAATCTTCTTAAAATATCAGCCGCACCATAAATCGCAGTATGACTTATTGCTTTTCGATAAATATTTGGCTTGCCACTCATCATAATTTCCTAAACAACGGGGTTTAAAGGTCAGTTAATACAACACGAAACAGTTAAGCGACTTAATCGGCGATTACAAAATTTTAAGAAAAAAATTATTTACAGATTCTTTGGTTCTTCTTTAGCTAATCTGCTGGCGACATTATTTAACATAGCTATCATCGCTATTTGTATCCAGAAAAATGGATAATACAAAACCGTAACGAATGCTCCAGCGACTATAAACCCAACAAGTCCAGCATCCAGTCCAAAAGATATAAAAGTAATATAATTTTTATTCGATCCTTTAATAATCTTTCTCGTTTTCGCATTTACATAAAATGCGGATAAAATCATTAGCACAAACCAAAAGAGGCCGGTATAGCCCATTTCCGCTGCTGCCTGTATATATATACTGTGTGGAACCTGAACTATCTTGAGCGGCCCCACACCCTCTGGATACAATTTCGATACATACGGCATCCAATTACCGTAACCTATGCCTAATACCGGATTCTCCTTGGCAAGTTCTATCCCGATTTTCCAGTAAGCAAGACGCTGCAACGACGTTGTATCATCCCCGCTATCTTCAAATCGTTTAATCTGCTCCTCGGGCAACAAATGATACAATGCGACTGCAAGCGCGATGACAACAATAAGAAATTTAATTCCACCACGTATTTTAAATAAACCCCAAACCACTATGATCGCTAACGCTAATTGCGATCCTCTCGAACTTGCACCTATAACTGAAATGTACCCTGTCGAGGCGCAAATCAAAAAAATCCATTTCTTAAATCTTCCCCAATATTCCATAAACGACACACAGAATGCTATTGCTAGAGAACCAAAAATAAGCATTTGAATCGCGAACTCTCCAGAATTTCTAAACCATCCTGGAGATCCAATCAAACCATAACTGGCGAAGGAAAATCCTCGCCTCATCCAGTCATAAGCGCCATGCTGTCCCATCTTCAAATTGAAGAGTAAATATGCGCAGAGAAAGAGAATTAATCGCCTCTCTGTATTTACAATTGAAGTCAATAAGAAATAAACAATTACCCAGGTCAACATCGTATTTCTATCTTTCCATGAAACCATTGGGTAATAAGAAAAAATCCCCGACAGAACAATAATTATCGCCATCACAACAAATAATTTATTCAATGGGTTTCCAACCCAGACAACTGACTTATCTGCAAAAGCAGCTGCCAAAGCCAGCAGCATAAAGAGGAATGCCCAAGGAAGTACGTCAATTGAAGGATATAGGATTTGCGGGCGCACATATTCAAACAGAAAATATGCGCAGAGAAACCAAAATGAAATGTGTTCTTTTCTCAACCCCTTCCATAGGGCGCCGATATTGACCGAGTAATACTCTTTTATGTCAATTGGCTGTTCGGATTTTTGCGGTAACGGCATTGACGGTTTTTTCGATGTAAGTAAAACAGTTTTTGAAATAGGATTCCGAACGCATATAGGGATCATAAATGTATGGCTGCGCAGGTTTGCCCCACATCCCCAACAACGTCGTATAATGTTTCATTGCAAGATTATGATGTATTAATTCCGCTTGCCACGGCTCCATCGCCAGCAATAAATCAGAGTTTCTATATTGCGGATACATTATTGGTGTCGTGCGATGAACTTCCAGATTATATCCCATGCTTTTTGCTGTGCTAATAGCTTGCGGGTCGGCATGCGCCCCCTCAATCGCATGAATGCCTACCGAAATCGCAGGCACCCCCAGGGATTTTGCAACTGCTTCAGCAAACGCACTCCGACAAATATTACCCGTGCAGACAAAGACAAGGCGTTCAATCCTGTCCCATGGGACCTGATACTGTTGATAGCGGCCAAGGAAATATCGAACTTGATGCCATTTGGTCTCAATAAACCCCCTGCGTGATCCATAGCGCGTATTAAACCAATTCATAATCATTATTATTCTTTCAGTTGAGTTGATTGCCCGTTTGGATTCAGACATGCGAGATCTTGCGGAAATAGACTGCGCGATGCTTACATTCACCAAATGCGCTAACTGACCATTTCTAAAACTGCCTAGTTTACATGAATCGCGCGTTCGCCCTCGACTCTAATCGCTAGCTCGCCCCGGCAATAACCCATCACCTGAGGAGGCGCGAATTAGCCACATTCGCAACGCAGCCCTGCTCTAATGCTGCCCGTGTCCATTAAGAAAAGGGTTATCAAGCAACTCCAGTAACATGCTGTTCTCCCTGGACGTATGCTTTTACCGATGCCAGAAATGACCACTGAATAATTGTTACGTTCGCGCAAACGCCTTCACATTATCGCTATTTCCTTTATTCCGTTGTCTACGATTGAAGCACTCTCGAATAAATTCGCTTTGTTGACTTGCCAGTCCAGGAATATACCCACTCCAGAAACCTGATTTGTTGATGCACCTGGCGGCTTACCTATTGATTTTTATCATGTTCTCGGCCTGTTGGCCCAGAACCCGCGCAAACTGTGGAGACTATCCGACAGCTTCTCTCCCAGCAGGATTTATTTGTGCACTACCACAGTATTCCGGCAACTGACCAGAATCTCTTCAGCTAGCCCCCCCGTCCACGCTCTGCTTGGAAACATGGACTGGCGTGGTGCTATCGCCAAATAGAATGGAGGCCTTCAGCCATAGCTTTTCCCCAAACAGACCGCATCGGCTAACAACTATATATCCAGTTACTTGACCCAGAGAGGATTGTACGATATTTAGTCACACCTGATTTGCACAGAAAACTGGCCAAGTTTTGGCCATGCCTATACCATTATGCAGTGCCACATGACACTGATCTATCACATCAATCCCGACAGATCATTCATGTTAAGCAAGCCGAAGCTGATACCATATCGCTTAAGAGACTTATCAGCCGTATAAGTGCGAGCTATGGTGATACAAAAGTGCTGGACAAATAACGATACGGCATTTGTTACAGCATACTGCGTATCTACTTTTCCAGACGAGAAATAATTGCTTGATATCAGCGCAATCCAAAATTATAAACTCGATAATTTAATAAAATGAGTAAAAGAGAAATTCGATTAAGCGAACTTGATGCATTCCGCGGATTAGCTGCACTGTCAGTCGTTTTATTCCACTATACAACTTTATATAACGAAAGAATTGGCTATGACGCCAAATTACCTTTCTACTTTCCCTATGGAGGATACGGCGTCAACCTTTTTTTTATGATCAGCGGCTTCGTGATATTTCTGACATTGAAGCGCTGCCGTCACCATACAGATTTTATTGTTTCAAGATTTAGCCGTATTTATCCATCATACTGGCTTGCCGTTATCTTTACAGCGACAGTTGTGAACGCTTACACGCTAACGTCTCTGCATCGTACCACATCAGAAATCGCCCTGAATTTAACGATGTTACAGGGCTATACAGAAGTCAGGCATGTTGATGGCGTTTACTGGACATTATCGTATGAATTATTATTTTATACGTTTATGTATTTAATCTACCGTTTTAAATTCCTGAATCGTATTACATCGATCATTTTTATATGGCTGAGCCTGCAACTTGCAAGCATTTTGATCGAACGGTATACCGGCTGGTTTCCATGGAAAATTACTTTATTTTTTATTTTAGGATATATTCACTTATTTGCGGCAGGAATTTTATTTCTTAAATTGTACGAAGGTGAGAAAAACAACTCCATTTATCTACTTCTGCTGTATTGTTTATTAATACAATGGGTAAAAGGCGATAACATCGAATCAATTTTCGTTTCAGCATTTTTTGTCCTTTTCATGTTTTTTGTGAATGGCTGGGTAAAATTTATCGCAATACGTCCACTGTTATTTCTGGGTGCAATATCATATCCACTATATTTAATTCACCAGAATATTGGATACGTGTTGATTAATGCATTACAAAAAAATCACTTATCTGCAGTCTCATCAATGACTATAACCCTGATTACCATACTACTCGCATCAACAGTAATTACTTATTACATTGAAAAACCGAGCATGAAATACCTGAGAATTCGTTTACATAATCTGCTTAATAAAGAAACCACTGGCGCAAAAGAACAAGGGTGATTTAATCATCGGAAAAACCTGTCGACACATCGCAACGCTATCATGATGCCGAATACAAAATTAAGAGCCTATTTCTAATCCATGCATTCTAGTCAACTTATTAACCACTTAGCGTCAGAATGAACCGTTTTACTTTAATCGACGGCCTGCGTGGTATAGCCGCATTTATGGTAGCAGCTGGCCACCTCTACGGCGCCATTTCCCCCGCAATCGGAAACAGACTACCTGCAGTGACGGGAGAATTCTTCGACCTTGGGCGTTTCGGGGTCGAAATATTTTTTGTCATCAGTGGATTCGTCATTGCGTACAGCGTAAGAGACGGGACATTCACGCCAAACTATCTTGGCAAGTTCATTTTGCGTCGTTTCATCAGATTGGACCCGGCCTACTGGGTAATTATCATCGCGGAACTAATATTAATTCGCATCAGCCTTTATTTTTATCCGGACCTTAACACGCATATCCCCGGCATCAAGCAAATTGCCGCTCATTTTCTTTATCTGCAGGATTTATTAGGCCTTGGTAATATTTTGCCCGTTTTCTGGACGTTGTGTTATGAAGTACAGTTTTATTTAATTTTTGTCGGAGCCCTTGTCCTCTTTAACGTAACCCAAACACGCTACAATTCCTCAAAGATTCTGTTTGGTGTATTAGCAACAGCCGCATACATATATTCCGTCGGCGCATATTTACAGGTATTACCGCATCCTCCAAACGGACTTTTCATAGACAGGTGGTTCCAGTTTTTCCTGGGGGTACTTTGTTATTGGAGTTCGAGCAATAAGGTGCCTCGCTGGCTTTTTCCATCAACTTGGGTTTTATCCTGTATATCCGTTTTCTTATTTGAGGTGAATCCATATCGATTTGAATCATCGCTGGTTGTCCTGGGTATCAGTATGCTCATTTTTATTGGCGCACAAACCAAAAACCTGGAAACCTGGCTCAACTCCCGGATCCTGCTTTTTTTTGGCACGATCTCATATGCGTTGTATCTGATTCACCTCCCGGTCGGTTGGCGATTCATTGCATTAGCAAGAAAAGTATTTGGCGACCACATGTCACTGCTGACTTCAATTCTTGTTTATTTCTCAGGATTACTTATCAGTATCCTTGCCGCGTGGTTACTCTACATAATCATCGAGAGGCCTTCATTACGGTTCGCTCGACGTATTAAATTACCGAAAGCTGTCACGGCATCGTGAATCGCGTACTCGTCCTCGACGCTAATCAGCGCAGCGCCCTGGCAACCACCCGCTCCCTGGGCCGCCGCGGGGTGTCCGTGTACACGGCCGATGAGACTGCCGACGCATTGGCCGGGTGTTCGCGGTTTTCACAAGGGTATTTACCCTATCCTTCCCCCGGGGCCCAGCCGGAAGTGTTTATCAGGCAAATCCAGCAATATGTCGCTCAACACCGCATCGGCATGGTCTTACCAATGACGGAAATGACCACCGAATTACTGCTGCGTTCGCAAACAAGCTTCCCGGATGTCGTTTTGCCCTTTGCACCGCTGCCGACCATTGAAGCCCTGTCGAATAAATCCGCCTTACTACGCTTGGCGCAGTCCTTGACTGTGCCTATCCCCGAGACCTGGTTCGTTGAAACACTTAGCGATTTGCCAGACCTGCACCAGCTGCCCTACCCCCTCGTCCTGAAACCGAGTAAATCCTGGGTTCAGGTGGATGGGCAGTGGCAGCGCGCAGCCGTCCAGATTGCAGGCAATCCTGAAGTTGCCCAACAATTAATCGCATCGGATCCCGTCTTCCAACAGCACCCATTTATGCTGCAGCGCTGTATTCCAGGAACCGGCCAGGGTGTCTTCGCTTTGTATGACCGGGGCCAGGCCTTGGCGTTCTTCAGCCATCGTCGGCTCAGGGAAAAGCCCCCGTGGGGCGGTGTCAGCGTGCTCTCGGAGAGCATTCCGGTTGACCCAGGCCTGCTCACCCATGCACGCGCCCTGCTGGATGCTGTGAACTGGCATGGTATCGCCATGGTGGAATTTAAAGTCGCCCCGGAGGGGACGCCGTATCTTATGGAAATTAACACCCGCCTTTGGGGCTCGTTACAGCTTGCCATAGATGCAGGGGTCGATTTCCCCTGGATGCTCTACAACCTAGCCGCTGGCGCTCCTGTACCCCCCGTCACGGACTATAAATACGGCCAACGTCTACGCTGGTTGCTGGGGGATCTCGACAATCTTTATTTAACCTTCAAAGAACGCGAACTGGCCTTTTCCACCAAGTTCGCCGCACTGTTACGCTTTTGCACCCCGCACCCCCTACGTACCCGGCACGAGGTCAACCGCTGGTCTGATCTGGGCCCTTTTTGGTGGGAATTGCGCCAGTATCTACGCGATCTTCAGGCTTAGCCCGCGGGTACAAGTGCTGATAGGCCTGCAGCATGGTATCGAGGTCAAACGTGGAAACGGCGTGCGATTTGCCCTGCATCGCCAGCCGCATGGCCAACTCCTTGTCACTCGCCAGGCGTAACAGGGCATCTGCGATACCAGCAGGGTCATTTGGCTCCACCATCCAGCCTGTCTCATTGTGGCTCACAATCTCCTGTGGCCCCCCACTTTTGGTCACCAGCACAGGCAACCCCGCCGCCATTGCCTGAATCGTCGCGATGGAGAAGCCCTCTGACACTGATGACAACAGGAAGATATCCAGATTCGCCAGAAACGCCGCGGGGTCGTCATTGAAGCCCAGAAACTGCACTGTCTCCGTCAAACCCAATTCTTCGCGCAACGCCAGTAATTTTTCTTCCAGGCCCGCTTTTCCTTGCCCGGCGATCACAAAGCGAAACGGCCTGGAGTGCGTTTTCACCAACGCTGCCGCGCGCAACAGAATGTCATAGCCCTTCGCCGGACGAATATTGCCCAAACTGCCGACAACCACGACTTCCGGTCCCCAGCCGAAGCGTTTGCGCAAGATATCCGACTTCGGGACAGCAAACGCCTCACAGGGAATTCCGTTGTAGATGACCTTTAGCTTCTTACCGGCAAGGGGGGTCCGTTGTAGCAGGTTCTGACGCAGGTCTTCGGACACCGCCACCACGGCTTTTGCCCCCAGGTTAATCGCGCCGAATTTGAGCCCCATGAAGCGCTCCCGGCTGGCGACATCGACGGCACCATGAAATGTGGCAATGACCGGTATCCGTGTCAGCAAACCTGCCAGCGCCGAATACACATTCGCGCCCAAAAGATGCGACTGAATGACATCAACTCGCTCGCGTCGAATAATGTCACGCAGATTTAATAAATAGCGCCAATTGAAAGAGCCCTTGGCATCGAGCAAAATCGGTTCAACACCACGCCGACATAATTCATCATAGACCCATCCCTTGCCACGAATCACAACAACCGCGCGATATCGATCTTTGGGCAACCGCGTCGCCAGTTCGATAAACACCGTTTCCGCACCACCCGGCCCGGTTGTGTCAATCGTATGAAGAATCGTCAACATGAATCTACCATCCTGCTGAAGGTGTAAACCTTCAATTAAATCGCGGAAATCGGTATTATCCGGGAAAAACCGGGACCTAACCAGTTTGTATTTGTCATGCCCATAGCGTCTTCCATCAAACGTACCGTCAAACGAGGCTTGCAACACGTCGCTGCACGCTTTGGCCGGCATGTGCGGAATAACAAGGAACCGCAGTTATTGGTACTGATGTATCACCGGATTCTACCGTGTGACGATGACCGTGCGAAGCTGGAAGAACCCGGGATGATAGTGACCCCGACAAGTTTCGAGGCACATCTCAAAACACTCTCGGAATACTTCGAATTCGTGACACTTGCCGATTGGCTGGAGCGCCGCGCCGCTGGCCTGCACTTGCCCGCCAAGGCATGCGCCATCACCTTTGATGACGGTTGGGCGGACAATTACGAGTTCGCCTTCCCTGTATTGCGAGCACTACAGGTGCCCGCCACGATTTTTCTCGTAGCGGAAATGCTCGATACCGATGAAAAATTCTGGCCGGAGCGACTCGCCCGCCTGGTCAGTGCAGTCGCCGAGCAGGCGCCACAACAATGGTCTCATCCTGTGTTGGCGTGGCTAAAAGAGGCTCCCACAGATTACCGCTTTGACGCCTCAAGCCCCACGAGTGAACACGTCTCGCAACTGGTTGCCTATGCCAAACGTTTTACCGATGAAGAAAATCACGCGCGTCTGCAACAAGCGGAAGACAGCCTCGGATTAACCTTCGGACAAACTACGCCCGATCTGCTGAGCTGGAAACAGGTATCGGACATGCTCGATTCAGGCCTGGTGGATTTCGGCAGCCATACCTGCCGGCATATCCGGCTCAATGCCAATCTGACGCGTGCTCAGGCCAGACATGAAATCGTTGCAAGTAAACAACTGATCGAAGCAAGAACGGGACACACTGCAAAAACGTTTTGTTTTCCCAATGGCGATTATTCCGCGCAGGCGCTGGAACTGGTCAAGCAATCTTATATTGGCGCCGTCACCACTACCAGTGGCTGGAATTCTGTTGCGACCGACAAACATCTATTACAACGCATTGGGGTTCATGAAGATATCGCGGCAGATCGAACCAGCTTTCTGGCACGCATTTCCGGATGGATCTGAATTGATACATGCCTAACGACATAAAACAGACGCTTAAACACCTGCTGCAAGTTACTGACCCGGATTCACTAAAACAGCTCATGCCTGAATGCACTGCGCAACAGGTCGCTGAACTCATACCCTTGCTACAACAACACCGCAACCTGGATGAGCAAGTGAAGCAAAGGCAGGATGTCAGTCGTGCATTATCGCGGCAGATCGGTGAAGCCAAAAAACAAGGCTCGGCAATCGATCCCTTGTTGACTGAAATGCGTTCGAACAGCGAGGCATTAAAAAAACTGAGCGAAGATATTCAGGTATCAGAATCGCAAATTCAGGCATGTCTGAATATTGAACCCGGTTCGACACCAACCGCCAAGCAGCCCTCAACCAAATCATCTACCGCCAGACACTATCGCGATGCGCAGTGCGACCAACCCCTTCGTATCAGCCGACTCGAAGAAGACATTAGCCAGTGGAACCGCTATGTCGAAAACCACCCTGCTGCAACGCTTTACCACCTGGCGCAATGGCGCGACGTTATCCGCCAATCCTTCGGCCACGAGGCTGTTTATTTATATGCGCACGATGAACACGGCCGAGTAAAAGGCGTCCTGCCATTGATCCGGCTCAAAAGCCGATTATTTGGCGATTTTCTGGTGTCCGTACCTTACTTCAACTACGGCGGCGCTATCGGTGATCACCCGGAGATTGAAAATGCGCTTATTGAGGAAGCCAATCGACACGCTGCACATCTGGGCTTGTCGCATATCGAATACCGGGATGACATCGCCAAACCCAATACTCCCGAACGTACCGACAAGGTCAATATGATTCTGTCATTACCCGGGGACGAAGACACGCTGTGGCAATCGTTCTCCCCCAAACTGCGCAGTCAGATCAAACGCCCGCAACGAGAAGATACCCGAGTGGTGCTGGGGGGCCAGGAATTACTGGACGATTTTTATCGCGTCTTTGCCCGCAATATGCGCGACCTGGGCACTCCGGTCTATGGCAAGGCCTTTTTTGCCAATATCCTGCGGACCTTTGTAGATACCGCCCGGATTCTGATCGTCTACCTGGGCAACAAACCGGTAGCGGGCGCCTTTCTAATCGGCTATAAAGAAAGACTAGAAATACCATGGGCTTCGACGGTACGGAGCGCCAACCACCTGAGCGTTAATATGCTGATGTACTGGGAGGTTTTGCGTTTCGCCATACGCCAGCACTATACCTATTTTGATTTTGGCCGGTCGAGCCTGGATTCGGGGACGTACAAGTTTAAAAAACAATGGGGGGCGCAGCCGAAGCAATTGTATTGGCACTACTGGCTGAACAATCGCGAAATGCCATCGCTCAACCCCTCCAACCCGAAATACAAATTAATGATTAATGTCTGGAAAAGAATGCCGATATGGTTAACCAAAGCGATCGGCCCGATGATTGTCAAAAACCTGCCATAAATAACGCATTATGCAGCCAAAAGTGAAAAGATTATTGGTGGATTTTTTCTCTTGCAGCGCATGCTCGACGCTGGCACGCAAGGTCTTTGGTCATGGCATCCCGATATTCATGCTGCATCGCATGCGCGAACATGGTGACGCAATTCCGCCGGAAGCGGCAACCTCGGATACGCATTTGCGCCGCTGTCTGACTTATCTTGTAGACAATCACTATTCTTTTCTCTCGTTGCGCGACCTCACGCATGCCCTGGCACACCAACAGCGGCTTCCGGAGAAGTGCGTGGTATTCACCATGGATGATGGTTTTGAAGATCAGGCGCGCATCGCAGCACCGATATTTGCGGAATTCAATTGTCCGGCCACACTCTTTCTTATTACCGGCATGCTGGATCAACAACTCTGGCCATGGGACGATAAAGTCGCATTTGCCATCAACCAAACAACAGTCGCTTCGTTCAATATCGCCATTGGCGAAAATTCGTATCAATTTACGCTGAACACCGATAAAGATCGAAGAACAGCGCGCCGCAAGATCCAGGATGCCATTAAAGCTGGCCCGTTCGATCAGCTAACCACTATCCTCGCGAATCTCGAAAAGGCTACCCAGGTAGAAATTCCTGCTTTGCCACCACCACAATACAAGCCGCTGACCTGGGAAGAAGCCCGCGGGTATGAAAAGCAAGGTATCGAATTTGCGCCACACACTATCAGCCATTCCATCCTGTCCAGGCTGGACCGGGATACAGCAAGCCGGGAAATTCTCGGTTCCTGGCAGCGAGTGCGAGAAGAGCTCTCCAATCCCTCCCCGGTTTTTTGTTACCCCACGGGTCGGTATTGTGATTTTGGGTCGCGGGAAGTGAAACTGATTCGCGAGGCCGGGCTTACGGGGGCCGTCTCAACGATTCCGGCGCAGGTCCGACCGGAGCTGGCGAATGATTATTACCGCTTTGCCTTACCGAGATACTCCCTACCCAATTCATTCAGCGACTTCAAACTCTATTGCAGCTGGGTAGAGTACGTGCGTGAACGAAACCTGCGCTATTGGCCTCGTTAATTAAGAGTTGTTGATACTCATAACAATTTCTGCGCAGTCAATACATCCGACATCGTCGTGAAACTAAAATCCTGCAACAATTTTTCCAGCCGCCCTTCACACTTGTCCAGATTATTGTAGTGACGGAAAGTCGACAAGGCGCTGGCTTTTACACGTGGCTGCGCATGATCGATCTCCCAGGGATGCAGATAAAACACGATTGGCTTATGTTCCTTTTCCACCCTGCGCAGCAGGAATTTACTCAGGGCATAGGGATAAAGGCGAAAATATCCGCCACCCGCTGCCGGCATTTTTACCCCAAACAGGCTTGAGGTCGTCAATGGAAACTCTACAATGTGATTGCCATTGGGTGTTTTCAGCTTATGCGGTAGCGGTTCGGCATCGGGTATACCGTAGCGATCATGGCGAATCGGAAAAATACTGGAATCGTACTTGAAACCAAGATCACTCAGGATATCGAGTGCCCAAAGTGATTTCTTGGTTATAGAATAACTGGCGGCTCGGTAACCGTGCACCGGCTTACCAAGAATATCTTCCAGCATGGCCTTGGATTTCCGTGTCTCTTCATGAAACACATCAGGACTTTGATCATAAACCAATTGGTGACTGTAGCCGTGGCTCGCCACTTCGTGCCCGCGAGTATCGATCTCCCTTACCAGTTCGGGAAAACGTTCGGCTACCCAGCCAAGAACAAAATGGGTTGCTTTCACATTATGCCGGTCAAATAAATCCAATAAGCGGCGGGTATTATCAACCACCCTGGGCGAAATATTCGACCAGTCGTCGACTTTAATTGTCTCCGACAATGCGGCGACGTGGAAATAGTCTTCAACATCCACGGATAAAACATTATTCATGGCAGGTTACCGTTATTCATCATTGGTCAGATTTTAGCAGCATACTAGAGTGATGTTAACGTCCGACGACGTTATAAGCTTTAGTACAAACAAGTGCTCTGGTAATACCATCGATAATTGGGCATGATCTCACCTGATGACTGCACATATCAATACCCTGCGCCCTGTCGGCAATCCTGTTCTGCTGAAAAAATCAAAGCTGGATTACCGTTATTTTGCGACCCCCCATGTCGAATTTTACCAATCGGGTACTGCCGCACTGGCAGCGGCGCTTATCGCTGCAAAAGAAACTCGCACTGACACCCACACAAAGCCAGAAGTCCTGTTGCCGGCCTATGCCTGCCCCGATCTCATCAGCGCCAGTCTACACGCAGGACTGACTCCCGTATTGATCGATTTGACACCGGATAGCTGCTGGATGTCACTGGAAACTATCGAAAACGCCATTACAGAACGCACCGTTGCCATGATTGCCGTGCGTTTCCTTGGTATCGCTGAACAAATGACCGCATTGCGTACGCTCTGTCAGCGCTACGACCTTACGCTCATTGAAGACAGTGCCCAGGGCTTTCCCACTGGCCAGGCTGAGAAGTATTGGCAGGGTGATCTGGCGATACTGAGTTTCGGTCGTGGCAAACCCGTAAACATGCTAGGAGGTGGCGCCGTTGTTATTCTCAAGCCGGGATTAAAAGAACACCTTCCAACACCCGGTATCATCCCAACAAGCATAAAGGCATCGGCTGCTTATGCCTCGAAGGTGACACTCTATAATCTTTTGATAAGACCATTCGCGTATGGAATGGCAACCAGGCTGCCTGGACTGAATGTCGGTGAAACTGTTTTCAAACCTCTAAATCAGATAGCGGGAATGCCCGAAACAATTTCCACCAGGCTCAATAGCAATATCGACTACTATACGCGTCTGCCGAATATTGCACCTGAGATTCACTCGCGACTCCGGGAATGGTCGCCATCCGAGTTAATTGATCTCCCTGGCTTATCCCATCATGACTTTAATAATCCGTTGTTACGATACCCGCTGCTTGTTAAATCGGCATCTCACCGCGACAAACTGTATCGCGCTCTAAGCCGATACGGTGCCTCCTTGATGTACCAGAGGCCGCTGTACCAAATTAGCGGTATTCCTTCAGGGAGTATTAATCGAGGACTGAAACTACCCGTAGCCGGGGCATTTTCCCAGCAACTGATCACTATCCCCACACACACGGGTGTTACTGAGGCAATATTGGATCAGATTTTTTCAATCATTCGGGAAATAGTCCAGTAACTACTTCTTTTTGTCCTTAAGAATTTCCACCAATTGTCCAAGGCTGGATTCTATACCGGCGATGGAATCGATCAATTTTTGAAGGATCTTGTAATTCATATTGGAAATATTGATGTTGGAGAACGAGGGCTCATGTTCCTCGACCACATCCGGATTACCGATGTCATTACTGGTGCTACCTGAGCCTCGGATCTCCTTATCTATATCAAAAATAACCTGCTCAATGTCTTTGACACCAAGTTCGTGTTTTTCCGTTGTGAATCCATATAAAAACAGCCGATCACAAATCAAATTGATTTTGCGCGGTATCCCTGAAGTCCAGCGGTAAATTTCCTTATAAATATCTTTATGAATAACCGGATCGTTATTCCAACCGACTTTATGCAAACGGTGTTCAATATAATTCTCCACATCCTGCTCGTTCAGCGCGGCCAGATGATAAGAAGCGATAATACGCTGGCGCAATTGCTCGAATTCACTCGCCAATAACGTAGATGTCAGTTCCTGCTGACCAACCAGGAAGATCTGCATCAGTGACTTGCCTTTTTGTTCGAGGTTCGATAACAACCGTAGTTCTTCCAGTGCCTCAGGCAATAGCGTCTGCGCCTCGTCAACAATCAATAATACGCGACTGCCTTTTTTGTGATTTTGCAAGACAAAATCGTTAACACCTTTCATCAGGGCGACTTTGGATTTGTTCTCGAATTTTAATCCAAACGCCGAAGAGATTGTCTCCAGCACACCAAAGGCATCGAGATTTGCGGCAGTAATAGTCGCGGCATTGATATGCTGATCGGCGGAAATTTCGTTAATCAAGGATTTAATCAACGTGGTTTTGCCTACACCCGAATTGCCAGTTAAAACAACGAAGCCTTCACCCTGCAACAAACCATAATGAAAATACGAAAGCGCGTTTTTATGGCCTTCACTGACAAATAACATATTAGCATCAGGCGTCAACTGAAAAGGATGCCTGGCTAGATTATAAAATTGTATGTACATTGGTTACCTGAAATAATAATGACCGCCCAGACTAATTCGCCTCTCATCATAAGCAAAATTACTATCGCTACTTCCTCGATTGGTGTACTGATAATTTAATCTGACATCGTATCTATCAAGAAATTGTCTGCTTAGTCCCAGGCTATATAGTCTTTCAATATCGCGTCTATCAATACCTGGAAACCTGGTATTGGCGTATCGACTGCTTAAATTCAAACTCACATTTGTCGACAAATTGGTGCTGAGTGTTAGCTCAGACGACGTAGTGTTCAAATCGAGAGTATTATCCTCATAATCATTTGAAAAATAAGAAATCCCATAGGTTACACTGGAAGAACTGAATCTTTTATTGATTGTCATCTGCCCTTGTTCCAGTATAAATAATGCACTCCCTACAATCGGCAGATTGCTTCCAATTGCATTTCCGCCAGAAAACACGCCGGCGAAATCCCCTAATTCTCGGGTATAGCCAAAATTGAAATTGGTCTTTTCACCCAATTGGTATTTATAACGCGCTCTGAAGATACTCTGTTCGATAGCGCTTCCGATATCATTATTTACCCAGGTCCTACCAACATCCATTTCCATCTCAGACAATTTTAGCCTTTTCTTAAAATTGACCGTGGAATCCGTACGCGAGTAGTTTGTATTTAAGATCGTATTATCGAAGCTCCTGTCATCATAATTGACATTAAGCCCAATTGAAAAAGTTCGTGATACATTCCTCGCATAGATTGCGTTTAAAACGTATCCCGTATAGTCACTTGGGGTTTTTTCCGCATAAAAACTTACGTACTGTATTTTTGCACTTAATGAATTTCTTTCATTCTGAACAAATGTAATCCGGGGACCCGTGCTGAATAAATTGGTGTTTTCCTGGTTAGTTGGTATGTTCGCCGCATTATATCGTGTTTGTACTCTGTCCAATTTATTCTCAACAATCCAGTAAAATCTGTTTTTAACCAGCGTAGCTGTTAAACCAAACAGCGAGGAGACAGTTGCCTGATCAGGATACACATTTTTCTGATAATCGGCATAATCGCCTGACAAGGTCAAATGCGCATTTAAAACAGCAGATTCTCTTTTATAATCTACGGTGAACAGTGTATGGATTATGCTTTCGGAAATTTTATTTGTGGGCGATAAAGTAATATTATCCGTATTTTCGTAAGACAGGCCAACAGAATAGTTTAATTGATCAGAAGAAGCGGCAAACAAAGGTGCACTAAAGAGAATTAATGCAAGGGGTAGTCCTGGCCGCATTAGCATATTTTTGTTCTGTAAAAATTCCAAAATATATATTTCATGCTGCTTACGCGCCACGTCCATACGAATAGTAATTTCCATATTGCGCATAACCGAAGCCCTTGCTGGTTTTATTCAGAATTACGCCAATGGCCTTGTCCTTATTCAGCAAGCCCACAGATTCCATCACTGCGGACTGAGGCGTTTTATTCGCCTCGACTACGAGTACAATTTGCCCCATTTGCTCTGCGAGGACCGAGGATTCCGGCGTAGCCAGTAAGGGTGGTGAATCAAAAATGATAATCCGATTGCTGTAACGATTCGCGATTTCCTTAATCAGATCCTTCATCACATTACTGGACAATAATTCCGTCGCCAAGGTGGTATGTTTACCGGCAGGAATAATCGACAATCCCGGAAAATCAGTTTTAATGAGCAATTCCGCCAAATCCAACTCGGTATTTTCCAGTTTATCCGTCAGGCCGGGACGCTTATCCAGTGCAAACATGCGAGTGATTTTTGACATTGCGACATCCGCATCGATAAGCAAAACCGTATAATCTTTTTCAAGAGCAATGCTCAGCGCAAGGTTGACGGCTGAAAAGGATTTGCCTTCTCCGGGCAATGAACTCGTCACCATAATGACATTGCCATTTTCCACCAGTTCAGACGATGTTCCGAACGCATTATTTAACAACGGGCGTTTTATCCGACGGAATTCGTCTGCCAGGTACGGCGCCTGCTCATTTGGGGATACGATACCTGCCGCGCTCAAAGTCTCGATATTGAATTTCAGTTGCAGGTCCGAATGAGGGGAACTCGCTGTCTTTTCAAATTTCCGTTGACTACTTTTTTCATTACCAGAGTCATCATTCGACTGTTTGGCATGATTCAGTTTGGCAATGGCTTTTTCAATGATACTCATAATCGAAATCTTTACCTGACGAGTTACAAAATTCGAATCATCAACGCTGTAGTAAGACGATTGCAGAAAACACCAGTAACTGCGCGAAACCTAATGAAATCATTATGATTCGCTCTTTGCGCTTACTACTCTTTGTTTCCGCGTCCAGTACCATTGTGACAGTCCCCAGCACCGGCAGTCCCGTCAAATTTGCCAATTCCTTTTTGGTCAGGAATACCGGTTTTAATTGCAGTATTAAGAAAGTCACCCCAAAAAATGCCGCAAGCCCGGCCAGGATCGCCGCCGAATTCAGCAACATACGTTTTGGGCCGACAGGAATAATAGGCACTATCGGCGGTTCGATAACCTTGAAATTGATATCTTCGCTGCTTTTTTCCGCCTGACTGGAGATACGGGCTGAATCCAGACGCGATACCAATTCTGAATATTTCGCCTTGGTGATTTCGTAATCCCGGTTCAAGCGAGAGAGCTGTGCCTCAATTTCCGGCACCGTATCTACTTGCTTCTGTAGTGATTTGATAAGTCTTTGTTGTTCAACTCTGGAGGCCTCAATATTCGAAACATTCACTTCTGCTTCTTTCAAGGCAATTTGCAGATTCTGATATACTCTATCCAGTTGCAGGCTATCATCGTTCTGAGCTTGATCTTGCACTCCGGATGCGTTCTTAATTGCATCTTCCTTGCTTTTCTTCAACGACGCAATAATAGATTTTTCCGCCTGCACGTCAGGATGATTGTCAGTAAACTGTAATAGCAAGGAGTTTAATTTATCTTCGTGCTCCTGGATCTTTTTATCGTAACTGGCAGTAACCGAACGCGCGATCTCTTGCTGTATCTGCAATTTCAAAATTTTGACTTTGTTGCGTGCTAGTTGCAGATCACTTTCGATCTTACGAAGATTGTCTGTCGCAGTTTGTAGCCGGTTGTAATACCCACCTCCCTGTTCCGGCATAACATCAGCATTTTTCTTTTTGAAATCCGCGAGTTTCTGTTCTGCATCGTATAAACGTTTTTCATAGTCCTTAATCTGATCACGAAGAAAGGCATGTGCCACATCGGTATCCGTTTGATTGGCGCCCAAGGTACTTTCTACTAGTGTATCTAAGACTTTTTTCACAACCGAATAGGCAAGTTTAGGATTTGGGTCCTTATAGCTGATTGTGACTATGGAGTCGGCTCTGGAACCACCGTCTTGTGATCTGGGATTACTTATCGAGATGTTATTACGAAGATGGATAATCAAATTTTGCAATTGCAATTGGTTCTTCGCTGACAAGCCCAGATCTGTTTCACGTATTATGCGTTCCAGCACGGGGCGGCTCATCAGCTGCCGAGTCATAAGGGTAACTGTATTGGACTGATCTGCCTCAACTGCCAAACCTTTCAGAATGGGTTTAAGCAGGGTATTCATATCAATCTGGATTTTACCCGTCGCTTCATAGACGTCAGGTTTGAGATAGACAAACGTCCAGACCCCAATACAGACTACCCAACTCGCAGCAATACCAAACCAACGGTACTTCCACATCCCGGACAGATACATCCTGATCTGTTGCAACTGCTCATACATAATGGAACAAACCCGGTTTGTTAGAAGATACTTTGCGGAATCAACAGAATATCTCCTGGGAGGACACGCTTGTTAGCTGAAATATCGCCATCCTGAAGAAGATCTTTAAGCCGCACAGGAATTTCGATGGTCTTTCCACCAATGTTGCGTATGAGTTTTGCGCTGTTGCCGGATGCAAAATCTGTCAACCCTCCTACCGCGATCATGACGTCCAGTAATGTCATATTCTCACGATATGGCAGTGCCTGTGGCTTGGCGGCTTCGCCGATAACACGCACCTGTTTGTTATAGGTTCCGACAAAATTGGTGACAATGACGGTCACAACCGGGTCCCTGATGTATTTTGCCAGGCGTTTTTCGATATCCCGGGCAAGTTGCGCCGGCGTCTTGTTAATCGCTTTGATATCTTCCACGAGCGGCGTTGAGATATAGCCATCGGGTCGCACAGGCACTGTCACCGAAATATCCGGGTTGCGCCAAACGTAAATCTGCAAGGTATCCCCTGGGCCAATCTGGTATTCAGACTGCGTATTGGCAGCGCTGGCTTGCGCCAGGGCATTATCTTCCATATTGGATGTCGTGCCACACCCAGCCAAAAAACCCAAAATAAACAATAAGTTAAGAATCTTCTTCAAGTATTGCACGGCTTAGACTCCCATTAGGATCGTTTCTGAATTGTACTATGTTCTAATCGAAATAGAATTTTTTATTTATGTTTCAATGAATTATATAGAATGCGCACAGATTGGCCACTATCGCCTACCATGTCAGGGGTTTACGCGTAAGCGCCAGAGGGCTTCGCCAGCCGAACACATCCATGACTTTCCACACCCTGATATACCGTCAGATTATACGCCTTACAAAAAATTCCCTATCGCGCACTTGCCTTTATACATTAACGAATCTGTAGCGCTTGATAAAACTGACGTAATACATTTTCTCCGGTGTTCCCCGGAGTTGCTGGAACGGCCAAGCATACCACTTTAATATCATAATTTAATCTCAACATACCGAACAAAGTGGCTAATTTCGCTTCCCGCAAATTTACGACATGTTTTCCATTGACTATAAAATAAGAAAAGACATCCATAGACCGACCTGATTTAGATACCAACTGCTCAAAACGTACATTGGTACTGCCAATACTAAGTATTTCATTTTTCTTAACTAGCCAGTTATCAGCATTATAAGATGTGTTATCCATGTTAATTGGCTCAATATCGTCCTGGAGCCGCGAATAGTTACTTATATATAAATAGACATCCCCACTGCCACTTTCATAGGTAGCGGTTACAACATTGTCTCCAGGTGGAAAATCCGGTTTCCAGTCATTTGGTATTCTGTCAGAAATCTTATGCCAGTTGCTGCTCGTAATAACGTAATCAACTGGTTGGACGGCTCTAGCATTAATGCTCCTTGTTACAGAAGCGTTCAAGATACTGGGAAACAACACAATGACCAGCAAGAAGGCCATTAACCCGCCACATCTTCTTGAGGTCACAGTATATATTGATGACTCTTGGCTAACAGCAGTATCGGAATTTTGGAATTTCTTGCGCGCATAGAAATACAGAAAGATATAAATACCAATACCGTAGATCACCCATCCCAGTAACACATGCTTGGTTATTAATGCACTTTCCATTTTTGTGTAATAACCAACAATCATGATAATGATAATGCGTATCGTGTTTATCAAAACGGCCGAAAGGGAGATATAAATCAAGGTTTTCACAATATCTCGCATCTGCAAATGATGCTGCAGCGAAAAAAGCAAACCTATTATGAGGGAAACCAGCAGCTGTTGCAGACCAGCGCATTCAGGCGCTATTTCAATAATACCGTTTGGAAAATGGAATAATGCCCCCTCGTGATAATATGGCAACCAGGTAAGATTCAATAATGCAGTTGTCGTGAATATGGCGACCTTCTGAAGCGGATAAGCTGCATCACCCCAAACCGGGAAGGATAACGAGAACAATAATGCAGCCGGCACAAACTGTTTGGCAACTTGCCATGAATAAGCCGCCCACACGATCGAAATCAGGGAAACCACCAGCATAATGTGCTGAACAAAATTGACATTTATCAGTAACGCCAGAAAAAGCAGCCCTTGCGACCCCAGCAATACAGCAAAACCTATACTGCTCGGTGACGGTGATAAACCGGGCCGAATTTCTAAAAGTTTCCGATAGACAAGATATATAACAATAATCGCGACAAGCAACCCGTGAGAATAAGTGCCCGTCAAATCCTGCGCATACCATTTATGGAATAAATCCAGCAATATTTGATAATTAAGCCCCAGCATACAGAACAGCAACGCCAGAATGGCAACATTGAAATAGCCATTCATTTGTCTATCCATGTCAGTCGCCATATAGTTAAAAATACTTATATACTGAAGTTCGAAGCAAAGATCTGAAAATCATACCGGACATTTACACCCCAACATTAATTGCCGTAGTGATTTATCTCATCCAGCAATTTTTTAGCATCATCATTCTCGTTAAACTTTTTATTCAGGATCGCCTCAAGCAGTTCCTTTGATTTAGGGTAATCTTTTTTATAGAAAAAATATTGCGCAAGATGATATTGAACGCTGGGGTTGTGACCAATTTTCTGATAAGCCTTTTTCAGATACTCGCCCGCATCATCGTACTCACCCATTTTGAGCAATAGTTGGCCCATCGTATCCATGATTTCAGGTGACTCTGGAGCAAGCCGGAGCGCTTTATCTGCGTAGTCACGCGCTGAGGAATTGTCGCCGCTATTCATTTTAAGCCAGGCAAGATTATTGTAAACAACAGGGTTTTCCTGGTCTTTATTCGTATATTCTTCATAATATTTTTCGGCCATGGGATAGTCCGGAAGATTAAGAAAAAAACCTGCAGCAGCATAGAGATTATGGAGACTGTGATTTTTAGCCAGAAACTCTTTAATTTCGCCGTTTGCCTTATCAGCCCCGTTGACCGCCATGGAAAAGTGATACGCGCGAATCGCTATACTGATGTCTTTTGCACCAGCATCCAGTGCCGCCCTCAGACTACGGTAGGCATTTTTGTCATCACCTGCCATTCCATAGATAAAGCCATCCAAAAGATACTTTGTTTGCTTGTCATCAAATAGCCCGGAAGTCGAATTGGCGAAATCCAATGATTCCTTTACTTTGTTCTGATCCAACAAGAGTCCAAGTTTGATATAAATAGCGTCAAGATAGCGCGGGTTTATTTTCAGTGATTTATTAATGTATGCCATCGCGACATCATGGCGACCTTGTTTATCCGACAGAATAGCCAACATTACATATGCAAACGCGTTTTCCGGTTGATGAACAATCAAATCGTCATACGTAGCACGGGCGTGATCATATTGACCAAGCCGAATATATGAGTTTGCCTTTATGATATAGGCCTGAGCCACTTCAGGCATTGTGTTTAATATATCCGAGGATTCCTTTATGGCATTTTCATACATCTCGAACTGGTAATATGAAATTGCCAGAGCAAGTCTATAACCTCTATTATCGCGTTCATTTCTTACGGCTTCTTTAAGCAAATCAAATAATTTCTGCTTCTGATTGGTCTGCGCGTACAGATTTGCAAGCAATAACGTAATATTCTGCTTATCCTTACCTTTTGACGCATCTTTCAACAAACCTTCAGCCGCTGCATAATTTCGCTGAATAAAATAAAGCTGCGCCAACCCGGTTACGGCATATAGATTCCCTTTGTTTACATATTTTTTGAAAATATCTTCGGCTTTGACATAGTCTCCCATCGCCACATTTAGTCTGGCCTCCAATAAATCCGTCCTTTCCTTGCTATCAAAATGTTTTTTCAGTTCACGAAACACATCGTACGCCTTGTCTCGCTCCTTTTTTTTTGCATACGCCAATGCCAAGATATATTGGGCACGGGGACTGTCTTTTCCTGTATTGTGTGGCAACAAATTAATTATCGAATCCAGGTCCCCCGCCTGTAAGTATTTAATGGCAAGTAACTCATCAAGTTTCGACGTATATATATTGCCGCCAGCAAGCGCATCGGCCTTATCGGCGTAGTATTTTGCCTGCTCAACATTCCCTTCCTTGAATTTAAGCTCTGCCAATGCAAGCAATGTGGGTTTATGTTTGGGATTTAGCTTGAGCGCCTCCTGAAACTGCTGCTCAGCCAGATCCTGACGATGTTCCTGTTCAGCCTTCAGCCCTTTCACGTAATAAACATCAGGGATGGCGACGTACCGGAGCAATATATCCGCCATTTCATTAGCCTTGGCGACATCCTTTTTAGATACATAAATCTTCATCAGCAATAGCGCTGATTGAATTTTTATATTGGGATCTTTGTTGTCGCGATAATCCTTCTCGATCAGCTCGAGGTTTTTTTCTGCGCTTTTTTCATGTTTCAGGTTGATCTGCGCAACCACTCTCAAATACCGACTTTGATCAAGATTATATTTTGGATTGCTTGCATATAACTTCTCGCAGTATTCCGTTTTTTCGATAACCGACTGAAATTCTTGTTTTAGAGCGGACAATTTTGCCAAGGAAAGACATTGAGTCGGTTCATCGTGGATTGTGGCATAATATTTATCGTACTCGGATTTAGCCTTGTCGTAATCGCCCAATAGAAAATACACATCACCGAGCAACAATACGCTGCCAGGGTCATTTACAGCTGAAGCAAATTTAGGATCAGAATATAGCGACTGCGCTTGCGGTATCTTATTCAGATACATCTGAAGCCTTACACTATATTGAAACAAATCATTGTTATGACAGCCAAGATGCATAGCCTTAGTGAAAGACTCCTGCGCATCGAGCAAGCTATACTTGGCAAACTGATTCTTTCCTAGCAAAATACGTGCTTCACAATTATCTGGGTCAGACTGCAAAATACTTTTCAGCCTGAAAATGGATTCATTGAATTTATTCTCTTCGTACAAATCAGCGGCCTTCTTCAACTTGGCCTGTTCTGTTTCAAAATAATTACATGAAGATAGGAACACGCCAGACAAGGCGATGATGATCACAGCTATTCTTGACTGAAATACGGTGTTTATCGTCTTTTGTTGTTGCATGCTCTATCCAGTTATTGGTCAGCGAATTTAATAATCAGGCTTTTATTTCAAGTGATATTTTTTGATCAAATCGTACAATGTTGGCCTGCTCACGCCTAATAGTTCAGCCGCTTGCGAAATATTGTCCTGCGTAACATTCAAAGCATACCGAATGGCATCTTTTTCCGCTTTCTCGCGTACGTCACGTAGATTGATGGCGCCAACAGCAGTGCCTGTTGCCTGTAATCCCAAATCCTTCTCGTCAATATAAGATGACTCCGCCATGATGACGGCGCGCTTAATCACAGCTTCCAGCTCTCTTACATTTCCCGGCCAACTGTGATTTTCAATGGTGTATATGGAGTTTTTTGTCAGACCTTTGATGCTATTACTAACGAGTGCTTTATGTTTTTCAAAGAAGACCCTGGCCAGCAGTGACACATCCCCCTTTCTCTCACGCAGCGGAGGAATATGTATCGTCAAATCGCTCAGGCGATAATATAAATCCTGACGAAAGGATTTCTCCGATATCATTTGTTGCAAATCCTGATGGGTTGCTGATATCACCCTCGCATCGACCTGTATCTTTTCCCGCCCACCGACTCTCTCCAATGTGCGTTCCTGCAAAAATCGCAAGAGCTTGGCTTGCAGCTGCAGGGGCAGATCACCGATTTCATCCAGGAACAAGGTCCCTTTATCAGCGAGTTCCAGCTTGCCTTTTGTTTGCTTGGTTGCGCCAGTAAAAGCCCCTTTTTCATAGCCAAATAATTCGCTTTCCAGCAGGTTTTCCGGAATTGCAGCGCAATTTATTGCAATAAAATTCCCATTTTTGCGCTGACTAAGACGGTGCAGCGCATTAGCCAGCACTTCCTTGCCCGTACCACTTTCGCCAATCAATAATACTGTCGTGTCCGTTGGCGCGACTTTCTCGATAATTCTGCAGATCTTGAGCATTTCAGGGTCTGCCGTTATCAAACCTTCCAGAGGAGAATCCGCTGCCGATTGCTGTTGCAGCGTCTTGACTTCCTGTTCAAGCAAGGAAACATGAAATGCGCGTTCAATGATAATCTTGATGACTTCCGGATCGATGGGTTTCTGATAGAAATCATATGCCCCAAGACTCACAGCCTCAATGGCATTTGACACATCATCATTGCCGGTAATGACAATAACCTTCGTTTCCGGAGCAATCGAGATAATTTCACTTAGGGTGGCAAACCCTTCACTGACATTCGCCGGATCCGGGGGTAACCCCAAATCCAACGTGACAACCAGAGGTTTATGTTTGCGCAAAGCAGCAATCGCCTCGTTTCGATTCGACGCAAGCACTACATCATAATCGTTGAAGCTCCATTTCAATTGCCGCTGCAGACCAATATCATCTTCGATTACCAGCAGGGTCTTAATATCCGACTTTTGGCTCAAAGTTCATTTCCTCGTTATAGATTGGCAAAGTGATAATAAACGTCGTACCCGCTCCAGGTTTGCTTTTGACATCCAGATGCCCGCCATAGTATCTGACGAATTCTTTCGCCTCAAACACGCCCACCCCCATACCTGCGTTACCTTTGGTCGTATCGAACGGCTTAAATAAATGGTTCTTGATAAAATCCATACTCATGCCCGTACCGTTATCTTCAACTTCAATATGCACATCCTGTTCGACACGTTTGGCACGTATAACAATTTTACCCTCATCCTGCGTCGCATCCTGTGCATTTGTTACCAAATGCTCCAGAACATTGGCAAACCTGTCGGGCTCTACAAATACATACATATCCTCTTCAGGCACAACGGCGCAGGGACAAGGCTTTCTGCTCGCGCATTTTTTCAAAATCGCATCCACTGTTTTGTTAACACTGGTTTTCCTGGCTTCATTGTTTTGTACGTCAATCCTTTTTAGCTGATTGAGCATACGCTTCATTCGGTCAACAACATTCCCCACCGTCAAGAACGCATCAGCGATGAACTCAGGATTCTGCTTGTGCTTTTCGGCATTCTTCGTAATCAAATCCAATTGTGCCACTGAGTTTTTCATGTCATGCACCACATAGGCTGACAAACGGTTGAATGCGGCGAACTTTTCTGCCTCAGCAAGCGACTCGGTTGCCATCATAAACGCAACATAGCTGGACACCTGCTTACCTATCGCCTTTAAAAGATCCCTGTCCTCCCAGTTGATATTTACCTTTACAAACGGCTCGAGCAATACAATAAAACCAATCAGGTCAAAATAATGTTTAAGCGGAATAATCAACCACGCGTGCCCCGATACCAGCGTTTCCGGAATCTCCAAACCTGTGTAGTTGTCGGGTTTTTCCTTAAATTCGCTGACATCAATGATCCACTCCTTGTTATTCAGGAATTTAATCATCGATGTACGCTCATCGAAATTCAAATCCAGCGCATCTGCATTCCAGGCAGAAAGACACTTGTAATCACCATCATTTTTCAAATAAAGGAAAGCGCCGCGACTGTGCATAATCATCGCCACGGTTTGTAAAATCTGTTCCTTTAGATATTTTGGAGATTCAATATAGGAAAGCTTTTGAATAAACCCCATCCATTCTTCACGATAGTCGTATTTATTCTCATAAAAATGTTTATTAAAAAATATCTTGACCTTTGCGCGAAGCGCGCCTGAAGACAATATCACTGACAGTACGATTACCGCACCCACCAGAAAAACGACCTGCGCCTCTTTACCCCACGCACCACCATATATCTGGACATAGTACCCACCAATCGCCATGATAGTAAGATAAATACCGATCGCTATCAGACCTGAGGAATACAAAACGACATGCCGGGACACAAACACATTAAACGACCAATCCGGAATGCGTGCTGCAGAGATAATCAACAATGGGACAATTACGGTGTTGACATAGCCTCTTGCATTCCAAAGCGAGGGATTGATTCCCTCAAACAAGGTGGCGTGTGAATACATATAGAGATCGTAAGCAAATAATATCCCTATCCCTATACATAGAAATTTGATTGACCATCGCTTGGTTTTTTTTGAGTTTCTGTAAAACTGCTCCGTTAACAACAGCCCGAATGTGCTGAGCAGCAAGTCAAAGATATAGGAAATCCGATGTGTATCACCGAGAATGTCTCTGTTCTGAAGAAACTCAAATAACAGCGTTGCGCCAAGCAGCACGCTGATGACGGCATAGGCAAGCAAAAAGTATTTCTTGTTGTCTTCAGTTTCAGTGGCCCGACGTAAAACCTCCAGAAGAAACACGATCCAGACGAGAATTCGGATATCTTCTATCGCCAGAACAAAAAGGTCGTATTCTTGATGTTTATAAGTCTGATACGCCAGCACGGCAGACCAGATCGCCTGAATGCATACCGCGATCAATAAAAGCCCACCAGGTAATTTTTTCTTCCAACTGCTGATTAAATAGAATGCCATTAACAAATAACTTACGGCATTAATGGCATATCCCAGCGATCCTATGTTGGTTACAAACTGTGGAAACTGGCCCATAGTCAGGAATTACCCGAGCCACGCTTACTAGCGTGCACCTCGCCCAAAAAGAACGACTTCTGCTGTTTGCAGCATAATCAAAAAATCCAGAAATATGCTGTGGTTCTTTACGTAATAAAGATCGTATTGCAATTTTTCCATTGCATCTTTCTCTGACGAACCATATGGGTACAGCAACTGGGCCCATCCCGTGATCCCAGGCTTAACGTGATGCCTTTCCGCGTAGTATGGGATTTTTTCTGACAACATAACGACAAACTCGGGACGCTCTGGTCTCGGACCGACAAAACTCATGTCACCGCGGAACACATTGAAGATTTGCGGTAATTCATCCACACGAATTTTTCGGATGAGTTTTCCAACCCGCGTAACACGCGAATCATTTTTTGTCGCCCATTGCGCTTTCCCGCTTTTTTCGGCATTCACCACCATGCTGCGGAATTTCAATACCTGAAAGGGACGCCCGCCCAGGCCGACACGCACCTGTTTGAAAAAAATGGGTGTATCAAACTTGCATCCGGATTCCAACCAGATGGCAATTGCCGCCAGCAACATGAAAGGCCAGGTAAGCAACAACAAACCGGCGCTAATTACGATATCGAACGCCCGTTTCGAAAAATCACGCATCCCGCCTTGGTTAAATCCTTGCGAAAACAACAACCAACTGGGCTGTAACTGATCGAGACGTATCTTGCCGGTTTCCCGTTCGAAGAATGTCAGAACATCGATGATATCGACACCATGCATCTTGCAGTCCAGCAACTCGCGCATGGGGATGCCTTTGCGGCGATCTTCAATCGCCATCACGATTTCATCGACATCATTGCGATCCACATAATCAATCAACGGCATATTCAGATTCAGGATCTTTTCTTTTTCCACAACATCGGTCTCACCGCGCAAATGCACGAAGCCAAGAATCGTAAAGCCAAACTGATCGGATTTACGGCGTAACTCAGTTATAACGCTTGCGCGTTTGCCGGCGCCCAGGACAAGAATGCGTTTCTTAAACAGATTTGGATCAGTGAGAAACAGAAACCAGCGGATCACTAAAATGAAGGCAAATGACGAAGCAAGTGAAATCGCCATGATCCCGCGTCCCAGCAATAAATCCGGGAAAATATAGAAGATCAATGACAGTCCGAGTATTCCCAGAAGGTAGGACGTGGTCAGCCGTAAAATAAATCCCAATGTCCCTTCTCGTAACCGTGCCTGATACAGCCCCGCCGCAATCATGCTTAACAACATGACCAGCGTCATGATGCCGGCTTTCAGGCTCAATTCGAGGTAGTAACCCTCTTCACTGAAGTGATAGCGGACCAGTAAATAGCTGCCGAGGACCACCGAACTGAAAATCCCGATGATTTCAATCAAGCCAAGGACGAGGAATGGAACCCGGACATAGTGATTAAAAATGCGTAACGTGCTCAAGAACTGACCTACCTGTTGTTTTTTAAAGTTATGTGAAAAAGCTGCGATAAATCAAACTGATATAGTATAATTGAGTGTCGTTTGATAACCAATTTATAACTGAATAAATTCACCTTTCACTTTCAAGAGTATCTGTACACCTATGTCTGACTTCACTATCGCGATTATCGGCCTGGGTTATGTCGGCCTGCCGTTAGCCGTGGAATTCGGCAAAAAATACCCGACCATCGGGTTCGACATCAACGCCGCAAGAATCAACGAGCTCAAATCCGGCAAGGATTCAACCCTGGAGGTCGAAGGCGATGAATTGAAGCTCGCTAACCACCTTACTTACACGACCGCACTCGATGGCATTCGCCCGGCGAATATCTATATCGTCACGGTGCCCACACCCATTGATGATCACAAGCGCCCCGATCTCAGCCCCCTGCTTTCGGCGAGTCATTCAGTCGGTAAGGTGTTGAAAAAAGGCGACATTGTCGTTTATGAATCGACGGTTTACCCAGGCGCCACCGAGGAAGATTGCGTACCGGTACTGGAACAGGAATCCGGGCTAACTTTTAACAAGGATTTTTTCGCCGGCTACAGCCCGGAACGCATCAATCCGGGCGACAAGGAACACCGCGTCATCAATATCAAAAAAGTCACTTCGGGCTCCACCCCGGAGACAGCAGAAACCGTGGACCGGCTCTATCGTTCGATTATTCAGGCTGGCACCCATAAGGCCAGCAGTATCAAGGTCGCGGAGGCTGCCAAGGTCATCGAAAACACACAGCGTGACCTCAATATCGCCCTCATCAATGAGTTATCCATTATTTTCAACAAAATGGGAATAGACACCCTGGAGGTATTGGAAGCTGCAGGCACCAAATGGAATTTCCTGCCTTTTCGCCCTGGGCTGGTTGGCGGCCATTGCATCGGCGTCGATCCCTACTACCTGACGCACAAAGCGCAGCAAATTGGCTACAACCCTGAAGTTATTCTGGCAGGTCGTCGGATTAACGACAGCATGGGTGGTTACGTAGCAGGCCGAACAGTGAAGCTGATGACCAAAAAACGCATTCATGTCGTCGATTCGAATATATTGATCCTTGGTCTGGCGTTCAAAGAAAACTGCCCGGATCTGCGTAATACCCGGGTGACTGACATTATCCGCGAGTTGAAAACGTATAATGCCAACGTCGATGTCTACGATCCCTGGGTCAATCCTGAAGAAGCAAGACATGAATACGGCATCACGCCCATCGCAAAGCCTGAAGAAGGCAAATATGACGCAATCATCATCGCCGTAGCACACCATCAATTCCGTGAACTGGGCGAAGCCGGTATTCGTAATTTTGCGCAACCCACTCATGTCCTGTTCGATGTCAAACAAGTCCTGCCTAAAGAGAAAGTTGACGCAAGACTGTAACCCAAAGGGAATTTAACAACGTGAAAGTTTTAATTACCGGTACCGCCGGGTTTATCGGGTCTACTTTAGCCATACGACTGTTGGAACGCGGTGATGAGGTTATTGGTATTGATAACTTAAACGACTATTACGACGTCAATCTGAAAAAGGCCCGACTTGAGCGCGTCAAGGCTTACGATAAATTCACGGACGTACGTATAAACATCGAAGACCGCGCGGAAATGGAAGCGGTATTTAAAAAATACCAGCCCCAGCGCGTGGTCAATCTGGCTGCACAGGCAGGCGTGCGCTATTCACTGGTGAATCCACATGCGTATATCGACACCAACATCGTCGGCTTCGTCAACATCCTCGAAGGTTGTCGTCATCATGGCGTCGAACACCTGGTCTACGCTTCGAGCAGTTCTGTCTACGGCGCAAATACCAATTATCCGTTTTCCGTGCACAATAATGTAGACCATCCCGTCAGTCTGTATGCTGCCTCAAAGAAATCCAACGAGCTGATGGCGCATACCTACAGTCATTTATTTAATCTGCCTACCACCGGTTTGCGCTTCTTCACCGTCTACGGACCCTGGGGCCGCCCGGATATGGCGCTGTTTATGTTTACGAAAAATATTCTTGCCGGTAAACCGATTGACGTCTTCAATTATGGTGACCATAAACGCGACTTCACCTATATCGATGACATTGTCGAGGGCGTCATCCGCACATTGGACAAAGTGGCAACGCCCAATCCCGAATGGTCAGGGGACGATCCTGACTCCGCCACCAGCAAGGCACCGTATCGCCTCTACAATATCGGCAATAACAATCCATGCAATCTGCTGCGCTACATTGAGGTTCTGGAAAATTGTTTGGGTAAGAAGGCGGAGAAAAACATGTTGCCGTTACAGGCAGGCGACGTACCGTATACCTACGCCGACACCAGTGACCTCATGCATGACGTCGGCTACAAACCTGACACGTCTGTGGAAGACGGCATCGCCAAATTCGTCGCCTGGTATCGAGATTTTTACAGCGTCTAGATAAGTTGGTCGGGGCGAGAGGATTTGAACCTCCGACCACTGCAACCCCATTGCAGTGCGCTACCAGGCTGCGCTACGCCCCGAAATAAATGAATGCGGCAGATTCTAACGTGATCGAGAGAGAAGCACATCCCCAAAATGGGAAGGTTCAGGCGTCAAGAATGGCTTTAATTTCCTCCAGCTCCATGAGCAGTGCATCAATCGCTTCACGCGAGAGTTTCTGCTCCTGGCTGGTGGTTTCGGCCAGTTGGAGTCTGGCACCGCCGATGGTATAGCCCTGCTCGTATAACAGGCTGCGGATCTGGCGAATCATGATGACGTCCTGGCGCTGGTAATAGCGGCGATTGCCACGGCGCTTTACCGGCTTGAGCTGCGGAAATTCCTGTTCCCAATACCGCAGGACGTGGGGCTTGACCTGACAGAGGTCGCTTACCTCACCGATAGTGAAGTAGCGTTTACCCGGGATCGGGGGAAGTTCATTGTTGTTGCTGGGTTCCAGCATAAGCTTCTACGCGCGCCTTTAGTTTTTGTCCTGGGCGAAACGTCACCACACGACGTGCCGTAATCGGAATCTCTTCGCCGGTTTTTGGATTGCGCCCGGGACGCTGACTCTTGTCCCGGAGGTCAAAATTGCCAAAGCCGGACAGCTTAACCTGCTGGCCCCGTTCCAAAGCCCCCCGGATTTCCTCAAAAAATTGTTCTACCAGCTCTTTTGCTTCGCGTTTGTTCAGTCCCAATTCTTCGAACAAGCGTTCCGCCATTTCAGCCTTGGTCAATGCCATCTTTGTTGTTCTCTCACGGCTTGTTATTGTCGCAGGGTCGCGCCGAGGTCTTTTTGCAGCTGTTCGACAACCCGCTGCTGTACCGTCTCTACGTCACTCTCTGTAAGAGTGCGCGAAAGATCCTGCAAGGTCAAGCCTAAAGCAAGACTTTTTCTTCCAGAATCAATACCTTCGCCCGTATACATGTCAAATAACTCGACCTTTACCAAAGTTTGCGGCGCAGCCTTACGGATACAATCCTGTACATTCTGAGCGGATACCGCCTTATCCACGACAATCGCCAGATCACGGCGTACCGCTGGATACTTGGAAACCGCCTGATACGTTGGCAAGCTCCCCCGCTGCAAACTATCTGTAGTTAATTCAAACAGATACATAGTTTGGTCTATATCCAGCGATTTTGCCACCTGCGGGTGTATCGCACCCAGCCAACCCACCGGCACATCATCGCGGAAAATCCGTGCTGATTGCCCCGGGTGCAGTGCCGGGTGCTGCGCACTGGAAAAATTAAATCTTGAAAAACAACCTGTTAGCTCAAATAACGTTTCCAGGGCGCCTTTCACATCGTAAAAATCCACCGCTCGCTTCGATTCCCCCCACTGCTCGGGAACGGCCTTACCTGTCAACAAGCCTGCAACCACCATTTCCTGTTTTAAATCATTAGCTTGTTTAACAAACTTAAGACCACACTCGAATAAAGATAACCGATTTTGCTGACGATTCAAGTTGTACTGCACCGCCTGGACCAGACCCGCCCACAAATTTGTGCGCATGACACTCATGTCCGCCGATATGGGGTTTGCCAGCGCAATGGCAGGGACATCGGGATCCAGGGCCTGCTGGTATCTCGGGTCCACGAAACTGTAGGTGACGGCCTCCTGGTACCCCAAATCAACCAGCACTTCGCGTATCCGCCGCAATGCCAAACGGGATTCTGATAGTCGGCCAATTGTGAGGGTACTCAAGGGTTGTTCCAGCTTCAGCCGGTTATAACCGTAGATACGGGCCACTTCTTCAACCAGGTCCTCTTCGATAGAGATATCGAACCGAAAGGCCGGCGGCTTTACCTCCCAAGCCGAATCTTTTTGAGTAAGCGACATACCCAAACGAGACAAGATGTCCTCAATCTCCGCGGCAGGTATCGAATTGCCTAATATATGGCCAACACGAGCCTCGCGTAGTTGAATGGGGGCTCGAGTGGGCAACAACGCTGGATTCTGGGTTTTAACAACGGGCCCGGGTTTACCTCCCACGATCTCCAGCAGTAAGGCTGTCGCACGCTCTATTGCACGCGGCTGTAACTCCGGGGACACGCCACGCTCAAAACGATGCGAGGAATCCGTGTGCAGGCCATAAGAACGGGCTTTGCCCGCGATAGTCAATGGATTGAAGAAGGCGCTTTCCAAAAAGATATCGACTGTATCGTCGCGTACGGCGCTCTCTTCCCCTCCCATGATGCCTGCCAGTGCCAAAGGCCCGGCAGAATCGGCAATCACCAGTGTCTCTTGCTGAAGTTCCATGGTCTGACCATCCAGCAGCAGTAATTTCTCGCCCTGTCTGGCGTGACGGACCTCGATACCACCGCGCAATTTGGCCAGATCGAAGGCGTGCATCGGCTGGCCCAGTTCGAGCAGCACGTAGTTCGTGACATCCACTACCGGCGAGACACTGCGTAAACCGGAACGTCGCAGTCGTTCCTGCATCCAGAATGGTGTGAGGGCCCTTGGGTTAATACCTCGAATCACACGACCACAGTACTGCGGGCAATCCTTTTCTTCTGTCAATTTGACGGGGAAAGTATCCCGAATCGTCGCCGTCACCGGAGAAATGTCAGGAGACTTGAGTGTCATCCGATTGAGCACCGCCACTTCTCGTGCGACGCCTTCGAGTCCCAGACAATCACCCCGATTGGGGGTCAGCCCGAGTTCGAGACTGACATCATCCAGCTGCAGGTAGTCTCGAACAGATTGTCCTACCGGCGCATCAGCGCTTAGCGGCAAGAGGCCGTCTGCAGATTCCGCCAGTCCGAGTTCTTTGGCAGAACATAACATGCCAAACGACTCGACCCCGCGCAGCTTGGATTTTTTGATTTTCAGATCGCCGGGGAGATTCGCGCCAATCAGCGCCACCGGGGCTTTCATGCCGGCATGCACATTGGCCGCGCCGCAAACGATTTGCAGCGGCGCCTTGTCGCCGACATTGACCTGACACACCCGCAGCTTGTCCGCATCCGGATGCTTTTCCAGACTGAGCACTTCACCGACCACGACATGATCGAATGCGCCTGCCACGGCCTCGATAGCATCGACTTCCAGGCCGGCCATCGTCAGTTGTTCGGCCAGTTCCGCGGTGGAAATGGAGGGGTTCACCCATTCCCGTAACCATTGTTCGCTGAATTTCATATTGTCTTAATCTTTATTTGAATTGTTGCAGGAAGCGCAGGTCGTTTTCGAAAAACATACGCAAATCATTCACGCCATAGCGCATCATCGCGAGGCGTTCCACTCCCATACCAAAGGCAAAGCCGGTATAGATTCCGCTGTCGATATTCACGTGTTTGAACACGTTCGGATGCACCATCCCGCAGCCGAGGATCTCCAACCAACCCGTCTGCTTGCAAACGCGACAGCCTGACCCACTGCACATGACACATTGAATATCCGCCTCCGCTGACGGTTCGGTAAACGGAAAGTAGGAGGGGCGAAAACGGACGGCCAGGTCTTCGCGCTCAAAAAACTGCTGCAAGAAATTAATCAGGATCGCCTTCAAATCGGTGAAACTGACATTTTTATCGACCATCAGGCCTTCCACCTGGTGGAACATGGGTGTATGTGTCACATCGGAATCACACCGATAGACTCGCCCGGGCGCAATGATCTTTAGTGGCGGTTGACGTTCCTGCATCACCCGGATCTGTACCGGCGAGGTGTGCGTCCGCAGCACCAGCTTGTCATCAATGTAGAACGTGTCGTGCATGGCGCGCGCCGGATGCGATTCCGGAATATTCAATGCTTCGAAATTATGGAAGTCATCTTCGATTTCAGGGCCTTCCGCAATCTCAAAACCCAATTGATTAAATAGATCCTCGATGCGATACAACACGCGCGTCACCGGATGCAAACCACCAACCCCACGCGTGCGACCGGGCATCGTAACATCGATAGTCTCGTTAGCCAGTTGTGCCGCCAGCTTGGCGTTCTGCAGTGTCTCTTTTTTTGCCTCGATAGCAGTCTGGATTGCCTGTTTCGCGCGATTGATCACCTGTCCGGCTTCCGGCCGCTGTTCCGGTGGCAGCTTACCGAGTTCTTTCATCATCTCGGTCACGCTGCCCTTTTTGCCCAGATAATTTACGCGTACCTGATCCAGGCTCTGTAAATCCGCGGCGGCATTAATCGCCTGCTGCGCATCACCAATCAATTTTTCGAGTTGTTGTTCCACTGTAATGTCATTTCCTTAATGGCAAACAAAAACGGGAAGACCGCCGAGGCAGCCTTCCCGCATTTTGTTTCTTGCTTTTGCCCGCTCGGGCGATACCGCTGAGCGTCGATTACGCGAGACTGGCCTTGGCCTTTTCCGCGAGGGCTGCAAAACCGGCTTTGTCGTGCACGGCGATATCCGCCAGCACCTTGCGATCGATCTCGATCGCCGCCTTTTTCAGCCCATTCATAAATCGGCTATAAGACAGACCGCACTCACGTGCCGCGGCATTGATACGCGCAATCCACAATACACGGAATTGACGTTTGCGCTGCCGACGGTCGCGGAACGCATATTGACCCGCCTTGGTGACCGCCTGGGTGGCAACACGATAGACGTTTTTACGACGTCCACGATAGCCCTTGGCCTTTTGAATGACTTTCTTGTGCTTGGCGTGTGCAGTCACGCCACGTTTTACTCTTGCCATTGCGCATTCCTCCCTTAGACGTAAGGCAACATACGGGCAATCAACTTGGTATCGGCTTCATGTACCAGTTGGCTGCTACGCAATTGACGTTTACGCTTGGTCGGTTTCTTCGTCAGGATATGACGACGATGCGACTGTGCATGTTTGAAACGGCCGGAGGCCGTCTTCCGAAAACGCTTGGCAGCGCCCCGGTTGGTCTTCATCTTTGGCATCTTGGTTACTCCTAAAGTTGTAACGTTGAATCACTTGTGAAAAGAGAAATATCCGCTCTCTCATTGACCCTTCGCAGGGTGGACGCAACGTGTGCCAGTTAATTAAAAAACTACTTCTTCTTGGGCGCCAGTACCATCACCATCTGGCGACCTTCCATCTTCGGAAACTGTTCGACAGTTCCATACTCTTCCAGATCCTGTTCGACCCGTTGGAGTAACTTCTGACCCAATTCCATGTGGGCCATCTCGCGGCCACGAAACCGCAAAGTCACTTTCGCTTTATCACCCCCGCTTAGAAACTTGATCAGGTTACGCAGCTTGACCTGGTAATCCTGTTCTTCCGTGCCTGGACGGAACTTGATTTCCTTAACGTGGATAACTTTCTGCTTTTTCTTCGCCGCATGTTTCTTTTTACTTAGTTCAAAAAGAAACTTTCCGTAATCCATCACCCGAACAACAGGCGGCTTGGCATCAGGGGCAATCTCAACCAGATCCAGATCGGCTTCTTCCGCCAGTTCCAGCGCTTTGTTGGTTGGCATGACGCCGACTTGCTCTCCGTCGGCCCCTATTACACGTACCTCAGGTACTCTGATGGCGTCGTTGATGCGCGTCTCTTTCGCAGTAGCGATATGTTAACCCTCCAAATAACTACGGCCGCGGTCCACGATCTCATTGGTGAGTTTCGCCTTCACGTCCTCGAGACTCAGCGTCCCCAGGTCCTCACCCGCTCGTGTACGCACGGCCACAGTATGATTCTCGACTTCCCTATCGCCGACGACCAGCAGATAGGGGACTTTCTGTAGCGTATGTTCGCGAATTTTAAAGCCAATTTTTTCGTTTCTCAAGTCGGCCTTGGCACGAATTCCGGCTTCTGCGAGAGATTTTGCCACGGACTGGACATAATCCTGCTGCTTGTCGGTAATATTGAGTACCACCGCCTGGACCGGGGCGAGCCACAGCGGAAATACCCCGGCATAATGCTCGATCAATACGCCAATGAAGCGCTCCAGGGAGCCCAGAATGGCCCGGTGCAGCATGACTGGCGTCTTGCGGGAACCGTCTTCCGCCACATACTCGGCACCCAGGCGGCCCGGCATGGAGAAATCCACCTGGATCGTGCCACACTGCCAGACGCGGCCAATGCAATCCCGCAGGGAAAACTCGATTTTCGGGCCGTAAAAGGCCCCCTCGCCCGGCTGCAGGTCCCAGGGTTTGCCGAGCGTGTTAAGCGCTTTTTCCAGGGCGTGTTCGGCCTTGTCCCAGACCTCGTCGGATCCCACCCGTTGCGCCGGCCGGGTCGACAATTTGATCAGGATGTCATCAAAGCCGAAATCCTTGTAAACCTCGAACAGCAGGTCGTTGAAACGCGCCACTTCAGTCTGGATCTGTTCCTCGGTACAGAAGATATGGGCATCATCCTGGGTAAAATTGCGCACCCGCATCAGGCCGTGCAGTGTCCCGGACGGTTCATTGCGATGACAGGACCCGAATTCAGCCATACGAAGCGGTAGATCGCGATAACTCTTCAGGCCCTGGTTGAAGACCTGGATGTGGCAGGGACAGTTCATTGGCTTGACCGCGTAGTCGCGGTTTTCCGAGTGGGTGGTAAACATGTTCTCGCGGAACTTGTCCCAGTGGCCGGACCGCTCCCACAGGCTCCGATCGACGACCTGAGGCGTACGTACCTCCTGGTAATCGTGTCGGCGAAGTTTGGCGCGGATATATTGTTCTATTTGCTGATAGATGATCCAGCCCTTGTCATGCCAGAACACCATCCCCGGCGCCTCTTCCTGGGTATGGAACAGATCAAGCTGCTTGCCGAGGCGACGGTGATCGCGCTTTTCAGCCTCTTCCAGCCGGTGCAGATAGTCCTTCAGGTCTTTTTTATTGGACCAAGCCGTGCCATAGACACGCTGCAGCATTTCGTTCTTGCTATCGCCCCGCCAGTAGGCCCCGGCCAGCTTCATCAACTTGAAGGCCTTGAGCTTGCCCGTGGACGGGACATGCGGGCCCCGGCACAGGTCGATGAAATCCCCCTGGCGGTACAGCGACAGCTCTTCATCCTTGGGAATGTCCTCGATAATACGGGCTTTATATTCCTCACCCATGTCACGGAAGAATTTGACCGCCGCATCCCGAGACAGCACCGAGCGGGCAACCGGTATATCTTTCTTGGCCAGTTCCTCCATCCGCTGTTCGATCTTCTCGAGGTCAGACTCGGAAAACCCGGGCGGATAGGCAAAATCGTAGTAAAAACCATCTTCTATCACCGGGCCAATGGTGACCTGCGCCTGGGGAAACAGCTGCTTCACAGCCTGGGCCAGCAGGTGGGCCGTGGAATGGCGGACAATCTCCAGCCCTTCCGGATCTTTTTCGGTAACGATGGCAAGATTGACGTCATGATCGATGCGGTAACTGGTGTCCACCAGCTTGCCATCGACCTTCCCTGCCAGGGCGGCCTTGGCCAGGCCGGCGCCGATATCGGCGGCCACTTCGGCAATAGTTAATGGACTGGAATATTCACGATGGCTGCCGTCCGGCAGCGTCACAATAGGCATGTTGGCTCTCCTTCGTTTCAGTGGCGACCCCTACCAAGGACCGCTTGTTCAACTCAGACGACCGCTACGAGTGGCCGTCCGGAAATTCCCCGCCAGAGACCGCTACGAGAGGCCTCCGGCGAGAGCAAAAAATTGGTAGTCGCGATTGGACTCGAACCAACGACCCCCACCATGTCAAGGTGATGCTCTAACCAACTGAGCTACGCGACTAAAGAGGGCGCAAAGATAACGGAATTGTTATGGCGAAATCAAGGACAATTCAAGCGCGATATACCCAAAATACCTCAACTCGAACTGGCATCCGGCTCTGATTCTTGCGGCGAACGGAAATCCTTAAGCTGAACGACGGTGTTGATATCCTTACCCTTACGCTTTTCCTTCCACACAGCATCTTCAATAGTGCCCTGCGGATGAAAATCCACTACGACATCGAGCAAGAGGGTTAAGACCAACTCTACATCTCCAGCATCCAGGCCTTTTTCCAGTAAGTCGAGATAATCTTTGAGCTCCGGCCAGGGAATACAATTTTCACGTGCACGGTAGATTCTGGGATGTTTGGTGCCGATCGGGTTACCACCTATCAACAATTCCGGCTCTTTTGAATTCCGAGTGGGTTAATGTGCCACATGCGGGTTGAGTTTCGAGAAGTCGAGTTTGCCGGCGAGCAGGAAGATCACGGTGCGGATCGTGGCGAAGCGGACGTAGCCGCGTGCTCTGCGCTTGGCGGACTG
>WGLP01000009.1 GCA_016125505.1 Gammaproteobacteria bacterium
CAGTCCGCCAAGCGCAGAGCACGCGGCTACGTCCGCTTCGCCACGATCCGCACCGTGATCTTCCTGCTCGCCGGCAAACTCGACTTCTCGAAACTCAACCCGCATGTGGCACATTAACCCACTCGGAATTCAAAAGAGCCCATTTTCTTTTGCTTGTTCTAAATTCTCCAATAGTTGCTTACCATGCTGCGAAGGATTTTTAGGCACAAAAAACCTTGGCGGGCTTTTTGGCCTTTTTTCTGTAATCGGTTCCTCACGCTGTATCTGTAAATGTGGGTAAGTTTCTGCCATTACAATTTATCCTTATTGTTGTAGTCTTTTTTTCCTTGCTTCTTCTTTTCTGAGTGCAGATTCAATGTGTCTTTCTGTGAGAAATTCTTTTCCAGAAACCACCATATCTTTAATTGCGCGTTTAATTACGCGCTCTATATCTGCATGACTCATGCCTTTAAACATGTTTGATATACGCGAGTCATCTGTCTCAAATTCACGACGAACACCACGTAATTTTACTGATAGCAGTCGCCTAATCTGCTCGAGATTAGGGTAATCAAAACTCAGCACCTCATCAAAACGGCGCCAAACAGCCGTATCCAATATTTTTTCGTGATTTGTAGCAGCTATAAGCAAACTTTTACCTTCATATGCATCCATCATTTGCAGAAATGCATTAACGACACGTTTAAGTTCACCATGTTCTGCATCATCTGAACGCTCTTTCGCTAAAGCATCAAATTCATCGAACAGCACCACCATTGGTATTGAACTTACGAAATCAAACACTTTTCGAATATTTGCCGCTGTCTCTCCTAAGTATGAAGATATAACACTGTCTGTCCTGACTATCGCCAAAGGTAAACTAAGTTCATTTGCAATAATCTCGGCTGTTAGCGTCTTACCACAACCCGGCGGCCCGCAAAACAAAATTCGGTCTACGGGGTATAGCCCATGACTACGAAGTAGTTCAACACGATGATATTCAACTAAGATTTCTTCAATAAGTGATTTATTCTCATCCGATAGAACAACATCTTCGAAACAACGTACAGGCTCTTTAACATATAATAGTGGAAGCCCACGCTCACTATCTTGAGGAAGCTGTTCTAGATATGGCTTCTTCTTATCATTTGATAAATTACCTCTGCCATACAATATTTTTTCTAAATCGTTCGCGAGCAACGTATGGCGCTTGCCCCTTTCTTCTCGAATCACCTCTTCAGATGCGCGACGAAATGCTTCAAAATTACCTTCCGCGCCAGACTTTATAAGCTGCCTTAACAATTTTCCCGATGCCATATAGCCTCCTGAATAATATTTAATACTTTATATCGTAATAATAGCAAATAACATCAAGCCACTGCTTCTTTGCCTGCTGCGCTCACATCATCTCCAATTTCGCCGGAGAGGAGTTTTGGGAGTAGTGAATCCCTGATCTTGGCTAAATTGTCGTTTTCTAGTCTGCGTTCCACTGACAGATCAACCAATGATGAAATATATGCTCCTAGGGTATTAATTAATTTATCATCAGGCACAAGACACTTTGCAGACGACAAATGCCCTCTTTTGATATGCCCCATTGTTACTGCCTTATCTGCTGCGATTCTCTGAAACTCTGCAAGATGATAATTAGTCCAATATAAATAGAACCACTTGGGATATTCTTCTGATGTCACTTTAAACAAATGCTGATTTAATGCGCCTTGGCCACCGCACCAAATATCAATAAACAAAGATCCAGACCATGAAAAAATTACGTCGCCATTATTAATCACATATTCTGGCTTAATGTTTTTTGATGCCCTGTCTGCGTCCTTAGAATCACCTTTTTTTAATTGAGCAATCTTGATAACTGGCAATGATTCCTCGCCATCTTCTGCTGGGAATTTTTGTAAAGCTAAGCCATTTAAATAGTCTGCTACTTTATCTAATGGTTTAACTTTCCACCCCTTTGGTATTTCACCGAGTTCTGAGTTTTCAAGTTCGTCTGGGAAGAGTGCTGCGGTGATGGTGAGTTGTTGACGTTGTTTTTCGCTAAGTTGGCCGATTTCTTCGTCGGATTTTCCACTTATCGCACGCATGGCGGCGCGTTCTGGGTCTTGGCCGTTTTGTTTGGCTTCTATTTTGGCTTTGACGGGTTCGAAGTCGACGAACCAGGACTTGAAGATGGCCTGGGCGATTTGTTCGAGGGTTTGGTTGATTTGGTGGTTATGTCTAATTTTTCTATCAAACGAATTCAATATCGCGGCAATTTGCTTTTGTTCATCAACTGGCGGTAAATAAACGATATGACTTTTTAATTGCCCCAAGTTAAAACCGGGTACAGCAGCACCTATGCCGTTATTAATTATCTCAGCTTGTTTTAAAGGACTCGAAAATAGATAGTATAAAAATAGTGAATCTGCTTTCTCTGGATCAGGAGTTAGCTTCATTTGCTTATTAGAGATAATATATTCGGAATATTTCAATTCATCTGTTATTAGGCCTACTTGATTTATTGTACCCCAACAAGTAAAAATCAAATCTCCAGGCCGAACAACTGAGCGCTTGAACTCCTCAGCTTTTTCAGGGCTCACAAAAACCAAGCCATCGTCAGACATTCGATCTGTCACTTCCGTGCTTAAATTGCCACCACGAATAACAGGCACGCCTACTTCTTGAAAGAACTTTGAACTAATTGCGGACCCAAATGGGCCAGTGGACATAGCATTTGGTGAATCCAATGCAATTTCTTCGATTTTATATTCTTGCCAATCAGACATTGAATCCTAATCCCGCCAAATTCTTTTTGATCTCTATTTCCAGCTTGTCGCTTTGCTCAAACTGTTCTTTCAATTGCGTGGCGAGGCGCGCCATCTTGTCCGCGAACAATTCGCCGTCGTCTTCCTCTTCAGCCGCACCAACGTATCGGCCGGGAGTAAGAACGTAGTCGTGTCCTTTTATTTTTTCTAACGTTGCTGAATTACAGAACGCAGGCACGTCTTCATAACCTTCGCCTGTTTTCCAGTTGTGGAAAGTATCGGCAATCTTCTTTATATCTTCTTGCGTGAAGTCGCGCAGTACACGGTCTTTCATATAGCCCAGGTTACGGGCGTCGATAAAAAGGACTTTGTTGGTTCTATCTGCCAAGCCGGAAATTGCTCCTGCATTTCCGGCACTTCCGCCATCCCTGGCGGTCGTCCGCGTGGCTTTTTTGTTTTTAGTAAGGAACCAGATGCACGCGGGGATTTGGGTATTGGTAAACAGTTGGCCGGGGAGCGCGACCATGCATTCGACGCGGTCTTCTTCTAATAGCTTTTTACGGATTTCGCCTTCGTTGTTGGTATTGGAGCTCATGGAGCCATTGGCGAGTAGCAGGCCCATGCTACCGTTGGGCGCCAGGTGGTAGAGCATGTGTTGCATCCAGGCGAAGTTGGCGTTGCCGGCGGGCGGGATGCCGTATTGCCAGCGGGGGTCGTCGTCTTTGACGCCGGTGTTCCACTCTTTCATGTTGAAGGGTGGATTGGCCATGACGAAGTCAGCGCGCAGGTCGGGGTGTTTGTCGTTGCTGAAGGTGTTAGCTGGTTCGCCGCCGAAGTTGAAGTCGATGCCGCGGATGGCCATGTTCATTGCTGCCAGGCGCCAGGTGGTGGGGTTGGATTCCTGACCGTAGACGGAGATGTCGCCAAGTCGGCCATTGTGGGCTTCGATGAATTTTTCACTGGAGACGAAGAAGCCGCCGGAGCCCATGGCGGGGTCATAAACGCGGCCTTTGAAGGGTTGCAGCATTTCGACGATGAGGGTGACGATGGCCTTGGGGGTGTAATACTGGCCGCCCTTTTTGCCTTCGGCCAGGGCGAACTGGCCGAGGAAGTATTCGTAGACATGGCCGAGGATGTCTTTGGCGTGCAGGGTTTTGTGGTGGAACGGGATGGTGGCGATAAGGTCGATGAGTTCGCCGAGTTTGGCGGGCTCGATTTGTAATTGGGTGTAGGTTTTGTTGAGCACGCCTTTGAGTTTTTTCTCGTTTTCTTTTTCGACGGCATCCAGGGCATCGTCGATGAGTTTGCCGATGCTGGTGAATTTGTAGATGGTCTTTTTACCGTTCTTGATTTCGATTTCGGTGCCCGGCGCGACCTTGGCGTTGTTTTGCAGGTTTTCCCAGCGGGCCATGGCCGGCACCCAGAAGACATTTTTCTCGGTGTAGTAGTCGCGGATTTCCAGCTCGTCGTGGATCAGCTCGTCGGCGTCATCGCCGAGGTAGTAATCGTTTTTGGGGTCTTTGAATGCGGCGGCCAGTTCCTTACGCCGCTCTTCGAAGGCATCGCTGACGTATTTGAGGAAGATGAGGCCGAGTACGGCGTGTTTGTAGACGGCGGCGTCGAGGTTGGAGCGCAGCTTATCGGCGGCGGTCCAGAGTTTTTTGTCTAGGTCGTTTAAGAATTTTTGTTCGTCGTGCTGCATTTATCACCATTCAATATTTATAGTTTGTTGCCGCACCCATTCTACTTCGAAGAATTCCGGGGCTGCATTTATATGCTGAGCCATTTTTTACATTGAGTAACGGTTCTACCTAACCCCCTAGCTATCGGCTTCCTCCTTGATTGACTTCCTCGCGCATGACTCCCGTCCAATGCAACTGCGCATCGGTATAGTATGTGATAACAGCGCACGTGCTGTTTCCATTTTGCGCGTTCTGGGAGGGTGCGGCAACCTGAAATTGCCGGGGAATGTGTGAGCGTGGTGATGATTTTGGCTGGCAAGGCAGAACCCAAAGTCACTGCACTTAGAACCCTTTGGGTTCATTAAGTACTTCCTGCACCCTCCGGGTTCTGGTCGCACTCCAGAATCCCTTTGGGTTCATTAAGTACTTCCTGCACCCTCCGGGTTCTGGTCGGATTCCGGGCTGCCACTGCTATCGAAGTGTAAAATCTCAAAGTCACTGGTTTCCGGGTTGCCACTGCGTGGCCCCCGGAATGACGAATCCATGACAAACTATTTTTTAAGGATCACGTGTAGCTCGCCGTCTTTGATCTCTAACTCTTCCACACCATCTTTGATCGCCTGCCAGAAGCCGCCGGCGTCGCCGAACTCCTGGATCAGGTCGATGTTCTTCATGTTGCCGAGCCAGGCGTTAGGGAGCGGTACGCCCCACACGCTCACGCCCTTGAGGACGGCGCGGGGATGACCTTGCTTGATGTGGAGTTCGAGGCCGGCGGTGACCTTGAGGGTCTTGCCACCGAAGAACGGCATGTCCGGGTCGAGTTTGACCAGCAGTTTGGCACTGGCGAGATTGTCGGAGAGGTCGATGGCGAGTTTGCTGGCGAGGTCGGTGTTGTGTGCGATTAATGCGTTGAGTTCTTTTTCGCTGAAGCTGATGTCGCGGCTGGCGTCGGTCTCGCGGTAGGGTTCGGGTGCCAGCGGTGTCTCGCCTGCGAGCGTGATGCCGAGGCGGCCGAGTTTTTGGTTAAGGCGTTGTTGTTCTTTCTGATTCAGCGTCACCGGCGTGAAGGCGGTGGGAAACAGATACGCGGTGACGACCCACCAGGCGATGCCCAGGGTCACGGCCACGGTGATGACGATAATGCCAAAGGTGCGCCAGGGATTGCCGGCCGGTTTGGCGGGTGGCGGGGCTATGGGCTGGATATCATTCATATATAATAAGTATGTTCTGATGTGCTAACCGGGTTCAAGGCCGGTATTTTTAAATACCTGAGTTCCGTCACGGGTTATTTGGGTCGTGAAACTGCAACCCCCTTGCGCTATGGTTAATAGATACTGGTAAGCACGGCGCATGTACATCGCAATGCACCGAATTGTGCCATATAATCAAATTTGTCTTACCTGAGTAAACTGCTCATATATTGTCTTACACTGCGTGTGGTTTCGCGCCACTACGGAATACGAGTTGAGGGAGCGTATGTCGAAGGTCATCAATATCAAATCCATCAAAGTTTCCTGTAGCCAGTGCAGCCTGTCGCAGCTCTGCCTGCCGCGCAATCTGGATCATGAAGATTTCGAGGCCCTCTCCTCTATCGTCAAACGCGAACGCCCTTTGCTAAAAGGCGAACCCCTGTTCGAACTCGGCCAGCCGTTTAAATCCCTTTTCGCGATCCGCACCGGCTCGGTGAAGGTCTTCCTGCCCACCAATGAGGGCGATGAACAAATCGTCGGCTTTCATATGCCCGGTGAATTGCTGGGCTTCGATGGCATGGGTCACGACTCGCACAGTTGCAGCGCCGTGGCGCTGGAGTCCACCAGCATTTGCGAACTGCCCTACAACCGCCTGCAGGACATCGCCCGCGAACTGCCCAGCCTCACCGAACACTTCATGACGCTGATGAGCAACGAGATCGCCGATGAACACGCCATGATGCTGATGCTGGCCAAGAAATCCGCCGAGGCGCGCATGGCGACGTTTTTATTGAGCCTGTCCGCCCGCTTCAGCAAGCGCGGCTTTTCCGCGCGCCAGTTCAATCTCACCATGTCGCGTCACGACATCGCCAACTACCTGGGCCTGGCGGTGGAGACCGTCAGCCGCATCATGACCCATATGCAGGATGCCGGGATCATCAACGTCGACCGGCGGTTTGTCAGTATCGAGAATATGGACGGCCTGCGCGGCCTCGCGGGCTTTACCAGTACCTCGCCCGTCTGCGCCGAACATCACGAGTAATTCCCGGCTTTACACTGTCTACACTTAAGGTAGACACCCCATGTCACCGAGGGATCGGAAGACAGTTATGTACTATCGGTTACAGCCCTGGTTTGCGCGTCAGCGTCTGCTGCTCTCCGGCTTGCTGCTGCTCGCGGCGTGCACCGTGCACGCCGCCAACAGCGGCCCTGTCCTGCAACTCACCATCGATGGCCCGATCGGGCCGGCCACCGCGGATTACGTCGAGCGCGGGATCGATCATGCGATCAAGCAGGGCAATTCGCTGGTGCTGATCCGCATGGACACGCCGGGCGGTCTCGATACCTCCATGCGCAGCATCATCAAGGCCATTACCAATTCGCCGGTGCCGGTGGTCACTTACGTGGCGCCCACCGGTGCGCGCGCCGCGAGTGCGGGCACGTATATCCTGTATGCCAGTCATGTCGCTGCGATGGCGCCGGGTACCAATGTCGGTGCCGCCACGCCGATCCAGTTGGGCGGCGGTGAATCGCCCCTGCCCTCGTCCACGCCCGATGACAAGACCGATAAAGACAAGGCACCGGCCCTGAGCAACAAGAGCGCGGAACGCGAAAAGGTCGTGAACGATGCGATTGCGTACATCAAAGGTCTGGCTGCGCTGCATGGCCGCAATGCGCAATGGGCGGAAAAGGCCGTGCGCGAGGCGGCGAGCCTGCCGGCGGAAGAGGCCTTGCGCCTCAAGGTGATCGATGTGATCGCGCCGGGCGTGACGGAGCTGTTGCAGCGGATCGATGGCCGTGCCGTCACCGTGCAGGGCCGCAAGCAGACCCTGCACACCGCCGGGCTGCCGATCCAGGTCTACGAAATGGACTGGCGCACGCGCATGCTGAACGTGCTCACCAATCCCAACATTGCGTACATCCTGCTGCTCATTGGCGTGTACGGTCTGTTGCTGGAGTTTTTCAATCCGGGCTCGGTGGCGCCGGGCACCATCGGCGGGATTTGTCTGATCCTCGGTTTGTATTCCATGCAACTGCTGCCGATCAATTACGCCGGTGTCGCCCTGATCATCCTTGGCGTGGCGCTGATGGTGGCCGAGGCCTATCAGCCGAGTTTTGGCGTGCTCGGGATCGGCGGTGTCATCGCGTTCGTGATCGGCTCGGTGGTCCTGATCGATACAGAGGCGCCGGGCTTTGGCATCGATCTCTCGATCATCATTACCTTTACCGTCATCAGCGTACTGGTCTTCATTTTTATCATTGGCATGGCGATTCGATCGCGGCGCAAACCGGTCGTCTCCGGTATCGAACAACTGCGCGATGCGGTGGCCGTGGCCATGAACGACTTTGACGGCAAGGGCCGGGTCAAGGTACACAGCGAGATCTGGCAGGCGGTGTCCGAGACGCCGGTGCACGCCGGTCAGCAATTGAAAATCACCGGCATCGACGGCCTGGTGCTGAAGGTGCAGGCGCTACCGACTACTCACAAGGGGACAACACCATGAGCATTTATCCCATGTACATCATCATCATCCTGGTCATCGCCTTTCTGGTCAGCGCAATCAAGATCATGCTGGAATACGAACGCGGCGTCATCTTCACCCTCGGTCGTTACTGGCGCACCGGCGGTCCCGGACTCATGATCGTCATCCCGGTGATCCAGAAGATGGTCCGCGTGGACCTGCGGACCATCGTCATGGACGTGCCCTCGCAGGATGTGATCTCGCGCGATAACGTCTCGGTCAAGGTCAACGCCGTGGTCTACTTTCGCGTGGTCGATCCGGAAAAGGCGATCATCCAGGTGGAAAATTTTTACATGGCCACCAGTCAGCTGGCGCAAACGACCCTGCGTTCCGTGCTGGGTCAGCACGAGCTGGACGAAATGCTGGCCGAACGCGAAAAGCTGAATGTGGATATCCAGACCGACCTCGACGAACAGACCGATGCCTGGGGCATCAAGGTGAGCAATGTCGAGATCAAGCACGTGGACCTGGATGAGAGCATGGTGCGCGCCATTGCGCGCCAGGCCGAGGCCGAACGCGTGCGCCGCGCCAAGGTAATTCACGCCGAAGGTGAAATGCAGGCCTCGGTGAAATTACAGGAGGCAGCGAAGATCCTGTCCGAACAACCGCAGGCGCTGCAATTGCGTTATCTGCAGACCCTCACCGAGATCGCCGGCGACAAGAGCAACACCATCGTCTTCCCTCTGCCCATCGACCTGGTGGAATCCTTGCTGTCGCGGAAGTAATGATGCCCGTGATTCCGGGCTTGAACTGGAATCCAGTGATGTTGTGTAGATGCTGGCTCTATTCCTCCGTCATTCCGGCCGAGCAACGCGAGCGCCGGAAACCAGTGGCTTTGTTCTAATAACTCAGTCAGACCCTTCCGTCGTGATGTGCAGAACCTGTCCGCAGTGTTTGCAGTGCACGGCGTCCGGGTCGTGGCGCGTAAGGCCGCAGGTCGGGCATTCATAGCGTACCTTGCCCGGCCGGAAGATGGTCTGGATCAGGCGCAGGAACAATGAAATCCCGAAGATCATGATCAACACCGCGAGGATGCGCCCGCCGGTGCCTACCAGGGTGATATCGCCAAAGCCCGTGGTGGTGAGCGTGGCGATGGTGAAATACAGGGCGTCGACGTAATCCTTGATGGCCGGGTTGGTGCCGACCTGGCTGACGAACACCACGGCGGTAATAATAAAAATAAACACCAGCAGGTTGACCACGCTGAAGATGACATCCTCGTGCAGGCGCACAAACTTCGATTGCCGGCGCAGGGTCTTGAGCATGTGGTAAGAGCGCAGCAGACGCAGGGCGCGGATCACGCGCAGGAAGGAATAGTTCTGCGCCAGCGTCGGCGCCAGCAAGGAAGCGATCACAATCATATCCGCCAGCCCGATGGGGTGCAGGATATCGCGCAGGCGCTGCTTGCTGATAAAAATCCGTGCTGCAAATTCTGCCAGATAAATAATGCCGATGGCCTCTTCCACCAGGTGCAGGTCGTCGATGTGATGATAGAACGAGGCCACCACGAAATAGATAATCGTGATCGCATCGAAACCCAGCAGGCTCCAGCGAAAGGCCCGCGAACGACGCGTATTGCCGTGATAAAGCTGAAAGATGCGATGGTGCAGCACCTGCCATTTCTTGTGGTGATGTGCGGGTTTCTGCGTATCAGCGGTCATGCTGCAGGCTCCTCACGCGGCGGCTGATCGTGGATGATATGCACATCGCGTTGCGGGAACGGAATGGTAATGCCTTCTTCGCGGAAGGCCTTGTCGATGGCAAAGTTGATATCGGAGATCACGCGCAGGCGATTGTCGATGTTGCGAATGTGGCAGCGCAATTCGAAATTCAGCGAGCTGTCGGCAAATTCGCGGAACAACACAAACGGCTCCGGCGCACTGCCGTCGGTCAGCACATCCGGGTGGTCGTCGGCGATGCGTAACAGAATGGTTTTTACCTTCTGCACGTCGCTGCCGTAGGCGACACCGATGGGGATGCGGGCACGCCCGGTGGTGTCGCTCAACATCCAGTTGGTCACCTGGCCGGAGATCAATTCGGAGTTGGGCACGATCACATCGGCGCGGTCGAAGGTCTGGATCTGGGTCGAGCGGATACGAATACGTTTGACGTAGCCTTCGGTGTTATTCACCACGATCCAGTCGCCGGTCTTGATCGGCCGTTCGAACAGCAGGATCAGACCCGAGATGAAGTTATTGACGATGTTCTGCAGGCCGAAACCGATACCGACGGACAGGGCACCGGCGATCAATGCAAGATTGGCGAAATCGATACCGGCCATCCCCAGTGCCACGATGATGGCAATCAACACGCCGGCGTAGCCGGCCATGGTGATCATCGCCTCGCGCGTACCGCGTTCCATCGGCGAACGTTCCAGTTGCGTCTTCATCAGGCCCTTGGCCCAACTGGTCAGGGCAATCAATACGGCCATTGTCACGGCGGCAAACAACACGCGTGAGGGGACGATACGCAATTCGCCTATCATGAAACCGTCGCGGATATAACTCTCGATCTGCAGGACGGCGCCCGAGGACAGATCCCAGATCAGGATTAACAGCCATAACAACAGGATCCAGAAACCCAGCGAGACCAGCACACGCATCCAGAAGAAAAACGCAAGATGCCCTTCCGACGGCAGCCCCAGCATGCGGCGAAAGCGTTGCTCCGCGGGGGTGCGCGCATATTCCAGGCTGATGAACAAATCCCTGGTCAGGCGGATAAAGGTGAACACCATTCCCGTGGCCACCAGCGTGCCGAAGACGGAACGGAACAACCAGCCGGCGAGATTGGAGTAGCCCGTGAGGTCCGCCACTACCGCAACAACTAACACCAGTGACAGGCCGTAGCGGAACCACGAGTGCCGTAATTTACCGGCGAGATGCTGGAACAACCACAGCACCCAGACGATGTTGATCGCAAGTAACACGCGGATCGCGCTGCGCGCCAGCGAGCGGGCGAACTCCGGCAGGCTTGCCCACACCAGCGTGTCGATCACGAGATAACCGATCATCATCAGCACCGCCAGGACCTGCATGCGCTGTGCAAGTTGCTTGGCCACCGATGGCGTCACCTGTAAAAACAACTGGCCCGGCGGCGTCGGATTCAAACTGATTCGAATGATCAAGCGCGCGACGAACAGGAAACTCAGACCGTACGATAGCGCCGCCATGACAGGCACCGACTTGAGGTCACTGGTAAAGATCGCCATGCACAGCGTTATCGCCAATGCCGGCAGGACAATGGGTGCATCGTGGGTAAACGTGGTGACGGTCGAGACCATGAACCGGCTTGCCGTGGTGTCACTCCATTGACGCCGCGCGACCCAGGGCAGGCAACGCCAGCGGAATAACAAACCCCACAGCAGGGCCACGATGGAACTGCCGATCAGCCAGTTAATCTGGCTGGCGGTCGCCTTGTTAAACAGCCAGCTGTTTTTATTCGCATAATCCCAGCTCTGCGTGAACCACTTCACCGGCTGTTTCAGATTAAGCGCGATGACATCGAAGATATCATCGCCGCGCGCAAACAGGCGGACCTCCAGTTGCTTCTTGAGCCGGGCGTCGACCAGATCCTGTGACGTCTGGATACGCAGATTGAGTGCGGTACATTCCTGCAGGCGGGCCTCGGTAAGACTGCGCGCGGTCTCCTGTTGCTTGCGCAGTTTGAGCACCTCTTTGGATTCTTTCTTCTTGATATCGCCGAGCTGTTTGAGATCCGCGTCGGCCTTGTCCAGCGCTGCCTGTTCGGTCTCCATGCACTTGCCGGTCACCTGTTTGAAGGCGATCAGTTGCTTACTGTAGTCTCTCAGTTCAGAGATCCCCAGGTTTTCGCGCTTGTATCCTTCCTCGATGGTTTTGACCTTCTCGACGATCTGTTTGATCTCGTCCGGGTTACTGGTCTCTTCCGCCCACGTAGTTCCAAAGCCGCCCAGCAGAATCATCAGGGCGATCAGCAACACACCGGTTCGACGGTAAGCCTGGGCAACAGAGCGGAATGATGTCGGGAAAAAGCGTGCTTGTATCTGCATATCAATCGGATTGTACCGGGACGGCAATATCATACGGCAAAAGCCGCGGGCTTTTCTGATTTATATCAAGGACACGCCAGCGCCTAGTGCAGGTGACTGTGTGGCGTCAGGTGCAATACCGGTATCTGCAGGTGGTGTTCGTTCCTGGCCAGGGCCATGCCCGGCGGCGCCGGAAAGGGTTCGTTGAGCAGCTCGGACACCGTGACAAACTGATATCCCTTGGCACGCAATGCCGTGATGATCTCCGGCAAGGCCTCGGCCGTGTGCCAGCCATGGGTGTTGATATGCATGACGACGATCGACCCGCTCCGCGCTTTATGGATAACCCATTTGCTGAGTCGTTCCGCGGTAAAACTTTTATCCGGATCGCCGGACGCCAGGTCGAATTGCACCGTGGTCAAACCCAGCGAGGCGGCAACATCCACCAGGGTCGCGTTGTACTCTCCGTACGGTGCGCGAAAATACCGCGGCGTCACGCCGGTCACCCGTTCAATCGCCGCCTGCGCCTCCGCCAGTTCGTGGCGGATATCGGCGGCCGACATCCGGGTCAGGTGCGGATGATGAAACGAATGATTGGCGATTTCGAAATACGGGATCGATGCCAGATAGCGGGCCTCTTTGGGCTGGTCCAGGACCCACTTGCCGCCGAGAAACAGGGTGGCCGGGATATGGTTGTCCACCAGGATCTGCACCAGCTTTTTGTCGACCTGGCTCATGTGGATGGAGGAACAGGCATCGAAGGTAATGGCGATGCGCTTTTCGTCGCGCGGGCCGTTGTAGATCACCTGGGGCACGATCACCGGCGGGGTCGCATGCACTTCCAGGGTGACCGCGGATGCCGCGTCGATCATCGCAACACAGAGGACGGCCAGACTCAACCGGATTTGCCAGCGACGGACTGCGCACATCATGGATCTCACATTGCCCTCTTGTTTGTCTTACTCACTATATACATTAGCGTCGCCGCTGGCCTGGAATTAAGTGCCAGGACGTGAAATCGGACAAGAAATTTATTGCGCTGACTCATGGGCAACTGCATTATTCATTATTATTTTTAAGTAATTTAGCCTATACTGATGCAGCGGCATTTAACAGATGTTTTCCTTATTGATCAGCATATTTAGCGTCTGATCCTGAATTATTTCTTAAGAAACCTGTCTAACTGTCGATAAGTTAACCGGAATGCTAATGAGGCTCGCACTGATGGACTCTCAACTCTTCCAGAGTCTGATACTCAACACCAGTGATGTGGTGATCATGACCGACGCCACGCCGTATGACGCGGGTGGGCCTCGAATTGTCTACGTCAACCCGGCCTTCGAGCGGCTGATGGGGTATAGCGCAGACGAGGTGTTGGGCAAGTCCCCCCGCTTCCTCAACGGTCCCGACACGGACCGGCATACCCGCCAGCGTATTCGCCGGGCCTTGCGCGATGGCAAGGAGATCCGCACCGAAATTCTCAAGTATTGCAAGGATGGCCAGACCCGCTGGCTGGACATCAATATCGTGCCGCTGCGCGATGCCGGGGGTCAGATTACCCATTTCGCCAGCATCGAGCGCGACCTGACCCGCTACAAGAAGATCGAACGCCAGCTGGCCAATATGGCCCTGTTCGATTCCCTCACCGGGACGCTCAATCGCCAGGCCTTTTACCAGCATGCGGAGAAAGAATTCGCCCGCAGCAAACGCTATTACCGGCCGTTGTCGGTCATCATGCTCGACATCGACCACTTCAAGCGCATCAATGACCAGTACGGTCACCACGGCGGCGACCAGGTCTTGCAGATCTTCGCCGAGGCCTGCCAGGAGGTCATCCGCAGCACCGATGTCATGGGCCGGGTCGGGGGCGAGGAATTTGCCATGCTGCTGCCGGATACCCCGATGAAGTCCGCCTTTAACCTGGCCGAACGCCTGCGTGCCCGCATCAACAAGTATCCCTACCTGGCCGGTGACATGCTGATTGACGTTACCGCCAGCCTTGGCGTTGCCGAATGCCAGCCTGATGACGCCGACTTCAAGGCCCTGTTGCAGCGCGCCGACGATGCCCTCTATCGCGCCAAGCATGCCGGCCGCAACCAGGTCAAAATCGCCGCCTGATAAGCACTTGCCGGCCGGTGCCTCCGGCCGTCGCCCTGCTGTTCCCCTCGCCCGTCCCGGTGCGTGAAATCCCGTCAAAGAAATTCCCTTTTTCGCCGATACTTCAAGGTATCGGAGCATTAACCCGGAAGGTGGCGATGGATACGCCCCTTACCTTTGACTACTGGACACCTAGCGAGAAATGAAGCCGCCCGTTATCCCGGACAATGAAGCAGCACGTCTGCAGGCCCTGCGTGACCTCGCCATCCTGGATACTGCGCCGGAGGAACGTTTCGATCGCCTCACCCGCCTGGCACGGCAACTGTTTCAGGTACCGATTGCGCTCATTTCGCTGGTCGACGAGCAGCGCCTGTGGTTCAAGTCCAGGCAGGGGTTGAACGCCTGCGAAACACCGCGGGATATTTCCTTCTGCACTTATGCCATTCGCAGCGATAACGTGTTTTGTATTCCCAACGCACAAGAAGATACGCGCTTTGCGGACAACCCGCTGGTCATCGGCGCGCCGTTTATTCGCATGTATGCGGCCTACCCATTGAAGACGGAGGAAGGCTTTCGTATCGGTACGCTGTGTATCATCGACACCAAACCGCGCAAGCTCACGCCACAGGAACTCGATAGCCTGTGCGATCTGGGCAAGTGTGTCGAGGCCGAGATCAAGCAAACCCGCCTGTTACAGAACGCACAGACCTACGACGAACAACGCGCCTATCTGCGTGCCGTACTCGATACCGTAAAAGAAGGCATTATCAGTATCGACGATAAAGGCATTATCCGTACCGTCAATCCGAGTACATCGGCAATCTTTGGTTATACACCCGAAGACTTGATTGGCCAGAATGTCTCGATCCTGATGCCAATGGAGCAAGGACAAAAACACGGCGAATACGTCGAGAATTATCATACGTCGGGGAAAGGCGGAGTCATCGGTGTTGGACTTGAGCTGGTGGGACGCCGCAAGGATGGCACGACCTTTCCCCTGGACCTGGAAGTCCAGCCCATGCCGCAATACGATGGCAAGGCCCACTTTGTCGGTGTCGTGCGCGATATCGAGCAGAATAAAAAGACGGAAACATCCTATCACCAGGCGCGGGACCGTCTCGATCATTTTCTCAGCGTCACGCCAGGCATCATCTTCGCCTGCAGCAGCGACGACAATTACACGACCAGCTTCGTCAGCGACAATGTCATCAGGATAATGGGATACCGCCCCGCCGAATTCGCCCGCGACAGGAAATTCTGGGAAACGCATTTACATCCGGAAGAAAAAGACCGGGTGCTCGCGCAATTTGAGACTCTCAAAAACGAAAATTCACTCAAGCTGAGCTTCCGCATGCGCCATGCCGACGGTGATTACCGCTGGTTAAACGGCAGCCTGCATCTGCTGACATCCTCGGACGACACGGAACAGACGATCGTTGGATTTCTTACCGATGTCACGGAACAAAACGATATTCAGAATGAAATAGCGCAAAGCCATTTACTCCTCGACGCCATCAGTCGCGCGCAAACCCAGTACATTATGGAAACGGACATCAAGGCCGTGTCCGAAGTACTGCTCAGCGACCTGCTGCGTATCAGTGACAGCGAATATGGATTTATCGGGGAATTACACTACACGGCTGACGGAAATCCCTACCTGGTCACCCAGGCCTTCATCAATCTCGGCTGGGACGATGACACGCGACAGGAAGACAGTCACGATGCACACAACAGCATCGAACTGCACGACTCGATTACCCACTTCAGTGAAGTCCTGCACAGCGGGGAAAGTGTCATTATCAATCCGGCCGCGCAGGAGAACCCGGCGCTCGATGACACCGCCGCTCACTCCTTCTTCGGACAACCGCTGTATCACGGCAGGAAAATGATTGGGATGATCGGCATCGCCAATCGCCCGGGGGGTTACCCTCAGCGGCTGGTGGAGTTCCTGCAGCCGCTGTATCGAACCTGTGCGCAATTGATTATGGCATCGCACAACAATGATGATCGCAAGCGCACCGTCCGCGAACTGAACCGGTTCAAGCAGACGCTGGACCAGACCCAGGACATGATCTTCATCTACAACGCCGAAACACTGCATTTCGAATACCTGAACGATGGCGCCATTCAGTGCATGGGCTACAGCCGTACCGAACTCATGCGCATGCGGCCACAGGATATCCATTACCTGATCACCGACAAGGAATTTTCGGCCCTGTTACAGCCCCTGCGCGATGGCGAGCAAAAATCCCTGCACTTTGCGACCCAGCATCGCCGCAAGGACGGCACGGAATTCCCGGTGGAAGTCTTTATGCAATACATTAACGACAAGGACAGTCACTCACGCTTCGTCTCGATAGTGCGCGATATCAGCGAGCGCAAACGGGCCGAAAAAGAATCCGCCCTCTATACCGCCGCGCTGGAAAAGCTCCACAATATCAATACCGACCGGGAACTGGACCTGGCCGGCCGCGTGCACGCCATTCTCTCGCTCGGCTGCCAGGTATTTGGCATGTCGACGAGTATCGTCAGTCGCATAAGTAACAAAGAGTACCGGGTTGAATATGCCGTCAGCGATGCAAACACGCCCGAACCCGGCACCATCTTCGATCTGGATGACACCTATTGCGCGCGGACCATAAAACTCAACAGGCCGATAGGCTACAGTCATGTTGCGCACTCCCCCATGGCGAATGAGCCAGGTTATAAAAAATTCGGTCTGGAGTCCTACCTGGGCACTCCGCTCTATATGGGCAAGGAGTTATACGGCACCCTGAATTTTACGAACACCGACCCGCACTATGAGCCATTCACCGCTCGCCATTATTCACTGATGCGTGTATTTGCCCAATGGATTGGGCAGATGCTGGAAGAAGACCGCATGATCGGCGAATTGTGTAACCTCACCCATTTGCGCCAGGCGATCCTGGACAGCGCCAACTTCTCCATTATTGCGACCGATACCTCGGGGGTTATTAAATCGTTCAGTAAAGGCTCACAACGCATGCTGGGATACCTGGAAGACGAGGTTGTCGGAAAATTAACGCCGGCCATCATACATGACCCGGCAGAGGTGGCAGCGCGCGCCCAGGTCTTGTCACAAGAGCTCGGTTACCCTGTCGAACCGGGATTTGAAGCCTTCGTGGCCAAATCCCGCCTGGAATACGTCGACGAAAATGAATGGACGTATATCCGCAAGGACGGCAGCCGCTTTCCTGTCCTGTTATCCGTGACTGCGCTCAGGGACCATGAGAGAAGAATTACCGGTTATCTCGGTATTGCCAGCGACATCACCGAGCGCAAACGTGTCGAGCGCATGAAGAACGAGTTCGTCTCCACCGTCAGCCATGAATTACGCACCCCGTTAACCTCTATCAAAGGGGCTATCGCACTGGTGCTCAGTAAATCCATGAAGGATCTTTCGCCTAAAGCGATTGCCATGCTGGATACCGCCATACGCAATAGCGAGCGGCTGACGATGCTCATTAACGATATTCTCGACCTGGAGAAGATCGAATCCGGGCGCATGCAATTTGAGTTCAGCCCGGTCGATATTGTCGCGGCGGCGCGTTTCGCGGTCGACGCCAACGAAACCTATGCCCAGCAACACGGCGTGACCCTGCAGCTGACTACCGAAATAAACGAAGCACCTGTCTGGGGTGACAACAATCGTCTCCAGCAAATCTTTGCCAATCTTCTGTCGAATGCGATCAAATTCTCGGAACAGGACAAGATTGTCAGCATACGTGTCTCGCCCAGCGACACAGGTGTCCGGGTCGGCATTCAGGACCACGGGCGCGGCATCCCCGAGGAATTCCGTTCCCGGATCTTTCAGCGTTTTGCCCAGGCCGACAGCTCGGATACGCGCGTGCGCGGCGGCACCGGCCTGGGGCTGAGTATCACCAAGGCGATCGTCGAGCGGCTTGGCGGAAAGATCAATTACCGCAGCGAGACAGGCGTCGGCACGGAATTCTACTTTGAACTGCCGCTGCTTGACGAAACCGGCATGCATACAAAAAACCCCAGCCGACAACCAAAAGAAATCGCCTCATGAACACACCTGTATTCCAGAAGGAACTTCTGCGGTATTTCGGCTGGAAAAACCGTTCAGGCATCGTCGTCCTGGTGTTATGCCTGATATTGCTGTTCCTTGTCTGGAACCACACTCGCGTCAACAATGAAGAAAATCTGAAAGAACGCTACGATTTGTACGTTCAGGATATCACTGACGCGATCACGAACCGTCTGCATCAGCACGAGCAGATTTTGCTTGGTGGTGCCGGCCTGTTCGACGCCAACCCCAAGGTGAGTCGCCAGGATTGGCATAATTATGTCCAGCGGCTCAATCTTGCAAAAAACTATCCGGGCATTCTCGGCGTCGGCTATAGCAAGATTGTGCAAGCTGACAAACTGGCTGCCCATATCGCTGAAATTCGTGCCCAGGGGTTTCCGCATTTCGACGTAAACCCGGTGGGCGCGCGCCCGCTTTATTCTTCCATTATCTATCTCGAACCGTTTTCGGGACGCAATCTTGCGGCCTTCGGCTATGACATGCTCTCGCAACCGACCCGTGCCGATGCGATGAATCTTGCCGCCGAGTCCGGACAGACCACGATCTCCGGCAAGGTCACCCTGGTACAGGAGACCCATGGAAAAATTCAGGCGGGATTCCTGATGTACGTGCCTATTTATCGTGAAGGTCTGCCATTAACCACGGCCCAGGAACGCCGGCATGCCCTGCGCGGGTTTGTCTACAGCCCTTACCGCGTCGATGACCTGATGCATGGCATCCTGGGCAAGCGTTATCACGAACTGGATTTTGTTATCTATGACGGAGATAAGCAGGGTCCGGATACGCTGATGTATACCTCCTCGACCGAGCACCCGCAAGAGCCTGCGCCGCCGGAAAAACCCGCAATGCAGTCGCTGAGCAATATCAACGCGTACGGACACAACTGGACCATCCATTTCTACAGCAGCCCGGAGTTTGATGCACGCTTTGACTCCGCCGCCAGCGATGTTGCGCTGTTACTGGGTGGCGTCGCCTCGGTTTTGTTATTCATTCTGGTTTCCTTCGTGAACTCCAGACGCGAACAGGCCGAAGCACTCGTCTATCACAAGACTACCGAGATCCAGGACAACCAGCTCAAGCTGCAACAAAGCGAGAAACGTTTCGACCTCGCCGTGCGCGCCGCCAACGACGGTATCTGGGATTGGGACATCGTCCGGGGAACATTCTATTATTCACCGCGCTTCCGGGAACTGCTGGGCTTCGATGAGCAGGAACTGGATGAGACGGTTGATGTGTTTGCCATGCAACAATTTCCCGACAGTCAGTTCCCTGATACTAATGTATTGAAGGATTACCTGCAGGCTCAATCCAGCTTTGCCACGATATGCCGGATGAGAAACAAGGCAGGCGATACACGCTGGTTCAGAAACTGCGGGATTGCGGTACGTGACGCAGCAGGGGCTCCCATCCGGGTTGTGGGTTCGATCCACGACATTACCGAAAGCAGGCGCGCCGAAGAGGAACTACAGGACACCCATACGCACACCCAGACCATCCTGGATAACGTCGTAGACGGTATCTTCACCACGGACGAAGCCGGCAATATCCTGTCGTCCAACCTGGCCTGTGAGAAGATCTATGGCTACAACGCGGACAAATTAATCGGGAAACATATCAATACACTTTTCCCGCAATACATTCACGACCAGAACAACCGGTTGTTCAACGCACATCCTGAAAAGGATATCGCAAGCAACCCCGGCTTCAATCGTGAAACCGAAGGCGTTCGGAAAAACGGTTCGAGTTTCCCAATCGACCTTCGGGTATCCACCATCAGCATGCATGGCAGTCCACTCTTCATCTTTATGGTACGGGACATTACCGAACGCAGAAAGGTCGAAAAGATGAAGTCCGAGTTCGTCTCCACGGTCAGTCACGAGTTGCGAACTCCGCTTACCTCGATCAAGGGCGCCATCGCCCTGGTGATGAGCAAATCAGCACGCCAGCTTCCCGAAAAATCCTATGCCATGCTGGAAACCGCGAGCCGGAACTGTGAAAGATTGACGGTGTTGATTAACGACATCCTCGATTTGGAGAAAATCGAGTCGGGGCGGCTGCAATTCGAATTCAAGCCGGTCGATCTATGCAGTCTGGTCCAGTCTTCACTGGAGGCCAATGAACCTTATGCGCAGCAGCATGGTGTCCGCTTACAACTGGAAACGGAACTGGAGCACGCCGTGGTCTGGGGTGACAATAACCGGCTGCATCAGGTCTTCGCCAATCTGCTATCAAACGCCATTAAATTTTCGCCAGCCGACGGCACGGTGGAAGTCGCAATCACCCGGCATAACCGGAGTTTTCGCCTGTCCGTGAAAGACCATGGCCGCGGCATCCCCGCGGAATTCCGTTCGCACATATTCCAGCGTTTTGCCCAGGCCGACAGTTCCGATACACGGGAGAAAGGCGGGACCGGGCTGGGTTTGAGTATTACCCGGGCGATCGTGGAACGCCACGGCGGCCACATCGACTATCGCAGTAGCATAGGCCAGGGTACGGAGTTTTATATTGATATCCATGAATACATGGACACCGTTGTTCCGCAACCCGCCACGGCCGCCGGACTTCAGCGTGTACTGGTCTGTCAGACGAATCCCGGCGGCAACAACGACATAACCGGCGTATTCGACGCGAGTCATATCGCCAGCGATGTCGCCACGAATGCCCTGATGGCCAACGCCCTGCTCGCCGAGCACGATTATGATCTCATGCTGGTGGAGTGTGAGTTACCCAATCTCGATAATGTCAGGATTCTACAGCAGCTGGAATGGCAAAATGGCCAGCGCACGCGGCCGATTATTATTCTGGGCGATACGATTGTTGCGGATCGCATGTATTGGCTGCAGAACGATCAAGTACGCCAGGAAATTTTCAGTATCCTGAAGGCATTACTGCCTCCCTCCGCCAGGATCCTGCACGCGGCAAAAGACCCGGACGTCATTCGCAGCCTGCAACCTCTCGTCAGTCAGATTGGAAAATACGACTTCACGCCCACGCTTATGGATACCCGGCGCAAGCTCGCCGCCGAAAAATTCGATCTGGTCATGATCGACTGCAACATGGCTGAGATCTGCGGTCCGGAATTACTTGAAGAAATATCCAATAAAACACCCGTCATGCTTTTTAGCAACCATAACACGCGCGGTACGCTTTACCCGCGGCTGGCAGACGCCTTGATCAAAAACAACGCCGCGCACGCGACGCAAGGTCATGGTTTCAGAACTGTCATTAATCATTGATTACGGGACCAGATGATGACAAAACCTATTCGCATACTCTATGTCGACGATGAGGCCGATATCCGGGGTATCATCGATTACGCGCTGGAAGACGAACCGGATATTGTGCTTGAGTCGTGCGAGTCCGGCCAGGAAGCGCTGAACAAGGCAGGCGACTTCCAGCCCGACCTCATTCTCCTCGATGTGATGATGCCCGGCATGGACGGCCCGACGACGCTGAAAAAACTGCGGGAGCTGACACAGACCCGTACCACGCCCGTGATTTTCGTTACCGCCAAAGTGCAGCCGAATGAGGTCGAGCAATTCAAGTCCCTGGGTGCCATCGACGTCATTGCCAAACCCTTTGACCCGATCTCGCTGGCGGCGCATCTGCGCAAACAACTGGAACTCGCTACGCGCGCACCCGCAAAAAAAAGGCTGACAAACTTGCAAGTCTGCGCCGGACCTATCAGGCGGAACTCCCGGGCCGAATCGACGCGATTGACGCAAACTGGTCTGCTATCGTTGCCAACAATGCCGGCGGCGGCGTTTATGATGAACTTCGTCGCCAGGTCCACAGCCTGGTCGGCTCCGGCATGTCCTTCGGTTATACGCAAATGGGCACGCTTGCCCGCGAGATCGAACTCGCTATTGGCGAGTTGATCGATAGCAAACAAACGCTAACGCCTTCGACCATCAGGCACCTGTCACAACAGTTTCACCAGTTACGTGAATACGCCGACACTGATCCGCAAGGCATGCCACCGCCGCTACCGGAGCCGGCATTGCCGACCGCAAGCGAGGACTCGCAACGCCTGCTCTACATAGTCGAGGACGATACGGCGCTCCTCGAACAGATGACCGGACAATTACAACTGCTTGGCTGGCAGGTCGAGGGTTTTGCGGATGCCAGCAGCGCATCCCGGGCGCTCAGGACAAAATTGCCATCGGCAATCACGATCGACCTGTCCCTGCCTGAAGGCAAACTGGCCGGGATCGAACTTCTCCAGCAGTTAAGTGAATTGCGGGAAAAACGGATTCCACGCATCGTGATCTCCTCGGCCTGGAACTGGGAATCGCGCCTCGCCGCGGTACGCGCCGGTGTCGATGTCTATTTAATGAAACCTCTGGACATGACCATCCTGGTCGAACACCTGGATAAACTGACCCTGCGCAACCAGACAGAACCCTATCGCATACTGATCGTCGATGACGACCTCAGACTGGCGCAACACTATGGCCAGGTCCTGGACAACGCCGGGATGCAGGCGCGGCTGGTGACCCAGCCGGAACTGCTGCTTAAAAACCTCACTGCCTTCCAGCCGGAATTGATCCTGATGGATCTGTACATGCCAGGCTGTTCCGGTATCGAAGCGGCGCAGGTCATCCGCCAGGACCGCAATTTTCTGAGTGTCCCCATCGTCTTTTTATCCACGGAGCTTGAACGTCATCGCCAGCTGGGTGCGATGCAAACCGGGGCGGATGACTTTCTGGTAAAGCCCATCACTGATGCTGACCTGGTATCCGCGGTAACATTGCGCGTGCAACGTTTCCGCAATCTGTCCACGGTCATGCACCAGGACAGCCTGACCGGCCTGTTGAATCACATGTCGTTTAAATTGCAGATGGAAACGGAATTCGCCCGCGCCCTGCGCAATCACACCAGCCTGTGTTTCACCTTGATCGATATCGATATGTTCAAGATAGTAAATGATCAGTATGGCCATCCGGCAGGCGACCGTGTCCTCAAGACGCTGGCCCAGTTGTTGCAAATTCAACTACGCAAGTCCGATATCATCGGCCGCTATGGTGGCGAGGAATTTGCCGTCCTGATGCCCGACACCGGGCAGGAACAGGCATTACAGGTCATTGACGATCTGCGTAAGCAATTTCTTTCGCTACACTTTAGTGAGGGCGAGAGCTAATTCAGTTGCAGCTTCAGCGCCGGGATCAGTACCTCCCTCCGACACGCCACGGTCGATAAGTTGATCCAGGCGGCCGATACCACGCTGTATCAGGCTAAACACGACGGGCGTAACCGGATTTACCTCAACGAAGCCGCGGGCAAGCCTGTCAGCCAGGAACAGACCAGGCCGTAGATTCGCAATGACCCTGGGGTCACCTGAAATGTGACTCCGGTCACGAAGGCCGGCGCAAGGTGAACGGGTTTGTGCTTTGTGTGTGACCGAGCGCGGATTTTAAGGATAGCGACTTAAACCGGTTTGGAGTAAAACCGATTCAGGGAATGTGCCGCCACTGTAAGGAACACAGATGCACTTTGAACATATTTTCCGTAGCCTGGTCGAAAACACCAATGATGTGATCATGGTGCTAGACGCGACGCCCCTGGAACAAGGTGGACCGTACATCGTCTACGTCAATCCCGCCTTCGAACGCCTGATGGGCTATCGCGCCGAGGAGGTCATGGGTCAGAATCCCAAAATCCTGCAAGGCCCGGATACCGACGACAAGACCCGCTACAAGCTGCGCCAGGCCATGCGCGCCGGCAAGAGCATTCGTACCCAGATCCTGAATTACGACAAGTTCGGTAACGAACTGTGGCTGGACATCAACATGGTGCCCCTGTTCGATGAGGACGGCGAACTCGCTTATTACGCCGCCATCGAACGCGACCTCACCGAATACAAACGCCTGCAGTCACACCTGGAAAATATGGCAAACACCGACAGCCTCACCGGCCTGTCCAATCGCCAGTCATTTATGCACCGGGCGGAAAAGGAATTCAGCCGCGCCCGCCGCTACGCGCGGCCCTTGTCGGTCGTCATGATCGACGTGGATCACTTCAAGAGCGTCAACGATCGGTACGGCCATGCCGTCGGCGATGAAGTCCTGCGTCAGGTCAGTTCCATCTGCCAGTGCAGCCTGCGCGGTTCCGACGTCCTCGGCCGGATCGGTGGCGAGGAATTCGTGGTGCTGCTGCCGGATACGCCGCCCGACAATGCCATCTTCGTGGCCGAGCGCATGCGCGAACAACTGGAGAAGACACCCATCACCGTGGAGGAACTGGTGATCCGCATCACCGCCAGTTTCGGCGTCGCGTCATTGATCGATGCCGACATCAACTTCAATGGAATTCTGGAACGCGCCGACGTGGCGATGTACCACGCCAAGAATGACGGCCGCAACCGGGTAAAGTCAGCCGCCTGACCGACCCGCGCCGCTGAGGCGCGATTGTCTGCCGGGTGTTCGGATGGCAATCCTACAACCAGATCGTCAGCAGCGCGCCCACGGCCGAATCCGGACTGCCATTGCTTAAACCCACCGACAGGTAAAAAAACAGGTCCTTGCGTTTATCCAGTTCCTGGTTATAAAACACGGTTGCCTGTGCCGGCGCATCGAAACCGGGGGTCGCGGCCTGCGCGACCTCCAGCATGGCACCCAGGCTGCGTCCCTTGCCCATGGGATAAGTCGCACCCGCATTGGCATACAACACATCGTCATAATTGACCGTTGCCGAGTCGCCATTCACCTGATAACCGACACTGCCGAAGAGATAGACCTTTTCGAAGGGCATGACCAATCCGCCTTCGAGGGCATAGTCGTTCTCGCCGGTACCCAGGCCCTTCTTTTCATCCGCGGTACCCAGCTTGATCCGGCCCGTGACATGGTAGGCGATCTCCGAACCCGCGGCCTGGGGGAGTTGATAGGTGGCATACATGTTGATATCGCCAATCCCCGACGCCTTGCTGCCGGCAGTACTGCTTGTGGTGAGCTTGGTCATGTGCGTCATGCTGCTGCTCACGATGATCGCACCGGAACTTTTGGCACTGAGCAGGGAGGAATATATCCCGGCGCTGACATTCCCTTTAACGTAATCGACACCGAAGGGCACCTGCCATAGGTCTGTGGTGGAGGAAGTACCATAGTCACCACTTGCGTATTCCAGACCCAGCGTCAGCGATAACCCTTCGCGCTCGCCCAGCCCGATATCGCTGCGTTCATCCGCGCCGGCCATGCCTGCCAGTATCAGCAGCCACAACCCGACACAACACCGTAAATAAATCCCCCGTTTCATTTTTTTCACTCCTGAAAATTGAAGCCATCAATTTGCGGCAAAATCAGGAATAAAATAATGACGCAGATCATAAACGCCGGATTTTTTCCGGAGCGGAAATGCCAGCCTGCGTTTACGTATCAGCCTGAAACCAGTTGCCTGATTTCACTGGCACCAAGCGTTTCCTTTTCCAGTAACGCCGTGGCCAGCGCATCGAGTTGTGTGCGGTGGGCAGTCAGCAACTGGATAACCTCCTGCTCGACCTCTTTCACCAGCTTGCGAATTTCATCATCGATGATCTGCGCCGTGTGTTCGCTGAAATCGCGGGCCTGGGCCATTTCGCGGCCGAGGAAGATGTGTTCTTCGCCGCGGCGAAACGCCACCGGTCCCAGGCGTTCGCTCATGCCCCAGTGCGTGATCATGTGTTGCGCCAGCCGCGTCGCCTGTTTGAGATCGTCTTCGGCGCCCGAGCTGACCTCGCCGAATACCAGGCGTTCGGCGGTACGCCCACCCAGCAGCACGCCGATGCGATCGCGCAGGTAACTCTGCTGGAGGTTGTAGTGTTCCTCTTCCGGAATCTGTTCGGTGGCGCCGAGGGCGCGGCCGCGCGGTATGATGGTGACCTTGTCCAGGGGATCGGCATGCGGCAGCAGGCTCGCAACGACCGCATGGCCGGATTCATGATAGGCAATGACTTTTTTCTCGGCCTCGCTAATCACATTTTCGCGCCGCGCCCCGAGCACCACTTTATCGCGTGCCGCCATGAGCGTATTCATATCCACCTGTGATTTTTCTTCGCGGCCTGTCAGCAGGGCGGCTTCGTTCACCAGGTTTTCCAGATCCGCGCCGGAGAAGCCCACGGTCAGCGACGCCAGTCGTTCCAGGTCCACATCCGCCGCCAGCGGCACTTCACGACTATGAATCTTGAGGATGGCAAGCCGCGCCTTTTTATCCGGCAGGTCGAGCACGACCTTGCGATCGAAACGGCCGGGCCGCAGCAGGGCGGGATCGAGCACGTCGGGGCGATTGGTTGCCGCGAGCACGACCACCGCTTCATGCGCGGAGAAGCCATCCATCTCGTTGAGAATCTGATTCAGCGTCTGTTCGCGTTCATCGTGACCGCCACCGAGACCGGTGCCACGGGCGCGCCCCACGGAATCGATCTCGTCGATAAAAATGATCGCCGGTGCACTCTTCTTGGCATCGATAAACATGTCGCGCACGCGCGCCGCGCCTACGCCGACGAACATCTCGACGAATTCCGAACCACTGATGCTGAAAAACGGCACATCGGCCTCACCCGCCATGGCCCTGGCCAGCAAGGTCTTGCCCGTCCCCGGCGGCCCCATTAACAAAATACCGCGCGGGATCTTGGCGCCGAGTTTGCGATAGCGTTCCGGACTCTTGAGATAAGCGGTGATTTCACGCAAATCCGCCTTGGCGTTATCCAGGCCGGCGACATCGTCAAAACTCAGTTGCATCGTCCCCTTGCGATAGAGTCTGGCCTTGGACTTACTGAATCCGAACAGGCCGCCACCCTGGGCAAACCGCTCCGAGACCCTGCGGCTGATGAAAAAAAACAGGGCAATGAAAAACAACCAGGGGATCAGCGCCATGATCGCCTGCAACCACCAGGGCGCCTCCGTGGGTTTATTGTCGATCTCCACGTGGTGCTGTTCCAGCAAGGGGATCAGCTCCGGGTCATTCACCGGTGGCAAGGTGGTGGTGAAGGTTGTCGATGAGCGCGTTTGATTCCCTTGCGCAGGTACCGCGCCGGCGCGGTAGGTCCCGATCACGCGTTCTCCCTGCAAGGTCACCTTCGTCACCGCATCGGCGCGTACCCTGGCCTTGAATTCGGAATAAGCGATGCTCTGGTGTAAACCGCTATCCGTTGTCGTCGACCAGTAGTAATACATGAAGGCGCTGATCGCGATGACCCAGACGATGTAACGCCAACCCAGTCCCGGCAACTCGGGTGGTGTCTCGGGTCGTTTGGGCTCGCCACCGGCGGGTTTGTTCTCTGCCATAAGCTGTCCCTACCGCATGCCGCCTTCGTCTGTTACTTGCCCAGCAGGTTTTTGAGTTTGTCCGCGGCCTTGGACTTTTCCTCTTCGAGTTTAGTGTCCGCCTTCTCTTTCAGCTTGGCCTTCTCCGAGTCGACCTTCTCTTTCACCTGCGCCCTGGCCTTGTCCAGTTCGGCGTCGATGCCCTTCTTGCGGATCTCGTCGCGGGCACGATCGATGAGCTGGTTCAACACCTGCCTGCTGATCTGTTCCGGGGTGCCGTTAAGGTTAACCAGTTGAAACGCCGGCAGTTCAAGATTGAATTCCTTGTTCTGCAGCGGCACCAGTTTGGCATGCAGGGCGGCACCGGCGAAATCGAACTTGCGAATGGTCAGCAACGGCGGCTTGCTGCCGCCACCGTTTTCCTGTGCAGTCGTCGATTTCGCTTTCGCACCACCGGTCAGTTTGTCCTTGAGCAGATTCAGGTTGCCCTGCTTGTCAGCGTTGACTTCGTAAAACACTTCCGGTGACTGAATGCGCACTTCGTTAATCACGATGTGTTGTTTGTTCGTGCCCTTGAGATCGAGACTGGTGGCAATCTGGCCCAGGCTGAAGGCATTGGGCGTGGAAAAGCCCTTGGGATTGGCAACGGTCAGTCCGGAGATCGCCGCCGACGCCTGTTGCAATTGAATATTGACACCCTGCACGCGCACCGCGGTCTGGGTGGCCTCGCTGCCGTATTTCTCGATGGCCTGTTTGACCAGGCTGTCGAGATTGGTCAGGACGTAATACACCCCGCCTGCAACGATTGCGATGATCAGGACAACAACAATCAAGAGAGTCTTTTTCATGGCCAATTCCTTTTTGTGATCTGCATGGTGGGTGAGTTTACGGATAATAAAACATCTTCCCGCATTTCCATACCATTCTAGATAAGAGTTCCTAAATGTGGAATACGTATCACCCTCTATAACTGTATCAGTTAAACAAACAGCGAATTAGTACTCTATCGTGAAAAATATATCCCCGCCCGTAATCGACTGCGAACCGCGATAACCACTTTCGGTTTGCAGCTGGACACGGCGCGACAACTGATATTGCAATTGGACAATCCGGCTGGCATCCGCAATACCACTGTAATAACGCAGGTAGAGTTTAGGTGACAGGTACTTACCCACGACCAGAGACGTGTTTTGTGTCGTCTGGTTGACGTCCACGCGCAGTTCGTCCAGGCCCAGCCTTCCGCCCACGCCCTTCGCGAGATAATCGCCGGCGACGAAACCCAGTGCCGACGCGGCATTACTGACGGACTGACCTTCGGCAAGGGTACTTTGCGAGAAGGAATGCCCCAGGATCAAATACGCCAGGGCATCGGATTCGGACATGGTCGGTTCGGAGAATATCGTCAGCTGCGGTTGCTTGAGCATACCCTTGAGCCGCACGCCCGCCGTCACCGTATCGACAACGCGGACCGCCTCCACATCCAGCGCCGGATCGTCGATAAAGGTATTACTGTACAGGAGGCGGCCGCGGCGAATCGTAAGATCCTGTCCGCGCAGGCGATAAGTACCGTCGACGATACCGACTTCACCCTGCCCCAACACCAGCTTGCCCGGTTCATCATTGATAACGAGCTGGCCGCGCAACTTGCCGCGTATGCCGAACCCGTTGAAACGCACATCGTCGCCCAGCTTCACGTTCAGGCGCGAACTCAGCAACCAGCGCGTTTGTCGTTTCGAAACGGATTCGCTGTCGACGATGACCACGTCGGGCGACACCTGCGCCGCACCTTCCGGCAGATTCTGCGGGCGCAGATTCGCGCGCGGTACCGTAATATCGCCGTCGATGTGAACACTGTTACTCTGCTTGGTCATCCGCACATCGGAATCGATCACGATGTAGGCCTCCGGAATATTGCTGACTTCCAGATTGTGACTGACCAGGCGGGCATCCATCGGCCAGCCCTGTGCCGGCGCCAGTTTTAAACTCCCGCTGAGTTGCACGTCGCCATCACCGGACCGGGCCTTGAGATCGAAGCCAACCGTATTGGTCTGCGTGCTTTTGACCTCCGCGCTGACTTCACGGATCTGGATCCCCAGTTGCGGTATCGAGACCGACCCATCGCGCCAGTTCGTGGAACCCCGCAGGCGCGGCTCACCGAGACTGCCATTGACCTGAAGATCGGCAAACACAAACCCCTGCGCCCGTCCCGCATCCGGAATAAAACGCGCGATCAACTCCGCCGGCAGGTGTTCGAGTTTTACTGTTGCGTGCACTGGCTGCGTGCGCGGCAAACCGTTGAGCGGTGACCATCCCGGCAGCTCGAGTGCATTATCGAGGCCGCCGCCGTCGTGCAAGGGCAGATGCAAACTGGCGTGCAGGCCCTTTTCGTCCAGCACGGCATTGAGGCTGCTAGCACCCAGCCGCAATTGCTCGTTCAGTTCCGTAAACGTGATGACCGTGTCCGCGGGACTGGATATGTCCGCTTTGGCAACCAACTGGTTTTTTGCCGTGGTATGCATCTCCGCCTGTGCATTCAACTGTCCCTTAAGCTGAAGCCGTTGCGGCAACCACGGATTGAACAGGGCAAGCGGCCAGGCCTTGACGTCGAGGCGCGCCTTGCGCACGCGCGCGTCCCATTGACCCTCGCCGCACAGGCGCGAACTGTTTTGCACCAGGCAAAGACTGGATAGCCGATATTGCGCGGGTGCCACCGTCAGGCTCGCTGGCTGCTGCAATTGCCACTGACCGTAATCCGCCTCTTTGAAATCCAGCCGATCCACACTGCCGTCCCAACGCCAGGGCGTGAATGCGCCGTGCAGATCCATGTGCAGGCTTGCCTGCGCATTCACGGCATCCAGCACAATGTTATGCGCGGCATTGGTGCCCGCGGTCTGCAACTGTATGCTGTCCCAGTGTTCGCCGCGGCTGCTGACGTCACTGGCCTGCAGCTGGATAGACGCCGTCGCCTGTTTTGCGAGCCCCAGATCCAGTTTCAGCTGCAGCGTCTTGATCGCGTTATTCGCATAAGCCAGTTGCGCGGCCTCGCCTTCCGCCTGCAAGCGTGGTTGCTTGCGCTTGCCGCTAATCCTGCCGCGCAGATCGAAACTCCCTTTTGCCTCGTCCAGTACGCTATCGAGCTTGTCGCTGTGTGCATTAAACGCGATATCCCAGGTATCGTTCACGGTACCGTGTGCATCGATCAGCGTCCCGGCAAGACTCATATTCACCTTTTGCAGTTTCAAGGCCTGTTCAGACCAGACACCGTCAATCGCTGCCTGTAAGGGGAAGCCGCGCAATTCGCCCGTGACCTTGCGCAAACTGAAATGCACGGGCCGCTGCGCCACCGCACTGTCCGTCTCTATCGACACCTCGCCGCTCACCCGCCCGGGCCATTGTTGCGCAAGCAGCTCGGTATGCAGGTCCTGCATGGACAGGTTTGCATTCATCACCAGATGCGGACGCCAGCTGACATCGGCCCGTCCCGCAAGTTTACCCTGCAGCGTATCGATATCGACCTGGGCCAACTCGACACGCTGGTGGTTACCCTTGCCCTGCACGCTGAAACGCGCCTCCGGCCAGGCCACACCGGTAAAGTCGCCGTCACTCTGGAACTGGTAATCACTGAAACTGATATTGCTCTTGCCCTCGATATGGACCTGCGCCTTGCCGATTTGCTTTTGCGCCAGTTGCAGGCGGCTCTCCAGTTGCAGCGTCTTCAGGTCACCCTGCGCGGCAACAGTTCCGGAAATATCCGCCGCCATCGCCCGCGCATGGAGTTTTTTGGGATCCAGACTGGCGATGTCGAGCTGACCCTGCCACTGCAACCGTGACACCAGGTCTGTTGCCTCGGCCGTCAGTCTTGCCTGCACCGGGCCCGACAGATCCTGCAGCACGCGCAACTTTCGCATGTCGCCGTGCACGGTGCCGCGGCTGTCAATGCGGCGAGAAGCGTCGAGTTGATAGCTCGCCGCGATGGTCAAGTCGAGGGGAAAATGGTCCGCCAGGCTCAGCGTGCCGTTGGCGCGGACACGCGCCTGGTATGCCGCGATGGCAAACTCACGAAGCGCGATGGTCTGCCCGCTACCCTCGCCGCTGAGCTCGATGTGATCGATGAGTATGGGTCTCGCGTTGGTTGCCGGTGTAATCTTCAGTTTGTCGAGGCTGAACTGCTGCACGTTCAGACGCAGGGGCAACAACACCGTCGCGCGTTGCGTACTACCGCCACCCGGCTTGCCATGCACGGCGATATCGACGTCGTGCAGATCCAGTTGAGTTATATCGAGCTTGCCGCTCAGCAGGCCAAGGCTATGCCAGCTCAGATCCAGTGCCGCAACAGTGACTGTCACCCGCTCATGTTGATAACGCAGTCCGCGCAGGTGCAATGGCCCCAGCAGATTGCCGTCGTGTTCGCGCGCGCTCAATTCGCCGGGGATGACGGCCGAGGCGATCTGCAGCCCCAGGGATACACCCCAACCGCTGTTCAGCAGCAGCGCCACGAACAGCACCAGAACCGCCAGCGGCGCGAGCCAGAATAGAAGTTTGCGACGCCGGCTCATAGGTCAGGCCCAATCACGACGTGCAGGCGGAACCGATCCGTTTCCTTGTCCAGGCCCCAGGCGAAATCGAAGCGGACGGGACCTACCGGCGAATTCCAGCGCACGCCAAAGCCCGCGCCCTTCATTAATGGATCGCTCATGGAGTTGACGGCGTTACCGACATCGTAAAAGACTGCACCGCTCCAGTTGCCGGCAATCCGGTGTTCGTATTCGACACTGCCGACAATAAGGTGCTTGCCACCGACGACATAACCAAAGGAATCTTTCGGTCCCAGTTCGTTATAACCATAGCCGCGCACGCTGTTGTCACCACCCGCAAAGAAACGTTGCGATAAGGGCATGTCCTTGAGGTAGGCCACATTGGTGGAACCGAAATCGCCGCGCAATAGCAGACGGCCGTCATCGCCCAGGCCGCGAATCCATTTCAGGCCCAGCCGGATCTGCGCATAGTTGGTATCCGATAACAGGTTCTTGTTGGCGCCGCGCACTTCCGCGTAGATACGATAACCGTCGCGGGTATAAATCCGGTTATCCGCCTCCACCCGGGTAAGACTGTACACCGGGTAGAGTGCGCGTCCGGTCTGTTCTTCCAGACCTTCAATGGTGTACACCTCACGGTCGTAGTTCAGGCTCATCACCCGCTGCCAGTTACCCAGCACATCCGTATGGCGTACGGTCAAACCGGAAATGATACTCTCGCGGCCGTCGGTGGTTTCATCCTTGTAACGCACGACATAAGCCAGTTGTTCCCGCACCGGGTCCGCCAGCGGAATCGTGTAGCCTGCCGTCAGACTCTTGGTGTTTTGCGACAGCAATAACTTGCTCTCGAATTTGTCACCGTTGTTACCGACGATGCGACTGTAGTCCACACTGCCGCGCGGACCGGTGTCGGTCGCGTAACCCAGACCAAAGCGCCATTGATGATGTTTACGCGCACCCAGGGTGATCTCGATGGGCACCTGGTTATCACGCGCCTGCGCCTTCAGCGATTTCACATCCACCGTCTGAAACAGACCACTGTCGCTGAGCGCGGTTTGCAATTGCAGCAGTTGCGCCGGGTTATAGGGCTCGCCCTGCTTGAAGCTCAGATAACGGCGCAGAAACGCCTCATGCATCTCGCTATGGATAAACCGGATCGGACCGAAGTAATAACGCGTGCCGGTCTCCAGTGTCAGTATCACGGTCGCCGCATCCGTTTGCACATCGACCTTGACCTCGCGCCGGCTGAAGTGACAATCCAGAAAGCCCTGCTCGATGGCGGCGCGAAACAGGTTGTCACGCGCCTGATCGTATCTGGGATGTTCGAACACCTGGCCTTTGGCAAGTGGGAAATCCGCCTGTGCCTGCCTGATGCTGGCGTTGTCACTGCCTTCTCCGCTTATCTGAATGTCGACAGCGGCAATGCGCACCGGCGTACCGGCATCGATGGTGTACGTGGCAGTCCAGGCCTCGCCATGTTGTTGCAGTTCATCCCGGATTTGCGGATGGTAGTAACCGTAGACCTGTAAGGCGGTGCGAATTTGTTGTGGCGCGCGATCGTGCAGGCGTTGCAGGCGTGACAGCGTCAGCGCCGGATTGGACTGTTCCTGTGCGATATCGAGATAGGCCTTGACCTGATCGCGCAACTTTTGGTCAAGCCCGACAATGTTGACCGTCAGCGGAATCGCCCAGGCGGACCGCGCCAGGAGGAATGCCGTCAACAACAGCGTGATTCGAAATACCTGCATCATCTTGATAACGTACCAGAATTCGCCGTCGGCATTCATGCGCCGGATCAGATGTCCTTATTACCCCACAAGTTAGAGTGGTATGCAGCAAAAAAATTCTGTTTATAATGCGCAATGCAAACCAAACTGCTGCCCGACCTACTCGCCACGCCCCACGGGCAGGAGGCCGACCGGATTTTGCGGTCCTGCGTGCATTGCGGTTTCTGTACCGCGACCTGCCCGACCTACCAATTGCTTGGCGATGAACTGGACGGCCCACGCGGGCGGATCTACGAGATCAAACTGGCCCTGGAAGGCGAACGGGTCTCCCGGCGTACCCAGTCCCACCTGGATCGCTGTCTCACCTGTTTGAACTGCGAAACCACCTGTCCCTCGGGCGTGCAATACCACCGCCTGCTGGACATCGGCCGCAGCTATGTGGATGAACAGGTCGCGCGGCCGCTGCCGCAAAAGATCCTGCGCTGGCTGTTGCGCAAAATCCTGCCCCATACCCGGCGCGTTACCGCCTTGTTGAAAATGGGCTATGCCTTGCAACCGCTCATGCCCGCCGCCCTCGCGCGCAAACTGCCTGCAAAGCAATTGCCTGTTTCTCATCAGCCCGCACAACATACGCGCAAGATGTTGTTGCTGGCGGGTTGCGTACAACCGGCCATGACGCCGCGCACCAACCAGGCCACGGCACTGGTATTGAATAAACTCGGCATCGAAGTCATCGAGGCGGCAAAGGCCACCTGCTGCGGCGCCCTGAGTCATCATCTCAGCGCCACGGAAGAGGCTCGCGGCTACATGCGCAAAAACATCGATGCCTGGTGGCCGCATATCGAACAGGGCGCCGAGGCGATCGTGATCACCGCCAGCGGTTGCGGCGCCATGGTGAAAGAGTACGCGCATCTGTTGCAACACGATCCGTATTACGCGGAAAAGGCCACGCGGGTCTCGGCCCTGGCAAAGGATCTGAGTGAAGTCCTCAGCGAAGACGATATGCGGCAACTCGGTCACGGCAAGCAACGCAGCATCGCCTTTCACCCGCCCTGCACCCTGCAACATGCGCAAAAGCTCAACGGTCGGGTCGAGCGTCTGTTACTCGCGGCGGGATACAAACTGCAACCGGTAACGGACAGTCACCTGTGCTGCGGTTCCGCCGGCAGTTATTCCATCCTGCAACCGGCCATCGCCAATCAACTGAAACAGCGCAAGCTGGACAATCTCCAGGCCGGCAAACCCGAGTTGATCGTCACCGCCAACATCGGCTGCCAACTGCACCTGCAAAGCGAGGCCGCGGTGCCGGTGAAACACTGGATCGAGCTGTTCGTGGATGAATAGGCGGGTGTTACCCGCCCTAGTTTAAAGACACTGGATGCCGGCTCAAGGCCGGCATGACGAACAATGAGCTAAATAAGTGCCCCCAGATATGGGGCACTTAGTGGCGCCCACACACCCGCACCCTACCACTGCCCTACCTTTATATATAGAATAAACCCGCAGCGCACCGCCACAGAGGGATAAAAAATGAAAATCGGCACTCCGCTATCGCCTACTGCCACCAAGGTCATGCTGCTGGGGAGCGGCGAACTCGGCAAGGAAGTCATCATCGCCCTGCAACGCCTGGGCGTGGAAGTGATCGCCGTCGACCGCTACGCCAACGCGCCGGGCCACCAGGTCGCACACCGCGCCCACGTGATCAACATGGCCGACCCGGTGGCGCTGCGTCAACTGGTGGAAGAGGAACGCCCGCACATGATCGTGCCGGAGATCGAGGCCATCGCCACCGACGAGCTGGCGAAGATCGAGGCCGACGGTCTCGCCGAAGTGATCCCCACCGCCCGCGCCACGCAACTCACCATGAACCGCGAAGGTATTCGCCGCCTGGCGGCGGAAGAACTGCGCCTGCCGACATCGAAGTACGCCTTCGCCGAATCCAAAGAGGAATTGCAGGCGGCCATTGATGACGGCATCGGGTATCCCTGCATCGTCAAACCGGTGATGTCCTCCAGCGGCAAGGGCCAGTCCACGATCCACACACCCGACGATGTGCAAACGGCCTGGGACTACGCCATGAGCGGCGGACGTGTCAGCAAGAATCGCGTCATCGTCGAGGAAATGATCAAGTTCGATTTCGAGATCACCTTGCTCACCGTGCGCAGTTGCAATGCCGAGACCGGCGTCAGCACGCACTTCTGCCAGCCTATCGGTCACCTGCAGGTGAAAGGCGACTATGTGGAAAGCTGGCAACCGCAGCAAATGAACATCACCGCGCTGGAAAAGGCGCAGCACATCGCGCGCACGATCACGGAAAATCTCGGCGGCCGCGGCATCTTCGGCGTGGAATTGTTCATCAAGGGCGACGAGGTCTACTTCAGTGAAGTCAGTCCGCGTCCGCACGACACCGGCATGGTCACCATGATCACGCAGGATCAAAACGAATTCGAATTACACGCGCGCGCCATTCTCGGCCTGCCGGTCTCCACCAGCCTGTTGCGCCCCGGCGCCAGCGCCGTGATCTACGGAGGCATGGATCAAAAAGGCATTGCCTTCGAGAACATCGATCATGCCCTGCGCCGCCCCAACACCAAGTTACGTTTGTTCGGCAAACCCGAGGCCTTCGCCCGCCGCCGCATGGGTGTAGCACTGGCCTTTGCCAAGGATGTGGATGCCGCACGCGCGGAGGCCCGCACCTGCGCCGCCACCGTCAAACCTGTAAAAGGATAATGACATGCAAACGTCGGTGCGGATCGGCGGCAACAAGGACACCCAACTCGGTCTTGCCCTGCGCATGGCCAATCGTCATGGCCTGATCACCGGCGCGACCGGCACCGGTAAAACCGTGACACTGCAAGTCATCGCCGAGGGCTTTGCCCGCGCCGGCGTGCCGGTGTTCATGGCGGACGTGAAAGGTGATCTATCCGGTATCGCCAAGGGCGGTGAACCGAAAGACAAGATCCAGCAACGCGTCAAACAACTGAATCTCACCGACTACAGCCAACGCGCCTATCCCAGCATCTTCTGGGATTTGTACGGCAAGCGCGGCCATCCCATTCGAGCCACGATCTCCGACATGGGACCGATGTTGCTGGCGAACCTGCTGGAACTCAACGACACCCAGTCCGGCGTGCTCTACGCCACATTCAAGATCGCCGACGATCAGGGTTTGTTGCTGCTCGACATGAAAGACCTGAAGTCCATGCTCGGTTGGATTGCGGACAACAGCAAGTCCCTGCAAAAGGATTACGGCAACCTGACCAGCACCAGCATCGCCGCGATTCAGCGCAAACTGCTGGTGCTCGAACAACAGGGCGCGGATCAGTTTTTCGGTGAACCGCAGGTGGCGCTGGCGGATCTGATGCAGTCGGATTTCTCCGGCAACGGTGTCATCAGTATTCTCGACGCCACCACCCTGATGACGCAGCCACGCCTGTATGCGATGTTCCTGTTGTGGCTAATCGCCGAATTGTTCGAGCAACTGCCGGAAGTCGGCGACCCGGACAAACCCAAACTCGCCTTCTTCTTCGACGAAGCGCATTTATTATTCGACGATGCGCCCAAGGCGCTGGTGGATAAAATCGAACAGGTCGTGCGCCTGATCCGCTCCAAGGGTGTCGGCGTGTATTTTATTACGCAAAGCCCGCTGGACATTCCGCAGGATATTCTCGGCCAGTTGGGTAATCGCGTGCAGCATGCCCTGCGCGCGTTCACGCCCAAGGATCAAAAGGCCGTGAAGGCCGCGGCGGACACCTTTCGCAGCAATCCGAAACTCGATACCGCGAAGGTCATCAGTGAACTGGGAGTCGGTGAGGCGCTGGTATCCGTACTCGACAATGACGGACGCCCCACCCCGGTGGAACGCGTGTTGATCTGTCCGCCGGAGTCACGCATCGGACCGCTGACCGATGAGGAACGCAGCGAGCATTTGTCACGCTCGCCCCTGCGCAGCAAGTACGATCAAATCCTGGATCGGGAATCGGCGTACGAATCTCTCAAGAAACGCGCCGAGGCAAAAGAGACCGTGTTGCCACCGGAAAAGAGCGAACCGGCGCAAACTGAAAAGCGCAGTCCGGGCCGTCCGCGTGAAAGCGCCATGGAGGCATTGGCGAAGAGCGCGGCGCGGGCCATCGGCAGTCAGCTCGGCCGTCAGATCGTGCGCGGTATCCTCGGATCTATTCTTGGTAAACGGCGTTAAACATCATTTAAGCCACTGATTTTCGTCATGCCGGGCGCAGCAAAGCGCAGACACGGAATCCAGTGGCTTTATCGTTTGAAAGACGCTGGATGCCGGATAATGGCTTCGCCATTTCCGGCATGACGACAAAGATTTTCCCGTTGCTGCACTTCACAACAAAGACTCAATCTTCTCCACCAGCTTTTTACTCTCGGGCTTGGTCGAACTGGAATAACTCGCCACCAGTCTGCCGTCGCGATTGATCAGGTATTTGTGAAAATTCCACGCCGGGTATTCACCCGCCGCCTCAGCCAGGCGCTGATACAATGGATCAGCATAGGGCTTGATTACCCGAGTCTTGGCGAACATCGGAAACTGCACACCATAGGTCAGCCTGCAAAAATCCTGAATCTGTTTTTCCGTCCCCGGTTCCTGATTGGCGAAATCATTAGAGGGAAAACCCAACACCACGAGACCGCGGTCTTTATATCTGGCATACAGCTTTTCCAGGCCATCGTACTGATAGGTGAAGCCGCATTTGCTGGCGGTATTCACGATGAGCACAACCTTGCCGTGATATGCGCTGTTCAGATTCACTTCTTGCTTGCCATTGAGGGTACGTACGACCACGTCGAGCAGGGCTTTGTCTTCTGCATGTTTTTCAACTTCCGCGGCTACCGCAGTACGGGGGCCCAAGATCAGCAGTCCCACCGCAATTAAAAACAGACTTTTCATTGCCAGGAAGCCGTTGGTCGCGTTCGCGCGTTTGTGCTTGATTCTCATGGGCTTATCTCCATAAATGTACAAGTTTTGTATAGACTTGTAATTACTATATCATACTGTTATTACTGTATTTTTCCTAGCGCCTGTACAAAAGCTTGACAAGTTTGATCGGTTTTGTCTAGTCTTTGTATAAGTCTTGTATAAGCCTGACCTGAGCCACTTTGATGACATCCGAAATCCACAGCGGTCTTTTCCCCATCAGCGCCGTCTCCAGCGCCACCGGCGTCAACACGGTAACCCTGCGCGCCTGGGAACGCCGCTATGGTCTGCTCAAACCCGTGCGCACCGAGGCAGGTCACCGCCTGTACACCGAGGAAGACATCGAGCGCATCCGGCTCATCCTGCAACTGCTGGACGAAGGCATCGCCATCAGCCGGGTCAAGGAAGCCTTACGTATCGCGGCTGAACGCGAGTCTGGCGAGAGTCCGGCGGAGACCGGCCCCTGGACACATTACCAACAGGCCATGTTGCGCGGGGTGGCCGACTTCGATGAGGCGGTGCTGGAAAATATCTACAACGAGGCCATGTCGCTGTATCCCGTGGACGTCGTGACCCGTCAATTGTTGATGCCCCTGCTTGAGCAGCTGGGGCAACGCTGGGAAAAAGTGATTACCGGCATAGCCGAGGAACATTTTTTCAGTGTCTACATGCGCAACAAACTGGGCGCCCGCTTCCACCATCGCAATCTGCAAAACACCGGGCCACGCCTGGTAGCCGCCTGCCTGCCGGGCGAGCAACACGAATTCGGGCTGTTGCTGTTCAGCCTGGCGGCGCATGCGCGCGGTTATCGCATCATTCTGCTCGGCAGTGACATGCCAATCTCGCAACTGCCCGCGGTGGTGAAACGCACGCACAGTCAGGGCGTGGTGTTATCCGGCTCGGTGGAATATGACGAAGCCGAGTTGCAGAGCGAACTCAGACTGCTTTTACGCGAATGCCATGTACCGGTGTATGTCGGTGGCACCTCGGCCCATCGCTATCGCCATGTCATTGAACAGGCCGGTGCCACAGTCCTCGGTGCCGATCTGACGATTGGATTGCACAACCTGGGTAAACAGCTCCCCGCCTCTCCCGCGAGCAGTTAAACAAGTCATCATCAAGGAGTGAATCATGTACAGCGCCAGTCTACTTGCCTTTGATCTCACCGAGCAGGGTCTGATCCCGGACGTGGTGATCCGCCGCGGGATCCGCCACCTGCTGAAACAGCGTCTGCGTGAAATTCACAGCGCGGATACCGAAGCCATGGCGCAGACCCAGCACGAGTTCATCGAGGCAATGACACAGGCACCGGTTGCGCTGGTGCCGGAAAAGGCGAATGAACAGCACTATGAAGTGCCGGCGCAATTTTATCTGCGCACGCTCGGGCCACACCTTAAATACAGCAGTGCCTACTGGCCTGAGCAGGTAACCACCCTCGCGGCGGCGGAAAGCGCCGCACTGAAACAAACCTGTGAACATGCCCGCCTCGCCGATGGTCAGGACATTCTCGAGCTGGGTTGTGGTTGGGGCTCCCTCACGTTATGGATGGCGGCGCATTATCCCAACAGTCATATCACTGCCGTATCCAATTCGCATTCGCAACGTGAGCATATCGAGACCCTCGCCCGTGAAAATGGGTTGCATAACATTCAGGTCATTACGCGCGACATGAATGTATTTGATATTACCGGCAAACAGTTTGATCGCGTGGTCTCTGTGGAAATGTTCGAGCATATGCGCAACTGGTCAATGCTGTACCGTCGTGTGGCCGCTTGGTTAAAACCCGGCGGCCTGTTTTTCAAACACATTTTCGTGCACCGCAGCGTGCCTTACCTGTTCGAAGATAACGGCCCCAGCGACTGGATGAGCCGTTACTTCTTCTCCGGCGGCATGATGCCCAGCGACGACCTGCCACTGATGTTCCAGGAGGATCTGAAGTTTGTCCGGCGCTGGCGCTGGGATGGCAGCCACTATGAAAAGACCGCCAATGCCTGGCTCGAAAACATGGACCAGCAGCGTGACGAGATCATGTCCCTGTTCGAAAACGTTTACGGCAAAGACGCGGCGCAAACCTGGTGGGTACGCTGGCGCCTGTTCTTCATGGCCTGCGCGGAATTGTTTGGCTATGACAACGGCCAGCACTGGTGGGTCAGCCATTACCTGTTCGAGAAGCCAGCCAGATAGCGAGTGGCGGAAAAATGTTGATCCGTCTGGTACAGCACAAACTTCCTTCGTCATGCCGGAAAACCCAGCGGGTTTATCCGGCATCCAGCGACTTTGTTTTGCTAAAGACACTGGATGCCGGATATGTGCGTTGCACATTCCGGAATGACAGTGAGCACGGAACATTTATTTAACGGGTGGCCACACCATGTTGTCGCGCAAGATAAGCAATTTTGTGTTGTTTCAAATCGGCTGGTTTGCCTGCGTGCTGAGTGGCGCGGCAATGCAGCCGCTGATGGGTGTCGCTATCGCCGCCGCAATCATCGGCTGGCATGTATGGCGTGCACAACAACCGGCAAAAGAAATTTATCTGATCCTGGCCGCCATGCTGGTGGGCGCGTTGTGGGACAGCCTGCTGGTATGGCAAACCTGGCTGGATTATCCGGCGGGGATCCTGCTGCCGCATACCGCGCCGTACTGGATCATCATCATGTGGGCCCTGTTCGCCAGTACCCTCAACCTTTCGCTGCGTTGGTTGAAATCGCATCTGCTACTTGCCGTGATCCTCGGTGCAATTGCCGGTCCACTGGCCTATTACGCGGGTGCCCGTCTGGGTGCCGTGGATTTCGTGCAACCCACCAGCGCCTTCATTGCCCTGGCCCTCGGTTGGGCTGTGTTCACGCCGCTACTGGTGATCCTGTCGAAACGCTTCGATGGCTATGCGCTGCTAGCGAGGGGGCATGACTGATGACCACTTATATATATGGTCTGGCGGCCATGTTACTGCTGGCATTTGCGACCTGGATTGGGAGTGTCGTGCGCAAGGATGTCAGCATTGTCGACAGTATCTGGTCGCTGATGTTCCTCGTCGGTGCCGCCGTATATGCCAGTGCCGCACCTGAATATGGTTTGCGTACGCAGGTCATTCTGGCCCTGTTACTGCTATGGGCCCTGCGCCTCGCGCTCTATCTCACCTGGCGTAACTGGGGCGAACCCGAAGACCGCCGCTATCAGGCGATTCGCGCCAGATACCAACCGCACTTTGCGCTTAAAAGCCTCGTGATTATTTTTGTGTTCCAGGCGATGCTGGCCTGGATCATCTCGTTGCCGTTATGGCCGGCACTGACGCATGGCAACAGCTTCAATGTTCTGGATGGCATTGCCATCGTGTTATGGAGCGGCGGCATGCTGTTCGAAACCATTGGCGACTGGCAACTCGCGCGCTTCAAGGCTGACCCTGCCAATAAAGGCAAGGTCATGGATCGCGGCCTCTGGCGTTACACCCGCCATCCCAACTATTTTGGTGAGTGTCTCATCTGGTGGGGATTCTTTTTATTCGCGCTCGGCAGCGGTGCCTGGTGGAGCGTGCTCTCGCCGCTGTTGATGACCTGGTTGCTGCTCAAGTTTTCCGGCGTCGTTATGCTCGAACAAACCATCAGCGAGCGCCGTCCCGCCTATCGTGAATACATTGCCCGCACCAACGCCTTTGTCCCGGGCAAACCCAGGGCGGTGGCGCCGGCAATGAAGGTAGAGGGACGCGCACCATGACACGCAAACATCAATACCAGACCTTACTTGGTCTCCTGATGCTGTGCGTGGTCAGCGTGGCACAGGCATCATCACAACAGTGGACGTTCAAGGTCTTCCTCCACGATCAGGAAATCGGTCAGCACCGCTTTGAAGTGTTTACGCAAGACACCACTCGTTATGTCGCGGTCGAGGCCAGCTTCGCCGTGAAGTTCCTGTTTTTCACGGCCTACGATTACCAGCACAGTAATTATGAAGTGTGGCAGCGGCAATGCCTGCAATCGATCCAGTCCAGGACCAACGACAACGGTGAACTGCAGTTTGTACAGGGTGAACGCCAAGGCGACGTCTTACGCGTGAGTACGCCAGAGGGCGAAGACAAACTGCCCGGCTGCATCAGGACCTTCGCTTACTGGGACCCGGCGTTTCTCAACAGTCGTTTTCTATTGAATGCCCAGACCGGCGAGTTGCAAGCGGTACAAATCGATAAGCTTGGCGCAAAAACCATTGAGGTCCGTGGCAAGGCGGTTGCCGCGAACCAGTACCGCATTGTGACGGACGCATTCAGCATCGATTTGTGGTACTCGCCGCAGCGCGAGTGGCTGGCCCTGCAATCCACCACCCGCGACGGTGCCGTGCTGCGCTATCAGTTGCAATGACAGGAACCCCATCATGTGGAGACGCATCATCATGTTTATCGGAAGCCTGAGCCTGCTGGGATGCAGCACTTACCCGCCGATCACGACCGCCACTCAGGTGGATATCAAGCGCTTCATGGGTGACTGGTATGTGATCGCCAACATCCCCACCTTTATCGAGACAGGCGCGCACAACGCCGTGGAATCCTACAAGCTGAACAGGGACGGCACGGTCGCCACGACATTTACGTTCCGCCAGAACGGTTTCGAGGGCGAACAAAAAACCTATCACCCCACCGGCTATATCACCGACACCAAATCCAACGCGGTGTGGGGCATGCAGTTCATCTGGCCGTTCAAGGCCGACTACCGCATCGTGTATGTGAGCAACGACTACACGCAAACCATTATCGGCCGGCTCAAGCGCGACTATGTCTGGATCATGGCGCGCAGTCCAGCTATCAGCGAGAGCGATTACCAGAAATTACTGCAACTGATTAAAGACCAGGGCTACGACCTGAGCAAGGTCAGGAAAGTCCCGCAGCGCTGGCAATGAGCCGCAAACGAGGCAAGCCATGAAATTCTGTACTTTACGCCGTTGGTTCGACAGCTACAGCGATCACGCGCAAGCCGATTCCGCCGCCGCGCACAAGATCGACTGGTTGCGCACCATCCCGTTTATCGCCCTGCACCTGTCCGTCCTGTTTGTGCTGGTGGTGGGCTGGAGCCCGATTGCGCTCGGCATCGCCATCGGCCTGTATTGCCTGCGCATGTTTGCGATCACCGGGTTTTATCACCGCTATTTTTCCCACAAGGCGTTTCGCACCTCGCGCTTCATGCAGTTCCTGTTCGCCGTAATCGGCGCCAGCGCGGTGCAACGCGGGCCGCTGTGGTGGGCCGCGCATCATCGCCTGCATCATGTCAATGCGGATAAAGACAACGACGAACACTCACCGCGGCAACACGGATTTTTCTGGAGTCACATGGGCTGGTTCCTGTCACGTCACAACTTCGCTACCCGCCTCGACAAGATTCAGGACTTCGCCCGCTATCCGGAACTGCGTTTCCTCGATCGCTTTGACGTGCTGATACCGACGTTGCTGGCAGTGAGTCTGTTCGTGCTCGGCGAAACCCTCGCATACCTGACGCCCGAGGCCGGCACCAACGGCTGGCAACTGGTGGTTTGGGGTTTTGTGATCAGCACGGTGGTGCTGTACCACATCACCTTTACCATCAATTCGCTGGCGCACAGCTTCGGTCATCGTCGCTTTGACACCCGCGATGACAGCCGCAACAACCCGCTGCTGGCTGTCCTCACCTTTGGTGAAGGCTGGCACAACAATCACCACTTCTATCCGGGTTCGGCGCGCCAGGGTTTTGCCTGGTGGGAATTCGATATCACCTACTATCTGCTGCGGCTGTTGCAAGCGCTTGGGCTGATATGGGATCTGCGTCCGGTGCCGGACAGGGTCTTGCAACAGCGCAGCCGCACCCGTCTCAAACACACCGCGAGGGCAGTCTCATGAAAATCGCGATCGTCGGCACCGGCATCGCCGGCAACGTCGCCGCTTATCACTTGTGTAAAGAGCACGAGATCACCGTGTTCGAGGCCAATGATTACATCGGCGGACATACCCACACCCACGATGTCGCATGGCAGGACCAGCACTATGCGGTCGATACCGGCTTTATCGTGTTTAACTACAAAACGTATCCGCACTTTACCCAATTGCTCAAGGAGCTGGACGTTGCGGTGCAACCCTCTGCCATGAGTTTCAGCGTCAAGTGTGAAAAGACCGGCCTGGAATATAACGGCACGACGCTGAATACCCTGTTCGCGCAACGTCGCAACGCATTGCGACCAAGCTTTTACCGCATGCTCAAGGACATTCTGCGTTTCAATCGGGAGGCCCCGGCCTTGCTGGCATCACCCGCGCAGGACATCAGCCTGGGCGAATTCCTGTATCGCGGCGGCTACCGCCGCCAGTTCATCGAACAGTATCTGATCCCCATGGGCGCGGCGATCTGGTCGGCGGACCCGGCAACGATGATCCGCTTCCCGGCGCAGTTCTTCATCCGTTTTTTCCACAACCACGGCATGCTCAGTGTTGACGACCGTCCGCAGTGGTATGTGATCCAGGGCGGTTCGCAGGCGTATGTACGCAAACTGATCGCGCCCTTCGCCGATCGCATCCGCACCCGCGCGGCGGTGGAGTCCGTGACCCGCCATCCCGGTCATGTCAGCGTGAAGGTCAAGGGCGCGGAGCCGGAACGCTTCGATGCGGTATTCATCGCCGCCCACAGCGATGAGGCGCTGCGCATGTTGAGCGATGCCAGCATTGACGAAAGACAAATCCTTGGCGCCATACCCTACCAGGAAAACGAGGCGGTCCTGCATACCGATCACAAGGTGTTGCCCAGGCGGCGACTGGCGTGGGCCGCGTGGAATTATCACATCCTGCCGCAACAGCAGGATCGGGTTGCCCTCACCTACGACATGAACATCCTGCAATCCATTCAGGCGCCGGTGCAATTCTGCGTGACGCTGAATAACACACGCGCGATCGACCCGGACAAGATCATCAAGCGCCTCACCTATCATCATCCGGTGTTTACGCCCAAAGGCGTGGCGGCACAGGCACGCCAAGGCGACATCAACGGCGTCAGCCGCACCTATTTCTGCGGTGCCTACTGGCGTTTCGGTTTTCATGAGGATGGTGTGGTCAGCGCGCTCAAGGCCCTGCAACACTTCAAGGAGCAACAGCATGCACAGTTGTCTATACGAAGGGCAAGTTAGACACCGGCGCTTTGCGCCGCGCGCGCACAACTTCACCTATCGCGTGTTCTATGCCTATCTCGATCTGGATGAACTGGATAAGGTCTTCCGCAATCGCTGGCTCTGGTCGAGTACGCGCCCGGCCCTGGCCCGCTTCAGGCGCAGCGATTACCTCGGCGACAAACAGGTCCCGCTAAAACAGGCGGTGCAGGATCGGGTCGAACAGGTCACGGGCCAACGCCCGCAGGGACCTGTGCGCCTGCTGACCCATCTGCGTTACTTCGGCATGATCTTCAATCCGGTCAGTTTTTATTACTGTTTCGACAAAGAGGACACTCACGTCGAAACCATTGTCGCGGAAATCACCAATACACCCTGGGGCGAGCGGTATGCCTACGTGTTGCCCATCTGCAATAGTCAACCGGGCACGCGTCATCTGCGCTATGCAATGAAAAAGGATTTCCATGTATCACCGTTTATGCCGATGGATATCGACTACCGGTGGTTTTTCAGCGCGCCGGAAGCAAAGCTCAATGTGCATATGATCAATATGCAGGCTGACGAGAAACTTTTTGACGCGACCTTGACCCTCGTGCAACAGCCGCTGACCGCGAAGAATTGTGCATACGCCCTGGCGCGTTACCCGTTCATGACCTTAAAGGTCATCGCCGCCATTTACTGGCAGGCGCTCAAACTCTTGATGAAACGTATCCCGTTTTATTCCCATCCGGGCAAACACGATTCAACCCAGACAGGAGGCGCCAGACCGGCGAAGCCATGATGAACAGCAGAACTTCGGTAATTGATTCACGCATCGCACCGGGTAACACCCCCAAGCCGCGTTTTCTGGATGGACTGGCCAAACGTCTCCTGCTCCAGCGCCTGCAAAATCTGCGCGATGGCATCCTGGTGCTGCACGACGGTAATGATGTCCATGGCTTTGGGCATGTCAGCACGGATTGCCCGTTGCGGGTTTCCATCGAGGTCAGAGACCCGCGCTTCTACAGCGATATCGCCTTCGGCGGATCGATCGGCGCCGGCGAAGCATACATGGCGGGATACTGGCACTGCGATGATTTAACCGGCCTGGTACGCCTGTTATTGGTTAACCGCCACGTACTCGATGACATGGAAGGTGGCCTGGCGGCATTAACCTTGCCCATCCAGAAAATGCTGCACTGGTTAAACCGCAATACCCGTGACGGCAGTCGGCGCAACATCGCCGCGCACTATGACCTGGGTAATGATTTTTTCAGGCTGATGCTGGATGAGACCATGATGTACTCCAGTGCGATCTTTGCCAAACCGGGCATGGATCTGTACAAGGCCCAGGTCTATCGACTCGATCAGATCTGCCGCAAACTGGATCTGCAACCCGAGGATCACCTGCTGGAGATCGGCACCGGTTGGGGCGGCCTGGCCATACATGCAGCGACACGCTACGGTTGCCGTGTGACCAGCACCACGATTTCACGCGAGCAGTATGAACTGGCCAAGACACGCGTGCAGGAGGCGGGACTGGAGGATCAAATCACCCTGTTGCTGGAGGATTACCGTAATCTCAGCGGTCATTACGATAAACTGGTCTCGATTGAAATGATCGAGGCGGTCGGCCATCACTATTACGATGAATATTTCCGCCAGTGCGGCGCCCTGCTCAAGCCCCATGGCCTGATGCTGTTACAGGCAATCACCATCACCGATCAGCGTTATGAGGCGGCAAAAAAATCGGTGGACTTCATCCAACGCTACATCTTCCCGGGCAGTTGCATCCCCTCGGTCACCGCCATGCTCGCTGCGATCACCCGCAGCAGCGACATGCGCCTGATCGATCTGCAGGACATCGGCCCGCACTATGCCACCACGCTGCGGGCCTGGCGAGAGAACGTGAACAAACACATCGAACAGATCCGCGCGCTGGGTTACAGCCGCGAATTCCTGCGCATGTGGGAATTTTACCTGTGTTACTGCGAAGGCGGTTTCATCGAACGCGCCATCAGTGACGTGCATATGCTGCTGGCCAAACCGGGTAACCGGCGCGACACTCTCACCTGACGAGCAGCACGTTCGTCCTGAAACAGGACGAACGCCCACGCGTCGATTACCAGCTCTTGTACGGCAGGAATTTCCCGTTCATGGTGATCACCACGCGATCGCCCATGGGATTTTCTTCCTTGTCGATGTGCATGGAGAAATCGATGGCGCTCATGATGCCGTCGCCGAATTTCTCGTGAATGATCTCCTTGATGGTGTCACCGTAGACACCGACGATTTCGTACAGGCGATAAACGACGGGGTCCTGCGGGACGACTTTATCCCAGCTCTTGTGCGGAAACGCCTGCAAGGCAATGCTGACTTCCGGACCCAGGTCCAGCGCGGCGCAGAGTTTGTCGGCGAGGTCCGGTTTCATGCTGTTCTTGCCAAAGCAGGCCGAAGTCAGCCACACCGCACCGACGCCGACCTTCTCCGCAATCGCTTCCCAGGTCAGGTCCTTCGCCAGCTTGGCGGCGATGATGGTCTCGGTCATTACTTCCTTGGTCATGATGGCCTTGGCCATGCTGGCGGAAGGCGTGATGAATTTAGCTGCGGTGCTCATGTGAGTCTCCTGTATCTTTATGTGTAAATGATAAATCCTGCCCATTGCCCTGAACCAGGGCCTATCAATGCACGCAAGCCGTCGGCGTGCACCAATATGAAACTGAAAAGCCTGGTCGTACTGCGATGACGGCGATTCAAAGGTTATTTTGCAGCAACTGTGCCATCCCGCATCAAAGACAAAATCAGCGTGATTTCAGGCACTTGGCTTATAAGACAGATTCAGCCCAAACAGATTGTCGACAATTGCAGACGGACAATGAACAATTTGTCCACCCGTCATTCCGGAACGTGCTGCTGATTCTTTAAAGACGCTGGATGCCGGCTCAAGGCCGGCATGACGGGCGGACGGAAAACAATCTCTCGCGTTACGCTGTCATTCCGGAAAACACGAAGTGTTTATCCGGAATCCAGTGGCTGATTCTTTACAGACGCTGGATGCCGGGTCAGGCATATTGCCTGCCCGGCATGACGATCACCTATGCCGCGACCAGCACGCCTTCGTCGATAGGCAGGTTGAAGTCGCGCGACCACTCGTTCCAGGAACCGAAGTAGATCTTCACGTTCTTGATGCCCGCCTCCTGCAGGGCGACAAAGGTATTGGAGGCGCGCGCCCCCTTGAAGCAATAGACGTAGACCGTCGAATCCTGGGTGATGCCGATCTTCTTGCACGCCGCGAGGATACTCGCCGGGTCGCGGAACATCGCAATCTTGTCCGCGCCCTCGTCCATCAGGTTGTACCACTCCAGCCACACGGCACTGGGGATGCGACCCTTGCGCGGACAAAAATCCACACCGTACGGCGATGAACTCACGCCGATCCATTCGTCCTTGTCGCGCACATCGAGAATGACGATGCCCGGATCGTCGATCGCCTCGAGCATGTCCATTTCGGTGGCGATCAGCGTGGTCGGTGCACTGTTGACGGGGAAGGTCATCGCTGTCGGCACCGGCACCTCGGTGGAGATGGGCAGGCCTTCCGCCTTCCACGCCGCCAGTCCGCCGTGCAACACCGCGGCCTTTTTGTAACCCAGTGACTGCAACAGGAAATAGCCGCGGCAGGATTGGCCGAAGCCGGTGTTCATCGAATCTTCGTAAAACACCGCCGTCTCTGCGCCGGACAATCCAGCGGCACCGAACAACTCCGCAAATTTACCGGACAGGGCATCAAGACCGTCGGTATCGGTGGTTGCCAGGTAGGTAAAGATATCGCGGATGTTCACCGCACCCGGGATATGACCTGCGGCGTAGGTCTCCTGGTCGCGCGTATCAATAATCACAACCGGGGTTTGCTCCATCAGGTGCGTCAGTTCAGTGGGACTGAGTAAAGTCTTCATGCCAGATCTCCTTAGGTGTCAGATTTATAAATACATAGCAATTGACGATCCAACTCGCGCGATCGCGCTGCGTGCAAGGAAATACAAGGGCTTCGCGCACATGACCCACGCCACAAGAAAAAAATAACTTAGCAATGTGGACGGACAATGTACGCAATGTTGCCTGCGCAGGCGGACACCGTTGCGGCCGCACATTGTCGACAAAGCCGGACAATGTGCGCGCTCACCTCTGGACAATTGTCAGCGCATCCCCGCGAAATTCACTGAAATCAAGGCGTTAACAGGTTGGCACAGTGATTGCCATAGAGATTTTACTTACCAAACCGAATTCAAGGAGAAACTACATGGCAACTGCAACATCCACTCTCACCGTCAGCACCGATGCCCTGCGTCCGTTGGACAAGGAAGGTCTGAGCAACCTGGCTGCCAAGGGCAAGGCCAATCCGAAAAACGTGGTGACCTTAAAGGCCAAGACGGTGTGCGAAGGTCAATTCCGTAACATGACCTATGTGCGCAACCTGGAACCGATGCTCATCGACGAACCGCCGCACCTGTTGGGCGAAGACAATGCGCCGAATCCGTCAGAGGCCGTGCTCGCCTGCCTCGGCGCCTGCCTGTCCGTCGGCGTACACGCCAACGCCACGGCACAAGGCATCACCCTGACCAAACTCGAACTGGAACTCGAAGGCGACATCAACGTGACCGCGGTCTGGGGTGTCGGCGATCTGGATCTGAGCAAGGTACTGGGCTTTACCGATGTGCGCGTGAAGATCCATCTCGACGGCGATGCCCCGCGCGAAAAACTGGAAGAACTGGTTGCCCATGCCAACGTCTGGTCGCCGGTCGCCAACACCTTGCGTAACCCGGTGAAGGTCGACGTAGCACTGGCTTGAGTTTTTTTAGTCAACGAACGGTGAAAGATAACCATGACGATTGCAACGCAGGAACTGACTGCCGCTAACGTGCTGGACGCAAGTCCAGCACCGTTTTCCGTTAACCAGAGTGTGCTGAACAAGGCGCAGGAGATCAGCAATGTCCTCCTGAGCAAGCATACCGTGAGTATCGATCGCGACGGCTATTACCCGAAAGAGGTTTTACAGACCCTCGGCCAAGCGGGCGTGTACGAACAGCATCTCGCCTCGCAGAATCCGGATGGCATTGTCGATCTGACCACGGCGGTGATGGCCATGGGCACGGTCTCGCAGGAATGCATGTCCACCGGCTTCATGGTGTGGTGCCAGGATGTATTGGGCTGGTATCTGGAAAATTCGGACAACAGTTATCTCAAGCAGACGATCCTGCCGAAGGTGGCCTCCGGGATTTACCTGGGCGGCACGGCCTTATCCAATCCGATGAAATATTTTTCCCAGATCGAACCCCTGCAATTATCGGCCACGGCGGTGAACGGCGGTTACATCGTCAACGGTACCCTGCCCTGGGTCTCCAACCTCGGCCCCGATCATTATTTCTGCGCCATCGCGCGCACGACGGACGCCGACCCGCACGAGATCATGTTCCTGGTGCCGTGCGCCAGCGAGGGTTTTCGTCTGTTGCGTAACGCCGAGTTTACCGCGATGGAAGGCACCGGCACCTTTGGTTGCCAGTTTACCGATACTTTCATTCCCGACAAGCACGTGGTCGCCGACCCCGTGCAACCCTATCTGAAAAAGATCAAGGCCGGTTTCATCCTGCTGCAAGGCGGCATGGCCCTCGGCGTGATCGAAAGTTGTATCAAGATCATGCGCGACGTCGAACCCATGCTGGGTCACGTCAATTGTTACCTGGAAGATCGCCCGGATGAACTGGACGCCGACCTCGACGACCTGAAACAACGTCTGCTCGGCCTGCTGCGCGATCCCTATAACGGCAGCAAGGAGTTTTTACAGGACGTGCTCCAGGCGCGCCTGGAAGCGGCGGAACTGAGTCTGCGCGCGGCGCACTCGGCCATGCTGCACACCGGCGCGCGCGGGTATCTGGCGCAGGCGCCGGCACAACGCAAATTGCGCGAGGCCTACTTCGTCGCCATCGTGACCCCGGCGATCAAGCATCTGCGCAAGGAACTGGACACGATGCTGGCTTATTGAATTTTCTTAACGTAAGGGTAAACCACATGTTGAATTACGAATGCACGGACTCCGTCGATGATATCGCCCAGGTGTTGATTACCTCCATCGAACTCAACAAGATGCGGGTCGTCGCCCACATCAACGGCCAGGCCAATGCCGCCAAGATCGGCAAGACCGTCCCCGGCGATCAAATCCTGGAGGTGTTCCGGCCGGACTTCGCCGTGCGTGTGTGGCAGGCCTGCAAGCCCGCCGGCATGGATATCCCGCTGCGGATTCACATTTACGAAAACGCTGCGGGCATGACCGTCGTCGCGTTTCGTACCGCAACGGAAACCTTTGCCCCCTACGCCAACGCGGAACTAAGCGAGATTGGTAAGGAGTTGGATACGATCTTTACCAGCATCCTGCAGGCAGTCGTCGTTGATGAAGAGGAACTGGCGGATGGCTAACAAGTCGGATTATCAGAAGTACATCTGCCGCATCTGCGGCTTTATCTATGACGAGGCCCTGGGCGATCCGGACAGCGGCCTGGCGCCGGGCACGCGCTTCGACGATATCCCGGATGACTGGATGTGCCCGCTGTGCGGCGTCTCCAAGGTCGACATGGTGCTGCTGGACGAGTTCATGCAACAGGCACAGGCCGCCAGCACCGTTACGCACCTGTATTCACACATCAAACGCCGCGCCGATGAAAAACAGGCTATCGTGATCATCGGCGCCGGTGTCGCCGGCTGGACCGCCGCCGCGGAGATCCGCAGCCAGGACCCGGCGACCACGATCATCATGGTCGCTGCCGGCTCCGCGGATTATTATCCCAAGCCGGTCATCTCCATGGCCTACGCGCAACAACGCACGCCGGATGAACTGATCGAGATCAGCGGGCCGGCCAAGGCCGCCGAGTTGAACGTGATCCTGCGCGATCACACCAAGGTCGTTGCCGTCAATGCACGCCGCAAACGCATCCTCACCACGCGCGGCTCCATCTGTTACGACAAACTGATTATCGCCACCGGCGCGCATCAGGCCGAACTGCGCTGTCACGGCAATGCCCTGAACGAGGTCCTGCGCGTCAACGATCTGGAAAGCTATCGCCGCTTGCGCGAACGCCTGCACCGTCCCGGTATGCGCGTCGCGATCATCGGCGCCGGTCTGGTGGGTTGCGAACTCGCGGAGGACCTGACCACGGGCGGGCATGAAGTCACCCTGATCGAACGCGCCAATCTACCGCTGTTACAACTGTTGCCCTCCACGATTGCCGAATCCCTGCGCCAGCAAATGACGGAACGCGGCATACGTGTGTTGTTACACCGCGATGTCGCCGCCATCGATCGTTTTGACAATGGCATGCTTGTTAGCCTGCGTGATGAAACCAGCATCGAAGCGGATGTCGTGATCTCCGCCATCGGTCTTGTGCCCAATACACGTCTTGCCGCGCGCGCCGGGCTGGCCATCGGTCGCGGTATCCTTGCCGATGCGGATAGCATGCAGACCTCCGATCCGGCGATCTACGTGCTTGGCGATTGCGCGCAGGTCGAACACGCCTGTTACGCCTTTATCGAACCGATTCATCGTCAGGCGCAAACCATCGCGGCCGCCCTGCGCGGCGAGCACCAAGCCTTTGCGCAACGCCAGCCGATGGTGCGGGTCAAAACCCCGAGCCTGCCGCTGGTCGTGTGTCCGCCACTGTCACCACAAGGCGGACACTGGCGTATCGTCAAGGCCGACGCCAAGGGTCATTACATGGGATTTTATGCCGGCGACCGGCTATTGGGTTTTGCCCTCAGTGGCAGCTTCACCCAGATGGCCGCTTCCTTACACGAGACGCTTAAACAAAACCTGCAGGACGTGACCGTGCCCGCAACGCGGCAAAAAACAGCCTAGGCGGTACTGCATCGTTTAACGCAAGTGCGGTAGGATGCCGGTTCGCAAGCGGCATGAAGGCACGATGCATGGCCAAACGAACCCTATTGTCCTGGAGCAGCGGTAAAGACAGCGCCTGGGCCTTATACCAGTTACAACAAAACCCCGAGGTCGAGGTGGTCGGCCTGTTCACCACCATCAACAACGCCTTCGAACGCGTGGCCATGCACGGCGTGCGCCTTGAACTCTTGCATCAGCAGGCCCAGGCCGCCGGTCTGCCGTTACACCTGATCGAGATCCCGAATCCCTGCAGCCACGAGGAATACGCCGCGGCCATGCAGACCTTTGTCAACAGCGCGAGACAGGATCGCATCGAGTGCTTTGCCTTCGGCGATCTGTTTCTCGAAGACGTTCGCCAGTACCGCGAGGACCGCCTCACGGGTACCGGGATTACGCCCATCTTCCCGTTGTGGGGCATCCCCACCGATCGGCTGGCGCGCGAGATGATCGCCGGCGGGCTCAAGGCGGTGATCACCTGTACCGACCCCAGGCAGTTACCGGAACACTTCGCGGGGAGATTCTACGATGCGGAGTTGCTGGCGAGCCTGCCCAAGGGCGTCGACCCTTGCGGCGAATACGGCGAGTTTCACAGCTTCGCCTTCGCCGGCCCCATGTTTCACTATGCGATCGACCTTACCGTCGGCGAGACCGTGCAACGCGACGGCTTTCTGTTTACCGATTTACTACCGTCCGTCGTCTGACGGCCATCTATTCCCTTCAATCGCCGTTTTCCCTGGAACCGAAAATCGGCGGGACTGGTCTATACCCCACAAACAAACACGCGTTAAGGGGGGATACGCACACATGTCTTCAGATACCGTCGCCGTCACCAAAGTCGTTAATGCCTTCGCCGAGGCCTGGAACCAACACGATATGCATGCCTTTGCCGAGCTGTTCGCGGAGGACGCGCAATTCGTCAACGTGGTCGGACTGTGGTGGAAGGGCCGCATGCAGATCAAGGATGCCCACGTCTACACGCATTCGACCATGTTCAAGCACAGCAAGCTGACCTTTCACGAAACCGAAGTCCGTTTACCCGTACCTCAGGTTGCCATTGCCCGAACCCACTGGCGGCTCGAAGGGCATCTGAGCCCGAACGGCCAGGCCCTGCCGCCGCGCACCGGCCTGTTGCTGAACGTCCTGGTCAAGGATGAGGACGGCAACTGGTCTATCGTGGATTCGCAAAACACGGATATCGTGGAAGGTGCGCTCTCCCGGCCGCAATGAATAAGGACGGGCTCGGCTACTGGAGCCCAAAATCCCTATTGAATGCTACGCGTGATCCGTTACACTCTTAATGACCACCAAAGTTGGGAACGTATTTATGTCAAAATTTCAAGGACTTAGCACAAGCGAAAAGATCCTGTTGGCACAAGAGCTTTGGGACAGCGCGCTTGAAAAGGAAACGGACATCACGGTCACCGACTCGCAAAAAATAATTCTGGACGAACGCCTGGCTGCTTACCACCTGGATAAAGCACAAGGAGATACCTGGGATATCGTCAAAAAGAGGGTCATGAACAAAGAATGAGGAATGTCATCATCCGTAAGGAAGCGGAGTCGGATATCACAGATGCATATCGTTGGTACGAAGATAAAAATCCAGGGCTAGGCGGAAGTTTTATTCAATGTGTTGAGGATGCGTTATCCCGCCTTTCCTTCAATCCCAACATATATGCTTACGTGCATAAAAATATTCGCCGTTCTTTCATCCGGAAATTTCCATTCGGAATATATTACCTGACAGAAAATGACATGATCATTGTCATGGCGGTAATGCACGTGCGCAAAGACCCCAAACATTGGCAGCGGCGGACCTGATTCGCTTATGCGTCGATGCCCAGCTTCACCATGCGATAGCGCAACTGCCGCGGCGTCAGGCCGAGATTGATCGCGGCGCGGGTCTTGTTGCCGCGGGCCTGGCGCAGGGCCTGGATGATCTGTTCCGATTCGTCATCGCGCACCCAGGCATAGGGACGAATACTCGAATCGTGTTGTGAGTACGCCGGTGCCATCGGCGCCGCTGGCGTCATCGCCGGCGCGTGGGTCATACCGGCCTGCGGCATCGCCACCCGCGATTCTTCACCGAGGATGATATCGATCTCGCTGGGGCTGACGTGATTGGTATGCGCGATCAGCACCGCGCGTTTGATCACGTTCTCCAGTTGCCGGATATTGCCGGGCCAGTCGAAACGCTCCAGCTTCTGCAGGATGGTCTCGTCCAGCAGCACGTTACGATTGTAATCGTGATTGGCGATGTTGAGAAAATGCCGCGCCAGGATGCGCACGTCTTCCACGCGGTCGCGCAGGGGCGGCAGATGGATCGGAAACACGTTCAGGCGGTAGAACAGGTCCATGCGGAAGCGGCCTTCGTTCACCGCCTGTTGCAGGTTGCGGTGGGTCGCCGCGATGATGCGCACATCGACACCGATCTCGCGGGTGCCGCCGACGCGCTGGATCACCTGCTCCTGCAACATGCGCAATAACTTCGCCTGCAGATCGAAATCCAGATCGCCGATCTCATCCAGAAACAGGGTGCCGCCGGAGGCCAGTTCGATCTTGCCCTTCTTGCTTTGCGTGGCGCCGGTGAAACTGCCCTTCTCGTGGCCGAACAGTTCCGACTCGATCAGGTCCTGCGGGATCGCGGCGCAGTTGATCGCCACGAAGGGCGCATCCTTGCGATTGCTCGCCAGGTGCAACATGCGCGCAAACTTTTCCTTGCCGGTGCCGGACTCGCCGGTCAACAACACGCTGACCTGCGTATTCGCGACGCGATAGGCCTGCCGTAGTGAGGCCTGCAGGGCCGGGCTGTCGCCGAGGATGCCGAAGTTACCGCCCTGGTGATCCAGCGCGTTTTTCAGATACAGATTCTCGTTGATCAACTCCGCGGTCTGTTCCGCAATCAAACGATTCACGGTGAGGATCTGGCTGATGAAGGTCGCGATGATGCGCAGCGTGGTGATGTCCTTGTCGAAGGCGCGCTGGCGCTTGCGCAGACGATGCACCGCCAGCACCCCGATGGGTTTGTCATTGCGCAACAGGGGCAAGGCGATATAGGCCACGGTCTCACTGGGCAGGGTCGTGCGCGAGACCGCGCGGCCGAGATAGGAAGGTTCATCGTCGATGTTCTGGATCAGCGCGGTCTGGCCGGTCTTCATCACTCGTCCGCTCACGCCCTCGCCCAGTTCATAGATGCCGCGTTCGCGTTCTTCGCGGGTCAGGCCATAGGAATACCGGATGCGCAACACGCCGCTCTTCTCTTCCGGGATCAACACGCGGCCGCGGTTCAGGCCCAGCAACTGCGACAACAGGCGCAGGATACTTTGGATGGCAAATTCGGGTTCGGTGGAATGGGCGATCAGGCGGGCGGCCTGCTCGATCACCACCACATCGGATTCATCACTGCCCGTCTCGGTAAAGATCTCCGGCGGTGTGAGGCTTTCAGCAATCATTAAGTTCTCCCGTACATTGTCGACAGCGGTTTAGAGTGAGATAGCAAGGGTCGTACCATTGTTAACAATGTGAAGAACTCGCGGTTTTTAGCCGCGCTGAAGACCATATTGTCGGAATTGGCGAACACGGTACGCCACATTGTTGTGCATGCAGCGCACCGTTGCCTCATTAGAAGTCATTTTTGTTGTGAATTATCAGCTCTCAATTCGCCAGCTGAACTGCTTGATCAGGCGCACGCACAGGCTGTCCAGCACATAACCGATGACACCAATCACCAGCACAATCGCCATCAACATATCGTAGGACAGGGTATCGCGCGCATCGTTGATGGCATAACCCAGGCCGCTGGTAACACCGAGGTATTCCGCCGGGACCAATACGATCCAGGCCACGCCCACGGCGAGACGAATCCCGGCAAACACGTCCTGCGCAATCGCCGGCAGGATGATGCGGCCCAGCATCTGAACGCCGCCGGCACCAAGATTCTTGGCCACGGTAAACCACAGCGGATCGATGCGGCGCACACCGTGCGCGGTGGAAAACATGATCGGCCACACCGCCGCCACCATGATCAAAAAGACAATCGCGCTATCCCAACTGGCGAAGGCCAGGACCGCAATCGGCATCCACGCCAGTGGACTGATCATGCGCAGGAATTGAAACGGGATGTGCGTGACGGATTGCACTGCCCGCGCCAGGCCGATACTGATCCCCACCGGCACGCCGATGCAGATCGCCCACAACAGACCCATGCCGATGCGATACAGACTCGGGTGGATGATGCTCCACAGGTTGCCGGAGATCACGACCTCCCACAGTTTGGCGAAGGCCGGTCCCGGGCCGAAGCCCGCGAAGGCATCCGTCGCCGGATTGCTCGCGATGATATAACCGCCGAGCCACCACAGGGCCAATAACAAGACCACGCCCAACACCGGATAGGCAAGGCGTTGCGACAAGGCAAACAGGCGCTTGACCCCGCCGCCCGCGGCGGAGTCAAACCAGTTTGTATTCATCACCTGACTGGCGCGTTGCGAACTCACAGGGCGATCACCTCTTTACGTTCGTAGGGATTTTTCGGATCGACACCCGGCGCCGTCTCCCAACCCTTGTACTTCTCCATCGCCACCTTGACGAAGTGGTAATCCACCAGGTCATCGGCCACGAAGTTGGGGTCGAGATTATTCAGGAAGGTATCGTCACCGCTCACCACGGTCTTGTTCATGGCATCGACAATGAACTTCGTCGCGGACGGATACGGATACGGCGAGAAGTCGATACGCCCGCTACCCCAATCGGCATGCTGAATCGCCGGCGGTGTGGAGTAATCCGACAGTTTGTAATCGGTCATGGCGCGCGTCACCACCTTGGCCGGCATCGGCAGATACTTCTTGCCGTCCTTCGACAACATGTGCGCGACCTCTTCCTTGTTCTGCTGCGCATACACTTCGGCGCGCACGATGGCGTTCATCACCTTCTGGGTCCAGGTCGGCTTGGCCTTGACCACGTCTTCGTTCATGCACACCACGCAACACGGATGGTTCTTCCAGATGTCGCCGGTGAAGCGCAGCATCTTGCCCTTGGCCAGCAACTCGCCCGCGGCATTGAACGGCTCGGCCACGATAAAGGCGTCGATCTTCTTCGAGGCCAGGGCCGGCGGCATATCCGGCGGCGGCATCACCTGCAGGTTCACTTCATCGGGCGCCAGCTTGGCGGACTGCGGTTTGATCACCGGTTTCAGCCCGGCATGACGCAGACCCATTTGCAGGATGATGTTATGCATGGAATACCAGTACGGCACCGCGATCTGCATGCCGCCGAGATCCTTGAACGAGGTCGCGCCGGTGTGCTTGCCCACGACCAGGCCGGAGCCGTTGATGTGCGCCCAGGACATGATCTTGACCGGGAACTTGTTGTTGTAGCGCATCCACACCGGGATCGGCTTTAAGAAGTGCACCAGGTTCACCTTGCCGGCGGCAAAGGCCTCGACCAGCGGCGACCAACCGCGAATCAGGGTCGGCTTCTCGGTCTTCAGGCCTTCGTCTTCGAAGTAACCCATGGCGTGCGCCACCAACAGCGAGGTCGCGTCGGTGATCGGCAGATAACCGATACGCACCACTTCATCGTCGGCAGACGCGGCGGCGGCACGCAGAGTATTCGGCAAGGTCAGACCCGCAGCCAACATACCACCAGCGGCAAGCATGTCCATCAGAAAATCACGGCGGCTCATTTCATGCTTCTGGAGGTACTCGAATTCGTTCATATCGTCTTTCTTTGACATAGTTTGTCTCCCGGACTAAACACCCTGATTAGATTGCTATCCTGTTACGCCACCGCCACCCGCTGCTGCTGGTGCAGTGGCGCCACATTACTTTTTTTTGCATGACTGCTGTCGCTGAACTGCTGCATGAGTTGTTCGCGCAGCCCCGAATACTCGCGTTGCTCGCGGTTGCGTGGATACGGCAGCTCCACCCGCAACTCGCCCACGATCTGGCCCGGCCCCTGCGACATGATCAACACCCGCTCGCTCATGGCGATGGCCTCGTCGATGTCGTGAGTGACGATGACCAGGGTGATGTTCTTCTTGCGCGCGATGGCGGAGACCTCGTCCTGCAGACTCATGCGGGTAAAGGCATCCAGCGCGGAGAACGGCTCATCGAGTAATAACAATTCGGGGTCAGTGGCGAGCGAGCGTGCCAGCGCCACGCGCTGTTGCTGCCCGCCCGATAACTGCTGCACGTTCACGTCCGCCTTGTCGGCCAGACCGACCAGTTCGAGCAACTCGCCCACGCGCGCATCGACATTGGCCTTCTCGCCCGCGAACACCAGACCCAGGGCGGCGTTCTGTTTCACCGTCATCCACGGATACAGTGACGGCCGCTGGAACATCATGTTCCACTTGGCGCTGGGCTTGATCACCTGCTTGCCGTGAATGCGGACGCAACCCTCGCTCGGCAGGGTCAGCCCGGCGAGCATATGCAATAGCGTGGACTTGCCGCAGCCGCTGCGCCCGATGAGGGCCACCTGCTGCCCGGCCTCGATAGTGACCGCGATATCCTTCAGGACCGGCTGCTTCTGGCCCTTGAAGGTATGGGAAATGTAATCAATGCTGAGCAAAGCGCTCCTCCTGTCACGATGAAATCGGCAAAACCTTGGTAAAGACTGTTTTGCAGCAACCGTGCCAGGAGGCAACAAGGCCGAAAACGGCGTGGTTTCGTGAGTTTTAGGGAAAAAGCCGGGGCTGGACAAAGCACATTGTCGACAATTGCGGACAATCCCGGATGAACAATGTGTACGCTAAGTTAGCCCGGGAGCATGTAATTAACCGTAAGCGCCCCGGCGAACTCAAAGACAAACCATAATAGGATGAATACAACAAAAACGGCTGAATAGATTAATCCCTTTTTAAGGCCTCGCGATCGAAAGAAATAGTAAGGGAGTCCGACGATGGTTAGCGCGATGACACAGATATTTAAGACATATCCGCGTTTGTAGCCGATTTGCTCGGCATCCGTGGCATACCAGAAATAGATAAACGCAGCACCGATGATGAGAAATATAATACCAAATGGGTCCGGATTGCCTATGCGCGCCTGATACATGTATTGAGAAAATGCGCCCTGAATAAAGGCAACAATCGCCAAGGAAATCAAATACCACTTTTTAGGATTATTCATTAGAAGCATGCAAATAGAGATAAAATAAGAATTAACCTATTTATTGCGCTTATCTCGGACATAAATCACTTTCGAGCCGGTGGTGCCTATTTGCCGCTCATCCATGTCAAACAGCTTTGTAGCGGCAACCAATTCGCCCAATTTGCTATAGCCATAATTTCGCGGATCAAATTCTGATGATTGCTTTGCAAGATTGCTACCTATAGGTCCTAACTGTGCCCACCCGCTCTCATCAGAGGAAGCCTCTACAGCATTGCGTAACAGGCTCACCAATTTTGTGTCTTGTTTAAGTTCGTTAGTTTGTTTTTTGGCTATTGCTTCACCTTCATCTACTTTAGCCCGCAGCACTTCTGTATAAATAAATTTGTCACAGGCCGAAACGAACGCTGAAGGTGTCTTTTTCTCACCAAATCCGTAAACCAACAGCCCTGACTCTCTTATCCTTGACGCCAGTTTTGTAAAATCACTATCACTCGATACTATACAAAAGCCATCAAAGTTTCCGGTATACAACAAGTCCATTGCATCAATAATCATGGCGCTATCAGTGGCATTCTTTCCTTTTGTGTATGCAAATTGCTGCATCGGTTGAATGGAGTGCTGCAACAGTATATCTTTCCAACCTTTCAGACCAGGCGTCGTCCAATCGCCATAGATTCTCTTAACGCTGGCTACACCATAGTTGGCGATCTCCGAGAGCAAACTGTCAATAATAGTCGGCTGAGCATTATCAGCATCGATTAAAACAGCGAGTTTTGTTGTCTTTTCCATAGTTTTTTCTAGCGCTTAAGCTCAGTCGCACTGAATTAATAACAACTGGGACAATTTTTTATTTGTCATTTGAAATTTCTCTACCAAGATTTAGCGCATGTTCTAGAATATTTGCTGTTTGTTCATAATTATCAATATTGCCACCCACATGTAGACTTCCACCAGGCAATACATCTTGCACGACGGCATCAACGAATTGGTGGAACTGGACGATTTTACAAGCAGTTTCAGAATCTATACTCCCGATAGAATCTGCATTTGCTTGATATATTCTTGAATAATGATCAGGAATGCGCACAGTATATGAATATCTTGTACCCTCTGGTTGTGTTTTCAGATAATCACGCGTTTTTAACAACCCTTGAAGGTATTCTCGTTTATTAGCTATTTCGACCAGGGCATCAACTTCGGCAATCAAAGAAGCTCTAATTTGAGCTGATTTCTTTTTGTCCTTCCACCATTCAGACAAAAATACAGAAGCACCAGTTACCACTGCTCCCACGACAGTGCCTGCAATTCCGAAAACTGCTGGCACAATCATGTTTGGATCAATTTCCTGCATTATTATACCTATGACGCATAACGTTAAAGCTCTGCAGCGCAAACGGAGCGCAGCGTAGTTTGTGTCAGAATGAGCACCTTGTTAGGCCTTTTCAAGGGTTTTTCGAAGTGCATCAGCGATATCCCTTCGATTCATCGTAGTGTAAAAACCTTCTTTCTCTATAAGCTCGTAGTCCATAGCACCACACCACTTGTTAATTCTTCCGTAACCGGGCGCTCTCGGTATCACGCCATCTTTACCCGGGGCAGTGTGCTTGGCCAGGTTCATACGAAACAACTCTGTCATACGGTAAACAGGCTCAATTCTCTCCCACGTCTCATCTATTGATGATCTGTATGTCGGATCGTCTTTGTAACGCGCTAGCTGCTTCTTCCGAACTTCGATAGTTAAATTAATTGGGTCGTCATCAGACAAGCTGGCTATTTTCAGATCAACGCCTCCATTCTGAAATAGCTTATTAAATTGGAATTTTCTATCGCGCCACATGCGAAGCACTTCATACAAGCCATAAACCCACATCTGAGACATTGCTGATACGGCCAAAGCTGTTTCTGTAGGTGTGCGTTCAATTTCAAACCATTCTTTCAGCAGAGCATATTCATATTCAGTCACAACCGAATCTACGACGCCTACGTTCATTGCTTGCATACCGAGATACAAGTCGTCTTCAAAGAAGGGGAGCCATTTCATCCCCATAGTAATCACGCTGAAATCGAGATCGTTCCAGCTTATATACGGTGGGTCATAACCGTCAATTTCTTCAGGTTCGTCCATGTTTTTATTGGTCTAACGTTAGAGTTGTGGGGGCGGATAAAGCGCGCAGCGCTTTAGACGGTCCCACATGAACGATTTGTTAGCCACTTCGCTTGGCATCGCTATTGCCGCCATCATATAGAGCTGGCTTAATTTTTCTAAGATAATTTTCAAGCTCTTTCACGATTTGCACCCACTTTTCAGATAGCGCTTTCATACTATTGGCCGAATCAGTCAACCTTTTCATGTCTATCGTAAATATCTCTTTTATGTGGTCTTCTGATTTTGCATATTTACCGATATGAATTTTTTCATTATCACAGCCTTCAATCCAACCATGAACACAAATATCTCTTATTTTTGATACTTTTAAGGTTTTGTCTTTCAAATTTTGGATATGACAAAAATTCATGTTTAGATAACTAAATTCACTATGGCACTTTTCTAGGAACTTTAATTTATCCGATAGCATTCTGGGCTTTTTCTTGCGTATTTCTTTGCCACCCAAATAGGAGTATATAATATGGACACTTTGATCAATGTTTCTCTCAATAGGTGACCACATAAGCGTAATTAGGCCAATAGTTGCAAGCCAAGGCATAAGTGCCTCGTCTTCAATATTCAATTCCACTTCCACTTCGGTTTTTTCTTTCATTCTGGTGGCTAACAGTGATTTAGACTGCTGCAGTCTAAATCCCGAAATAGACTGAAGCGGTATAACTCCGTGATAGTCTGATACATTCGGTAACTCTGTAGATAGTAGCCACGATCCCCGCCCCCTACAACCCAATTCCAGTATTTCGGAATATGTCGATATCAGGGTCAGCAAAGTTCCTTTATCAGCGCCTCCGCCGCCTGTGGCTGGCGCTGGCATTCCAGCAGCGCGCTGAGCAGCAGCGGCACGACGATGGTGGCGTCGGATTCGATCACGAACATCGGAGTATCGCGCTCAAGTTTGTCCCAGGTGATCTTTTCATTGGGCGTGGCCCCCGAGTAGGAACCGTAGGACGTGGTCGAGTCGGAGACCTGGCAGAAGTAGGTCCAGGGTTTGACCTGCTGCCCGAGGTCGTACTTGATCGCACGACGCAGATGGGAAAGTCACCGGCGATGCCGCCGCCGATCTGAAAAAATCCCACCCCGCTGCCCTGCGCCAGGCGCGGATACTGATCATAGAAATCGACCATGTATTCGATACCTGACCTGGCTATCGCGGCGCTGAATTTTCCCTGGCGGACATAGGCGGCAAAGATATTGCCGAAGGTCGAGTCCTCGTAGCCGGGGACGAGCAGGGGCAGTTGCTGCTGCGCCGCGGCGAGCAGCCAGCACTCGTCAGGCGATCCCTGGTATTGCTCCGGTGTGAGCTGCCGGATCAGCGCGTAAAAATACTCGTGCCAGTAGTGACGCGCGCCCGCGCGGTCGGCGGCCTGCCACATCGGCACGATGATCCGCTCCACGCCGCGAAAGGCCTCGTCCTCGGGGATGCTGGTGTCGGTGACCCGGCGCATGCGCTGCGCCAGGATCTGCTGGTCATCGTCTTTGCGCAAATACCGGTAATCCGGAAAGTCCCTGAAGCGGTCATGCGCGATCAGGCGAAACAGCGACTCCTCCAGGTTGGCGCCGGTAACGGACAGGCCGTGGATCAGGCCGGCGCGAATCGCCGGCGCCAGGGTGATACCCAGTTGCGCGGTGGACATGGCGCCGGCGATGGCCCAGAACATCCTGCCGCCACTTTCGATATGCCGCCAGTACGCGAGCATGGCATCGCGCAGCGCCCGTGCATTGAAGTTGTGATAGTGCCGCAGGATAAACTCAAGCTGTGGCAAGGCGGCGTTATCTTGTGCTGTCATCGTCTGAGTCTAGCGTTTATCTAGAAATGCTGCTGCAGATACAGCGTGGTGTAATTACTCCCGCCCTTGATGCGGCCGAACTGGGAGCCGCTCTCGAAGATCCCGGAGCGGTGGTGAATGCTGTAACCGAACCAGGTGTTGCGCAGGGTGTTGCTGTTGAAGATATCGCCGATATTGAGATCGACGCTGAAGTCCAGATAATTGAGCACTTTACTCGGCCGGTAGCCCTTGGCCTCCAGTTCGGTGCGTTCGACATAATTAATTTGACTGGAATATGACAGGCCCTCGGCGAGACCCAGGCGCCAGCGCAACGGCCCCTTGAAGGTGTAATAGCCTTTCATCGCAATGACATATTCGTAAAAACTCTCCTGCACTTGCGAGTGATGGTGATACACCAGCCCCGGCGTCAGGTAGACATCGATGGGCAGGCCGAATAATGCATCGGTCACGGGATAGCCGTAAAACAGCGAGGTCAGTTTGTTGTGATAAGGGTCATCCACCTTGTGACCGCCGAGGATCTCGCCGATATTGGACGGCGTGGCCTCGCCGGTGGCGATACGCAGATACGCGTTGCTGCGCAGCGCACGCCCGGGCGGGCTATCCGGCTTGTTGAAGAAGGCGATACCAGCGTAGGCATCCCAGGTGGAGCCGCGTTTCACAAAGCTGCTCTTGTGCGCGTTGTCATCGAGGAGGGTGCCGCCGACGCGGCCGATGACATACAGGTTGCTGACCAGGTGATAGCGGCCTTCGATATGCGCGTGTAGCTCCGCCCCGCCCGCGATGTATTCCTGATCGAAGCCGTAGTACTTGGTGTTGAAATCCGCGGTCTTGATGCGCAGCCCGAGATACGGATACAAGGTGGCGCGGCGATCGCCCATGACGGTATCGAAACCGACGTCGGTATAAAACCGGCCATAGCCATCGCCCATGACCTCCGTGCGCAGGTCCCAGTCCCCCAGGCGATAGCGCAGTTGGAAGCCGCTATCCCAGGCATCGCCGCGGACCTCGTTCTGAATATCGGCGGGGATATCGAACCAGCGGTAACGCAACAGGGCATTCACCTTGAGCTCTTGTGTGTTGTAAAGCTTGATGCCGCCTTCCAGACCGCGGATGTAGAGATGCTTGTCGTCGTAGAACATCAGGGGCACGACATCGGTGACGCTGCGATCGCCGCTGGCGGTATAAAACGGGATCTCCGCATAACGCAGGCCGATGCCGATGCCCCAGGTCTGTTCGGTGTATTCGCGTTTGGAGTCTTCCTCGGCGCAGACGGATGCAGGCAAGCCGGTCAGACAGGCCAGCAGGACACAAAGCAATGTACGTGAATGAAACATGGAGGAGATCTTTTGCGGTATCCCTGACAGCAGAATACCAGATATCTAGAGCGGCGTATTTGGAGAGGTACGGTTATCGGTTTGGTTGCCATTCTTCGTGGAAGGTCACTCCTTCTTCATCCTGTAACCAGGCAACATCATGCGAACACCAGATATGCGCCTCCGGCCGCGACCCGGGGTCTTCATTGAGCGTCGCCACCCGAACAATCATGTGCGGCTGCGCCGGACGCTCCGCCACCACATGGGAACCGCAAACCGAGCAGAAATACCTGAATTTGCCGGGTGAAGACTCAAATGCAGTTAACTTGTCATCTCCTTTTGTCCACCTGAAATGTTCGCGCATAACACCAGCGCTTGACGCAAATGGGGCAGCATGTGCCTTCCGGCAAGTCTGACAGTGACAGTGGATAATCGGCATATCCAGTTGATCGACCTCGTACTCGACAGCCTTACACAAACAACTTCCCTTCATTCGGTGCCCTCATTGTTTTTGTCCAACGGCAACTGATTACTCCGTTTATTTATCATATTTAACCCAGTGATTCACGTATGCTCTCATGGCGACGTCCGCATCAACCATATCTTCTCCGGCTTCGAAGACCATAAACCGCAGAAAATCGATAATCGCCTTCTTCTGTTCGTGGGATAAAATAGCTTCATCATCGCCAAAGGCCTTCATCCCCCTATCCAGTGCATATATCGCCGAATCAATCGCTGCAGAATCGGTTTTGTCATAATTCATCACGGCAAATAACATATATGCCGGCAAGAGATAGCGCATGCCTTCCGCGTCCACAAAGCAGAGGGCGCTATGAAATGTACTTATTGCATTTACAGGGATCTCACCCCAATTTTTCCATGTCACACGATCTTTTTTTCTCGCTTCGGAAATGAATTCCTGACTCTCGTAATTATCAATTGCCTCAGCTTCGTAAAGACCAACGCCATTCCCGAGCAAAACTTTTCCGAAGGCGCTTATGATTGTATTTTCTATCTCCGTTCTGTTCATTTTGTTTTAAATGGTTGATTAGCTTTATCTGAATAAATGACAAACAAATAACGTAATTTTTGATCATGATAGTTTTTAGTATTCTTTTAAAGAGTCGGGCATTTAGCCCGACCGTTTTTGTTACCAAGTCTGGGCTTACGCTTTCACGATATCGACCGAGATCTCCACCGCGGGCACGGTGCCTCTGTTCTCCAGCCAGTGTAAGGTGTTCTTGTCCTCGGGCCAGCCCAGTCCCGGGCCGTAGTCCGTCGCGACACCATCTCGATGATCCGTGATCGTCCCTTGCAGTATGTAGACGATGCCCGGCCGGTCTTTATGATCGTGGATCGGGCCGAACACACCGCCAGGCTCGATGGTCACTATCCGCATTCGAAGTACACGCCCTGCCATGCCCTCGATCTCCGGACCGAGGTCAACCGTTCCCAGTAACTTCACTGCAACACCTTTGGTCTCAGGCGCCACCTGTTTGCTGCTCATCGTGTTCTCCTTTGTGTGTATTGCGATGGACTGACCGTGCCGTAAAACATTCACCGGCGATTCGGCTTGCTCCAGCCTACGTGCGCAGACAGGCCGCGATACCTTCTTTATATAGTGTCGGCTTGAGTCCGTAGGCGGATTCGATCTTGCTGCTGTCAAAGCGATAATCATAGTCGAACTGGTACATCATCTCCGCGTTTTCCCGCAGCACCGGGATAAAGAGTTCGGCCAGCTTCATCATCCAGCGCGGCATGACCTGTAACTTGTCCGGCCGTGCCGCCAGTTCGCAGGCCAGACGCGCGAAGTCCGCGCCGGTAAACGGTTCCTTGCTGGTGGGCACGTGCCAGGTTTGTCCGTAGGCCTCTTTCGATCTGCCCAATACCGCCAGCGCCTTGCCGGCATCCGGCGTATAGGTAAAGGTATGGATCTTATCGGCCCGGCCCAGCCACTGCGGTGATTTGCCCGCCTTGAGGCGTTGAAAGATCGTGACATAGGGAAAGCTCTGCACGGCATCGGGGCCATAGAAATCCGCCGAGCGCGCGATCATGGCCTGCACGTTGCCGGCGCGCATTTCGTCGAGCAGCATGCCGGCGATCCTGGCGCGCACCTCGCCCTTTTTACTGGTGGGATGGAACGGCGTCGCTTCCGTCATCACGCCGTCCACGCGGCCGTAGGCATAGACATTGTCGAAAAACACGAGGCGCGCGCTGTGTTGTTTGCAGGCGTCGATGACATTGCGCATGACGCGCGGCCAGTGTTCCTGCCAGACCGAAAGCTTGTACGGCAAACCTGCGACGAGATACACCACCTCGCTGCCGGCCACCGCATTGGCGACGGCCTGCACATCCAATAGATCGGCCGCCACCGTTGCATCGCCCGGATTGACCTTGCGCGGATGGCGGCTCACCTGACGGATGTCCGGGGTGAACGCCACCAGCGCCCTGGATAACTCGCGACCGATCGTGCCGTTGGCACCGAGGATGGTATGCATGATTTATGATGTCCTTCTGTTAATAGCCGTGTTTCACCAGCGCGCTGGCGATGTAAGCCTCTTCGACCTTTGAGCGCACAAACCTGGCGTGCAGCCTGGCCTGCGTATCTTCGTCGTACTCTAACGGTTCCTCGATACCGCCCGCCGTTTCCGTGGGTTGCGCACAGGCCGCGCAAAAGGCTTGCCATTCCTCCTGGATTTGATCGATGGAGACGGTGGCGAAGGGATGCATGAGCAGCGTGCCCGCGCCTAACTGCCGATCGATTTGCAGGTCGATAAACAGCTTATTGTGCCTGGCCAGGTAGGGGTCGGCGGCGAGTTTGCTGTCCGCGTCGAGCGGATCCAGTTCAAGCAACTCGCGGAGTTTGCCGAGCGTATCCGCGCCAAGATAGGCGCGATAGGATCGGTTGCGGTAGGCGTGCAATTTCGTGGTCTCCAGGGCGTTGCGGAACGGCAGTAATATATTGCGAATATTGGAGGCGGCGCTGTGCATACCGGCATTGAAGGTCGCGTGTTCCGTTGCATAGATATCGAAGAACGCCGTTAACGCAATCAGCGTTTGATCCAGAAACATCGGCGCGTGTTGTTCGGTTTCCTTATTGGTTAACAACGTCAGGAAGGAGCGATAGTTCCGGATGACGTCATTGATTGAAGCCGCAAGCCGGTCTCTGGCGTTAAGCCGCGCCGTCGCCCATTCCTTGTCGGCACGCCATTCGACAAATTGCGCAACGATCGGGCCTATCGCCGCGGAGGTCAGAAAGAATCCCAGGAATATCAGGTAACCGTTGAACCAGAAATCGCTGGTAAACAGCGCACCGTCTGTCCCCTTCACGCCGGGCACGAAATGGTATCCGAAGAAAAGCGCCACCGGGATAACGACAAGAATAACGATTCCCGCAGTTACAATGTTTTTCATATTGATTCCAGGAATGCGCGGCCCGATTTAAAAACCGGAAAATATACTGTTAGTATTACGATATTAGCGACGATAATCCGGCCCGACAACTAAAATTGCACGGACATATGCAGCCACAACATTTCATCGAAACCGCTTATGACCTGATGACCGGCGACGAGGACGCGCGGGTCTGCAAGGACATCCCCGACGCCGCCTGCCAGCATCAGCCACGCAATGCCTTCGCCTACATGTCGGCGAACCTGCTCAACAAGATCGCCGATGAACTCACCAGCGCCAAGCTGATCCTGCCCTGGCTGCTCAGCGCGATCGGTGCGCCCGCGGCATTCAGCGGTTTCCTCGTGCCCATTCGTGAATCCGGGGTGTTACTGCCACAACTCGTGGTGGCCGCGGCGATCCGGCGCATGCCCGTGCGCAAGTCGGTCTGGTTGCTGGGGGCGGCACTGTCGTCGATCAGCCTGGTGATCATGGCGTTGACCGTGAACAGCGTCACCGGCGCCACCGCGGGCTGGTTCATCATCCTGGCCCTGATCATCTTTAGTCTCGCGCGTGGGCTGTGTTCCGTCTCCGCCAAGGATGTCCTGGGCAAGACCGTGTCCAAGGGCAGCCGCGGCGCGATCATGGGTTACAGTGCCGGTTTCGCCGGCGTAGTAACTTTAGCGTTTGGGTTTTATGTCGAGTGGTTTACGCATGACGTGGCCACCACGCAGTTAATGACCGTGTTGCTGCTCATCAGCGCGGGCCTGTGGGTGCTGGCCTTGTTGAGTTTTGCGAGTATTCGCGAACTGCCGGGCGCCACCGAGGGCGGCGGCAATGCGCTGACGGTTGCGCTGCATAGTCTGAAACTATTAAAGACCGATGCCGGTTTACGCAAATTCATTACCACGCGCATTCTGTTATTGAGCACGGCGCTGGCGCCGCCGTTTTACGTGATGCTCGCGCAGCAACACATCGCCGGCGGTTTGTCGGGGCTGGGCATGTTGATCATTGCCAGCGGCATCGCCAGCACGATCAGCGCGCCGATCTGGGGGCGGCTGGGCGATCGTTCCAGTCGCCTGGTGATGGCGCTGGCCTCGTCCATCGCCGGTGTGTTGGGCATTGTTGTCTTCGTGTTGGTTGCGCTCGATGTATCGGTGGTATCGCAGTCCCTGTTTCACGGCGTGGTCTATCTCGTGCTGATCACCGTACACAGCGGCGTGCGCCTCGGACGCAAGGTCTATCTGGTGGATCTGGCGACGGCGGAGACGCGCGCGACCTATGTCGCGATCAGCAATACCGTGATCGGCGTGGCGATGTTGTTCGGAGGCCTGATCGGCATCATCGCCGACGTGTTATCCGTGCAGTACCTGCTCCTGTTACTGGGCGTGCTCGCCCTGGTTGCGGCCATCAGTGCCTGGCGTCTGCCGGAAGTCAGTGAATAAGCATTGCGTCACGGTGTCACTACGAACCGCCTGCTGCCTTGCTATCCTGCGCAGTACTACTCGTACCCACGATAGATAAATGACGCTGTTCCAGGATTTGTCCGATCCGCGCCAGATAGGATCGGGCATCGGCGCCGTTCTTTTCCAGAAAGGTATAACCCAGGTGTTCGAGCTCAGCGGCCGCGATGCGGTTGGCGGTCCACTTGCGCTGGAAGTCACCGCTGGTGGAAAGTGTCACGAGCAAGGCCGCGGCCACGGAAGCGGCGGCGGCGATATCTTTTTTCATCGCGTCGTTTTTGAACAAGGGCGATTCCAATTTTAACACCAGGGCCGCCAGCGCACTCAAAATTGCCGCGGTGAAGGTAAAGCCCCAATAGGCCCCGCTCCAGCGCGAGGCGTTTTTACGCGTCTCGTGATAGTTTTGCAGGATCGCCCTGGCGACCAGGGCCTGTTCGGTCTGTTTGCCTTCGATCATGGGTTGCATGGCGGTATCCAGCGCCGCGCCGCGCGGCCAGGATTGCGCAACCAGCCAGGCGCCAGCCACGATGACGCCGATCAATACCAGCCAGGTCAAGGCGCGACCGAGTGAGAAAGGTTGCTTGGTGTTCATACTCCTCCTTGATGTTCGATGACGTTGTTATTCTTTCCTGAACAGGCTGGACCAGGTCCATTTGTGTTTCTGCTGCCCGGTGTATGTATCAAACAGGTTTTTAACCGCGTCCGCATAGTCTTCCGCCATAAAGGCGAGTTCATAGGCAACCACCTGTGAAGGCAAACCGTCCGAGGTACTGCTATGCACGACGAAATACGGGTCCGCACCGCCCTTCAACAAGGCCTTGATGATCTTTATATAGTTGCGCGCAACCGCTTCTTCATAGCGATGCTCGTGTAATTTCCAGAGTACCGTCGTGAGTGGACTGCTGGTATGCAGATAGCCCCTGTCCTGCGTATCGCACGCCGCCCGATGTTTGAGAAGCAGTTTCACGATGTCCAGATGCCCGTTTTCCGCGGCGTTGTGCAGGGCGGTACGGCCATGCTCCCCCGTTTGATTGACATTCGCACCGTGCTTCAACAGATACGTCACAATATTCAGGTGGCCGTTGGCCGCCGCCAGTGGCAGGGCATCGAAGGAATTGACGTCCTCGCCGTTGGCAAGGAGGAGAGAAACCTGTTCGAGATCCCCGTTCTCGGCGGCTTCGGATAATTCGTTATACATGCTTGCGCCCCCTCATCGCTCCGCACAACCAGACTACGCTATATCGTTATATCCTTAAGTATAGCCATAATGCATCAGGTCTAATTATGTTTGTCGGTAAGCCAAGAGAGAAACCCAATCGCGCCGAAACTCCCGCCGGCGATGGCGACACCCGTCCAGCCGAAATGCGAAAATGCGGCGGCGGCCACGGCCGACCCGATTGCGCCGCCGATAAAAAAGCAGGTCATGTACGCGGTGGTGATGCGGCTGCGCGCCTCGGGACGCAGGCTGTAGATGGTGCTTTGATTCAGTATCTGTGTACCCTGCACGCCAAGGTCGAGCAGGACAATTCCCAGAATGATGGCTGCGACGTGGTACGGCCACAGCCCCATCAGGGCAAAACTGATCACGACCAGCGTCAGCGCACCGCCGGTACCGAGGTGCGAGTGCCCGCGGTCATGCAGATGCCCGGCAAAAGAGGCCATCAATACCCCGGCCACGCCCAGCAAACCAAACAGGCCAATGATCGAGTCACTGTAGTCATACGGTTGCGGCGCCAGCAAAAACGGCAGGCTGGTCCATAACACACTGAAGCCGGCGAACACGGCCATGCCGTACACGATCCGGCGGCGCAATACGGGTTCATCCCGCATGAGATGCAGAATGGACAAGAGCAGCGCGCCATAGGCCTGTTTCGATTGCGCGGGTTCCGCCGGCAGCACGCGGGCAAGCACGATAGTCTGGATCAACATGAGTAGCGCCGCGATCCAGTACACACCACGCCAGCCGGTCACGTCGGAGATCAATCCGGAGGCGACGCGCGCGAGCAGGATACCGAGCAATAGACCACTCATGACACGGCCGACGACACGCCCCCGATCCGCATCCCGCGCCAGGTGTGCCGCGAACGGCACCAGCACCTGCGCCACCACCGCGGTGATACCAACGAATAGACAGGCAATGTCAAACAAGAACAACTTCGGCGACACGGCCGCCGCCACCAGCGCGACCACTGCGCCGAGCTGAATGCGTGTAATCAGACGACGGCGCTCCAGCAGATCACCCAGCGGCACCAGCAAGACCAGACCGATGGCATAACCCAGTTGCGTCATCGTGATGATGGATCCTGCCGCACCGTTGGACACGCCAAAACCTCTGGCCAGGGTGTGCAGCAGGGGTTGGGCATAATACAGATTCGCAACAGAGAGACCGGAGGCCACCGCCATGACAAAGACCAGCGGTGAATTGGGTTGTACTGTGATTCGGTTATCCTGTTGCATGCATTTACCTTATCGACCGGGAAGCGGGTTGGACAAGTCATCGGAAAAATAATTTCCCCGGAAAATTTAGAAAATCGTTTTGCTGATATCGAATACCGGCGTAGTATGTCCTTATGTACCAGAGCAGCACGACCATCGAATTCGCGTCTGTTGCCGATGCCGAAGAGATCGGTGAACTGTCACGCGATTACATCGAGTATGACCTGGGTTGGGATTACACCCCGGACAAAATCACCCGGCTGATCAAAACTAAAAACAAGAATGTCATCGTCGCCCGCGAAGACAGCCGGCTGGTCGGGTTCGGTATCATGACCTATTACGACACCCAGGCCAATCTGGATCTGCTGGCGGTCAAGCTCCGTCACCGTTACCAGGGCACCGGCCGCCGGCTCGTGCAATGGCTGGAAAAAGTGGCGCTGACCGCAGGCATCGTGACTATTTATATCCAGGTGCGCGAAACCAATACCGGCGCCATCAAATTCTACGAAAAACTCGATTACAAAATCATCGACAAACGGCCCGGGTATTACCGTGGCCAGGAAGCCGCGGTCATCATGGCGAAAAATCTTCGCAAGCAGGTCAATCAGTAGGGCGACACACTATAGACTTTTGGCTAATTTACCGGCCCCGGTTCGTGCGCAATAATTAAGATGAAATAGAGATAAGAGGTGCGCGTGATGATCAAGCTAAGTATCCGTTATATAGAAATCGCCGGGTTGACGCTGCTGTTGAGCGCTTGCGGAGGTGGCAGTAGTAGTGGTGGCAGTACGCCGCCACCACCTTTGGCTACCCTGTCGTGGGGCACGCCCGAGGCGATCGATTCGGGTAACAATCCGTCGCTGCATCCCCAGATTGCAATGGATGCTGCCGGCAATGCCCAGGCGCTCTGGCTTGAAAACGACAGCACGGCAACCCAGCGTTATTATGCCTGGACCAACCAGTACACCGCGGGCAGCAGTTGGGGCTCACCGCTAGAAATCGAAACCCAAACTTCGCTGTCCAGCGGACTGACCTATACCGCGCCCTCCCCACCGAGTATTGCCATGAATAGCGCGGGCTATGCCAAGGCCACATGGGAACAGTGGGTCAATATTGCCGGCACCGGTTTGGCCACTTACCTGTATGGCATCTGGGCCAGCAACTACGATACAGCGATCTGGACGATCCCGGTCGCCGTGGAGGCCGGGCTGGGTATTAGCGGTGGCGGCGTGAATTCGCTCCAGCCACAGGCCGCGATCAACAGCAATAGCGACACGGTAATGATCTGGAATCGCGTGGAAAATGTTGCCAGTAATCCACAAGGGATCTGGGCCTCGGTCTCATTCGATGGTGGCATGCCCAAGCCGGTAAGTTATGGACCAGCCTCGGACCCGCGCATTAATCTCGATGACGCCGGAAATTCGGTGGCAATCTGGCGCGCACTGCCACCCGGCGCCACCAACAGCAATAAGACGGTGTGGTCGAGTCAATACGACGTGCGCACAAGCGCATGGAACACACCGGCGCCTATTCAATCCATGACTAGCTTCAATGTGCAGGACGCCGAGCTGGCGGGCAACGCCAACGGCGTCGTGTTCGCCGTGGTGGAACGGACAGAGAGCAATGGTCAGAACAATATCTATGCGGCGCATTTCATCACCTCGCCCAGTGCCACGTTTGGTGTCACGGGTAGCTGGGTCTACGATCAACCGCTACAGTTCACGCAGGACAGTATCACCGCGCCGCAAGTCGCCGTCGATGCCAATGGCAACGCTATGGCGGTATGGGTACAAATCGGTTATTTAAGCGGTACGCGTAAGATCTGGGCCAGCTACTACAACATGAGTCAATCACAATGGGGAAGTCCCGTGCTCATCGACAACCAGACAGGCTTCAGTGCGGAATCACCACAGGTCGCCTTCGGTCCTGCCGGTAATGCGATCGTGGTGTGGGCGGAGTATGACGCTGTCAATAGCAGCAATAAGCGCATCTGGTCCAACGAGTACACCCCTGCCAGTGGTTGGGGTGCGGCCTCCGCGGTGGAGAGCGGCACCGGCTACGCGTCGAGCGAACCACAAGTGAAAATTGATGGTAACGGCAATGCCATCTGCGTGTGGACGCGTACTGAAAACAGTCAGGCGCGCATCTGGGCGAGCCGTTTATAACGAACGTTTGCGCAAGAAGACGTGGGTTGCGCGTTCACCGGCGATCTGTTTTGCGCATTCATAACCCAGGGCATGGGTATTGATATCCCGCAGGAGGTGCTCGCCGCTGCCAAGCAACACCGGGCTGATCGCCAGATGCAGTTCATCGATCAGGCCTGCACCCAGATACTGACGAATCGTTTCCACTCCGCCACCGATACGAACATCGCGCGCACCTGCCGCGGCTTTTGCCTGTTCCAGCGCCGCGTGAATACCGCCGGTAACGAAGTGAAATACCGTGCCGCCAGCCATCTCGATCGAGGCTCGCGGGTGATGCGTCAGTACAAACACGGGCGTGTGGTACGGCGGCTCATCGCCCCACCAGCCTTTCCAGTTTTCGTCCGGCCACGGACCGCGCACCGGACCAAACATATTGCGTCCGAGGATCCAGGCGCCGATGTCCTTAAAGCCCTGTTCTGCCATGTCATTATCGACACCGGTTTCACCACCCTCCTGGCCCTGCATCCTGCACCAGAGGCGAGTAGGGAAAAACCACTGCATCAACTCCGGGCCGCGCACACCAAGCGGATTCTGTAGCCCCTGCTCCGGACCTGCGCCAAAACCGTCAACGGATATTGCAAAACTCCGTACCCGCACCCTCGACATAATCCTTCTCCTTGTTACCAGCGTTATCCTCAACTGCCTCGCGCGACACAACGTTCGAATGCATGTAAATGATTTTCCCGGGAGGCGCGTTCTAAATTGCGATACACCTGAAGAATGTCTGACTTTTTCGTGCTTTTTAACAGGCGCTCATACATCCTGCTGTTTTCTATCTCTGCGGCCACACCCGCCGCACATGCCGCGTGCAGGCTGTCGTAATGTTCCACTTTTCCCGGCCAGGTATTCTTCGGTTTTTTGATGCCGTAGGCCTCGAACAGCGAATACAGCGCCTGGATGTGCCGGGCCTCGGCCTCCCTGATATTGATGAACGGCCGCACTTCGCCAAAATCATGAATCACCTGGTCATAGCTGGCCCACGCGCGATATTCGTCTTCCAGCGCCTCATGCAGCGCATCCAGTTCGGTTTTACTCAATGTCGTCATCGTCTTTCACCTGCTGCGTTAAGGTCGCAGGCGAAAAGTATATCCCGGGGATTGTTGCCTGTGCATTGAGGCAGATCACCTTGCCCCTGTCGTGACGACAGAGGCAAGACCAACATTCAGGCGCACATCACATGTTATCGGGAATTTCCGCTTCGACCAGTTTCGCCAGCAGGATGAGTGATTCCTGCCAGCCGAGATAACAGGCCTCGGCCGGGATGACATCGGGTATGCCTTCCTGAACGATATTGAGTTCGGTTCCACACGAGACCTGTTTCAGATCGATCGTCACCTGCAATATCCCGGGCAGATTGGGATCGTCGAACTCGTCGGTATAACGAATACGCGCATGCGGTGTCAGTTCGACATATCTCCCGCCGAAGGCATGACTCTTACCCGTGGTGAAATTCGTAAACGACATCTTGTAGGTTCCACCGACCTTCGCCTCGAAGTGATGCATTTTGGCGGTAAAGCCGTTGGGCGGCAGCCATTTGACCATGGCATCCGCATCGATAAAGGCGCGGTAAACCCGTTCGGGTGTCGCGCGCAATACACGGTGCAGGCGGATTGTGCTGGGCATGATGAATACTCCTGTATTATTTGCGTCAATGTGTATCCGGATTTGCCGTTCAAATCATAGTCGAACGGGCAACCGCGATTTCGACAGCGCGCGCTGAAATTTTATGGCAATAGCTATCGATGCCAGGACACGGCATCAGGGGAATATGGGCGGCAAATCCAGTTAGCGCGTTATCAGGTCCGGAACTGCTGTACCAGGGTCTGTAAGGAAACCGCCTGTTTCGCGACTTCGTTACTGGTCAGGGTGGTTTGCTGGGCACCCTCGGCATTTTGTTCGGACACCTGGCTGATATTGACGATGTTGCGATTGATCTCTTCCGATACGGCGCTTTGTTCTTCGGCGGCGCTGGCGATCTGCACATTCATATCGCGAATCACCGCCACTGCCCCGGTGATTGCCTGCAAGGCCTCTCCGGCCTGTCCCGCCTGCTCGACGCCGGACTGCGCACGTTCCTGACTGCTTGCCATGGCCTCGATAGCGGCACGCGCACCGCTTTGTAAACGCGCAATCATCTCTTCGATTTCATTCGTGGACTGTTGCGTCCGCACGGACAATGTCCGCACCTCGTCGGCCACTACGGCAAAGCCGCGTCCGTGCTCACCCGCGCGGGCTGCCTCGATCGCGGCATTGAGGGCAAGCAGGTTGGTTTGTTCCGAAATACCCTTGATCACTTCCAGTACGGTGGTGATGGCATCGCTTTGCTCGGCCAGACTGTTGATCACATCGCTGGCCCGGCCAACTTCATTCGCCAGCGATTGGATCACCTTGATGGTATCCGTTACCACGCGGCTGCCCGCCTTGGCGGAGTCATCCGCGGATTGCGCCGCTTCGGCCGCACCCATGGCGTTTTGCGCCACCTCCTTGACCGTCGCCGTCATCTCGTTCATGGCGACCGCGACTTCATTGATCTTGGCTTCCTGTTGCGAGACGCCATTGCTGGTCTCTTTGTTGATCAGGGTCATCTCTTCCGCCGCCGCCGACAACCCGGATGCAGAGCCGAAGACCTTGCCTACCATGTCATGCAGGTTCGCGCGCATCTCTTCCAGCGCCTTGAGCAAGCGACCGATTTCATCGTTGCGCTGGGTATCGATCGTATTGCGCAGATCACCGCTGGCGACCGTCTCCACCGCCTGCACGGCAACCGACAAACCATGCGATAGACTGCGAATGGTGAGCAGGCTGATCGCAAACCCGATCAGCAGGGCCGCGATCGTGGCGATCAGCAGGGTGCGTTTGGCGGAGGCCTCCTGTTTTGCGGCCATCTCCGTGGAGGCCGTCGAGAAGCGGTCGATCTTGTCCTGGATCCTGCGCAAGTCGCCGTCGATCTTGTGTTCCGAGGCCTCGACCTTCGGGATCATCGCCAGCGCCTCTTCCTTTTTACCGGCGCTGACCAGTTCGAAAATCTGTTTCACATTCGAGATATAGGCGGCGTGTTCCAGTTTGATTTGATCGAGCACCGTCAGGATCTTGTTGAATTCCAGGCGCATACTGTCGTCCCTGGCATTTTCCAGCGCGGCTTTAGTGAGTTTGACGCTGTCAACCAGGCGCGAACGGATTTTATTGTCGTATTCCTCGAATGTTGTCATCGCCTTGTGTTTGGATTGCGCCACGACATCCGGATTCGACTCCACCGCGCCGGCGTAGCGCAGTACGCGTTCAAACGCGGCGACCTCGCCCAATTGCCAATCGGTGATGTCGGTCACCGCATCGGCCAGATGCATGTCTTCACCGGAGATATGCTTGAGTTCGGCGGAAATCGTGTTCATTGATCTGTCGGCGACTACCACCGCCATCAGCATCAATCCCATGAGCAATCCAACAATGCCGATGATTTTTGCCTTCATGGACAGGGCGTGATCCAGGTTTGCCATGTGTTGCCTCGCTTTGTTATTTTTTTTAAGCCGATGCGCAATAACAATGATTAAACTTTACTTGTTTGCGAGGGAATTATCGTCCTGTGGCGGAATTACATTAACAGGACGCGTTAACAAGATGAATATTTAGACAAAATCATTTCCAAAATAATCGTTTCGGAAAGCAAGCGGTTTCCACTTTCATGGAATCGGCATGCGCTAATGCCATGGTCGTTTCAAACAGGATCTGAATCCGGCAACGGGTTACCGGAAAACATCTCAGTCCCCGGCTGTCGTATCAGAGGATTGCGCCGCTGCGCTGGTGCGGAAAAGGACCTTGACCCTGGAGATCGCAAATACCAGCATCAGGATAATATTGGCCAGGCACAGCAGGATGATGAGCCACCTGGCCGTGTCGCTGTAGCTGCCGTGCATTTTCAGAAACGGCAGCGCAGTGAGTGCAGTCGTCAGCGCCAGCAGGATAACGTAGGCGATTGTCCTGACGGCATGCATACCCAGCTTCTTTGTCATATAGACAACGGCGAAGCTCAGCCCGTACACCACGGTCAGGGCATACATCGCCAGCATGAATGAAAGGATACCGAGTCCGAGACTGCCTAACATCAGTTGTTCTCTCCCGTCAGTTCGCGACACCCTATCAGAAAGCCATCAGGCATGGAACAGATTGCATCACCCCGCCGTGCGCAGCTTGACCCGTTTGCCATCCTCCACTTCATCACTGGGATGGTTGATGACCTGTTCACCTTGCTTGATACCCGCTTCGATCTGCGCGGTTAAACCGTTGCGCTGACCCACCTTGACTTCACGGCGCCTGGCGCGGCCGTCGTCGATAACAAATAGCGCCCAACCATCGTTGTAACGAAACAGGCTGCTGGCGGGGACCTGCAGGACACTGTCTTCATGCCAGAGCACAAAGCGTGCTTCGACGCGGTAACCGTCGCCCAGGCGTTGCCACTTTTCATGCGGCGATGTGAAATCGGACACCACCAGCACGCGTTGTTCTTCCACCCCCAGCGCGGAGATCTTGGTGAAACCGACAGGTTCAACGGTGCGCACCACGCCCTCCAGCGTACCTTCACCGCCCCAGCGATCGAACAGGACCTGCATGCCCGGTTTGATTTTGACGGCATCGGCGGAGAGCACATCCACCACAACTTCCAGTGCATCGGGGTCGCCAACCTCGAGCAGGGGATCGCCCGTACGTACCGGGCCTTCGCATTCGTGCGCGACCTTGAGAATGCGGCCATTGATCGGCGAGTAGACCGGGATGCGTTCGGTCTGGCCCTTGGTATCGGCGTAATGCAACATGGTCCTGGCGGCTTCGAGTTCATACCTGGCCACTTCCACATTGAAGTCGGCCGAGCGTTTACTCGCGGCTGTGGTCTGCACGGCAGTCACCGCCTTGTCGTACACATCGCGCGCTACCAGCTTCTTGTCCAGCAGCGGTTGCAGGCGCGCCTGTTCGGTGACGGCGAGTTGCGCAGCGGCCGTCGCCGCGGTGGCCTGTTCCTTTGCCGCACGCAGACTGGACTCCGCGGCAGCGACGCGCGCCTGCGCCTGCGCCTGGCTGCGTTGATCCAGTACCGGCGATTTTAACGGCGACACGCTGAGGAGCATTTCACCCTGCTTTACCGGATCCCCGATGTCGAGCTGCACGCGACAGGCAACGCCATCCACTGGTGCCGAGATCACATAGCGGTCGATGATGCGGGTACGCCCCTCTTCCTCGATGGTAACCGTCATCGGCGCCTGCCTGGCAAGCTCGGCCTCGACCAGGACGGGCTGCGGCCAGAATCCGGCAATCAACAGGCCGATGATGACGAGGCTTGTGATGGTGATTACCGGGTGTTTTCGCAACAGGGCAAACATGATTTCACTCCTTGGTCTTGAGGACGGCCACCATATCGAGGTGGCCCAGGTTACGCCAGATCATCATGCCAGAGATCAGCGAGGACAGAAGCACGACCAGCGCGGCAAAGGCATACACCCGCGTATCCAGTTGCAGCGGGATGCGGTAGAGATCGGTATCAAACTGAAACGCGAGGTAGGCGCACAGGCCATAACCTATGAGCAAGCCCAGCGGCACCGCCACCAGTGTCAACAAGGCCAGCTCACCTAACAGGATATACGCCACTTCGCCGCGGGAAAATCCCAGGACGCGCAGGCTGGCCAGTTCGCGGTTACGCTCCGACAAGGCAATGCGCATGCTGTTGTAGACCACACCGAAGGAAATACTGGCGCCGAGGATGGCGGAGACGAAGGTGAAAAACAGAATGCTCTGCGCCACGGTTTCGTAAAACGACTTGATCGCCGAATCGTGCTCCACCACGCCCACGATGCGCGGCATATCGCGTAATTTCGAATACACCGCCCGCAGGTAGCGCATGTCGACCCGGAGGTAGGCACCGGAGATGGCATAACTCTCGTTCAGCAGACGGTTCAACTCCGAGCGCTGCATGTAGACATTCATGCCCATGTATTGCCTTGCGATGCCAACCACCGGCACCTGCACGGTCGGGCGGCTGCCTTCAAGCACATTGATGGTCAGCAGATCGCCGGGCTTGATGTGCAGCACCTCGGCAAGATAGTCCGTGAGGATCACGCCCTGCGGCGGCAGATCGATGCGCTTTAAGCGGGTATCGAGCAGCCGCATCAGACTGCCGTCGGGTTCAATGCCGTTGATCGCCGTGCGATAAGTGTGATGCTCAAAGTGCAGTTTGGCCGGTACGCTGCGAAAACCCTCGACGTGTTCCACGCCCTGCAGGCCGCGCAGGGAATACAGCGAACGCAGGGAGGTGGGTTCGGTGTAATTCACGACCAGGTCTTCGCGCTGGCTCAGGTTGTACTGCACCTTCACCATGTAGTCGATGGCGCCCTTCTGAAACCCGCTGATCATGACGATGCCGCAGGCCAGGCTGATACCGAGCAGCGTCAACAGGGATTTCAACGGCCGGCGTTCGATGTGCCGCAGGATCATGCGCGTAGGTTGCGAAAACCAGCGTTGCAGTCCCAGGCGTTCCACCAGGGTTGTGTGATAGACCGTGGGTTGTTCCGGCAACATGCCCTGCGCCGGCGCCAGGCGTACCGCCTTGCGCACGGCATACAAGGCGCCCACCGTGGCAACCGTCATACTGATCAATGCCGCCGCCGCGATGATCTGCGGTTTGAGCACATAGTCCATGAACGGAAAGCTGTAAAAATCCAGGTACAGATAACTCAGGGATCGCCCCATCCAGATCCCGGCGGCGGTGCCGCCAAGCACACCGATGGCGACAATCATCAGGACCAGCTTGGTGTAATGCAGGCCGATGGCGAAATTACTGTAACCAAAGGCCTTGAGCGTCGCGATCTGCTCGCGTTGCAGGTTGATCAGGCGGCTGATAACGACATTAAGCAGGAATGCCGCCACGCCAAAAAAGATCACCGGAAAGACCGTGGCGATCGTGCGCTGCTGCTTGAGTTCTTCGGACAGAAAACGATTGGAGAGCTGGTCCTCACGGGCGATGGCGCCGGTGCCGCCGTAGGGCTGCAGGATCGTATCGAGGCGATCGATGACATCCTCTTCGTTGGCGCCTTTACTCAGGGTCAGCGTGACATCGTTGAAGGCGCCGTCCATGTCATAGGCAGTCGCCAGGGGTTTGCGCGCCATCCACAACACGCCATAACGCGCATAGTCCGGAAACATCGCGCCGGGCGCGATCTGGTAGATATATTCCGGCGACATGGCGAGTCCGACAATGGTCAGCGTTTTGCGCCGCCCCTTGATGGTGGCCTGTATTTTATCGCCGGCGCGCAGATGATGCGCCTGCGCAAACTCCTTGCTCACCAGCACTTCAGCGTTATGTCCCGGCGTCGGCAGGCGCCCTTCGCGCAGATAGATCCGGTTTAGCAGGCCGCGGCTGTTATCCGGTAAGGACAACAAGTGCCCGCTGATGGGATCGGTAAAGCCGGCGACCGCGAGATTGACATAGGCCACCACGCGGGTCTCCACCTTATCGACGCCGGGGATCGCTTCGATGCGTTGTTGCAGGCCAAGCGGCGCGCGTTTGAGTGAGGCGAAGATCTGCGCGAAGCGATAGTCACTGTAATAGCGTTCGCGGGTGCCGTGCAGGGAATCGAGCGTGCTCAAGGACATGATAAAGATGCTGACACCGCTGACGATCACCATGGCAATGGCCAGGGCCTGCATGCGCATATCCCAGAGTTCGCGCCAGAGTTTTTTATCGAGGGCCAGCATGCGTTGCCTACCAGCTCAAATCGTGTGGCGCGACGCGGCTTTCGTTAACGTGTACTTCCCCGATCTGACCGTCGGCGAGTCGAATCACACGATCGGCCATTTGCGCGATGGTGACATTGTGCGTGATCACCGCCGTCGTGGTCCCCAGTTCCTGGTTGACGCGCTGTAACGCCTCCAGCACCACGATACCGGTCGCGGAGTCCAGGGCACCGGTGGGCTCGTCGCACAGCAGTACATCCGGGCGTTTGGCGATGGCGCGCGCGATCGCAACCCGTTGTTGCTCACCGCCGGAGAGTTGTGCCGGAAAATGATCAAGCCGCTCGCTCAGGCCCACCAGTTGCAGCGCCTCTTCCGGTTGCATTGGCGAACGTGCGATCTCGGTCACGACTGCCACGTTTTCACGCGCGGTCAAACTCGGGATCAGGTTATAAAACTGGAAGACAAAACCGACGTGATAACGCCGGTATTCGGTCAGCTCCCTTTCGGTCGCGCGCGTGAGGTCGCGGTCGCGATAGAACACATGGCCGTCGGTGGGGGTGTCGAGGCCGCCAAGTATATTTAATAAGGTGGACTTGCCGCTGCCGGAAGGCCCCAGCAGGACAATGAATTCGCCCTGGTACAGGTCCAGGTCGACACCGCGCAAGGCGTTAACCTTGACCTCACCCATCTGGTAAATTTTGGTCACGTCATGGACGTGAAACACCACCCCTTCGGCGAGGGCCGCGTGCGGTGTCTGTTGTTTTTGTCCCATCCCCGAAATACCTCTCGGCTAATTATAGCGGAAATGCCGTGCCGGCTTGACCTGGTTTAAATATTATATAAACTGTATATACTGTTTATACAATTGAGTCCGGCAATGAACGAAAAGCAAAAAAAATCCAAAACGGGCAAACCGCCCAAGGCCAAACGGCCCAAGCTGGTCCGCGACAGTTTTACCATGCCGGAAACGGATTACGCCCGGATCAAGGCATTGAAGTTACGGCTGTTAAACAACGGCGTGGAACTGAAGAAAAGCGAAGTCTTGCGCGCCGGCCTGCTGGCGCTGGAGGGGATGAGCGATACCCAGTTGCAAAAGCTTGTCGGCCAGGTCGAGCGTATCAAGACCGGGCGACCCTCGGGTAAGGATAAGGATTAGGAAACATCGTTAAACATGACGGAGGTGAACTGAAGTGAACAAACTCAAGAAGCAACTCGAGAAAGCGGAAAAAACCAAACGCGCCAGGCAGGATGACCTCAAGGACATTCAGGCGCAATCTGAAGACGTCACCCATAAAATGCAGGCCAAGATCGCCAGGGCCGAAAAGGCGGTGCGCAAGGCCGAGGCCGTGGTCGCCCTGCGTGACGCCAAGGCCAAGCAACGCCTTGCCGCCAGCACAGAAAAGAAGGCCGTACTCAAGGAGGCCCGGGCAAACAAACTCGCCAAGCGCGCGGAGTTTGCATCACTGGCGGCGGCGAGCGCCCGCGCCGAGGCCAGCAAGGCCAGTGAGGCCGCGGCTGTTGCCCGCCAGCTCGCTGATGAAAAGCAGGCGGCCATAAAGACCACCGCGGAAAAACAGCAAGAGGCCGAAAAGGCCGCCAGGAAAGCGGAGAAGCTGGCGCAGAAAAAGCAACAGGCCCTGGACAAGGCTGCACGCAAGGCAGAAAAGGCCCAGCAAAAAGCGGAGCTGAAGTCCGCTGCGATAAAGCAAAGCGGCAAAGCTAAATCCAGAAAGCCCAAAGTCACCACGAGTGAAACTGTCCCGGGCGAGGCAGCGGCGACACCGGCATAATCATCCCGGCTTTCCGGCAGTCTGCATGACACCGGCAACGCTGGGAAGGCGCAGGCCTTTCCAGCGTTTTTATTGCACCAATAAAATTACGGAAGACTACAGAGGCACTGACATTAAATTCGTGTGCAACTATTTAAGTCGGAACTAATATAGATTTTTATTCCATTTTTTTGAAAAGAATTTTTTTATGAAAATTTTTTTCGGATAAGTCATTTTCTATATAAATAATTTTATGTGACACATTTGTTGCTTTATTCATTTTTTTGTCATATTTTCACGCACTGATATAGCGCTCTAATCGCTACAAAAACCGGACTTATACCGCTTTTTTTACTTTGCGGTAAATCAATTAGATGGAACTAAGCCCTCTACGCTTGCCAGTCTCTGGCACAAGATGTTTGTTGTATAAAAAAATCAACCACCACCATAAGTGGAGAACTATAAGTGGGCTGTTGTTTTATCTTAGACAAGAACCTTAATAAAAGGCTGTATCCATCAAGGCTTCTCGTATTGCGGTAAACCCATTCATAGTGACTCCGCGATATTTAGGAGAAGCAGAATGAAGAGACGTGATTTTCTCAAGGTCAGTTCGGCTGGGCTTGTCACTGCCTTCTCGGGTGCGTCCGCCCTGTTAGGCTGGTCACCCCGAGCACATGCCGCAACAATCTCGAAAACTTTTTACATTACCGATGCAACCGTCACGATGATCACCGGCGAGTCGGTGTATCTGCGTGGATTCAGTTCCTCCACCAGCACGCTGAACGTACCGGGTGAATCGATGGTTGTGCAGGAAGGCGATACAGTCAACATCAAGGTCGTGAATACCCTGTCCACCCCGCACAGCTTCGTCATCGATGGCATGGTGGATAGCGGCACGATCAGCGCAGGCCAGACCAAGAACCTGAGCTTTACCGCCAAGAATCCCGGTTCCTATCTGTATTACGACAAACTCAATGCCCCCTACAACACCATGATCGGTCTGCACGGCGGCTTTGCGGTGATGCCATTGAACAAACCCAACCAGTTGTATTCCGGCAGTCCGACCTTCGTGCAGCAATACTTCTGGATCTTTAACGACATTGACCCGGTGTGGACCGCCGCCATCAAGGCCGGCAGGACACCGTCCACGGCATATACACCGCGGTATTTCACCATCAATGGCCTGGGTGCCCGCCCGCCGGGCGCGCCGGGATCACATGACCCCAACGTCGATGGCCTCGTTGATCCGCGCTCCGCCCTACGCGGTTCCATCGGCGATCGTGCATTGATACGCGTGTTCAACGTGGGGCGCGCGGATCAGTCCGTGCACACCCACGCCAATCACATGGAATGGCTGACGGAAAACGGTGTTAAGCGCGCCGATATCTGGAACAAGGACTGCATCTATATCGAAGGTAACATGGGCGCCTTCGATGCCATTTATCCCTTCGAAATCCCCTCTGACTCCTGGCCACACGTGACAACAGGTGAATACCCGATGCACCTGCATACGGAAATGTCACAAACGGCCGGTGGCGGCTACTACATGTTCGGCGCCATGACCGACATCTACTTTGAGTAAAGGGGAACGGAACCATGTTATTTGATATCAATGAAAAGTTTGCCAGGAAGATGAGTTATCGCAAGCGTTCGAGCAGCGGTTCGACGACCACGACGACAACCACCAGTGGTGGCGGCGGTGGCGGCGGTGGTGGCATGTGCGGCGGTGTTGGTGGCGCCTGTTATGTCTACCCGGATGCACCGGCCACACCGGGTATCGTCACCCCGGACGTCACCTTCGGTCGCGGTATCTACATGAACGGTTCGATGACCATGGATGATGGCAAGTCGGTAACGATCTGGGGCTTCACCGATACCGGCAGTAACGGCACACAGATGGGCGGTATGGGCGGCAACATGGGTGGCGGCGTGTTTCCGTCACCGGCCATGCGCGTCACCGCTGGCCAGGTTGTACATACCACCCTCGACGTTAGCGGCATGATGTGGGTGCATACCATTCACCATCACGGCATCGAACCGGCGGATCATGCGGACGGTGTCGGCCACATCACCTGGGACGTCGACGGTGTGTATACCTATCAATGGCGGCCGGTACATCCCGGCACGTACTTCTATCATTGTCACGTCAACACGCCCTTGCATGCCGAGCTCGGTATGTATGGCGCCTTGGTTGTCGATCCGGTGGAAGGTCCGGGTACCCTGATCTCCGGCGGGCCCACCTATGATGCGGAATGTTTCTGGGCAGTGGATGAAATCGATTCGCGCTGGCATACCTTGTGTTGGGATGCCGGTACCTGCGGTCAGGACGTGGGTCTGAACCTGCTGCGTCCGGATTACTTCATCATCACCGGCGTGGATGGCAGTGGCACCTCCGCCATGAACAATCCGCCGATCTCCGGCAGCATCCAGGCAGGCCAGACGATCCTGGCGCGTTATATCTGCGCCGGTTTCCACCCGCAACAGGTACACATCCCGTCGGCACTGAACGCCAAGATCTACCTGTCCGACGGTCGTCCCCTGCCTAACCCCGTGAGTACTACCGGCTTTCGTGCCATCTCCGGCGAACGCTACGATATCATCATGAAGCCGACGAAACCCGGCAACTATATTGTCTCGTTCGATATCAAGGACTGGATTACCGGTAATGTCTGGGGTACGGCGAAGACAAACATCACGGTGACCTGATTCAGCACCATAATACTTATAACAGCTGTGTAACCCACTGGGGAGAACGCGAGTTCTCCCTTTTTTTATGTCGCGAAAATATCGGATTCAGTTACAACTGAATTCATCGCGTATAATTATCAAATGACGAACAGACCTCATCGCCTATTCCAACCCGGTGTCGCGGCGGCACTTGGCGCAGCCTTACTCTTCGGTGCCGGTACGCCCCTGGCGAAACTCTTATTGCACGACATCAACCTCTGGTTGCTGGCCGGATTGTTTTACCTGGGTTCCGGTATCGGACTGAGCCTCTACCGATTGCTCACACAAGCCCGTGCCGTTCAGCTGGCGCGCAACGAACTCGGCTGGCTGGCAGGTGCCGTATTCGCCGGTGGCGTCGTCGGCCCGGTGTTATTGATGTACGGACTGGCACACATGCCGGCATCCGGTGCCGCGCTGCTGTTGAATGCCGAAGGTGTCTTCACCGCGCTCCTGGCCTGGGTGGTCTTCAAGGAAAATGTCGATTACCGAATTGCCTTGGGTATGGCGGCGATTGCGGCCGGCGCCGTGATCTTAAGCTGGCCCAGGACGGCACAGTTTGCCGGTGTCCTACCCGCCCTGGCCGTGCTGGGCGCCTGTCTCGCCTGGGGCATCGATAATAATCTGACGCGTAAAGTCTCGCTGACGGATGCCTCCTGGATCGCCGCGGTGAAAGGCACCAGCGCCGGCGCGGTAAACTTAACCCTTGCCCTTTTGCTCGGCAGCACGCTCCCGGCCTGGCAAACCACGGCCTCGGCACTGGTGGTCGGTTTCTTTGCCTACGGTGTGAGCCTGGTCCTGTTCGTCATTGCGATGCGTCATCTCGGTACCGCGCGCACCGGGGCTTACTTCACCGTCGCGCCTTTCTTCGGCGCCGTACTTGCGCTCAGCCTCGGCGAACCGCTTACGCTTCAACTTGCCATGGCAGGCGTGCTCATGGCGATCGGGATCGGGTTACACCTGACCGAACGCCACGTCCATGAACATACGCACGAAGCCATGGAGCATACGCACGAACATGTTCACGACATCCATCATCAGCACGCGCACGAGGTTCCCGTTGCGCCCGGTGTTAAACACACGCACCGGCATCGACATGAACCGATGATACACACCCATGCGCATTTTCCAGATACGCATCATCGCGGGCACAAACATTCATGACGCAGGGATCAGTCTGGTCTTTGGCTGGCGCCCAGTTTCAAGACCCTGCCCTTCCACAATAAATACACCACCGGGATCACAAACAAGGACAACAGCGGCGCGGTGATCATGCCGCCGATCATCGGCGCGGCGATGCGCTGCATCACCTCCGAACCGGTGCCGTGACCCAGCATGATCGGCAACAGGCCAGCGAGGATGACCGTTACCGTCATTGCCTTGGGCCGAATGCGCATGACGGCCCCTTCCATGATCGCGGCATTGAGATCCGCCATGCTATGCAGCTGGTCCCTGCGTATTCGCTCCTGCACGGCGTTATCGAGATAGATCAACATGATGACCCCGAACTCGGCGGACACGCCGGCAAGCGCGATCATGCCCACGGCCGTCGCCACCGAGGTGTGATAGCCCAACAGCAACATCAACCAGTAACTGCCGACTAACGCAAACGGCAGCGTGACGAGCACCAGCAGGGCCTCGCCGATATTGCGGAAGGTCAGATACAACAATAAAAAGATGATCACCAGGGTCAGCGGGATCACTTCCATCAGTTTTGCCCGGGCGCGTTGCATGTATTCGTATTGTCCCGTCCAGGTCACGGAATACCCGGGCGGTAACGCCACCTTCTCTGCCACCAGCTTGCGCGCGGCATCGACATAACTGCCCAGGTCGACACCGTGAATATCGATAAAGGTCCAGCCATCCAGGCGCGCGTTTTCACTCTTGATCACCGGCGGGCCATCGACGATCTTGATGCTGGCGACTTCGCCCAGCGGTATCTGCAAACCGCGTGGCGTGACGATAGGCAGGTTGCGCAGCTTGTCAAGGTCATCGCGATCCTCGCGCGCGAAACGCAGGTTCACCGGATAGCGCTCGACGCCTTCGACGGTGTAAGTGACATTGATCCCGCCGACGGCGGCACTGATCACTTCGTTGATATCCGCCACGCTTAAACCCAGAAACGCGGCCTTATCACGATCCGGCGTGACGTCGATATAACGCCCACCGGTCACACGTTCGGAATAGGCGGACGCGGTACCGCGTACCTCTTTGACCACAGCTTCGATCTCGCGCCCGATCTTTTCGATCACCCGCAGGTCCGGACCGGAGACTTTCACGCCCACGGGCGTCTTGATCCCGGTCGAGAGCATGTCGATACGGGTTTTGATCGGCATCAGCCAGGCGTTGGTCAGTCCCGGCAGATCGACATTGCTGTCCAGCTCATGGATCAGTTTCTCCAGGGTCATGCCCTTGCGCCATTGCGCGCGCGGCTTGAGCTGAATGATGGTTTCGATCATGGTCAGCGGCGCCGGGTCGGTGGCCGTATCCGCCCGCCCGATCTTGCCGAAGACCTGTTTGACCTCCGGGATGGTTTTGATAATGCGATCGGTCTCCTGCAGCAACTGCTGCGCCTTGCCGATGGACAGGCCCGGCAAAGTAGTCGGCATATACATAAGATCGCCTTCGAACATCTCCGGCATAAATTCATGCCCGAGGCCGCCGCCCATACGTGCAACAAACGGCGCCCAACTGAACGCATGACGCCAACCCGCTTCAATATGCGTCTGCCAGTTATCGATGGTGTCTTCATAACGCGCACGCACACTGCCATGCGTTGCGGGTCCGGCGACTGCGTCGATCAACGATGTGGGCCAGGTCAGCGGCGATAACAGACCACTGACACCGCCGATGGGGATCACGATCGTCACCAGAATCATGGCGGCAAGGATCAGGCTCTGTTTCGGCGCGGCCAATACCTGTTGCAAGCGCGCTTGATATATACGCAGCAACCAGCGACTCAAGGGATTGGCGGATTCCGCGGGGATGCGGCCGCGAATGAAATAGCCCATGAGCACCGGCACCAGGGTCACCGCCAGTCCGGCCGCCGCCGCCATGGCATAGGTCTTGGTGTACGCCAGCGGTGCGAACAACCTGCCCTCCTGCGCCTGCAAGGTAAACACCGGCAGAAAGCTCAGGGTGATGATCAACAGCGAGAAAAACAGGGCGGGACCCACTTCACTGGCGGCATTGGCGATCAACTGCCAGCGAGTCTCGTTCTCCAGATCTTTATCAGGATATTGTTGTCGCCATTGTTCCAGATGCTTGTGGGCGTTTTCGATCATCACGATAGCGGCATCGACCATGGCGCCGATGGCAATGGCAATCCCGCCCAGCGACATGATGTTCGCATTGATGCCGTGCCAGCGCATAATGATAAACGCGGTCAGGATGCCGAGTGGTAAGGTCACGATGGCCACGAAGGCCGAGCGCAGGTGAAACAGGAACAACAGACACACCAGCGCCACGACAATAAATTCCTCCACCAGTTTGCCTGACAGATTATCGACGGCGCGATGGATCAATTGCGAACGATCATAGGTGGGCACGATCTCGACGCCGGCCGGCAGGCCGTGTTTGAGTTCCTCGATCCGTTTTTTCACCGCGGCGATCGTAGTCAGGGCGTTTTCGCCATAGCGCATCACCACGATACCACCGGTGACTTCACCTTCGCCGTTGAGATCGGCAATGCCACGCCGCATCTCCGGCCCGACTTGTACCGTCGCCAGGTCCCGCACCAGTAAGGGGATGCCGTCCTTGCCGGTGACCACCGGAATGCGTTCGATATCTTCGCGCGAGGTCAGGAAGCCGCGGGTGTGGATCATGTACTCCGCCTCGGACAATTCGATCACCGAACCACCGACCTCGGCGTTGCTACGTTTGATTGCCCTGGCGAGCGTCGCTAGCGGAATGCCATAGGCGCGCAGGCGTTCCGGATTGGCGATCACCTGATACTGACGCACCATGCCACCGACCGTCGCCACCTCGGCCACGCCGGGGACAGTCTGTAATTCAAACTTCAGGAACCAGTCCTGCAGACTACGTAACTGTGACAGGTCATGTTTACCGCTGCGGTCGACCAGGGCATAGGAATAGACCCAACCCACACCGGTGGCATCCGGTCCCAGATGCGGTTGCACGCCCGCCGGTAAATTCGCCGCCGCCTGACTCAGGTATTCCAGGACCCGGCTGCGCGCCCAATACAGATCGGTGCCGTCTTCAAACACCACGTAGACATAGGAATCACCGAAATAGGAAAACCCGCGCACGACCTTGGCACCGGGCACGGACAGCATGGTGGTAGTGATGGGATAAGTGACCTGTTTCTCGACCACGTCCGGCGACTGTCCGGGATAACTGGTGCGGATGATGACCTGGACGTCGGAGAGATCGGGGATCGCATCGAGGGGAATATGTTTGATCGACAGCCAGCCCCAGCCCGTCAACAACAAGGTGACCACCAGCACCAACACGCGATTGCTAATCGACCAGCGGATCAGTTTCGCCAACATGCGTGCTTACTTCGCCTCACCAAAACGCGCAAAGCTCGCCTGCAGGTTGGCTTCCGAATCGATCAGGAACTGCCCGGAGGTGACAACCTTGTCGCCCGCCTTCAGGCCGGAGAGGATCTCGACCTCATCCTCGCTGCGCATGCCGGAGACGACATCCACCGGTTGAAACCGGCCATTACCGCGATCCAGGATCACGCTCTCGCGTTTGCCCGTCACGATCAGGGCCTCACGCGGGATCTTCAGCAGATCGCGCTTGGGTCCGCCGTAGATGCGCACATCCGCGAACATATTCGGCTTGAGCAGGCCATCGGTATTGGGTACCAGCAAGCGCACGCGCAGGGTTCGCGTGCGTGGGTCCAGTTCCGGATAGATGTAATTCACCTGACCGTTATAGCGTTTGCCCGGCAGCGCCTTCACTTCGATCTCCGCGCTCAGGCCGCGGCGCACATATTCCATTTGATGTTCATAGACATCCGCCTCGACCCAGACACTCGAGGTATCGGCAATGGTGAAGATCGGATAGTAAGGCGGGATAAACTGATGGTTCTCGACATTGTGGCGGATGATCACGCCGTGCATGGGCGAGTAAATCGGCAGACGGAACTTGGGTTTGCCGGCGCGGGCGATTTCGTTTTGCAGGCTTTCGGAGACGCCCATGTAACGCAAGGCGTCTCGCGCATCGACACTCTCACGGCGTTTGCCGTATTTTTCCAGCACGCCGGATTTGTCCTTCTTTTGCGCCGCAATGAAATCTTTCTGTACCTTGAGGAATTCGGGAGAGTACAACTCGAGTAACAGCTCGCCCTTTTCCACGGTCAGGCCAACCCGCCGCCGGCTCAGGTTCTCGACCCAACCCGCCGTTGCCACCCACACGTCTTTGACCAGGTCACGATCGTAATCGACATAACCCACGGTATTGATGTATTGCCAGAGACTGCCACGAGTGACTGCCGCGGTGCGCACTCCCAGTTTCTGGATCACATCCGGCGCCAGCGCGACCACCGGTTGCGCCTGTGCATGCTGATCGACCTCTTTCTTCACCAGCGCCATGCCGCAGATCGGACAATGCCCGGGATGCTCGCGCACGATGTTCGGATGCATGGGACAGACGTAGGTGGCGGTGTCTGCCTTGGCAATCGGCGGTACGGCGGCCTGACCTGCAGCGTCGACCTTGCCCGGCGCGGGCGATTTGTTACATGCCGCCAGCAACAGCGCGAGACCGAGACAGGTGGCGAATTTGAGCGGAATGCCGGTGCGTGGCGTGGGTAGCAGCTTGGTCAGGATCACATTCCATACCTCAGAGTCATGAGCACTGGAAAACGACACCAGGCGCGCATTGGCGCGGGCGATTACAAACCCTGAGCTATTTGCTGCCATGCCCACACCTGGTGGTCATGTCGACACGGCTACCAGACTAAGCGGGGACGGAGACAGACACCTCCGTACCCGAACAAAGGTCCTAGCATGATTAATTATAATAATGCGATTAAGGATAATTCCTGACCGTATAGCTGGCAAGCTTTTCCCAGAAAAACAAAGACTTCCGATGGTTTCTGGCAGACAGACAACATTGTGCCCGGCCCGGCCGGGAACTGGCCTGCCCGGCAGAGCACGGCAGGACATGATGGCTTTGGCAGTACCTTATCCGAGCTTCGTGCTATGCTTCACCGCCTGAATAAACATGGACTTAGCCCAATAAGCTAATGGCGAAAGCATCCTCCTCCCTCTCGGTTGCAAACCTGTCCGCCGTGCGTGGCGAATCCCGCCTGTTCGACGGCTTGTCGTTCGAGATACAGCCAGGCCAGATCCTGTTCATCCAGGGCCGGAATGGCTGTGGAAAGAGTTCTCTCTTATATATATTGGCGGGCTTACGGCTCCCCGAGACCGGCACAGTATGTTGGGACGGGACGGACATTCAGCAGCTGGGTAAGCAGTACCATAGCCAGCTGTGTTTCGTCGGCCATACCAACGGCGTCAAGGCCGACCTGACGGTCTGGGAAAATATTGAGGGTTTTCAGAAACTTAAACCTGGCTCCTCGGAGGCAATCCAGGCCACCATCGATGCCCTCGGCCTGGCGGGTTATGAAGATTCCCTGGCCTACCAGCTCTCGTCCGGGCAACAGCGGCGCCTCGCCCTGTCGCGGCTGATGCTGAGCAATCAGCCCCTCTGGATCCTGGACGAGCCCTTCACCTCCCTGGATAAACACAGCATCCGGCTATTTGAGTCTCTGGTTTCGTCCCATAGCCAGAACGGCGGGCTGGTCATCGTGACCTCCCACCAGGCCCTGGACCTGACGGGTACTGAGGCCATCCACCTGCACCTGGAGCAGGCGGCCTGATGGGGGCGGTGATTTACATGATCCGGCGCGAATTGTTGCTGGCAATGCGCCAACGGGCGGAACTCGTCAACGCTGTGTTGTTCTATTGCTTCATCGTGGTGCTGTTTCCCCTGGCCATCGGTGCCCAGGCGGCGTTGATCACCAAGGTCGCCCCGGCCATTATCTGGGTCGCAGCATTGTTATCTGTATTGTTGTCGATTGATCGGACCTTTCGTTCCGACTTTGAGGACGGTTCGCTGGAACAATTGATCCTGAGCGCGCATCCTCTGTCGCTGTTGGTCCTGGGTAAGATCCTGGCGCACTGGCTCGTCAGCGGTCTGCCTTTGTTAGTGCTTACTCCGCTACTAACCCTTTTTCTTGGGATGGATATGGGGAGTATCAAGGTCCTGCTGCTGACCCTGTTATTAGGAACACCGGTGTTGAGTGCGGTTGGTGCCATCGGGGTCGCGCTGACCGTCGGCCTGCGCCGGGGCGGTATCCTCCTGGCCTTGCTGGTGTTGCCGATGTATGTGCCGGTGCTGATCTTCGCGACCGTGATGGTGGAACATGCCCGCAGCGGGTTGCCGATGACGGCCGAGATGTCGATGCTGATCGCCTTTCTGATCCTGGCGCTTACCCTGGCCCCCTGGCCGACGGCAGCTGCCTTAAAAGTGAGTGTAAGTTAAAACATGATCATGCCGTTTTTGCACAGACTGTCCTCACCGCCACGGTTTTACCGCCTGGCGAGTCGCTGGATCCCCTGGCTGGGCTGGGGGAGCCTGGTCTTCATGCTGGTCGGGACCATCTGGGGCCTGGGCTTCGCGCCCGCCGATTATCAGCAGGGCAACGCCTTCCGCATTATGTATATCCACGTCCCCGCCGCCTGGCTGTCCCTGTTCATCTATACCGTGATGGCCGTCAGCGCCGTCATCGCCTTTGTCTGGCGCATCAAGCTGGCCGAGGTCATGATCATCGCCAATGCGCCCATCGGGGCGACGTTTACCTTCCTCGCCCTCATCACCGGTTCCATCTGGGGTAAACCCATGTGGGGCACCTGGTGGGAATGGGATCCACGTCTGACCTTTGAATTGATTTTGCTGTTTCAATACTTCGGCGTCATCGCCCTGTATACAGCCATTGCCGATCGGCGGGTCGGTGCCCGCGCGGCGGCCATTCTCGCCATGGTTGGCATCGTGACCGTGCCCATCGTGCACTTCTCCGTCGAATGGTGGAGTTCCCTGCACCAGGGGCCGAGCGTGACCCGCCTCGACAAACCGGCTATTGCCTGGAGCATGCTGACCCCGCTCTTCATCATGTTCATTGGCACCAATCTGTTTTATCTGACGGTGTTGTTCCTGCGCGGCCGCAATGAATTGCTGATGCGCGAAAAGCAGACCCAGTGGGTCGCTGAGATCCTGGATGAAGGAGTATGAGCGTGTTTGATAACTTCGATATGGGCAAGTACGCCGTATATGTCTGGTCGTCATATGGACTGGCACTGATCGTCCTGGTCGCCAGTGTTGTCTTACCGCTCATGCAACACCGCAAGCAACTTCGCATTCTTAAACGACAACGCCGTGCAGGCAGGTTGGAACAATGAATACAGTCAGACGCAAACGCCTTATTCTGATAAGCATCATGATCGCCGGCGTCGGTGCCGCCGTGGGCTTTGCCCTCTACGCCTTCAACCAGAACATGATGTTCTATTACTCGCCGACACAGGTCATGGCAGGCGAAGCGCCGGCGCACGCGCATATCCGCCTCGGCGGTGTCGTGGTCAAAGGTTCGTTCAAACGCATTCCCGACTCCATTCGCTCCGTGTTCGTCGTGAGTGACGGCGGTCACTCCATCAAAGTGCAATACGACGGGGTTCTGCCCGACCTGTTCCGCGAAGGCCAGGTGGTACTGGCCAAGGGCGTGCTCGATAAGGACAAGTTATTCGTGGCCGACGAAGTGCTGGCCAAACACGATGAGAAATACATGCCACGCGAAGTCGTGGACTCCCTCAATAAAGCAGCAGAAGCAAAGGTAAACTGACATGATTCCTGAACTCGGTATGCTATCTCTCATCATGGCGCTGGGCGTCGCGCTGATTCAGGCCATCGTGCCCCTGGTCGGCACCTTCGTGCGCAACCCGGTGTGGATCCGACTGGCGCGGCCGGCGGCATACACGCAATTCGTATTCATGGCCACGGCCTTCCTGATTCTGACCTACAGCTTCATCGTCTCCGATTTTTCCGTGCTCTACGTGGCGACGAATTCGAATACCCACTTGCCGCTGATGTACCGCATTGCCGCCGTGTGGGGTGCGCATGAAGGTTCCTTGTTGTTATGGGCCATGGTGCTGTCGATCTGGACCGTCGCCGTTGCCCTGTTCAGCCGGCAGATGCCCGACGATTTTGCTGCGCGCGTGATTTCCGTGATGGGCATGATCTCCATCGGTTTTCTCGCCTTCATGCTGTTTACCTCCAACCCGTTTTTGCGCCTGTTCCCGACGCCACCGCAGGGCCGCGACCTGAATCCCTTGTTGCAGGACCCCGGCCTGGCCATGCATCCGCCTACGCTGTACATGGGTTACGTCGGTTTCTCCGTGGCCTTCGCCATGGCTATCGCTGCGCTGTTGAGCGGCAAACTGGATTCCGCCTGGGCACGCTGGGCACGGCCCTGGACCAACATCTCCTGGGCGTTTCTGACCGTCGGCATTGTCGCCGGTAGCTGGTGGTCGTATTACGTCCTGGGCTGGGGCGGCTGGTGGTTCTGGGACCCGGTGGAGAACGCCTCGTTCATGCCCTGGCTGGTGGGCACCGCCCTCGTCCATTCCCTCGCGGTGACAGAAAAACGGAATGCCTTCAAGGCCTGGACCGTCTTGCTTTCTGTGATCACCTTTTCTTTGAGTCTGCTCGGCACCTTCCTGGTCCGTTCCGGTGTATTGACCTCGGTGCATGCCTTTGCCACGGATCCGGCGCGCGGCGTGTTTATCCTGGCCTTCCTGGGCATCGTGGTCGGTGCATCGCTGTTGCTGTATGCCTGGCGCGGGGCCAGTCTGCGCAGCGTCGGTCAGTTCGAAACCGTGTCGCGTGAAAGCGGCATGCTCATCAATAACGTCGTGCTCGTGGTCACGTCCGCCAGCGTTCTGCTGGGCACCCTGTATCCGCTGGCGCTGGAGAGTTTTGGCATGGGCAAGATCTCCGTCGGCCCGCCGTATTTCAATAGCGTGTTCATCCCGCTGACGATCCCGCTGGCCGTGTTGCTGGGTGTCGGTACCCTGCTGCGCTGGCGCCAGGATAGCGTTGCCCGCCTGCAACCGTTCATGCTGCGCGCCGTGATCTTCAGTCTGATCGCCGGTCTGCTGTTCGTGTGGGTGGTATTACCGAGTATCAAACCCGGTGCCGTGCTCGGCATGGTGTTGTTCTTCTGGGTCATGAGTGGCGCCATCTCCGATCTAAAAGGCCGCTTCAAAAACCGTAAGCTCACGCTGCACAATCTGGCGATTGTACCGCGCAGTTTCTACGGCATGTTTGCCGCGCATGTGGGCGTCGCGGTGTTTATCGTCGGGATCAGTCTCACCTCGCTCTACAGCGTGGAGAAGGATGTCCGCCTGACGCCGGGCATGAGCTATGAACTCGCCGGTTATACCTTCACGATGAAAGACATCAAGCCGGTGCGCGGCCCGAACTACCGTGCGGAAGAAGCCACGTTCATCGTCACCCACAACGGCAAACAGGTTGCCGTGATGAAACCGCAGAAGCGTGACTTCGGCGACGGCAACCCGATGACCAACGCCGCCATCGTCGGCGGCGTCACCCGCGACCTGTTCGTGGCGCTCGGTGACAAACTCGATAATCAGGGTGCGTGGAGCGTACGCCTGTATCACAAGCCCTTCCTGCGCTGGATCTGGGCCGGTGGCTTCCTGATGGCGCTCGGTGGCTTGATCGCCGTGACCGATCGGCGCTATCGCACGGAAAAGGCCGCCGCCCGTGACGCGGTATCGCATGCAGGGGCCGCCGCATGATCCGTTACGCCATTCCCATTGCGGTATTCGTTGTGCTCGTTGTGGTGCTGGGTCTGGGTCTGGGCCATGACCCGCGTTACGTGCCCTCGCCCTTCATCGGTAAGCCGGCACCGCACCTGAATCTGACCAGCCTGGATTTTCCGGATCAGCGCGTGACCAAGGAACAGCTGCTCGGCCGTCCCTGGGTCTTGAACGTATTCGCCTCCTGGTGTGCAACCTGTGGCGAGGAAGTGTCGCAAATCAGCGAACTGGCGAAGCAGGTCACCATGGTCGGGATGAACAAGGAAGACCGCGCCGAAGATGCCCGTCGCTGGTTGCAACGACACGGTAATCCTTACGCCATGGTGCTGGTCGACAGCGACGGCAAGGCGAGTATCGACTGGGGCGTGTATGCCGTGCCGGAGACCTTTATCGTGGATAAGAAAGGCATCGTACGTTACAAATACATCGGTGCCATAACTGAAACCGATCTGCGCAAGACTATCCTGCCGCTGATCCAGAAACTCATGGCGGAGCCCGCATGATGCGTCAATTTATTGTATTTACACTCATGTGTGCCGTACTGGTACCTGCGTTTGCCGGAATCGAAATACACCAGTTCAAGACCCCGGAGCTGGAAGCGCGTTATAAGCACCTTACCTCCACATTGCGCTGCCTGGTGTGTCAGAACGAAAACCTGGCTGACTCCAATGCCGAATTGGCGAAACAACTGCGTGAACAGATATACACAATGCTTAACGACGGTTCCAGTGACAAGGAAATTGTGGACTACATGGTGTCGCGCTACGGCAACTTCGTGCTCTACTCACCGCCGTTAATACCGACCACCTATCTGTTGTGGATCGGGCCATTCGTATTATTGATTTTCGGAATCATCATCATGCAGATCGCCATTCGCCGCAATCGCATGCAAAAACAACGTATCGATGACAAGGACTATAACAAGGCACGCAGCCTGCTGGCCGATGAGGAGTCGAAATCATGATTATCGCGATAATCGTCGCCCTGGCACTCGCCTTTGCCGTACTGGCATTCAGCCTGAAATGGCAACGCAAACCGCGCCTGGATCGCGATCAGCAAAACATCGATATCATGCGTCAGGAATTTGTTGACCTCAAGGCGCAACTGGAAGGCGGCGAGTTATCACAGGAAGAGTATCAGCGGGCATACGATGAACTCGTCATTACCCTCGGCAATGATTTGAAATCCACCGATACCAGTAGCACCCCGCGCTTTCAGATCGGCCAGGGCGCAACATTGATCACCCTGCTCGTGTTCCTGTCGGCCATCAGCTTTGGTCTGTATTTCAAGCTGGGTACTCCCGGGGCGCTCAATCCCTCGCAGCAAGAAGCCAGCATGGAGGAGGCGCACAAGACGGCCGGTATAAACGGCATGCCCTCTGTCGATGCCATGGTCGAAGGACTGCGGGAAAAACTGCAAAAGGACCCCGACAACCTGCGCGGCTGGTTGATGCTGGGTCGCAGTTACATGGTGCTCAAAAAATACGACCTGGCGGTCGACGCCCTTTCTCACGCCTATGGTCTTAACAGCGAGGACAACAATACCCTGCTGTTTTACGCCGATGCCATCACCATGCAAAACGGTGGCGTTATCAACGACAAGGCCTTCAAGCTGGTCAAGCGCGCATTGGATAAAGACCCGACTAACCCCACCGCCTTGTGGATGACAGCCATGGCATACGAGGGCAAAGAGGACTTCAAGGCGGCAGTCACCTACTGGGAAAAACTGTTGCCGATAGTGAAAAACAACGCCAGCGATTACCAGGAAGTCCAGATACACCTGGCCCATGCCCAGTCACGCCTCACGGGCAAACCCATGGTGATGCCACCCGTCGCAACCGCCCAACCGGCCAGCGACAAGCCGGCGGGGGGAGCCAGTGTGACCGCCGTCATCAAACTGGATGCGAAATACAAACAGCGGGTCCAGCCTTCCGATACGGTATTCGTCTTTGCCCGGGCCGTGAATGGACCAAGACAGCCACTGGCTGCGAAACGCCTGCAGGTGAAGGACCTGCCCGCCACCGTGACCCTGGATGACGCCATGGCAATGTCGCCCATGAACAAGCTCTCGGACTATGCGCAGGTCTATATCGGCGCCCGTGTCAGCCACAGCGGCAATGTCATGCCCAGCAGTGGCGACCTGCAAGGACAGAGCGGCAGTGTGGCCACCGATAAACCCAATCACACGATTGAAGTATTAATTAACCAGGAAGTCATGTAGTGCCGATACCGGTGTATAGATTAATTTCACGGACTCACAGGTATGTTAGCTAGCGAGCTTTACACTTATCTCGCCTATGCCTCACCAATCGCTGCCATGGTGGGTTACGGGGTGCTGCGTTCCAGGCGCTCCAAGCGCAATCTGCAAACCATCGAAAAAGTCACCGCAGAAGGCATGACCGAACCGGCCTCCTTACATCCGGTTTTCGATCCGCAAATCTGTGTGGGCTGCGGTGCCTGCGTCACCGCCTGTCCCGAAGGGGAAGTGATCGGTATGGTGCACGGCAAGGCGCAATTGCTCCATCCGACCAAGTGTATCGGCCATGGCGCCTGTAAAAGATCCTGTCCCTTCGATGCCATCACCCTGGTCTTCGGCACGACATCCCGCGGGGTCGACATCCCCATGGTGAATCCCAATTTTGAAACCAACGTGCCAGGGATTTTTATTGCCGGCGAACTCGGTGGTATGGGCCTGATCCGAAATGCCGTGGAACAGGGCCGTCAGGCAATGGAGAATATTGCCAAGCTCAGTGGCATCGGAAAAAACAAGGGGCGCGACGATGTCATTATTATCGGCGCAGGTCCCGCAGGTTTCGCCGCCAGCCTGTGTGCACACGAAAAGAAACTGCGGTATCGCACCCTCGAACAGGATTCTCTCGGCGGCACGGTATTCAAATTTCCTCGCGGCAAACTGGTCATGACCGCACCGGTCAAACTGCCTATCGTCGGCACCGTGAGATTCCGGGAAACCAAAAAGGAAAAGCTGCTCGCCTTCTGGCAGGAAGTGGAAAAACGCACCCAGGTCAAAATCAACTATCGCGAAAAGATGGAGACCATCACACGCGATGGCGACGGCTTCATTGTCAAAACCAGCAAGGGCGAATACAAAACCCGCGCCATCCTGCTGGCGATCGGTCGCCGCGGCACCCCGCGTAAACTGGGTGTCACGGGCGAGGACCAACCCAAGGTTGTGTATTCCCTGATCGACCCGGAGCAATACCGCGATCAGCACGTCCTGGTTGTCGGCGGCGGTGACGCGGCGATGGAGGCGGCAACCAGTATCGCTGAAGAGCCGGGCACGTCGGTCATTCTTTCCTATCGCAGCGAGGCCTTCTCACGCGCCAAGGAGAAAAATCGGCAAAAGGTCGATCAGATGCAGGCCAGCGGCCAGCTCAAGGTATTGCTGAGTTCAAACGTCAAGGAAATCCTCAGCGATAAAGTGCGGATCGAACAGCAGGGCAAGATGCTGGAATTTCCCAACGAAGCCGTCATTATCTGTGCCGGTGGTATACTGCCAACACCATTCCTCAAAGAGATCGGAATTCAAGTCGATACCAAACACGGCACTGTCTAAGTCGAGTGAGGACTATACACGCCATGATGTCCCGCATTACCTTTCTACTGGCATTTCTCCTGTGTACGCAATTCGTCTTCGCCAGCGCCGTGGACGATGCCATGCTGGCCATCCGCGTTCGCGATTACGAGCGTGCTGTTAAGTTGCTTTACCCGGCGGCCAAGGCCGGCGACAAGGATGCCCAATACCAGTTGGGTATCCTCGTGCGTAACGGTCAGGGCACGAAAGAGGATCCCAAGGTTGCCGCACAATGGCTGAGACTCGCTGCGCAGCAGGGCCTGGCCAAGGCGCAGTATGCGCTGGGCGTGATGTATCTCGACGGCAACGGCGTCGACGAGAACGATGCCAAGGCAAAACACTGGCTGAGTCTGGCGGCCAAACAGGGCCATTCCCAGGCCAAGGCCAAACTGCAACGTCTCGGCAAGGTCCAGGATGTAGATGAATCCACGTTAGACAACAAACTGCTACTGGCCAGCCTGCGCGGTGATGCGGGCGAGATGCGCGACCTGCTTAATGCCGGCGCCAATGTCAACTGCCGCGATGAGTTGGGCAACACGCCATTGATCATTACCGCACGTGACGGACACGATGCCGGCGTGAAACTGTTACTCGCACATCAAGCCAAAGTGAATCAGGCGAACAACGATGGAATTACGCCGCTGATGCAGGCGGCGGGTGGCAATCACAGGCAGATCGTCTCCCTGCTGCTGGCGCAACGCGCCGATATCGAACAAAGCGACCGCCGCGGGATAAAACCCCTGATGTACGCAGCCCGCGAAGGCCATGAGCAGATCATTTCCGTACTGTTGAAACAGGGTGCGAAAATCAATGCCACCGATAAAGACGGTCTTTCCGCCTACCAGTGGGCGGTCAAACGCCAACAAGCCGCCAGCGCAGACTTACTGTTGAAATCCGGTGCGCATAAGCCGGTAGAGGCTGCATCGAAGACCGCGAAACGCCGAATCAACCCCAATAAACTCAAGACCGCCGGTACGCCATACGCCAAGTGGACACCGATGATGATCGCCGCCTGGCAAGGTCAGGACGATATTGTGCAGTCCCTGCTACGTGGCAAGCACAAAGATCTGAACACGCAGGATGATGAAGGCCACACCGCGCTCAGTCGCGCCGCCTGGAAGGGGCACACCCAGATTGTGCAGGCCTTGCTGGCAAAGGGCGCCAACCCGAACATTCAGCAACGCAATGGCATGACCGCCCTGCTGTGGGCGGCACGCGAAGGCCACGATGAGGTTGTGACGATTCTGTTGCAACACAAAGCGGTCGTCGATCAACGTCTCACAGACGGCACCACCGCCTTATTGCTTGCCGCGCAATTCGGCCATGAAAAGATCGTCAATACACTACTGCGCTACCACGCCAGGCCCAACACGCCACAACAGGATGGCATGACCCCATTCCTCTGGGCATGCAAGCAAGGTTATTTGCCAATCGTGAAGGCCCTGCAGGCCAAAGGTATCGACCTGCAACAACGAAATCGCAGCGGAGAGTCCGGCCTGTGGCTTGCCGCTTTGAACAACCGTGATGGCATCGTGGCATTCCTGCTGCAACACAAACAGAACCCGGAGCTCATCGACGGTGAAGGGAATACGCTGCTGGCCCGCGCAGCCGCGCTTGGGAACGCCCGTATTGTCAGTTTATTGCTCAAGGCCAATGCCAACGTCAATCACCTGAGCAAAACGAAAAATAGCGCCCTGATGCTGGCGGCGGATAATGGCAATGGTGAGGTCGTCAACCAGTTAATACGCGCCAAGGCCGACGTGAATATCAAGAATACCTTTGGCAATACAGCCCTGATGCTGGCCGCGCGTAGCGGTCATGCCAATATTGTACGTCAGTTACTCAAGGCCGGCGCCGAACCCGACATGCGCAACCGTGACAAGCAAAATGCCGAAATGATGGCGGAACACGCCGGTCACAGCGAGGTCGTCAACATATTAAAAAGCGGTGAAGGCAAGAAAAAATTCCTGGGGATTTTTTAAATTCTTCTTCGCAGCCTAGAAGTCGTGGGTATAACCAAAATAGCCGTAATAATTTTTTTCCGTAAACGTCGTGGCGGGGGCATCGGTCTTCGCGTATTCATAACCAAATTCCAGTTCAAACTGCCATGTCCGTGCCGGCCGGTCCTGAATGACAATTCGCGGACTGTAGATCATTCGTTTGGAACCATCTTCATTTTTGCGTAACTGAACAGACATACGCGGATTCAGACGCCAGTTTTTATTGAGATTGAACCGGCTGCTGAAGTTCGCCGTGGTTGTTTCTGAAGTTATATCCGTGGCATAGCGGAAACCCATGATGGTGATATCGTTACTGCTAATGAAATTATTCGCCACCAGATTCACATTATAGTAATACTGATTGCCGGTATCAGGCGTGGCATCGACACCACCTGACGCCGGCGTTCCGGTCAGGTGACTGACCGTCGCATCCCCGTTAATCTGGTAACGCGGACTTAGCTGCTTGTAAGCCGACACGGTCAATGACTTCATGACACCGGTGCGGTCCTTCGCCAACTGTTCTACTTCCGTCAACGTAAAGCTTTGGCGCAGTTGTTCCAGGGTCGTTGCCGTGGTTTGTCCGATCAGGGCATTATTGGTTGTCAACAACGGACTATTGCGGTAGTCGGCCGTGACATTAAATCCACTATTGTCCTTCAGGCGCCAGTTGCCGATAAACGTGGTTTGATTGAGCTGCTTGTAGTGGATGTCATAATCCGCGATGAAAAACATCGTCTTGAAATTATCGACGTATTGGGTCTGGTTGCCAATTGCCGTACGATCCACCAACCCGCCATTGGTCTGATTGATGTAATAAAATTTGGTATCCAGATTTTTAATGAGAGACTCGAACTTGACACTTGCCGCATAAAATTTTCGATTCGTGTTTATCGAGTCATTGAGCGTGACGTTATCTACCGGAAATCCCGCCAGGAAACTCACTTTCTTGTTGTGGCCGATCCGCTTATTAACGATAACGCCATCGAATCGACCAAGTACGCCGTCAGAGTTATGTGTTTGCCGGCCGATCCGCATGGAGAGGTTATCATGCTTATCCGCCAAATCATAAAACAAGGTATAGATTGTACCGTCGCTGGCATTTACGCTGTTTTGAAAGTCATAACGGTGACTGGCCGCAAAATCCACACGCTGATCCCACTCAAGTCCGCGACGGCGTCCTGATAAAACCAGATTGGAGTTTAATGAATTGTCAGTTGTTACCGCAGAGGTGACGTCTGTTTCAGAGCGCTGATTCCGGTAATACTGCGAGAAACTCCCGAAAAAATCCCATGCCGGCGTCGGTCCGCCCTGTTGTTTTTCGGCGCTGGGCGCCTTTGCCAGTTTCTCAACCGGTTTGGACTTGGCCGTTAACAGTCCGGTCAGTCGTTGCTTGACCCGTTCCGAATCGGGACCGGTAGGATAAAGCTTGAGATATTTCTGGTATTCGGCCACTGCCTGCGCAGGCAGATTCGATCGTTCCCAGGCAAGCCCCAGTAATTCCTGTGCCTCCTGGTGGTATTTCGGATCCGGGTTTTGCAGGATATGCGTGAGATAACTGATGGCAGTGCGATAATTCTGGCTGATCATCGCCTGCTTGGCGACTTCCATCTGCTTGGATTGTTTGTCGGACGTTACCGTTGCCTCTGTAGCTGGTGTAGAAGCCGTGGCCTGTTCTTTCGTAGCGGGTGTCGTAGCCGGTTTTGCCAGCGACGGCACGGTCGCTTTTACCGCAGGTTTTGTTGACGGCCCTGCGGCTGTTTTGTCCTTGCCGGGGAACTCGGCCGATTGCAGCCGATCGATGTTCTGCTTCAAGAACCAGTTTTCAGCGACCAGACGGCGATCGGTTCGGACCCTGTCAACCCAGGCATCCGGATAAAACGGCAACAATCGTTTGAGATTAGCCTTGGCTAATTTCAAAGAGTGAAAATATCCCAGGCGCAGCTGATAAAATGTTTTGCGCCCCTGTTGTGTCTCTATCTCATAGATATCGTATTTGCCGCGGAAGTTTTTCAGTATCGGCTGTTTATCCGGGTCGATCTGCCGCGACTCTGTCTGCAGGTTGAGGACATATATTGGCAGACCGGAATCGACATTCACCACCGGCACGCCTTGCTTCTGGTTTAGCGGAGACTTCTTAGCGGCGTGTAATAAGGTGATATAGATGCTGCGATGATCGCGGCTTGGTTCTATCTTATAGTCGAATTCATGGCTGAACTGAAGTGCCAGGATACCATTACCGCTTTCATCCTGCTCATACTGGATATCGCGCAGTGGATTACCCTCACGCGCGCCGACGCCTAGACTGTCCTCTATACTCGCCATGGCAGTGCCGGCTTGCGCAGTCAAGATCGGCCGCAGTTTAATATTCAACTGCTCACCCCTGCGTTCGGGAAAATGCGAGATGTAGTTCATGGGTTGTTCGAAGCGAATCTCCACGCGCAGATCATCGCCCTGCACCGAAATATCCTGGCTGGACAACAAGGTATTTTCCGCCTGCGCCGGGGATGCCGCAAAAAAGGCCAGCATACAGCACAATAGGGCGATAGATTTGCAGTATTGACCCATCTACTTCACAGCTATCATGTCAACTTGATCAGGTAATTATTACGGTGACTGTAATATAAAATTGTCAGCCGATTAGCGAACTTGTTTTTATTTCTTTTCGCTGCCTGGCTGTCCCTGCCCCTCTTTCGGCTTTCCATTACATTCACCGGCTGGCTGGGGCGCCAGCGAGGTAAACTCAATCAGGATACTTTTCATGTCATGCCCCTGCTTGATACTGATTCCCACATCTTGATTGGTTTCGAGAACAATAAACCTGCCATTCGCTTCAGTACCATCGTAATAGAGATCCTTAATAACCGTCGATAAGCCGGTGGGTATCCGGATATGTTCGCGAACGGATGTATTGTAATCCGCAAGGCCGGTTATCGGCTGTATGGAAATCAGAAAACTGTCCTTCCTGGAATGCGGGAAATACCAAAGGTAGTTGACCGGCATGATGAAACGTATCTCGAGACGCATTGTATTGGCATCACTGGCATTCACCGCTTCATCGACAATTTGTTTGCCGACCGAGTCAGCCCAAAGCAGGAAAGGCACAAACAACATGATCAGGCACGATAACCCGCTAAACCGTTTAACCCATTGTTGATTCGCAGCCACTTTCAATCTAACCCCCTGTCGCCGGCTTCCAGGCAGTCGTGCTGTGGCAATTATTGCAGTTATTGTCACTCGGAATGTGATCGCTCGGCTTACCTGTCGCAATGGTGCCATTGTGGCAGGAGTAACAGGTACCTATGGCGTCACTGTGATCGAATGTTGCCGGCAACCATGAGATAGTGGAATGATGGCAGTCTTCACAGGTATTGGTCGTAAGCAGGTGACTGGTCGATTTACCCGTCGCGGTCGTTCCGTTATGGCAGCTGTAGCAACTGCCTGTAATACCGATATGCTTGAATCGCGCCGGTGCCCACGCAATCGTCAGGTGGCAATCCTCACAGGTATCGTTGCTCTGAATATGTGTGGGTGTCTTGCCTGTGGCCTTTACGCCGTTATGACAGGACTGGCAGGTACCGATAACAGAAGAGTGGTCCATCCGGGCATTCGTCCAGCTGAACTCCGTGTGGCAATCATCACACGTGTCACTGCTCTGGACATGGCTCGGGCTTTTCTTGGTCGTGGCAATGGTGCCGGACTGGCCGTGGCAACCTGAACAGCGGGTTGGCGTACCTCTGAAAATCCCGTAGGCATGGCATGTCTCGCAACTCACGCGGGTATGTGCACCGTTCAGCAGGAACCCGGTAGTATCGTGATCGAATTTTGTCGCTGCCTGCACCGACTGCTGGCTCAGACCCAAACCAGCGAGACAAATCAATACAATGAGCAGGTATGAATCAAGCAACCTGAATCCGGCGTTTTCGTTAAATGATTTATTCGTATTCATGTTTCGCTCTATGCGTTGGTGTAGTTAGAAACGATTCATCTGAATATCTTTAAACGACGTTGTGTCATGACAACGATCGCAGCGTGACCCAAATTGGCCATTGTGCACATCATCGACCCGGTGACAGTTAATGCATGTTCTTGGTGTCGATTCGATCACCTTGACGGCTTCGCTATGACAGCTGTAACAGTGGACACCTTTATGTTTGCCGTCCAGTTTGAATTGCGACTGGGTATTGTGGTCGAAGCGCCAGATCTTCCAGCCATTTGGCGTATGACAGCGATCGCAGTTCAGACCCAGCTTGCCATGGTGGGTATCGTCCGGCTTATGGCAGGAATCACATTCGATTGAGGCATCCTTGTACGAAGACGACAAATGGCATTCTTCACAGGGTACAACCGCGTGTAGGCCGATAAGCGGGAATTTAGTTATATCATGGTCAAAACGAACCTTCTGGCGCCAACCGAAGGGGCTATGGCAACTATCACATTTATTACCCTGCTGGCCTTTATGCACATCATCCAGTTTATGGCAGCTTACACAGTCCATTTTCAGTTTTTCTGTGTAAATGTTCTGCTTATGGCATGAGGTACATTCCACCTTGGTATGTTTGCCTTGGAGTTTGAACTTGGTCTCGCGATCATGATCGAAGCGGATTCGATTCCAGGCCTGTTCGGAATGACAGTCCTGACATTTTTTCCCGAAGCGTCCGGCGTGTTTGTCTTCGTGTTGATGGCATGAATAACAGTCAGACTTGATCTTTACTTTATACGGGTCCTCCTTGTGGCACGCATCACAAGTCACCTTGATGTGACGGCCACGTAGCGGGAAATCCGTATCCTTGTCGTGATCGAATTTGAGCTTCTTCCAGTCATAAGCGTTATGACATTTTTTGCAATTCGTGCCGTTACTGCCCTGATGCACATCATCCAGTTGATGACACGCAAAACAGGTCTCCGGCGTTTTCACATAACGCTCACTGACGTGACAACTGGTGCAATCGGTCTTTTTGTGCGCACCTACCAGCGGGAAGTTGGTTTTATCATGATCGTAGCGGATCTCCCGCCAGTGATTCTCATTGTGGCAACTCTCGCATTTGAAATAGACCTTGCCCATGGTTTCCTTTTTATGCGGGCTGGCATCGGCATGGCAACGATAACAGGCTTGCGGTGCCTCCGAATATTTTTTGCCGGGTTTATGGCAGTCATTACAACCTGTCTTGGTGTGCTGCCCGTGTAAAGGAAAATCCGTGAAGGCGTGATCGAAGGTCAGCTTGTCCAATTTGATTATGTCAGCATTCCTCCCCTTATGCTCCGTATGACAGCTTTTACATTCCTGCTGTCGTATCTGGGGTTTCTTACCGTGATACCCGCTACGGTTATCAATATCCTTTTTGATCTCTTTGTGGCAATCCAGACAAAGCGCCGATTGGCGCTTTCTGTCGAAACGGTCATGGCATTTGGAACATTCATGTTCGACCTTGACGTGTCCCTTGACTACCTCGCCGGGACTGATTAGTGATTCAATGGAGGCGGCGCGGCTATTAGCAGACAAGTACACAGTGGTGAGCACAAGCGTAACGAGGAGTGTTTTTATTATTCTTGAACAAGTCACCAGAAACTCGCTTAGTACGCATGAACTGCAATCACATGAACGATCCCGGCAATCACCATCATAATAAACAGCGGAAAGTGCATTACGTGCCAAATCGAGAATAATCGCGCATACAACGATAATTGGCCAGTTTTACGCACACACAAAAAATATTCACGTAATAAATACAGCGTCTCGCCTATAGAATCGTGCAACATTTTCCTGTTCCATTTGTTCTTTTTTGCAAGGATGCGCAATTCCTGTTTCAAGGCATGTTTGAGCCGTGACAATTGCCAGCGTGCCCGCAGGTAAATGGCAGGTAATAATAACAGATGAACCAGGAATACCCGCTTCCTCAGCATCAGGCGTTCGTATTGCTTCATATGCTCGATGATGCGCGGTGAGAGTTTGTTGTGTTCGTTCAGGTTATTGCGGGTAATTCTCAAATCCTTACGCAACTCCTCCAACGTTGCCCTGTGACCATACAAACCAAAGTGAATCCGCGTATAAAAAAAGCGTCCCACCAGACCGCTGGATGCCACGAGCAGCATACACATCAGCGCGACATTGCTGTTGGTGGAACCTAAATGGAAGTTGGAATGGAAGAGGATCAGGACCGGCCCGATAACGCCAAACACCATATGGGTGCGAAACCAGTATTTAATCGGCCCCCAGCTGTGCATGAAACGTAATTTTTTGCGCAGGGGATAAAACAGCAGCAATGTCATCATGCTGCCGCCGATAATCCCCAGGATGTAACCCCAACCATCGGCCGCGCTCAAATAGCTGTCGGCACGATTTTCCCAGCCAAACACCAGTGCAGCAATGACACCAAAAGTGAACAAGATGGTGCCAAGACGCCGCGGCGAAAATCGCGGCAGTGACTCGTCCTGAAACTGGCCTTTGGGGAGACGAAATTGAGCATTTGTCGTGTCCATGAACCCCCCTCTAAATGCTCGCGGAATGGCCACCCACGACCGTCATAGTGGCCAATAAACAATCAAACTAACAGGTATTAAATAATAGAGATTTGTCCTAGCAAGCAGTGTGAGTATAGTCTCAAATCATTGAAAATAAACCACGCAAAGCCCCCCTGGAAGCTGACTTCCAGGGGGTTAATTTCCACATTTAAGGTATTGTTTTATACTGGATAAGGGTCTGGGCAGTAAAGTCATCCGTGCCCGTATTGGTGAAGGGGGTGGGGAACCCCCGTGCGGCCACATCGTCGCTGGCGGCGATCCCGCTCAAATCCAGGCTACCCACATTTATGTCATAACTGGATGCGCTGGCCTGAGTGTTAGTGAAATCATAAATGGCCGGATTGCGTCCGTTAATCGCGGTCAGATTCATGACCAGATAATCGCCCGCCATCGCCGGGAGGGTCGTGACATGACCACGTACCTGCGACAACTCCATGCGTACATAGCCATTGGCCGCGGAGAATTGCAGGTGACTCGTATCGCTATTGGTCACCGTACCAAAGGCCGTAATCCGTTGCCCCACGGAGATCTCGTCGATGGTATGGGTGCCGGCCGCCAACTCCTTGGTCACCGTGGTGCTGTTATCCAAGGTTAGCGTTACATTGTCGTTGAATACCGCCGTACCGTCATTGCGGATCAAGGTCGCACCGCGCAGCGTTACAACATCACCACTACGGGCAATCACACTGCCCTTGACTGCGTCCATGGTACCGCCCGGGACGGAGGTACCGGCATGTACTTCATCCGCCTCAAACCGCAGGGGATTGAGTAACAGTTTCCCGATAGCGACAACCGCGGTGTACTGAGATTCGTTGGCCAGCACCGAGAGGCCAGCACTCCCTGTGTAAGTGATACCGTCGATCTCAAACACCGTCGTACTGCTGGTATACACATGGAACTCACCGTACACATCCGCCGCATTCAACATGCGACGGAAATACGGACGGATATACAAATCATAGGTACCGGCGGCAACATCGACGGATTTAAGCGGACCGCGCAGACGGTGTTGTTTGGGCGACTGCTTGTCCACCGTCGCAATCAACACCGGCTCGACGGTAATCGCGGCCGAGTAACCATTGGTGCTGTCGCCCGTGATATTCACCTGATTGGACTGTTCCAGATTGAAATCGAACATGATGTAGCGTGGCAGGCCGATCGCGACAGGCACGTTCTTATCCAGCTGCACCTGCATCTGCATGGTGGTAACCGGATTGCCTTGGGTGTCCTTGATATCGCTAACTTTCAGGGCATTGCCATCGGGATCCTCAACTTCGATATCCGCGTTTGAATAGTCGAGGGTCACAATCGCTTGCTTATAGGTACCGAGCGGTACCGTCGCGGCCGTCAGAAACTCCGTCATGTCGGTGTACTGGGCAAAATCCACACGGGTCTTCAGCGGCAGCGTTTCCACCACTGTGCCATTGGCATGGACCAGCTTGATGGACAAGACATCGACGGTATACGTCAGGAAGTCACCCGGGGCATCGGTCAGTCCCACCACCGCCGTACCCGTGGTTGTCGTCTGGCTATCGGTGCTGCTGCCACCGCCGCAGCCTGCCAGGGACGCAATCAGAAGCAGGCCGACCAGTCCTGCCAGCCAGCCGGCAAGGCCTCGTTTCCGGGCTGGTTCTCCCGGATAAGGAAATTTAATCATGTTCGCCTCCAGTCACAAATTGAAATTATTCCGGCATGACGCCGCTTATGAGGGATAACGCGGAATTGACCGGGTCGTTGACAGGGATCAGGAAATTTTCCCGATCAGCCCGGAGGGTTCGGGTAAAATACAGACTTCATTTGCAGATTTATGTGACCCATGCCCAAACTGGAATTCGATCAGGAGTTAATTCGGCGCTACGATACTTCGGGGCCTCGCTATACGTCGTACCCTACTGCCGCCCAATTCACAACGGATTTCACCGCCGCGTCTTACCACGAGCAGGTCGAGCTCAGTAACGGCAGCGGCCGGCCTTTGTCCCTGTATTTCCATATCCCGTTCTGCGACACCGTGTGCTTTTATTGCGCCTGCAACAAAGTGATCACCAAGAACCGCGCGCATGCCCAGCCCTATCTGAACAATGTCTACAAGGAACTCGCCATGCAGGCGGCCATGTTCGATACCTCGCGTCCGGTGGATCAGTTACATTGGGGTGGCGGTACCCCGACGTTCATCAGTCATGCCCAGATGCGCGAGCTGATGCAGGTCACACGGGACCACTTTGCCCTGCACGACGATGACAGCGGCGAATATTCCATTGAAGTCGATCCGCGTGAGGCCGATGCAGACACCATCGCACTGTTACGAGAATTGGGCTTTAACCGCCTGAGTCTCGGTGTACAGGATTTCGACCCGCGCGTACAAAAGGCCGTTAACCGTATCCAAAGCGTGGCGCAAACTGCGGAAGTCCTGAACGCCGCGCGCGCTACCGGCTTTCATTCTGTCAGCGTGGATTTGATCTATGGTCTGCCCCATCAAACCGTGGCTTCGTTTAATACCACCCTGCAGACTGTACTCGAGCTGTCACCGGATCGCCTGTCAGTCTTCAATTACGCGCACCTGCCTGACCTGTTCAAGACCCAGCGTCAAATCAGGACCGAGGATATCCCCTCACCGTCAACCAAGCTGGCGATCCTGCAGGATTGCATCGAAACCCTGACAGCCGCAGGTTACATATATATAGGAATGGATCACTTCGCCAAGCCCGATGATGAACTGGCGCGCGCCCAGGCAAGTGGTTCGCTCTATCGCAACTTCCAGGGCTATTCCACCCATGCCGATTGCGATCTCATCGGTATCGGTGCCACATCCATTGGCAAAGTGCATGATTGTTACAGTCAGAATCAGCGGACCCTGGACGATTACGCCAAGTGCATCGCAGCGGATCAGTTACCCGTGTTTCGCGGTGTCACACTGGATGCCGATGACAAGTTGCGCCGCGAGGTCATTACGCAATTGATTTGTCATTTCTCTCTCGACATTAGCGATATCGAAGCACGCCACGACATTCGCTTTGCAGACTATTTCGCAAATGCCTTGCCACAACTCCAAACAATGGCAGCCGATGGCCTGCTCGAAATCGACAACAAGCGGATAACGGTCACCGGCCGCGGTAGCCTCCTGATACGCAACATCTGTATGACCTTCGATAAATACCTCACCGGACAACAGCGCTTTTCCAAAGTCATTTAAGGCCCTGAGACGGCCGCAAAAAAATACATATTGCGTATATTAGAGTTTTCTAATATTATTACCCTTGTCTTGCGGTGCGGGTATTACGGCCTGGCGCACCGGGAGGCATGTCTTGTTAAGTACGCTCCCTATAAATCCTGTCGCCGATGTTGAATAAATGAATGAGCAGTTTATGCAATTACATTCTGTGAACATCGCACTGCCTGTCACGCAACCACGTGCTATAACCCCATCCATTTCCAGGAAGGAGATGTCGCTATGAAATGCAAAAGTGAATGCACAGCGGAAGTACTCAAGGCCATCGCCCACCCAACCCGACTGCGAATCCTGTGTACCCTGAAACTTCAGGAACTTCAGGTACAGACCCTGATGGAGCGAACCCACACCACGCAAAGTAACATCTCGCAACATCTCGCCCTGCTGAAAGAACGGCAAATCCTGGTGACACGTCGCGATGCCAACCGAATCTTCTATCGCATTCGCGATCCGAAACTGGTCGAACTTATCCTGTTAATGCGCGACATCTACTGCAACCAGGCGGCCTGATTCACGTCGCTTCTGCCTCGGCGCCAAACCCGTTACACTTTGCCCGGTCGTATTATCGCGGCCTATGCTTGAAGCGAACTCATGTCCAGTCTACTGCTTTACTGTCGTCCGGGTTTCGAGGCGGAATGCGCCAGTGAAATCCTCGAGCTTCCCGCCCGGGTCCCGGGTGAAACACGTTACGATCCACGTTGCGGATATGTGCTGTTCATGCCGACAGATGCCGATACCGCTGTGCAGCTGCATGCCCAGCTCGCCTTCACCCAGCTGGTGTTTACCCGGCAATGGTTTGTTGTTTGCGAATTTCTGAAGGACCTGCCGCGCGGCGATCGCATCGCGCCCCTGCTTGCCAGTGCGCACAAACTTGGACGGCAATTTTGCGATGTCTTCATCGAAACGCCGGACAGTGACGCAAGCAAGCCGTTGCTGCCCTTGTGCCGTGCCTTGCGCACACCGCTGGAACAAGGTCTCAAACAAGCCAAGCTGCTGGGTAAAACGACTGCATCGTCACCGCGCTTACATGTGTGCTTCTTTACTACGGATTATGCCGCCCTGGGTTACGCGCACACGAGCAACAGTTCGCCCTGGCCCATGGGCATCCCCCGCCTAAGGCGCCTGCATGACGCGCCCAGTCGTTCCGCGCAGAAACTCGAAGAGGCCTTGCGCGTACTGTTAAATGAAGAAGAACGTCAGCGCTATTTACAGGCCGGCATGCAGGCAGTGGACCTGGGCGCCGCCCCCGGCGGCTGGAGCTGGATCATGGCGCGGCAAGGTATTCATGTCGATGCCGTGGATAACGGGCAATTGGCCGCAAGCGCGATTGCAACGGGATTCATCGAGCACATCCGCGCCGATGGCTTTCGGTATCGGCCGGTAAAAACCGTGGACTGGCTGCTGTGCGACATGGTGGAACAACCCTCGCGCATCGCCGAGTTAATCGGGCAATGGTTTGTGCGTGGACTGTGCCGCCACGCTATCTTTAATCTCAAGTTACCGATGAAGAAACGCTTTCAGGAGTATAAACTTTGCCTGAAAACCTTGCGCGGGATGCTGGCGCAAACCGGGCGCGAATATGAAATCAGGGGCCGTCAGCTCTATCATGACCGGGATGAGATCACCCTGTGTATCACCACAAGGTCGCCCTGACTACCCCGGAAAAACGGCACACGGCCAGGCTGAACCCGGGCTGAATACGCTGCGCAGTCGCTGAAATCGGATTTTTTTCTTTTTTACCGCGACGGATAGCCCTGCCCATTGCGTTCTCTAAGGTAATGCAACAACGTATTCCAGTGAGGAAAATAGTATGAAAAAGTCCGTCGTTTCCGCCTTCGTCATGAGCGGCGTATTCTTCAGTTCACTTGCCCTGGCACAGGGTGGTAGCGGCAAGTTCATGCAATATTTCGACACCAACAAGGATGGCGTGGTTACCCTCGATGAATTCGAGGCGGCCATGACAACCCGCTTCGAACAGATGGACGCAAATCATGACGGCAAGGTTACTTTTGCAGAATTTCAAAATTATCTCAAACAACGCCGACAAGAACGCAAGCTGGCACGGCTTAAACTTATGGACAGCAACGGTGACGGTCAGGTCAGCAAGGAGGAGTTCGTCGCGTATCAGACCAAAAAGGCCGAGTCGCGATTTGAGCGTTTGGACAAAAATCACGATGGCGTGCTGAGCGCGGATGAGCTGGATCGCAAAGGCTGTGGTCATCACCATCGTTTCAACGGGAAGGGTCTGTTCCACAAACTGGATGCCAACGGTGACGGTGTGATTACGCAGGAAGAAAGTCGCGCAGCCTGGTCGGCCTGGTTCACCAGGCTTGATGCCAACGGCGACAAGGTTGTGACCACCGACGAAGTCAATGCATTTCGCGAACAGCGGTTTGCACCCGGGCCTAAGAAGTAATACTGACCACGCGATGGATTCCACCACCCGCGAGATACAACAGCTGCAGCAGGTTGCGCAAGGTGATAAGCACGCCTTTGCGCACCTGCTGTCGGCTTATCTGCCCTCTCTGCTGGCCTTCATCAAACGTTACATCAAGGAACATGCACAGGCAGAGGATATCGCACAGGAAACGTTTTTGCGGGTGTGGCAACGCGCAAGAGACTGGGAGGCGCGGGAGCACTCGCCGCGTAGCTGGATCTTTCGTATTGCGTTTAATTTATGCATCGATCATATCCGTAAACAGAAACCGACGACCGATATGCTGGATGCATTGATCGAACCGCATTCGCCCGAAGTGATGGCGATAGCACAGAATCAACATCGACACTTGCAATTTGCCTTGGATCGTCTGCCTGAACGTCAGCGCACGGCACTTTACCTGTGCGCATTTAACGGACTGTCGAACAAAGAGGCGGCGGCGATCATGAAACTCGGCGTTGACGCCCTGGAATCCCTGCTCGCGCGCGCACGTCGAACCCTGCGCGAGTATTTTGCCAACCTGGAGAGTGAAACCCATGAAGCCAAAGTTTCTGTCACCCGCTGAACACCGGGCCTACGCGATCCTTGAGGCATACGGTAGCTGGCCGGAGTGCTGGCCTGTCGAGGAACGCCAAACGACTCGGGAGAGCATCGCGCACTCACCGCAACTGCAACGGTATCAGACGGACATCGCCGATCTCGACCAGCGCATCCAGGCCGAACAGGCGGCCGCCCTGCCCACTCAGGCCGAGGTGCTGAACTTGCAACAGCGTATTCTCACCAGTCTGCCCGCCTCCACGACACCAATGCGTGCCGACCGGATTATTAAACGCGATAGATTTTTGCGACGCTGGTGGTCCACACCGCGTCTTGCGCTGGCCCTGGCCAGTGCCGCGCTTATCGCCATCGTGATCCATGTGTCACCGACGACGCCTCCGCTGAACGATACCGCTACGGGCAACCAGTATGAAGCCTGGGCGTGGTACGACATTACCGACCAGGATCTGCCTGCAGCTAACAACTCAACGACCGTGAGCATGACCGACCTGATCGATCTGGAAATCGGCGAAGACGGTGGTTGAGCGTCGATCAACCCGTGAGTGCGTCTTGCATTTCACCGTGGTCGCGTGAAAAAATTGTCTCTCACTGCAACAATCCCTGCCTGACTACATGAGCCGCTATCGCGCACCCGTACCGCCGTCTTCGCCTTATATCACCGCGCAAGGTTATGCACGACTGGAACAGGAACAGCGTGACCTGTGGCAGCGGCGCGCCGAAGTCACCAAGGCCTTGTCCGCCGCCGCCGCAGAAGGCGATCGATCCGAGAATGCCGAATATATCTATCGCAAGAAAGAACTGCGTGAAATCGATCGGCGCATTCGCTATCTGCAAAAACGCCTGCCCATCCTCAAGGTTGTGCGTCAGGCACCCAGCGATCCCGGGCGGGTCTTTTTCAATGCCAGGGTGTCGCTGGAAGACGCGGCAGGGTCGACTGTCACTTATCGCATTGTGGGCGCGGACGAACTGGATACCCAGCGCGGACATATCAGTATCGATTCTCCGCTCGCCAAGGCGCTGCTCAAACATCAGATCGATGACGAGATCCGCTTTGAATCCCCTCAGGGCGAACAGGTTTATGTCATCCTCGACATTGACTATCCGACCGACACAGACAACGTTTAGCAGCTACGGACGCGAGTCTTGTGCCCCACTTCACATGTTTCTTGACATCCCCCCCTGCGATTAGGGAATATCGTTTACCCCCTCCATAACACACGAATTGCATTACCAGCAATTTGTGTCCGGTTGAATAACCCGGTTCGTAGCGCAGATCATGACGGATACAGAACAGGCACATACCTTAAAATCGGGAAGCACGCTCGATTCCTACCAGATCCAACAGGTCCTGGGCGTCGGGGGCTTTGGCATTACCTACAAGGCGCACGACCTGAATCTGGATTGCCTGGTCGCGATCAAGGAATATTTTCCCTCGCAATTGGCGGCACGGGCCACCGACGGTCAACACATCCGGCCCCGATCCACTGCCGATCAGGCGGCCTATGAGTTTGGTCTGCAGCGTTTTATGGACGAGGCGCGCCTGTTAGCGAAGTTCTCCGATATGAACATCGTGCGCGTGCGCCGCTTCTTCGAAGGCAATGGCACTGCCTATATCATCATGGACTATGAAGAAGGCCTGCCGCTGAGCCGTTATCTCATGCGCTGCAAGACCCTGAGCGAAGACGAAGTCAACATGGTCTTCCAGCCGATCCTCAGTGGCTTGCGTGCGGTGCATGCCACCAATTTCCTGCATCGCGACATCAAGCCACCCAATATCTATCTGCGCACCGGCGGTACCCCCGTGCTGCTGGATTTCGGTGCCGCCCGCCAGGCGGTCAATAACAAGGGGCGCGAAGTGACCAATCTCGGCACCCATTTTTATGCCCCCTACGAACAGTTCACGACCACCGAACAACAGGGCCCCTGGACGGATATTTACGGTTTGGGCGCCACCTTGTATCACTGCCTGACCGGACGGGTCCCCCCCTCCTCTCTGGATCGCATGTCGGCCGCACATGCCAATCGCCAGGACCCCATGATCCCGGCCGTACATGCGTGTAAGGGGCGTTATAGTGAAGACCTGTTGGCCTGCGCAGACTGGATGCTGCAACTGCGCGCCGAGAACCGGCCGCAAAGCACCGAAGAACTCATCGACATTTTCGCCAATACCGGTGGTTCGCAAGTCACTGCAACCATCATCTCAAAAAACGACGTGGACTGGAGCGCCGAGCTGATTCGCCAGGCGGAACAGCATCTGGCGAAATATGTAGGCCCCCTGGCGGGCATGCTCGTCAAACAAACCATGAGCAAGGTGCATACCGTAGAGCAGCTATATCACGCCCTGGCCAGACACATCGACAACACCATCGCACGTGATCAATTCCTGAAGGAAGTGAATGTTGATGCCTCCATCACCTCGACACTCAACCGTCGTAATCATGCCACGACGGCACCACTGGCAGCGCCCAATAGCGGGCCGAAGACGGCCGTCATGCCGCGTCAGATCGATCCGGCGCTGAGCGAAAAACTGGTGCAACAGCTGGCCTATCATATCGGCCCGATGTCGCGTCTGCTGGTGCGCCAGGTCGTGGAGGCAAACTATGACCTGGAACAAATAATCGATATACTGTCGCGCGAGTTACCCAGCGAGATGGAACGCGAACGTTTCCGCAAGGCGTTTAACCTATAACAAATAAAAAATGCGCATCATTACCAAATTCAATCTCGTCTTGATCAGTGTTGGCGCCATTGCCATGGCAAGCAGTGGTTACGTCAGCTACTACATCCTGCAGGAAAACGCCAAGCGCGAGGTCATTACGCATGCCGGTATGATGATGGAAGCGGCGCTGGCCATCCGCGGATATACCATCAGCGAGATCCGGCCCCTGCTTGCCGATCAGATGCAAACCCATTTCCTGCCGCAGACCGTGCCGGCGTATGCCGCCACCACGAGTTTCGGCAAGCTACGCGAGGACCATCCGGATTACTCCTATAAGGAAGCGACGCTGAACCCGACCAACCCGCGGGATCGGGCCGTGGACTGGGAAAACGACATTATCCGTTCCTTTCGTGATCATTCCGATCAGCACCAGATCATCGGTACGCGTATGACACCCACCGGGCCGTCGCTTTATCTGGCGCGTCCCATCACGATTAATAACCCGCAATGCCTGAGCTGCCATAATGTGCCCAGCGAGGCGCCGCAAAGCATGCTGGCCCGCTACGGCAGCAACAACGGTTTCGGCTGGAAATTGCATGAAACCGTCGGCGCCCAGATCATCAGTGTGCCAATGTCCTTACCGCAGCACCACGCCCTTCTCGCCTTTTATAAATTCATGGCCATGCTTGGCAGTATCTTCCTGCTCATGATCATCCTGCTCAACATTATGTTGCGCAGTATCATTCTGAAACCCATTGTGCGTATCGCCGCCGTGGCCGACGAGGTCAGTATGGGCAACATGCAGGTGACGGAATTCGATGCCAGCGGCAAGGATGAGCTTTCCACGCTGGCCAGTTCATTCAATCGCATGCGCCGCAGCCTGCAAAAAGCCATGCGCATGCTCGAGGACAGTCAACAGAAGTTTCACTAAGGTCTAGAGCGTTGGTTCATCCGGAAGGACGCCCGGCAAGGTTTGTTCGCCCTGGAGCGCCTCGACCACCGCCGCCACGTCCGCTGGCTTTTCAAATCGCGCAATATGAAACAGTGCATCGCCTTCGTTGACCAGGGGCAGGTCCGAACAGCCGATAATCACGCCATCCGTGGGCGCGCTAACGATGCGCTCCTTTTCGCCGAAGGGGTCAGCGATGATTCCCAGCGTTTCTCCCTTGCGCACCCGCGCACCCAATGGCGCCAGTGAACGAATGATGCCGCTTTCCGGTGCCCGCACCCAGGTACTCGAGTGTGCGATGAATGGCGTGACGACACGCTGGCGTTTTTGCGCGCGCGCAGGCAGCATCCCCAGACGCCGCAATACACCCACGATCCCTTTTACCCCGGCGCGAATCGAGAATTCGTCGAAACGCAAGGCCTCCCCGGCTTCGTAGAGAATGGTCGGTACGCCGGCCTCGGTAGCGACGCGTCGCAGCGCGCCATCCGGCCCGTTCGAGCTGAGTAATACCGGGATGCCGAAGGCATCGGCCAGTTCGGCGACCTGGGGATTATCCAGGTCCCCGCGCACCTGCGGCAGGTTATTACGGTGTATCGCCGCGGTATGCAGGTCGATACCGTGCGTCGCGTTCTTCACGACTTCGTTCATGAACAGGTTGGCGAGGCGCGCCGTCAGCGAGCCTTGCGCCGAGCCGGGGAAACTGCGATTGAGGTCGCGCCGATCCGGCAGGTACCGCGACGTGTTGATAAAACCATGCACATTCACCACCGGCACTGCTATCAACGTACCCTGCAACTGCTTAAGTGAAGGCAGCGCCAGGATACGTCTGATCATTTCCACACCGTTGATTTCATCACCGTGGATCGCCGCGCTCAGAAAGAGGCGCTTACCCGGCTTTTTCCCGTTCACGACATACACCGGCATGGTGATTTCGCTGTGGGTATACAAACGGCCAACTGACAGATCAATACTGCAGCGCTGACCTGGTTGCACCTGTACCCCGTTTAGCACAAATGGAGTGTTCCGCATGGCTAACCTTTCCCGCGCGTCCGCGTCTTGTTGGGCTTGGCGTTTTTTTCAATAAACTCAATCATCATGCCAGCGATGTCCTTGCCGGTCGCGGACTCAATGCCCTCCAGCCCGGGCGAAGAGTTGACCTCCATCACGACCGGCCCGTGATTGGAGCGCAGGATATCCACGCCGGCGACGTTCAGACCGAGGATATTCGCGGCGCGTACCGCCGTCGAACGCTCTTCCGGCGTCAGTTTGATAATCTCCGCCCGACCGCCTCGATGCAGGTTGGAGCGAAACTCCCCTTCCTTGGCCGTGCGTTTCATCGCCGCAACCACCTTCTCGCCGATGACAAAACAGCGAATATCGCTGCCACCGGCCTCCTTGATGAATTCCTGCACCATGATATTCGCACTCAGGCCCATAAAGGCCTCGATAACACTCTCCGCCGCCTTTTGCGTCTCCGCCAGTACCACACCAATCCCCTGGGTCCCCTCCAGCAGTTTGATCACCAGCGGTGCACCACCCACGATCCGGATCACATCCTGGATATCATCGGGAGAATGCGCAAAACCGGTAACGGGCAAGCCCACTCCCTTGCGCGACAGCAACTGCAAGGAACGCAACTTGTCTCGTGCGCGGGAGATGGCAACGGATTCATTGAGGGGATAAACCCCCATCATTTCGAACTGACGCAATACCGCCGTGCCGTAAAAAGTAATCGACGCGCCGATGCGGGGGATGACCGCTTCAAACCCGGACAACTCGTCTCCCTTGTAATGCACGGTCGGATCGAGTGAAGTGATATCCATATAACAGTGCAGGGTGTCGACGACGCGCACTTCATGCCCGCGCGACTTCGCCGCTTCCACCAGGCGGCGGGTCGAGTACAGCCTGGTATTGCGGGAAAGGATCAGGATTTTCATACCGGTTTTTTCCTTCTTCGTTTCGAGCCCAACGATTCCAGATAGGATGACGCCGGGTCAACAACATACAATTTGCGCAGGGCCGTGCGACCGAGCAACATGCGAAAACCCATACTGTCGCGATTGGTCAGGGTAATCTCGATTGGCCAGGTCATATCGCCGAGTTTGACCAGGCTCTCGATGACATAACGTAACTCGCTGTGTCCACCGGAATCGGTTACCTGGCGCTGATCACGTACCGGTGCCTCGCAAAAGACTTCCACATCAATCCGTTTTTGAAACGGATGAATGCCGAAACGGACATAGCGTTTGTGATCTTTGCTGAACTCTTCAATACTGAAGGCGTGCAGGGAGGAGGTGCGGGCACCGGTGTCTACCTTGGCCTTGACCAGTTCAATGCCAAGTTCCGGTAGGGAAACCCATTCACGCCAGCCGAGAACTTTTCGCTCTTTCACGCCAGACAATCTTTGTAATGGTTAGGAATGTTTGAGTGCCTGCCGTACACAGGCCTTCACGGTTCTGTGTTGTTACTATAGCACACAAGCTCAGAACAGCTTGTCCAGAAGGGTAATGATAATCTCGATAACAATCAGAATCACGATATACCATTCCACCCGCAACGAACGATTGTGCTGCAACAGGTCGAGTATGGTTTCGGTGGCACGCGAGATCAGCGCAAGTTTCCGCTCCAGCGCAATATGGCGTTCCTTGATTTCATACTCGTCTTCCATGCGCTGGTACAAACGCTCCAGCATCGGATACTGCCACAACAGTTCCGGCTTGTCGCTTACCTCGACCCTGCCAACCATCTTGCTTTGGATCGAGAGGATTTCGCCGATACGCTGCAGTAACACCTTGTTGCCGGTACCGCCACGCCCCTTGCTTTTCAGCTGGTCTGCCAGCGGCTCCACCTGATCGAAAGTCGAACCAACCGCCTTTTCGTAATAGGCCAATACGACACTTTTGGCCAGGACACCGGCTACCACTTGCAGACGCTGGATCGAGACATCGTTGAGGACAAGCGCCTCTTCTATAAAATTATCGCTGTTCTCCTTAACCCGCAGGTCAAGGGTTTCATCCTCGATATCCTTATGCGGGTCGCGCAGATAAGGGCCGAGTTCTTCCAGCAGGCGGTTTTCTTCCAGCGCACTCAGTCCAAACATGACACAAACGCCATAGCGGAACAGGACCACGATTCCTTGATGGCCATAATGAATCGCCAGAGGGTTAGTCGCGATAAACTGCGTTTGACGGAACTGTTTCAGCTCCAGCCGTTGACTGAGGTAAACTGCACGGCATTTGATGACCTTGCCGTTGTCGGCCGAAAGCATATCCGTTGCCACGGCATTCATACTGACCTGCGCATTTCCCAGCGGCGGACAAATTCTTCCAGTATGCGTGTGTATAACTCGTCACCCAAGATCGTATCCTCCACACCGGCGTCGATATTGGGATTATCGTTTACTTCCATGACATAGATACCCTTGTCATTTTGTTTCAGATCAACACCGTACAACCCATCGCCAATTGCACTCGCCGCCTTGAGGGCGATATTGATAATCTTGGGGTCCACATCCTCCAGACGCCAGGCCTTGAAGGTGCCTTCGATAGCCTTACCATTGCTTTCATGTTTTACAATCTGCCAGTGCGCCTTACTCATAAAGTATTGGCAGACGAACAGCGGTTTATTGGCAAGTACGCCGACACGCCAGTCGAATTCGGTATACATGTACTCCTGGATCAAAATAATGTCAGAGTCTTTGAACAGAATCTTCGCATATTCCCGCGCCTGATCCAGATTTTCCGCCTTGTATATCCCGCGGGAAAACGCGCCGTCAGGAATCTTCAGCACCAGCGGAAACTGCAGTGTATCTTCCGCCAGTTTGAAATCCTTTTCGGTCAGGATCATCGTCTTTGGAATGGGGATACGTTGTGTCGTCAACAACTCGGTCAGATAGACCTTGTTCGTACATTTGAGAATGGACACGGGATCGTCGATCACCACCATGCCCTCGGCCTGCGCCTTCTTGGCAAACGTGTAGGTGTAGTGCTCAATGGCGGTCGTCTCACGTATTAACAGGCCATCGTATTCCGCCAGGCTGTCGAGATCCTTTTTCTCGATCAATTCGACATCAATCCCGAGCTTTTTGCCCATCGAAATAAATTTATTCAAAGCGCCTTTATTTGACGGCGCCAGTTTTTCCTGTGGATTATACAAAATGGCGAGATCGTATTTGGATACCCAGCGCGTGCGTGGCTTGTTCCAGCGCCGCCCCATATAGCTGTTGAAATACGTCGTAAACAGCGCCAGTTGTTCCGCATTCAGGTTATTAAGGTACATGGGGCGAATGCTGCGGATCTGCCAGATATTGGTCTTGCGAAACTCGACTCGCAAAAACGGACAGGGGAAAATTTCGAAGATCGAATGCGCCAGGTCCCTCAGATCCGGCGGATGACACAATCCGAAAATAATGTCCAGCTCGATCCCCGTCGCATACGCCGAGACCTGATGCTTGCGGATGGCCTTGTCAATTTCAGAGTTAATGAAATCGACTTCCATACTGTAAATAGATTTGCGGCTCAAGTCAGTGAGCGTCTGCACCGAGGGCTGGGCCTTCTGACCACGGGCCTCGGCGAGCAATGAGACATAATAGCCAATACTCAAATAACTGTAGCTTCGGCACAGATTGATGACACGCAGGCCGCGCTTGCTTAAGGCATCATCCCCTTTAATGTATTCTTTGGCGGTAACCACGGTTACCTGGGGAAACTCGTCTTTCCAGTCTTTGCTTTTCTCGACCACTAGCAGGTATTTCACTTATTCCTCCATTTTGCGTTGTTTAACGATCAACACCGCTTTTTGCCCTGCTTTACCGTAGCGCGCCATCAACTCAAAGTCACGCTTGGCGATGGGCATATTCATGCAGTCCGTCGCTGTCTTGCCAACGTCATAATCCACGAAAGGATCATGTACATAGATATATTTTTCATCGAAACCGGTCACAACCACCCAATGTGGAAATTTTTCATGATAGATACGGTACGAACTGATCAACACGACCGGAATACCACCTTTATTAAATTCCTCTTCCAGATGCGTCACGTTCAGCCGCCCTTTGTGAATTTTGACAGGCAGTTTTTTCAGTTCTTTCAGGAAATCCTCCTGAACCAGACGCATGACTTCCTTCTTTTCTTCACTGCGTACTGAATCGATAAACATCGGACCTTTGTCACTCACATAAATTTCGACATCGAAGCCTCGATGATAGGCGGCCAACGCAAGTCCATACGGCCCGCAGCCACCGTGCCCCGAGGTCATGAAGATGGTGGTCGATTCCCGCCACAACCGCAGTTCCAGTTTACGGTTACACTTGATTGCAGGGATGAGTGAATGCATCGCCATCATCAAGGCCGAAGGGCCACAGGTAAACTCCAGGGTCTGCTCGTAGAAAGGTACTTTCGCCAAAGCCGGTTTGAGCTGCGGTGCCAGACTCTTTTCATAACGCAGCGCCTGCATCCCGTCCTCATAATAATCGTCGACTGCACCGATCTGCCGATAGCCCTGGCTTTCGTACAATGCCCTCGCGTTTGTACCGTCGGCACGCACCTCCAGGCGCATGGCAATACAACCGTGGGCGATGGCATGCTCCTCCGTCGCCTGCATGAGCGCGCGGCCGATACCTTTACCCTGCCAGTCCGGGTCCACCGCCAGAGAATAGAGGCGTGCCAGCGAGGTGCCGGTGTTGAATAGCAGCATGGCATAACCGGCAACCTTGCCGCCCTCCTCGTCAATCAAGGTAACCGCATTGGCTTTGCTGAGCAGGTAACGAAAGGTCCGACGGGAAAACCGGTCTAACTCAAAGGCGCGTTTTTCGATCGTGATGAGAGATTCCAAATCACCGAGGATTGCAGTTCGGATCATGGGTGTCGGGATTTGCGCATTCTGGATACCTCCAGGCGTCGTTGGATTAAGTGTGTATGTAATAGTTCAATCATAACGGATGTAAAGCCCTGTGCCGATAAAATCTGGCGACAGACCCTTACCGCACTCTCGCCTGGTCGAACCGGTTGCTGCCTCCCACCCGGCCCAAGGTCGGAGTATCGTCAATAGAAAGAATTGATTCTTTTGAGAAAAATTTCGAATTTGTGCTTGCAGCTTACCCTAACTTTTGGATATATAGTCAAAAAATTCCTCTCAGGGAGTTCTGGTCATTGGACGTTGACGCCTTAAAAACCTTCCTTGAAGTCAATCGTACCCGTCATTTCGGGCAGGCGGCTGACAACTTGTACCTCAGCCAATCTGCTGTCTCCGCCAGGATCCGCATGCTGGAACAAGAGGTCGGCGTTCCCCTCTTTACTCGCCAGCGCAACAATATCCAATTAACTGCCGCCGGACAGCGTCTGCTCCAGTATGCGGAAAATATCCTGACCACCTGGCATCGCGCGAAGCAGGAAATCGGCACCAATGACGCCGCACAGATCCCCTTCACTATCGGCATCATGCCGAGCCTCTGGGATATCCTCCTGCAGCCCTGGATTGATTACATGCAGGAAACCCTGCCTGACCTCATCATCCACGCCGAGAGTAATGACCCTGTCGCCTTACTCCGCCGTATCAAGGAAGGCACCATGGACCTGGCCTTCTGTTTCGATTATCCGCAGAGCAGCGATGTCGAAATAGTCGAGATCATGCAAATCCCGTTAATTCTCGTCAGTAGCAGTCCAGGCCTCACTGTCGAACAGGCGCTCTCGACAAACTACATGCTGGTGGACTGGGGGACTTCGTTCGCCAATGCGCATGCCCATCATTTTGCGAACATGCCTGCGGCGCACAGGCGACTTGCCTTTGGCCGTATGGCGAAGGATTTGATCCTGAGCCACGGCGGTAGTGCCTATCTTGGCGAACCGATGGTGCGGGAAGAACTGCGCAAGAAGAAACTATTCCGGATCAAATCAGCACCGGTGATCAATCGCGGTGCCTATGCGGCCTATTCACAGGAAAATGAGAAGACTGCGACGATCCAGCATGCACTGAAGTTTTTCGAGAGAAGCCGCGTTCAGACCGTCCAGGCAGTCTGAACGCGGAACAGGTTACAGATAGTCGAAGTCGTCACCCAATTCTTTTTTCAGGCGACGTTCTTCCAGGTAATTCTCGAGCCGGCGACGCATGGCCATCTTCTGGTCCACACTGACCTCGGCCTTTGCAAGCACACTCGATTCATCAAAATCAGTTTCGCCCTCCTCAACCACGTCATCATCCAACATTTCGTCGGTACGCTTCTTGACTTGGGTCTGCGCCTCTTTTGACAGAGCGGCTTTACTCTTTTTGGGCATAAGCAATCACTCCACACAGTGTTGACAGTAACTATATCGGCAATTTGAGCCGGGTTAATTAGGCGCATAGATAGGGGCAAACCCCTTAAAAGTAAATATCATAAAATCGATTGTGACAATCGATTTTTTTAGATTTCAGGGCGCGGGCGGAAAGAGCGGTGGGAGAAAGAAAGTACTATATAAAACAGAAAGCTAGACCGGACTTCCCTGTCCAGGCACTGATCAGATTCAGCCTTCGTTAAAATGGGATATCGTCATCAAAATCGCCGGCGGCGGCCATTTGCGGTTCATTTGCCATATCCATGTCTGGCGGCGGGCTGCTGAAGTTATTACTGCCACCCTTGGAATCCAGCATTTGCATCTCGTTGGCGACGATTTCCGTGGTATAGCGGTCCTGTCCCTGGTTGTCCTGCCATTTCCGGGTTTGCAGTTTACCTTCGATGTAGACCTTGGAGCCCTTTTTCAGATACTCCCCCGCAATCTCGGCCAGGCGGCGGAAGAACACTACACGGTGCCACTCTGTACGTTCCTGTTGCTCACCGGTATTTTTATCCTTCCAGCCTTCGGAGGTAGCAATCGTGACATTGGCAACCGCCTGTCCGTTCGGCATATAGCGTACCTCCGGATCACGTCCCAGGTTACCAATCAAAATGACTTTATTGACCCCTCTTGCCATATATCCTCCAAAATCAGATGCTTATGCTAACTACTTGAAAATACTATTAACTTTGCCCGAGACTATGGGCTAGCCGTACAGGGTACGGCGACCCTGCCAGCACTGCAAGGTGGTACTGCAAAATTATGTGTTAATCCGGTGTCGCCACAGAATAGGCGTACAGGGCCTCCTTATCCACGACCTTGTTGTCAACCTTAAGATAGGCGACCCGGTCTTCAGGAATGACCACTGCCTCGGCCACACCCGGGATTTGTGCCAGCTCCACGCCCAAGGCCTGTGCCTTGGCCCGGTCGATGTCACCCACATTGAGCAGGAAGGTGCTGAGATAACGTGGATTACGCATGGTCAGCGCGGCCAACAGCCACAGGAAGGTCATACCGGCACAAAACAGGAAGACGCCACTGTAGCTATGGTGTTGAAACATCCAGCCGCCGGCCCAGCCCCCGACGAAAATGCCTAAGAATTGGGAACTGGAATAGATGCCCATGGCCGTGCCCTTGGACTGGGGTGGCGCCATTTTGGATATCAGCGAGGGTAAGGTCGCCTCAAGCAGATTGAAAGCGGCAAAAAACAACCACAGCGCGATCACAATGGCGCTGAGTGAACCGTGAAACTCAAACAGGCTCAGGTTGGCCAGGGCAAGGACCGCGATGGCCCCCGCAAAGATTTGTTTCATCCGCCGCTTCTTCTCGGCAATGATGATAAACGGGATCATAGAGAAGAAACCCACCGCCATCACTGGCAAGTAGACATACCAGTGGTGCGCTGCGGGCAGGCCAGCCACATCGCGCAGGGCGACCGGCAGCGCCACAAACAAGGCGGTCAGAACCAGGTGCATGGTGAAAATACCCAGGTTCAGGCGCAGCAATTGAGTGTCGTAGAGGACCTCCTTGAACTGGGCCGGCACAGCCTGGGTGTCGCGGTGCAAACGCGAATGCTTCGGGGTAGGCACCCACAGATAGAGTACGCCAATCCCCGCCAGGCCCAGAACGGCAATCAGCCAAAAGATGCCAGAGAGGCCAATCCAGCTATTGAGCAACGGGCCAGCAATCATGGCAACGGAAAAGGATACGCCAATGGTCGTGCCGATGATGGCCATGACTTTGAGTCGGTGTTCCTCACGGGTCAGGTCTGCGGCCAGGGCCAGGACCGCCGAACCGACGGCTCCGCCACCCTGGAGTGCGCGGCCAATAATGATGCCCACGATACTGTGCGCATGGGTGGCAATGGCGGCCACAACGCTGCCGATGATGAAAATGACGAGGCCAAGAGTAATGATCGGCTTACGCCCGACACGATCGGAGAGCATGCCAAAGGGGATCTGGAGGATGGCCTGGGCCAGACCGTAAATGCCAATCGCCAGGCCAATCATGGTCGGGGTCACACCCTCCAGCCCGTGGGCGTAGAGGGAGAAGACAGGCAGTATCATGAACAGACCGAGCATCCGGAAGGAGTAGATACTGGCCAGGGAGAAGGCCGAGCGACGCTCGCTGGCGAAAATCATCTCAGGATTACTGGAAGTCATACGCAATACGCCTTTTTAGGCGCAACATTTTGCTTCGCCATCGTCATATTTTCGGGATTTTTCACGGGACTCTCTTTTAACAATCAATGGGTTATTCGGTTAATACAGCAAATTGTCTCGTCTTTGCCTGAGAATGTGACAAGCGCGTATATTAACAGGTTTCATTCCATCGGCGAAAAGAGGTTCCATGGACACTATACGGATTCGCGGCGCACGCACACACAATCTGAAAAACATCGATTTGGAGCTGCCGCGCGACAAACTGATCGTGGTGACCGGGTTATCCGGCTCCGGCAAGTCTTCTCTGGCGTTCGACACGATCTATGCGGAAGGTCAGCGCCGCTACGTGGAGTCCCTGTCTGCCTATGCGCGCCAATTTCTGTCGATGATGGAGAAGCCGGATGTGGATCACATCGAAGGTCTTTCGCCGGCGATATCCATCGAACAGAAATCCACGTCGCACAACCCACGTTCCACCGTCGGTACCATCACCGAGATCTACGATTATCTTCGGTTGCTCTACGCGCGTGCCGGTGAACCGCGTTGCCCGGAACACGGCGCCGCGCTGGATGCCCAAACCGTCAGTCAGATGGTCGATCAGATTCTGGCCTTGCCCGAAGGCACGCGTCTGATGCTGCTGGCACCGGTCGTGGACGGCCGCAAGGGTGAACATCTACAAGTATTCGAGATGTTGCGCGCCGAAGGCTATATCCGCGCCCGCATCGACGGCGAAGTGACCGAACTGGATCAGCCACCGGCATTAGACCTGCGACGTAAACACACTATCGAAGCCGTCATTGATCGCTTCAAGGTCCGCGCCGATATTCAACAGCGTCTGGCGGACTCCATTGAGACCGCCTTACACCTTACCGATGGCAAGCTACGGGTCGCCTACATGGACGACAACAAACCGGATCTGGTTTTTTCATCCCGGTTCGCTTGCCCGCAATGCGGCTATTCCATCACTGAGCTCGAACCACGGCTGTTTTCATTCAACAACCCCGCAGGCGCCTGTCCCAGTTGTGACGGCCTGGGCGTACGCCAGTTTTTTGATCCGCAGCGCGTCGTCACCGATCCGACATTGAGTCTGAGTGAAGGCGCGATCCGCGGCTGGGATCGGCGCAATATGTACTATTTCCAGATGCTGACATCACTGGCGAAACACTATGGTTTCGATATGGACAAGCCCTTCGCCAAGCTCAGCAAAAAAATCCGCGAAATTATCCTGCACGGTAGCGGCGAAGAGGAGATCAAGTTTACCTATTTCAATGATCGCGGCGGCAAATACATTAAAGAGCAGCCGTTTGAGGGCATCATCCCTAACATGACCCGGCGTTATCGCGATACGGATTCCAATGCAGTGCGCGAGGAACTGTCGAAATTTCTCAGTCATCAGCCTTGCCCGGAGTGTCATGGCACCCGTCTTAACCTGGCTGCCAGACATGTTTATGTCAATGAAATGAACCTGCCCTCGATTACTGAACTGCCCATCGAACAGTGCAAACAGTTTTTTGATGCGCTGGCCCTGCCCGGACGCCGTGGCGAGATCGCCAAGAAGATCGTGAAGGAGATTGATGACCGCCTCAACTTTCTCATGAACGTGGGTCTGGAATATCTGACCCTGAGCCGTAGCGCCGATACCTTGTCGGGCGGTGAGGCGCAACGTATTCGTCTGGCCAGTCAGATCGGCGCCGGACTGGTGGGTGTCATGTACATCCTGGATGAGCCATCTATTGGTTTGCACCAGCGCGATAACACACGTCTGCTAAGCACGCTGACATATTTACGCGATCTTGGTAACACCGTGATCGTCGTCGAACACGATGAAGAGGCCATCATGCTTGCGGATCACGTCGTGGACATCGGGCCGGGTGCCGGCGTGCACGGTGGACAAGTCGTGGCACAGGGAACGCCAACCGAGATCAAGGCCAACCCGTCATCGCTCACCGGGCAGTACCTGAGCGGCAAGAAGCAAATCAAGGTACCCGAGGCACGCACTCCTGTTGACAATGATCGCATGTTGCTAATCAAAGGCGCTCACGGTAACAACCTCAAACACATCAATGTGCAGATTCCTATCGGCCTGATGACCGCCATCACCGGCGTGTCCGGTTCCGGCAAATCCACCCTGATCAATGACACGCTTTATCGTTTTGCCGCGCTGGAGATCAACGGTAGTGGCGAAGAGCCTGCGCCCTATGACGATATCGAAGGACTGGATGCTTTCGATAAAGTCGTCGACATCGATCAAAGCCCTATCGGACGCACGCCCCGTTCCAATCCCGCGACCTATACCGGACTGTTTACCCCTATCCGCGAATTATTCGCCGGCACACAGGAAGCACGTTCCCGCGGCTACAACCCGGGGCGGTTCAGCTTCAACGTTAAAGGCGGGCGCTGCGAGGCCTGTCAGGGTGACGGTGTAATCAAGGTGGAAATGCATTTCCTGCCCGACATCTATGTGCCTTGCGATATCTGTAAGGGGAAACGCTATAACCGCGAAACTCTGGAGATCCGGTATAAAGGCAAAAACATCTATGAGGTGCTGGAGATGACCGTGGAAGATGCACAGGTCTTTTTCAGCGCCGTCCCCGTGATCAAACGCAAACTGGACACCCTGATGGATGTCGGCCTCAGTTATATCCGGCTCGGCCAGAATGCGACAACGCTCTCCGGGGGCGAGGCGCAGCGGGTAAAACTCTCGCGCGAACTCTCCAAACGCGACACCGGCAATACGCTGTACATTCTGGATGAGCCAACAACAGGCTTGCACTTTCACGACATCGAACAATTACTGCATGTCCTGCATCGACTGCGTGACCACGGCAACACGATCATCATCATCGAACATAATCTGGACGTGATTAAAACCTGCGACTGGATTATCGATCTGGGCCCGGAAGGCGGTCACAAAGGCGGGCAAATTGTCACGACGGGGACACCCGAACAAGTGAGTGAAATTAGCGAATCACATACCGGGCGTTACCTGAAACCATTACTGAATTCCAGCCCGGAGACCCTAGCCCACAAGAAAAGAAAGGCAAAAACAGTTGAATTGTAAAAAAGTGTGAACTATTTACTCCCCCCAGATTTATAGAAGCGGTAACCCGGGCTTGGAATTACGGTACTAAAAACGACCGTTAATCTGATTTTCACTACTTTTTACCATGGAAAGTTCCCGAAGCCTTTAGATTGGATTTAAAATAAACGACGCTTGCTGACGGAAACCAGGCTAAGTTGAAAAATACCGCCTTACTAGAGGGGGATGACTCGGGGATGTGGCGGTCATAACAATAGGTCGACTATGACCGAGAAAAAATTGGCGCCGCTTTTGATTCAGGGGTATGGGGCTGAGAACGTACTACGACTATTAGAGCCTCTGCGCCAAACCCAAAGCGGTAGTCTGATCTACAAACACGTTTCCCATGCAGTTGGGGAGATGGAACGCAACCAGCAAAAAATCGCGCTGGGATATGCGGCTGTCCTGCACAATCTCATCAATGCCATACGCAAACAATTACCACGCGGTTCCCTGCTGAGCCAGGAACTCAAGCTTATTCAACAACGTCTGCAACCACCCATCACGATTACAGAACTGTCATCCATTCAGACCTATCTTAAAAACGCACTCACGCTGATGCACAAGGCGATTGGTGGGGACGACCGTTTTTGGCAGGAAGCACTGTCATCATTGACCGTTGCCACGGATTCGGCGGGCATTAACAACCCCTTGCAGAATATCAATGAAAGCCAGCTCGAAGAAGACCCGGCCACAACCTCCAGCGCCAACATCAATATTTCCGATCTGAGTTTCGCCAATATGCCCAAGCCGGAAATACTGAATGACAAACAAAGCAGTGATGTCATGGGCAACAAGGTGCAGCATCAGGAATTCGAACAACAACAGAACAAGTTACTCAATAATATTTTTGACGCCATGCAACACCAGGCAAGATTCGGTTTGTTACTGGAAGATATGTTACAGCGACTGAAAACCGCGGAGAGCAAGCGCGATGTCGATAACGTCCGTAATCATGCGATTCGTGAACTGCAAAGCATGCTGACGGAACAAAGCCAGTTGGTACGCACCCTCAACGAAACCCATGATTTCGCCACCATGGTTCGACAGAGCGGTCAGCGTCTGAGTCAGGAACTCAAACACGTCCGCGTCCTCAGTCTCACTGATGAATTAACGGTATTGCCCAACCGTCGCGCATTTGTTCAGCGTCTGGAAGAGGAATTGCAACGCGCCCGCCGTTACAAATCCAGTTTCTGCGTCGCGATGCTGGACCTGGACCACTTCAAACGCATTAATGACACTTACGGTCACGCCGCCGGCGACGAGATGCTGCGAAAGTACGCCAATGAAATACTGTCGGTACTGCGCCGTTCGGACATGGTCGCCCGCTATGGTGGCGAGGAGTTTGCGATCATATTTCCCAACGCGAGCCTGGAAGAGGCAGAACAGGCGCTCGACAAGGTGCGTATACGCGCGAATCGCACTTCCATCGATTACAATAGCGATATCATACACGCCCCGGGTTTTTCCGCCGGTCTCGTTCAGTGCGATAGCACAGAGGATGCAGAAACACTGATTAAACGTGCCGATACATTATTGTATGCCGCCAAGGAAAAAGGCCGGAATCGTGTAGAAACCGAAAGCAGCAATGCGCAAATGGACCTCGCGGTAACTACGGAATAATGAGATCCACAGGCGTGCCAATCTCGCAGCCAAGCAGTTGACACGCATTTGCCTGATTCGCCGCAATCTCGATCAGCCCCATCGAATTCTCATACCAGAACAACTGCCCAGGTGCGACGCTGGAAAAGGTATGGGCATGGGCGGCACGCTTATCCTCTACTGAAAATATCGTAGCGTCTGAGCAGATGCCTGCGTTCAAACCGGTAATAACATTGCCGTAGTGATCGATATAGATCACCTCTTTCAGCTGGCCGGGATAATCTGCGCCGACCAGCGAGGCTAACGGCACCTCCTGCGAATCGAGCGGCTTGCCGTGCAGCAGGCGTGCGACAATAGGTGCAAACACATCCCGCCCATGAAAACTCGCTGATTGTATCTGCGGTCGCCAGCGTATCTCCTGGCATCTCACTCTTTTTGCACGGGCCGCCAGTACCGCGAATAACCCATTATCAGGGCCGATATAATGCACATCATCCGCGTCCACGTACAGCACACGACGATTGTCGTCACCAACACCTGGATCAACTACGCCGAGACAGAAATCTCCGGCAACGAAACGTTTGCTCAACGCCGCTAACAGGTAGGCGCTTGCCATTGGGTTAAACACCGGCGCATCGTGCATCAGGTCGATTACTGTATCGGTTAAATCACACGACAGTACGGCCTTCATTTCCCCGATATAAGGTCCATTCCAGCCGAAATCGGTGAACAAAAATATCATCGCCTACTCCAGATAGATCTTATTTATGTACAAGTGACGATTCGACCTGGCCTGAACGGTAAAGATACTCAAGTCTTCCATGTGCCTCATGTCCATTTGGCGTGTGGCCGGCGCTTTCCTTATTTCTTCGAGGGCAACACTGATTATCTGGTGACCCGGTTTGATTACCAGCCTGCGATTAAATCGATCATTCATCTCATAATGATGTCGTTTATGCAGAATATCATGTGCCCGCAACACCACAGGAAGATCAGATGACTCGGGGTTTGTTACGTCGAGGATAAGCTCCTTGTAACCTTGCCAGTCTGGGTAAAAATACTGCAAGGTTACCGTAGAATATTCTGCCGGACGAAACTCAATCGCCAGGGACTTCTGTCCCGTCCCGGGATTTTTCCGGATTTGTATCGCGGCAGCATTACGATCCCAGCGAGTGAGTTCAAACGGCGTGGAAAAATCCGTGAGTACAGGAAACTGTCGATGTAAAAATGCTTCGTCCGCCAGGTTACTCCAGATCGACCATGGCACCGCGACTAATCCGGACAATGCCAAGGTTCGCCACGCCGCGCGCTGCCATAGTGATAAACTTCTGACCTGAATAGAACAAAATGCGATAGCCAGCATCGCGCCAACGCCACTGTCCCACACGTCTTGTAATTCATCATCCCGTCCGATCCATCCCTGAACAATTTCAATAAGCTCGGCAGCCACAAGAGTCGAACCAATGACAACCACAAACAGTTGAGTGGTAGACAGGCGTGTAAACCGCGGAAATAAATTAAAAAGGTACAGCCAGATAATCAAAAATGCGCCGATATGACCGGTATTGTTGATTTCGCTCCAGGTACGACTGCTTTGGCCATTATTCGGGATGAGAAACAGGCCGTAGAAAATGACCAGAAGTGTGAGAACAAACAACAGGCGAGAATGAAAGATCCAGTGAAATATACGAAACATAATGTTTTTTAACATAAAAAAAGCCGGGCTTGCCCGGCTTTTCAACACAATCCCGTGTGAGCAGTTTATTCCTCGCTGGCTGCACCAGTGGCTTCACCTGTTTCCGGACGATCCACCAGCTCAACGATGGCCATGGGCGCATTATCACCAGTACGAAAACCGCATTTGAGAATGCGCAGATAACCACCCGGACGCGCTTTATAACGTGGACCCAGTTCATTGAACAACTTGCTGACCACATCACGATCACGCAGGCGGTTAAAGGCCAGACGACGATTGGCAACACTGTCATTCTTCGCCAGAGTAATCAAAGGCTCTGCAACGCGGCGCAGTTCTTTGGCCTTGGGCAGGGTTGTCTTGATCAATTCATGATCCAGCAATGACGCCGCCATGTTCCTGAACATCGCCTTGCGATGTGAACTATTGCGATTGAGTTGTCTTCCACTTAAACGATGACGCATGGTCTTAACCCTTATTCAATATCGTAGTTTTATGCCGCAGAGTTGGTCTTGTCTTTCAGACTTGCCGGCGGCCAGTTTTCCAGACGCATGCCGAGTGACAGACCGCGTGAAGCCAATACGTCCTTGATTTCAGTCAGGGACTTCTTGCCCAGGTTAGGGGTCTTCAGCAATTCAACTTCGGTACGCTGGATCAAATCACCAATGTAGTAAATCTGCTCCGCTTTCAGGCAGTTAGCAGAACGTACGGTCAGTTCGAGATCATCGACCGGACGCAGCAGAATCGGATCGACTTCCGGCTCGGCAGCCTTGGTCTCTTCTTCCTGTTTGCCGGCCAGATCCACAAAGGCTGACAGTTGGTCCTGCAGAATGGTTGCCGCTGTACGAATCGCACCTTCCGGATCGATAGTCCCGTTGGTTTCCAAATCGATAATCAACTTGTCCAAGTCGGTACGTTGCTCCACACGCGCACTGTCTACAACATAGGCCACGCGGCGAATCGGGCTAAAGCTGGCATCAATTTGCAAACGACCAATCGGGCGCTCATCTTCTTCATCGGAACGGCGGGCACTCGCCGGCTCATAACCACGGCCACGACGCACCTTCAGCACCATGTTGAGCTCACCTGACTTGGTCAGATTGGCAATGACATGTTCCGGGTTGATGATCTCGACATTATGATCGGTAGAGATATCACCGGCGGTCACCGGGCCCGGGCCCTTCTTGTTCAATGTCAGGGTCGCTTCCGGGGCGCCTTCCATACGGATAGCCACACCCTTCAAATTCAACAGAATTTCGACCACATCTTCCTGCACACCTTCGATCGAGGTGTACTCGTGTAATACGCCTTCGATTTCGGCCTCGACAATCGCGCAACCTGTCATGGAGGACAGCAGAATGCGACGTAATGCATTACCGAGCGTATGGCCAAAACCGCGTTCCAGCGGTTCCAGTACTACACGTGCATGGGTATCACTGATTGACTGGACGTCAACAATACGTGGTTTCAGAAATTCTGAGACGGAGCTCTGCATGAAACGCCCTCTTTCCTGTTAACAATTCAATAGGGACCCGCCACGTTTGGCGAGCCCGCGAATCCGATCTTACTTGGAGTACAATTCCACAACGAGGTGTTCGTTGATATCGGACGGCAACTCGCTGCGTTCCGGTATTGCCTTGAAGACACCTTCCATCTTCTTCGCATCCACTTCAAGCCATTCAGCGATACCGCGTTGCTCAGCCATTTCCAGCGAAGATTTGACGCGCAATTGCTTCTTGCCTTTTTCAGAAGCGGCGACAACATCGCCCGGCTTCAGTTGCAGTGAAGGAATGTTCACCTTCTTGCCATTCAGCGTGATCGCGTTGTGACGAACAAGCTGACGGGCCTCTGTGCGGGAAGTACCAAAGCCCATACGATAGACCACGGTATCCAGGCGAGATTCCAGCAGTTGCAGCAGATTTTCACCCGTGGAACCGCGCTGACGGTCTGCCTCCTGGTAATACGAACGGAATTGCTTTTCCAATATGCCATAGACACGGCGCAGCTTCTGCTTTTCACGCAGCTGTACGGCATAGTCGGACAGACGGCCGCGCTTGGCGCCGTGTTGGCCCGGCGGATTCGGACGTGTCTCAATCGCGCACTTGCTGCTGAAGCACTTTTCACCTTTCAAAAACAGCTTGTCGCCTTCACGACGGCACAAACGACAAACGGGACCAGTATAACGAGCCAAGGCAGACCTCCAGCTTAAACGCGACGTTTTTTCGGGGGGCGACAACCGTTATGCGGAATCGGTGTCACATCCGAGATGTTAGTAATACGAAAACCCTTGGCGTGCAATGCACGTACGGCGGATTCACGGCCGGGACCCGGGCCCTTGACGCAAACCTCCAGGTTCTTCATGCCGTACTCCTGCGCCTTCTCACCCGCCTTCTCAGCCGCAACCTGTGCTGCGAACGGGGTGCTCTTACGCGAGCCACGGAAACCGGAACCACCGGAAGTCGCCCAGCACAGGGCATTACCCTGGCGGTCGGTGATGGTCACGATCGTGTTGTTAAAAGATGCATGAATATGCGCAATGCCGTCAGAGACATCACGTTTAACCTTCTTGCGAGTACGAGCGCCTTTTGCTGCCATAGTGAGTTAAACCTTATTTCTTCACGAGTTTACGCGGCCCTTTACGGGTGCGTGCATTTGTCTTGGTACGTTGCCCACGTACCGGCAAACCACGGCGATGACGCAGGCCCCGGTAGGTACCCAGGTCCATCAACCGCTTGATATTCATGGAAACTTCACGACGCAGATCGCCTTCCACGGCATATTTGGCGATTTCCGTACGCAGACGCTCGACAGTATCGTCGTCCAGGTCCTGCATCTTAGTGGAGGTAGCAATACCCACTGCACCACAGATATCACGCGCCCGTGAGCGACCGATACCATAGATAGCGGTAAGTGCGACTTCCGCGTGTTTATGATCAGGGATATTAATACCCGCTATACGTGCCATAAGTTACTGTTCCTTAAACAAAAATTGGCAGCCAGGCCAGGAGCATGTAAAACGGTGCATTTTACTGTCAACTCACTGCCGTAGCAAGCCATAAGTCACTGATTTGGTAGACAACACCCGAGCATCGGCCCGGAGGGCATTAGCCCTGGCGTTGCTTGTGCCGCGGATCCTTGCAGATAACCCGAACCACACCATTGCGGCGGATGATTTTGCAATTCCGACAAACCTTCTTTACAGATGCACGAACTTTCATGCGATTTCTCCCGACATCTCGACCGGTCCGCTAGCGCAACATGCCGCTACGACCATGTCCTTTCAAATTGGCTTTTTTCATCAGCCCCTCGTACTGGTGGGACATCATATGGGCCTGCATCTGGGCCATGAAATCCATCACCACTACCACAATAATCAACAATGACGTACCACCGAAGTAGAACTGGGCGTCACCGTACATAATCAAAAACTCCGGCAGCATACAGACGGCCATCACATAGATCGCACCGATAAACGTCAGACGACCCAGAATCCCGTCGATATATTTCGCAGTCTGCTCACCCGGGCGAATCCCCGGAATAAATGCGCCGGAGCGTTTCAGGTTATCTGCCGTATCGCGTGGATCAAACATCAACGCGGTATAGAAAAACGCGAAGAAGACGATCAGCAGCCCGTACGCCAGGGTATAAACCGGTTGTCCGGGCGACAGCATGGTCGCAATATCCTGAAACACGCCCCACACCCCGCCTTCACCACTCTTGCCCAGGAACTGGACAAACGTCGCCGGAAACAAAATCAGGCTTGAGGCGAAAATCGGCGGAATCACACCCGCCATGTTGATCTTCAACGGCAAATGCGATGACTGTGCCGCATATAACTTACGGCCCTGCTGACGTTTGGCGTAATTCACGGTAATACGGCGCTGAGCCCGCTCCATAAACACAACAAACATCACCACCAACACCATGGTGCCTACCAGTACAAACACAAAACCAAACGACTTGGCCCCAGAGCTCACTTGCTCCAGAGTATTGGCAATAGCACGCGGTATCCCTGCCACGATCCCCGAGAAGATGATCATGGAAATACCATTGCCGATACCCCGTTCGGTCACTTGCTCACCCAGCCACATCAGGAACATGGTGCCGGTTACCAAGGTGACGATGGTTGTAAAATAAAAAGTAACCGGGTTCGTCATCGTTACCAAGCCACCCTGATCCCCCATCATGAAACGGGCAACGCCAAAGGCCTGGAATGTCGCCAGTATCAGGGTAAACCAGCGTGTGTACTGGGTAATCTTGCGTCGACCTGCCGCGCCTTCCTTGCTCAGTTGCTCAAGTTTCGGATGTACCTTGGTCAACAGCTGGATAATGATCGAGGCCGAGATATACGGCATGATGCCGAGCGCAAAAATCGATAAGCGACCGAGCGCACCACCACCGAACATGTTAAACAGGCCCAGAATGGTGTTTTGCTGTTTTTCGAATAACTCAGCCAGACGTTCCGTATTCAAACCGGGAACGGTGATAAACGAGCCGATACGAAAAACGATAATGGCGCCGATCAGAAAAAACAGGCGCTTGCGTAACTCGGTAAAACGCCCCGCAGCCAATGCATCAGCAATCGCACCTTTTGAAGTGGCCACGGGCTAATCCTTACTCTTCGATCTTGCCGCCGGCAGCTTCGATCGCTGCACGCGCACCCTGGGTGACTTTGATCCCCTTGAGTGTAACCGGCTTGTCAATCTTGCCTGCGGCCATCACTTTGACGCGCTTGATTTTACGGCTAATCAAATTGGCATCCTGCAGTGCCTTCACGTCGATAACGTCCGCAGTTACCTTGCTCAGTTCGTGCAAACGCACTTCCGCAGTAGTCAGACCCATGCGTGAGTTGAAGCCGACCTTCGGCAGACGACGCTGCATCGGCATCTGACCGCCTTCGAAACCGACTTTGTGATAACCACCAGCGCGGGCCTTCTGACCCTTGTGACCGCGGCCACCTGTTTTACCCAGACCGGAACCAATACCACGACCAACGCGTTTTGCTGCGGTCTTGGCACCTTCCGCGGGTTTGAGGCTATTCAGATACATGCTTAGTTCTCCTCAACCTTGACCATGTAAGACACTTTATTGATCATCCCGCGAACCGCAGGGGTGTCTTCCACTTCGACAGTGTGGTGCATGCGACGCAGACCCAAACCGGTTACGCACGCCTTGTGCGATGCCAGCCGGCCATTAACACTACGCACCAATGTTACTTTGATCTTTTTAGCGGCCATTGTCTTATTCCAGAATTTCCTTAACGCTCTTTCCACGCTTGGCGGCAACAGATTCAGGCGAAGCCATATTGGCCAGACCTTTAATCGTCGCACGCACGACATTAATCGGGTTGTTGGTACCGATACATTTGGCGAGTACGTTGTGCACGCCTACCACATCAAACACTGCACGCATCGGACCACCGGCAATAACACCTGTACCTTCGGAAGCCGGCTGCATATACACCTTGGCGGCGCCATGCTCTGCCATGATGGGGTACTGCAGGGTACCTTCGCTCAATTGAACGTCGACCATATTTTTGCGGGCCTGTTCCATTGCCTTCTGGATCGCAACCGGTACTTCACGCGCCTTACCGGTACCGAAACCGACACGGCCTTCACCGTCGCCGACCACGGTCAGTGCAGAGAAACCGAAGATACGACCACCTTTGACCACCTTGGCAACGCGGCGTATAGAAACCAAACGCTCCTGCAAGCCATCGGTGCTGGTTGAGCTTTCGAATGCTGCCATAAATTAAAACTCCAGTCCTGCTTCGCGGGCGGCGTCGGCGAGAGCCTTAATACGCCCATGATATTTAAAACCTGAACGGTCGAACGCAACCTTGGTAACACCGGCAGCTTTCGCCTTTTCAGCAATAGCCTTACCGACATAGGCAGCCGCATCCCGATTACCGGAATATTTCACGCCAGCCTTCACGTCAGCCTGCAGCGTGGAGACAGCGGCAAGCACCTTGTCATTGTCCTGCCCGATGATCTGGGCATAGATATGCCGGGGGGTGCGATGTATGGTCAGGCGAGGCACACGCAATTCGCGTATTTTGGCCCGAGTACGTGTTGCGCGACGCAGACGAGATGTTTTCTTATCCATCGTTCGATTACCTGTTTACTTCTTCTTGGCTTCTTTGCGGACGATATGTTCGCCAGCATATTTAACGCCTTTACCCTTATACGGCTCAGGCGGACGAAACGCACGAATCTCGGACGCCACCTGGCCAACCTTTTGTTTGTCCATGCCCTTGACGAGAATTTCCGTCTGGCTTGGGGTTTCGATCGTAATCCCTTCCGGCACCGGATAATTCACCGGATGCGAGAAACCCAGGGTCAGATTCAGGCTCTTACCCTGCGCTGCCGCACGATAACCTACACCGACAAGTTCCAGTTTCTTTTCGAAACCGGCACTTACGCCCTTCATCATATTGCGTAACAACGCACGCACCGTACCGGTCTGAGCAACACCGCCAATGGCATCACTTGCTTTGAAAACCAGCTCATTTTCCTGTTTTTCAACTGAAGCCAACGGATGCATCGTGTGAGACATCGTACCCTTGGAGCCTTTCACATTAACGTTTTGACCGTTAATGGTGACTTCCACGCCTTTAGGAATTGAAATGGGTGATAACCTTGCCATTGCCTGCCGCCTTTACTGCACGTAACACAGGACCTCGCCGCCATGACCTTCCTTGCGCGCAGCGCGGTCAGTCATGACACCTTTTGAGGTCGAAATAATTGCGATACCCAGACCACCCATGACATTGGGCAGGTCATCCTTTGATTTGTAAATCCGCAAACCTGGGCGACTGACACGACTCATTTTGTCGATCACAGGCTTACCATGGTAATACTTCAATTCGATATTCAATACGGCCTTACCGTCAGCAGCACCCTGGCTGTAATCTGCGATAAATCCCTCGCTTTTGAGTACCTGGGCGATGGATTCCTTCATTTTGGAATGCGGGATGGCCACAGACTTCTTGCCAGCTGAAAGCCCGTTACGAATACGGGTCAACATATCGGCGATGGGGTCGGTCATCATATTCAGTATTCTCCGTCTCTAAACCCTTACCAACTGGCCTTGCGCAAACCAGGGACTTCACCACGCATCATGGTCTCACGCAGTTTGTTACGGCATAAACCGAACTTGCGATAAACCGCATGCGGACGACCTGTCACACGGCAACGGCGCTGCACCCGAATCGGGGATGCATCGCGCGGCAGCTTTTGCAGTTTTTCCTGCGCTACCATACGTTCTTCCGGAGACAGCGCCAGATCTTTCGCTTTCGCTTTGAGCTCAGCACGCTTGGCGGCGTACTTGGCTACCGTCTTCATGCGCTTGCGTTCGCGCTCAACCATACTTGTCTTAGCCATTACCTAAACTCCTTACGCCCGGCCCTTGAGCGGGAAATCAAATGCTTCCAGTAACGCACGACCTTCTTCATCGGTCTTGGCCGTCGTTGTGATGGTGATATCCAGACCCCGGATGGTATCGATCTTGTCGTACTCGATCTCAGGGAAAATGATCTGCTCGCGTACGCCCATGCTGTAGTTACCGCGGCCATCAAAGGACTTCGGATTCAAACCACGAAAGTCGCGGATACGCGGGATTGCGATGCTAATAAGGCGATCCAGAAACTCATACATATGATCACGGCGCAGGGTTACCTTGCAGCCGATAGGATAATCTTCACGGATCTTGAAACCGGCGATGGATTTACGTGCCTTGGTCACAACTGCTTTCTGACCTGCAATCTTTTCCATGTCGGAAACCGCATGCTCCATGACCTTCTTGTCGGCCACGGCTTCACCTACACCCATATTGAGGGTGATCTTAACCAGCTTGGGGACTTCCATCCGGCTCTTATAGCCGAATTTGTCCGTCAGCTGCTTAACCACGGTATTTTTGTAATGCTCTTGTAAACGCGCCATTGTTCGTTACCTTAACCTTAGACGTCCACGACTTCGCCGTTAGACTTGAATACTCGCACCTTACGGCCGTCATCCAGAAACTTGAAACCTACCCGATCCGCCTTGCCAGTCACGGGGTTGAACATCGCCACGTTGGAAACATCAATGGACATTTCCCTGTCGATGATACCGCCCGGAACATTCAGGTTCGGGTTCGGCTTCTGGTGTTTCTTCACCATATTGATATTTTCCACGACCACGCGACCGGTCTCGGCAATCACCTTGGTGATCGTGCCGCGCTTGCCCTTGTCCTTGCCTGTGAGGACGACGACTTCATCGCCTTTTCGAAACTTGTTTGCCATGTCTTCCGCCTTACAACACTTCAGGTGCAAGAGAAATAATCTTCATAAAATTTTCCGTACGTAACTCACGGGTAACGGGCCCGAAGATACGTGTACCAATCGGCTGCAGCTGATTATTCAGCAGCACTGCCGCATTGGAATCAAAGCGAATCAATGAACCGTCAGCGCGGCGAATACCCTTCTTGGTACGCACTACCACGGCGTTATAGACATCGCCCTTCTTTACCCGCCCGCGCGGGATAGCCTCTTTGATGCTGACCTTGATCACATCACCGATCCCCGCATAACGGCGCTTGGAACCGCCAAGCACCTTGATGCATTGCACACGGCGTGCACCGCTGTTGTCCGCAACATCCAATACGCTTTGCATCTGTATCATGGTGTACTCCGTAATTCTGCGCGTTAAACAATTGTTGCCTTTTCTACGACTTCAACCAGGCGCCAGGCCTTGGATTTTGAAATCGGGCGACACTCGGCAATCGTCACTAAGTCGCCTTCTTTACATTCATTATTTTCGTCATGTGCATGCAGCTTGGTGGATTTACGCACGAACTTGCCGTAAACCGGGTGCTTCACACGACGCTCGACCAACACGGTGATGGTCTTGTTCATCTTGTCACTGATGACGCGACCGGTAACGGTACGCTCATTTTGCTGTTTCTGCTCACTCATGCCTTACTTGCCTTTTCGCGCAAAACCGTTTTCACCCGCGCAATACTGCGACGGACCTCTTTCATCTGATGCGGACGTGCCAGCTGGCCGGTTCCTTTTTGCATACGCAAATTGAACTGTTCACGCATCAATTCCAGCAATTCCTTGTTCAAATCATCCGCGCTCTTTTCGCGCAATTCTTTGGCGTTCATTACATTACCGTCCGCGTTACAAAGGTTGTCTGCACCGGCAGCTTCGCGGCTGCCAGTTTGAAGGCTTCACGCGCAATTTCTTCGGTGACACCTTCCATTTCATATAGCATGCGGCCAGGCTGAATCTGGGCTACCCAGTATTCAACGTTACCCTTACCTTTACCCTGACGCACTTCCAGAGGCTTCTGGGTGATTGGCTTGTCCGGGAAAATCCGGATCCATACCTTACCGCCGCGTTTCACGTGGCGGGTCATGGCACGACGTGCCGCTTCAATCTGGCGTGCAGTAATGCGGCCACGGGTAACGGCTTTCAAGCCATACTCACCAAAACTAACCTTGTTGCCACGGTTAGCCAGACCAGTGTTACGCATCTTGTGCTGTTTGCGATATTTGGTTCGCTTGGGTTGCAGCATGGAAATACTCCTGGGCTACGCCGGCTTACGCCGCGCTCACCTCTTCCTCTTCTCGTTTACCAATCACTTCGCCTTTGAAGATCCACACCTTGACGCCAATGATGCCGTAGGTGGTCTTGGCTTCGGCAAAACCATAATCAATATCTGCACGCAGGGTGTGCAGCGGTACGCGACCTTCGCGATACCACTCAGTCCGTGCGATTTCTGCACCGTTCAGACGGCCAGCCACACAGACCTTCACGCCGAGCGCACCCAGACGCAGAGTATTGGTTACCGCGCGCTTCATGGCGCGACGGAACATAATCCGGCGTTCTAACTGCTGGGCAATACCTTCCGCCACCAGCTGCGCATCCAGCTCGGGCTTGCGAATCTCTTCGATGTTGATGTGCACAACCGGCAACTTCATCATCTTGGTCACTTCCTGGCGCAGACGTTCGATGTCTTCACCCTTCTTACCGATAACCAGACCCGGACGCGCGGTGTAAATCGTGATGTTCGCATTACCCGCGGTACGCTCGATCTGGATCTTGCTTACAGAGGCCTGGGACAGTTTGTCCTTCAGGAATTCGCGCACCTTGATGTCCGAATTCAGGTAGTTCGCATACTCTTTGGAATCGGCATACCACTTGGAGGCATAGTCGGTAACGATGCCCAGGCGAATACCAGTTGGATGTACTTTCTGACCCATAAACGACTCTCTTATTTATCCCCAACCACTACAGTGAGGTGGCTGGTACGTTTCAAGATATGGTTAACACGGCCTTTGGCGCGTGGCTTCCAGCGGCGCATGCTTGGACCTTCGTCCACAAAGATACGGCTGATCTTCAGCTCATCGATATCCGCACCTTCATTGTGTTCCGCATTGGCAATAGCCGATTCCAGCACTTTCTTGACGATGCCCGCTGCTTTCTTGGGACTGAAAGCCAAGATCTGCAGTGCCTGTTCCACCGGTTTACCGCGCACCTGGTCTGCAACCAGACGGCATTTCTGCGGAGAAATGCGTGCGTGACGTAATTTGGCCGCGACTTCCATCTTCGAATCCTCTTACTTCGCCTTCTTATCCGCAACGTGACCCTTGAAGGTACGTGTCGGAGCAAATTCACCCAGTTTGTGCCCGATCATGTTTTCGGTGACCAGGACAGGTACATGCTGGCGGCCGTTGTGAACAGCAATCGTCAAACCAATCATGTCAGGCACAACCATGGAACGGCGTGACCAGGTCTTGATGGGACGCTTACTGTTTTCCTGATGGGCTGTTTGCACCTTTTTGGCCAGATGCAAATCCACAAACGGACCTTTTCTAACTGAACGTGGCATAGTTTCTCTCTAAGCTTACTTCTTGTTACGACGGCGCACGATCATGTTATCCGTACGCTTGTTCTTACGGGTCTTATAACCCTTGGTCGGTACACCCCAAGGCGTACATGGATGACGGCCACCAGAGGTACGGCCTTCACCACCACCGTGCGGGTGATCTACCGGGTTCATGGCAACACCACGCACCGTCGGACGAATACCCAACCAACGCTTGGCGCCAGCTTTACCGAATTTCCGCAAGTTATGTTCGCTGTTGCTCACTTCACCGACGGTGGCGCGGCAATCCGCCTGAACCTTGCGCATTTCGCCGGAACGCAGACGAATGGTCACATGGTTGCCTTCACGTGCAACCAGCTGCACAGCGGCACCGGCGCTACGACCTAATTGCGCGCCTTTACCCGGACGCAGTTCCAACGCATGTACAACAGTACCTACAGGAATATTGCGCAAGGGCAGGCAGTTACCTTCCTTGATCGGTGCATCAGTACCGGAAATTACCTCGCTGCCTTCGCGCAAATTTTTCGGTGCAATGATGTAACGACGTTCGCCGTCTGCGTACAACAACAGGGCAATATGCGCACTGCGGTTCGGATCGTATTCAACCCGTTCCACCTTGGCGGCAATACCATCCTTGTTGCGTTTGAAATCGATCAAACGGTAATGCTGCTTGTGACCACCACCCTGGTGACGCGTAGTAATACGCCCCATGTTGTTGCGACCACCATTCTTGGCCTTCTTTTCCACCAACGCGCTGTGTGGAGCGCCCTTATGCAGATGATCGTGAGCTGTGCTCACAACACCGCGGCGGCCGGCGGAAGTAGGTTTTGCTTTGACGATTGCCATGGTTACTTACCGTTCCTAATACTTATTCGGTTCCAATAAAATTGATGTCGTCACCAGCTTTCAAGCTGACGTAGGCCTTTTTCCAGTCCTTGCGCTTGCCATTGCCAAAACGGTTGCGCTTGTTCTTGCCTTTGACGTTTACCACCTGCACACCCTCAACAGAAACCTCAAACAGTTTTTCAACTGCCTGTTTGATCTCGTCCTTGGTGGCGTCCGGCACAACCTTGAACACAACCTGGTTTGCCTGTTCCGCAACATTGGTGCTCTTTTCAGAGACGTGCGGTTCCAGCAACACCTTCATTAAACGTTCCTGGCTCATGCAAACATTTCCTCGAGTTTCTTCAGTGCCGGTACAGTCACCAGCACCTTGTCGAATTTGATCAGGTTGACCGGGTCAATCACGCCTGCCTCGGAGACACCCACCTTATGCAGGTTGCGTGCAGCCAGGAACAGATTCTTGTCCATGGCGTCAACCACGATCATCACGCTGTCCAAACCGAAGGCGCCCAGCTGATCCACCAGTTGCTTGGTCTTCGGTTCTTTCATTTCGAGCGATTCAACGACAACAAAACGATCCTGACGAACCAGTTCTGACAGAATCGCGCGCATACCTGCGCGGTATTGCTTCTTGTTGACCTTTTGCGACCAATCCTGATTGCTCGCTGCGAAGGTCTTACCGCCCCCCCGCCACAGCGGGCTGCGAATGGTACCAGAACGCGCACGTCCCGTCCCCTTTTGTCGCCAGGGTTTGCTGCCACCGCCGCTCACATCGGATCGGCTCTTGTGGCCGCGGGTACCGGCACGTCCGCCAGCCAGATAGGCTGTCACGACCTGGTGCACCAGACCTTCGTTGAACTCACGACCGAATGCGGTATCCGCAACGGCCACGGTTTTGCTGGAGGCTTTACCGCCGGCAGTCGTTAATGCCAGTTCCATTATTTCGCCTCCCTCTTGATTTTCACGGCCGGGCGCACGATCAGGCTACCGCCCTTGGCACCCGGTACTGCGCCCTTGACGAGCAGCAGATTACGTTCCGCATCAACACGCACCACTTCGAGGTTCTGGGTGGTAGTGCGAACGTTACCCATGTGACCGGACATCTTCTTACCCGGAAATACACGACCCGGCGTCTGGTTCTGACCGATGGAACCCGGTGCACGGTGAGACAACGAGTTACCGTGCGTGGCGTCCTGGGTACGGAAGTTATGACGTTTCACCGTACCGGCATAACCTTTACCGATATTGGTACCGGTGACGTCCACCTTCTGGCCGGCTTCGAAGATATCGACCTTGATTTCATTACCCGTGGCCAGCTCTTCACCTTCACCGTCACTCAAGCGGAATTCCCAGAGACCACGACCGGCTTCCACGCTTGCCTTGGCAAAATGGCCAGCCATCGGTTTGGTCACACGATTCGCCTTACGCGCACCGGTGGTTACTTGCACTGCACGATAACCATCGGTTTCCAGCGTCTTCAGCTGGGTAATGCGATTGGGCTCCACTTCAATCACGGTCACCGGCAAAGAGACACCTTCGTCAGTAAAGACGCGGGTCATACCTACCTTGCGACCGACTACACCTATTGTCATTGCCTTCTACCTATTGCAATTTAATCTGTACGTCCACGCCAGCAGCGAGATCCAGCTTCATCAATGCGTCGACCGTCTTGTCGGTCGGCTGCACGATGTCGAGCAAACGCTTGTGGGTACGCAGTTCATATTGATCGCGCGCATCCTTGTTGGCATGCGGTGAGATCAGGATCGTAAAGCGTTCTTTCTTGGTCGGCAGAGGTATCGGGCCACGCACCACCGCGCCTGTGCGCTTGGCGGTATCCACGATTTCCTTGGCGGACTGATCGATCAGACGATGATCAAACGCCTTTAACCGAATTCGAATGTTTTGGTTCGCTGCCATGTAAATTCCTACTCAACTATTATTCGATAACCTTGGACACCACGCCGGCGCCGACGGTGCGGCCACCTTCGCGGATCGCGAAGCGCAGACCTTCTTCCATCGCGATCGGCGCAATCAGGGACACCGTCATCTTCACGTTGTCACCCGGCATCACCATCTC